>JAXLTA010000014.1:0-178933 GCA_046330305.1 Solirubrobacterales bacterium | reverse complement strand
TGAGGTGACGTGCGCCCGCACCCGGCAAGGTCGCTGCTCGCCCTCCTCCTGCTCTGCGCCCTGCCCGTTGCTGCCACGGGGCCGGCGGCCGCGGGAGCCGCGGCCCGGGCCGGCACCCCGACCGGCACCCGGCTGAGCGCCGGCGACGCGGTGCGGATGATGCGAACCGTGCTGGTGCGGGAATTCGGCGACGCCTGGCGGGACGCGCGCGGGCACCGGCTGAGCTGCCCGGTGGCCGTCCACCCACGCCGCGGCGGGGCGGTCCAGCAGAGCGAAATCCGGCGCCGCTGCTTCTTCTCCTGGCAGGCCGACGGCACCGCCTACGAAGGACACGGCTTGATCTGGTCGCGCCAGCGCAACCAGCCCGATACCGGCCGCGAATGGCTCTTCCAGTTCTTCTGCACCGAACGGCGCGGCAGTCGGGTCGACCACTTCAACCAGAGCGGCGGCGTCCACCCCGGTCCGGTCTCGCCGCGATCCGCCGGCGCCGGGCCGCCGGCCTAGCCGCCGCCCGCTTCGCGGGCCTCGAACTCGGCGGCGCGGCGGCGGCTCTGCTCCAGCCGCCACTGGCGGACCTTCTCGTGGTCGCCGGAGAGGAGGATCTCGGGAACGTCCCAGCCCCGGTAGCTGGCGGGTCGGGTGAAGTGGGGGTACTCGGGCATGCCCTCGAGCGCGTGGCTGAAGGACTCCTCGACCGCCGAATCCTGGTGGCCGAGCGCGCCCGGCAGCTTGCGCATCAGCACGTCGGCGACGACCATCGCCGGCAGCTCGCCGCCCGCCAGCACGTAGCGCCCGATCGAGAGCTCATCGTCGGCGAGGTGCTGGTGGACCCGGTCGTCGAAGCCCTCGTAGCGGCCGCAGAGCAGCGCCACATGGGGCTCGGCGACGAGCGCGTCGGCGATCGCGTCGCTGAGCACCGGCCCGGTCGGCGAGAGCAGCACGATCCGCGGCCGCGGCCCATCGCCGTAGGCCGCCCGCAGGGCGGCATCGACGACGTCGACGCGCAGGACCATCCCGGCGCCGCCGCCGTAGGGAGAGTCGTCGACCTGTCCGGCTCCGAGCGGCGTCGTCTCGCGGTAGTCGAAGAAGCGCAGCTCGTTGCCCTCGGCGAGCGCGTTGGTCACCGAGCGCTGGGTCCGGAACCACGCGAAGGCCTCGGGGAACAGCGTGAAGACGTCGAGCCTCACCGCCGTCGGGCGCGTCAGTCGAGGATGTCGACGATCACGCGGCGGTCGATCCGCACCGCGGCGGCCTTGGCGATCGTGCGGATCGCGTTGGCGACGCGGCCGCCTTTGCCGATCACGCGGCCGAGGTCGCCCTCGGCCACCGAGATCTCATAGACCAGGTCGCCGTCCTCTTCGAGCTCCTCGACGACGACGGCCTCCGGCTCCTCGACCAGAGCCTTGACGAGGAACTCGAGCAGCTCCGTCATCTGTGTCTCCCCTCTAGCTGCCGGAGGCAGCGATGCCCTTGGTGCGCAGCAAACCGGCGACGGTCTCCGACGGCTGAGCGCCGTGCTCGAGCCAGTGGCGGGCGCGCTCCTCGTCGATCACGATCGTCGAGGGCTCGGTCTGCGGGTTGTACTGGCCGATCGTCTCGATCGTCCGCCCGTCGCGCGGCGAGCGTTTGTCCGCGACGACGATGCGCCAGATCGGGTTCTTCTTGGAACCCACCCTTCTGAGTCTGATTCGGACTGCCATTCGGATCGAAGAGGGTACAGAATCGCGCTCGGCGCGGCTTTTGGCCTAGCGGCGGCGCACCTTCGGGCGCTTCTGCGGCGCGGCGCCGCTCAGCTGCGCCATCTGCTCGGGGCTCGGCATCTTGCCGTTGGCCATCGAGCGCATCAGCACCCGCATCTGGTCGAACTGCTTGACCAGCTGATTGACGTGCTGGACGCGGGTGCCGGAGCCGTTGGCGATGCGTTTGCGGCGCGAGCCGTTGATCAGGTGCGGGTCGCGGCGCTCGGCCGGGGTCATCGAGAGGATGATCGCCTCGGTGCGGTCGAGCTCGCGCTCGTCGATGTCGGCGTTCTTCAGCTGTTTCATCGCCCCCATCCCGGGGATCATCCCGAGCAGGCCGCTGAGCGGGCCCATTTTGCGGACCTGTTTCATCTGCTGGAGGAAGTCCTCGAGCGTGAACTGGTCCTTCCGCATCTTCTCCTGCAGGTCCTTGGCCTGCTTCTCGTCGACCTGCTGCTCGGCTTTCTCGATCAGCGAGAGGACGTCGCCCATGCCGAGAATGCGGGAGGCCATCCGGTCGGGATGGAACTTGTCGAAGTCCTCGATTTTCTCGCCGGTCGAGGCGAACAGGATCGGCTTGCCGGTGACCGCCTTGACCGAGAGCGCGGCGCCGCCGCGGGCGTCGCCGTCGAGCTTGGTCATGACGACGCCGTCGAACTCGGCCGCCTCGGCGAACGATTCGGCGACGCCGACCGCATCCTGGCCGGTCATCGCGTCGACGACCAGCAGCACGTCGTGGGGGCGCGTCCGCTTGCGGATGCGCGCCAGCTCGTCCATCAGGTCCTGGTCGACGTGCAGGCGGCCGGCGGTGTCGACGATCAGCACGTCGCGGCGCTCGGTCTGGGCCTGCTGCAGCGCCCAGGCGGCGATCTCGACCGGGTCCGCGTCGGTGCCCTTCTCGTAGACGTGGGCGCCGGCGCGGCGGCCCATCGTCACCAGCTGCTCGACCGCGGCCGGCCGGTAGACGTCGCAGGCGGCGAGGGCGACGTCCTTGTTCTGCTTGCCGAAGAACTGGGCGAGCTTGGCGCAGGCGGTGGTCTTGCCCGAGCCCTGCAGGCCCGCCATCAGGATCACGGTCGGCCCGCTGGAGGCCATCGCCAGCTCGCTGCCGGTGCCGCCCATCAGCGCCGCCAGTTCCTCGTTGACGATTTTGACCACCTGCTGGCCGGGGTCGAGGCTGTTCATCACCTCGGCGCCCAGGCAGCGCTCTTTCAGCGTCCGCGTGAACGATTTGACGACTTTGAAGTTGACGTCCGCCTCGAGCAGGGCGAGGCGGATCTCGCGCATCGCCGCGTCGACGTCGGACTCGCCGAGCTTGCCGCGGGAACGGACGTCGGAGAGCGTGGACTGCAGTCGTTCTGAGAGCTGGTCGAACACCGGGGCCCAGCTTAGACGCTGCTACTCGGCGAGCAGGGCGTTGGCGTAGTCGCCGGGATCGAACGGGCGCAGGTCCTCGAGCGTCTCCCCCACCCCGATCAGCTTCACCGGGATGCCCAGCTCGGAGGCGATCGCCAGCGCGATGCCGCCCTTGGCGGTCCCGTCGAGCTTGGTGAGGACGACGCCGTCGAGCTCGACCGCCTCGGAGAAGACCTTGGCCTGGCGCAGCCCGTTCTGGCCGGTGGTCGCGTCGATCGAGATCAGCGTCTCGTGCGGCGCCTCCGGGATCTGCTTGGCGATCACCCGTTTGACCTTGCCGAGCTCGTCCATCAGGTTGCCCTGGGTGTGCAGGCGGCCGGCGGTGTCGACGATCACCACGTCGGCGCCGCGGGCCTTGGCGGCGGAGATCGCGTCGAAGGCCACCGCGCCGGGGTCGGCGCCTTCCTGGCCGCGGATCAGCTCGGCGCCGGCCCGCTGCGCCCACTCGGCGAGCTGCTCGGAGGCGGCGGCGCGGTAGGTGTCGCCGGCGGCGAGCACGACCTTCAGCCCCATCTCCTTGCTCAGGTGCCAGGCGATCTTGCCGATCGTCGTCGTCTTGCCGGTGCCGTTGACGCCGACCATCATCAGCACCGCCGGCTCGCCGCTGAGGTCGATCGGCGCCCGGCCGGTGCTGGCAACCTCGGTGAGGATCTCGATCAGCCGCTCGCGGACGGCGACGCCGTCGGCGGGGACAGCGCCGGAGTCGACCTCGTGCTCGAGCCGTTCGACCACGGCGGCGGTGGTCGGAGCGCCGGCGTCGGCGAGGATCAGCGCCTCCTCGAGGCGCTCCCAGGTCTCGTCGTCGATCCGGTCAAAGAAGCTCGAGCTGAGCTCCTCGGTCAGCGCCTGGCGGCTTTTGGAGAGGCTCTCGCGCAGGCGGCGAAAGACGCCGCGCCGCTGCTCGGGCTCGGGCTCGGTCGCCGCCGAGCCGTTCGCGCTCGCGCGCGAACCGAGGTCGATCATCTCCTGCCAGCTCGTCGCCATCGGCGCCAGAGGGTAGCGGCGCGGCGCGCTCGCCGAGCGCGAGGGGATGTTCCCCGCAGGGTGGGCCGAGCTCGCGATCAGGCGACGGCGGAGAGGCCGGGGCCGTCGTCGGCATCCTCGTCCTCGGCGAGCTCGCGCGGCAGGCGGCGGGAGACCACCTTCGTCACCCCGTCGCCACCCATGCTGACGCCGTAGAGGACGTCGGCGGCATCCATCGTCCGTTTCTGGTGGGTGACGATGACGAACTGGGCCCGGTCGGAGAAGCGCCGGATCAGCTGCAGGAAGCGGTCGATGTTGGCGTCGTCGAGGGCGGCCTCGACCTCGTCCAGGATGTAGAAGGGGCAGGGCCGGGCGAGGAAGACGGCGAAGACGAAGGCCAGCGCCACCAGCGACTTCTCGCCGCCCGACATCAGCGAGAGCTTGCGGGTCGACTTGCCGTTCGGCGTCACCTCGATCTCGACCCCGAGCTCGTCGCGCTCCTCTTCCTCCTCCTCGGGCTCGGGCTCCTCGCCCTCGGCCGGCACCTCCTGCTCGCCCGCCGGCCGCTCGGCCTCGCGGACCGGCCGCAGGCTGACCCGGCGCAACCGCCCGCGCCCGCCCGGGAAGAGGTGCTCGACCATCTCCTCGAAGTACCTGGCGGTCGCCTCGAAGGTCTCCTCGAAGGCGCGCTCGATCTCCTCGTCGACGTCGCGGATCAGCGTCTCCAGCTCGCGCATCCCGCGCTCGATGTCCTCACGCTGGGTCTGCAGCGACTCGACGTGCTCGCGCGCCTCCTCGTACTCGCGCTTGGCGAGCGGGTTGACCGGCCCGATCTGGGAGCGGCGGCGATCGAGTCGCTGCAGCCGGCGGTCGATCTCGGCCCGCTCCTCCTCGCCGAGCGCCGCCTCGGCCGCGGGGATCTCCTCGCCGAGCCGCTCGGCGATCGACGCCAGCTCGCGCTCGGCCTCGGCCCGGCGGTCGCCCAGGTGCGCCGCCTCGACCTCGGCCCTGGTCAGCTCGTCGCTGGCGGCGCTCATCTGCGATTGCAGCTCGAACTCCTGCTGGGAGCAGCGGCGCAGCTCCTCGGCGATCTCGTCGCCGTCGTCCTCGCCGCCGATCACCTTGCCCTCGATCCGCTCGACCCGGGCGCGGATCGCCGCCCCGGCCGCCTCGACCGCGGCCAGCGCGGCGCGGACGTCGTCGAGCAGCTCCTCGCCGCGGGCGACCCGGGCGCGGAGCGCTTCGCGATGGCGCTCGCCGACCAGGCCCTCGGCGCGGCGCGCGTGCCGGGTGGCGCGGTCGGCGCCGGCCTGGATCTCGCCGAGCGCCTTCTCGCGGACCGCCTCGGCGGCGCTGTCGTCGCGGGCGGTGGCGAGCCCCTCGCCGGCACTGCGCAGCCCGGCCTCGACCTCTCCCAGCTCCTGCTCGAGCTTGCGCGCCCGCTCAGCCGGGGCGCCGGAGGCGCCGACGTCGAGCGTCAGCGGCCCCAGCTCGCCGCGCAGCTGCTCCAGGGCGGCCTCCAGCTCGGTCTCGCGGCTCGAGAGGCTGACGGCGCGGACCGCGACCCGCTCCTGCTCGCCGCGCAGCTTGGTCAGCAGGCCCCAGGCCTGGGTGCGCTCGCGGTCGCGCGCCGCGAAGCGCTCCTCGGCCTCGCTGCGGCGCTTGCCGACCGCGGTCAGCTGCTCCTGCAGCCCGGCCCGGGTCTTGCGCGCCTGCGCGGCGGTCTTCTGCGCGGCGGCGGCGCGGTCGGCGCCGAAGCGCAGCTCCTCGGACACCAGCCGGCCGCGCAGGCCGAGCTCCTCGTGTTCGATCCGCGCCCCCAGCTCGGCCGCTTCGGCCTGGCGCTTCAGCGGCCGCAGCCGGCCGCGCGCCTCACGCTCGACGTCGAGCGCGCGGTCGAGGTTGTCGCGGGCGGCGCGCAGCTTCAGCTCGGCGCGGCGGCGGCGTTTGCGGTGCTTGCCGAGACCGGCCGCCTCCTCGATCAGCAGCCGCCGCTCGCGGGGCTTGGAGTGGACGATCGTCTCAACCCGCCCCTGGCTTATCACCGAGTGCATCTCGCGGCCGAGATTCGTGTCGGAGAGCACGTCGGTGACGTCGGCGAGCCGGGCGCGGGCGCCGTTGAGGCGGTAGCCGGAGTCGCCGCCGCGGTCGAGGTAGCGCTGCACGGCGATTTCGGAGAACTCGGTGGCGGCGCGGCCGTCGGAGTTGTCGATCACGACCTCGACCTCGGCGGCGCGGCGCTGGGAGATCCCCTTGCCGCCGGCGGAGATCACGTCCTGCATCGAGGCGCCCCGGATCGCGCCCGGGCTCTGCTCGCCGAGCGCCCAGAGCACGGCGTCGGTGATGTTGCTCTTGCCGGAGCCGTTGGGGCCGACGATCACGCTCACCCCAGGGGAGAACTCGAGCGTCGTCCGCTCCGGGAACGACTTAAACCCCTTCATCGTGATCGATCTCAGAAACATTCGGTCCGGCCCTTTCTACGCCCCCGAAGCCTCACGGGTCGATCGGACGGGATCGGCCACCTGGCAAAGCCCCAATTTGGGGGGCGGCGCTAGCCGCCGAGCTCGGCCAGCGCCCGCTCGGCCGCGACCTGCTCGGCCGCCTTCTTGCTTCGCCCCTCGCCCGAACCGACCCGCCGGGAATCGACGATCGCCGCCACCTCGAACCGGCGCCGGTGCGGGGGGCCCGTCGCGGCGATCACCTCGTAGCTTACGCGCGATCCGCGCCTTGCCAAGAGCTCCTGCAGGGCGGACTTGAAGTCGATCCGGGTCTCGGAGGCGAGCTCGATCCGCGGCTCGAACGCCTCGGCGACGGCGGCTGCGGCGCGCTCGAACCCGAAGGCGACGTAGCAGGCGCCGATCAGCGCCTCGGTCGCCTCCGGCAGCGGCCGCTCGCCGTCCAGCAGCACCGCGGCCGGGATCGCTCCCGTCACCCCCTCGGGCTCGTTGGCGCGCAGCATCGCCGGGACGCCCAGCTCGGTGCCGACCGCGGCACAGGAGACGCCGCTCACCGCCTGGTTGTGGACCTTCGTCAAGCCGCCCGAGGCGGTCGCCCCGAAGCGGGTGAAGAGCTCGCTGGCGACGGCGAGGCCGAGCACGCTGTCGCCGAGGAAGGCGAGCCGCTCGAAGGAGTCGACGCGGCGCTCGGTCCAGGAGGAGTGGGTCAGCGCCTGCGCCCGCAGCTCCGGCGGCAGCTGCTCGATCAGCGCCGCCAGCGCCGCGACCGCCGACTCGGGCTGCGCCGCCACCGCCTCAGGCCGGCGCGTGCTCGAGCACGAAGCCGACCGCGTCGCCGACGGTTTCGATCCTCGCCGCCTGCTCCTCGGAGACGGCGATCCCGTAGCGGTCTTCGAGCTCCATCACGAGCTCGTAGAGATCGAGCGAGTCGGCGTCGAGGTCCTGCTTGAAGCGGGTTCCCTCGGCGATCCGGTCGACGTCGACTTCGAGCTCCTCGGCGAGGTGCTCGCGGACGAGGGTGAGGACTTGGTCGCGTTCCATCCGGGTTTCCTATCACGCGTTCCCGTCGGCCGCCAGAGCCCCGCGGCCTGCCCCGCCCGCGGCGAGCAGGGCGGCCGTGCGGCCGACCGCGTCGACCGCGGCGCAGCGGGCGGCGAGCCGGACGGCGTTGGCGATTCCCTCCGGCCCGGCGCTGCCGTGCCCGACGACGGCGATGCCGCGCAGGCCCAGCAGGATCGCGCCGCCGGTGGTGTCGGGATGGAGCTCGCGGCGCAGGCCGCCGAGCGCCGGCTTCAGCAGCAGCCCGCCGAGCGCCGAGATCGGGTTGGAGCGGGCGGCCTCGCCGACCGCGGCGGCGACCGTCCTGGCGGTGCCCTCGAGCAGCTTCAGCGAGACGTTGCCGGTGAACCCGTCGGTGACGACGACGTCGACCTTGGCCGCCGGCAGGTCGCGGCCCTCGACATTGCCGGCGAAGTCGATGCCGCCGGCTTCGCTCAGCAGCCGGTGCGCCTCGACCACCTCCTCGCGGCCCTTGCCCGCCTCCTCGCCGACCGTCAGCAGCCCGACGCTCGGGCTCTCGACGCCGAGCACGGCGGCGCTGAAGGCGGCGCCGAGGAAGGCGAACTGGACCAGGTGCTGGGCGCGAACCTCGACGTTGGCGCCGACGTCGAGGAAGAGCACCGGTTTGCCGGGGACCGGAACCTGCACGGCCAGCGCCGGCCGCTGCACCCCCTGCAGGCGGCGCAGCCCGAAGGTTGCCGCCGCCATCGTCGCCCCGGTCGAGCCGGGGCTGACCAGCGCCGCAGCGTTGCCTTCGGCGACGTCACGGGCGGCCCGCACCACCGAGGCCTCCTTCTTGGCCCGCACCGCCGCGACCGGGTCCTCCTCGTTGCCGATCCACTCGGCGGTCTGGACCACCTCGACGCCCTCGGCGCCGCCCAGCCCGAGCGCCCGCGCAGGGCCGAAGACGCGGACGTGGATCCCGTCGGCGGCGGCCAGCCGCGCACCCTCGGCGAGCGCCTCGAAGCCCTGCTCGGCCCCATAGCCGTCGAGGGCCACGGTGGCGCCGGCCTCGGGGGCCACGGCTACTCGGAGGCGGCGGCGGTCGTCGGGTCGACGACTCGGTGCGAGACGACCTCGCGCCCGGCGTAGGTGCCGCAGGTCGGGCAGACGCGGTGCGGGAGGTGGGGGCTGTGGCAGCGTGGGCAGCGGCTGATCGCCGCCTTGCCGGCCTTGTGCTGGGCGCGACGCTTGTCGCGCCGCGCGGAGCTGGTTCTCTTCTTCGGGACGGCCATCGGAGGCGGGATAGTAGCGATTCGCAGCGGCGAAGCCGCGTTTCACCACGCTATGCGTGTTCAACCGCGGACTCGCGGAGGCAGGCTCAGTCGTACACGGCCCGGATCACGGCCAGGTCGTCGGCGTGCCAGCAGATTTCGCCGCCGCACCACTCGGCGAGGTCGGCGGCGGTCTCGGGGAAGTCGTAGCCGGGGTCGAGGGGGGCGACCTGGACGTCGGCCTGGACGACGTCGCCGATCACCAGCGAGCGCGACTGCTCGCGGACCCTACGAAACAGCGCTCTCTTCTGCTCGGAGGTGAGGTGGTGGATCGAGAGCACCCCGATCACCAGGTCCCAGGGGCCGTCCGGCAGCGGGTCCTCGATCCGGGCCAGCTGCACGTCGTCGTACATCTCGCGCGCCCGGAAGACCATCTCCGGGCTGGCGTCGAGGCCGATCACCCAGGCCTCGGGATGGGCCTCGATCAGCCGGCGCGTCGTCTCCCCCGTCCCCATCCCCAGCTCCAGCACGCGGGCCGGCGAGAAGGGGATCGCGGCGATCGCCTCCTCCTGCAGTTCGTCGTAGCGGGGCACCTCGGCCCGGATCCGGTCCAGATAGGTCTCGGGTTTCCAGTGGAACTGGGCCATTGCGTACCCTCGGACAATGGCAGAACCGACCACGGTCATCGACCTTTCCCGGCTCTCGCTCTCCCACGGCGAGGGCCGGCGGCTGGAGCTGCCGGTGCAGCTGGCGCCGTTCGAGCTCGGCGGCCAGACCTACGAGGCCGTGCCCAGCGCGCCGACCGTCCGCCTCGAGGTCTCGCGCCCGAGCGGCGGCTATGCGCTGCACCTCACCCTCCCGGTCCACCTCGAGGGGCCGTGCATGCGCTGCCTGGAACCCGCCGCGCTCGACCTCGAGGTCGAGGCGCGCGAGGTCGACCAGCGCGGCAGCGAGGACGAGGAGCTGAGCAGCCCCTACGTCGAGGACGACGAGCTCGAAATCGGCCGCTGGGCCCATGACGCGACGATCCTCGCCCTCCCCTCCCGCATCCTCTGCCGCCCCGACTGCGCCGGCCTCTGCCCGATCTGCGGCGAGTCCCTCAACGACAACCCGCACGAGCACGAGGCCCCCAGGGACCCCCGCTGGGCCGCCCTGGACAACCTGAAACTGGAATAACGCCCACAAGCCGGGGCAGCGACCAGCGCCGCGCCAAGCTCCCGCCGCCCTCGACGAACAGCCGCAACGACCGGTGAGCAAGCCGCCGCTAGGGCTGCTCGTCGAGCTCGGCGACGGCTTCCTCGTCCCGGCCGGCCAGCCGGTCGCGCCCGCGCTGGACCGCGGCGAGGAATTTGCCGAGGTTCACTTCGAGGGTGTTGAGGATCTCGTCGGCGTAGTCCTCGGCGCCGAGGCGAATTTCGCGCTCGCGGGTGCGGGCGTCCTCGACGATCTCGTCGGCGGCCCGCTCGGCCTGCTTGGTGACCTCCTCGTCGGAGATCAGGCGGGCCTGCTGCTCGCGCGCCTCGCGCACGATCCGCTCGGCCTCGCGTTTGGCCTCGGCCAGCATCTCCTGGCGCTCCTTGACGATCCAGCGCGCCTGCTTGATCTCCTCGGGGATCGTCGCCCGCATCTGATCGAGCAGGTCATAGATCTCCTCACGGTCCACCCGCACCTGGTCCGTGAGCGGGACCGGACGAGCGTTGTGGACGAGATCGTCGAGTTTGTCAATTAGGACCAGGACGTCCATCGGAAGATCGTAAGCCTACGTGTACGGGGTGATTTTCGGGAAGATGCCGTGGAAAGGGCCAGTTTTTGCAAGCCGCCGCCCAGCCGGGACGGCGGAGTCGGCGAACAGCCTACCTGCCGGCCAGGCGGTCGGAGAGGGCGGCGGCAACGGGCGACGGCACCAGGTCGGAGACATCGCCGCCGAAGGTCGCCATTTCCTTCACCCCGGTCGAGGAGAGGAAGCTGTAGTGCGGCGAGGCGATCACGTAGATGCTCTCGATGCCCGGGTCGAGCTTGCGGTTGAGCTGGGCCATCTCGAACTCGTACTCGAAATCCGAGATCGCGCGCAGGCCCTTGACGATCGCCTTGGCGCCGTTGTCGCGCGCGAACTCGACCAGCAGGGTGGCGAAGATCTGGACCTCGACGTTGGGCAGATCGTCGGTCGCCTCGACGATGAACTGGCGCCGCTCCTCGGCCGTGAACAGCGTCTTCTGCTTGCGCAGCGGGTTGTTGACGACGCCGACGACGACCCGCTCGAAGACCTGGGCGGTCCGGGTGATGATGTCGACGTGGCCGTTGGTCACCGGGTCGTAGGTGCCCGGGCAGACGACGGTCCCGTCGCGCGCGCTCACGCCTGCTCCCCGGCGTAGATCGAGACGTCGGCGGCGCCGTAGCGGCGCTGGCGCAGGCGCGCCAGCGAGCCGAGTCGCAGCGGCCGCCGGGCGCCGCTCTCGACCACGACGCGGCCCTCGGGGGCCAGCAGCCCCGGCAGATGGGTGTCCAGCTCCAGCTCCACGCGGTCGGCGAGTCTATAAGGGGCGTCGACGAAGACGAGGTCGAAGCGCGCGCCCTCCGGCTGCTCGGCCCGGGCGGCGATCCAGCGGCCGACGTCGCCGCGGACCAGCTCGGCGCGCTCGCCGAGCCCGAGGCGCTCGACGTTGCCGAGCGCCGGCCGGGTGTCGCGATCGACCAGGACGGCGCGGCTGGCGCCGCGCGAGAGCGCCTCGATCGCCAGCGCGCCGGTGCCGCAGTAGAGGTCGAGGACGCGGGCGCCGGCGACCCGCTCGCCGAGGGTCGAGAAGATCGCCTCGCGGACGCGGTCGGAGGTCGGCCGCACCTTCCACCCCTTCGGCGCCACCAGGGTCCGCCCGCCCAGCTCGCCCGCGATCACCCGCACGCCGTCACCCGCTCCGCTCGAGGTTTGTCGCCCACAGGGCTACAAACTACGCAGGGGTTCGGGAATCAGAGCGGGATCGGGTCGGCGGCGCCGGCGCCGAAGCGGGCACGGGCGGCCTCGAGCAGGGGACCGAGGGCGGGGTCGGCGAGCGAGCCGTGGCGCTCGAGCAGCGCCAGCACCTCCGTTTTGGCTTCGAGCAGGAGGTCGGTCTGCTCGGGCAGCTCGGCGACGCGGAAGCGCGGCACGCCGGACTGGCGGGTGCCGAGGATCTCCCCCTCGCCGCGCAGCGCCAGGTCGATCTCGGCCAGCTCGAAGCCGTCGCGGGTCGACTCGACCGCCCGCAGCCGCCGCCGCGCCAGCTCGCCGGCCTCTTCGGCGAACAGCAGGCAGACCGAGGCGTGCTCGCCGCGGCCGACACGGCCGCGCAGCTGATGCAGCTGGGAGACCCCGAACCGCTCCGCCCCCTCGATGATCATCACGGTCGCGTTGGGGACGTCGATCCCGACCTCGATCACGGTCGTCGCCACCAGCACGTCGGTCTCGCCGGCGGCGAAGGCGGCCATCGCCGCCGCCTTCTCCTCGGAGCGCATCTGGCCGTGCAGGACGCCGACCCGGAACTCGCGAAGCTCGCCGGCGGCCAGCCGCGCGGCCTCGACCTCGGCCGCCTTGCCGGGCTGCTTCTCGGACTCGCTGACCAGCGGGCAGACGACGAACGCCTGGCGCCCCTCGCGCAGCAGGCCGCGGACGAACTCGTAGGCCCCCTCGCGCTCGTCCTCCTCGACCAGCCGGGTCTGCACCGGCCGGCGACCGGCGGGCAGCTCGTGCAGGGCGGTGGTGTCGAGGTCGCCGTAGGCGGTCAGCGAGAGCGTGCGCGGGATCGGCGTCGCGGTCATGTGGAGCACGTGCGGCGCCATCCCCTCCACCCCCTTGGCGTCGAGCGCGCGGCGCTGCTCGACGCCGAAGCGGTGCTGCTCGTCGACCACGACGAGGCCGAGGCGGGCGAACTCGACGGCCGGCTCGATCAGCGCGTGGGTTCCCAGGATGAGTCCAAGCTCGCCGCTGGCGAGCTGGCCGAGGGCGCGCCTGCGGGTCGCCGCCGCGCTCGCCCCGGTCAGCAGCGAGAAGGGGATCGACTCGGCCCCCAGGAGGCGGTCGAGGGTCAGCGCGTGCTGCTCGGCGAGGGTCTCGGTCGGCGCCATCAGCGCCGCCTGGTAGCCGGCTTCCAGCGCCCGCAGCATCGCGTAGACCGCGACCACCGTCTTGCCCGAGCCGACCTCGCCCATCAGCAGCCGCTGCATCGGCTCGCCGCGCTGCAGGTCGGCGTCGATCGCGGCGAGGGCGGCGCGCTGGTCGCCGGTCGGCGCGAACGGCAGCGCCGCCAGCCAGCGGGCGACCAGCTCGCCGGGCGGAGCGAAGCGCGGCGCCGGCCGCGCCAGGCGGTGGCTGCGCTTGCGGCTGGCGAGCACGGCCTGGTGCAGGAACAGCTCTTCGAAGGCGATCCGCTCGCGGGCGGCGGCGAGCTCCGCCGCGGTCTCGGGGAAGTGGGCGGCGCGGATCGCCTCCCCGACCCCGGCCAGGCGGCGGCGCGCCCGCAGCTCCGCCGGCAGCCCCTCGATCGCGTTCGGCGCCAGCTCGCAGGCGGCCTCCGCCCACTCGCGGATCTTCTGCGGCCGCAGGCCCTCGCTGGCCGGGTGGATCGGCATGAAGCTCCCCGACTCGACCTCGTCGGCGGCGCCCAGCACCTCCCATTCGGCGACGGTGAAGCCGCGCGGGCCGAGCTTGCCGCTGAGCAGCAGCCGCACCCCCGGCTCGAGGCGGCCGGCCGCCCAGGGCTGGTTGAACCAGGTGGCGCGGACCTGGCCGGTCGCGTCGCCCACCCGGACGCCGACGATCGTCAGCCGCCCTTTGCGAAACGGGCGCGGGGATTTGCCGAGCACCTCAACCAGGACGGTGCCGCTCTCCCCCGCCTCCATCGAGCCAAGCTGGCGGACCTGGCGGTCGCGGTGGCGAAGCGGGAAGCGCAGCAGCAGGTCGCCCACCGTGGCGATCCCCGCCGCCGCCGCGTCGCGCGCCGATTTCGGCCCGACGCCGGGCAGCGCCTGCAGCGAGGCATCGAGGACGCTGGGACGGGGCCAGTGGACGGGCGCGGCGCGGAGCTCGGCGCGGCTCAGCGCGGCGGCGCCGGCGAAGGAGCGCGCTACTGCGCCGCGAGCAGCCACCACCAGCTCGGCTGCCCTCCCTCGTGGGTCTCGACCTCGACCCCGGCGGGCACGTGCGTGTCGAGCTCCCCGAGCGCGATCGGGGCCCCCTCGCCGGCGATCACGGTGACGATCTCGGCGCCCTCGGCGAGGTGGCGGATCGTCTCGGTCAGGGTCGAGCCGGCGCCGCCCCAGGCGACGATCTCGCCGTCGGCGAAGCCGACCGCGTCGCCGCGCAGGAACCGGCCCTGGGCGTCGTCGCGGGCGGCCGGGGCGACGCCGCCCGTCGCCACCTCCGCCAGCGCCGTCTCCAGCCGCTCGGCATTCTCGGCCATCGTCGCCGCCGGATCGAGCTCGACCAGGGCCAGCAGGCTCGCCTGCTGGGAGGTGGCGGCGACGACCCGGGCCGGCTTCTCGGAGAGCTCGCAGGCCCGCTCGGCGGCCATCACCACGTTGGAGGAGCTGGGCAGGACGAGGATTTCGTCGGCGGGCACCCCGTGGATCCCGGCCAGCAGCTCGTAGGTCGAGGGGTTCAGGGTTTCGCCGCCATGGACGACGATCGCCCCGAGCTCGGCGAAGAGCCGCTCCATTCCCTCGCCGGCGGCGACGGCGACGACGCCGGTGCGGCCGGTCCGCGGGCCGCTGCCGGCGCCGAGGCGGGCGTCGCGGGCGGCCGCCTGCTCGCGCATGTCGGCGACGTCGAGGTTGGCGACGGTGCCGGCGCCGTCGAACAGCGCCACCGCGGCCTCCGGGTCGTCGGTGTGGACGTGGATCTTGAGTGTCGCCTCGTCGCCGACGACGAGGACCGAGTCGCCGATCGCCTCGAGGCCGGGCAGGAAGGCGCGGCTGGAGAGCCCCTGGCCGGCGACGATGAAGTTCGTGCAGTAGCGGAAGCGGCTGTCCTCGTGGTGCGGCAGGCTGGCGCGGGGCGCCTCCTGGTGGGCGACGTCGGGCAGGGCGCCGTCCTCGCCCCGCAGCCCGGCGACGACCCCGGCGAGGATCAGCACCAGGCCGTGGCCGCCGGCGTCGACCACACCCGATTCGCGCAGCACGTCGAGCTGCTCGGGGGTGCGGGCGACGGCGCGCTCGCCGTCCTCGATCGCCCGCTCGAGGACCTCGGCGAGGATCGCGTCCTGCTCGGTTTCGCTGACCTCGCCGCCGAGCCGCTGCTTGTCGGCTTCGAGGTGGGCGAGCTGGCGGGCCAGCGAGTGCGCCATCTCGCGGAAGACGGTCAGCATCGTCCCCTCGGCCGGCTCGCGGACCGAGTCGTAGGCGGCGTCGGCGGCGGAGGCGAAGGCGGCGGCGACCAGCACCGGGTCGACCAGCTCGCCGGGCCGGCTGGCGAGCTCCTCGGCGGCGCCACGGACGATCTGGCTGAGGATCACGCCGGAGTTGCCGCGGGCGCCCATCAGCGCCGCCCGCGCCAGCGCCTGGACCAGCTCGCTGCGGCCGACCTCGTCGACCGACTGACCGCCGAGGCGGTCGAGTTCCTCCATCACGGCGCGCAGGGTCATCGCCATGTTGTCGCCGGTGTCGCCGTCGGCGACCGGGAAGACGTTGAGGTCGTTGACCTCCTGGCGGCGCGCCTCCAGCGAGGCATAGGCAGAACTGATGACCCGGCGGAAGCGGGCGATCGACGGATCAGTCATCTGCCGGCAATCTATCCGGCCCGCAGGGCGTAAAGAGGACGGACGTCGGAGCCGCCGCCGAGTGAGCAGGATTCGAGAAGACGGCACGCCGGGGCCGTTGCTAGCGTGGCCCGCCATGCGCTCCTTCGCCACCTGGATCACCGGACACCGCAAGACCGTCATCTTCAGCTGGATCGCCGCCCTGATCATCATCGGGGCCATCTCCACCAATGTCGGGGCCGACTTCTCCGAAGAATTCAAGCTGCCGGCCTCCGATTCGACGGAAGCCTTCGAACTGCTCGAAGACCGCTTCCCGGCGCAGTCCGGGACGGCGATCCAGGTCGTCTTCAAGGCCGACGAAGGGGTCGAATCGCCAGCGGTGAAGCGCGAGATGGAAGCCGCCTTCAAGAAGATCGAAGGCTTCCCGCACGTCAGCGAAGTCGCCAGCCCCTACCAGGAAGGCGGCGCCGCGGCGGTCAGCGAAAACGGCAAGATCGCCTACGCCACCGTTCAGTTCGACGTCTTCGACAACAAGCTGAACAAGGACAAGACCAGGGAAATCATCGAAATCGCCCAGGCCCCGGCCGGCAACGGGCTCGACGTCCAGCTGGGCGGCACCGCGGTTCAGGAAGCCGAAGCCGAAGAAGGCGACTCCTCCTTCGGGATCGGGCTGCTGGCGGCGATGATCATCCTGCTGCTCACCTTCGGCTCGTTCGTCGCGATGGGGCTGCCGATCCTCACCGCGCTGTTCGCGCTCGGGGTCGGGATCAGCCTGGTCACGCTCGGCACCCACGTCTTCAACACCGCCAACTTCGCGCCGGTCCTGGCGGCGATGATCGGGCTCGGCGTCGGCGTCGACTACGCGCTCTTCATCCTCACCCGCTTTCTCAACGGACTCGACGAAGGCCTGGAGAAGCAGGAGGCGGCGATCAAAGCCGTCAACACCGCCGGCCGCGCCGTGCTCTTCGCCGGGCTGACGGTGATCATCTCGCTGCTCGGGATGTTCCTGCTCGGCCTCAGCTTCCTCTACGGGGTCGCGATGGCGGCCGCGCTGGCGGTCCTGTTCACGATGATCGCGGCGCTGACGCTGCTGCCGGCCATGCTCACGGTCGCCGGCAACTGGGTCAACCGCCTGCGGATCCCCGGCCTCGGCCGCGGCGCCAGGAGCATCAACGAAAACAGCTGGTGGTTCCGGTGGAGCCGGCGGATCCAGCGCCGCCCGGTGCTCGCCGCGCTCGTCTCCGGCGGCTTCCTGCTGATCCTCTGCATCCCGACGCTCTCGCTGCGGCTCGGCACCAACGACGCCGGCACCGAACCGACCAACAAAACGACCCGGCAGGCCTACGACCTGCTGGCCGAAGGCTTCGGCCCCGGCTTCAACGGACCCTTCGTGATGGTCGCCGCCCTGCCCGGCAAGGGCCAGGACCAGGGCCTGACCCAGCTCTGCAAGCAGCTCGAAAGCGAAGAAGGCGTCGCCGCCGTGACCCCGGTCGTGCTCAACCCGGCCAAGAACACCGGCACCTGCCAGGTCTACCCGACGACCTCGCCGCAGGCGGCGGCCACGACCGAACTGCTCGACCACGTGCGCGGCGACGTGATCCCGCCGATCGAGGCGAAGACCGGTGCCCAGATCCACGTCGGCGGCGTCAACGCGGTCTTCGAGGACTTCGGCGAGGCGATCACCGAAAAGCTGCCGCTCTTCATCGGCGTCGTCGTCCTGCTCTCGGCGCTGCTGCTGATGACCGTCTTCCGCTCGGTGCTGGTGCCGCTGAAGGCGATCGTGATGAACCTGCTCTCGATCGGCGCCGCCTTCGGGATCGTCGTCGCCGTCTTCCAGTGGGGCTGGGGCGCGAGCCTGATCGGCGTCGACAACACCGGCCCGATCATCTCCTTCTTCCCGATCTTCCTCTTCGCGATCGTCTTCGGCCTCTCGATGGACTACGAGGTCTTCCTGATGTCGCGGATCCACGAGGAGTGGGAGCACACCCACGACCCGACCGAATCGGTGACCCGCGGCCTGGCCCTGACCGGCCGGGTGATCACCGCCGCCGCGGTGATCATGGTCACCGTCTTCGCCTCGTTCATGCTCGGCGACGAACGGGTGATCAAACTCTTCGGCCTCGGCCTCGCCTCGGCCGTCCTGCTCGACGCGATCGTGATCCGCACCGTCCTCGTGCCCTCGATCATGCAGCTCTTCGGCCGCTCCGCCTGGTGGTTCCCCGACTGGCTCGGCCGCATCCTGCCCCGCCTGCACGTCGAGCCGGGGGAGGACCTCGCCGACACGCTGCATCCGGCGGTCGCCCGGGACTCCGAGCCGCTGCCCGAGACGGAGTAGCCGGGAGTTCAGCCTGGGGAGGGTGCTCGTCACCCTCCGTGAGCAGGTAGGGCGGCGAACGCGCTCCTTCCTCCGGCACCCAGCCGCGGGACCCCGCGGGGCAGAGGTTTTGGATCCTGGAGACCCAAAAGCTCAACCACGCAGGGGCGGAAACGCGTGTGGTTGAGCTTTTCCCTCTATAGCGAGAGAAATGACAACCACACGGCTCTTCTCTGCGCTACTTGCGACGAGCGACGTGGGGTCCGGCGCCGCGTCAGATGAGTTCAGGCAGCCTTGACGACCTTGTTGGCCTTGAGGCAGCGCGTGCAGACGTAGGTGCGGAGCGGGCGGCCGTTCTCCTGGATCCGGACCTTCTGCAGGTTCGGCTCGAAGCGCCGCTTGGTCGCCACCATCGAGTGGCTGCGCGACTGTCCGAACGCGGGCTTCTTGCCGCAGCTGTGGCATACCTTGGCCATCGGGTCGTGGATGGTAGCGGTTGCGGCCGGGCGGGCGGGTTCAGAGCGCGCCGGCGAGCCGCTGGCGGTGCAGCGCCATGCGGGCGACGGTGAGGGCGGCGTTGCGGCCCTGGTCGCGTTTGTCGCCGCCGGCCCGGGCCAGGGCCTGGTCCATGTTGTCGCAGGTGATCACTCCGAAGGCGCAGGGCACGCCGGTCGCGAGCTGGACGTCCTGGATGCCGCGCGCCGACTCGGCGCAGACGAAGTCGAAGTGCTCGGTCTCGCCGCGGATCACGACGCCGAGGCAGGCGACGCCGGCGAAGTCGCCGCTCTCGGCGTGGAGCTTGGCGGCGTACGGGAGCTCGTAGGCGCCCGGGACCGAGACCTCGGCGACGTTCTCGTCGGCGACGCCGGCGATCGCGAAGCCCTGGCGGGCGCCGTCGCTCAGCCGCTGCGCCAGGTCCTCGTAGTAGCGGCCGACGCAGATCGCGAAGCGCTGCGGCGCCAGCGCCGCCTTCTCGGCCTCGCTGAAGCGCTCGAGGAAGACGCCGTCGCCGTCAGCCACCGGGCCCGCTCCTGGCGTCGCGCTCCTCCTCGTCGTGGATCATCTCCTCGTCGAGGGCGAGCCCCTGGTGGTGCAGCGAGTGCCCCATCTTGTCGCGCTTGGCCCGCAGGTAGGACTCGTTGTGCTGGTTGGGCTGGAACTCGATCGGCACCTGCTCGGTGACCGAGAGGCCGTAGCCCTCGAGGCCGACGATCTTTTTCGGGTTGTTGGTCAGCAGCCGGATGCTGGAGAGCCCGAGGTCGACCAGGATCTGGGCGCCGATCCCGTAGTCGCGCAGGTCGGCGGGCAGGCCCAGCTTGAGGTTCGCCTCGACCGTGTCGGCGCCCTCCTCCTGCAGCTTGTAGGCGCGCAGCTTGTTGAGCAGGCCGATCCCGCGCCCCTCCTGGGAGAGGTAGAGCAGGACGCCGCGGCCCTCGGCCTCGATCTGCGACATCGCCGCCTCGAGCTGCTCGCCGCAGTCGCAGCGCAGGCTGTGGAAGACATCGCCGGTGAGGCACTCCGAGTGGACCCGGACGAGCACGTCGGAGGCCCCGTCGACCTCGCCCTTGACCATCGCGACGTGATGTTTGTCGTCGACCAGGGAGCGGTAGCCGACCGCCCGGAACTCGCCGAGCGCGGTCGGCAGCGCCGTCGCGACCACCCGTTCGACCAGCTTCTCGGTGCGCCGCCGGTAGGCGATCAGGTCGGCGACCGTGATCAGCTTGAGGTCGTGCCTGCGGCAGTAGGGGATCAGGTCGGGGACGCGGGCCATCGTGCCGTCGTCGTTCATCACCTCGCAGATCACCCCGGCCGGGGTGAGGCCGGCGAGGCGGGCGAGGTCGACGGAGGCCTCGGTGTGGCCGGTCCGCTCGAGCACGCCGCCGTCTTTGGCGCGCAGCGGGAACATGTGGCCGGGGACGACGATGTCGCGCGGGCCGGAGTCGGGGTCGATCGCGACCTGGATCGTGTGGGCGCGGTCGTGGGCGGAGATTCCGGTGCTCACCCCGCCCGCGGCCTCGATCGTCACCGTGAACGCGGTCTGCAGCGGGGCCTCGTTCTTGGCCGCCATCAGCTTGAGCCCGAGCCTTTCGCAGCGCTCGGCGGTCAGCGCCAGGCAGACCAGGCCGCGGGCCTCCTTGGCCATGAAGTTGACCGCCTCCGGCGTCGCGAACTGCGCCGCCATCACCAGATCGCCCTCGTTCTCGCGGTCCTCGCCGTCGCAGACGACGACCATCCGGCCCCGGCGGATCTCCTCGATCGCTTCCTCGATCGTCGCGAACGGGCTCTCCTCCGCCCCGGCGATGCCGGCCTTGCCCTGCGTCTCGGTCATCTCGCTCACGGTTGATCCTTTCCGGCGAACGGGGCCGCCATGCGCTCCACGTACTTGGCGATCAGATCGCTCTCGACGTTAACTTTGTCACCTCGGTCGAGCTGACCGAGGTTGGTCCGCTCCATCGTCTCGGGGATCAGGGAAACAGCGACCCAAGAATCGCCCAAATCGGCGATCGTCAGGCTCACCCCGCCGAGCGTGATCGAGCCCTTGCCGATCGCGTAGCGCATCAGCTCGGGCGCCAGCTCGACCTCGAGGCGGCGGGCGAAGCCGTCCTCGCGCACGGCGGCGACCGTGCCGACCCCGTCGACGTGGCCCTGCACGATGTGGCCGCCGAGGCGATCGGAGGCGCGCAGCGCCAGCTCGAGGTTGACCGCGGCGCCGGCCTCGACGCCGCCGAGCGCGGTCACGCGCAGCGTCTGGTTCATCGCCTCCGTCTCGAAACCGGCATCGTCGGCTGCGGTGGCGGTCAGGCAGACGCCGTCGACGGCGACCGAGTCGCCGAGCGCGATCTCGGGCGCGAGCGTCGTCGCGATCCGCAGGCGGGCGCCGTCGGCATCGACGTCGAGGCGCTCGACCGTGCCGACGTCCTGGATCAGGCCGGTGAACACCTCACCACTCCTTGAAGGTCGCGGTCACCAGGACATCGTCGCCGATGTGCTCCGCGGTTGACGCGAGGGCGTCCCGGCGCGGCGGGTCCTGTCCCCGAGGGGGAGCACTGCGGGCGGGGGCTTCGCCTCCGTTCTCGCGCTCCCCCTCGGGGCCACCCTCCGCGAGGGGCGCGCTCGGTTGACCGAGGAGGACGGGGGCGATGAAGGTCCGGGAAGCGTCGACCTGGTCGGCGGTGAGGAAGCTCGTGGCCAGGGACCTGCCTCCCTCCAAGAAAAGACTGGAGACGGCTCTGTCGCCGAGGGTTCGGAGGGCGGCGAGGACCCGGTCGGCCGGGCTGGGGGCGTCGATGGTAAGGATCTCGGCGCCCGCCTGCTCGAGGGCCTCCGTGCGGGAGCGGGGGGCGTCGGGGGAGGTGATGACGAGCACCGGGGAGACGTCGAGGGTCTGGAGCAGGCGGCAGTCGAGCGGAAGGCGGGCCTGGGAGTCGAAGACGACGCGGAGGGGCTGGCGAGGGTCGGAGACGCCCTCGGGGCGGGCGGTGAGCAGGGGGTCGTCGGCGAGGGCGGTGCCGATGCCGACCGCGATCGCGTCCGATTCGGAGCGCCAGCGGTGGACGAGGGCGCGGCTCGCCGGGCCGGAGATCCACCGCTCGGCGCCGGGCGGAGTCGCGGTCTGGCCGTCGAGCGAGAGCGCCAGCTTCAGCGTCACCAGCGGCAGCCCGGTGCGGGCGTGCTTGCGGAAGGGCTGGTTGAGACGGCGGGCGGCGGCGGCCTCGGCCCCGCTCGCGAAGGCGACCTCGACGCCGCCGTCGCGGAGGATCCCCGGCCCCCGCCCCGCGGCCTTCTCGCTCGGGTCCTCGGAGGCGATCACGACGCGCCCGACGCCCGCCGCGAGGATCGCCTCGACGCAGGGCGGCTGGCGGCCGTGGTGGGCGCACGGCTCGAGGGTCACGTACATCGTCGCGCCGGCCGGATCGTGGCCGCGCCCGGCGGCGTCGGCCAGCGCGGCGCGCTCGGCATGCAGGTCGCCCAGCCGGGCGTGGAACCCCTCGCCGATAACCTCCCCGCCGCGGACCAGGACCGCCCCCACCAGCGGATTCGGGCTGACCCGTCCGCGCCCGCCCTCCGCGAGCTCCAGAGCGCGCCTCAGGTGGCTCTCGTCGGTGCTGGTGAGCTGGGAATCCATCGGGCCTCGCGATCGAGGGGAAATTGACTGACGAGTCAATCAGCCCCGAATTGTACGCCTCTCGCCCGAGTGGCCCCGGGTGGGAGGCCGAGACCGAAGATGCCTCGCCGCCCGCAGGGCTCCTCCCGGGGACAGGACCCGCGCGCCGGGCGGCAAATACCCTGATGGATCCCTCGATGAAGTTGATCATCCAAATCCCCTGCCTGAACGAGGAGGCGACGCTGCCGGCGACGATCGCCGACCTGCCGCGCAGCGTGCCCGGCTTCGACACGGTCGAGCTGCTGGTCGTCGACGACGGCTCGACCGACCGCACCGTCGCCGTCGCCCGCGAGAGCGGGGTCGACCACATCGTCCGCCTGACCAACAACAAGGGCCTCGCCGCCGGCTTCCAGGCCGGCCTCGACGCCTGCCTGAAGCTCGGCGCCGACGTCGTCGTCAACACCGACGCCGACAACCAGTACAGCGGCGCCGACGTGCCGAAGCTGGTCGCCCCGATCCTCGCCGGCGAGGCCGACATGGTGGTCGGCGACCGCGAGGTGGCGACGATCGAGCACTTCTCGGGCTCCAAGAAGGGCCTGCAGCGGGTCGGCAGCTGGGTGGTCCGCCGCCTCTCGGGCACCGAGGTCACCGACACCACCTCCGGCTTCCGCGCCTACAACCGCGAGGCCGCGCTGCAGCTCCTGGTCGTCGACAACTACACCTACACGCTGGAGAGCCTGATCCAGGCCGGCAAGATGCTGGTCGCCGTCGGCGAGGTGCCGATCGCGACCAACCCGAAGACCCGCGAGTCGCGGCTGTTCGGCTCGACCGGCTCCTACGTGCGCCGCAACGGCACCGCGCTGCTGCGGATCTGGGCGCGGTATGAGCCGCTGCGCGCCTTCCTCGCCGCGGCGGCGCTGATGGCGGTGCTCGCCTTCGCCGCCTGGCTGCCGTTCCTGATCGACTGGATCTTCAACGGCGACTCGACCGGCCACATCCAATCGCTGATCCTCGGCGCCGTCCTCTTCATCGCCTCCCTGCAGCTCTTCGCGCTCGGCGTCATCGGCGACCTGCTCGCCGGCCAGCGGGTGATGACCCAGCGGGTGTTCGAGCGGGTGCGGCGGGTCGAGCTGGCGCTCGGCGTGGAGCCGAGCCATTACGAGCCGGGCGCCGCCGCGCCGCCGGCCGACGAGGGCGCCGAGTGAGCGGCGCCGGGCCCGAGGCGACAACCGGGGCAGCGGCGAAACCGGCGAGCAGCGCCGACTACGGCAAGACCGCGAGCTTCCTGGCGATCGGTGTCGGCCTCACCGGGGTCATCACCTACGCCTACTTCCTGATCGCCTCGCACGTCCTCGACAAGCACGACTACGGGCAGATCACCGTGCTCTGGTCGGCGGTCTTCATCACGATCTCGACCCTCTACCGGCCAATCGAACAGCTGCTCTCCCGCCACGTCTCCGAACGGCGGGTGAAGGGCCAGCCGATCGGCCAGCCGATGCGGGTCGCCTCGACGATCCAGCTCGGCCTCTCGCTCTTCTTCGCCGTCCTGGCGCTGGCCCTGCGGGGGCCGATCCAGAACGACCTGCTGGAAGGCAACGAAGCCCTCTACTGGGTCTTCTTCACCTCGGTCCTCTTCTACGCCGCCAGCTACTTCGCCCGCGGCTTCCTCGCCGGGGAGCAGCGCTTCGGCCTCTTCGTCGCCCTGATCCTGTCCGAATCCTGCTTCCGCACGATCTTCGCCGTCTTCGTCGCGGTCAGCATCCTCAGCGGCCAGTCGGCGGTCGCGATCGGGATCACCGCGGCCCCGGCGCTCTCGCTCCTGGTGGTGCCCTTCGCCTTCGCCCGGCGCGCCCAGAGAGAGCGGGAAGCCGCACCGGACCTGCCCGCAGCCGCGGCGGAGAGCACGGCGAGCGAGGACTTCTCGCTGATGAAAGGCGGCGGCTTCGCCGCCGCGGTGCTCGTGATCATGTTCAGCGAACAGGCCTTCCTCAACGCCGGGCCGCTGGTCACCCGCAGCCTGCAGGGCGCCGAGGCGGCCGGCTTCATCTTCAACGTGCTGATGCTGGCGCGGGCGCCGCTGCAGCTGTTCCAGTCGGTCTCGACCAGCATCCTGCCTCACCTCACCACCCTGCACGCCGCGCGCAGCGCCGAGAGCCGGCGCCAGTTCGACCGCACGGTGCGGATGGTCCTGCTCGGGATCCTCGCCTTCACCCTCCTGGTCGTGGCGGTGGTCCTGATCGGCGGGCCGAAGCTGATGCAGATCGCCTTCTCGAAGAAGTTCACCTACGACCGCGAGGGGCTGCTCCTGGTCTCGGTCGGGATGGGGCTCTATCTCTCCTCGGTGACGGTCAACCAGGCCTGCGTCGCGCAGGGCCAGGTGCGCCGCGCCGCGGTCCGCTGGATCGCCTGCGCCGCCGCCTTCATCGGCTGGAACTTCCTGCCGCTGGTCAGCGATGAGTTCCGGCGGGTGGAGTTCGGCTTCCTGCTGGCGGCCGGCCTGCTCTTCGCCCTGCTCTACTGGGTCTACCGCCATCCGCACGAGCGCCCCGGCGACGTGCCGAAGCCCGGCTCCGGGGAGGAGCTGGAGGCGCGCCTGGCGATGCTCGACGAGCAGGTATGAGCGCCCGTCCTCGTCCACCGGTGAGCGACTAGGGGTCCGGCGATGGGCGGACACGATGCCGAGCTGATCCTGATCGCCGGGATCCTGCTCGCGGCCGGGATCGCCGGCGCCCTGCTCGCCGACCGGGTCCGCATTCCCGGCCTGCTGCTCTTCCTCGGCCTCGGCATGCTGGCCGGCTCGGAGGGGATCGGCGGGATCGAATTCGACAACGCCGAGCTGGCGCGCACGCTGGGCACGATCGCGCTGGTGATGATCCTCTTCGAGGGCGGCCTCACCTCGGGCTGGCGCGAGATCCGGCCGGTGCTGGGGACCGCAGCCTCGCTGGCGACGATCGGCACCCTGGTCACAGCGGTGATCGCCGGGCTGGCGGCGAAGTGGATCTTCCACCTGACGACGCTGGAAGGGATGCTGGTCGGCGCCGCGATCGCCGCCACCGACTCGGCCGCGATCTTCGCCGTGCTGCGGCGCTCGACCGTCGAGAAGCCGCTGGCCCGGTCGCTGGAGGGCGAGTCGGGGATGAACGACCCGGTGGCGCTGCTGCTGGTGATCGGGTTCATCGAATGGATCCAGCAGCCGGGCTTCGGCCTCGCCGACATGGCCGGCCTGCTGGTCCTCAAACTGGCGATCGGCACGGCGGTCGGGCTCGGCTTCGGCTGGCTCGCGACGCGTGCCCTGGAGCGGGTGCCGCTGCCCTCCGACGGCCTCTACCCGGTGGCGACGATGGCGGTGGGCGGCCTCGCCTACGGCCTCGCCGAGGTCGCCCACGGGTCCGGCTTCCTCGCCGTCTACCTGACCGCGCTGGCGCTCGGCACGGCGCCGATCCCGGCGAAGCGGACGCTGACGACGTTTCACGAGGGGCTCGGCTGGATCTCGCAGATCTCGCTCTTCATCCTGCTCGGCCTGCTCGTCTTCCCCAGCGAACTGGCCGGCGTCGCCGGCGAGGGGCTGGCGCTCTCGGCGGTGCTGATCCTGGTCGCGCGGCCGCTGGCGACCCTGGTGGCGACCGCCTTCTCGCCCTTCCGCATGCGCGAGCGACTGCTGCTCGGCTGGGCCGGGCTGCGCGGCGCGACGCCGATCTGGCTCGCCACCTTCCCGGTCGTCGCCGGCATCCGCACCGGCGAGGAAGAGTTCGCGATCGTCTTCTTCGTCGTCGTCAGCTCGACCCTCGTGCAGGGGGCGACCTTCGAGCCGCTGGCCCGGCGGCTGGGGCTGACCACCGACGTGCCGGCGCTGCCGCGGCGGCTGCTGGAGTCGGGCCGGATCCGCGAGATGGGCGGCGACGTGGTCCGCTTCCGCCTACCGGCCGACGCCGCGGCGGCCGGCCACCGGGTGCGCGAACTGGAGCTGCCGCGCGAGGCGCTGCTCAACGTGATCGTCCGCGACGGCGGCGCGATCCCGCCGCGCGGCTCGACCGAGCTGCGGGGCGGCGACGAGCTCCACATCCTGGTCCGCGGCGAGCGCCGCGACGAGGTCGAGGCGCTGACCGAGCGCTGGGCGAAGGGCCCGATCGGCAGGCCGGCGCCGCCCCCCCTCCCCCGCCGCGCCGCCTCGCAGGTCTTCTCGGTGCGGCCGGTGCGCGAGGACGACGACCTCGAGGCGCTCGACTCGATCGACGGCATCCCGGTGCTGGCGGTGCTGCGCAGCCGCGAAGAGACCGGCGCCGCGATGGTCGCCCTCGCCGACGGCCGCTACGCGGTGACCGGCGCCGGCCTGGTCGCGATCGGCGGCCGCCGCGCCCTCGCCGACTGGTGCGCGCAACGGGCCGAGCGGAGGGAGGCGGACGCGGGTGAGAAGGCTTGGTGGCCCGGGAGGTGA
Organism: Solirubrobacterales bacterium; assembly: GCA_046330305.1. Taxonomy (GTDB): domain Bacteria; phylum Actinomycetota; class Thermoleophilia; order Solirubrobacterales; family 70-9; genus VAYN01. Next base: position 152,507 of record JAXLTA010000014.1, on the reverse strand, counting down.
CGGGGGCGCTCATCGCGCGCGGGTAGGGGCGGGCGGGGAGGACCTGCGCCCGGGTTCCGCGGCCCCGGACCTCGAGTCCCCGCAAAACTCGCCGCGCCCCCTGCCCAGGGAAGCTCTTGATCGAGCCAGCACGGCCTCCCCGGCCCGCCCGTCCCACGCCAGGGTCCCGAAGCTCCGCGCCCGGCGGCGCTGCGTCTCAGCCTCGTTCAGCCACGGAGGCTCCGTAAGGGAGGGTCGGGAGCGCCGCGGCAGACACTCAACATCGAGCCATAGGCGAGATGTGTCTGCCGCGGCGCTCCTACCCCTCCCCGCAGGCCCCACAACTGAACGAGGCTCACACGGCGCCGGCCGCCGCGGCGATGGCGCGGTAGGCCGCCCCCGGGTCCGCCGCCCCGAAGACGGCCGAGCCGGCGACGAAGAGGCTGGCCCCGGCCGCGGCGATCGGGCCCGCGGTCTCGGCGTCGATGCCGCCGTCGACCTCGATCCTGGCGGCGCCGACCAGCGGCGCCAGCCGTTCGACCTTGGCGGCCGAGGTCGGGATGAAGGACTGGCCACCCCAACCGGGGTTGACGCTCATGCAGAGGACGACGTCGGCGAGGTCGCGCAGCTCGGCGACCGCCTCGACCGGGGTGCCGGGGTTGATCGCGATCCCCGCCAGGCAGCCGAGCTCGCGGATCGCGTGCAGGGTGCGGTTGGCGTGCGGCGTCGCCTCCTCGTGGAAGGTGATCGAGTCGGCGCCCGCCCTGGCGAACTCCTCGACCTGGCGCTCGGGCGCCTCGATCATCAGGTGGACGTCGACGGCGCCGCCGGCGTCGTGGACCCGGTCGGCGATCCCGGCCAGGACCAGCGGCCCGATCGTGATCGGCGGCACGAAATGGCCGTCCATCACGTCGAAGTGGATGACCCGCGCGCCGGCGTCCATCACCTCCTCGATCTGGGCCCCGAGCCGGCCGAAGTCGGCCGAGAGGATCGACGGCGCCACTCGCCGCGCCTGCACCAGCTCGAACATCCGCTCGCTCATGCCGGGCAGCGTACTGGGGCCTCAGGCGGCTCTCAGCATCGAGGCGCCGCAGTTGTGGCACTGCAGGTCCTCGGTCTGGCTCATCCGCGCGATCGTGCCGTGCTCGCCGCAGTTGGGGCATTGCGAGACCAGCTCGAAGCGGCTCAGGCAGTTGACGCAGCGCAGCCGGCCGGGCAGCTGGGTCGGCCGCAGCCAGGGCTCGCCGCAGTGCGGGCAGGGGGCGCGATTGAGGACGCTGCCGGCGCCGAAGCCGGGCTCAGGCGAATCGTTCATCGACTAATCATTGCGTTTCAGGCGGGCGATGAAAAAGCCGGTGGTGCGATCGCGGTCCGGGCGCAGCTGCAGGCAGCGCGAATCGTGGGGCGAGGCGAGGCTCGGGGCGAGCGCGCCGAGGTCCTCGAGGACGAGCGGCGGCACGCCCCCCGAGCCGGCCGCCTCGAGCAGGGCCGCGACCTGGTCCTCGTTCTCGCGACGCGAGATCGTGCAGGTCGAGTAGACGAGGGTGCCGCCGGGCCCGAGCAGCGCCGCCGCCTGGCGCAGCGCGGCGGCCTGGACGCCGGCGAGGCGCTCGACCGTCTTCGGGCTCTTGCGCCAGCGCGCATCCGGCCGCGAGGCGAGCGCGCCGAGGTCCGAGCACGGCGCGTCGAGCAGGACCCGGTCAAAGCGCGGCTCGAGGCCGCTCAGCGCGGTCGCGTCGGCCTCGACCACGGCGACGCCGTGCAGCCGCAGGCGCTCGGCCTGGGCGGCGACCTCGCGGGCGCGCTCAGGGTCGAGCTCGACCGAGATCACCTGGCCGCCGGCGCCGAGCCGGCCGGCGATCTGGCCGGTCTTGATCCCCGGGCCGGCGCAGAGGTCGAGCACGTGGTCGCCGGGCCGCGGGTCGAGCACCTCGACGACCGCGGCCGAGCCGCGGCTCTGCGGTGTCAGCCGCCCGGCGGCGACCAGCTCGACGGCGAGAGCCCCGGTACGGCCGCTGACGACGATCTCCTCGGCCACCGCGAGCGGCCAGCCGCCGCCCGCCGGCGCCGCCTCGACGCCGGCCTGGCGCAGGGCGGCGAGCACCGCGGCGGGGTCGTCGTCGGCCCGGAACGCGGTCTCAGCCGGCTCGTTGCAGGCGGCGAGCAGCGCCCGCGCCGCCTCGGGCCCGAGCTCCTCCCACCAGAGCCGCGCCAGCCACTCCGGGACCGAGTCGGCGACGGCGGCGGCAGCCGGCGTCGAATCGTCGGCGAACCGCCGCAGCAGGTGCTCGCGCTCGCGCGCGGCGCGGCGCAGGATCGCGTTGGCGAAGCCGGCGGCGTGGGCGGCGCCGGCGGCCTTGACCAGCTCGACGGCCTGGTCGACGACGGCGTGGTCGGGGACGGCGTCGGCCCAGAGCAGCTCGTAGAGCCCGAGCCGCAGCGCCGCGAGCACCGGCGGGTCGAGCTGGCTGATCGAGCGTCCCGCCAGCTCCTCGATCGCGGCGTCGGTGCTGCCGCGCCGCTGGACCGAGCCGTAGGCGAGCCGCTGCGCCTGCGCCCGCTCGCGCCCGGCGAGCTCACGCGCCTCCGCCTCGGCGCGGAAGGCGCGCTCGCTGTGGGCGCCGTCCTCGAAGGTCCGGCGGAGCACCGCGAACGCGAGCGCGCGAGCCGGCGTGATCCTGTCGGTCGCGGCGCTCACGCCGGCTCCGGGAGGCTGTGGCCGCGGAGGAAGTCGGCGGCCGCCATCGGCCTGCCGCCCGCCGGCTGGACCAGCTCGAGAGCCAGCGCGCCGGCCTCGCAACCGACCAGGATCGTCCCATCCTCGGCCCGGGACGCACCCGGGGCCAGATCGGCGGCGACGGGGCGGGCCCGGCGCACGCCGAGGCGCTCCCCGCCGGCGAGCTCGAGGTAGGCGCCGATGTGCGGGGTCAGGGCCCGCACCACCGCGGCCAGCTCGACCGCCGGCCGGGAGAGGTCGAGGCGCCGCTCTGCCGGCTCGATCTTCTCCGCGTAGGTGGCCGCCGCCTCGTCCTGCTCGGCGAGCGCGAGGCGGCCGGCGGCGGCCTCGTCGAGGGCGCGGACGAGCAGCTCGCCGCCGCGCTCGGCAAGGGTCGCGGAGAGGGACCCGTAGTCGTCCTCGGGCCCGACCGTCACCTCCTCGCGCAGCGCCACCGGGCCGGAGTCAAGGCCGGCGGTGAGGCGCATCACGCAGACCCCGGTGCGCTCGTCCCGGGCCATGATCGCGCGCTCGATCGGCGCCGCCCCCCGCCAGCGCGGCAGCAGCGAGGGATGCACGTTGAGCAGGCAGAACTCGCTCAGCAGCGGCTCGCGGATCAGCTGGCCGAAGGCGCAGACGGCGAGCGCCTCCGGGGCGGCGGCCCGCACCCGCTCGAGCGCCTCGCCCTGGTTGACGTTCGCGCTCTGGCAGAGCTCGAGGCCGAGCTCGGCGGCGGCGAGCGCGGCCGGCGGCGGCAGCTCGCGACGGCCGCGACCGCGGCGGCGGTCGGGCGGGGTGAGGACGAGGAGCGGGCGGTGGGGCGAGTCGGCGAGGCGCCGCAGCACGGTGGCCGCGAACCCGGAGGTCCCCAGATAGACGGTCCTCACTCGACGGTGGGCGGCTCGCGGTGCTCGCCGCCGGCGTCGCCGAGCTGCTCGCCGTCGTCCGGCGGGTGGTAGGTACCGCCCTGGCGCAGCGCCTTCAGCGCGCCCTTGCGCTGGGCCCGCTCGGTGCGGTCGAGGATGAGGACGCCGTCGAGGTGGTCGATCTCGTGCTGGAGGACGCGCGCCTCGAGGCCCGAGGCCTCGATCAGGACCGGCTCGCCGTCGGCGTCGAAGCCGCGGACGCGGGCGTGCAGCGGCCGCTCGACGTCGACCGAGATGCCGGGCAGGCTGAGGCAGCCCTCCTCGGCGAGGACCAGCTCGTCGGAGAGCCACTCGAACTCCGGGTTGACGAGCGCGGTCGGCTCCCCGTCGGAGCCCGCCTGGAAGACGATCACCCGCCGCAGGACGCCGAGCTGGGTGGCGGCGAGGCCGACCCCGAGACCATCGCGCATGATCATCGCCATCCGCTCGACTTCGGCCCGCAGCTCGGGGCCGAACCCGGCGACCGGCGAGGCCCTGCTCTTGAGGACGGGGTCGCCGAACTTGACGACGTGGGCGAGCGCCGCTTCGCGCCGCGCCAGCAGCTCGGCTTCGAGCCGCTCGCGCTCACCGTCTTCGCGCTCGGACCCGGTATCGACCTGATCGCTCATGGAAATCCAGTCTAAGCGCTGCGGAGCGGCGCGCGAAGCAGCCCAGCCCTCACTGCGGATCGACGTCGACGCCGATCGCGACCTCGCGCAGGGAGCGGTCGGCGGCGCGGGCCTCGACCGCGGCGCGCAGGGCGGCGACGGTGCCGTCGCGGTCGTCGGCCTTGATCAGGATGCGGCGGCGGTGGCGGTTGCGGACCCGGAACATCGGCGCCGGCCCGAGCAGCTCGGTCCCGGAGGGAAGCGAGCGACGCAGCTCGGCGGCCAGCTCGGCGGCGGCGACCTCGACCCGCGCCTCGTGCTCGGAGGCGAGGTTGACGCGGGCCAGGTGGGAGTAGGGCGGGTAGTGCAGGCGCTGGCGGCGGTCGAGCTCGCCGACGAGGAAGCCGGCCGCGTCGTGGCGGGCGGCCGCCTCGATGCTGGCGGCCCGCGGGGCAAGGGTCTGGACGATCACCTCCCCCCCGGCGGCGCCGCGGCCGGAGCGGCCGGCGAGCTGGGCGACCATCGCGAAGGTCCGCTCCTCGGCGCGGAAGTCGGGGAAGCGCAGGGTCGCGTCGGCGTCGAGGATCGCGCTCAGGGTCACCTCGGGGAAGTCGTGGCCCTTGGCGACCATCTGGGTTCCGACCAGGACCGCGCTCTCGGCCTCGCCGAAGGCGGCGAGGATGCGGGCGTGGGCGCCGCGCTCCGCGGCGGTGTCGGAGTCGAGACGGAAGACGGGCATCGGCGCCAGCCGCTCGCGCAGCAGGCCCTCCACCCGCTCGGTGCCGGCGCCGGCCTGGGAGAGGGTGGTCGAGGCGCAGTCGGGGCAGGCGCGCGGCGCCGGCTCGGCGTGGGCGCAGTGATGGCAGACGAGGCGGCCGCTGTGGCGGTGGACGATCAGCGAGACGTCGCAGTTGGGACAGCTCCAGTGGTGCCCGCAGGAGCGGCAGGTGAGCCAGGGGGCGAAGCCGCGGCGGTTGATCATCACGATCGCCTTGGCGCCGGCGGCGCGGACCGCCTCCAGCTGCTCCCAGGTGCGCTGGTGCAGCGGCCCCGAGCGGGGGTCGGCCTCGCGCATGTCGACCAGCTCGACCGGCGGCAGACGGCGGCCGTCGACCCGGTTGGGCAGCTCCAGCCGCGGCAGCGCCAGCCACGACTCCGGCCGCGGCGTCGCGGTGCCGGCGAGCAGTACCGCGCCGGCGGTCTCGGCGCGGCGGGCGGCGACGGCGCGGGCGTCGTAGGTCGGATCGCCCTCCTGCTTGTAGGCGGGGTCGTGCTCCTCGTCGACGACGATCAGGCCGAGGTTCGCGATCGGCGCGAAGACGGCCGAGCGCGGGCCGACGCAGACCTGGGCCTCGCCGCTGCGCAGCCGCTGCCACTCGTCATAGCGCTCGCCGGCGGAGAGGGCCGAGTGCAGGACCGCGAACCGGTCGCCGAGGCGGGCGCGGAAGCGGGAGACGGCCTGCGGCGCCAGCCCGATCTCGGGGACCAGCACGATCGCCCCCCGCCCCCGCGCCAGCGCCGCCTCGACTGCGGCCAGGTAGACCTCGGTCTTGCCCGACCCCGTCACCCCGTGCAGCAGGTGGGCGCGGGGGGCGCCGGCGACGCCGTCCAGCGAGGCGACGACCGCCGCGACGGCCGCCTCCTGCTCCGGGAGCAGCGACGGGCGCTCGGCGGGGGCGGCGAGCGCCGGGCCGCCGGGGACGCGGCGGCGCCGGGAGTCGCGGGTGGCGACCAGGCCGCGCCGCTCGAGCCGGCGCAGGGTCGCCCGGTCCGAGCCGACCGCGGCGGCCAGCTGCGGCGCCGACATCTCCCCCTCGCGCAGCGCCTCGAGCACCGCCCGCTGTCTGACGCCGAGCCGCTCGCCGCCGCTCAGCGCCGCCTCGCCGGCGGGCAGGATCTCGGCTCGCAGCTCGGTCCTGGCGCGGACCGACCGCCCGCCCGCGCCGGTCCCGGTGCCGGGCGGCAGCACCAGCGCCAGCCCGCGCGAGGGCGTCGAGCAGTACTCCCGGGCGACCCAGAGGCCGAGCGCCACCAGCTCGGGCGTGGCGCCGGCCTCGAGCGCCTCGATCGGCTCGGCCAGCCGCTCGGGCGGCAGCTCGGAGCGCTCGGCGGTGTCGACGACGACCCCGAGCAGCCGCCGCGCCCCGAACGGGACCCGGACCACGCTGCCCACCTCGACGTCGCTCATCGTTTCCGGGCGCCGGTAGTCGAACGGCCCGCGCAGCGCGCGGGCGGTCGTCAGCGGCTCGACCCTGAGGATGCTCACCGGGCGAGACTAGGGCGAAGCGGGGACGGCCCGCGCCGCCGGGCTTGGCGCCGGCCGGCGGAGCGCATATGCTGCCGCCGTGAGCCTCAACCTCAGCTCCGGCGAGCAGGTGATCTTCCAGGGGCACCCGTCATGGCGGGCGATCCTCGGCTTCTACCTGAAAGGCCTGCTGGTCGCGATCGTGCTCGGCGTGATCGCCAAGCTCGTGTCCGGCAACGGCGCCACCGTCGGGGTGGTCGTCGTCGTCCTGGCGCTGACCGTGCTGATCGGGTTCATCAAACGGGTGGCGACGACGTACACGATCACCAACCGGCGCCTCAACATCAAGCGCGGGATCATCTCGCGCGAGATCCAGGAGACGCGCCTGGAGCGGGTCCAGAACGTCAACTTCCAGCAGTCGGTCTACCAGCGGATCATGCAGATCGGCGACGTCGACTTCGACACCGCGGCGAGCGGCGATTACGACTTCATCTTCTACGGGGTCGCCAACCCCGAGGAGATCGTCCACCGGGTCGACCAGGCGACCGGCGTCCATGCCGCCGGCTCGCACGGGCTCGGCGAGCCGCAGGCTCCCAGCGGCCCCGCCCCCGGCGCCTAGCCGTCCGTATTCCGCGCTGTCGAAGTTCGCGCCGCGGCCGAGGCCGGCGGCTCAGACGGGTTCGGCGGCGGCGAGGCCGGCGGCCTCGCGGAGCGAGTCGGCGCGGTCGGTCCTCTCCCAGGTGAAGTCGGCGTCGTCGCGGCCGAAGTGGCCGTAGGCCGCCGTCTTCTGGTAGACCGGCCGGTGCAGCTCGAGGTACTGGCGAAAGGCGCCGGGGCGCATGTCGAACTCCGCCTCGACCAGCTGCGAGATGCGGTGGTCGGGCAGCTTGCCGGTGCCGAAGGTCTCGACCATCAGCGAGACCGGGCTGGCGACCCCGATCGCGTAGGCGACCTGGACCTCGCAGCGCTCGGCGAGGCCGGCGGCGACGACGTTCTTGGCGACGTAGCGGGCGGCGTAGGCGGCCGAGCGGTCGACCTTGGAGGGGTCCTTGCCGGAGAAGGCGCCGCCGCCGTGGCGGGCCATGCCGCCGTAGGTGTCGACGATGATCTTGCGGCCGGTGAGGCCGGCGTCGCCGACCGGGCCGCCGATCACGAACTTGCCGGTCGGGTTGACGAGGAAGTTCTGGCGCAGTTCCTCGGCGTCGTAGCGGCCGGGGACCTCGCTGGCCAGGACCGGGAGGACGACGTGCTCCCAGAGGTCGGGCTTGATCTGCGACTCCGAGTCGACGCCCTCGGCGTGCTGGGTCGAGATCAGCAGCTTGTCGATCGAGACCGGGCGGCCGTCGGCGTAGCGGACCGTCACCTGGGTCTTGCCGTCGGGACCGAGGTAGTCGAGGCTGCCGTCCTTGCGCACCGCCGCCAGCCGTTCCGCCAGCCGGTGGGCGATGTGGATCGGCATCGGCATCAGCGCCTCGGTCTCCTCGGAGGCGTAGCCGAACATCATCCCCTGGTCGCCGGCGCCGGCGATCAGCAGCTCGTCGTCGTCGGCGCCCGAGCGGGCCTCGTGGGAGGCGTCGACGCCCTGGGCGATGTCGGGCGACTGCTTGTCGAGCGAGACCAGGACCGAGATGTGGTCGCAGTTGTAGCCGTAGTCGCCGTGGTCGTAGCCGATCTCGCGGATCGTCTCGCGGACGATGTCGGGGATGTCGAGGTGGACGTCGGTCGAGATCTCGCCCGAGACGACGGCCATGCCGGTGTTGACGAGCGTCTCGCAGGCCACCCGCCCGCCCGGGTCCCCCGCCAGGACCGCGTCGAGGACGCCGTCGGAGATCTGGTCGGCGACCTTGTCGGGATGGCCCTCGGTGACGGACTCGGAGGTGAACAGGTGCTCGTTCTCGGCGAGGGGCTTGAAGGTCGGCATGGGCGGAAGCCTAGCTAGATGATCGGTTCCACGACCAGGCTCACCTGGCTGACGCGCCCGGCACGCTGCGCATCCCGGCGTCCTCGGGCTTGCCTTTGCCAACCGGCAAAGGCCGCGCCCTGCGTCCTTGGTCTGCTTGGCCGGGTGCGCCCCCAGTCAAACCTCGCCGTGCAACCGATCATCTAATCCTCCCGCCCTCGGTACCCGGAGCGGGGGACGAAGTCGATCACCAGCGGCACGCCCTCGAGCCCGTAGCTCTCGCGCATCCGGTTCTCCAGGTGGAAGGCCCACTCGCGGCTGATCAGCTTGCGGTCGTTGACCTGGATCGCGATCCGCGGCGGGCGCTCGCCGACCTGCGCCGCGTAGAGCAGCTTCAGCCGGCGGCCGCGTTTGGCCGGCGGCGGGGTGCGGGCGACGACGTCGCTGACGAACCGGTTCAGCTCGGAGGTCGGGATCCGCTCGCCGCGGCGGTCGGCCAGCTCGAGGGCGCGCGGCAGCAGGCTGGGCACGTTGCGGCCGCGGGTCGCCGAGCAGGTGATCACCGCCGGCCGCAGCCGCACCTTGCGGGCGACCCGGGCGCGGGCGTCGTCGATGTCGGTCTCGGTCCGGTCCCACTTGTTGAGGACCAGCAGGCAGGCGCAGCCGGCCTTCATCGCCAGCTCGGCGATCCGCAGATCCTCGGCGGTGACGCCCTCGGCGGCGTCGCAGACGACGATCGCGACGTCGGCGCGGTCGACCGCGCGTTCGGTGCGCAGCTGGGCGTAGTAGTCGACCGTGCCGGCGACCTTCGAGCGCCGCCGCAGGCCGGCGGTGTCGACCAGGATCAGCCGCCGCCCGGCGACCTCGAGCTCGGTGTCGATCGCGTCGCGGGTTGTCCCGGCGAGGTCGGAGACGATCACCCGGTCGGAGCCGAGGAAGGCGTTGACCAGCGAGGACTTGCCGACGTTGGGACGGCCGACGACGGCGACCCGGACCGCGTCGTCGGCCTCCTCGGCGGCCGGCTCGCGCTGGCCGAGGGCGGCGACGATCGCGTCGAGCAGGTCGCCGGTGCCGAGCCCGTGGGTGGCCGAGACCGCGACCGGCTCGCCGAGGCCGAGCGCGTGGAACTCGGCGGTGATCCCGTGGTCGTCGGGGCGGTCGGCCTTGTTGACCGCGACAAGGACCGGGACCGAGGCGCCGCGCAGCGTCCGCCCCAGCTCGGCGTCGCCGGCCCGCAGTCCGGCGCGGCCGTCGACCACGAGGACGACGACGTCGGCCTCGGCGATCGCCAGGCGCGCCTGGGCCTGGACGTCGCGGGCCAGCTCGGCCTCGTCCTCGAGATCGATCCCACCGGTGTCGATCAGCTCGAACCCGACCCCGTTCCAGACGGTCGCGAGCCGCTTGCGGTCGCGGGTCACGCCCGGCTCGGCCGCGGTCACCGCCTCGGTGCCGCCGACCAGGCGGTTGACCAGGGTGCTCTTGCCGACGTTGGGAAAGCCGACGACGGCGACGGCGGGCAGCCGGCTCACGCCAGCCCCCGCTCGCGGGCGAGGGCGACGACCCGGGCGACGACCTCCCCGAGGCTGAGGCCGGTGGTGTCCAGCTCGACCGCGTCCTCGGCGGGGCGCAGGGCGCCATGCTCGCGCTCGGTATCGCGGGCGTCGCGGCCGCGCTGGGCGGCGAGCACCGCCTCGTAGTCCTCGCCGCTCTCGGCGGCGCGGCGGCGGGCGCGCTCCTCGTCGCTGGCGGTGAGGAAGACCTTGAGCGGGGAGTCGGGGCTGACCACGGTGCCGATGTCGCGCCCCTCGGCGACGTAGTCGCCACGGGAGATCAGCGCCCGCTGCCGCGCGACCATCGCCGCCCGCACGCCGGGGTGGACCGAGACCCGCGAGGCGGCGGCGGTCACCGCCGGCGCCCGGATCGCGTCGCTGACGTCGGTCCCGTCGAGCAGGACGCGGCGGCCCTCGAACTCGATCGCCAGCCCTCCGGCCAGGGTCGCCAGGGCGGCGCCGTCGTCGAGGTCGGCGCGGGCCTCGAGCGCCGCCAGCGCGACGCACCGGTACATCGCCCCGGAGTCGAGATAGGTGATCCCGAGCTCGCCGGCCACGGCGCGGGCGACGGAGGACTTGCCGGCCCCGGCGGGGCCGTCGATCGCGATCACCATGGCCGGGAGGGTATGGAGATGGGCGCGCCGGCGCCGGACCGCCGCCGCCCGGCGCGGGCCGGCGCCCTCGATGACCGCCGCCGGGGGGCGGCCCGCGCGCTCAGCCGAGCAGCGAGGCGAGGTCGGCCTCGAAGCCGGGATAGCTGACCGCGGCAGCCTCCATGCCCTCGACCTCGACGCCCTCGGCGCTGGCGAGGCCGGCGACGGCGCCCAGCATCGCGATCCGGTGATCGCCGCGGGAGGCGATCCGGCCGCCGCGCAGGCCACCGGTCCCGGCCACGACCATCCCGTCGGGAGTCGCCTCGACCTCGCCGCCGAGCGCCCGCAGCGCGGCGGTCACGGTCTCGATCCGGTCGGACTCCTTGCGGCGCAGCTCCGCCGCGTCGCGGATCACGGTCTGGCCCTCGGCAAAGCAGGCGGCGAGCGCGACCAGCGGCAGCTCGTCGATCGCCAGCGGCACGTCGGCTCCGCTCACCTCGGTCGCGCGCAGCTCGGAGGCGCGGACGCGCAGGGTGGCGGTCGGCTCGCCGCCCTCCTCGCCCTCCTCCTCGACCCGGATGCCGAGCGCACCCATCCGCTCGAGGATCGTCAGCAGACCGGTGCGGGTGGGGTTGACGCCGACGCCCGCGAGCTCGACCTCGCTGCCCGCGACCAGGGTCGCGGCGGTGAGGAAGAAGGCGGCCGAGGAGAAGTCGGTGGGAACCACGATCCTGCCCGGCTCCAGGCTCGGCGCCGGGGCGACGGTGACCCGCCGGCCCTCGCTGCGAACCTCGGCCCCTGCGGCGCGGAGCATCCGCTCGGTGTGGTCGCGGCTCGGCGCCGGCTCGATCACCCGCGTCTCGCCCGCGGCAAGCAGCCCGGCGAGCAGCAGGCAGGACTTGACCTGGGCGCTGGCGATCGGCATCTCGTAGGTGATCCCGTGCAGCTCCGCGCCGCGGATCTCCAGCGGCGGCAGCCGGTCCTCACGGGCGCTCAGCTGGGCGCCCATCCGGCGCAGCGGCACCGCGATCCGGTCGACCGGGCGGCGGCGGATCGAGTCGTCGCCGTCGAGCGTCCAGCTCTCCCCCACCTGCCCCGCCAGCCAGCCGGGGAGCAGCCGCAGCAGGGTGCCGGCGTTGCCGACGTCGACGCTCGCCGGACCGGCGCCGCGCAGGCCGACGCCGTGGATTCGCAGGTCGGTCGAGATCCGCCCCGGGTCGGCGTTCTCGACCCCGGCGCCGAGCGCCTCGACCGCGGCCAGCGTCGAGCGCGTGTCGGCGGCGTCGAGATAGCCGCGGATCGGCGTCACCCCCTCCCCCATCGCCGCGATCAGCGCCGCTCGGTGGGAGATCGACTTGTCCGAGGGCGGGCGCAGCAGGCCGCGCAGCGGCCCGGCGGGAGCGAAGCGGGCGGTGCTCACCGGGGGCCCCTACTCGTCCTCGACGAGGGAGACCGAGTGGCCGAGGCCGCGCACCAGCTCCGCCGCCCGCGCCGCGGCCTCCTCGCCGGCGACCCAGAGGGTGACGGCGCCGGAGGTCATGTCGGGCGCCGGGTGCAGGGCCATGTCCTCGATGTTGACCCCGGCCTCGGCCAGCGCCAGCGCCAGCCCGGCCATCGTCCCCGGCCGGTTGGCGACGATCACCCGCAGCTCGCGCAGCGGGCCGGCGCCGGAGTCGGCGTCGAGCAAGCGGTGGCGGTCGGCGGCCGCGGAGGCCTGCCAGGCGGCGATCGCCGCGGCGTCGCCGCCGCGAATCAGGCGCGCCGCCTCCCCCAGGCGGGCGGCCACCGACTCGACCGAGGCGGCGACCGCGTCGCGGTTGCTGGCCAGGATGTCACCCCACATCTCGGGGTTGGAGCCGGCGACCCGGGTCGCGTCGCGGAAGCTCGGCCCGACCTCGGGCAGCCGCTCGGTGTCGGCCGTAAGCGCCCGTGCCGCCTCGGCGACCAGCGCGTTGGCGACGACGTGCGGCATGTGGCTGACGGTCGCCATCAGGCGGTCGTGGGTGGCCGGCTCGATCGCCTGCGGCCGCGCCCCGAGCGCCGCCACGAAGCGCTGCAGCCGGTCGTAGAGCAGGCCGCTGGAGCGCTCGGTCGGGGTCAGGTACCAGCGGGCGCCCTCGAAGAGGTCGGCCCGGGCGTTCTCGACCCCGGCCGTCTCCGCCCCGGCCAGCGGGTGACCGCCGATGAAACGCTCGTCGCCGCCGCGGGCGGCCACCAGCTCGCCCTTGGTCGAGCCGACGTCGGTGACGACGGCGCCGGGCCCGGCGGCGGCCAGCGCCTCGCCGACCTGCGCCGCCAGCTTCGCCACCGGCGCCGCGCAGAAGATCAGCTCGGCGCCGGCGCAGGCCGCCGCCGGCGACTCGGCGGCGCGGTCGATCGCGCCCAGCGCCAGAGCCCGCTCCAGGGTGGCGGGGCGGCGGCTGTGGCCGACCACCTCGGCGCCGAGCCGCCGCTTGGCGGCGAGCCCGATCGAGCCGCCGATCAGGCCGACGCCGAGGACGGCGACCCGGGGAGCCTCGCTCATCGCCCGGTCCGCGGCCTCAACCGCGCCGCGCTTCGACCGCCGCCGCGAACCGCTCCAGCGCGGAGACGGTGTGCCTCCAGTCGATGCAGGGGTCGGTGATCGACTGGCCGTAGGTCAGCTGCTCGCCCGGCCTCAGGTCCTGGCGGCCCTCGACCAGGAAGGACTCCAGCATCACCCCGACGATCGCTCCGTTGCCATCGGCGACCTGGTCGGCGATTTCGCCGGCGGCGAAGAACTGCCGTTCGGGGTCCTTGCCGCTGTTGTCGTGGGAGGCGTCGATCACCAGCCGCTCCGGCAGGCCGGCGATCCCGAGCGTGACCAGCGCATCCTCGACCTCGGGCACGTGGTAGTTCGGCACCCCGTTGCCGCCGCGCAGGATGACGTGGCAGTCGGGGTTGCCGGTGGTGTGCAGGATCGCCGGCTGGCCGGCGTCGTCGATGCCGGCGAAGGCGTGGCTGGCGGCCGCCGCCCGCACCGCGTCGACCGCGACCTGGACGTTGCCGTCGGTGCGGTTCTTGAACCCGATCGGCATCGAGAGGCCGGAGCCGAGCTGGCGGTGGGTCTGGCTCTCGGTCGTGCGGGCCCCGATCGCCCCCCAGGCGACCGTGTCGGCGATGTACTGCGGCGTGATCGGGTCGAGGAACTCACAGCCCGTGGCGAGCCCGAGGTCGAGGACGTCGAGCAGCAGCTTGCGGCCGATCCGCAGGCCGGCGTTGACGTCGCCCGAGCCGTCGAGGTGGGGGTCGTTGATCAGGCCCTTCCAGCCGGTGGTGGTCCGCGGCTTCTCGAAGTAGACCCGCATCACGATCAGCAGCCGATCCTCCAGCTGGCGCTTCAGGTGGGCCAGCCGCGTCGCGTACTCGAGCGCCGCTTTCGGGTCGTGCACGCTGCACGGCCCGACCACCACCATCAGGCGGTCGTCCTCGCCCTGCAGCACCTCGACGACTTCCTCGCGGCTGCGGACCACCTCCTTGGCGCGCCGCTCACCGAGCTCGAGCTCCGCGAGCAGCCGTTCCGGCGGCACCAGCTCCACCACTTTGGCGATCCGCTGGTCCCGTACCAGGTCGCGCTTGGCCCCCTTCTCCATCCCGATGAACATTTTGTCTTCGCCTTTCTCCAAATCGCTGAGATCGTACTTTCTGTCACGCCGGCGCCGGTTCGCGGCGGCGCGATGGCCGTGGGGGCTTCCGGCGCCCGGGCCGAAAAGGATGTCGTGGCGGCAGCAGGAGACCGCCAGGCCGGACGCCTAGCTAAATCGCCAATACCAGTAGCCGAGCTGCGCAGGGACGACCGCGGCGCCGCTGGCGCGGCGGACGTCGCTGGATGTGGCTCTGGCCGGCGTCACTCTGGGCAAGGTTGTAGCACGGGCCGCGGCTTCAGTCCAGCCGCGCGGGGCCGCGCCGCTAGGAGACCAGCTCGGCGAGGGCGCCGAGGAAGCGATCGTCCTCGGCCGGGGTGCCGTAGCTGACCCGGATGTGGCCCGGTTCGCCGAGCGCGGCGCCGGGGCGGACCGCGATCTGGCGCTCGGCCAGCCCGGCCAGCACCTCGGCTTCCTCGGCATCGCCGAGGTCGATCCAGGAGAAGTTGGCCTCGCTGGCGGCGGTGCGCAGGCCGAGCCGGTGCAGCTCCTCCTCGACCCGCAGCCGCTCGGCGACGGTGCTCTCGACCCGGCGCAGGACGTCGTCCTGGTGGCGGATCGCCTCCGCCCCCGCCGCCTGGGCGAGCGCGTTGACGCTGAACGGCTGGCGGACCGCGTCGACCGCGGCCCGGAACTCGGCCGACCCGAGCGCGTAGCCGACCCGCAGGCCGGCCAGGCCGTAGGCCTTGCTGAAGGTGCGCAGGACGACGAGGTTCGGGAAGTCGCGCAGCAGGTCGACCGTGGCGTCCGGGTCGTCGACGGTCTGGAACTCGACGTAGGCCTCGTCGAGGATCACCGTCACGTGCGGCGGGATCCGCTCGCAGAAGGCGCCGATCTCGGCCGCCGGGATGTGGGTCGCGGTCGGGTTGTTCGGGTTGCAGACGATCAGCAGCTGGGTCGCCGCCGTCACCTCGGCCGCCATCGCGTCGAGGTCGTGCACCCAGCCCTCGGCGAGCGGCACGCGGATCTCGCGGGCGCCGGTCAGGGCCGGCAGGTAGGGGTACATCGAGAAGGCCGGCCAGGCGTAGACGATCTCCGCCCCGGGCTCGCAGAGCGCGTCGGCGGCGGCCAGCAGCAGCTCGCAGGAGCCGTTGCCGACCGCGACGCGGCCGGGCTGGGTCTCGAAGCGCTCGGCGATCCGCCGCCGCATCAGCGTCGCGTCGGGGTCGGGGTAGCGGTTCATCGCCGTCGCCGTGCGCTGGATCGCCTCGACGACCTCGGGGTGCGGCGGGAACGGCGACTCGTTGGAGGCGAGCTGCGCGATCTCGCCGGCCGCTACCTGGGCGGAGGACTGGCCGGTCGGCACGCCCGCCTGGTAGCCCGGCATCCGGGCGAGCTTCTCGGCGAAGGTGATCGTCATCGGGCTGATTGTGACGCAGGCGGGCGCGGCGGCGCTACTGGGCCGCCGAGAGGTCCTGGCGCAGCTTCTGCGCCTCGCCGACGTAGACGTGAACCGGCTCGATCTCCGCCGGGCCGTAGAAGTGGAGCAGGACCCGGATCACCCGCGGCATCGAGCCGGGGACCGGGATCTCGCGGCAGCAGAGCAGCGGCACCGCGGTCAGCCCGAGGCGGCGGGCGGCGACCGCGGGGAACTCGGCGTCGAGGTCGTCGGTGACCGTGAACAGGCAGCTGACCATCTCGGCCGGCTCGAGCCGGTTGCGCTCGATCAGCGCCCGCAGCAGCTCCTCGGTCGCGTCGAGGATGGCCTCGACCTCGTTGGCCTCCGCCTGCGCCGCGCCGCGGACGGCGAACAGGCGCCGCTGCGGCGGCTCGTAGCGACCTCGCTCCACGCTCACGGCTCCGCATCTTTCCAGAGCCGGGCGATCTCCTCCTCGCTGAGGCGACGAGCGGCGCCCTCGCGGAGCTCGCCGAGCGCCAGCGAGCCGAAGCCGGTCCGGCGCAGGCCGAGAACGCGGTTGCCGACCGCCTCCGCCATCCGCCGCACCTGGCGGTTGCGGCCTTCGCGCAGCACGATCTCGATCTCGCGCGGACCGCGGCGGCGGACCTCGGCCGGTCCGGTCGGGCCGTCGTCCAGCTCCACCCCGCCCCGCAGGCGCTCGATCTCGGCCTCGCCGATCGGCTCCCGCAGCCGCGCCCGGTAGGTCTTGGCGACCTCGAAGCGGGGGTGGGTGAGGCGGTTGGCGAGGGCGCCGTCGTTGGTCAGCAGCAGCAGGCCGGTCGAGTCGGCGTCGAGGCGTCCGACGGGGTAGAGGCGGGCCGGCGAGTCGACCAGCTCGACGACCGCCGGCCGCGAGCCGGGCTCGCGCGCCGTCGAGACGACGCCGGCGGGCTTGTTCACCACCCAGACCTCGACCGCCTCGGCGCCGACCGGCTTGCCGGCGACGCGCACGTCGTCAGCGGCGCCGACGTCGCGCGCCGGGTCGGTCACCACCTCGCCGCCGACCGTGACCACGCCCTTGGCGATGATCAGCTCCGCTTTGCGCCGCGAAGCCACACCGCCGTGGGCGAGGAACTTCGCGAGCCTCACGACCCGGTCATGGCTCCGCGCGCTGTTCCCCGGCCTTCAGGAGCCGCTCGCGCAGCTCCCGCTCATCCTCGGGGCTGGGATCGAACTGGGCCGGGTCGGGCAGCTGCTCGAGGCCGGCGAGTCCGAAGAGCCGCTCGAACAGCTCGGTCGTCTTGAAGATCGCGGCGCCGAAGCGCGAGCGGCCCGACTCCTCGATCAGGCCGCGCTCGGCCAGGGTCTGGACGGCGGACTCGCCGCTGACGCCGCGGATCCGGGCGATCTCGGGGCGGGAGACCGGTTGCAGGTAGGCGACGATCGCCAGCGTCTCCGCCTGGGCCTGGGTCAGCGGCGGCGTCCGCGGCTGGGCCAGGAGCCGCCGCGCCGCCTGCTCGGCGGCCGGGTCGCTGGCCAGCGCGTAGCCGCCGGAGACCTCGCGCAGGACGACGCCCCGCCGGCCCTCGGCGAGGTCCTCCCGCAGCACCTCGATCGCCTCCTCGACCTGGCCTTCGGTCGCCTCGGCGGCCATCGCCAGGTCGGCGGCCGAGACCGGCTGCGGCGAGAGGAACAGCAGGGCCTCGATCGTGCGCGCCAGGTCGCTGGTCATCGCGGGCTCGCCTTCTTGACTGTGATCGGTCCGAAGGCCTCGCTCTGCTCCCAGGTCACCTCGCCCTTGCGGTAGAGCTCGAGCAGGGCGAAGATCGTCACCGCCTGCGTCAGCCGATCCTCGCCGCCGAACTCCTCGTCGAAGTCGATGCTGGCGCGGCGCCCGAGCGCGTCCCGCAGCGCCGTCAGCCGCCGCTGCAGCGAGACCGTCGGGCGGATGTGGCTGATGTCGAGCTCCTCGGGCTCGGTCAGCAGGTCACCGATCGCGCTGCCGAGCAGGTCGGGGTCGTAGACGGCGACGGCGGCGTCGACCGCGACCCGGCGCAGCGCCGGCGGCAGCGGCGCCGAGCGGTAGAGGAAGCCGCGCTGGGACTCGAAGCGCTCGGCGAGCACGGCGGCGGCGTCGCGGTAGCGGCGGTACTCCAGCATCCGCGCCAGCAGCTCCTCGACCGCCTCCTCCGGAGCGAGCTCCTCGAGCCCGTCCTCGGGGCCCGGCAGCATCAGCCGCGACTTCAGCTCCAGCAGGGCGGCGATCAGGACCAGGAACTCGGTCGCCACCTCGAGCTCGAGCTCGCCCTCGCTCTCGAGGTGCTCGACGTAGGCGACGACGACCTCGCCGAGCTGCAGCTCGAGCAGGCTGACCTCTTCGCGCAGGACGACCGCGAG
This sequence comes from Solirubrobacterales bacterium, assembly GCA_046330305.1. GTDB lineage: Bacteria > Actinomycetota > Thermoleophilia > Solirubrobacterales > 70-9 > VAYN01. Next base: position 134,613 of record JAXLTA010000014.1, on the reverse strand, counting down.
CAGCAGGTCGAACGGCCCCGCGAAGACGTCGAGATCGAGGTCGAGGTCGGCGACCGCCACAGCTAGAGACTAGAAGCCCATGCGGTCGCGGACCTCGGCCACGACCGGAGCGGCGATCGCCCGGGCCTTGGCGGCGCCCGCGGCGAGCGTCTCGTCGAGGGCCGTCTGGTCCGGCCGCAGCTCGCGGTAGCGCTCGCGAACCGGCGCCAGGAGGTCGACGACGCCGTCGGCGACCGCCCGCTTGAAGTCGCCGTAGCCCGCCCCCGCGAACTGGCGCTCGACCTCGGCGTGGTCGATGCCGCGGGCGGCGGCGAGGATGTCGATCAGGTTGGTGACGCCGGGCTTCTCCGGGGAGCGGACGATCTCGCGGCCGGAGTCGGTGACCGCGCTGCCGAGCTTCTTGCGAATCGCCTTCTCATCGTCGAGCACGTAGACGGTGCCGGCCTCGGTCGAGCTCGTCGTCGACATCTTGTTCTGCGGCTCCTGCAGGTCCATGATCCGGGCGCCGATCGCAGGGATCTTCAGCTCCGGCACGACCAGGGTCTCGCCGAAGCGCTCGTTGAAGCGGCGGGCGATCTCCCGCATCAGCTCGACGTGCTGGCGCTGGTCGTCGCCGACCGGCACCTCGGTGGCGCGGTAGGCGAGCACGTCGGCCGCCATCAGCACCGGGTAGTAGAAGAGCGCCGCCGAGACCAGCTCCTGCTGTTTGGCCGACTTGTCCTTGAACTGGTGCATGCGGTTGAGGTCGCCGTGGGCGGTGACCGCCGAGAGCAGCCAGGTCAGCTCGGTGTGCTCGCGGACGTCGGACTGGCGGAAGAGGATGCAGCGCTCCGGGTCGAGGCCGGCGGCGAGCAGGATCGCGGTGGTGTCGTAGACGCGCTCGCGCAGCTCCTCGGGGTCGTAGGCGACCGAGATCGCGTGCAGGTCGACGATGCAGAAGATCGCCGGGTCGCCGCGGTCCTGCCCCTCGACGTACTGGCGGATCGCCCCGATGTAGTTGCCGAGGTGCTTGCGGCCGGTCGGCTGGATGCCGGAGAAGATGATCGGTGCGCTCACGGGCGCTGAAATCTACGTGGCCGGGACCTCTGGGGGCGACTCGCACGTATCCCCTGCATGAAGACGTGGCGAGGAGTGCTCCCGTGGTGGCGGCCGCGGCGAGTGGCGCTCCCTCCCGCGCGGCCGCGGCCGCGCCGTCGGCGACGTCTCCGCCGCCTTCGCTCCCGGCAGCGAGGGCGCCGTCGCCTTCCCGGTGGTCGAGGGCTGGTGCTGCTCCCGCTGAGGGCGCCGGCCGGGGACGCAAGATGAATCCCGGCCGGGGGGCCCGGCAGGAGCGCCTGGCATCGGCTGGAACAATCCCGGGTAGGTGATGGGCTGATGGCAAGATCCCTGTGGAGCGGTTCGATCAGCTTCGGGCTCCTCAACGTGCCCGTGAAGCTCTACAGCGCCGTGGCGCGGCGCAGCATCGCCCTGCGCGAGATCCGCGAATCGGACTCGGCGCGGATCAAACACCGCCGCTTCGCCGAGGGGACCGAGGAAGAGGTGCCCTACGACGAGATCATCCGCGCCTACGAGATCACCCCGGGCCAGTACGTGCCGCTGACCAAAGACGAGCTCGGGGCGCTGGCGCCGGAAAAGAGCCGCGCGATCGAGGTCCAGGACTTCGTCGACGTCGCCGAAATCGACCCCATGTACTTCGACAGCCCCTACTACCTGGGGCCCGGCGACGGCGCCGAGCGCGCCTACTCGCTGCTGGCGAACGCGATGGAGAGCTCCGGCAAGGCCGCGGTCGCCCGCTTCGTCCTGCGCAACAAAGAGCACCTGGCCGCGATCCGCGCCTCCGGCGGCGTCCTGACGCTGACCACGATGCGGTTCGCCGACGAGGTGGTCCCGCCCTCCGAGCTCGACGACGCGCTGCCCGAGAAGAAGGCGAAAGTCGCGAAGAAAGAGCAGCAGATGGCGGAAGCGCTGATCGACTCGCTGAGCACCGAGTTCGATCCCACCAGCTACCGCGACGAGTACCGCGAGCAGCTGTTGGCGCTGATCGAACAGAAGGCCGAAGGCAAGGAGATCGTCGCCCCCGAGACCGAGGAGCCCGAGGCGACCAAGGCCCCGGACCTGATGGCGGCGCTCGAGCAGAGCATCGCCGCGGTCAAGGAGCGCCGCGGCGACGGCGGCGCCAAGGCCAAGCCGAAAGCCACTTCGAAACCGAAGGCGAAATCCAAACCGGCTTCGAAAAAACGCAAAGCGCCGGCGAAAAAGCAAAAAGGCCGCGCCAAAGCCAAAGCCAAATAGGTCGTGGCCTCCTCTGCCTCGCGCGTGGTCGAGGTCGACGGGCGGGAGCTGAAGCTCACCAACCTCGACAAGGTCCTCTACCCCGCCACCGGGTTCAGCAAGGGCGAGATGGTCGACTACTACGCCCGCGTCGCGACGGCGATGGTGCCGCACCTGAAGGGCCGGGCGGTGACCCTACGCCGCTTCCCCGAAGGCGTCGAGGACACGGCGTCGGCCTTCTTCGAGAAGCGCTGCCCCAAGCACCGGCCTAAATGGGTGAAGACGACCAGCGTCAGCGCCGGGCCGGACTCGGGCAAGATCGATTTCTGCGTCTGTGACGGGCGCCCGACCCTGATCTGGATGGCCCAGCTCGCCTCGATCGAGCTCCACCCCTCGCTCTCGCTCGGCCGCGCCCCCAAGCGCCCGACCGTGCTCGCCTTCGACCTCGACCCCGGCCCGCCCGCCGACGTCGTCGACTGCTGCCGGGTGGCGCTGCGCCTGCGCGAGCTGTTCGGCCACTTCGGGGTCGAGTCCTTCCCCAAGACCTCGGGCTCGAAGGGGATGCAGGTCTACGTGCCGCTGAACCGCAAGGACGTCAGCTACGAGGTCACCAAACCCCTCGCCAAAGCGATCGCCCAGCTGCTCGAGAAGCAGACCCCCGACCGGGTCGTCTCGAAGATGAAGAAGGTCGACCGCGCCGACAAGGTCTTCGTCGACTGGTCCCAGAACCACCCGACGAAAACCACGATCGCCGTCTACAGCCTGCGCGCCCGCGAACGCCCGACCGCCTCCACCCCGCTGCGCTGGGAGGAGGTCGAGGCGGCGGCCGACTCCGGCGACGGGAGGCCGCTGGTCTTCGAGGCGGGCGCCGTGATCGAGCGGATCGAGCAGCACGGCGACCTCTTCGCCCCGGTCCTCGAGCTCGAACAGGACCTGCCCGAGCTCTAGGCCTTCAGCCGGTGAGCTTGATGGTGGTGCGGCGGTTGATCGTCCCACCGCCGGCGGTGAGAAGTCGCAGCGACAGGGTGGCCTTGCGGATCCTGGTGGCGAGGATCCGTTTGACGAAGCGGCGCGGGACCTGCAGGCCGACCCGGTTGGGGCCCGGTTCGCGGGCCCGGAGTCGCACGCGGGTGAGAATCGTGCCGCTGCGCAGCGGCCTGCCCGCCACCGCGCGGCGGGGCTTCGCGGTGCCGAGGGTGAGGGTCAGCGTCGCCGTGGCGGGACCGCCGGCGGGCACCGTGAAGGAGACCGGAACCCCGAGGCGGTAAGCGCTGGCGACGCCGACGCTCCGTGGGGCGCCGAGCGGCGGCACGGTCCCTTCGTTGACCGGGCACTTGAGCTTTCCCCAGCCCGTCGGGCTGGTGTCTTCGGGGAAGTGGGCGAGCGATTCGGTGTGAGCGAAGTAGCGATCGAAGAACAGTTCGCGATCGAGCCCGAGATCGTCGGCGCCTTCGCCGAACAGGTGATCGGTCAGCCCCGCCGCCGGCACGCTGACCTTGAATTTGTTGGTGATCGTGCCCGCCCCTTCCTTGATCCCGAGCGCCATCACCTGGTAGGTGTCGAAGTTCGCCGAGCGCGGATCGTACGGGGGCGGGCCGAAGAAGGGGCGTGCCACCTGCGCGCTCGCCGGCAGGTCGCCGAACGGCCACCAGCAGACCGCTCCGGCGAGGGTCGTCCCGACCCAGTAGCGGGCGTCGGTGAAGTAGTCGACCGGAAACTGGAAGAGCGAGTACCGGGCGGGGACCAGCGCTGTGTAGGCGCTCGCCTCGGCCGCCGTTTCGACCACCTTGGCGAGCTTGGCCTGGTCGTCCTGGGTGAACTGCCAGGAACCGGGGTCCTGCGGACAGGCGGCGCGTTCGCTGACCACCGGCGCGGTGCAGGCGCCGATCGTCCGCAGCCGCCCGTAGTCGGACGCGGCGACGTCGGGAAACTGCCGCGTCATCACCGTCTGAGCGGCCTGCAGGCGGTCGGCCAGACGCTTGCCGAGTTCGCGCACCTGGACCGAGAAGTCGTTGTCCGCGGGCTCGTTTTCGACCTCGGCCAGACCGGTCGCGTAGTGGTAGATGCCGGCGCCGATGTCGACCACGTCGCCGACGATCGGCAGGTGACCGCCCAGGTCCAGGGCGAGGTCCCAGATCACGTCGGCGCGGGCTTTGGCCTGGGCCCCTGGCGAGGCCTGGACTTCCTTCTGCACCTTTTCGGCGACCAGCTGCAGCGCCGCCCAGCTCTTCAGACCGTTTTCGGTGAACGGCCGGGCGAGCGCGCCGAGGTAGGCATAGACGTTGCCGAGCCAGCCGATCTCCTTCGTCAGCTCGGCCTGCGCCCAGGCGAAGTCATCGGCATTGAACCCCTGGCCGTCGGCGAAGGGCAGCGCCTTGATCGAGGCCGCCACCTTTTCCCAGCTGCCGGCGTCGTAGGGGCGCGTCCAGTACTGGCTGCGCGGGCTGTCGGTGCCGAGCACCTGGGTGCCGAGGTAGCGGATCGCCGCTTCCTTGCCGGGGTCGCCGCGGTCGGGCCAGGGCGTCGGCTTCTGTTCGAGGACCCCGATCAGCTGCTCGGACCCGATGCGGGCGGCCGGGTCGTCGGCGGGGGCGGCGCCTGGCTGGACCGCGTACTGGTAAAAGCGCGCGCCGCGGGCGAGGATGCCGTCGACGACCTGCGGGCCGGAGGCCGTCGTGTCTTCGCCGCGGCCGCCGCCCAGGTTGGAGCCCCCGATCAGCACGTAGCTGGTGTTCTTGGCCTTGCGCGAGTCGAGCGCCGCCGCCAGCCTGCCCCGCGTTCCGCCCAGGCTTTCGATCTTCCCGCCGAGCTCGCTGAGCCCTTCGGCAAGCGACTTGGTCAGAGTCATCGCGGGGGTCCCATGACTGGCGACGAAGACCAGGTAGGTGGGGCTGAACGGGCTCGTCTTCGCTTCGACTTCGGTCTTGATGAACGCGTTCATCGCGCTCAGCCCGGGGCCGTCGCCAGCGGTCTCGAACCAGCGCGAGCGTCCTTCCAGGGTGCGCGGGTCCACGACCAGCACCTGGAAGCCGCCCCTGGATCCGCTCGGGACCGCCTGTTCGAACTTCTGCGAGCCGATCGCGATCACGTTGTGGGTGGCGTCGGTGCCGGGCGCGTTGACTTCGAACCGGACCCGCTCGCTCGGCGTCAGCTGGTAGTTGCCTTCGTTGTCGCGGATCAGGTTGCCGACGATCGCAGCGCCCGGCCCCTGGTTCGGCGAGGCGCTGTCGACCGTTTCCCGGACCAGGCCGGGGACGAGGACCGCCGCGTAGGCGCCACGCTGGACCTTCACCTTCGGGTCCCACCAGCCCCAGACGTTGACGAACCCCTGCAGCGCCCGGCCGACCCCGGCCGGCGGCTGAACAGCCGGGTTGGGGCCCGGCTGGCTGACGACGATCGCGATGTAGCTGTGCGCCTTGTCGGCCAGGTTCGCGATCGCGGCGTGGACACGGTCGACGCACGACTTCAGCTCCGGCGCCGCGTCGAACGGGTGGGCGGTGGCGGCATCACATTCGTAGCTGGTGTTGGAGACGAAGCTGAGGTCGGCCCGCCTCAGCACCACGACCTGCAGCCACTTGGCGGGGTCGGCCTTGTAGAAGGCGTCGACCGGGCCGCTGAGGCGGACCCCGTAGTCGTCGCCCTGCCTGGCGCTGGTTTCGAGGCGCACCGAGGGCGGTGGGTCAGCGCGGACGACTAGCAGGTCGGATCCCTGGCGGCCGTCCGGTGCGGTCACGGTGAGCCGGATCGTGACCGTTTCGATGCCGTCGGCGATGAAGGAGGGTTCGATCGTGTCGGGCGCGCCGAGCCGGGCCCCGCCGGCCGCGACGGCGCCGGCGCGCCCCCCGACCGCCCGTCCATCGCGGCGCACGATCCGCCAGCGGTAGCGCAGCGCCCGGGCGCCGCCGGGGGCGCTCGGGTGGACCTTCGACCGCGCCCCACTGAGGCGCAGGCGGTTGCCCGGGGCCGCGAAGAGGTCGAGCCCGGCGGCGGCGAGCGGCCGGTTGGCGCGGACCCGGAAACTCACCGTCTCGCGGCGGCGAGCGCCGTGGCGGCCGCGGACGAAGACCCGCAGCAGGTTGCGGCCGTAGCGCAAGCCGTGGTTGGGTGAGACCTGGACGCGGCGCACCCGGCCGGGCCCCCGCACGATCTGCGAGGAGCCGATCGCGTGTCCGTTCAGCCGCAGGCGCAGAGCGTGGGCGCCCGGCGCCAGCCGGACCCGGACCCAGAAGGGCTGCGCGGGCAGGGTCGCCCGGTCGCCGGGCGAGAGCACTCGCACCGCGGGCGGCCGGGCGGCCTCGCTGCGCTGGGCGGCCAGCAGGCAGAGGCCCAGCAGCAGGGCCCCGAGCAGCGCCGCAGAGGACGCGCGGAGGACTCCCCGTCCCCATTTATGGCGAGCGGTGGACAAGCCGCCGCATTATGCACCGACCACCGGCGGGTGCAAAAGGGTCCTCGTCCCATTCTCCTCGGCGGCCGCGGCGCGGCCGCCGGCTCAGCCCTCGGCGAGGTCCTGGCGGACGACCGGGCGGCGGGTGGCGCGCACCTCGTCGAGGCGGCGGACCGGCGTCGAGTACGGCGCGTTGCGGGCCACCTCCGGGTCCTCCTCGGCCTCGGCGAGGATCTGCTCGATCGCCTCGGCGAAGGCGTCGAGGCTCTCCTTCGTCTCGGTCTCGGTCGGCTCGACCATCAGCGCCTCGTCGACCAGCAGGGGGAAGTAGACGGTCGGCGGGTGGAAGCCGAAGTCGAGCAGCCGCTTGGCGAGGTCGAGGGTGGCGAGGCCGAGCGAGTCCTTCATCGGCTTGCCGGAGAGCACGAACTCGTGCATGCAGTGGCGGTCGAAGGCGATCGGCAGCCGCTCGCCGGCGCGGCCGGCGGCCAGCCTCGCCTTCAGGTAGTTGGCGTTGAGGACGGCGGTCTCCGAGGCCTCGGCGAGGCCGTCGGCGCCGAGACTCAGGATGTAGGCGTAGGAGCGGACGAAGACGCCGAAGTTGCCCTGGAAGCCGCGCAGGCGGCCGATCGACTTGGGCCGCTCGTACTCGAGGTCGTAGCTCGCGCCGTGGCCGTTGCCGCCCTCGCGCCGCACCACCTGCGGCCGCGGCAGGAACGGCGCGATCCGCTCTGAGACGGCGATCGGCCCGGCGCCGGGGCCGCCGCCGCCGTGCGGCTGGCTGAAGGACTTGTGGAGGTTGACGTGGACGATGTCGAAGCCCATGTCGCCGGGCCGCGAGTGGCCCATCACCGCGTTGAGGTTGGCGCCGTCGTAGTAGAGCGTGCCGCCCTCGGCGTGGATCAGCGCCGCGATCTCGGCGATGTTCTCGTCGAACAGGCCGAGCGTGTTGGGGTTGGTCAGCATCAGGCAGGCGACATCGCCGGCGTGCGCCTCGAGCTGGGCCCGCAGGTCGTCCATCTCGACCCCGCCGCGCTCGTTGGTCGCGACCTTGACGGTCTCATAGCCCGCCATCGTCACCGAGGCCGGGTTGGTGCCGTGGGAGGTGTCGGGGGCCAGCACCTTGGTCCGCCGTTCGCCGCGGTCGGCGTGGTAGGCGCGGGTCAGGAGCAGGCCGGCGAGCTCGCCGTGGGAGCCGGCCGAGGGCTGCAGGCTGACGTGCGGCAGGCCGCAGATCTCCGCCAGGCTCTCCTGCAGCAGCCACATCAGCTCGAGCGCCCCCTGGGCCCGGCGCGGGTCCTGCGCCGGGTGCAGCCGGGCGTGGCCGGGGAGCGCGGCGACCCGCTCGTTGAGGCGTGGGTTGTGCTTCATCGTGCAGGAGCCGAGCGGGTAGAAGCCGCTGTCGAGGTCGAAGTTGCGGCGCGAGAGCCTGTTGTAATGGCGGACGATCTCCGGCTCGGCGATCTCGGGCAGGCGCGGCGGCTCGGCGCGCAGGAGCGCCGCCGGAATCAGCTCCTCCAGCGGGGTCTCCGGGACTTCGGCGGCGGGCAGGGCGGCGGCGCGGCGGCCGGGCTTGGACTTCTCGTAGATCGTCCGTGCCCGTTCGCGCTGCATCGGCGTCTCGGTCAGCGCCATCAGCTCACCGCCTCGCTCGGGACATCGGCTCCCCCGGCCCCGGCGAGGGCGCCCCTCTCGGCCGCGATCGCGGCGCCGAGCGCCTCGGCCAGCTCGTCGATCTGGGCGCGGCTGCGGCGCTCGGTGATCGCGACCAGGAGGCCGTCCTCGTACTCGGGGTAGTCGCGGCCCAGCGGGTAGCCGGCGGCGATCCCGCGCTCGGCGACGCGGTCGAGGACCCGGCCGACCGGGGCCCCGAGCCGAACCGCGAACTCGCGCGCGACCGGCGCCTCGTGCAGCGGCTGCACGCCGGCGACTGCCGTCAGCCGTTCGCGGGCGTAGGCCGTGCGGCGGACCAGCAGCTCGCCGAGCTCGCGGAAGCCCTGGCGCCCGAGCCAGGCGAGGTGGACCATCGCCCCGAGCGCGTTCAGCGCCTGTGCCGTGCAGATGTTGTTGGTCGCCTTCTCGCGGCGGATGTGCTGCTCGCGCGTCTGCAGCGCGAGGACGAAGCCGCGGCGGCCGTCGACGTCCGCGGTCTCGCCCGCTATCCGGCCGGGCATGCGGCGGATCTGCTCCTCGGTCGCGCAGAAGAAGCCGAACGAGGGGCCGCCGAAGTCGAGGCGGTTGCCGAGCGGCTGGCCCTCGCCGAGCGCGATGTCGGCGCCGCACTCGCCGGGCGGCTTGAGGACGCCGAGCGTGATCGGATCGCAGGCGACGACCAGCAGGGCGCCGTGCTGCCTGGCGGCGGCGCCGAGCGCGGCGACGTCCTCGACCGCGCCGAGGAAGTTCGGGCTCTGCAGGATCACCGCCGCCGTCTCGCCGTCGACCGCCGCGGCCAGCGCCGCGGCGTCGGTCACCCCGTCCCCGAGGCCGACCTCGACCAGCTCCGAGTCGAACCCCGCCGCGTAGGTGGCGAGGGTCTCGCGGCTGTGCGGGTGGACGCCGCGGGAGACGACGAAGCGCCGCCGCTTCGTCGCGCCGATCGCCAGGTAGGCGGCGGAGGCGACCGACGAGGGCCCCTCATAGAGCCCGGCGTTGGCGACCGGCAGGCCGGTCAGCTCCGACATCGCCGTCTGGAACTCGAACATCACCTGCAGGCCGCCCTGGGAGATCTCGGGCTGGTAGGGCGTGTACGGCGTCAGGAACTCCGAGCGCGAGGTGATCGCGTCGACGATCGCCGGCACGTAGTGGTCGTACATCCCGGCGCCGACGAAGCAGACCTGGGACTCGGCGTCCTCGTTGCGGGCGGCGAGGGCCGCCAGCCGCTCGTAGACCTCTGCCTCGCCGAGGCCCTGCGGCAGCGCCAGGGGCCGCCCGAGCCGCAGCTCGGCGGGGATCTGGGCGAACAGCTCCTCGGTCGAGTCGACCCCGATCGCGGCCAGCATCTCGGCCCGATCCTCGGGGGTGGCGGAGGTGTAGCGGGTCACCGCCCTAAGGCTAGGGAACGCGGAGGGCGGGCCGGCGGGCTAGGAATCCAGCAACTTGCGGTATTCCGCGGCGCCGAGCAGCGTCTCGGCCTCCTCGGGCGAAGTCAGCTTGACGCGGATCAGCCAGCCCTCGCCGTAGGGGTCCTCGTTGATCTTCTCCGGCGCGTCGGCCAGGGCGTCGTTGACGGCAACGATCTCGCCCGACATCGGCGCGATCACGTCGGAGACCGCCTTGACCGACTCGACCTCGGCGTAGGAGGAGTCTTTCTGGACGCTGGCGCCGACCTCCGGCGGGTCGTAGAAGACGACCTCGCCGAGCGAGTCCTGCGCGAACCAGGTGATCCCGAAGACGCCCTCGCCGCCCTCGATCCGAGCCCAGTCGTGCTGGTCGTGGTAGCGCAGGTCGTCGGGGTAGGTGGCCTCAGCCAAGTCAGCTCCTTTCGTAGAGGGGTTTGGAACCTATCCGGGCGGGCCGGCGCTTGCCACGCACGTCGATCTGGAGCTCGCCGCCGGGCTCGGCCAGCTCGGCCCGGACGTAGGCCATCCCGGCGCCGACCTCGAGCGAGGGCGAGAAGGTGCCGCTGGTGACGACCCCGGCGTCCAGGCCACCGCCGTCGAGCACGGGGTTGCCGGCGCGGGGGATGCCGGCGCCCTCGATCGTGAAGGCGACCAGCTTCTCCGCGGTTCCCTCGGCGCGGGCGCTGGCGACTCCCTCCCAGCCGACGAAGTTGGTCTCCTCCCTGCAGCACCAGCCGAGTCCGGCCTCGATCGGGTTGCGCTGAGGCGTCAGCTCGTTGCCGTGCAGCGGGTAGCAGACCTCGAGCCGCAGGGTGTCGCGGGCGCCGAGCCCGCAGGGGACGACGCCGGCGTCGAGCAGCTCCCGCCAGATCGGCACCGCGACCTCGGGATCGAGCAGCAGCTCGACCCCGTCCTCGCCGGTGTAGCCGGTGCCGCAGGCGAGCGCCGGGCGGCGGCCGACCTGGACGGCGGCGACCTCGAAGCGCGGCGGCAGCCGCAGGCCGAGCGCCCGGGTGACGATCGCCCGCGCGTGCGGGCCCTGCACGGCGAGCATCGCGTAGCGGTCGGCGACGTCGCGGACGTGGACGTCGAACTCGCGGCTGTGGGCGCCGAGCCAGGCGAGGTCGGCCTCGTGGTTGGCGGCGTTGGTGACGACCAGGTAGCGGTCGCCGCCGAGCCGGTAGGCGAAGAGGTCGTCGAGGACGCCGCCGTCGTCCTGGCAGAGGCAGGAGTACTGGGCGCCGCCGACCTCGACCCGGGCGATGTCGTTGGAGAGCACGTGCTGGAGGAAGGCCAGGGCGCCGGGCCCCTCGACCTCGACCTCCCCCATGTGCGAGACGTCGAACATGCCGGCGTGCGTGCGCACCGCCAGGTGCTCCTCCCGCACCCCCTCGTACTGCACCGGCATCGACCAGCCCGCGAACCCCACCATCCGCCCCCCCTGCAGCAGATGCTGCTCATGCAGCGGGGTCTGGCGAAGGTTCTCAACGCTCACCACCGGCAGCCTAACTGTGAGAAGGGCCGGCGGTCACGCCAAGCGAACCCACCGGCGCCCCGAACCCCAGCAAGCCAGGCACCCCGGGCCCCCGAGGACGGCCCCATCCCACGCTTCCTGGCGCAATGTGCCCGAAGCGCCGAGGGCGGTCCGGGGGGCCGTCCCGACGAACTCCCGCGAAGCGGCGGCGCGACGGCCCCCCGGGCCGCCCCCCGCCCTCAAGTCATTCCTTCAGGAACCCAGGAACGTCGATGTCATCCTCGGACACCCGGAGAGACCGAATCTCTTTGTCCTCCGCCGAGACCCGCGGCCGCGATTCGTAGCGGCGCCGGACCCGCTGGGGCGAGCGCGCCAGCAGCTCGAAGCCCTCGAACCCGGTGGCGATCACGGTGACCCGCACCTCGTCGCGCATCGACTGGTCGACGACCGAGCCGAAGATGATGTTGGCGTTGTCGTCGGCCTCGGCCTGGACCAGCTGCGCCGCCTCGTTGACCTCGAACAGGCCAAGGTCCTCGGGGCCGGTGATGTTCAGCAGCATCCCGGTCGCGCCTTTGATCGACTCCTCGATCAGCGGCGAGGTGATCGCCGCTTTGGCGGCGTCGAGGGCACGGGCCTCGCCGGAGGCCGAGCCGACGCCCATCAGGGCCGAGCCGGCGTCGCGCATGATCGTCCGCACGTCGGCGAAGTCGAGGTTGATCAGGCCGGGGATCGTGATCAGGTCGGTGATCCCCTGGACGCCCTGGCGGAGGATGTCGTCGGCCTGGCGGAAGGCCTCCAGCACCGAGGTCCGTCGCTCGACCGCCTGCAGCAGCTTCTCGTTCGGGACGATGATCAGGGTGTCGACGTTGTTGCGCAGTTTCTCGATGCCCTCGAGCGCCTGCTGCATCCGCCGTTTGCCCTCGAACTCGAACGGCTTGGTCACCGCGCCGACGGTCAGGGCGCCGATCTCCTCCTTGGCGATCTCGGCGATGATCGGCGCCGAGCCGGTTCCGGTCCCGCCGCCCTCGCCGGCGGTGACGAAGACCATGTCGGCGCCCTTCAGCGCCTCCTTGATCTCATCCCGGCTCTCAGCCGCCGCACCGGCGCCGACCTCGGGGTTGCCGCCGGCGCCGAGGCCGCGGGTCAGCTCCTGGCCGATCGAAAGCTTGATGTCGGCGTCGCAGGCCTGCAGCGCCTGGGCGTCGGTGTTGACCGCGACGAACTCGACGCCGCGGATCCCGGCGTCGATCATGCGGCTGACCGCGTTGGTGCCGCCGCCGCCAGCACCGACGACCTTGATGACCGCGAGGTAAGTGGATTCCATCTCCCGATTTCCTCCTCGCCGGGGTTTGGGGGGATCCGGCGAGACAGCTGTTGGTTGAGTTGAGCCTTGTTCCGTCCGAGCCTTCAGCGAGGCTCAAGGGTTCGATTCTCCGCTATATGCACGGAAATTTCGCTCAACGTAGGGCATTGTGACGGGTCTGTCAAACCTGCGACAGGCATCGTGCAAGCTCAGACTCTCGACCCCGGCTTGAGGGTTTGCCGCCCCTCACGCTGAGGTCGAGCCTTGGGTCGAGCCTCGCTCTCCAACTGGGATTCGGGTCTAGGGAGCGGGCGGCAGGCTGTGTTCGCTCCCGCCCACCGCCGGGTGGCCGGGCGCCCGCAGGTCTACATAATCGAGTGCCGTGATTTCAGGGTTGGCGAGGACCGCGGCCGCCGCCCGCCACTTCTCCTTCGCCTGCGAGGCTTCGCCGAAGCGCAGTTCGATGCCGGTGGTGAGGATGACGTCGATGCCGCTTTCGCCGAGATAGCTGCGTTCGACGTAGGGGCGAAGCGCCTCCGGCGCGGCTCCCAGAACCCTCGCCTGGGCGAGGACCGGGCCCGCCAGGCGACCGCTTTCGGGGACCTTGTCGAGCGGCAGGCGCGGCAGCGGCGGTTCGTCCGGGACTTCGAGGAAGGGCACGATGCGGCCGTCGGCGGCGACGCCGACCGCGTCTTCGCCGCTGCCGATCGTCGCGGTCAGCTCGGGGACGTGGACCTCGGCGGCGACGGTCTTGTCGCGCAGCACGAACCAGTAGAGGGCCGCGACCGCGAGGAGGACGACGACCAGCGCCGCCAGCCAGCGCCTCACAGCTCCCAGTCGCCGGGGTGCTCGACCTCGCCCAGCACCTGCACCTCCGGCTCCAGCTCGACGCCGAAGCGCTCCCGGACGCGGCGCCGGCCGGCCGCCATCAGCTCGAGCACGTCGGCGGTGCTGGCGCCGTCGAAGTTCTCGACGAAGTTGGCGTGCTTGGGCGAGAAGCGGGCGCCGCCGACGGCGAGCCCGCGGCAGCCGGCCGCCTCGAGGAGCTGCCCCGCGGTGCGGCCCTCGGCCCGCTCGTCCTCGGGGTTCTTGAAGGTCGAGCCGAAGGTCTTGATTCCCTTCGGCTGGGCCTCGTGGCGGCGGCTGCGCATCGCGGCCATCGTCGCGCGGATCTCGGCCGGGTCGCCGGGCCGCAGCCGGAAGGCGGCGCGCGCGACGACTTCGCCGGCGCCCAGGTTGGAGCGGCGGTAGGCGAAGCCGAGCTGCTCGGGGGCGCGGCGCTCGCTGCCGCGGGGAGTGGCGACCTCGACCCACTCGAGCACCCGGGCCAGCTGGCCGCCGTAGGCGTTGGCGTTCATCCGCACCGCCCCGCCGGCGGTGCCGGGGATGTTGACGCCGAACTCGATCCCGGAGAGGCCCCAACCGGCGGCGCGGGTCGCGGCCGCCGGCAGCCGGGCGCCGCCCCCGCACAGCATGCCGCTCTCGCCCGCGCGCTCGATCGTCGCCAGGTCGCCCTCCAGCTTGATCGCAAGCCCGTGGAATCCATCGTCGCTGACCAGCAGGTTCGAGCCCGAGCCGACCACTCCTACCGCCAGATCCTCGCCCTCGGCCCAGCGCAACAGCTCGACCAGCGCCTCGCCGCTCGCCGGCGCGGCGAAGAAGTCGGCGGCCCCGCCGGTCCGCACCGTCGTCAGCCTGGCCAGCGCGTAACCGCGCTCGACGCCCGCCGGCGGCGCGCTCACGGCGCCTCCGCGACCAGCGCCTCGCCGAGGCGGAAGACGTCGCCGGCGCCGATCGTCACCAGCACGGTCCCCGCGGCGGCATCGTCGAGCTGGGGAACGAGGGCGCGCGCCGCGCCGGCCGCGGTCGGCGCCCAGCGCACCCGCCTGCCGCCCATCCGGTCGGCGGCGGCGCGGGCGACGTCGAGGCCGCTGACCCCGGCCAGCTCGCCGACCGGCTGCTCGCGGGCCGGGTAGACGTCGAGGACGACGGCCTCGTCGGCGAGCGCCAGCGCCGCGCCGAACTGCTCGGCGAACGCTCTGGTGCGCGAGTAGAGATGGGGCTGGAAGACGGCGATCACGCGGGTCGGCGGCGGGTCGAGCTCGCGCAGCGCCGAGAGCGCGGCGCGGACCTCGGTCGGGTGGTGCCCGTAGTCGTCATATATAGAGACCGCGCGGCGGCGGCCCTTCAGCTCGAGGCGCCGCCTGACGCCGGGGAACCCGGCCAGCGCCGCCGCCGCCCCGTCGATCAGCTCCTGCCGGGGGGCCCGAGGCTCGGCGCCGTCGGCCGCGGCCAGCGCGCAGCCGATCGCGGCCAGGGCGGCGCGCGCGTTGGCGCGGTTGTGGCGCCCGGGAACGGCGAGCCCCAGCTCAGCCGGCCCGGGGCGTTGGGCGTCGAAGCCGGCCAGCTCGATGCCGGCCGGAGCCAGCTCGTCGATGCTGCCGTCGGCCGGCAGCACCGCGGCACGCGCCGGGGCGAGGAAACGGCCGAAGGCGGCGTGGAGCTCGGCGAGCGAGCCCCAGCGCGCGTGGTGGTCCATCTCGAGGTTGGTGACGACGGCGACCTCGGGCCGCAGCGCCAGGAAGCTGGCGTCGGACTCGTCGGCCTCGGCGACCGCCCACTCGCCGCCGCCCCAGCCGGCGTTGACGGGGGTCCCGCCCGGCCCCAGGCCCGGCACCTCGCCGCCGACGAAGAAGGCGGGGTCGGCACCGAGCGCCCGCAGCGCCCAGACGGTCATCGCCGTCGTCGTCGTCTTGCCGTGGGTGCCGGCGATCGCGATCAGCCGCTTCTCGGCGCAGAGCTCGGCGAGCAGGGCGCCGCGGTGGATCGGCTCGACCCCGCGCTCGCGGGCGGCAGCCAGCTCCGGGTTGTCGGCGGCGATCGCGGTCGAGACGACGACCGCGGCCCCCTCCGGCAGGTTGGCGGCGTCGTGGCCGACGACGGGGTCGAGCCCAGCCGCCCGCAGGCGCTCCATATATGAAGAGTCGGCGCGGTCTGAGCCGCTCACCTCGGCGCCGAGCTGGGCGCAGACCAGGGCCAGGCCGCTCATCCCGGCGCCGCCGATCCCGATGAAGTGGAGCCGCCGCTCCGCCCACCCGCTCATCGCTCCCCCCTCCGGGCCGCTGCCTCCAGGACCTGGTCGGCGATCCGACGCGCCGCCTCGGGCCTCGCGAGCCCCCGCGAGGCAGCCGCCATCTCCTCCAGGCGGCCGGGCCGATCGAGGATCGCGCCGACCTCGGCGGCCAGGCGCTCGGGCCCGAGCTCGGCGTCGGGCAGCACCGTCGCCGCACCGGCCCGGGCCATCCACTCCGCGTTGGCGGTCTGGTGGTCGGCGGTCGCGTGCGGGTACGGCACCAGGATCGCCGGCCGCCCGGCCGCGGTCACCTCGAAGATCGAGCCGCCCGAGCGCCCGAGGACGAGGTCGCAGGCGGCGAGCACGTCGCCCAGGTTGGGCTCGTAGCCGATCAGGGTGTAGCGCTCGAAGTGCGGCGCGTCGAGCAGCCGGGTGCCGATCTCGTCGTAGTCGCGGGTGCCGCTCAGATGGAGGACGTGGAAGTCGCGCTCGCCGTCTTCGGCGAACGCCTCGACCGCGGCGAAGTTGAGCGAGCGCGCGCCCTGGCTGCCGCCGACGACCAGCAGGCAGCGGGCCTCGGGCGCGACCCCGAAGCGCCTGCGGGCCGCCGCGCGGTCGGCGCTCAGCACCTCGCGCGGCACCGCCCGGCCGGTGAGGAGGTAGCGCTCCCCCTCCCGCCCCGGGATCGGGAAGGCGAGGCAGACGCGGCGCGCCCATCGCGCCAGCAGCCGGTTGGCCAGACCGAGGTGGCTGTCGGCCTCGGTCAGGACCAGCGGCGTCCGCGTCCGCGCCGCGGCCAGCCCGGCCGGGCCGGCGACGAAGCCGCCGCCGCCCATCACCACGTCGGCGCCGCGCTCGCGCAGCACCCGGCGCGCGGTCCCGACCGCGGCCAGCGCCTCGAGCGCCGCGCGGGCGGCGCGCAGCGGGTTGCGGCGGTCGATCCCGCGCACCTTGACGAAGTCCAGCTCGTAGCCCGCGGCGGGGACCAGCTCGGCCTCGATCCGCTCGCGGGTCCCGAGGAAGCTGACCTCGGCGCCGCTGGCGCGGAGCTCAGCGGCGACGGCGAGTGCCGGCACCACGTGCCCGGCCGTTCCGCCCGCCGCCACCACCACCTTTGGATTTCCTGCCACCGCTCGCTCGGCTCCTTTCGGCGGTGGGCGCCCGCCCACCTTCGACGACGCGGAGTTTGCCAGCGCGGGCACCCGACCCTCCGCGCGCCGCCGCCGCGGTGCCGCCGCGGGCGACGTTGAGGATCAGCCCGACCGCGAACAGCGTCGCCAGCAGGCTGCTGTTGCCGTAGGAGACGAAGGGCAGCGGCACCCCGGTCAGCGGCGCCAGCCCCATCACCGCGAAGAGGTTGATGATCGCCTGGACGACGATCAGCGAGGTGAGGCCGGCGACCAGGAGCTTGCCGTAGGCGTCCTTGGCGGTCTGCGCGACTTTCAGCCCGGCGTAGGCGAACATGCCGAAGAGGCCGACGACGCCGACGATCCCGATCATCCCCAGCTCCTCGCCGATCACCGCCGAGATCATGTCGGTGTGCGCCTCGGGCAGGTAGTAGGCCTTCTGCACGCCGTTGCCGATGCCGACCCCCTCGATCCCGCCGGAGCCGAGCGCGATCTTCGCCTGCGCCGCCTGGAAGCCGGCGCCTTCGGCTTCCGAGCCGGGGTTGAGGAACCCGGTCAGCCGCGCCATCCGGTAGGGCTCGACCAGCGTCATCAGCAGGGCCGCGGCGCCGATCGCGAGCGCGATCTTGCCGAGGTCGCGGGGCCGGGCCCCGGCGGCGATCAGGGTGGCCGCGGTGGCGAAGACGATCACCATCGTCGTTCCCATGTCGGGCTCGAGCATGATCAGCCCGCAGGCCCCGGCGGTGACCAGCAGGTAGGGGGCGAAGCCGTCGAGCGAGCGCGCCCGCTTCGGCTTGCGGGACAGCATGTCGGCGCCGTAGAGGATCAGCGCCACCTTGGCCAGCTCCGAAGGCTGGATCTGCAGCGAGCCGCCGCCCAGCCAGCGGGTGGCGCCGTTGACTTCGGAGCCGGCGCCGAGGACCGCGACCAGCAGGAAGAGCGAGACGGCGAGCAGCGCCGGGGTGGCGTTGCGGATCGTCGCCAACCCGTGCCGGGCGACGACGTGCATCAGGACCAGCCCGATCGCGCCGACGATCAGCGTGCGCTTCAGGTAGTAGGTGCTGTTGGCGAGGCCGCCGTTGTGCAGCACCTGGGTGGTCGAGCTGGCCGAGAAGACCATCACCGCGCCGAGCGCCAGCAGGCAGAGCGTCGCCGTCAGCAGCAGGTTGTACTCGGTCGAGACGGCGCGCCCGCGCGGCCTCGCCTTCGCCTTGCGCTTCTTCGAGCGGGCGCCGGCGAAGCGGCGCAGCGCCAGCGTGCTCACGCCAGGCCCCCGACGATCTCGCGGAAGCGCTCGCCGCGCTCCTCGTAGTCGGTGAAGGCGTCGAAGCTGGCGCAGGCCGGCGAGAGCAGGACGACGCCGGCAGGGCCGGCGGCCGCGGCGGCGGCGAAGGCGCGGTGGACGGCGTCGGCCAGGTCGGAGCAGTGGACCAGCGGCACGTCGGCGACCGTGACCGGCTCCAGCTCGAGCGCCAGCCGGCCGGCGGTCTCGCCGATCAGGTAGCAGGCGGCGCAGTGCTCGACGATCGGCTCGACCAGCGGCGCGAACGGCTCGCCCTTCTCGCTGCCGCCGAGGATCGCGTGGACGCCGGCCGGGAAGGCGGCGATGCCGACCGCGGCGGCGGCGACGTTGGTCGCCTTGGAGTCGTTGACGAAGCGGACGCCGTCGAGCTCGCCGACCGGCTCGAGCCGGTGCGCGACGCCGCCGAAGCTGCGCAGCCCCTCGCGCACCGCCTCGCGGTCGATCCCCATCGCCAGCGCCGCGGCGGCGACCGCCATCGCGTTCTCGAGGTTGTGCTCGCCCGGCAGGCCGAGCTCGGCGACCGCCAGCAGCGGCTCGGAGTCATAGAAGATCGTCCCGTCGACGGCGGCCACCTCGCAGTCGGGGCCGGGCCCGTGGCCGAAGGAGACGCGGCGGGCGCAGCCGCCGAGGTCGACCCCGGCCAGCCGCGGCTCGTCGGCGTTGTAGACGGCGACGTCGTCGTTGCCCTGGTTGGCGAAGATGCGCAGCTTGGCCGCGGCGTAGGCGGTGAGGTCGCGGTGGCGGTCCAGGTGGTCGGGGGCGAGGTTGAGGAAGACCGCGCACTCGGGCGCGAAGTGCTCGCTGTCCTCGAGCTGGAAGCTCGAGGCCTCGCAGACGACCGTCGCCTCGGGATCGATCTCGCCGACCAGGCCCGAGAGCGGCGCGCCGACGTTGCCCGCGACCGCGACCGGCTCGCCGGCGGTGCGCCAGACGTGGCCCAGCCACTCGACCGTGGTGGTCTTGCCGTTCGTCCCGGTGACCGCGACGAAGCGGTTGGCCAGCAGCCGCCAGCCCAGCTCGAGCTCGCCGATCACCTCGATCCCCCGCTCCCGCGCAGCCGCGATCACCGCCGCCTCCCGGGGTACCCCCGGGCTCTTGACGACGGTCTTCGTCACCTCGAGCTGTGCCAATCCATCCGTATCCAGGAAGACTTCGACGCCGACCCCCGCCAGTCCTTCCGCGCCCTCGGGATGGGCGAAGTCGACCGCCCTCACGGCTTCCCCGCGGCCGGCGAGCAGCCGCGCCGCCGCCTGGCCCGAGCGCGCCAGGCCGACCACCAGGAACGGCCCCGGCGGCAGCGGCGGCCGGATCTCCTTGGCGGGCATCAGGTTCACATAACGATGATTCCGCCTCCGCGGACCGAGACCTGCTCCCGGGTCGCGTTTCGCCGCGGGGGAGAACTCAGCGGCCGATCGACTGCTGGTAGAGCGTGAAGCCGATCCCCGAGCAGACCGCGGCGATGATCCAGAAGCGAAGCATGATCTTGGTCTCCGACCAGGCCATCATCTCGAAGTGGTGGTGCAGCGGCGCCATCAGCAGGACCCGGCGGCGGAAGGTCTTGAAGGCGAAGACCTGAAGCAGGACCGAGAGCGCCTCGATCACGAAGATGCCGCCGATGATGATCAGCAGCACCTCGGTCTGGGTCATCACCGCGAGCGCGCCGATCGCGCCCCCGAGCCCGAGCGAGCCGGTGTCGCCCATGAAGATCGAGGCCGGGAAGGCGTTGTACCAGAGGAAGCCGATGCAGGCCCCGACCAGGCAGGCCGAGAGCAGCGCCAGGTCCTGCTGCTCGCCGGCGATGAAGGCGATCGCCGTGTAGGCGAGCAGGACGATCCCGCAGGAGCCGGCGGCGAGGCCGTCGAGGCCGTCGGTCAGGTTGACCCCGTTGGAGGTGCCGGCGATGACCAGGAAGACGAGGACGAAGTAGAGGACCGGGCCGAGCTGCAGGCTGGCGTCGCCGATGCGGAAATGGAGGACCGGTTCCAGCCCGACCTCGTGCCGCGCCACCCACCAGAGGCCGAGCGCCAGCAGCAGCTGGCCGAGCAGCTTCCAGCGGCCCGGCAGGCCGAGCGAGCGGCGTTTGACGATCTTGATGTAGTCGTCGGCGAAGCCCAGCGCCGCGCAGCCGAGGGCGACCCCGAAGACCGCCAGGCTCTGCGCGTCGCGGTCGGAGAGGACCAGGTAGGGGACGCAGATCGAGGCGAAGATGATCAGGCCCCCCATCGTCGGCGTCCCGGCCTTGGTGTGGTGGCCCTGCGGGCCCTCCTCGCGGATGTTCTGGCCGAACTCGCGCACCCGCAGGTATTCGATGAATTTCGGGCCGAGGAAGATGCAGATCAGCATCGCCGCCATCGCCGCGATCAGGACGACGCCCATCAGACCAGCTCCACCAGCAGCTCGGCGACCTGCTCCATCCCGACCGAGCGCGAGCCCTTGACGAGGACCGCGTCGCCGGCTTCCAGGCGGGCCGCCAGCAGCTCGGCCGCCTCACCGGGGTCGGCGACCAGCTCGTCGGGATCGTAGCCGCGGGCCGGCTCGCCGACGCCGATCACGACGTCGACGCCGGCCGCCCGGGCGTGCTCGCCGACCTCGCGGTGGTAGGCGGGCGCTCCCTCGCCGAGCTCGCCCATCTCGCCGAGCACGGCAACGGTCCGGGGGGCGCCGAGGCTGACGAGATGGTCGAGCGCCGCGCGCATCGACACCGGGTTGGCGTTGTAGCAGTCGTTCACCAGGACGATCCCCTCGCCGAGCTCGAGGC
Source organism: Solirubrobacterales bacterium (assembly GCA_046330305.1). Lineage (GTDB taxonomy): Bacteria > Actinomycetota > Thermoleophilia > Solirubrobacterales > 70-9 > VAYN01. The sequence continues at coordinate 113,861 of JAXLTA010000014.1, read as the reverse complement.
GCTCGCCGCGGAAACGGGAGAAGCCTATGCTGGCGGCCCCGTCGGCCAGCACCGCGGGCTCGATCCCGAGCCCGACCCCGGCGGCGACGGCGGCCAGCGCGTTGGTCAGGTTGTGGGCCTCGGTGAACGGGAAATGGAAGAGCTGGGAGCCGAGCGGGGTCGCGATCTCGGCTTCGGTGACGCCCTCCCGGCGGCGCACCTGCCTCGCCTCGACGTCGCCGCCGGGGCCGAAGCGCAGGATTCGCAGGTCCTCGCGGCGCAGGTGCGGCTCCAGCTCCCCCGCCTGCACCGGCGCCACCGCGACACCCCCGGCGGGGAGCGCATCGAGGATCTCGGCCTTTGCCGCGGCGACCGCCGCGACCGAGCCCAGCAGCTCGATGTGGACCGGCCCGACGTTGGTGATCACGGCCACGTCGGGCTCGGCGATCGCCGCCAGCTCGGCGATCTGGCCGGCGCCCCGCATCGCCATCTCCAGCACCATCAGCTCGGTCTCGTCGGGCGCCTCGAGGATCGTCAGCGGCAGCCCGATCTCGGTGTTGAGGTTCTCACGGTTGGCGTGGACCCGCCCCGGCAGCAGCGCCCGGGTGATGTCCTTGACCGAGGTCTTGCCGACCGAGCCGGTCACCCCGACCACCCGCACCCCCAGCGCCCGCCGCTGCTCCCGCGCCAGCGCCTGCAGCGCCGCCAGCGGGTCCTCCGCCCCCAGCACCCACGCGTGGCAGTCATTTCTCACGCTATCCGGGGAAAAGCTCTGCCGCGTGCCGGTGCCCGGGGCTGCGGCGGTGTTCGGGGCTGCGGCGGCCTGAGCGTGCTCGGGGCGGGCGAGGACGCCCCAGGCGCCGGCCTCCAGCGCGGCGAGCGCGTATTCGCCGCCGTCGCGGCTGGCGCCCGGGAGCCCGAAGAAGAGGTCGCCGGGGCCGGTCTCGCCGGAGGCGATCGTCGCCCGCACCGGCCGCTCGGCCGGCCCCGCGGCGAGAATCGTGGCGCCGGTGGCGGCGGCGATCTGCTCCCCGGTCAGCTTCATCGCGCGGCGCCCGCCAGCTTGCGGAGCTCCTCGCGGGCGACGGCCCGATCGTCGAAATCGATCCGGCGCCCGCCCTCGAATTCCTGGTAGTCCTCGTGCCCCTTGCCGGCGATCACCACGGTGTCCCCGGGCTCGGCCCGCGCCAGAGCCAGGGCGATCGCCGCCCGGCGGTCGATCTCGACCTCGACCTCGGCCGTTCCCGCCGCGGCGCCGGCGGCGACTTCGGCGGCGATCCTGGCCGGCTCCTCCGAGCGCGGGTTGTCGGAGGTGACGACGGCGAGGTCGGAGAGCTCGCCGCCGGCGCGGCCCATCTTCGGCCGCTTGTCCGAGTCGCGGTCGCCGCCGGCGCCGAACACCGAGATCACTCGTCCGGGTGTCAGCCGCCGCGCCGCCCGCAGGACGTTGACCATCGAATCGGGCGTGTGCGCGTAGTCGACGAGGACGGCGAAGTCCTGGCCCTCCTCGACCGGCTCGAACCGTCCCGGCACCCGCGGCGCCACGGCGAGCGCCGCCGCGGCCTCCTCGGCGCGGACGCCGAGCGCCAGCGCCGCGGCGTAGGCGCCGAGCGCGTTGGCGACGTTGAAGTCGCCCGGCAGCCGCGTCTGCAGCTCGTGGCCGGCGACCAGCAGGGCGGCGCCGGCGGCGTCGAAGCTGACCCGGCTGGCGCTGAAGTCGGCCGCGGCGCCTGCAGCCGAGAAGGTGACGCACTCGATTTCGCCGGCCAGCCGGGCGCCGTAGGAGTCGTCGACGTTGACCACCGCGACGCGGGGATGGTGCTCCGTGAAGAGCCGCCGCTTGGCCTGGAAGTACTCCTCCATCGTCACGTGGAAGTCGAGGTGGTCCTGGGTCAGGTTGGTGAAGACGGCGACGTCGAAGTGGATCGCGTCGGCGCGGTGCAGGCTGAGGGCGTGCGAAGAGACCTCCAGCGCGCAGGCGCGGTCGCCGCCCTCGAGCATGCGGGCGAAGGTCGCCTGCAGGTCGATCGCCTCCGGGGTCGTCCGCACCACCGGCTCCTCGGCGCCGCCGACGACCTGCTTGACCGTCCCCAGCAGCCCGCACTGCAGGCCGGCCGCCTCGAGGATCTCGCGCACCAGGAAGGCGGTCGTCGTCTTGCCGTTGGTGCCGGTGACGCCAACCGTCCTCAGTCGCGCCGTCGGATCGCCGTAAAAGCGCGCCGCCAGCGGCGCCATCGCCGCCCGCGCGTCGCCGACCACGACCTGCGGCGCGTCGAGGACCAGCTCGCGCTCGACGACCAGCGCCGCGGCCCCAGCCTCGACCACGTCCAGCGCGAAGTCGTGGCCGTCGACGCTCGCGCCCGGAACGCAGAAGAACAGCGTCCCCGGGCCCGCCTTGCGGCTGTCGAAGGCGAGATCGGCGATCTCGACCGCGCCGTCGCCGACGACTCGGTCGACCTCCGGCGCTGCCGCGACAAGCTCGTCCAGCCTCATTGCGCCCCGATTCTAGGTAGCGGTGCGGGCGCCGCCGGCCGCCCGGCGGCCGCTGCGCCCGGCGGCGAGGCGACGGGCCCTATTCCTGCGGCACCCCGAGGTAGGGCAGCGCGTAGGCCGCGATTTCGCCGAAGGCGGGCGCCGCCACCGAGCCGCCGTAGATTTCGTACTGCGGCTGGTCGACGATCACCGCGGCCAGGAACCTGGGGTCCTTCGCCGGCGCGAAGCCGATGAACGAGGCGACGAACTTGGTTTCCGAGTAGCCGCCGTTTTCGGCAACCTGGGCGGTTCCGGTCTTGCCCGCGAGCGTGTAGCCGGGGACGCTGACCTCCGAGGCGGTCCCGCCCGGCGCCAGCACGCCCTCGAGCATTTCGCGGATCTCCAGGGCGATGTCCGGCTTGATCACCCGCTTGCCCTGCGGCTCGTGGACCTTTTCTTCACCGATCCGCTTGATCAGCTGCGGCGGCCGCAGCATGCCGCCGTTGGCGATCGCGGTGTAGCCGGCGACCATCTGCATCGGCGTCACCGCGATGCCCTGGCCGATCGGGATGTTGCCGATCGAGGAGCCAGACCATTCCGAGAGCTTGGGGACGATCCCGGCCTGCTCGTTGGGGTACTGGATCCCGGTCGGCTTGCCGAAGCCGAAGCGGTCGATCCACTGGCTGAGGTGCTTTTCGCCGACCTCCTCGCCGATCGTCACCGCGCCGACGTTCGAGGACTGGGCGAGGATCCGCGCCACCGACATCGTTTCGGTGCCGCGTTCCTCGGCGTCTTCGATCGTCCGGTCGGCGACCTGCAGCCGCGGCGGCAGGGTGAATTCGGTCGCCGGTGTCACCAGTTTTTCTTCCAGCGCCGCCGCCACCGTGAAGGCCTTGAAGGTCGACCCCGGTTCGTAGTTGAACCCGGTTGCCTTGTTCATCAGGTCTTCGTTGCTGACTTCGGAGAGGTCGTTGGGGTCGACCGGCGGCCAGTTGGCCATCGCCAGCACCTGCGAGGTGCGCGGGTCGACGACGATCGCCGTCGCCCCCTTCGGCGCGTAGGTTTCGCCGACCTTGGCGAGGACCCGTTCGGTTTCGCTCTGGATTGCCGGGTCGAGGGTGGTTTCGACGGCTTCGCCGTCTTCGGCTTCCTTCACCGTTTCCAGCCGGATCGGGTCCCCGAGCGCGTCGTTGACGATCCGCCGTTCGCCGTTGGTCCCGGCCAGCACCGATTCCTCGCCCATCTCGAGGCCGGTCAGGCCCTGGTTTTCGGAGCCGACGGCACCGACGACCTGGCCCGCCATCGTCCCCTGCGGGTAGACGCGGCGGCTGTCGGGCAGCTCGCCGATCCCTTCCAGGTGGAGGTTTTCGACCGCCGCCGCGGTCGCCAGGTCGACTTTGTGGGCGATGTAGGAGAAGCCCGATTCTTCGGTCAGCGCTTCCAGCACTTCGCCCTTCTTCAGCTTCAGGATCGGCGCCAGCTTGGCCGCCGCCTGCGGCGGGTCTTTCACCTGGTAGGGCGTGGCGTAGATCGTGCGCGCGTCTTCGGAGGCGGCGAGCTGGGTGCCGCGGCGGTCGAGGACCGGGCCGCGCAGGCCCGGCACGGTGACCGTCTCGGTCTGCTGGGAGACCGCCTCGGAGGCGAGCTGGGCGCCCTGGACCCCCTGCAACCAGAAGGCGCGGCCGACGATGACCAGGAAGCAGACCAGGAAGCCGGCGAAGAGGAGGCCGATGCGGCGCTCGATCAGGCGCACGGCCGCTCGCCCTCAGCCGCCCGCGGCCGCCAGCCGCCGCGCCGCGGTCGCGGCGTCGTCCGGGCTCGCCTGGATCACGGCTGCGCCTTCGAGCGGCGCGGTGGCGAGCCCGGCGGCGACGCCTTCGGCGTGGATGCGAGGCGTCGCGTCACGCTTGGCGAGGCGGTTGGCGAGGACCGAGTTCTCGGCTTCCAGGGTGCTGGTCTGCTCGTCGATCTTGCCCAGCGAGGCGGCGAAGCTGAGGGTGACGACGTTGAGGGCGACGATCCCGACCAGCAGCACGCCGAGGACGGCGATCCAGGCGCGGCCGCGGGTGAGACGGACGATCAGGCCGGAGTCGGGGAGGTCGCGGACGGTCGCCGCGGTGCGGCCGACGGCCAGCGCCAGCCGCGGCTGCCCCTTGCGGGGGGCGCGCTGCGGCGCGGCGCGCCTGGGCTGGGGACGCTGCGGCGCGCGGGCAGGAGCGGCGGCGGCCTGGCGCGGCTTGGCGCGGGCGGGCGCGGCGGCGGTCTGGCGCGGTTTGGTGCGGGCGGGCGCGGCTGGTTTACGGCGTTTGGGCGCCGTCGTCCGCGACGGCGCCGGAGCCGGGGCCGCGGCCGAGCGGCGCTTGGGGGCGACGACGGCCATCAGGCGCTCGCCTCGGGCGCGTCGGCCTCGGCCAGCTTGCGGGCGGCCCGCAGGTGCGCCGAGCGCGAGCGCGGGTTGGCGGCGACCTCCTCGGGCCCGGGCGAGACCGCGCGCTTGGTCAGCAGCTCGGCCTCGGGCTCGTGGCCGCAGACGCAGACCGGCAGCTCCGGCGGGCAGACGCAGCCGCGCGCCTTGGCGGCGAGGAAGCGCTTCACCGGCCGGTCCTCGAGCGAGTGGAAGGAGATCGCGGCGAGCCGGCCGCCGACGGCCAGAGTCTCCCAGGCCAGCGGCAGCGCCTGCTCGAGCGAGTCGAGCTCGCCGTTGACGGCGATCCGGATCGCCTGGAAGCTGCGCTTGGCGGGATGGCCGCCGCCGAAGCGGGCGGCGGGCGGCATCCCGGCCTTGATCGCCTCGACCAGCGCCGCGGTGCTCTGCAGCGGCCGGCGGCGGACGATCTCGCGGGCGATCCCGGAGGCGTAGCGCTCCTCGCCGAAGCGGCGCAGCACCTCGGCGATTCGCGACTGCGGCCACTCGTTGACGAGGTCGGCGGCGGAGAAGCTCTGGCGGGTGTCCATCCGCATGTCGAGCGGCGCGTCGTAGGCGTAGGAGAAGCCCCGCTCCCAGGCGTCGACCTGCATCGATGACATTCCCAGATCCATGTAGACCATGTCTGGGCGTATGCCTTCGCCGCGCAGGGCCCGCAGACCTGCCGCCAGCTCGGCGCCGATGAAGAGCGTCCGGCAGGGGGCCTCGACCGCGAAGCGGGCGAAACGGGCCTCCGCCGCGGGGTCGCGGTCGATCCCGATCAACCTCCCCTCGGGGCCGAGCAGCTCGGCCACCCGGCGCGCGTGGCCGCCGGCGCCGAAGGTGCAGTCGACCGCGACCTGGCCGGGCTCGGGGGCGAGCAGGGTGACCAGCTCGTCGGCGAGGACTGGCTCGTGTTCGGGCATCAGCGCGGCCTCCAGCGGGCGGGCGACGCGCCGCGGCACGCCGACGGGACGGCTCCTGGGGCGCCGGGCTTGATCTGGTCCCGGCGGCGGAGCTTGCGGATAGGCGTGGGCGGCGGCATTCAGTCTCATGGTCACGCACTCCCCGTCCCGGCGAGCCCCTCGGCGATCTCCGGCGCGGCCGCGTCGAGCTCCTCCTCCTGCTTGGCCCAGGCCTCGGCGTTCCAGATCTCCAGGTACTCGCCGGCGCCGACGACGACGCAGTTGCCGTCGAGCCCGGCGTGGTCGAGCAGCGGCTTCGGCAGCCGGATGCGGCCGGCGGAGTCGAGCTTCTCGTCGAAGGAGCCGCCGTGGAAGCGGCGGCGCAGCTGCCGGGCGTCGCGCCCGAACGGGCTGTGCGGGGAGAGGAAGCGGTCGGAGAGCTGCTCGAACTCCTCGGTCGTGTGCACCCAGACGCAGGGGTCAAAGCCCTTGGAGAGAACCACCCCGTCAGCGAGAGCAGCGCGGAAGCGCGAGGGCACCGTCAACCGATCCTTGGAGTCGAGGTTGTGCTCGTAGAGACCCCGAAATGCCACTTCGGTGAGTCCTTTCTGAGCGGGAGGTCACGGGGCAAAGAAGAGATTCGGACCGGGGTGATGAGGTGGGAGGAGCCTCACCACCCCGGTCCTGGGCTTCAACTCGAGCGCCACAATAACCCACTCTCCCCCACTTTGCAACACGACCTCCCCATGCAACCCCATTTGCAGGGTCGGGGCAGGGCGCGCTAGGTTGGCGGCGTGAGCGAGGACGGAGCACCGGCGCAGGACGTGAGCGAGGACGGAGCACCGGCGCAGGGCGCGAGCGAGCCGAGCTCGCCGGGGCCGAGCCAGCCGGCGGCGGCTCCCGACGACGCCAACGACCTGCGCGGCTACTACTTCAAGCAGCTCGTGCGCAGGCCGCTGACGGTGATCCTCGTCGTCGGCTTCGCGCTGCTCGTCGGCGTCGTCCTGGCGGCGGTGATCGGCCCTGCGATCGCCGGCGCCGGCTTCGTCGTCGCCGGCCTGATCGGGCTCGGCGTCGTCTTCGCGATCGCCGACTCGCGCGCCGCCGACGCCTTCTTCGACGTCTACGCGGAGAAGCACGACTACGTCCTCGGCGGCCGCACCTCGCTGCCGGCGGCGACGCCGCTGCTGCGCAAGGGCGATGACCGCTACGCCGAGCGAACCCTGACCGGCGAGCTGGCCCCGGGGGTGGGCGGCATCCTCGCCCTCTACACCTACGAGGACGAGACCACCGACAGCGACGGCAACCGCCAGACCAACTACTACCGCTACACCCTCGGGCTGGTCGAGGTGCCGGAGTGCGTCGAGCACCTGCCCGAGCTCTACTGCCAGCGCAAGTTCGGCCTCCGCGCCCTGGAGGGCCTCGAGGACGTCTTCCGCCTCTCCAAAGAGCGGGTCAAGCTCGAGAGCGAGGCGCTCGACGACAAGTACGAGATCTTCGCCGGTAAGAAACAGGACGCGATCTGGCTGCGGCGCCTCTTCGCCCCGAGCTTCATCGTCTGGCTGACCGACTCGGCGCCCGGCAAGTTCGCCTTCGAGCTCGTCAACGGCACCCTCTGCTGCTACGTCAACGGCCACAAGGAGAGCGCCGCCGAGCTCGACGTGGTCGCCGCCGCCACCGGCGCGGTCGCCAGCCGCCTGCGCGAGGAGGCGCTCGACACCAGCCCCCGCGAGGGCGGCGGCGAACCCGCGGCTTCCTAGCGGGCCGTATCGACTGCGTCACCCTCTGGTCGACATAGTCGACACGGCCTCGATCTTCGCGCCTAGAACCCCGCCAGCAGCGAGCCGGCGTTGGCGATCAGCGCGGCGGCGATCATCAGCAGCACCGAGGGGACGAGGACGAGCGCGACGACGAGCTGGATCTTGGGCGCGGCGCGGGCGGCGCGCTCCTCGATCGCGCGGCGGTGGTCGCGGCGCAGGGCGCTCGCCTGGCGGCGCAGCTGATCGGCAAGCGGCGAGCCGAGCCGTCGCGAGCGTTCGATCGCGGCGACCAGGGTCGCCATCTCCCCACCCGGCACCCGCCGGCGCAGCCCGGCCAGCGCCGCGCCCAGCGGCGCCCCGCAGGCCAGCTCGGCGGCGACCACACCCAGCTCCTCGGCCAGCGGCCCCTCCCCCGCCCGCGCCACCTGCTCGAGGCCGGCGGCGGGGCCGTGCCCGGAGCCGGCGCTGACCGCGAGCAGGTCGAGCGCGTCCGGCAGGGCGCCGAGCAGCCGGCGGCGGCGGCGGCGCGCCTCGCGCTCGAGCAGCGCGTCGGGCGCGAGGAAGCCCGCCGCCGGCAGGACAAGGCCGACGAGGAACGAGAGCCGGCCGGGCGCCGCCGGGGCGGCGGCGAGCCCGAGCAGCGCTCCGGCGGCGGCGCAGGCCAGCTTCGCCGCCATCACGGCCCCGAGCGGCAGCCGAGCCTGGAGGCCGGAGCGGCGCAGGCGCTCGGGTAGATTGAGACGCAGGGCCGCCCGGGCCCAGCGCGGGACCACGCCGGGCCCGCCTGGGATCGTCGCGGCGACGGATGCCGCCTCACCGACCGCAGCGCCGAGCCCGGCCCCGGGGACAGCCGTGCCCGCGCCTCCCGAGCCCGCCCCGCCGGCGCGGCCGCGGCCGAGCTCCGCCAGCGCCGCCGCCGCGAGCAGCACCGCCACCGCGACCAGGACCGCCGCGGCGCTCAATCGACCACCCGCGAGAGCCGCCGGATCGCGACGAAGCCGGCGAGCTGCAGTGCCGCCGCCATCGCCAGCATCACCGCCGCCGGCGGCGAGGCGAGCAGGCCGGCCAGGAACCCGGGCTCGAGCAGCTCGGCGAACAGCGCGCCGCCGCTCGGCATCGCCACCACCAGGAGACCGGTGAAGCGCGCCTGGGCGGTGGCTGAGCGGGCGTCCTCGGCGACCCGGTCGCGCTCGGCGGCGCCGGCCGCGAAGCGGCGCAGCAGCCCGGCCAGGTCGCCGCCGGCGAGGCGCTGGCTGAGCAGCGCCGCGGCGAACGCGTCGACCCGCCCGGAGCGCATCCGCCTTCGCCAGCCGTCGACCGCGGCTGCGGTCGCTGCCGAGCTCGAGCTCGGCCCCGAGCCGGGCCAGCTCCGCCGCCGGCGGCCCGTCGAGGTAGCTGGCGGCGGCGGTCAGCGAGGCGCGCAGCGAGCGGCCGGCGCTGAGCAGATCGGCGACCGCGCCGGCGACCTCCGGCAGCGCCCGCTCGACGGCGCGGCGGTAGCGGCGCCGCCGGCTCGAGATCGCCGCCGCCATCGCCGCCGGGCCGGCGACCGAGAGCGGCAGCGCCAGCGCCGGCCCGCCGACCAGCCAACCGCCGGCGATCGCGGCCACCGCCCCGAGCGCCGCCAGCCGCCGCCGCTCCGGCGTCGACGGGGCGTATCCCTCCCGCCCGGCGCGTCGCAGCGGCTCCAGCACCGCCCGCAGCCAGGCGAGCGCCGCCGGGCTCGCCAGCAGCGCCTCGCGCAGCGCCAGCGCCGCCAACCCGCCGGCGGCCGCGCCGACCAGCAGCGGCAGCGCCCCGGCGCCGCTCACGCCCCGCCCCCGACCGGCCCGCTCGGGGCGAGCGCCGCGACCTCGGCGACGTCGGTGACGACCCGGCCGCCGTCGGCGCAGCGCTCGAGGTGGACGACGAGGTCGATCCCCCGCCGCACCTGCGCCGCGATCACCCCGTGCGGCAGCCCGACCCCGGCCAGCAGTACCAGCGTCTCGAGCCGCGCCAGGGCGTCGGCAGCCGAGTTGGCGTGGATCGTCGAGAGGGCGCCGGCGTGGCCCGTGTTCAGCGCCGCGAGCAGGTCGAGCGCCTCCGGTCCGCGCACCTCGCCGATCACGATCCGGTCGGGCCGCATCCGCAGGGCGTTGCGCAGCAGGTCGCGGATCGTCACCTCCCCCCGTCCCTCGATCCCGGCCGGCCGGCTCTCGAGCCGGACGACGTGCGGCTGCTGAAGCCGCAGCTCGGCGGCGTCCTCGATCGTTACCACCCGCTCGCCGCCGCCGATGAATCCCGAGAGCGCGTTGAGCAGGGTCGTCTTGCCCGAGCCGGTGCCGCCGCTGATCAGGATGCTGCGGCGGCCGGCGACCGCCTCGCGCAGGAGCTCGAGCTGCGCCGCGCCCAGCGTGCCCGAGGCGACCAGGTCCTCGGCGCCGGGCCGGTTGGCGCCGAAGCGCCGGATCGAGAGCGCCGGGCCGTCGATCGCCAGCGGCGGGATCACGACGTTGACCCGCGAGCCATCGGCGAGCCGGGCGTCGACCATCGGGCTGAGCTCGTCGACCCGGCGGCCGAGCGGCGCCAGGATCCGCTCGATCGCGTTGCGCAGCTCCTCCTCGTCGGCGAAGGCGACATCGGTGGCCTCGATCAACCCGCCGCGCTCGACGTAGACGCGGTCGGCCCCGTTGACCATCACCTCCTCCACCCGCGGGTCGGCGAGCAGGACCTCCAGCGGCCCGAGCCCGACGCTGTCGCGGACGATGCGGGAGACGAGCTCCTCGCGAACGGCGGCCGGCAGCAGCGCCGCCTCGGCGGCGACCAGCTCGCGCACCGCCGGCTCCAGCTCGATCCGGGCGGGCGCCCCGCCCGCAGCGGCGGCGCGGCGGCGCTCGACCAGGCGCGCCCGCAGCGCGTCGGCGAGCGCCGCGACGTTCCTCTCCCGCGCCGCCATCAACCCAGCGGCAGGATCGTGATCTGGCGGGCGAAGCTCTCGGCGGCGATCAGCCGCAGAGCCTGCGCTCGCGTCAGACCCAGGGTCGCGGCCGCGGTGCCGGCGCCGTCGGCGGTCGGGCTGAGCGCCAGCAGCGGCACCGCGGCGGCGGCGACGAAGGTGCGCCCGCCGCTCGAGGAGGACGGTTCGGTGGTGACGACGACGTCGACCCTGCTGCCGGCCGGCGACCCGCCGGCGACCGAGAGCGCCGCGGCTCCGCTCACCGCGATCTCGACCGGACGGCGGCCGCGCCCGAGCGAGGTGGCGCCGCCGTCAGCCGCCGGCGGCGCTCGCAGCTGCCCGGCGACCAGGTAGGAGCCCGCGGCGAGCGGCGCCGTCGGCACCAGGCCCACCGCTTCGCCGGGATCGGCAAGCGCCCCCGGCGGGACGAACCGGGCCGGCACCCGGCGGATGAGGAGCCCCGCCGCGGGATCGATCGGCTGGCCGCGGCGCAGCCGGGTGGCGGCGACGACCACGGGCCGCAGCTCGCCGTAGCCACGCGCGACGCTCCTGCCGTAGCGGTCGGCGATTGTCGCCGCCGCGAGCGCCGCGACCAGCGCCGCGAGGCCGAAGCCGAGCGCCCGGCGGCGGCGACTCACACCGGCTCCCCCGCTCCGGCGAGCGGCAGCTCCAGCACCGCCTCGGTGCCGCCCGGCCGGCTGCGCAGCAGCAGGCGGCCGCCGTGCGCCACCGCGACCCGCCGGGCGACGCGCAGACCGTGCCCGCGCCGGCGCCGACCGCTCAGCCGCGCCAGCGCGGCCGCCAGGCGCGGCGGCCGCGCGACGCGGCCCCGGCGGGCGAATCGGCTGCCTCGCTCCGGACCGCTGTCACGGACGTAGACCCGGCACCAACCCGCCGTGACCTCCATGCCGACGCTGACCCGGGAGCCGCCGTGCTCGACGCCGTTGACGATCAGGTTGTCGAGCGCCTGCTCGAGGCTCTCGCGCTGACCGTGCACCACGACCGAGTCGCCGCCACCGCCGAGGCTGAGCGCCGTGCCGGCGCGGCGGGCGAGGGCGGACCAGCGTCGGACCGCGGCCGCCAGCAGCGGCGCCACGGCCACCGCCTCCTCACCGCCGGCGGCGGCGCCTTCGCCGTTGACCTCGCGCTCCAGGCGCGCCAGCGCCGCCACCGCCTGCCGGGTCAGCTCCTCGCCGCCGGCGGCGGCCGGGGCCGCCAGGAACAGCGCCTGCAGCGGCCGCCGCAACTCGTGCAATGCCTCGTTGAGAGCCACCCGGCGGCGGCCCGCGACCACGCCCTGAGCGGTGAGGATCAGCGCCAGCGAGAGAATCAGCGGCCAGCCCGAGGCGAGCCCAGCGAGCTCCGCCAGCATCAGCTCTCCTCCGCGTCGGTCCGCATGTCCGCTCAAGTGCGGCGGAGCCCGAACTCTCCCCCCCACGACGCGGCGGATCGGCGCAGAATGCGCCAGCCGGGCCCCGTCCTCCGCCTGCAGCGGGCGCTTGACAGCGCTCAGCCCTTTTCACTCTTTTAGGCGAAAACTGGCAACGGAAAGGCAGACCATTCTGGGATACTCGCCCAAGTTCCCGGCTGGAAAACCCCCGTTTCCGTCCGGCAACCACCTCGGCCGCTACCGACGAACCCAACCGACCGGAGGTCCACCTTGGCCCAAACCCGAACGTCCCCAGAGGGCATCACGCAGCAGCTGGCGAAGGCGCTGGCCCACCCGCTGCGCGTCCGCATCCTCTCCTCGCTGCAGAAGGGCATCTCGAGCCCCAACCAGCTCGCCCAGGAACTCGGCGAGCCCCTCGGCAACGTCAGCTACCACGTCAAGACGCTGCTCGAATACGACTGCGTCGAACTCGTCAAAACCGAGCCCCGCCGCGGCGCCGTCGAGCATTTCTACCGCGCCACCGAGCGCGCCTTCTTCAGCGACGCCGACTGGAAGAAGATCCCCGCCTCCGCCCGCAGGGGCATCAACGGGGTCGTCCTCGAGGGAATCGGCCAGGACGTCACCGCCGCGATGCTGGCCGGCACGATCGACGCCCGCACCGACTCGCACGTCAGCCGCACCGCCCTGCTGCTCGACGAGCAGGGCTGGACCGAGATGGCCTCGCTGCTCGCCGACACCCTCAACCGCGCGATCGAGATCCAGGAGGAGTCGGCCAGCCGGCTCGCCGAAGAGAAGACCGACTCGATCCCCACGGCACTCGAGATCCTCCACTTCGAGATGCCGGAGAAGTCCTCGAAGTAGGTCCTGCGGGTCCCGGCCGGTCCGCCCCGCGCGACCGGCCGGCGACCGCGGACGGCCTAGGCTGCCGAAGCGGACCCGGTCCGCTCCCGATGCGCGCATCCCGGCCAGCAACAGGGCCGGCGCCGGCCTTCCTCGAGCTCTTCCCGGGTGCGCCGGATCCGCCGCTCCCGGGTTGCCTCGCGCTTGGCGTCCTCCACCCAGCAGATGAACTCGTTGCGCGCCAGCGGCGTGATGTCCCGCCACGCCGCGAGCGCCGCCGCGCTGTCGGCCAGCGCCCCACGCAGATCGGCGGGCAGCTCGTGCACGACGCCCCCCGGAACTCCTCGATCGCTCATGGCGCGATCGTATCCCGGAGCCACCCGCGTCGAGGGGACGACGCTCTCACCCCTCCACCAGCCGGTAGCCGATCCCCCAGCAGTTGACGACGTAGCGGTTGTGGACGGGGTCCAGTTTGCGCCGCAGGCGGGAGGCGTGGGAGTCGAGGGTGCGGGTCTTGGCCGGGTCGCGGAAGCCCCAGACCTCGTCCATCAGCTCTTCCTTGGTGAAGACGCGGGTCGGGTCGTTGGCGAGGACGCGGAGGAGGGCGAACTCCTTGCGGGCCAGGTGGACGATCTCGCCGTCGACGGTGACGCGGCGCCCGAGTGGATCGATGACCAGATCGCCGACCTTGTGGGCGCCGTCGCCGCGGCCGGGGCGGCGGCGCAGGACGGCGCCGATGCGGGCCTTCAGCTCGGGGTAGGAGAAGGGCTTGGTGACGTAGTCGTCCGCCCCCGAGTCGAGGCCGCGGACGCGGTCGGTGGCGGCGCCGCGCCCGGTGAGGACGATCACCGGCAGGCGCGGGTCGAAGCGGGAGGTGATCCCGTCGGCCTGGCGGATCTCGCGCAGGACGTCGAGGCCGGAGGCGTCGGGCAGGGCGAGGTCGAGCAGGAGCAGATCCGGGTGGTTGTAGCGGCAGAGGCGCAGGGCGTCGGAGGCCGAGGGCGCCGGCAGGACACCGAAGCGATCGGCGGCGAGATGGTCGCAGAGCAGCTCGAGGGTGATCGCGTCGTCCTCGCAGACGACGACGCGGGCGATCTCGCTTCTGCTCGGCAGCATCGGTCCTCTAAGGACGCCGGTCGCCCGAGTCTCCCCCGGCGGCGAGCTCGAGCACGGCGGCGGCGGCACGGTGGCGGGCGAACCGGCCCGGCGGCAGCGGGCGGCGGGCAAGGACGTCTCCGCGTTCGTCGAGGAAGACGAGCTCCAGCTCAAAGCGCATGCCGAAGCTGTGGACGGCGCGGCAGCGCGGGATCAGCAGCCCCGCCCCGGCCCGGTCGCGCCGCAGGCCGGCGAGGCCGAGCAGGCGGGCGCGGAAGCCGACCGCGACCGGCACCTCGCGGCCCAGCACCCGGCGGCGGGGCAGGCGGCGGAAGCGGCGGGGCTGCATGCAGCCTCAAGCGGGCGGCGGCTGCGGCTTCTCCCCCTCCAGGCGGGGGATTTGCCACATGTCCTCGCCCGCGGGCGGCACTACTCTGAGCGCGATGTCCGCCGCCGCGCCGCCGACCGCCGCCACCGTGGCCGTCTTCGGGCCCAGCCCGCTGCTCTCGATCGCGATCGAGTCGCGCGGCGCCGCCGCCGGCGCCGACGACGACATCCACCACCACGCCGCCGGGCAGGGAGTCTGGGTCGCCCGCATGGCCGCCGAGCTCGGCGCCCGGCCGGTCCTCTGCGGCTTCCTCGGCGGCGAGACCGGCACGATCCTGCGGCCGCTGCTCGAGGCGATGCCGTTCGACCTGCGGCTGGTCCAGACCGGCACCGACTCCGGCGCCTACCTGCAGGACCGCCGCAGCGGCGAGCGCCAGCTCCTCGCCCAGCACGGCGCCGACCCGCCCTCCCGCCACGAGCTCGACGACCTCTTCGCGCTGACCACGGCGGCGGCGCTCGAGGCGCGGGTGCTCGCGGTCTGCGGCACCTACCCGGCCGAAGCGCTGCCGCTCGAGCTCTACGGCAACCTGGTCGCCAACGTCCGCGAGAACGGCACCCCGACGATCGTCGACCTCTCCCCGCCCCGCCTCGACAGCGCCCTCGAGGGCCGCCCCGACCTGGTCAAGATCAACGACTGGGAGCTGGCGGCCTTCGTCTCGGGCCCGGTCGACACGCCGGCCCGGCTGCGGTCGGCGGCCGAGCGGCTGCTGGAGCGCGGCGCGGCTGCCGCGCTCGTCACCCGCGCCGGCGAGCCGGCCCTGGCGCTGCGCGACGGGCGCGCCTGGGAACTGATCCCACCGCGCTTCGAGCGCGGCTCGCGCGAGGGCTGCGGCGACTCGACGATGGGGGCCCTCGCCGCCACCATGGCCGCCGGCCGGCCTTGGGAGGAGGTGCTGCGGGTCGGCGCCGCCGCCGGCGCCGCCAACTTCCTCCGCCACGGCCTCGGCACCGGCTCGCGCGCGGTCGTCGAGGAGCTCCTCCCCCGCGTCGAGCTGCGCCCCCTGGACTGACCAGCCGCCGCGGGCTCAGATGGATGGGGAGAACGGCGGCGCCCCGAGGTCCTCACCGGCGACGATCGCCCGCGGCGCGGTCTCGGCGATCCACTCCAGGTGCGCCGCCACCGGCTCGATCTCCGCCAGCCGCGCCAGCGCCGGGCCCAACCGCAGCGGCCGGCCGGCGAGCGCGCTGTGCGAGTCGCTGCTCAGCACGTGGACCAGGCCGGCGGCGGCCATCGCCTCCATTCCCGCCGCCATCTGCTCGCGCAGGAAGAAGTCGGCGGTCGCCTGGATCAGCGCCCCCGCCTCGACCAGCGCCGCCATCCGCTCGAACATGTCAGCCGAGAGATGGCGCTCGGGGTGGGCGATCAGGCAGCGATGGCCGCGCCCGGCAAGCGCCTCGACATGGTCCAGCAGGCTCTCGCCGAGCGGCCCCGGGGCCGGCTCGAGCAGGATCCAGCGACCGGCGCCGAGGCTGACCTGGGCCAGCTCCTCCTCGCTCAGCGCCGCCACCGCAGTCTCCGCCACCTCGCCGCCGCTCAGCACGCGGACTGCGACGCCGGCCAGCCGCAGCTCCGCGTTCAGCGCCCCGACCCGGTCCTCGACCTCATCGATCCGGACATCGTGGTCGTGGCGGATGTGCGGCGTCGCGCAGACCGCCTCAATCCCGTCGGCGGCGGCCTGGCGCGCCATCGCGATCGAGTCCGCCAGGTCGCGAGCGCCGTCGTCGATCGCGGGCAGGATGTGGCAGTGGAGGTCGACCGGGCTCAAACGCACCACGCTTCGACCCGGCCGCGCCGACCCCTTCCAGTGCAACCCGGCGTTCAGGGCGTGGCCCGAGCGGGCACCGGACTAGGATGATCGGCAAGATTGCGCACCTGCCGCCGCCGGGCTTGCGGAGGCAGGGGCTGCAGGCTTCAACTCATGGACAAAAAGACCACCCGCAGAGGCAACTACGAGTCTGGATCGGACTACGTGCTCGAGTACGGCGAGCTCCGGTTCGCCTTCAACGAGGAGGACTTCGGCCAGCGGGTGGAGCAGGCGGCGGTCAAGCTCGGGTTCGTCAACCAGGGCCTGACCCAGGAGGAGCTCGACGACCTCCTCGACCTCGCCGTCAGCGGCGAGATCGCCGAGCCCAGCTCGCGCCTCGGCGAGCACATCAACGAGAACTGGGAGGACCTCGTCGGCCCCGCCAACCGCAGCCTGGTCCACTGGATCCGCCGCCTCGTCTTCCGCGGCGCCTGGCTCGACCAACGGGTCAAGGAGGGCGAGCTCGACGTCGTCTTCGACGAGCGCACCCAGACGTTCGGCTACGTCCAGCCGGACCGCAGCGACGAGCTGATCGAGCTCTCCAAAGAGCCGAGCTGGCGTCGCATCGCCTACCGCCGCTGAGCGCGCCTCAGGCGCGCTCGATCGCGGCGACCACCGTCAGCGAGCCCCCACCCGCGGCGCCCTGAGCGCGGCCGGCGTCGAAGAATTCCTTGGCGGTGTCGGTGTCGGCGAAGCCGCTCGCGAGGCGGGTCAGCGAGTCGACCAGCAGCATCACGTCTTCGCCGCGGCCGGCGCGGGCGGCGGCCTGGGCGAGGGCGTCCTCCGCGTGGCGGGCCTGGCCGGCGGCGACGATCTCCGCCTGCGGCGCCTCGCGCTTCCAGTCGGCGAGCTCCTCGGGGCTGGGGTCGATCAGCAGCACGACCGGGTCCGGTCCCTTCGAGGCGGCCGCGAGGTCGGCGGCGACGCCGCGCAGCAGCGTCGTGCAGGCCTGGCGCGACTCGGCGGCGAGGATCGTCTGACGGCCGGCCTCGGCCGGCAGCAGCAGGTCCTGGATCGTGACGCCCTCCTTGGTGCGGCGGCCGCCGCGGCGCCGGCGCCGGCGCCGCGGCCGCTCGGCGCTGACCGGCGCCGCCGGCTGGGCCGGAGGCTGCTCGGGCCGGGCGGCCGGCGGCTCGGGCAGGTCGGGGGCCTCGGGGTGGTCCTCCTCCTCACCCCTGCGGACCGCCTCGCTGTCGCCGCCGTAGGCCTCGTCGCCGAGCTCGTCCCCGGTTCCACCGCCGCCACGGCGCCGCCGCCGGCGCCGGCGCGGCGCGGCCGAGCCGCCGCGCTCCTCGCGCTCTGAGCCGCGCTCGCGCTCGGCGCCGCGGGAGCCGCCACCGCTCGTCTCGGTCCCGCCGCCGCCCTCGCTCAGGGCATCGACCAGCTCGGGGCGGGTCAGCATCCGGAATTTCGGCAGCCCGGCCTCGGCGGCGAGGGAATGAAGCTCTGACAGTGGTTTGCTTTCCAGCTCGGCTTTGGTCATCGCCGGCAGGTTATTCAACCGGCGGCGGCGGCGCGAGCGGGGTCGATGCCTTCCGCCGCGGCCGCCTGCGGCCAGGCCTCGGCCTCCTGCCTGATCCGGCTCGGCGACCAGCCGAGCTCCCGGCCGAGCGCCGCGGCGACCGGCTGCACCGCGGCCGCGTCGCGCAGCTGCGGCGCCGCCAGCAGCCCCAGCCGGGTCCGCCGCAGCAGCACGTCGGCGACCGTCCGCGCCTGCTCGTGGCGAGCGGCGAGAACCACCTCGGCCAGCAGGTCGGGGCGGCCGGGGACGATCGGGGCCGCCAGCTCGGGTCGCTCGCGGGCCAGCCGCAGGACGTCGCGGGCGGCGTGGCCGTAGCGGAAGGCGAGCTGGGCGGTCGCCTCCTCCCCCACCCCGTCCGGCGCCTCCAGATCCTCGGGCCGGGCCGGCATCCCGAGCGGGATCTCGGCGGTGTGGCAGGGAGCCTCGCGACCCTCGCGCTCGACCAGCCGGTCGACGGTCTGCTTCGCCATCCGCCGCCAGGTGGTGAGCTTGCCGCCGGTGATCGTCAGCATCCCCGAGGAGGTCTCATACAGCTCGGCCTTGCGCGAGATGTCGACCGACTTGCGCGGGTCGCCGCTGGAGATCAGCGGCCGCACGCCGGCGTAGGCGCCGACCAGGTCGGACTCGGTCAGCGAGGTGGCGAAGAACTCGTTCACCGCCGCGAGCAGGTACTCGACGTCGGCGGCGCCGGGTCGGGGATGGGCGATGTCGCCGTCGAAGTCGTTGTCGGTGGTGCCGACCAGGGTCCGCCCGTACCAGGGCAGCGAGAAGATCGCCCGCCCTTCGCCGGCCGGGACGACGCAGGCGGCGCCGCCCATCGGCAGGTCGGCCTGGTCGAGCAGCAGGTGGGTGCCGCGGCTCGGCGCGATCCGCGGCACGTCCTCCTCCGCGACCACCACGGGCCGGATCTCGTCGGCCCAGACGCCGGTGGCGTTGACGACGTTATCGGCGGCGACGGTAACCCGCTCGCCGGACTCGGCCTCGACGAAGACGACGCCATCGGCGCGGCCGCTGTCGCCTCTCACCTCGATCACGTCGGCGCCGTTGAGGCTGACGGCGCCGAACCGCTCGGCCTCGCCGAGCACGGTGAGGACGAGGCGGACGTCGTCGGTCTGGCAGTCGTAGAAGAGGTAGGCGTCGTGGGGCTCGCGGGCGGCGAGCGAGGGCACCAGCTCCAGCACCTCGTCGCGCTCGATCGTGCGGTGGCGGTCGGGCGACCAGTAGAAGTCCTCGGCCTCCGCCTTGGAGGAGCGCATCTCGCGGCGGCTGCGCCCGACCCGGGTCGTCGCCATCACGTCGTACATGTTGAGCCCGATCCCGATTTTGCGGTCGCGGCGGTCCTCGCCCAGCGAGGGGACCAGGAACGGCGTCGGGTAGACCAGGTGCGGCGCGAGCTGGACCATCAGCTGGCGCTCGAGCAGCGCCTCGCGGACCAGGCCGAGATCGAAGTTCTGCAGGTAACGGAGCCCGCCGTGGACCATCTTCGAGGAGCGACTCGAGGTTCCGACCGCATAGTCGCCGCGCTCCAGCAGCGCCACCGAGTAGCCGCGCGAGGCGGCGTCGAGGGCGACGCCGGCGCCGGTGATACCGCCGCCGATCACGACCACGTCGAAGCGCTGGCCGGCGATCTCCTGCAGGGCGCGCTCGCGGCTCAGCACCGCCGCCCTCCCGGCTGTCGGCACTGGGGCGGGCTCATCACTCGAGGAAGGCGACGGTCGCGGCGGCGCCGGGGCGCTCGGGGGCCGGACGCTCCTGGCGCGGGTGGCCGAGGTGGAGGAGGCCGACTGCCCGCTCCCCGGCCGGCAGGCCGACCGCGGCGCGCCCCGCCGGCTCGCGCAGCAGTGCCGGCGTGCGCCAGTAGCCGGCGAGGCCGCGGGCGTGGGCGGCGAGCAGAACGATGTAGGCGGCGACGGCCGTCGCGTGCAGGTCCTCCTCGTCCTGAACGGGGTCGCCGGCGAGGACCGCCGAGACGACGACCAGCGTCGGGCAGCGGTCGAGCTTGGCGGCCCCCTCGGGGCCGGCCGCCTCCTTCAGCGCCGCCAGCGCCCGCGGGCCGACGACGCGAAAGCGCCAGGGCACCGTCAGGTTGTGGTTGGGCGCCCAGCTGGCGAGCTCGAGCAGCTCCTCGAGCTGCTCGCGCGGCAGCGGCTCGGCGGCGAAGGCCTTGTGGGTGCGGCGGGTCCGAACCGCGGTCTCGACGTCCATCGCTATAGACCGTAGCGCCAGCGCATCCAGCCCCTGCGGGCGCCCCAGATGAGCCCGAAGATGAGGGCGCCGGCGAGCAGGCCGGCGACCACCGCGCCGAGCGCGCTGGTGCCGCCGCTCCCCTTGTTCTCGGAGGTCGCGGGCGCTTCCTCCGGTTCGCCCGAGGCAGGGGCTTCGGCGGGGGCGGCGGTGGTGGAGGCTGCGCCGGACGCCCCCCCGGTGGCTTGGTTCGGGCTGACGCTCGGGGCCGCCGGGGCGGAGGGGCCTGAGTGTCCGGCCGAGCCCCCACGACCGCCGCCCGCGGAGGGCTGGCCCGAGGTGGAGGAGGAGGGTTCGGGGCCGGGCAGCGAGGAGGATGGGGTCGGCGATATGCCGGAGCTGGGGACGGGGGCCGTGGTGTTCGCTTCGGTCGTGGTCGTGGAGCTGGAGTTGGGTTCGGGCGTCGCCTTCGGCTTCGCGCGGGGGACCGGGGAGAGCGGGAAGGGCTTGCCGGCGACCGCGGCCATCGCCTCGGCGGTGACCCAGGTCGGGGTCTGGTCGCTGGACTTCGAGTACCGGTAGTGGCCGTCGCCGGCCTGGCGGGCGGCGAGGTATTCGGCGGCGCTGGCGCCCTTGCGGAACTGCTGGGGATCGGCGCCGGCGGCGATGATCCCCTGGATCGCCCAGGCCGTCGACTGGGTGTTCAGTTCGCCGTTGCCGCCGAGCGGGAAGCCGCCGCCCTTGCGCTGGACCTTGCGCAGGTAGTCGAGCCCGCGCTTGGAGGCCCGCGAGCCCGGCGTCAGCGCCTGCAGGGCGGCGGCCGTATTGTCGGCGCTGCTCGGGCCGCCGGGCACGTCGCCCCAGCCGCCGTCCTGGTTCTGCGCCGCGTTCAGCCACTTCAGGGTCCGCTCCAGCCCGCCCGTCGCGCCGCCGGCCCGCAGCGCCAGCACCGCGAAGGAGGTCGAGCCCGGCCACTCTTCATAGGAGCCGTCCTTGCGGCGCTTGTTGCGCAGGCGCTCGAGCAGGTTGTGGCCGCCGAAGTCGCGCGGGTCGACGCCGGCGCCCTCGAGGGCGAGGATCGTGCGGGCGATGTCACCGGGCTTCTGCATCGCGGCGATCCCCGTGCGCAGGAAGTCGACCGGGCTCCTGCCGGCGCTGCGCACGTCGAGCGGGTTGATTCCCGCCGCCTCGAGGCCGAGCATCGCCCAGCCGGTCGTTTCCGCGCCGGAGCGCTCGCCGGGGGAGGAGGGGAAGCCGCCGTCTTCGTTCTGCACCGAGCGCAGCCAGTCGGCGGCGCGACGGAGGTCACCGGCGGCGTGGGCGGGCGCCGCGCTGATCGCCGCCAGGACGAGGAGGACGAGCCCGAGGGCGGCGCCGCCGCGCAGGCCCGGCACCGGCGCGCGGCGGCCGGCAGGCGGCGAGCCGCCGTCGCCGCGGCCGGGGTCGCCGGCAGCGCGGCGCCATTCGAAGCGCTCGCGGAAGCGGACCAGCATCCGCAGCATCGCCGGGCCGGCGAGCAGGGCGAAGACGACGTTGCCGGCGACGTGGGCGATTTCGAACGGCACCGCGCGTCCCTCGTAGAGGACGAAGGTCTGCCACGACAGCTGGCCCCCATAGGTCGCCATCAACGAGAAGTTCAGCAGAGCGCCGTAGAAAATGGCTGCAAATCCGCAGATCGCGGCGAGGCCGAAGCGGCCGACGTTGCGCCAGCCGAGCCCGACCGCCGCGCCCAGCACCCCGCACAGCCCCCAGCCCGCCATCTGCCACGGCGTCCACGGTCCCTGGCCGAACCAGAAGTTGGAGACCAGGCCGGTGAAGGCGCCGACGGCGAAGCCGGGGGCGCCGCCGAGCGCGTAACCGGCGAAGATCACGATGTCGGTGGTCGGCTTGACGTTCGGGAAGGCGGCGAAGGCGATGCGCCCGGCGATCGCCAGCGCCGCCAGCGCCGCGACCATGGCGACGACCTGGGACGGTGGCCGCGAGCGCTCATACCAGGCGAAGCCGGCGAGCAGTCCGCCGGCGAGGATGAGGAAGCTGACCGCCTGCCAGCTCATCCCGCCTCCCCCTCTAGTGGCAGCTCGGCGCTGCTCTCGACGGTCAGGGCGGCACTCAGCGCGGCCGCGCCCTGCTCGGCGGTGATCAGGCCGGGACGGTCGAGGACGCGGGCGACCTCGGTGGCGAAGTACCAGCCGCCCGAGAGGATCTCGGCGGCCGGGCCGTCGGCGATCACTACCCCTTCGCCGAGCAGCACGACGCGCTCGGCGAAGGCAGCGGCGAACTCGACGTCATGGGTGGCGACGAGGACCCCGGCGCCGGCGCCGGCGAGCCGGCCGACGAGGGCGACGAGCTCGTCCTTGCGGGAGCGGTCCATGCCGCGGGTCGGCTCGTCGAGCGCGACGAGGCCGGGGACCCGGGACCCCTCCAGGCGGCCGGCGAGGACGACGGCGAGGGCGAGCCGCTGGCGCTCGCCGCCGGAGAGGTCGCGGGGGTCGGCGTCGGCGGCGTGCTCGAGGCCGACCAGGCGCAGGGCCGCCAGCCCCGCCTCGCCGGGCAGCTCGTCGCCGACCCGCTCGCGCACCAGGTAGTCGCCCGGGCTCTGGGTCAGCAGCGCCAGACCGTTCGGCGCCGCCAGGCTCCCGGCCGCGGTGGCGAGGATCCCCGCCGCCGCGCGCAGCAGCGTGCTCTTGCCGGCGCCGTTGCGGCCCATCAGCGCCACCCGCTCGCCGCCGCGGACGGTCAGGTCGAGCCCGCGCAGGACGTCGTGCGGCCTTCCCTCGCGTTCGAGCTCGACCCAGAGCGAGCGCGCCGCGAGCACCGGATCGCCGCCCCGACTGGCTGCATCGACCGCAAACTCCGCCGCCGGCTCGACCCGCGGGGGGAGAGACGCGGCGCCGGGCCGCTTCCCCGGGTGGGGGACAGGGGTGATCGGAACCGCGGCCTCCCCCCCTTCCAGCGCCCGCCGGGCGGCGCGCACCCCGACCGGCAGCGGCGAGAGGCCCGCGAGCGAGAAGAGCCGCGCCGCCGGCGTGCTGAGCGCGCGCTCCTCGCGCTCGGCCCAGGCGAGGAACTCGGCCGGGGCGCCGTCGAAGCCGACCGCTCCCTCCCGCATCGCGACGACCCGGTCAGCGGCAGCCAGGCAGCGCTCGAGCCTATGTTCGGCGAGCAGCACCGCCACCCCCCACTCCTCGTTCAACCGCCGCAGCAGCCAGATCAGCTCGTCGCCGGCGACCGGATCGAGCTGCGAGGTCGGCTCGTCGAGCAGGACCAGCCGCGGCCGCGTCACCAGCGCCGCCGCCAGCGCCACCCGCTGCAGCTCGCCGCCGGACAGGGTCGCGACGGTGCGGTCGAGGAGGTGCGGGATCGCCAGCGCCAGCGCCGCCTCCTCGACCGCCCGGGCACGGGCGGCCGGAGGGTCGCCGCGCATCTCCAGCGGCAGCTCGATCTCGGCGGCAACCGTGGTCGAGACGATCTGCGTCTCGGGATCCTGGGCGACATAGCCGACGACGGCGGCGAGCTCGCCGGGCCCTGCCGCGAGCGCGTCGCGGCCGGCGACCGCGACCGAGCCGGCCAGCTCGCCGCCGTGGAAGTGCGGCACCAGGCCGCAGGCGGCGCGCAGCAGGGTCGACTTGCCCGACCCCGAGCGGCCGGCGAGCAGGACGAACTCGCCAGGCGCGATCTCGAGCGAGACGTCCCGCAGCGAAGGGGCCGCGGCCCGCGGGTAGGCATAGCCCAGTCCGGCGACGGCGAGGGCGGGAACCAGGCCGCGGCGGATCGCCAGCTCAGACACGCGGGACCTCCAGCGCCGGCGCCGCGCCGGGCCCGCGCAGCGCCGCCGCGGCCGCGGCGCGGTCAGCCGCGCGGGGGCGGCGCCGGCGCTGCCGCCGCAGCGGCGCCAGCCCGCTCCCCACCAGCACCGCCGCCAGCCCCAACGTCGCCGGCCCGGCCCCGAGCCGGACCGTCGGGTAGGCAGCGAAAGCGTCGGCGCCGAGCAGCTTGGCGGTGACCCCGGCGATGGCGACGGCCAGCGCCACGGCGTAGAAGCGGCGGTCGTATCGCGAGCCGCCGCGCCGGCGCCGTGCCCGCGGCGCGCCCAACCCGTAGCCGCGCAGCTCGAGCGTCGCGGCGACGTCGACGGCGCGGTCGAGCGAGCCGGCGAGCAGGCGGCGGGCGAGCGGCGCCCGGCCGGCCGCGGCGGCGCCCGGCCCGCGCAGCCGCGCCGCCTCGCCGAGCCGCGCCGCGTCGGCGGCGGCAACCGGGACGAGGCGCGAGACGAGGGTCGCGGTCAGCGCCGAGCGCCCGGCCAGCGGCCGCAGCGCCCGCAGCACCCGGTCGGGGTCCACGCAGGCGGAGTAGACGGCGGCGGCGAGCAGCGTCGCCAGCACCAGCAGGCCGATCGCCAGGCCCGCGACCACCGCCTCGAGGGTGACGTCGACCGGCCCGAGCAGCGGCCACTCGCCGAGCCGGGCCAGCACCGTCTGGCCGCGGTCGACGACGAGGGCGTTGACGGCGGCGATCAGCAGCGCCAGGCCGAGGCCCATCCGCAGCGCCGCTCGCACCGCCCGGCCGGCGCCGGCGAGGCGGCCGGCCAGCCCGAGCCCCACCGCGGCTGCCGCAACGACAACCGGGCTGGAGAAGAGGAAGGCGACCGCCAGCGGCGCCGCCAGGTAGGCGACGGCGGCACCCGGCGAGGCCGCCTGCAACGACCCGGACCGCGGCACGAAGGCGAACGCCGACCTCATCCGGTCCCCACCGGTAGCGGCGTCACCCTGTCGCCTTCGACCGCCACCGCGTAATGGTCGCGCAGCTTCGATTCCTCGAGCGCGGCGGCCGCGGCGCGCACCGCGGCGGGCGTCGCCCCCGTGACCAGCCAGGTCGGCGGCGCTTCGAAGCGCCGCGTCGCCGCCACCAGGCCGGTCGCGGCAGGGAAGGCGCGGGCCTCGGCGGCGGCCGGGTCGAGCCCGTGCAGCCGCTCACCCCCCGCCCCGGCCTCGAACTTCGCGTAGACCCCGCTTTCGGCCGGCCCGGCGGCCAGCTGCTTCGCGGCCGGGTCGGAGCGCAGCCGCTCCCAGGGCCCGACCAGCACCCGGATCGCCCCCCGCGGTTCGCCGTCGGCCAGCTCGACCCCCGCCCGCTCGAGCGCTTCCCGGGCGGTGCCGCAGGCGCTCCCACCCCCCGCGCAGATCACCTTCACCGGGTGGCGCCGGCCGCCGTAGCCGCCGCTGAGCGGCGCCGGGAAGGAGCCGACGATCGCCGGCACGTGGCTGGCGGCGGTCCAGTCGCGGTAGTCCCACCAGATCCGCTCGCCGCCGCGCAGCGGGTAGTCGGCGGCGCCGATCGAGGCCTCGAGGCCGTCGACGAAGTAGAGCCAGTCGTAGAAGCGGCCGCCGCGCTCGCCGCCGGCGCTGCCGTCGATCGACTGGACGAAGCCACCCCCGTAGCGCGTGGAGATCTTGGCGGCGCCTTCGAGCACCCGCATCACGGTCGCCGATTCCTTCACCTCGACGTTCTTTTCGAGCACCGGCTGGGCGCCGAATTCGTGCGTCACCGTGAGCCGCACCGAGCCGGAGTCGGCTCCCGGGCCGAGGCCGCAGCCGGTGGCGGCCAGCGCTGCCAGGAGCAGCGCCGCGGCCACCACCGCGTTGCGGCCTCGCGACATCAGGCCGCGCCCGGGCACTTCCTCCCGACGCAGACGGCGACCCGGGCAGCGGGGATATCGCCGTCCTTGGTGGCGCCGAGGCGTCGCGGCCCGTTCAGCGTCACCACCGCGCGCCCGTCGGACCCGGTGAGGCCGGCGGCGCCGGGGATCCTGACCCCCGCGGCCGGCTTGCGCCTGCCCTTTTCGTCGTAGGAGAAGGCGCGCACGCCGAACGGCACGCCGGCGCTCACCCTCGGCGGCGCCTGCAGGACCA
This sequence comes from Solirubrobacterales bacterium, assembly GCA_046330305.1. GTDB lineage: Bacteria > Actinomycetota > Thermoleophilia > Solirubrobacterales > 70-9 > VAYN01. Next base: position 88,274 of record JAXLTA010000014.1, on the reverse strand, counting down.
GCTCGTCCGGGTACGGGTAGCTGGGCGCCAGGTCCCAGAGCACTTCCTGGCCAGGCTTCACCTTGGCCTGGTCGCCGCCGACCGCGAGCGCCCGGTGGTCGATCTTCAGGTACCACGACGCTTCGCCGGAGACGATGCTGCCGCCGACGCCGCAGAGCGCCAGGCCGAAGTCGAAGTGGTCGCTGATCAGCAGCGGCGCGATCGACCCCGTGGTCAGCGAGGCACGCGCCAGCACGCCCATCGCGGTGTCGCCGGCGATCGTCACCTTGGCGCCGCTGCCGCCGCTGCCCTTGCCGAAGCAGGCGGCCCTGGAGCTGGTCTCGACCTGCGTGCTGGCGGTGCGGACCGTCCTTTCGGTCAGCACCTTGCCGCCCTTGCCGACGACGCGGAGATCGACCTCCGCTCCCTTGCCCAGCGCCGCCGGCGCCAGCAGGAGAGAGACGGAGAGGACCAGCGTGCACGCGGCCGCCAGCCGATTCGGGGTACTTCCTGGCATCTGAGCCACCCTTTCCTCGAGGGTTGTATTGGCTGGCCGGGGACAGGTCTCCTGGCTTCCGGGGTTTGGCTGGCCGCACCTTCCCGGGGATTCCGTGTCCTCCCCAGTGGCTGGCGCGCTGGGCGCCGGCGGCTCCTTGACCCGGTCACAGTGGCGGGACCACGCCGGACTTTCACCGGACTTCCCTTGACCACCGACCGTATGTACCGGGCGAGTCTATCCGGCCCCGGCGGCGGCCGCTTGGTTTGCTCAGGTATAGTTACGCCACTCAGGGCCCGCCGCGGGGGAGGGCCCGCGTCGACTCGGGGGAACGGTGGTCTGGGAGCGGATTCGGCAACTGCCGGCGCTGGCGGTCGCGGTGGCGGCGCTGCTCGTGGCGCTGGGCGGCAGCGTCTACGCGGCGGCCCGGATCGACGGCCACACGGTGCGGGTCAAGTCGCTGCCGGGCAACCGGTTGGTGCCGCGCTCGCTGCCGGCCGACCGCCTCCGCCCCGGCGCGATCCCGGGCGACCGGCTGGCGCCGGGCTCGGTGACCGGCCGCCAGGTCGACGCCGCGACGCTCGGCGAGGTTCCGGAGGCGACCCATGCCCGCGAAGCCGATTCGGCCCGCCGCGCCGAATCGGCCCTGGTCGCCGGCTTCGCCGAGGAAGCGCGCCGCCTCGACGGGCGCAGCGCCGCCTGCGCCGAGGCCGCCCGCGAATTCGCCGGCGCCTGCTGGGAGGCCTCCTTCTCGGCCGAAGCGGTGACGGCGCCGGTCGCCGCCGCCCGCTGCGCCGCCCGCGGCGGCGAGCTCCCCGCCGCCCTGACGCTGCTCGCCTTCGCCGGCGAGCCGGGGGTCGCGCTGGCGGCAGGAGGCGAGTGGACGGGGGACATCACCACCATGGCCGGCGAAGACGGCTATGCCATGGGTGTCGTCTTGCCGACCGCCGCCGTCACCTCGGCGTCGTGGAGCGAATCGCGCAGGTTCCGCTGCGTCACCCCGCTGGTCAGCTGAGCCCCGCCCGCCGGCGCTAGCTGGCGTCGAGCAGGCGGCGGTAGAAGCGGTAGTCGCGGCGGTCGGGCCGCAGGTTCGAGGCGAGCGCCAGGTGATGGCGGGCGCGCTCGGTCTCGCCGGTCTTGCTCAGCGCCCGGCCGAGGCAGAAGTGGGCGAAGTCGTTGACGTGATGGCTCTCGACCACGGCTTCGAACTCGGCCGCCGCCTTGGCGAAGCGGCCGGCGCGGTAGTAGCAGCGGCCGAGCGCCTCGCGCACCGAGGTCTTGCCGGGTTCGCGCCGCGCCGCCTCGGCCAGCGGCTCGGTGGCGTCCACGAAATCGCCGTCTTCGAGCAGCTCGATGCCGCGGCGGTAGAGCGTGTAGGTCGGCTCGAGGCCCGTTTCGCTCGCCATGGGACCAGTGTAAAAGGCGCGTGAAGCGGGCCCACCGGCGGCGGCCGGCGGGCGCGGGGCCGGGCGGGACGGGTCAGCCCTTGCGGACCTTGACCGCGGTGCCGTAGGCGCAGATCTCGGTCCAGGTGGCGCCCAGCTCCGAGGTGTCGAAGCGGAAGGCGAGGATCGCGTCGGCACCCTTGGACTCGGCCTCTTCGATCAGCCGTTCGGTGGCGTGCTCGCGACCTTCGGCCAGCATCTTCGTCATCCCCTTCAGCTCGCCGCCGGCCAGCGACTTCAGCGAAGCGCCGATCTGGGAGCCGATGTTGCGGGAGCGGACGGTGAGGCCGAACACCTCGCCGAGGACCTCTACGACCTCATAGCCCGGCAGGTCATTGGTGGTGGCGATGATCACGGCCGGCAGACTACCCGCCGCGGCCCCCGGAAAAGCGACGCGGCCGGCCGGCGCCATCCGCTTTGCCAGATTATCCGCAAAGTCCGGGAAAATCGCGGCTGAGCAGGCAGAACATGGCCGCCTGCTACCTTGTCTATGTCGGTTGTCCGCGATACCGCGGCCCGATCTCCTCGCGACGATGAGCAAAGCAAGCCAGAAAAAGGCCAAGAAATGGACCTGCGCCGAGTGCGGCGTCAGCGTCAGCCGCGCCGGCGGCGAGCTGGTGCCGATGCCCGAGACGTGGGTGATCGCCGACGACGACACCTTCTGCCTGCTCTGCCGGCGTGAGCGCGCCGCCCGCGCCGCCCTCGACAGCGCTCCCGCCGATTGCGGGCTCGAAGAGCGGGCGAAGCTGCGCCGCGCGGCGCTGATCGAGTTCGAGGTCAAGCGCCGTCCCAGCCATGGCAACGGCGAGATCGCCAAAGCCTGCCGCTCCTCGGTCGCCGCGGTCGCCGCCGCCCGCGAGCGGCTGAAGATCCCGGCGCCCGACAGAGTCGCCTAGCGCGCTTCGCCTCAGAGCGAGCGCAGCACCGCCCGCGCCGCGTTGTGGCCGCAGATCCCGTGGGCGCCGGCGCCCGGCGGAGTCGCCGCCGAGCAGATGAAGACGCCGGGGATGCCGGTCGCGTAGGGGTCGAGCGCCAGCCGCGGCCGAATCAGCGCCCGCAGCCCGACGTTGGAGCCGTTGGCGATGTCGCCGCCGACGATGTTGGCGTTGGCGGCCTCGAGCTCGGCCGGGCCGCGGGCGGTCCGGGCGAGCACCCGCTCGCGCGTGCCCGGGGCGAAGCGCTCGATCTGGTCGAGGATCGCCTCGGCGGCGTCGCCGGGATAGCCGGCCGGGACGTGGGCGTAGGCCCAGACCGGGTGGGCGTCGCCCCGCGATCGCCCCGGGTCCGCGAGGTACTGCTGGCCGACTAGCACGAAGGGGCGGGCCGGCATCCGGCCGCGGTTGATCTCGCGCTCGGCCTCGACCAGCTCGGCGAGCGGCCCGGCGACGTGGACGGTGCCGGCCCGCCGCGCCGCCTCGAAGCTCCAGGGCACGCCGCCCTCGACCGCGAGGTCGAGCTTGAAGGCCGCCGGGCCGTGGCGGTAGCGGCGGTAGGCGCGGGCGACGCGCGCCGGCAGCCTGCCGCCGGCCAGCTCGACCACGGCGCCCGGGGAGAGGTCGAGGACGACCGCGTCGGCGGCCGGCAGCTCGTCGAGCGAGCGCACCGGACGGCCGGTCTCGATCCGCCCTCCCCGCTCCTCGATCGCCGCCGCCAGCGCCCGCGCGATCGCCTCCGAGCCGCCGCGCGCGACCGGCCAGCCGTAGCGGTGGCCGCTGCAGACGAGCGCCATCCCGACCGCGGCGCTGAGCGGCGCGCTCAGCGGCGCGAAGGAGTGGGCGCAGGCGCCGCCGAACAGCGCCCGGGCCTGCGGCGTGACCAGGCGCCGGGCCAGCACCGTCGCCGGCAGCAGCGCCAGCGCGCCGAAGCGCGCCAGCGCCAGCGGGTGGCGCGGCAGATGCGCCAGCGGCAGGTAGATGTCGCGCTCGAGCGCCTCGTAGTGGTAGGCGGAGGGGCCGAAGATCCGGTGCCAGGCGGGTCCGGCGGGGCCGAGCCCGGTGGTGGTGGCGTCGATCGAGCGCAGCATCGCCGCCCCGTCGCCGCCGTCGAGCGGGTGGGCGAGGTCGACCTCCGGCCACAGCCACTCGAGGCCGTGGCGCTCGAGGTCGAGCCCGAGCCGGGCGAGCGAGCCGACCGCCATCGGGTGAAAGCCGCTGCACTCGTCGTGCAGGAGCCCCGGCAGGGTCAGCTCCGAGCTGCGGACGCCGCCGCCGATCCGATCGGCCGCCTCGATCACCGTCACCGCGACGCCGCCGGCGGCGAGCGTTGCGGCGCAGGCAAGACCGTTCGGCCCGGCGCCGACGACGACGGCGCTGCTCATTCCGGGTGCACCGGGAACGGCTCGCCGCCGAGCCAGGGCTGGCGCACGATCATGTCGCCGACCGCGACCCAGCCCTCCTCGACCAGGCCGCTCGCCGCGTCGAGGATCCGGTAGCGCTGGCACTGGCGGTGCGCCGGCTGGGACTCGAGCGTCACCACCCGCAGCTCCCCGGGCTGATACCCGCAGCGCTCCTGCACCGCCGCCAGCAGGCGCTGGTCGTGGAAGTGGCCATCGCCGAAGTTGTAGCCGAGGACGACGCCGGCGACGAGCTCGCCCTCGCGCACGTCGTAGGCCTCGAGGTCCTCGACGGCCCGGGCCGAGAGCGCGTTCAGCGCCCGCCCGTGGGAGTGCATCGAGCGGAAGGCGAGGCCTTTGTAGACGAGGACGTCGATCATCCCCGGCTCGTAGAACCTCTCCAGCTGGCGGGTGACGATCGGCGCCGACTTGACGACCTCGCGGTCGAGCCGGTCCTCCGCCCCGCTCCCGTCGCCGGCGCCGCGGCGGAAGAGCCACTGGCTGGTCGCCCAGTTGCCGGCGTAGTAGCGCATCGACGGCAGGAAGGAGATCAGGTCCGGGCGGAAGTTCCCCAGCACCGGGACGGCTACGCAGGTGAGGGCGAGGACGACGAGGAGGAGCGGGTCTTCGAGGGTCGAGAACGGCACGGCGCCGTAGTGGCCGAAGAGGAAGAGCAGGCCGAAGATCATGAACACGTTCCACTCCAGCGGCACCGCCAGCGGGAAGGTCGAGAGGATGTGGAGGTGGAAGAGGATCATCCCGGCGACCGCGATCGCGCCGAGGACGCCGCCGCCGGAGAGGAGCAGGATCAGCGGCAGGGTGAACTCGATCGCGGTCCCGAGGTGGGCGTCGAGGGCGCCCAGCCGCGAGGGCAGCAGGTCGTCGGGGTGGTCGCGGTAGAGGCGGCGCTTGAAGGCGCGCCAGCGGTTCCAGGGGGTGTTGCTGATCATCACCGTGACGACGAACGGGAAGTGGTGGTTGAGCTTCGACGCCGCCGCTCCCCACCAGATGCAGACGAAGACCAGCTGCGCGGCGACGATCAGGTTGCCGAGCGGAAAGAGGAAGATGATCATCAGGTTGCCGTAGACCTCCGCCCGGGCGGCCAGGAACGGGACCTTGTCGCGCAGCCCCAGCGCCGCCAGCAGCGCCAGCGCGACGCCGACCGCGACCGGGTCGAGGCGGCCGTCGGGGGCGCCGGAGAGGACGAGGAGGGCGAGCGCCGCCAGCAGCCCGGCGTAGAGCGCGACGTCGAACGGGGTGCGGGTGGTGCCCCCGGTCAGCGGCACCCGCTCGGGCCAGGGCGGCAGCCGCGTCGTCCCCGGCCGCAGCCAGTAGAGGACGCCGCCGATCATCGGCGAGAAGCGCAGGGTGAGCGGCAGCGACCCGGCGCCGAGTCCCAGCACCTCCCACAGCATCGTCCAGGCGACCGCCTTCTGGAAGACGACCGGCTGCGTCCACCAGGCGCCGAGGTTGCCGAGCCCGCCGAGCGTGTCGCTGGTCGCGGCGATCAGCAGCAGGCCGCCGCCGGCGTAGGCCACCAGCTTGACCACGTAGAGGAGGTAGACGACCGGCGGCGTGCCGAACCCGTTCAGCGCCCAGTCCTGGGCGAGCGGCTTGATCCGCTCCAGGTGCGGGCGCCCGCGCCACTCCTCGATCTCGAACGGCGGCGGTGCCGGATCCAGCAGTCCCATCCCGCGCCGAGCCTACTTGGCCGCGCGGCCAGGAGCGAGCGGCGGCTCAGCGCGTTTTCGTGTGGATCTTGCAGCTGGCGCGGTGGCCGCTGTAGAAGTAGCAGTGGTTGTCGACCCAGCTGATCGTGTAGCTGTAGCCCCAGCCGATCGTGTTGTGGACGACGGCGTAGTAGACCGTCACCGCGCCGAAGTAGTCGTCACCGCCCTGGAACCAGGTGACGCGGCAGCGGACCTTGGCCTTCGCCCGCCGCTGGCAGGCGATCCGTTTTTCGGTGGCGCCGGTGAAGTGGCGGCGGAAGTCGTGGGCGAAGGCGACGCCGGCGAGTTCCTTGGCCCGCGGCACGGAGAGGTGGGGCTTGTGCGCCTGGGGCACCTTGACCTGCGGGCGCGGCCCGCCGGCTTCGATCGCCGCGATCCACCGGTCGACCCAGCCGGCGACCTTGTCGACCCGGGTGAAGACGTTGGGCAGGGTGCGGCTGCAGTTGGGCCCGCCGGTGCTGACGATCCCGAGCTCGACCGGGGCGCCGGCTGCGTCGACGGCGATCGCCGGTCCGCCGCTGTCGCCGTGGCAGGCGCTGACCCGCCCGCGCGAGGTGTCGAGCGCGCAGAGCTGCAGGGCCGCCGTGTAGAAGGGGTAGTAGCGGCTCGACTTCGAGCGGCAGAGGTTGGTCGGCTGCACCTTGCTCACCCCCAGCTTCAGCACTGGGGAGCCTTCCTTGGCGCTGGCGCTGGTCAGTCCCCAGCCGGCGATCGTCAGCTGCGTGCCGGCGGCGAGCAGGGCGCCGTCGCCGGCCCCGGCGAGCCGGATCGGCGGCGCCGCGACCGGCGCGGTGAGCACCAGGAGACCGGCGTCGCCGGTCAGCTGGGCGGGGTCGAACTGCGGATAGACCAGCGCCTCGGCGACGCGTGAGATGTTGGCGCTGGCGATCTTGGTCAGGTCGGCGACGCCGGTGGCGACGGCGAGCGAGGCGGCGGGGGTGATTTCCCCGGATTCGATGTTCTGGACGCAGTGGCCGGCGGTCAGGATCAGCCGCGGGGCGACGACGGTGCCACTGCAGGCGTAGCCGCCCGCCGCGTTTTCGCCTTCCAGATAGGCGAGCGAGGGCAGCTCCTGGATCGAGGCTTCGCGGCCGCCGATGATCGACGCGTGCGCCTTCGGTTCGGCCTGCTGCGCGCCGGCGCCGGCGGCGGCCAGCAGGCAGGCGCCGAGGCAGGCCAGGACGGCAGCGATCGTGAGGGCCCCTCTCCGCGTCATCGGACTGGCCAGGGTAGCGGTCGCGCGCCCCGATCTGGCTTCCAATCGACGAATCGGCCGACTTGTCAGCGTCCTGACATCGCGTCGCGGCGGACTTTAAAGTCGGCCGCCGGGCGGGTCGATATCTCACCCTGACGATGCCGGTTCTCTCGACCCCGCGCCAGATCCTCGCCAGCGCCGTCGTGGTCCTCCTCCCGGCCGCCTTCCTCGGCTACCTCAGCTGGGTCGCCGGCGTCTGGTCGGGTGCGCTCGCCGAAGACGTCTTCGGCAACGGAGCCTACGAGCTCGTGTTCGTGGCCGGCGCCGCCTCCTGCCTGCTGCGGGCGCTCTTCGTGCCGCGCGAACGGCTCGGCTGGGGCCTGCTCGGGCTCGCGCTGACCTGCTACGCGGCGGCGGAAATCTATGACATGGTGGTGGTCACGATCGGTGGCGGCGAACTGCCGGTCCCCTCGCTCGCCGATGTCGGCTGGCTCGCCTACTGCCCGCTCGTCTACGCGGGCCTGATCGCGCTGGTGCGCGAGCAGCTCGGCTCCTTCCCGGCGGTCCGCTGGCTCGACGGGCTGATCGTCGGCGGCGCCGCCGCCGCCCTCGCCGCCGCCCTGGCGCTCGACCCGATCGTCGCGACGAGCGTCAAGGGCAGCACCGCCGAAGTCGCGACCAACCTCGCCTACCCGGTCGGGGACCTGACCCTGCTCGTCCTCGTCGTCGCGGTCGCCGCGCTGAGCGGCTGGCGGCCGGGCGCCGGCTGGCTCGTGCTCGGCGCCGGCCTGCTGGTCACCGCCGCCGCCGACGCCGCCTATCTCTTCCAATCGGCGCAGGGCACCTACGTCGAAGGCAGCGTCGTCACCGCCGCCTGGCCCTTCGGCGTGATGCTGATCGCGATCGCCGCCTGGCTGCCCGGCGCGCGGATGAGGCGGCCGCGGCCGCTCGACGGCCGCAGCGCCGTCGTGCCGACGCTGGCCGCCCTGGTCGCGCTTGGGGTCCTCTTCGCCGACCGCTACACCCAGATCCCGGCCGTCGCGGCGGTGATCTCGCTGCTGACGCTGGTCGGGGTGATCGCGCGGCTCGCGCTCGCCTTCCGCGAAACTCGCGAAACGCTGGCGGCCAGCGTGCACGAGGCCCTCACCGACCCGCTGACCGGGCTCGCCAACCGGCGCCGTTTCTTCGTCGACCTCGAGGCGGCAACCGCCGAGGCGCCGCGCAAGGGCCTCTGCGTCCTCGTGCTCTGCGACCTCGACGGGTTCAAGGCCTACAACGACTCCTTCGGGCACCCGGCGGGGGATTCGCTGCTCGCCCGGGTCGGCGGCCGCCTGGACGCCTTCGCCCGCCGCCACGGCGCCCGCGCCTACCGCCTCGGCGGCGATGAGTTCTGCCTGCTCGGACATTGCACCGCGGCCGCGGCCGAGGAGATCGTCGCCGGCGCGGTCGCGGCGCTGCGCGAGCGCGGTGAGGGGTTCCAGATCACCGCCGCGCAGGGGAGCGTCCTGATCCCCTCGGAGGCCGAGGACCCCGAGGTGGCCCTGCACCTGGCGGATCGCCGCATGTACGCCAACAAGAACCGCGAGCGGGCCTCGGCCGGCGCCCAGTCGCGCGACGTTCTGATGAGCGCGCTGCGCGAGTGCCGGCCGCAGCTCCACCGCCACCTGGTCGGGGTCGCCGCCCTCGTCGCCCGGGTCAGCGACGAGCTCGGCATCGAAGGCGAGAAGCGCGACGAGATCGTCCGCGCCGCCGAGCTGCACGACGTCGGCAAGGTGGCGATCCCCGAAGCGATCCTCAACAAGGCCGGCCCGCTCGACGACGACGAGGCCGAGTTCATCCGCCAGCACACGATGATCGGCGAGCGGATCATCGCCTCGGCGCCGGCGCTCGTCCCGGTCGCCCGCCTCGTGCGCTCGACCCACGAGCGGACCGACGGCAGCGGCTACCCCGACGGCCTCGACGGCGCCGACATCCCGATCGGCTCCCAGATCATCGCCGTCTGCGACGCCTACGAGGCGATGATCAGCGAGCGCAGCTACAGCGCCGCGATCGCTCCCGAGGCGGCGCTGGCGGAGCTGCGGCACTGCGCCGGCACCCAGTTCGACCCCGGGGTGGTCGAGGCGTTCTGCCGGGTGATGGACTCCGAGCTCGCCGCCGACTGGCGAGTTCCTCACGCACGTGCGTGAGGAGGTCGCCAGTGGCCGCGGGATGCGATAGTGCCCGCCCATGCCGAGGCGGACCGCAACGCTGCTTGCCCTCTGTGCCCTCCTCCTCGCGCTCGGCGCCGTTCCGGCCGGCGCGAAGACGACGCTCGCCGACGTGCAGCGGGGCCTGCGGCGCCTCGTCGCCGCTCCCGGCGGACCGCCCGGGGCGATCGCGACGATCTACCGTGGCGGCCGCCTGACCACGCTCAGCGCCGGCCGCGCCGACGTCCGTTATCCCGGCGCCCCGCGCGCCACCGACCGGATGCGGATCGCCAGCGTCGCCAAGGCCTTCTCCGGCGCCGTCGCCCTCAACCTGGTCCGGGCTGGGAAGCTCGGCCTCAACCAGAGCCTCGGCGAGCTGCTGCCCGGGATGCCGCCGGCCTGGGGCGCGGTGACCGTGGCCGAGATGCTCGGCCACACCAGCGGCCTCCCCGACTACACGAAGTCGAACGCTTTCGCGAAGCAGGCGCGGACCGACCCGCGCGGCTACGTCTCCCCCACCGAGATCATCGACTGGGTGCGCGGCGACCCGCTCGCCTTCAAGCCGGGCACGCGTTACGAGTACTCGAACACCGACAACATCGTTATCGGGTTGATCGCCGAAGCGCTCACCGGCGAACGCTACGGCGCCGTCCTCGAGCGCCTCGTCTTCGACCCCGCCGGCCTTAGGGCGACCTCCTTCCCGACCGGGGTCGCGATCCCCCGCCCCTTCATCCACGGCTACCTCACGGCTCCCGGCGAGCAGCCGCAGGACGTCTCGACCGCCCTCAGCCCCTCCGGGGCCTGGGCCTCGGGCGCCATCCTCTCCACCCCCCGCGACCTCAACGCCTTCATCCGCGCCGACCTCGGCCTGCGCTTCTTCGGCCCCGCCCAGCAGCGGGCGCAGATGCGCTTCTGGCCCGGCGGCGAATCGAGCCCGCCCGGCCCCGGTCACAATTCCGCCGGCCTCGCCCTCTTCCGCTACCGGACGCGCTGCGGCACCGTCTACGGCCACACCGGCAACTTCCCCGGCTACGTCCAGTTCGCGGCGGCGACCGCGGACGGCCGCCGCGCTGTCACCACCAGCCTCAATATCCCGGCGCCGAAGGGCAGGCTGCTGACCCAGCTGCGGCACCTGCAGAGCGAGGCGGTCTGCGTTCTGCTCGGTCGCTGAGCGCGAGCCCGGACCCCGGCGCCCGCCGCGAGGACGAGGGAGACGGCCGCGACTCGGCGCCACGCGGACACCGAGCAAGCGAACGGAGCCACTGGGGCCTAGGGGCAGCCGCTGCCGGCGGTGCAGCAGTCGCCGTGGCAATCGCCCTGCGGGTAGACGCAGCAGATGTAGCCGGTCTCCAGGGCCTCACAGGGGTTGCAGCTGTATTCGGGTGGGCAGCTGTCGCAGGGCCCGCCTTCGCCTTTCGGGTTGAACCCCGGGCAGAACGGCTGCAGGCAGATCTGCTCGAAGGCGGGCTTCCACTTCTGGTAGGCGCGGTTGATGCAGCGGCGCTCGCGGCCGGCGTAGACCGCGTTGCTGATCGGGACCAGGAAGGGCGAGACGTAGAAGAAGTGGAAGGTCGCGGCGACCGCCGATTCGGCCTCGTAGGACCACTGGCATTCGAACTTTTCGGCGTGGTATTTCTGGTTGACCGTCCAGATGCAGCCCTTGCGGCACTCGTTCGGGTTTTTTGCCGCCTTGGCCTCCGCGGCTCCCCTGACGAACGGGACCGAGGCGGCGGCGGCCGCCGCGATGCCGCCGCCGGCGGCCCTCAGCGCCTCGCGACGGGTGCGGCGGGTGGCGGCGCGGTCGAACCAGGTCGGTGCCATCAGCCTTCGCCTTCTTCCTTGTCGCCGTAGTACTTGCGCACCGGCTTGCCGTACTGGAGCGCGAGGTCGTCGTGCTTTTCGATCGCCGCCGCCGCGGCGTTGACCTGGGCGACGTCGCGCGTTTCCGACATCACCGCCCGCGCTTCCCAGCTCTTCGCCGACTCCAGCAGCGATTTCCTCAGGTTGCTCTTGTCCTCGGCGTCGAAATCGATCGCGCCGACCGCGTCGCGGGTCTTCCGCAGCGCCCGCGCCACCCGCCGGAACTGGGCGATCAGCAGGTTGCTGGAGTTGCTCCCCGGTTCCGGCAGGTTCTGGGTCGTGTGGATCTCCATGAAGGTGTCGATCGAGATGAAGGCGTCTTTGAACTCCTGCTGCTGGGAGCGCAACGCCTTGCGCACGGCCCGTATTTCGGCCCGCTGGGGCGAGCCCTTCTCGCGCCGGCCCGGTCGTGCCGCCGCTTCGGCCCGCTCGTCGAAGCTCACCGCCGCGCCCCCGCCGGGACTCCGGCCATCTCGATCAGCTCCAGCTCGGGCGCGCCGGCGAAGGAGCGCAGCAGCTCCACCACCGCCCGCTCCCCGATCGCCGCGGCGCTCGCCATCCGACCCTCGGAATCGACGGCGACGGCGGCGGGAATGGCGCCGACGCCGAAGGCGATCAGCGCCTCGCGCCTGGCGTGGAGGAGGACCGGCTCGATCGCGTCGCCGACCTCGGCGCGCAGCTCCGGCAGGCGGTCGGTCAGCGCCTGGCAGCCGCCGCAGGCGGGGTCGGTGAAGACCAGCGCTACCGGCCGGTCGGGGCGCAGCAGCTGCGAGACCATGACCGGCTCCCCCGCGGGCGTGGCGAAGACGAGGTCGGGGGCCGGGTCGCCGAGCTCGAACTCGGCCAGCGGCGGCAGCTCCGCGCCGACGCCCACCGCTTCCTCGAGCACGGCCACGCGCGAGAGCAGGCGGCCGTTCTGCTTGAACAGCTCCCAGCAGAACCAGGTGAGGCCGAGCAGCAGCAGCCCCGCGGCGCCGGCGGCGACAGTCAGCACCACCGCCCCGTCGACGGCGGCGAGGCTCTTGCCGGCGCCCGCCGCCAGGACCAGCGCCGCGCCCACCGCGAAGGCGAGGTTGCGGATCAGCGTCCCCGGCCCCACCGGAGCCGAGTGGACGCCGCCGAAGCAGTTGCACTCCGGCCGCTCGCCGCGAGCGAGGACCCGGACGATGCCGATCGCGAACAGCAGCAAGAGAACGAGCGCCAGCAACGCCCCCCAGCGCGCGGTCGGCGTCGGCACCAGCAGCGCGGCCGCCGCCAGCTCCGCCGCCGGCAGCGCCAGCGCGCCAGCGGGCACCAGCCCCGCCGGGACCCCGAAATCGGCCAGGGTCCTCTGCGTCCCCGCTCGGTCGGCGAGCTTGGTGACGGCGGCAACCGCGAAGATCGCCGCCAGGCCGAGTCGGACGACGAGCAGGGCGACGCTCACCGCGCGCCCGCCCGACGAAGAATGGCTCCCGACTTCATTCGCCAAGCATGACGCGACCACACCCCGCCGCCGCAACGTGGTCCGACCACAAGATTTTGGCGCCCGCGCGACACCGGGACTGCGCCGACCTGGCGTCCGGCGCCAGCCGCGGGGGGCGTAACGAATCTGCGGGAGACGGGAAGGAGCCTGACACGGGACTGCCGCCTCGGAGCGGCATTCTCGCTCCGCGCGCGAAGTACAGCGTCAGCGCTGAAGCAGATGGGTCTCATTGATCGTCGACGCGGCCGAGCGCTTACTCGATGGCATCGATGCCGATGACCCAGAGGCCGAGCCGCGCGCCGCCCCTGAGACTTTCGAGCTGCGCCGCATCAGCCCGGCCGCCTCACGTGGCCGAGCCGACGGCGATCTGCCCGGCCGGGATCGCACTGGCCTCCGCCGAGGCGAGGACGGTGGCTTTCGGGCCCGCGACCGCCTTCTCGCCGCCGACCGGCACTAACCCGCTACCCGCGGGCGCTGGCTCCGGGATCCACAGCGAAGAGGAGTTCCGGCTCGCCGACCGAGAGCCCGTCGATCGCCCGCAGGGCGGCACTGGCGTCGCCGCCGGTCTCGCCCAGATGGGCGTCGAGAAAGGCCAGCAGCGCTCCGGACACGACATGCCACGTCGCGGGGCCCTCGACCCCGCGCAGAGCTCGCCGCGCCGGCGACCAGCGGCGGAGCGGCAGCATCGGCCAATCGCAAAAGCCGGTGTGCGGCGCGCCGCGAACCAGCGCCGAGTAGCCGGGACGGGCGGCGGCATGAAGCGCCTGCCAGCCGCCGACGGTCGTCGCCCGGTCCGCCGCCGCGTACTCGGCGTTCGCGTAGAACCCGCTCCGCGCCACCGCCTCCGCCGAGACGACGTACTCGGGATGCTCGCCGAAGAGCTGGAGGAACGGCACCGGCGACGAAACGGACTCCGGCGCGCGCCAGAGCCCGCCGTCGAGACTGACGCCAGCGCCCGGTGGCACAGGGCGCTGGCACATCTCGAGCGCGGCGCCGCCCCCGAACGAGTGCCCGACCACGGCGGCGCGGGCGCCGTCGATCGCCGGCAGCCGATGCCCTGGCCCGACGTCGCCGGTCAGCGCCACCCGGACGAAAGCGAGGTCGTCGGCCTTCGTCGCGACCACTGCCGCCCGCTCCCGGAGGTCGACCGCGAACGGGCGCTTGCCCGGGGTGGCGAGGGCCCCCCCGAGGCTCGCCAGACGGCCCAAACGCGGCCGCGCTTCGGCGAACACCGAGAGTGGCAGGGACTCATAGGTGTGGGAGATCCCCACCACCACGTACCCGTGGCTGGCCAGCTCCTGCAGCAGCGCGGCGTAGCAGAGCGGTGGGTTGACCGAAGGTGAGAAGAGGATGAGCGGGAATGACCCGGCCGCCGGCTCCGCACCATCGCGCGAATGTGTCCGTAGCCGCGAGGAACCCAGTCCCCAGAGCCAGTCCGTTGTCCGCCACGCCCCCGGCAGGTAGGAGCTCGTCTGGCCGCTGCTCGCAGCCCGCCGCCGGGTACCAGACCCAGACGGCGAGGCGTCGGGGGTCCCGCGGCGGCGGGCGAATGGGTCCTCGCGACCCGCGTCGCCCAGGTCGAATGAGCGGCGGCCGACCGGATATGGGCCGGTCGGCGCGGCCAGGCCGGGCGCAGGCGCCGGAGCAGCAGTCGCTCGCGCGCTCATCCCCGCTCACCCACGCTGACTCGACCCTCCCGGCCGGCGGCGATCAGCGCCACGCCCATCGCGGCGATGGCGAGGTCCCGAACGCCGGCCGCGAGCAGCTGGGCCGCCTCGGGAGCTCCCTGAGTCGCGACCACGAGGGCCACGCCGGCTGCGAGCCCGTAGCCGGTCCAGGCGGGAAGTACCTTCGCCCTCGCGACAGCGACCCCGAGCCCGATCCCCGACAGCAGCATGATCGCGCCGTGCAGGACCATCGACAACCCGAGATCGTCGCTCAGCGCCTGGTAGTCGGGCGTGCCGTCGAGGAGCGCGTAGGCGACCGTGAATGAGAAGAAGACGAACACATAAGCGTAGGCCCAGGCGCTGACCATCCCGAGCCGGCCGAGCCGGTCCCGCTGCAACCACCAGAGACCGAGCACGATCGGGGGAATCGCCAGCTCGGCGACCAGCGTCAGCCAGAGCTGGCCGGTCGAGAAGCCCCCTTGGGCGACCTCGATCAGGTCGGAGAGCCAGTAGAGCATCGAGAAAGCGAGCGCGGCCGAGGCAGCGAGCAGGCCATCGCGACGAGAGGAGCCGATCGACCGAGCGGCGTAAGGCAAGGGCTTGGTGAGTGCGTTCATTGCATGTCCTCCATCCGGGTCGCAGAGTTTCATCCCTTGTTGAAATGCACCCTGACAGATCTTCCGCTAGATTTCAACAACCGATGAAACAGCGCCTCAAGAACAAGCGAGGACCGAAGGGGGATCCGGGCAGAGCGCGGGCGGAGATCCTCGCCAGCGCCCGCTCGGAGTTCGGCAAGCACGGCTTCGACGGCGCGACGCTGCGCGCGATCGCGGCGGGAGCCGACGTCGACGTGGCGCTCGTCTCCTACTACTTCGGCACCAAGGCGGACCTCTTCGTCGCCGCCCTGGAGCTACCGGTCAACCCGGTCCTCCTCCTCCGGAACGCCCTGGAGCAGGGAACCGACGGCGCCGCCGAGCGGCTCCTGCGCCTGCTGCTCACGGTCTGGGACGAGCCCACGACCGGCGCCCCGCTGGTGGCGATGATGCGCTCCCTCTCGACGCAGGCGAAAGTGCTGCGGCGCTTCGTCGAGGAGCAGCTCGTCCGCACCATCGCCGCGGCCCTCGAGGGCCCCGACGCAGACCTGCGGGCAGCCGCCTTCACCACCCACGTGTTTGGGCTGATGCTCGAGCGCTACGTGCTCACCGTCGAGCCGCTGGCCTCGGCGAGTCACGACGAGCTGGTGGAGCTAATCTCCCCCAGCCTCCAGCGATACCTCGAGCCCTGAGCGGGCGGCGGGGAGGTCGGCTCAGGAGCCCGGACTGGCACGTCGTTCGGGAGACGAACCGGCTGCTGGCCGGTCCTGGAACGAAAGGATGCCCCGCTGCGCGTGGCTTCTCGTTTGACCGCTCCTGGGTTCGAAGCGGGTGCTCCGAGGACCACCAGACCGCCCCGCACTGCCCGACCCGCTCTGTAAAAGCCGATTCGCGAAGGCGGCGCCGGCGGGTTCAACTGCGGCGACGGCGAGGCGCGTCTGCCGAATGGAGCCCGCGGGGGGTGGGTCCGCTCGGCGCCGGTCCCACGGCTGGCAAGCCAGGACGATCTGCAAGCCCCTCGCCGTGGCCACTCGGTACCGCCGCTACTCGGTCCGGTCCCAAAGGGAAGGCGTAGGGCCTGTTTTCGTTGTTAGGCCCGACTCAGACGGCAATGTCGGATCCTCGAGCTTCGCCCGTCTTGATCGCGAGGCGGTGAGGCCGAAGCTGCGACCGCCCGAGCCGACATGCACCCATGGCCCATGTATCCCTTAGTCGTCCTCAGGAAGCTGCTTCATTGGCTTCCGTTGCACCGACCTCGTTGCGAGCACCCGGGCACGAGAAAGCCGCCCCGGGGGGCGGCGTCTGGCTCTGCGCGTGAAGTACCGCTACGGGGATTCGAACCCCGGTTTCCGGACTGAGAATCCGGCGTCCTAGTCCCCTAGACGATAGCGGCGTGAGGACGGAGCATTTTAGCGAACGTGTCCGGGGCGCGTTAAGCGGGGGAAGGGGCCGGCCGCGGCGGCGAGGCGGTAAATTGCCTGCTCCCGCGGCTGTGGCGGAACTGGTAGACGCGCACGGTTCAGGTCCGTGTGGGCGAAAGCTCGTGGAGGTTCGACTCCTCTCAGCCGCACTGATCGGCCCCGGTTGGGGCCGGTTCTGTTTCGGTCTCTCGGCGGGCCGGGCGCGGGCCGGCTAGGATGCCGCGCCCATGGTGATCTTCTTCATCATCGCCGCCGTCGTCCTCATCGCCGGCGCCGGCATCTGGTTTCGCTCCGGCGCCCGGATGCCCTGGGACCGCGACCGCCGGTAGCGGCCGCCGATCCCTCAGGCAGCCTGCGCGGCGCCCTCGCCGGCGCGTGCGGCGGTCGCCGCGATCTCCTCGGCGAACTCGGGCCAGAGGGGCCGGGGCAGGTCGTGGCCCATGCCCTCGACCATGCGCAGGCGGGCGCCGGGGATCGCCTTGGCGGTGGCGCGCCCGCCGGCGGGGCGGACGAGGTGGTCGCTGTCGCCGTGGATCACGGTCGCCGGGAGGTCGAGCTGGTGCAGGGCCTTGGTGCGGTCGCCGGAGGCGACGATCGCGTGCAGCTGGCGGGCGATGCCGGCCGAGGAGTGGCCGCGGTCGTACGAGCGCCCGGCGAGCTCGCGGACGTGATCCTCTTCGAAGGGAAAGCCCGGCGAGCCGATCACGCGGAAGGTCTTGACAGCGCGCTCGACGACCGCTTCGCGGTTGAGGGGCGGGGTTCCGAGCAGGACGGCAAAGGCTTTGAAGCTGGGCAGGCCGGTCCAGCGGTTGCCGGTCGTGGCCATGATCGAGACCAGAGAACGGGTCCGTTCGGGGTACTCGATCGCCGTCTGCTGGGCGATCATGCCGCCCATCGAGGCGCCGACCAGGTGGCCGGCCTCGATTCCGAGGTGGTCCATCAACCCGACCGTGTCGCGGGCCATGTCGCGGAGCAGGTAGGGGGCGGTGGCGCGGCGGCCGGTCAGCATGTCGATCCGGCTCGGCACCCCCGCCTCCTTGATCAGGGTCGAGCGGCCGATGTCGCGGTTGTCGAAGCGGACGACGCGGTAGCCGCGGTCGGCGATCAGCGCGCAGAGCTCCTCGTCCCAGGCGATCATCTGCGTCGCCAGGCCCATGATCAGGATCACCGCCTCGGCGCCCGGGTCCCCCATCTCCTGGTAGGCGAGCTCGATCCCGTTGGCGGGGGCCATCCGTTCCTCGCCGAAGGCGTGCATCGGGCCAGTCTAGCCGTGCTGGCCAGGCAGCCAGAAGCGGTGGGTGGCGAGTTGTGCACGCACGTGCGGGAGGAAGTCGCCAATGGCGCCGTCGAGTAAAAGGGACGGATGCGGACCGCGATCGTCTCCGACCTCCACCTCGGGCTGCTGAGCGGCGGCGACCTGCTGCGCGACCCTGAGGTCCGCGCCATCCTGCTCGAGGAGATCGCCGCGGCCGACCGCGTCGTGCTGCTGGGCGACGTCGTCGAGCTGCGCGAGCTGGCGATCGGCACCGCGCTGCGCGCCGCCCGGCCGTTCTTCGAGGCGCTCGGCGAGGCGCTCGGCGCCCGCGAGGTCGTGCTCGTCCCCGGCAACCACGACCACCACCTCGCTCAGCCGCTGCTCGACGACGTCTCGCTGAACGGCGCTCCGCTCGGCCTCGCCGAGAGCCGCGACCCCTCCCCCGGCCCGACGGCGGCGATCGACCGCTGGCTCGGCCCGGCCCGCCTGCGCATCGCCTACCCCGGCCTCTGGGTCCGCGACGACGTCTACGCCACCCACGGCCACTACATGGACGCCCACCTCAACCTCCCCCGCGCCGAGTGCGTCGCGGTGGCGACCCTGGTGCGGCTCTCGCGGCCGCTGCCGGACCCGGCGAGCGTGGACGACTACGAGCGGGTGCTGCGGCCGATCTACGGCTTCGCCTACGGGGTCGCGCAGGCGCGCCGCCCGCGCGGCGCGCCGCGCCACTCCCCCTCCGAGACGGCCTGGGAGACCCTCGCCGGCCAGGGGGCCGAGCTGGGCCGGCGGCGCCGGCTCGCGATCGCCGCCGCCCGCGCCGGCTTCCCGCTCGCGGTCGCGGCCCTCAACCGCCTGCTGCGCTCCGAGTTCGAGGCCGACATCTCAGTCCGCTCGATCTTCGCGGGCGGCGTCGCCGGCGCCTCCGAGGTGGCGCGGCGGCTCGGCGTCGACGGCGTCCACGTGATCACCGGCCACAGCCACCGCGGCGGCCCGCGCGCCGGGGAACCGGAGTGGGAGCTGCCGGGCGGCGGCCGCCTCCACAACACCGGCAGCTGGGTCTTCTCGTCGGCCTTCCACCATCCGGGCCGCCCGCCCAACTCCTACTGGCCGGGGACCCTCACCTGGGTCGAGGACGAGGGCCCGCCGCGACGGGTGGAGCTGCTGGCCGAGCGCCCGCACGCGCAGATCGCCGCGACCGCGAGGCGCATCGCCGCCGCGGCCTGAGCGCCGAGCGGGCGGGCGCCGCGCGGCCCTGGCACCGACCCGGCCGCTCGATCCTCAGGTGGCGGTCAGCCACTCCGCGATCGTCGCGCCGATCTGCGGCCCCGCGTCCTCCTGCAGGAAGTGCGAGGCATCGGCGATCGGCCGCGGCGGCGGGAAGTTCAGCTCGCTCGAGACCCGCTCGCCGACCGAGAAGGGCAGGACCGGGTCCTCCTCCGCCCACAGCACCAGGGCCGGGCGCTGGTCGGCGCGCAGCGCGTCGGCCACCGCCTTGCCCTCGGCGGCCCCGGGCGCCTCGGGGTCGGTCGGCAGGATCAGCGGGAAGGCGCGGGCCCCGGCCTTCGCCGCTGGCTCCGGGTAGGGCGCGTCGTAGGCGGCGATCACCTCCTCGCCGGGGTCGTGCTTGCAGCCGCCGCGGATCAGGGAGCCGACCGGCAGGTCCTCGGTCTTGCGGACGAACTCGCGGAAGGCGAGCCAGGCCTCACTCATCCGCCGGCGGCCGGTGAACGGGCCGGTCTCCATGATCACCAGGCGCGAGAAGCGGTCGGGGTGCTCGACCGCCAGGCGCAGCCCGATCGGGCCGCCCCAGTCGTGGACGACAGCGGTCGCCTCGCGCAGGTCGAGCCGCTCGAGCAGCGCCGCCATCGAGTCGACGTGGCGGTCGTAGGTGTACCAGCCGAGGTCGGTCGGCTTGTCGGAGCGGCCGAAGCCGGCGTAGTCGGGGGCGATGCAGCGGAAGCCGGCCTCACGCACCGGCGGCAGCACCTTGCGCCAGAGGTAGGACCAGGTCGGCTCGCCGTGGAAGAAGACGACCGGCGGCCCCTCGCCCTCGTCGAGGTGGGCGAGGCGCAGGCCGTCGAATTCGACGTAACGCGACTCGAACGGGTAGTCGGGCAACCCCTCGAGCGCCTCCTGCGGCGTGCGAATCGCATCGACAGGCATCGTCCATCCCTTCCGCGGCAGCGCCGCATCGCTCCTCCCAAGGGCGAAGTCTAGATCGCCGCCGGCCCGGCGTCCGTCGCGGGCGATAGCGCCCGCCGATCGCCCGATAGGCATTCCCTACTTTGCCGATCAACTTTGTGCTACCTTGCTGCGCTGAATCTGTAGTAAATCAGTCGACAAAGGAAGGAACATAGATGCGGAACGCGCGCACAACCCGGCGGCGCAGCGTGAAGGTCGGCCTCCCGGCCGCTCTCGTCACGTTGCTGTTCGCTCTGATCGTCGCCGGGTGCGGCGGGGGCAGCAGCTCCAGCTCTGAATCCACCGGAGGCTCTGGCTCCAGCAGTTCGGGAGGCGCCAAGCTCGACGTGGTCGGATACTCCACCCCTGAATCGGTCTACGCGGAAGCCCTCGAGCCCGCCTTCGAGAAGACCAGCCAGGGCAGCGGCGTCAGCTTCAGCAACTCGTTCGGCGCCTCGGGAGACCAGAGCCGCGCCGTCGTCGCCGGCCAGCCGGCCTCGGTCGTCCACTTCTCCCAGGCCGGCGACATGGAACGCCTGGTCGAAGAAGGCGAAATCGTCGCCAAGAACTGGGACCAGAACAAGTACAAGGGGATCGCCACCGACTCGGTCGTCGTGATCCTGGTCCAGAAGGGCAACCCGCTCGGGATCAAGTCCTTCAAGGACCTCGAGACCAACGACGAAGCCGAAATCGTCACCCCCAACCCGTTCAGCTCGGGCTCGGCCCGCTGGAACATCATGGCCGTCTACGGGGCCGCCCTCGAAGAAGGCGACTCACCCGATCAGGCCCTGGAAGCGGTCAAGACCGTGCTCGAAAAAACCGTCGCCCAGCCGGGCAGCGGCCGTGACGCGTTCTCCGCCTTCAGCCAGGGCGAGGGGAACGTCCTCCTGACCTACGAGAACGAAGCGATCAAGGCCGAAAAGGAAGGCGAAGACGTCGAATACGTCATCCCGCCGGCGACGCTGAAAATCGAAACCCCGATCGCGGTGACCAAGGACGCGCCGGAGCCGGCCGCGGAAGACTTCCTCAACTGGCTCTGGTCCGACGAAGGCCAGGAAATCTGGGCCGAAAACGGGTACCGCCCGGTCAACCCCAAGCTGGTCGACGCGAAGCAGTTCCCCACCCCGCCGCAGCTGTTCGAAATCAGCAAGTTCGGCGGCTGGGGCAAGGTCAACGACGAATTCTTCGACGAAGAAACCGGCTCGGTCGCGAAGATCGAGAACGAACTGGGCGTCTCGACCTCGGGCTGAACCATGGAGGCCAACCCGGCAGCCCTCCCTCAGCCCCGCCCCGCCCGGGCAGGCATCCGCCTGCCCGGGCTCGGGGTCGGCTTCGGCCGCGGCTACGTCGTCCTCTACCTGAGCCTGATCGTCCTGCTGCCGCTGGCGGCGCTGACCGACCAGTCGCTCAGCGAGGGACTCGGCCACTTCTGGGACCAGGTGACCCAGCCGCAGGCCCTGCGCTCGCTGCGGATCACGCTCGAGGCCTCGGTCCTCGTCGTCCTCATCAACGCCTTCTTCGGCACCGTGCTCGCCTGGCTCCTGGTCCGCGACAGCTTTCCCGGCAAGTCGGTCGTCAACGCGGTGATCGACCTCCCGTTCGCGCTGCCGACGATCGTCGCCAGCCTGATCCTGATCCAGCTCTGGGGCAAGAACAGCCCGGTCGGGATCGACATCTCGCTCAGCTTCTGGGCGGTCGTCGTCGCCCTGATGTTCGTCACCCTCCCCTTCGTCGTCCGCGGCGTGCAGCCGCTGCTGATGGAGATGGATCGCGAGATGGAGGAGGCGGCGGCCTCGCTCGGCGCCGGCGGCTTCACGATCTTCCGCCGCGTCATCTTCCCGAACCTCCTCCCCGGGCTCGGCGCCGGCGTCGCCCTCGCCTTCGCCCGCGCCCTCGGCGAGTACGGCTCGGTCCTGCTCTTCGCCGGCGGCCTGCCGGACACCCAGGTCTCCTCGGTCTTCATCCGCCAGCAGGTCGAGTCCGGCAACGAATCCGGCGCCGCCGCCGTCTCCGTCGTCCTCCTGCTCTGCTCACTCGCCTGCCTGCTGCTGGTCAGCCTGATCCAGCGCTGGAGCTCGCGCCACGAACGCTCCCAGGGCGACGGCCTGATCACGATGCCGATGAGCGGGCTCGACCCCGCCCCCAGCCGCGACGGGGAGGACGAGCGTGAGTAGCTCGACGACCAGCCGCTGGACGCTGCGCGTGCTCGGGCTCGGCTACGTGGGGCTGCTCCTGCTGGCCCCGCTCGTGCTGATCTTCTTCAAGACCTTCGAACACGGGATCTCGCCACCGCTCGACGCGATCACCTCGCCCGACGGCCTGCACGCGCTGAAGCTGACGCTGATCACGGTCGCGATCGCGGTCCCGCTCAACACCGTCTTCGGGGTGGTCTGCGCGCTGCTCCTGGTTCGCCACCGCGGCCGCGGCAGCGCCCTGATCGACGCCGTGATCAACCTCCCGTTCGCGATCTCGCCGATCGTCATCGGCCTCTCGCTGTTCCTGCTCTACGGGACCCAGGGCTGGTTCGAACCGGCCCTCTCGGAAGCCGGGATCAAGGTCCTCTTCTCGCTGCCGGGGATCGTCCTCGCCTGCATCTTCGTCTCGCTGCCGTTCGTCGTCCGCGAGACGGTGCCGGTCCTGCAGGAGGTCGGGACCGAGCAGGAGCAGGCCGCGCAGACGCTCGGCGCCAGCTCCTGGCAGACCTTCTGGCGGATAACCCTGCCCGCGATCAGGTGGGGGGTCGGCTACGGCGTCGTCCTCAGCATCGCCCGCGTGCTCGGCGAGTTCGGGGCGGTGACGATCGTCTCCGGCTCGATCTCCGGCCAGACGCAGACGCTGCCGCTCTACGTCGCCAAGCAGTACGAGAACTTCAACCTCCCGGCCGCCTTCGGCGTCTCCATGTTGCTCGCCCTGCTCGCCCTCCTCGCCCTGCTGGCGATGAACCTACTCAAACGAAAGGAGGCCGCCTGATGGGAATCTCAGTCGAGGGAGCCAACAAGAGCTTCGGTGACTTTCAGGCCCTCAAGGACGTATCGATCGAGGTCCCCGACGGCTCGCTGACCGCCCTGCTCGGGCCCAGCGGGTCGGGCAAGTCGACCCTGCTGCGGGCGATCGCCGGGCTCGAGACGCTCGACTCCGGCCGCGTCGTGATCGACGAGGAGGACGTCTCGGCGCAGCCGACCCAGAAGCGCGAAGTCGGCTTCGTCTTCCAGCACTACGCCGCCTTCAAGCACATGACCGTCTACGAGAACGTCGGCTTCGGGCTGAAGATCCGCAAGCGCTCCAAGCAGGAGATCGGCGAGCGGGTCCACGAGCTGCTCGATCTGGTCCAGCTGCACGGGCTCGCCGACCGCTACCCCTCCCAGCTCTCCGGCGGCCAGCGCCAGCGGATGGCGCTGGCGCGGGCGCTGGCGGTCGAGCCGCAGGTGCTGCTGCTCGACGAGCCGTTCGGCGCGCTCGATGCCAAGGTCCGCAAGGACCTGCGCGCCTGGCTGCGCAACCTCCACGACGAGATGCACGTGACGACGATCTTCGTCACCCACGACCAGGAGGAGGCGATGGACGTCGCCGACCAGCTGGTGGTGATGAACGAGGGCCGGGTCGAGCAGACCGGCTCCGCCGACGAGCTCTACGAGCACCCGGCCAACGAGTTCGTGATGAGCTTCGTCGGCGAGGTCAACCGGCTCGGCGAGGCCTTCGTGCGCCCGCACGACATCGAGGTCGTCCTCGACCCCGACGAGCGCACCGAGGAGGGCATGGTGCAGCGGATCGTCGCCCTCGGCTTCGAGGTCCGGGTCGAGTTCGTGCTCGGCGACGGGACCGAAATCTGGGCGCAGCTGACGCGCGCCGAGCTGCAGCGGCTGGAGCTGCGGGAGGGGCAGATCGCCTACCTGCGCCCGGGCCAGCAAATGAGCTTCAGCGGTTCGCCGTCCACCCCCCACCGTGGCGCCTCGACTCGCCGCGGACCCCGGGGCGGCGGCGAGGCAGAGAAATCTGCAGCCGTCTGAAGGGGCGACGGGCGGGGCGCACTTTGCCGGGTGGCGCCCCGCCCATCTCGCCACTACTCCCTGAGCCTAAGTCCTCCCTCCCCCGGCCCGGCCGCGGAGCGCCGCTCCTGGTTGAGTACGCGGTTTCGCTCGCATAGCGGGCAGAACTGCGTTTTCACCAGGCGGGAACTGCGTTTCACCGGGCGGGAGGTGCGGAGGTCGTGCCGAGGCCGGGTCTTGGTGCTATTGTTGAGTTAGTTGCTCAACAAACTAATGAAGGGAGCACGGTGATGGCCAAGAACGTTCCCCGCACCACGTTCGTCTCGCGCGGCCGGCTGACCGGGCTGGTTCGTGACGAGCGCCCGGCCGGCACCGGTCAGAACCGCACCACCCGGCTCGCCAACCGGGAGTCGGTGCCCGCCGACGTCGACGAGGCGATCTTCTACCGGGCCCGCCTGATCCTCGGCGACGCCCTCCCTCGCCCCCAGCGCTGAGCTGGAGGCGAGGGAATGGCGCCGGCCGCCCCAGCGCTGGGCTGGCGGCGGATGAGGCGCCGGGCCGCCCCCGGCGTGGAGCCGGGGGCGGCGGTGATGCGGGGGCCCCCGACGAGCGGGGGCGCCGCGCGGGAGCTACTTCGAGGTTTCGACCGGCGGCGCTTCTTCGGGGTCGGGGTAGGCCTGGACCGCGAGGTTCCAGCTTTTCAGCGTGAAGGTCACGTTTTTCGCGCCCGCGTACTGAACCTGAACCGTGTGACCGCCTTTGCCCAGCACCGTCGTCAGCATGATCGTCTGGACCACGGCGGCCGGGGTCTGCGAGGCCAGGGTCGCCGGGGCGAAGTTGGCCTTGCCGGTTTTCTGGCCGTCGACCAGGATTTCCACCGGGCAGGCGTCGGCCGAGCTGGCTTTTTCGGAGGTGCAGGTCGCCGCCCCCGAGAAGGTGATCACCGTCGAGCTCGAGGTGGCCTTGGTGGCGAACGACGTGAACGCGGTCGGGATGTACCCGGCGGTGGTCGCCGTGACCGGCCCGTACTGGGCGGTCCCGGCGGCGATCCCCGCGACCGGGGACTTCGGCGCCGTCGCCTTTGCCACGTAGAGGTTCGACGCTGCCTTCTTCTTCAGGTAGAGCGTGCTCGCCTTCTTGTTCGAGACGTAGGTCTTGGCTGCTCGTTGCGGGGTCAGAATCGACCCGGCGAGCGACGGTGCCACCGTCGCCGCGAAGGCGACGAACGCCGCCAGGACGACGACGGTCGCCGCTCGAGGCGTGGAAATCCTTCTCTTCAACAATGGATCCTCCATGTTCTCGGCGGCCGAAATTGCCCATGGCAGAGGGGTTCTGCCGCCTTTCTCGATTAAGTGGGTCAATAAACTACAGAAACTGCTAGCTTTTAGATGAGTTAGTTGGTCAATAAACTCGACTCACCTTGCAGGAAAGGACACCACCCCAGATGAGAATCAGAACCCTCGCCATCTCGGTGATCGCCCTCGCGGCCCTCGCCGTGCCGGCGTCGGCCGGCGCCGTGACCTACATCGGGTCAGGCTCGGTCGCCGCCCAGCCGATCCTCCAGGCCCTCTTCGCGACCTACACCAAGCAGGTCAACAAGAAGGTCCATTTCGTCTACACCGCCAACGGCGGCAACGCCGGCGTCAAAGACGTCCAGAACGGCACCAGCCAGTTCGCCGGCCAGGCCCGGACGCCGCTGCCCAGCGACGCCGGCACGACCTACATCAAGATGTTCATGGACGGCCTCTGCCTCGACGTCAACAAGCAGAACAGCCTCAGCAACATCTCGATCCAGCAGGCGCACGACATCTACCGCGGCCTGCTGACCAACTGGAGCCAGGTCGGCGGCAACCTGACCACGACGATCGACCCGGTCGGCCGTGACACCAACGGCGGCACCTACAACTTCTTCCTGCAGGCGGTGCTGAACAACGAACCGCCGGCGTCCAACGTCAACGCGCTGACCGCCGACGGCCTCGTCGTCAACGCGGTCAAGCAGGACCCCAATGCGATCGGCTACGCCGGCCTCGCCTGGCAGGGGAAGAAGGGCCTGAAGCCGCTCAAGGTCAACGGCATCCCGTGCCAGGCCAACAAGATCAGCGTCGAGCCGCTCAAGTACCCGCTCTCGCGGTACCTGTTCCTCGTCCTCCCCGGTGACGGCAGCCAGAGCCCGAAGGGCCTGACCAAGTTCATCGACTGGGCCCGGCGCAGCAAGCTCGCCGGTGAAGTCATCCTCAAAGCCGGCGGCGTGCCCGCCTTCAACAAGAAGAAGTAGGAGCGCGGTGGAGGACCTGAACCCAGAGTACGGTCCTCGCTGGTCCGACCAGCGCGTCGAGCGGATGCTCGGCGCGCTGGTCTGCTTCGTCGTGGGCCTGCTGCTGGCCCTGATCATCACCGTCTTCGTCCGCGCCTGGCCCTCCTTCGCCCACAACGGCCTCTCCTGGTTCAGCTCCAACGGCAACGTCGACGATCAGCTCGAAGCGATCGCGCTCTCGGCCCAGACCGGGGGCGGCTACGTCTGGACCTTCCACGCCTGGCCGCTGCTGTGGAGCACACTTCTGATCGTCGGCGGCGCGGTCCTGATCGCCCTCTTCAGCGCGCTCTTCGTCGCCGTCTTCATCGTCGAGTTCGCGCCCGAATGGATGAGCAACATCCTGCAGCCGGTCGTCCGCTTCCTGGCCAGCATCCCCTCGGTGATCTACGGCCTGATCGGCGTCGTCGTCCTCGTCCCCTTCATCGGCAACCACCTCGTCACCGAGCCGCAGAAGGCCTCGGTCGCCGGCGTCATCTCGCTCACCGGCTACAGCCTGCTGGCCGCGATCACGATCCTCACCGTGATGATCGCGCCGCTGATGGTCTCGATCTTCAGCGACGGCCTGCGCGCCGTCAAACCGGGCTGGCTGGAGGGCTCGCTGGCGCTCGGCGTCAACCGCTGGCGCACCACCTGGAAGATCGGCGTCCGCAGCGCCCGCCCGGCGATCGTCGCCGGCACCGTCCTCGCCACCGCCCGCGGCATCGGCGAGGCGGTGATGCTGGCGATGATCTCCGGCTCGGTCGGCTTCGCGCCGAACCCCGCCGACGGCCTGATCTTCATCTACGAGCCCTCGCGGCCGCTGGCGCCGACGATCGTCAAGTACATCGACCAGCTCAGCTCGAAGCCGATGAACGCGACCCTGTTCGCGATCGCCGCCGTCCTCCTGCTCTCGGCCGCCACCGCCTCGGCCTGCGGCTTCATTGCCCGCCGCGCGATGCAGAAGTACGGAGCTCCCTGATGGAGTCCTCGGTCGCCACCCCGCAGCCGCCGGCCGCTCCGCAGCCGGCCCCCGGCGGCGCCCGCAAGGGCGCCAGCGAGGGCAGCGCCGCCTGGCGCCTCAGCGATCGCATCGGGCTCGCGATCTGCTGGACCCTCGGGATTCTCTTCTGCGCGATCGCGGTCGCGATCGTCATCTACCTGCTGATCCAGGGGATCACCTACCTGCGCCTCTCGATGCTGGTGACGCCCGCCGCCTCGGGCTTCACCCAGAGCGAATCCGGAGGTTTCTCCGACGCCCTGATCGGCACCCTGATCCTCGCGGTGATGGGGATCACCCTGGCGCTCCCGACCGGCGTCGCGATCGCGGTCTGGCTGGTCGAGTACGGCCGCCCGGCGGCACTGGCGCGGATCACCGAATCGACGATCGAGGCGATCGCGGGCATTCCCTCGATCGTCCTGGCGCTGTTCGGCACCGTGATCTTCCAGACGGCGGCGCTCGGCTTCCTCAGCCGCAGCACCGAAGGCGTGGTCTTCGGCCGCTCCTTCTTCGCCGCCGCGGCGATGCTCTCGCTGGTGGCGCTGCCGCTGGTCGTCGCCAGCGTCCGCGAGGGGCTGAACTCGATCCCGCGTCACGTCCGCGAGGCCTCCTACGCGGTCGGCAAGACCAAGGCCGCGACCACGCGCCGCATCCTCCTCCCCACCTGCCGCCCGCAGGTCGCGACCGGGGCGATGCTCGGCCTCGGCCGGATCATCGGCGACACCGCGATCATCGTCGTCCTGCTCGGGGCGACCCAGAACTTCGCCCCGGTCGAAGGCGTCGCCTTCCCCTTCAACTACCTGCGCGGCGCCGGCACCACCCTCACCAACTTCGTCTACGAGGCCTCCCCCACCGGGAACCTCAACCAGCCGGAGAAAGCCTACGCGGCGGCCTTCGTCCTGCTGCTGATGGTGCTGGCGCTGAACGCCGCCGTCGACATCGTCCACCGCCGCTCGAGAAAGGCAGGAA
The DNA here is from genome assembly GCA_046330305.1 of Solirubrobacterales bacterium. GTDB lineage: Bacteria > Actinomycetota > Thermoleophilia > Solirubrobacterales > 70-9 > VAYN01. The sequence continues at coordinate 60,227 of JAXLTA010000014.1, read as the reverse complement.
CTTGGAGTTCATGACCACCCCGCCGCCGCCGATCCGGCGGCTGCCGCTCGAGGACCCGCCGGCCGCCAGCGCGGTGCCGGCGCCGCCCGTCCCCGCCCCCAACGGCGGCGGCGCGGCGCACGACGCGGCGGCCGCGCCCGGAGCGGCGCCGCCGGCCGGCGGCAGTCCGTTCACGGCGACGCACCGCTCGATCGGCGCCCCGCAGTTCTCGATCCGGCGGATGGAGATCGACGACGTCTCGGTCCACTACGGGCCCAAAGAAGCGGTCAAGCACGTCTCGCTGCCGGTCCGCCAAGGCGAGGTACTGGCGCTGATCGGGCCCTCGGGCTGCGGCAAGACGACGCTGCTGCGCTCGCTCAACCGGCTCACCGAGCTGACCAGCTCGGCGACCCTCAGTGGCCGCATCCTGCTCGACGACGTCGACATCACGCTGATCGAGCCGACCCTGCTGCGGCGCCGGGTGACGATGGTCTTCCAGCAGCCGAACCCGTTCCCGATGAGCGTCTTCGACAACATCGCCTACGTGCTGCGCGAGCAGGGCTCGCGGCGGGCCCGCAAGAAGACGCTCGAGCCGGCGGTGCACAGCGCCCTCGCCCGCGCCGGCCTCTTCGAGGAGGTCAAGGACAACCTCGACCACCCGGCGCTGAAACTCTCGGGCGGCCAGCAGCAGCGGCTCTGCATCGCCCGGGCGCTCGCCGCCGAGCCGGAGGTGCTGCTGCTCGACGAGCCCTGCTCGGCGCTCGACCCGCAATCGACCGCGGTGATCGAGGACCTGATCGTGAAGCTGCGCGACGACGTCGCCGTCGTCATCGTCACCCACAACCTGCAGCAGGCCTACCGGGTCGCCGACCACGTCGCCTTCATGTACCTCGGCGACCTGGTCGAGTACAACAGCGCCACGGCGCTGTTCAACACGCCCCGCCAGCAGCGCACCAGGGAGTACGTGAGCGGTGCCTTCGGCTAGCCGCAGGCCTCCGCTCGCCCGCTCGGCCGCGGTCGCGGCCTGCCTCGCCGTGGCCGCGGCGAGCGCCCAGGGCTGCTCGACCACGCAGGACAAGGCGGCGGCCCACCGCGCCGAAGCGCAGCGGATCCTCGAGGCGCGGGCCAAGCGGCAGGCCAAACGCAAGCACGACAAGCGCCACGAGCAGGGCAAGGCACATCACCAGCACAAACCGGACAAGGAAAAGGGATGAGCGAACAGGACAGCAAACCGGTGGGCGGGGAGGTGCCGGCCGGCGTCGCCGGAGCGGCGCCGACGACCTCGACGGTAGCCCCGCCCGGCTTCTACGAACCGTGCGAGACCTGCGGCGCGCCGATGGACGCCCAGCAGCGCTACTGCGTCAACTGCGCCGCGCGGCGGCCCAACGGCGCCAACCCCTCCTCCCGCTACTTCGCGGCGATGAGCAAGAAAGCGCGGCGGCCGCTGACCGCGACGCCGCGGCGCAAGCCGCAGACCAGCCGCGCCGCCGCCGTCGGCTTCTTCGCCCTGCTGCCGATCGCGGTCGCGCTCGGCGTCGTCGTCGGCCGCAGCGACTCCGGCGGCGAAGACAATGCGGCGCTGCTGCGGGCGCTGCAGAGCCAGCAGGGCTCGGCTGCCGTCGCCAGCACCGAACCGGGGGCCACGACCACCGCGAAGACGAAGAAGAAAGCCGCGGCGAAGACCGACTCCGGCAAGCCCAAGACGAAGAAACAGGAAGTCGCGGCGGAAAAGAAGTCGGTCGTGGCCAAGACCAAGAACGGCACCGTCCATGACGTGACCAAATTCGAAGCGTCCAAGGAAAAGGAAGAAAAGGACACGAAACTGGTCGAAGAAAACCCCGAACAGGCGGGCGAAAACTACATCAAGGCCCAGCAGAACCTGGAAGACGTGACGGTGATCGGCGGCGACGGGAGCACCGCGCCGGCCCCGAGCGGAGCGGAACCGTGAGCCGTCTCGGCAGGCTGACCCGGCGCTCCGGCGCGCGACCGGGTCCCGCCTCCGCGCCCGCCGCCAAGCCGGCGGCGACGGCGGCGACGGCAGCGCCCGTCGACGACACCGCCAAGCTGATCGCCCAGCGCGACCGGCTGCTGGAGAAGTTCACGGTGATGCAGGCCGACCTCGGCGGCGCCTTCTATGAGATGGCGATCCGCGACCACGTCCGGCTCGACGTCCTCACCCGCAAGGCCGCCGAGCTGCAGCGCGTCGACGCCGAGCTGCTGGCCGTCGAGCGGGCGCTCGAAGTCGAGCGCTCCGACGCCGCCGGGCTCTGCCCCGCCTGCGGCGGCCCCTACGGCCACGGCGTCCGCTTCTGCCCGCAGTGCGGCAACCCGCTGGTGCCGCTGGAGGCGACCGGATGAAGAGCCTGCGGGCACGCTGGGCGCGGCTGATCGAGGCCGCGGCCGGGATCACCGACAAACGGCTCGGCGCCCTGATCGCCTCGTCGGTGCTGGCCACGGCGCTGATCGTCGCCGCGGCGATGACGAACACCGGCGGGGCCAACCCGCTGGCGGCCCTGCTCGGCCGCAGCCTCGCCGCCGACAGCGGCCCGGCGGCGAGCCCCGAACCCGCCGTCACCGAAAGCGCCGAAACCTCCTCTTCCTCCCCCAGTCGCAGTTCCTCCTCGTCGGCGCCGGCCTCCTCCTCCGTTGGGCCGGCGCCGGCGAGCGAACCCGCGGCCGAACCCGAACCCCTGCCCGAACCGCAACCGGAACCGCAGGAAGAAGAATCGCCGCCGCCCGAAGAACCGGCGCCCGAACTGGGCCCGGTCAAGCACGTCTTCGTCATCTCCCTCGCCAGCCCGGGCTACGACGCCGCCTTCGGCGAAGCCGAACAGGCGCAGATGCCCTACCTGGCGGCGACGCTCCGCCCCCAGGGCCTGCTGCTGACGAACTTCAAGCTGCTCGGCGAAGCGGCGCCCGCCAACGGCATCGCCGCGATCGCAGGCCAGCCGCCGAACGCCAGCACCGCGGCCGGCTGCCCGACCTACGACGAAATGTCGGCCACCGCGACCGCGAACAAGCGCGGCGTCCTCAGCGGCGCCGGCTGCATCTACCCGGTCACGGCCCTGACCCTGGCCGATCAGCTCGGCAGCTCGAGGCTGAGCTGGAAGGGCTACATGCAGGACATGGTCGACGAAGCCGGCAAGCCGGCCAACTGCGTGCATCCCGAACCCGGAGCAGCCGAGGCGCCGGCGCCCGGCGCCTACTCCTCGAAGCTCAACCCGTTCGCCTACTTCCACTCGCTGCTCGACCTCGGCGACTGCGCCACCAACGACGTGCCCCTGACCGAGCTCGAAAAGGACCTGAGGAAGGTGGAGACGACGCCGAGCTTCAGCTACGTCTCCCCCACCCCCTGCAACGCCGGCTTCGCCGGCACCTGTGCCGAAGGCGCCCCGAGCGGCGCGGCGGCGGCCGACGCCTTCCTCGCCGAATGGGCGCCGAAGATCCTCGCCTCCCCCGCCTACAAGCGCGACGGCCTGCTGATCGTCACCTTCGCCGGCCTCGCCGGCACCGTCGCCACCGAAGCCGGCGCCGAAGCCGCAGCGACGCCGTCGCTGAAGACCGGCACCCTGCTGGTCTCCAACTTCCTCAGCCCCGGCGCCACCGACGCGGTCGCCTACAACCCGTACTCGCTGCTGCGCTCGAGCGAGGAAAACTTCGGCCTCTCGCTGCTCGGCGAAGCCGCCGGCCCCAAGGTCAAGTCCTTCGCCCCCGCGCTGAGCGGCAGCAACGGCGGCGACTGAGCCCTCCCCATGACCTTTGTAACCCTCTGGGTTACAAAGGTCATGGGGAGGGGCGGTTGATGGGGGGTTTTTGAAAGGCTGCCGGGCATGAGCCCTGCCGAACAGAACAGCGAGCCGATCACCGCGGCCGGCATCGAGGAGCTGAAAGCCGAGCTGGAGGAGCTCGAAGGCCCGAAGCGCGTGGCGATGGCGGCGCGGATCAAATCCGCCCGCGACGAAGGCGACCTCAAGGAGAACGCCGAGTACCACACCGCCAAAGAGGATCAGGCGCACATGGAGACCCGGATCAAGCGCCTGCGCGAACGCCTCGAGAACGCGGTCGTCGTCGAGTCCGACACGGCGCCTGCCGACACCTTCGCGTTCGGACGCACGGCCGAAGTGCGCGACGAGCAGAAGGAGGAGACGCAGGTCTGGACCCTGGTCGGCTCGACCGAGGCGAGTCTGCCGGAGGGCCGGCTCTCGGCCGAGTCGCCGATCGGCAAAGCGCTGATGAACGCCCAGGTCGGCGCCACCGTGCAGGTCGAGACGCCGCGCGGCAGCCGTGCCTTCACGGTCGTAAAAGTCCTTTCCTGAGCGGCGCTTGCCTGGCGTCGGACGGGTCGCTTATCTTCAACCCGTTTCGCGTCTGTCCACGCAGAGGAAAGGGTTGCTCATGAACGAGGATGTGTCGGTCAACGGCTGGTGGGTCTTTGCCGGCGTTCTGCTGATAGTCACCGGGCTGCTGAACATCATCTGGGGCATCGCCGCGATCGGTGACGCCAAGTTCTTCACCAGCCACGGCACCTTCATCATCTGGAGCCTGCATTTCTGGGGCTGGATCAGCCTGCTGCTCGGGATCCTCGAGCTCGTGGCCGCCTTCTCGCTCTTCTCCGGAGGCGAGTTCGGCCGCTGGTTCGGGATCTTCGTCGGCTCGTTCAACGCCGTCGCGGCGCTGCTCTCGATCCCCGGCTATCCGTTCTGGTCGCTGGCGATCTTCGCCCTCTCGATCATCATCGTCTACAAGCTGGCGGAGGGGCCCGAAGGCGAGGTCTCCTAGCGGCGCGGCGTTTCTGGACCGCGGTCGCGGTTGACGCCGCGGCCGCGGCCAGAATGCGCCCGTGCTGCGCCTGCGCTCATCGATCGCCGCCGGCAGGGCGTCCCACTTCGGCGCCACCCTGCGCGACCTCGAAGGCGTCCACCGGGTGGTCGAGTCCCCCGACGCGGTCGTCACCGACGCGGTCGTCTTCGTCGCCGACGTCGAGCCCGCGGCGGCGGACCGGCTGGTCGAGGCGATCGCCGAGCTCGGCGTCGCCGCCGAGGACTACCTGCTGACCCGGGTCGAGGTCGTCGCGCCGCTGCGCACCCACGTGACCGGAGAGCGGGCGATCGACGGCTTCGCCTGGGTCGAGGTGATGGGACAGGCGCGGGCCAACTCGCGGCCGCTGGCCCGGTACCTGGCGCTGATCACGGTCGCGGCCGTGATCGCCTGCCTCGGCGTCATCACCAGCAGCTCGATCCTGATCGTCGGCGCGATGGCGGTCAGCCCCGATCTGCTGCCGATCTGCGCCACCTGCGTCGGGATCGTCGCCGGCCGGCGCGAGCTGGCGGCGCGCTCCTTCGCGACGCTGACGATCGGGATGGGGCTGGTGGTGCTGACGGCGCTGATCCTGAGCGCGCTCCTGGAGTGGGCCGGCTTCCTGCCCGCCGGTTTCCAGGTCGAGGATTCGAGCCTCTCGACCCTCGCCCACACCGACTACTCGACGGTGCTGATCGCGCTCGCCGCCGGCGTCGCGGCGATGCTCTCGTTCGAGACCCGGGCCAGCACCGCGGTCGGCGTCGCGATCTCGGTGACGACGATCCCGGCCTCGGCCTACCTCGGCGTCGCCCTCGGCGCCGGTGGCATCGAGCACGCCGACGGAGCCCTGGTCGTGCTCGTGGTCAACGTCGGCCTGCTGATCGTCTCCGGCACCCTCACTCTGCTGGCGCAGAGGCTGCTGCCGAACCGCTCGGGGGCGCCGGTGTAGCGACCTCCACGGCGGCCGGGGCCGCCGGGCTCGGCGGCACGGCCGCCGCTGGGGTTGCCGGGCTCGGCGGCACGGCGGCTGGGGTTGCCACGCTCGGCTCGGCGGCGCTCACCGTCGCGGTGGTGGGGCCCGGCGCCGCGACGGCGCCCTCGGCCCGGGCGGCGTCGGCAGCCACCGGCGGCGGCACCGGCGCCGACCACGGCGCCGGCTCGGGCCGGCGCTCGTCGTAGATCACGTCGCTGTCGCTGAAGCGGTCTTCCCAGGCGCGCCGGTTCTCGCGGAAGACGATGCCGAGGAAGCCGATCCCGAGCGTGATCACCGAGAGGTAGAGGCCGAGCAGGCGCCGCAGGCAGCGCCGCGGCGGCAGGTCGCCCCCGGCCAGCCTGATGCCGACGAAGCGCATCCCCGGCGTCTGCCCGGCGAGCGCCCAGAAGACGATCAGGTAGAGCGAGCCGATCGCGACCCAGACGGTCGAGCCGATCGCGATCGCGTAGCTGGTGCCGCCGCTGCCGCCGCCGCTGAAGATCCCGATCACCAGCGTCACCAGGGCCGCTGCGGCAGCGAACCCGAAGTTGACGAAGACCCCGTCGATCACGTAGGCGAGCGCCCGGCTGAGCAGGCCCGCGTGGGCGCTCGGCAGGACGCGACGCTTGCGGAAGAAGATGCGGCGGGCGATGTTCTCGACGGTGTCGTCGAGGCGCCGCAGCAGGCGGCCGACGCTGCGGCCGATGTCCTCGATCAGACCGACCCCCTGGGCGCTGATCGCGGCCCGCACCTCGGGCGCGCCGGCGATCCGCTCGACCAGCTGCTGGGCCTCCTCGCTGGCCAGCAGGCGCCGCCAGACTTCGTCGACCAGCTCGCTGTCCATCGCCTCGAGGATCGCCCGTTTCACGGCCTCGCTCTGGAGCGCTCCCTGGACCGCCTCTTCGACGATTGGGCCTTCGAGGACGCGGGCGATCGCGCGCTCGACCGCCTCGCTCTCGACCGCGGTGACGATCGCCTCCTCGGCGGCAACTTCGACCGCCTTGTCGATCCCGGTGGCCTTGCCGACGCTGCGGGCGCCGCGGACGCCGACGCCCAGCAGGCGTGCCGAGAGGGGCAGGTTGCCGTTCTCGGCCGCGGCCCCGTTCTGTGCCGCGCCGTTGCGGGCCGCGGCGTCGCTGGCGGCGGCGCCGTTGGCAGCCGTGCGGCCGGCGGCGGAGCGCGGAGTGGAGCCGTTATCCATCCCGCAGCGAGTATAGGTGCGAATCGGCTCTAGATCGCGTTGGCGTCGTCCGCGGGGCGCTCGCCCCCGAGCAGCGCCGCGAGCCGGTCGAGCAGCTCGGACTGGGCCGCCAGGATCCGGCTGCTCGCCTCGCCGAGGTCGAACCACTCGGCGCGATCGACCTCGGGGAACTCCTCCTTGCGGCCGCTGCGCGGCGGCCACTCCAGCGCGAACGTGTTGCTGGCCAGGCGCTCGGGGTCGAAGTCCGCCTCCGCGGCCCAGGCCTCGACCACTTTGCCGCCCCGCTGGCGGATCGCGCCGAGCCCGAGCAGCTGCTCGGGCGCCAGCGCCGGCGCCGCCTCGGCGCCCAGCTCCTCGGCCAGCTCGCGCAGCGCGCAGGCGCGCGGGTCCTCTCCCTCCTCGATCTGCCCCTTCGGGATCGACCAGGCGCCGAGGTCCTTCTTCTGCCAGAAGGGGCCGCCGGGGTGGACGAGCAGCACCAGGGGGCCCCCGTCGTCGGCGCCGGCGCGGCGGAAGAGCAGGATCCCGGCGCTGCGCTTGGCCGCCACCCTCAGCCCGCCGCGAGCGCGTCGATCAGCGGGGCGAGCGTCGCCAGCACCTGCTCGCGGGGGGCCGCCGCGAGCGTCTCCAGGGTCCCGTTGGAGCGGGTCATCGCCACCCCGACCGCGATCGCGACCAGCAGCTCGGCCCGCAGCTCGGCGTCGGGCGCGCCGCGGCGCTCGAGCTCGGCGCTCAGCTCGGCGACGACCTTGCCGCCGACCACGTCGCTGACCCGGGCGCGCGTCTCGGGGGTCAGCGCCGGGCTGGCGAGGGCGCGGCTGATCGGGCTGTGGCCGCGCTCCTCCCAGATGCCGAGCAGCTGGGCGAGCAGCGTCGGCGGGTCGAAGTCGAGCTCGATCTCCTCACCGGTCACCTCGGCGAGCGCGGCGAGGAAGAGCCCTTCCTTGCCTTCGAAGTAGCGCGCGATCAGGGCCGGATCGACTCCCGCCCGCTCGCCGATCTCGCGGGTCGTCGCCCGCTCGTACCCGACCTCGTCGAAGACCGCCCGGGCGGCCTCCAGCAGGGCGCGGCGGCTGGCGGCGGCGTCGTGGCGCCGTCGCCCGGTGCTAGCCTTGTGATCCACTGATGTCATCGGTTGCTGACAATACTGCGGGACGGCCTCCGGAGCGCCAGCACTACGGCATCACCTTCGCGGTTCTGGCGCTCGCGGGCGCCTCCTACGCGATGCTGCAGTCGACCGTCGCCCCGGCTCTGCCGGTGATCCAGGAAGAGTTGCACGCCTCGCCGACGGCGACGGCATGGGTCTTCACCGGCTACCTGCTGAGCGCCTCGGTCCTGACCCCGATCGTCGGCCGGCTCGGCGACATGTTCGGCAAGGAGCGGACGCTGGTGATCTCGCTCGCGGTGCTCAGTCTCGGCGTGCTGATGGCGGCGCTGGCGAAATCGATCGCGGTGCTGATCGCCGCCCGCATCGTCCAGGGCTCGGGCGGCGCCATCTTCCCGCTCGCCTTCGGCATCATCCGCGACGAGTTCCCGCGCGAGAAGGCGGCCGGCGGGATCGCGATGATCTCCGCCATCCTCGGGATCGGGGGCGGCCTCGGGATCGTGCTCGCCGGCCCGATCATCAGCGCCCTCGACTACCACTGGCTGTTCTGGATCCCCCTCCTCGCCACCGTCGCCGCGACCGTGGCGACCGTGTTCTTCGTCCCCGAGTCGCCGGTCAAGTCGCCCGGCAAGGTCGACTGGATCGGGGCGCTGCTGCTCTCCTCGTGGCTGGTGCTGCTCCTCCTCGGCATCACCCAGACCTCGGAATGGGGCTGGGGCGATGCCCGCGTCTGGGGCCTGATCGCCGCCGCGGCGGCGATGTTCGTGGTCTGGGCGCGCAGCGAGGAACGGATCGCGGCGCCGCTGGTCGACATCGGGATGATGCGGGTGCGCGGCGTCTGGACCGTCAACGCCGCCGCCTTCCTCGTCGGCGCCGGAATGTACAGCTCCTTCATCCTCATCCCCGAGTTCACCGAGACGCCCGCCTCCAGCGGCTACGGCTACGGGGCGACGGTCACCGAAGCGGGCCTCTTCCTGCTGCCGGCGACGCTGGCGATGCTGGTGGTGAGCCCGCTCGCCGGCTGGCTGGCGAACCGCTTCGGCGCCCGCCTCGTCCTGATCGCCGGCTGCCTGGTGACCACCCTCTCCTTCACACTGATGGGCGTGGCCCACACGGCCCAGGCAGACATGTACGTCGCGACGGCGCTGATGGGGATCGGGATCGCCTTCGCCTTCTCGACCCTGGCGATCCTCATCGTCGAGGCCGTGCCGCCCTCCCAGACAGCCGTCGCGACCGGGATGAACACCGTGATGCGGACGCTGGGCGGCGCCGTCGGCGGCCAGATCGGCGCCAGCGTGATCGCCGGCACCGTCGTCGCCGCCAGCCTGCCGACCGAGAGCGGCTTCACGCTCGCCTTCCTGATCGCGGCCGCCGCCTGCCTGCTGGCGGCGCTGGCCAGCCTCGTCGTGCCGCGCCGTCCCCGCCCCGAGTTCGTCCCCGGCGTCGCCGCCGCCACCGCCGACTGATGGCCTGCTATCACCGCATCCTGGTGGCCGTCGACGGCTCCCCCGACGCCAAAGCGGCTCTCGCCCACGCGGTCACCCTGGCCCGCGACCAGAACGCGCTGCTGACCCTGATGACGGTCGCGCCGCCGCCCGCGACGGCGGTCGGCGTCGGCGCCTCCGCCCCGCCCGACCTGATCGACTCCCACACCCTCACCCTGCGCGAGGCGGCCGCCTCGGTGCCTCGCGACGTCGGGGTCGTCACCCGGCTGGAGCGCGGCAGCCCCGCTGACGCGATCCTCAAGCTCGCCGCCGAGGGCGATCACGACCTGATCGTGATGGGCTCCCACGGCCACAGCCGGGTCCACCGGGCGCTGCTCGGCTCGGTCTCGGAGAAGGTGCTGCGCGCGAGCGCGATCCCGGTGCTGCTGATGCGCGGCTCGGTGCCAAACGCGCCCGCGGCGTCGATCGCGTAGGCACCCCGGCGTGGCGACTTCCTCTCGAACGTGCGTAAGGAAGTCGACACCAGCGCGGGAGGGCGCTAGGCGCGCCCGCCCTCGAGCAGGCGGCTGAGGAAGCGCCGCGTCTCCGGCTGCGCGGGGTCCTCGAGCACGCGGCGCGGCGGGCCGCGCTCGATGATCCGGCCCTCGTGGAGGAAGGCGACCTCGTCCGCCACCTCACGGGCGAAGCTCATCTCGTGGGTGGCGATCACCATCGTCATCCCCTCCGCCTTGAGGTCGCGGACGGCGGCGAGAACCTCGCCGACCAGCTCCGGGTCGAGGGCGCTGGTCACCTCGTCGAGCAGCAGCGCCCGCGGGCGGCCGGCGAAAGCTCGGGCGATCGCGACTCGTTGCTGCTGGCCGCCGGAGAGGTTGTCGGGACGGTCGTCCTCGCGCCCGGTGAGGCCGAACCGGGCCAGCAGCTCGCGGCCGCGCCGCTCTGCCTCGGCCCGGGGAGCGCCCTGCGCCCGCCGCTCGCCGAGGATCACGTTCTCCAACACGGTGAGGTGCGGAAACAGGTTGTAGGCCTGGAAGACGACGCCGAGCCGCCGCCGCACCTCGACCGGCCGGACGGCGGGATCGGTGATCACCTCGCCGTCGAGGAAGATGTCGCCGTCGTCGATCTCCTCCAGCAGGTCGATGCAGCGCAGCAGGGTCGACTTGCCCGAGCCGGAGGCGCCGATCAGGGCGACCGCTCGGTGCTCGCTGAGGGCGAGGTCGACGCCGCGCAGCACCTGGCGCTCGCCGAAGGCCTTGGTGACGCCGCGGACCTCGAGGACGGGGGCGCCGGCGGCCGGCCCGGCCGCGGCGGCGGGTTGGGCGCTCATCGCGCCGGCCCCCCGGACCGCCGATGACCGCTCACGTGACCGCCCTCCCAGACCGCCGATGACCGCTCACCGGACCGCCCCCTCCGGGCCGCCGCCGATCCGGTCGACGACCCGGGCGAGCGGGATGGTGACCGCCAGATAGAGCATCGCGGCGGCGATCAGCGGCGTGAAGTTGAAGGTTTCGTACTGGATGATCTGGGCGATCCGGAAGGCCTCCTGCGGGCCGAGGATCGAGACCAGGGCGACGTCCTTCTGCAGCGCGACGAAATCGTTCAGCAGCGGCGGCGCCACCCGCCGCACCGCCTGCGGCAGGATCACGTGCCGCATCGTCTGCGTCTCGGTCAGCCCGATCGCCAGCGCCGCGTCCCGCTGGCCGCGGTGAACCGAGGCGATCCCGGCGCGGTAGACCTCCGCGACGTAGGCCGAGTAGGAGAGCGTCAGGGCGATGCCGCCGAGCACGACCGGGTCGGTCGGCAGCCCGCTCAGTTCCAGGGCCGGCACGCCGAAGCCGACCAGGTAGACGAGCAGGATCGTCGGGAAGCCGCGGAAGAGGTCGACGAAGCCGACCCCGAGCAGCCGCAGCGGGAACAGCGCCGGAGCGCGGCTGGTGCGGATCAGGGCGATCACCAGCCCGACCACCAGCACCGCGATCTCGACCAGGACGAAGAGCTTGACGTCGAGCCAGAACCCCTTCAGAACTTCGGGGAAGGCCTCCTTGAAGATCGACCAGGAGAAGAACGTTTCGCGGACCACCGGCCAGCCCGGGCTGGTCAGGATCCAGGCCGCGAGCCCGCCGATCACCACCACCGTCGAAAGCGCCGCGATCGCCTGCCCGCGCCGCTGCTGGCGCCGCTTGGCGGCCTCCCGCTGGAGGCGCCGGTCGGGGATCGCTACCGAGTCGGCCAACGGCGGGATTCTGATGCTGGCGGAGGACGGTGCCGGGGCGTGTGAGGGACGGCCAAGGGACGAAGGCTTCGCGAGGGGGAGGGGTGGGGCGTCCCTCTTCACTCGGCCGTGTCGTCGGGCCACCGCGCGAGGGTCCCGAGCATTGTCGAGGTGCTCTCGCTGAAGGCCGAACAACTCGACAACACTCGGTGTGCCGCCCCGACGCCTTCGCGACGAGGAACCTGGAAGCTTTCGGCAGCTTCTCGCCCGTAGCCTCCTCAGCCGCAAGAAACGCTCAGAGGAACACACCCCTCCCTAGGAAGGCCAACGTCCGACGCCGGGGCTCCCATGAACCCCAGCAGGAACCCACCCGCTCGCTCCACAAGAAGCACCCGAGGACGAAGGGCGATGAGGAAGCGCGTTCTCAAGCACCGTTGAAGGCGCCAAGGCGCTCCCCGTGGTTCCTTGTGGACGCTCTGGGTCCGCAAGGAACCACGGGATGCCGGCTTTGCGGGGGCGTGGTTCTAACGGATCACTCAACGTGCCGTTAGGGATTACGCGATTGGAGGCCTTGGTCGCCGAGGGGCTTCTTCGAAGACGCTGGGCTTGGTCAGCAAGGCCACTCGAGAGACGCTGGGCTAGTCCCTTTCAAGCTGTAGGCAGAGGTGCGGGGCCTCGTCTTTGTCTGGGAGCTCCCGGGGTTGGAGACCGTGGGCCTTCAGGGGTCGGGTGACCCTCTGAACGTTTGACGAGGCTGGAGCTTCGGGCGCGGCGAAAGCTTCCCCCGACGGCAGCCGATGGTCACCGACCCTCCCGGCCAGCCCCTCGTCCCCCCCACCCCCTGCGAGCCCCGTCCGCCACAGGGGCCCCGACCTCACCCCCAGTTCAGGGCCCCGCGGCCCTGGCTCATCCAGCGCTGGGTGATCTTTTCCAGTTCGCCGGATTCTTCGAGTTCTTCGATCGCCTGGGAGACGCAGGCGGTGAGGGGCGAGTCTTTGGCCAGCAGCGCGCCCCACTGGTCGCCGCCGGGGGCTTCGAACTGGCCGACGACGGTCGCGGTCGGCACCTGGACCGCGGTCAGGTAGAGGGCGGTCGGCAGGTCGACGACGACGGCGTCGATCTGCTTGTTCTTCAGCGCCTGGACGACGTCGTTGGAGCTGTTGAAGACTTCCGGGGCGCTGTCGGGTTCGATTTCCTGTTCGACCGCTTCGAGGCTGGTGGTGCCGACCTGGACGCCGAGGTCGGCGCTCTTCAGGTCCGCGAGCGATTTCGCGTTCGCGGCTTCGGACCCCTTCAGCGCCACGACCGCCTGGTTGGCGGTGTAGTAGGGAGCCGAGAAGTCGACCGCCTTTTCGCGCTGCGGGGTGATCGAGATCTGGTTGACGTCGAAGTCGAAGTTCTTCTGCCCAGGGGCGAAGGAGGCGTTGAACGGCTCGACCGTCCACTTGACATCGCCGGGCGCGTAGCCGAGCTGTTTGGCGATCGCGTAGGCGACCGCGCTCTCGAAGCCTTCGCCGTTGGCCGGTTCGTCGTCTTCGAAGTACGGCGGGTAGGCCGGCTTGTCGGTGGCGACGGTGAGCGTGCCGGAACTCTGCGTTTCCATCGATTCGGGCGTGCAGGCGGCCGCGCTGGCGCCGGTCGCTTCGCCGGCGGCGGCTTCGGTTTCCCCGCCGCCGCTCGAGCTGCTGCCCCCGCCGCAGGCGCTCGCAGCCAGCGCGAGGGCGGCGAGCAGGGCGATCAGGGCGAGCGGCTTCTTCATGGCGGTGGCTGCAGGTTCCCCAGACAGACGCGGCGATCCTAACCAATACCAGCGCCGTCTGCCCGCGCTGGGCGGGATGTAGGCTCGCCGCGATGCCGCTGCTCCCGACCCGCGAGACCCTCGAGGCCTTCCGCGCCGAGGACGACGGCAGGCCGGTGACGATGCTGAACCTGCTGCGCTATTCCGACGACGGCTCGCTGTACGGCGAGTACTCGCGGCAGATGCTGCCGATCCTCGCCCGCTTCGGCGCCGAGGTCGTCTACTCGGGCGAGTGCTCGACCCGGGTGATCGCCGGCGAGGACTACGGGCGATGGGACGCGGTCGTGCTGGTTCGCTACCCCAGCCGCTCCGCCTTCCTCGAGATGGTCGCCGACCCCGAGTACCTGCGGACGGCGAAGCTGCGCGAGGAGGGGCTCGCCGACTCGGTCCTGCAGGCAACCGACGAGCGCTACCCGCGGGGCGCCGCGGCGTGAGCGAGCCGGTCGTCGCCGACGACCGAGGCCGCGGCCGCTTCGAGCTCTCCGTCGACGGCGAGGTCGTCGGCTTCCTCCGCTACCGGCGCGGCCGCCACGAGCTGGCCCTGATCCACACCGAGATCGCGGAGGGCCACGAGGGCGAGGGGCTGGGCGGCGCCCTGGTGGGGGAGGTGCTCGACCGGGCCCGGGCGGAGGGCACGCCGGTGCTGCCCTTCTGCCCCTTCGTGCGCTCCTTCATCGAGTCGCACAAGGAGTACCTGGACCTCGTCCCCGCCGACCGGAGGGCTGAGTTTAGGTTGAGCTAGATGTTCGTCGACTACCTCGACCGCGGCCTCGGGATCGACCCGGCCGCGCCCTGCATCGCCCGCCCCGACGGCGGCCTGGCGCTGAGCCACGGCGAGTTCGCAGAGCTGACCCACCGCGTCGCCACCGCGCTGCGCGCCCGCGGCCTCGGCGACGGCGGCAAGGTGGCGGTCTTCGCCCCCAACGGGCCGCTCGGCTACGCGGCCGTGGTCGGAGTGCTGCGGGCCGGTTCCGCCTGGGTCGCGCTGAACCCGAAATCCGCCGACAACGAGCTGGCGCAGCTGCTGGCGCTGCTCGACGCCGACTATCTGATCCACGCCGCCGGCTATCGGGAGCGGGCCCGGGAGCTGCTCGCCCGCAGCGAGGGCATCGCGGGCTCGGTCGAGCTCGGGGAAGAGGAGCTCGGCGCCGAGTTCGAGGCCTGGCTCGGCCCGCCCGGCGAGCGGGCGCCGCGGCTCGAGCACGATCCCGAGCGCAAGCTGATGTTCCTCGGCAGCGGCGGGACGACCGGGCTGCCGAAGGCGATCACCATCTCCGACCGCCAGTTCTGCACGATGAGCCTCGGCTTCAACGCCCACATGGCCGAGCCCGGTCGCCCCGTCTACCTGATGGCGACGCCGATGACCCACGCCGCCGGCACCGTCGGCTTCCCGACCCTCGCCGAAGGCGGCACGATCGTCGTCCACGACGGCGTCCGCCCCCCCGAGCTGCTCGACTCGATCGAGCGCGAGCGGGTCACCCGCCTCTTCCTGCCGCCGACCGCGATCTACGCGCTGCTGGCCGAGCCCCGCGTGCGCGAGCGCGACTACTCCTCGCTGCGGCATTTCCTCTATGCGGCGGCGCCGATGTCGGCCGACAAGCTGGTCGAGGCGATCGGGGTCTTCGGGCCGGTGCTGGCCCAGTGCTTCGGCCAGTCCGAGGCGCCGATGATCGCCACCTACATGAGTCCCGAGGAGCACGCCGAGGCGCTGGCGGACCCGGCCAAGCGCCGGCGCCTCGCCAGCTGCGGCCGGGCCTCGATGGTCGCCGCGGTCGCGATCATGGACGAGCGGGGCGAGCTGCTCGGCGACGGCGAGCGCGGCGAGATCGTCCTCCGCGGCGACCTGGTGATGAAGGAGTACTACCGCAACCCCGAGGCGACGGCGGAGGTCCGCCGGCCCGGCGGCTGGCACGGCACCGGCGACGTCGGCTACCGCGACGCCGACGGCTTCCACTACATCGTCGACCGCAAGCGCGACCTGATCATCAGCGGCGGCTTCAACGTCTTCCCCAGCGAGGTCGAGCGGGTGATCTGGTCGCACGAGGCGGTGCTCGACTGCGCCGTCGTCGGCGCCCCGGACGAGAAGTGGGGCGAGGCGGTGACCGCGGTGGTCGAGCTGAAGGACGGCGCCACGGTCGCCCCGGAGGAGCTGATCGCGCTCTGCAAGGCCGAGCTCGGCAGCGTCAAGGCGCCAAAGGCCGTCCACTTCCGGACGCTGCCGCGCTCGAGCGCCGGCAAGGTGCTGAAGCGCGAGCTGCGGGAGGAGTTCTGGGCCGGGCGCGCGCGCCGGGTCTGAACCCGGCGGCGGGGATGCGAGTATCACCGGCCATGGACAGAGATCAGCTGCGCAGCATCCAGGGCCCGATCAAGGAGCGCTACGAGGAGGACCCGGCGGCGGCGCTGGTGACCCTGAGGGCGGCCGGCGACCTGGGCGCGGGCATCTCCTGCTCGGTCCAGACCGGGCGGGCGATCGCCGAGGCGGGCCTGCACCCGGCCTCCGGCGGCGACGGCTCGCTGCTCTGCTCCGGCGACATGCTGCTCGAGGCGCTCGTCGCCTGCGCCGGCGTCACCCTGCGGGCGGTCGCCACCTCGCTGGGGATCGCGGTCGCCGGCGGCAGCGTCCGGGCCGAGGGCGACCTCGACTTCCGCGGCACGCTCGCGGTCGACCGCAAGGCGCCGGTCGGGTTCCGCGCGATCCGGCTCGAGCTCGAGCTCGAGACCGATGCCTCCGAGGAGGAGCTGGCGACGCTGCTGAAGCTGACCGAGCGCTACTGCGTCGTCCTGCAGACGATCGCCGGCGCGCCCGAGCTCTCCGCGCGGGTCGCCGTCGCCGCCTGACCGCGCCCGCCGCCCCGGTCCCGCGCAGCTCGGGTCCACGGCCGCGGGCCGGCCGACGCCGCCGATCAGCCCTCCAGCTCGCGCTCGACCGCGGCCAGCCACTCGCGATGCGCCCGCACCAGGCGCCGACCGAAGTCGTGCACGAGCAGCAGGTAGCGGGTGCGGTGCGGGATCTCGGCGGCAGCCGCCGCGGCGAGCTCGGTCGCGGCTTCCAGCTCGTCGAGCTCGGTCCGCAACGAGTCGAGGCTGGCGAGCAGCGCCGCGTCGTCGGCGAGGACGTCGCCGGCCAGCAGGCGGATCACGGCCTCCGACTGGATCCGCGGAAACGGCGTCGGCTCGCGCGCCCACTCCCGCAGCGCCTCGCGCCCGGCGTCGGTGAGCGTGTACTGGGTGCGCTGCCGGGTCCTGCCCGGCGTCGCCTCGGCCGCCAGGTAGCCGAGCTCCGCCAGCCGCTTGGGCTCGGCGTAGAAGTGGCTCTCGGAGGTCGTCCAGTACTGGCGACTGCCGGCTCGCATCATCCTCACGATGTCGTGCGGGCCGGCGCCGCCCTCCCCGACCAGGGCGAGGATCACATAGGAGAAGGGCTTCAGGTCGTCTCTTGACATAGCTCTATTTTGGAGTTATACCTAAGCTCTATTTTGGAGTTTACACCGGTTGGGCCCGAGCGCCCGACCAACTCGAGAGGAGAGTGAAGATGACCGCCACCGGCACCGCAACCCCAGCGACAGCAGATCGTCTCGCCCGCGCGGGGGGCGCCGCCGCCGCCGCGCCCCCTGACGTCACCGATGAGCCGCGCTGGTTCCTCGCCAACCTCGCCCGCATCCGGCTCAGCGCCGAGCACGGGCAGGGCAGGATCGATCTGGTCGAGATCACGGGCCAGCGCGGCGACATGCCGCCCCTGCACGTCCATCACCGCGAAGACGAGATCTTCGTCGTCCTCGAGGGTGAGCTCAGCCTCCACCTGCCCGGCTCCTCGCGCACGCTGAAGGCGGGCCAGGCGGCGTTCGCGCCGATGGGCGTCCCCCACGTCTACCGGGTCGAGTCCGAGACCGCCCGCTGGCTCGGCCTCTCGACGCCCGCCGGCTTCTCGACCTTCGTCACCGCCGCCTCCGATGCGGCCGGGAGCGAGGATATGCCGCCCGCCGACCGGGCGCCCGACCTCGATCGGGTCGGGGCGGCTGCCGCCGCGGCGGGCATCGAGCTGCTCGGCCCCCCCGGGACGATGCCCTAGCTCCCACCCGCCGCGCCGGCCGTGGGCGATCCCTACAGTGATTGGGAATGGAGCTCGGCAGGTTCGGCGTCTGGACCACCCATCGCCAGATCGGCGAGGAGAACGCGGGCGCCGCGGCGCGGCTCGCCGAGGAGTGCGGCTACGGCGCCTTCTGGCTCGGCGGCTCGCCGCGGCTGCCCCAGGTCAGGCCGCTGCTCGAGGCGAGCGAGCGGATCGCCGTCGGCACCTCGATCGTCAACATCTGGGCCTACGAGCCCGCGCGGCTGGCCGCCGAGTACGCCGAGCTGGCATCGGCGTTCGGTGAGCGGCTGCTGGTCGGCGTCGGCGTCGGCCATCCCGAGGCGACCAGCGACTACCGGCGGCCGCTGCGGGCGATGCGCGAGTTTCTCGACGGGATCGACTCGGCGCCGCACCCGATCCCGCCCGAGCGGCGCGCGCTGGCCGCGCTCGGACCGAAGATGCTCGACCTCGCCGGCGAGCGCTCGGCGGGCACGATCCCCTACTTCGTGCCGGTCGAACACACCAGCGCGGCGCGCGAGCGACTCGGCCCCGAGGCGCTGGTCGCGACCGAGATCGCCTGCGTCGTCGACCCCGACCCGGCGCGGGCCCGCGCCACCGCCCGCCAGTACGCGCGGCTCTACCTCGGCCTCACCAACTACACCGCCAACCTGCGCCGCTTCGGCTTCGGGGACGCCGACATCGAGGGCGAGGGCTCCGACCGGCTGATCGATTCGGTCGTGCCGCACGGGTCCGCCGCCGAAGTCGCCGCCGTGGCGCGCGCCCACCTCGAGGCCGGCGCCGACCACGTCGCCCTGCAGCCGGTCGGCGGCGAGGGGATCCCGGCCGAGGCCTGGCGGGCGCTGGCAGCCGAGCTGAACTGACCGGGGCGCCGCGGCGGAGCGCTGCAAGGGCCTGGGTGTCCTGACCACTCGGCGCATTTGTGCCGTCTGGGAGCACGAAAAAGGCCGCTTTTAGCGAGAATCCCGCGTGCCGGAAGTTTCAAAACTCACAATCTTCGAGTACCCTCTGGCACGTCGTTGGGACACAGGGCCACCCCCCAGGGCACTCCCCGGCACCCGGCACACCCCAGATCGGAGGACCAGATGTTCCACTGCGAGCGCTGCGGCAGCAGCTTCAACGCCTCGATCGCCGCCTCCGCCGCCACCTGCCCGCGCTGCAAGCTGCGCGATGGCAAGGACGAGCCGCTCTACTTCCGGCTCTTCGAGCCCTCGGCGCTGCGCGTCTCCGGCCTCGATCCGCGCCGCCGCGGCGCCCCCCAGGCGCCGCCCCGGCGGGAGCGGGATACGGCCTCGGCTGCGAGCCCCTGAGCTCGCCGCCGGAGCGCCGCCCGACCGCTACTTGATCACCGGCTTGGCGGTGAAGGAGCCCTCCCCGAGGCAGCTGTAGATGATGATGTTCGGGAAGGGGAAGGTCGGCACCAGGTAGGAGTACTGGATCCGCTGGGTCCCGGTGATCGCCCCGTTGCGGCGGTTGATCCGCGAGGTCAGCGTGTGCTTGGCGGTGACTTCGTTGTAGTAGACCGCCGGGCGCTTCATGAAGCTGAACTCCTGGGACTGGGGGCTGAGGATCACCCAGCCGCTGTAGGAGAAGGTTTCGACGCCGCCGGTCGGCGGGCCGGAGCCCTGGATCGGCACGCAGGAGAACGCGATGCCGGATTCCATGTCCTAGAGCCCGTTCTTCTTCAGCGTGAAGGTGATGTCGTGGCCGGATTTGGTTTTCCCCGCGTACTGCACGGCGACGTTTGGCTGGTTCCAGGGCTTGCTCGCCTTGGCGCCGGCCGCCGCGGCGGCGGTTGCGCTGAGCAGCACGGCGAGCAGCGCCAGCGCCGAGACCGCGACCAGGGCGCGGACGTCGAGCAGGCGAATCGTGTTGCGGTTCATGGCAGCTCCCTTGCGTTGCTTGGACGGAGCCTCAGCATCCGCGCGACGACCGCCCGGGGCATCGGGAACCGACCCGAACAGCATCCCCAGTCTTTTCGCGACAACCCCTGGACCGGTGGCGCGGCGGCCGGGTGCGGCTGGGGAGCGCCCCGTGCCTGCAGGAGGCGCGAACCGTCGCCTACCGGACGCGGGCGAGGCTGATGCCGCGGCCCTTGCCGGGCAGGCGCATGACGACGACGGTGAAGGAGCCACTGACCCGGCAGACGTCGTCGCGGTAGCTGGAGGCGGTGGCGGCGGCGCCCGCACAGGGACCGTTGACCGTGACCCTGCTCTTCAGCTTCTTGCGGACGCCGAGGCGCGCAAATTCGGCGACCGAGAGGTCGAGCGGCACGACGATGCTCTCGTTGGCCGACTGCAGGGCCTCGAGCTGGGCGCCGGTCGGCTCCGGCCGGGTGACGAACCCACCGGCGCAGCTCAGGTCCTGCGCGCCGCCGCCGAGGCGGGCGATCCCGAGGCCGACGTCCCACGGCGCCCTGCCGTCGACGTCGGGCTGCAGGACGGCGGCGCCGGTGCCGGCGTGGCGCGTGCAGCGTGGCGGCGGGTCCTGGGCGACCGGTTCGTCGCAGCGGTTGGTCTCGCGGAAGTCAGCGAGCGAGTTGGCGTTGACGGCGCCGCCCGGCGTCTTCGCCGCGGTGCTCTGGACGATCCTGTTGCCGATCCGTTCGAGCTCGATGCGGCCGCTGATCTTGACTTCGGCCGTGGCCGTGATCGTCCAGGCCTGGCCGACTTCGCATTCGCCGGTGAAGTCGTGCGCGGTGGTGATCGTGAGCTGGCCGGCGACGCTGAGCCGGGCGGGATAGTCGTTGCGCGGCCCGAGGCCGGCGAGCGCCGGCGGCGCCGCCGTCAAGGCGAGCGCGAGGAGCGCGGCGAGGACGAGGGCCTGGCGGCGGAAACGGGACAAGGCGACGAGCTTCGGCAGCGCCGAGCTCAGCGTCAAGGCGGCCTCCGTGGAATGCCCGATAGGCCGGGGGCGGGGCGCGCGCTCAGCTATCGTTCTACACATGTCGAACTACACCCACATCAACTTCGCCGAGATCGAGCCGACCACGAGCGAGAACGGGTTCGATCTGCGCTTCGGCCGCAAGCACATCGACTCCCGCGATCTCGGCATCAGCCGCATCCACCTCGACCCGGGGGTGCGCTCGCCCGTCGCCCACCGCCATCACGAGCAGGAGGAGGCCTACGTGGTCGTCGGCGGCACCGGCCGGGCCCTGCTCGACGGCGACGTCCTCGGCCTGCGCCAGGGCGACGTGGTCCGGGTCGCGCCCGAGACCGTGCGCGCCTTCGAGGCGGGCGCCGACGGGCTCGAGCTGATCGCGGTCGGCGGCCCCCGGCCCGAGAGCGGCGACGGCGAGATCGTCGACGCCGAGTGGCCTGAGTAGGAGCAGCGTGAGCGCGGTCCCGTTCTCGATCCTCGACCTCGCCGCCGTCGGCCGCGAGGAGACGATCGCCGAGAGCTTCGCCGGCAGCGTCGAGCTGGCGCGGGCGGCTGAGCGCAACGGCTACCGGCGCGTCTGGTACGCCGAGCACCACAACATCCGCTCGATCGCCTCCTCGGCGACCGCCGTCCTGATCGCCCACATCGCCGCCCACACCGAGACGATCCGGCTCGGCGCCGGCGGAGTGATGCTGCCCAACCACTCGCCGCTGGTCATCGCCGAGCAGTTCGGCACCCTCGCGACCCTCCACCCCGGCCGGATCGACCTCGGCCTCGGCCGCGCCCCCGGCAGCGACGAAGCGACCTTCCGCGCCCTGCGCCGCAGCCACGCCGCCTCCGAGCGCTTCCCCGAGGACGTCGTCGAGCTGCAGCGGTTCCTCGGCGAGGAGAGCCCGATCCCGGGCGTGCGGGCGATCCCCGGCTACGGCACCCACGTGCCGCTCTACATCCTCGGCTCCTCGTTGTTCGGCGCCCAGCTCGCCGCCTCGCTCGGCCTCCCCTACGCGTTCGCCTCCCACTTCGCGCCGCAGGCGCTCGCAGATGCGATCGCGATCTACCGCGAGCGCTTCCAGCCTTCCGCCCAGCAGCCCGAGCCCTACGTGATCGCCGGCATCGGCGTGGTCGCCGCCGCCAGCTCCGAGGAGGCGGCCGAGCAGTACGAGAAGACGCGCCGCGCCCGCGCCAAGTCGATCTTCAGCCGCGGCGACCGGCGGCTCAGCGACGAGGACGTCGAGGCGGTGCTCGCCTCGCCACAGGCGGCGGTGGTCGACGAGATGCTCACCTACACCGCCGTCGGCACCGGCGCCGAGGCGCTCTCCTACCTCGACCGGTTCCAGCGCCAGACCGGCGCCGACGAGCTGATCACGGTCCACTACTCCGACCAGGTCGCCGGGCGCATCCGCTCGGTCGAGCTGCTGGCCGAGGCGCGCGCCGCGGTCGCCTAGGCTGGGCCCTCCCTGTCTCCCAACCACCTCCGGAAGGAGTGAGCAGATGGCTACTCGCAACGGCAATGCGGTCTGGAACGGCAACCTCAAAGAGGGCAACGGCGAGGTCACCGTCGGCGACGGCGTCTTCAGCGGCTCCTACAGCTTCGCGTCGCGCTTCGAGGAGGGCGAGGGCACCAATCCCGAGGAGCTGATCGCGGCCGCCCACGCGGCCTGCTACTCAATGGCGTTCGCCAACATCCTCAGCGAAGCCGGCCACGTCCCCGACTCGATCGCGACCACCGCGCGGGTGCAGCTGCGGCCGCTCGACGGCAAACCGACGATCGCCGAGATCCGGCTCGAGGTCGAGGGCAGCGTGCCGGGGATCGAGCGGGAGGAGTTCCTCGAGCACGCCGAGGCGGCCAAGGCCGGCTGCCCCGTCTCGCGGGCGCTGGCCGGCGTGCCCGAGATCGTCCTCGACGCCAAGCTCACCAGCTGAGGGTGCGCCGGAAGGCGCGGGCGGGACGCACGGCCGCGCCCGCGCCCTCGGCGCGCTCTGCCAGCGCCCGGTCGGAGGTGACCACCGTCACCTCCTCCTCCCCCGCCCACCCCGGCAGGCGGCGGGCGATCTCCTCGTCGGCGGCGTCGCGCCCGGCCCTGGCCGCCCAGAGCACCTCCACCCGAGCCCCGGCGGGCAGCCGCCGGGGCTCGCGCTCGAGCACCATCGTCACCCGCTCCTCGGGGTGCTCGGCCGCGTAGCTCTCGAGCGCCGCCAGGAGGCGGGCGGTCGCGCCTTCGCGGTCGCGCCACCAACCGTCCGGCACCGAGCCGATCACGTTCATCGCGTCGACGACCAGGCGCATGAGGAGAAGGTACGCCTCCGCGGCTACGATTCCGCGATCTCGTCCAACGACGGCATCGTCGGGGTGCAGCTGCTCGAGCGCGAGCGGGAACTGGAGGCGATCGCCTCCGCGGTTGCCGCGCTCGCTCCGGGTGGTGATGGCGGCACCGTGCTGATCGAGGGCGCGGCCGGGGTCGGCAAGACCTCGCTGCTGCGCGAGCTCGAGGCGCAAGCGGCGGGCGCCGGCCACCGGGTGCTGCGGGCGCGCGGCTCGGAGCTCGAGCGGGACTTCGGCTACGGCATCGTCCGTCAGCTGTTCGGCCCGGCGCTGCGCGCCTCGGCCGCCGAGCGCGAGCGGCTGCTGGGCGGGCCGGCCGGGCTCGCCGCCTCGGTCTTCGGCTTCGGTCCGGCGAAGGAGATCGAGTCGCGGCCGGCCGAGTCGACCCTCTACGGGCTCTTCTGGCTGACCGCCAACCTGGCCGGGGAGGGGACCCTGGTGCTCGCGATCGACGACGCCCATTGGAGCGACGCCGGATCCCTGCGCTTCCTCCGCTACCTCGCCCAGCGGCTCGCCGGCATGCCCGTGCTCCTCGCCCTCGCGGCCCGCCCGCACGAGCCCGGCGTCCAGACCGAGATCCTCGCCGAGATGGCGACGGCGCTCGAGCTTCCTCGCCTCGCCCCCGACCTGCTCAGCCGTGGCGCCACCGCCGCCAAGGTCCGCGCCGGCCTCGGCGAACGCAGCTCCACCGCGATCGAGGCCGCCGCCCACGAGGCAACCGGCGGCAACCCGTTCTTGGTCGAAGAGCTGCTCGCGGAGCTGCGACAGGACGACTCGGGGGAAGCGGCGCCGGCATCCGACCGGATCGCGGCGATCAGCCCGGAGCGGATCGCGGCCAGCGTCGAGGAGCGAGCGCGGCGCCTCGGCCCGCTCGGCCCCGAGGTGTGCCGGGCGGCGGCGGTGCTCGGCGGCGCCGCCAGCCCTGCGGTGCTCGGCGCCCTCGTCGAGAGCGACGCCGCCACCGCGGCGCGGATGGTCGACAGCCTCGCCGCCGCCGCGATCCTCTCGCCGCGCGGTGACCGCTTCCTCCACCCACTGCTCCGCGCCGCCGTCTACGAGGGCATCCCGGCGGCGACACGGACCGTGCTGCACGGCCGAGCCGCCGCCGTGCTCGCCGACCGCGGCGCCAGCGCCGAGGAGGTCGCCGCGCATCTCCTGCGGGCTGAGCCTGGCGCGACCCCGGATGCGCTGCAGACGCTGGAGCGGGCGGCGGACGCCGCCGCGAAGCGGGGCGCCACCGATGCTGCGACGACCCTGCTGCGCCGCGCTCTCGAGGAGCGCACCGAGGACCAGCGGCGGGCGGAGCTGCTGCACGAGCTCGCCGTCAACGAGATCGCGCTGCGCGATCCCGCCGCGATCACCCACCTGCAGGAGGCGGCGGCGATGAGCGCCGACCCCGAGCAGGCGCTGCGCAGCACGCTCCACCTGATCGAGGTTCTCGCGATCGCCGGGCTCTGGAGCGAGGCGGCGGCGGCGATCGCCGCCGCCGGCGAGCGCTTCGGCGGCAGTGACCTCTCCGGTGCTCTCGACATCGAGGCGCTCCGGGCCGCCGCCCAGGGCTATGACCCGGCGGCCGCCGCCGAGTTCGAGGCGGACCTGCCGCGACTGCTCGCCCTCGCCCTCGGGAGCGAGAGCGAAGAGGCCGAACTGCTGCGGGCGGTGCTCTCGGGGCTGGCGAGCCTGCGCGGCCTGCCGCGCGAGACCGTGCTCGCCCTGGCCCGGGCCGACCGCGAGCGGTGGACGATGATGGCCAACGGCCGCGAGACCTCCCAGATCAGCAACGCGGCCCTCAGCCTGATCCTCGTCGACCACCTCGAGCCAGGTGACCGGATCGCCGCCGACCTGCTCGCCGACGGTCGCCGGCGCGGCTCGCTGATGGCGACGATTACCGGCTTTGCGATCGGCGCCGCCGTCGACAACCGCAAGGGGCGGCTGGCCGCCGCCGAGGCCAATCTGTCGACCGCGCTCGAGTTGCTGCAGGCAAACCGGCTGAGCCTGATGGCGATGACCACCACGATGCACTTCTGCATCGACACGATCGTCGAGCGGCGCGCGATGGAGCCGATCGCCGAGCTGCTCGAGGGTCTCGACGTCCCGCCCCCGTTCGGCGCGACGGCCAGCGGCGCGATGGTCCGCGAGGCGCGGGCGACGGCGCGCCTCGCGCGCGGCGACCGCGCCGGAGCGATCGCCGACCTGCGCGAGGCGGGGACGATCTTCGAGCCGATCGCGGCCTCGCCCTGGTTCAGCCGCTGGCGCTCGCGGCTGGCGCTGGCGCTCGGCGACGCCGAGCCCGGTGAGGCGCTGGCGCTCGCCCGGGCCGAGCACGCGGCGGCACAGGCCCTGGGATCGCCGCGCTGCGAGGCCGTCGCCCTGCGGGCGATCGGCGTCCTCGAAGGGGGCGAGGAGGGAATCGCCCGCCTGCGTGACTCGGTCGCGCTGCTGCGTCCCGGCCCGGCCCGGTTCGAGCTGGCCTGCTCGCTGGCCGAGCTCGGCGCCGCCCTGCGTCGCGCCAACCTGCGCAGCGAGGCGCGCGAGGTCCTGCGCGAGGCGCTCGACCGTGGTCAGCGCTGCGGCGCCGAACGGCTCGAGGCGCGGGTGCAGGCAGAGCTGCGGATCGCCGGCGCCAAGCCGCGGCGGCGGGCCGTGTCCGGGGCGGCGGCGCTGACGCCAGCTGAGCGGCGCGTCGCCGAAGCCGCCAACGCCGGCGCCACCAACCGCGAGATCGCCCAGGACCTGTTCGTCTCGCTGCGGACCGTCGAGATGCACCTGACCAACGCCTACCGCAAGCTCGGCATCGCCTCGCGCGCGGAGCTGGCCGCGGCGCTGGCTCCGGCCTGATCAGACCGGCAACTGCCGGGCGCGCGCCCGGCAGCGCTTGCGCGCCCGCTTGGTCTTCTTCGTCTTGCAGCGGGCGAGCGCCGCGGCGCGCTTGCCGGTGCGCGGCGTGGACGCCTGGCCGACCGGCGGCGTCGCTGGCGGCGGGAAGGTCACCACCGGCGGCTGGACCTCCACGGTCAGCAGCCAGCCGGAGACTTCGAAGCCGACGACCCCGACGCGGTCGTCGAGCAGGTAGAGGTCCCAGAACCCGTTCGGGTTGGAACCGGCGAAGGCTCCGAGGTCTTCTGCGAAGGGCGGTTCGATGCCGCCGCCGGCGCCGAACTGGTCTGGCTCGGGGGCGTTGCCGGCATGGTTCGTGGGCCGGAACGTCGCGACCTGTCCAGAGGCACAGGGGCCGCCGTCCGGCAGCTCGGTCGCGGCCCCGTCGTCGAAGGTCCAGTAGTCGTTGGCGATGCCGGTCGCCTCGCCGCAGGCATCCGACATCAACAGCACCTGCTGGCCTTCGGGGCCGACCAGGAGGGCGTCGATGTCGTCCGGGCTGCCGCTCCGCAGGTCCAGCAGCGTCACGGTCACCCTGGTCACCGTGCCTTCGAGGCCCGCGACCACGGTCGAGGACGGAAAGTGGTTGGCGGGCCCCCTGGCGCCGGCTTCGAGCGACGGCGCGAGGCCGTCGGCGTTGAAGAAGTTGAAGCTCGCCGCGCCGGCCCCGGCCGGGACCATGGCCGCGGCGAGCAGGGCGGCGGCGAGGGCCGCCAGCCCGCGCCGCCGCGTCCGCTTCCAGGCCCGACGCACCGGCCCGCCGCTAGCCGATCGGCGCGCAGATCACCTGCAGGACGACGCCGGGGATTTCGCCCCCGCCCTGGGTGGTGACGGCGCCGAACCAGCCGTTGGAGGCCCCGTACTGGCCATCCGGTTTGAGCTCCGGCTCTTCGCCGCCGATCAGCGGCGCCGAGACGCTGACCTTGGCGCTGAAGACGTTCTTGGGATCGACGCCGCCGCCGATCGCCTGGTAGCCCGACGGGCATTCGACCTTGCCGGTCTTGAATTCGTTGGCTTTGATCGGCCCGCTGATCGTCTTGCTGACGACGATCGTGCCGCCCAGGTAGCGGGCATCGCCTTCGGCTTTCGACAGGGCGCCGCCGCGGATCGCGTCGCCCGGGATCGTCCCCAGCTTCACTTTCGCGCCGTTGACGGCTTCGCGCTTCAGCTGCTTGCTCCCGACGCTGTTCTTCGGCAGCTTGAACGCCGCGTAGCTGACGCCGCCGAGGGCGAGGAAGACGGCGATCGTCGCCATCACGTTGGCGTAGGTGATGCGCTTGCGTAGCCAGGTCATGATCGGTTCCTTTCCCGCGGCGCGTGGCGCCTGGTCGAAGACGAACTCCTCCCTGGAAGCCCGCCGGTCGGCCGCATCCTTTGTCTACCCGCGGGGGACCGCAACGTGGTCGCACCGAAGTCTTTTGCCGCCGGCTAGGCTGGTCCGGTGCCCTCGCCCCGCATCGCCCGGCTCGAACACGGCGAGGACGCCGAACGGGGGCGCGCGGCCCGCTCGCGGGCGGCGCGCTCGAGCCACGGCGAGTGGAGCCCCGGGCCGGGCCGGCAGGACCCGGTCGCGATCCTCGCCCGCCAGGCGGCGACCCGGCTGCCCGAGCTGGTCCCGATCCGCTACGGCCGGATGGCGGTCTCCCCCTTCACCTTCTATCGCGGCGCCGCCGCGGTGATGGCCGCCGACCTCGCCTCGACGCCCGATTCGGGCCTCGTCGTCCAGGCCTGCGGCGACGCCCACATCTCGAACTT
Organism: Solirubrobacterales bacterium; assembly: GCA_046330305.1. Taxonomy (GTDB): domain Bacteria; phylum Actinomycetota; class Thermoleophilia; order Solirubrobacterales; family 70-9; genus VAYN01. The sequence goes on along the minus strand of JAXLTA010000014.1, from coordinate 32,798 downwards.
CGGCGGCTTCGCCGCGCCGGACCGCCGCCTCGTGTTCGGGCCCAACGACTTCGACGAGACCCTCCCGGGACCGTGGGAGTGGGACGTGAAGCGGATGGCGGCGAGCATCGAGATCGCCGGCCGCGACATCGACCTGGGCAGCCGGCGGCGGCGCCGGATCGTCGAGCGGGCGGCGCGTGAGTACCGCGCCGCGATGCGCGAATTCGCCGGCGAGAGCCTGCTGGCGGCGTGGTATGAGCGGCTCGACGCGCGCCAGCTGGAAGCCCGCTTCGGCACCGAGCTCGACGCGCAGAGCGAAGCCGCCTTCAGCCGCGCCTTCGCCAAGGGCCGGCGCAAGACCAGCGCCCGCGCCGTGCGCAAGCTGACCGAGGTCGTCGACGGCCGCCTGCGCTTCGCCAGCGTGCCGCCCCTGCTGACGCCGCTGCGCGAGCTGCACGCCAGCGGCGACCCCGACGAGCGGCAGGCCTTCGTCCGCGGCCTGCTCGACGAGTACGCCGCCGGCCTGCACGCCGACGTCGAGCACCTCTTCCGCTCCTACGAGTTCGTCGACATGGCCCGCAAGGTGGTCGGGGTCGGCAGCGTCGGGACCCGGGCCTGGGTCTTCCTGCTGGCCGCGCGCGGCGGCGGCGAGCACCTCGTCCTCCAGGCCAAGGAGGCGCAGGCCTCGGTGCTGGAGCCCCACCTCGGCGCCAGCGAGTACGCGACCCACGGCGAGCGCGTCGTCCGCGGCCAGCGGATGATGCAGGCGGCGACCGACATCTTCCTCAGCTGGCAGCGCAGCACCGGCCTCGACGGGATCGAGCACGACTTCTACGTGCGGCAGCTGTGGGATTGGAAGGCCTCCGCCGACCTCTCGCGCCTGACCGAGCGCGGGCTGCTCGCCTACTCGCGCGCCTGCGCCTGGTCGCTGGCCCGCTCCCACGCACGCTCCGGCGACCGCCGCGCGATCGCCGCCTACCTCGGTCGCGGTGAGGGATTCGACCGCGCGATCGGGCGCTTCGCCGGCGCCTACGCCGATCGCAACGAGCTCGACCACCGCCGGCTGCTGGAGGCGATCGCGAGCGGCGAGGTCGAGGCGGTCGAGGGCGTCTGAGGCGCCGGCCGGCGGGCGCCCCGGACCGGCCCTTCGGGTCAGACCTTGTAGCCGCCGTCGACGCTGATCACCTGGCCGGTGATCCCGCCGCCCTCGGGGCTGGCGAGCAGGACCGCCATCGGGACCAGCTCCTGCGGCGCCAGCACCCGCCCCTGGACGGTCTGGGCGGCGGCCTTGGCGCGAGCGGCCGCCGCGGCCTCGGGCCCGGCCCAACCGAGCAGCGCGGTCTCGGTCCAGCCCGGGCAGAGGCAGTTGACGGTGATCGCCTCCGGGACCTGGTAGGCGAGCGCGCGGGTGAGGCCGACGAGGCCGTGCTTGGCGGCGCTGTAGGCGATCGTGCCGCCGCCGTGGGTGGCGTAGCCGGAGCCGATGCTCAGCACGCGGCCGTAGCCGCCGGCGACCATCGGCGCGAGCGCCGCGCGGGTGGCGTAGTAGGCGCTGGTCAGGTTGAGGGCCAGGTTGCGCTCGAACAGCTCGTCGTCGTGGTCGAGGGCGCCGAGCTTGGCGACGTCGCCGACCAGGCCGCCGACGTTGTTGACGAGGACGTCGAGGCGGCCGAACCGCTCGCCGACGCCGGCCACCGCGGCTTTCAGCGCCGGCCCGTCGAGGCAGTCGACGACGATGGCGACGCCGTCGCCGCCGCGCTCGCGGGCGGCGGCGGCCGTCTCCTCGAGCTCGGCCCCGGTGCGGGCGAGGACGGCGACCGTGGCGCCCTCGGCAGCGAGGCCGAGGGCGATCGCGCGGCCGATCCCGCGGCCGCCGCCGGTGATCACCGCGACCTGGTCGCGCAGCCGCCCGCCGCCGCTCAGCGTTCGAACCACGAGCGTCGCTCCTCCAGCGGCCGCGCCAGGTAGTCGCGCAGCGCCGGCGCCGCTTCGGGCGACTGCTTGGCCCGATAGGCGCTGTCGAGCTCGAAGTCGAGGGCGACCGAGAGCGGCACGCCGAGGCTCTGGTAGACGATCTTCTTGGCCATCGCGACCGCCGCCCGCGGCAGCGTCGCGAAGCGCTCGCCCAGCGCCAGGGCGGCGGCGAGCGCGTCGTCCTCGAGCAGCTCGACCAGGCCGTGGTCGAAGGCTTCCTGCGGCGTCAGGCAGCGGGCGCCGGCACCGAGCAGCATCGCCCTGCCGGGCCCGACCAGGCGCGCCATCCGGGTCAGCCCGGTGCCGCCGGGCACGATCCCGAGCCGGGTCTCGATCAGCCCGTAGCGGTGGTCGGCGCGCTCGCCGACGCGGAAGTCGGCGGCCAGCGCCAACTCGAAGCCGACCCCCATCGCGTCGCCGTTGAGGGCCGCGATGATCGGCGCCGGCGCCCTGTTCATCGCCTGGGTGAGGGCGTGGATGCGACGGCTGCGGACCGGCGACTCGATCGGCCCCTCGGGCCGCTCCTGCTTCTCGAGGATGCCGTCGACTTCGAAGTGGGTGATGAACTTGCCGGCGCCGCCGCCGGCGAGGACGACCGCGGGGACCTGGCGCGCGGTCCACTCGGCGACCAGCTGCTCGAGCTGGCCGATGTCCTCGTCGGTGTAGTAGCTCATCGGCGGCCGGTCGAACCGGGCGACGACGACTCCGCTATCGGTCTCCTCGACCTTCCACATCCCGGTCGAGGATCGCGCCCGGCCCCGGCCGCCGCAGCCGCCGCTCCGCGCGCGCTTGGGAGAACTCCAGGCCTCAGCCCGCCGCTTCCTCGGCGAGGGCGCGGCGCAGCGCCTCGTCGAAGCTCTCCGGCTCGATGCCGAACGGGGCGGCGCCGCTCGGGTCGGTGACGACGGTCGGCGTTCGCAGCCCCTCGACCAGCGGCCGCGCGACCCTGGTGTCGACCGGGGTGACCAGGCCCAGCCACAGCGAGGAGAGCCAGGGGGTGATCAGCGGCACCGGCAGCTTGCGGGGCGGCGTTTTGCCCAGCGCCAGCGCCATGTGGTCGAGCATGTCGGCGTAGGAGAGCACGTCGGGACCGCCGATCTGGACCTCGCGCCCGGTCGACTCGGGCACCTCGGGGGCTCGCCGCAGGTACTCGATCGTGGCGTCGATCCCGATCGGCTGCGTCGGCGTGCGCAGCCAGTTCGGCGTCACCATCACCGGCAGGCGGCCGACCAGGTAGCGCAGCGTCCGGTAGGACTCGCTGCCGGCGCCGACCACCATCGCGGCCCGGAAGTAGGTCAGCGGCGGCCCCTCGGCGGCGAGGATCCGGGCCGTTTCGTGGCGGCTGCGCAGATGCTTGGACTGGCCCTCGCCGCCGAGGCCGCCCAGGTAGACGACGCGGCCGATCCCCTCGCGCCGCGCCATCCGGGCGAAGTTCTCGGCGGCGAGCCGCTCGCGGCGATCGAAGTCGGCGCCGCCCGCCATCGCGTGGACGAGGTAGTAGGCGACCTCGATCCCCTCCCCCGCGCCCGCCAGGCTGGCGGCCTCGGTGACGTCGCCGGTCCGCAGCTCGGCGCCCAGCTCGGCCAGCGCCGCGGCCCGCGAGGGGTCGCGCACCAGGCACCGCAGCGGTCCGGCGCCGGCCAGTGCCGCCGCCAGCCGGCCGCCGATGAATCCCGTCGCTCCTGCGATCAAGGTGCTGTGCCCGATCAGCCAACGCTACCCGACCGCGGCCCGCGGCCTGCAAGACTGGCCCCCGTGCGCGAGCACCTCCTGCAACGCAGCCAGCGCGTCCCGGTCGGGCCCCAGGAGGCCTTCGACTTCTACGCCGACGCGCTCAACCTCGAGCCGATGACCCCGCCCTGGCTGCACTTCCAGGTGACGACGCCGGGCCCGATCACGATGGGCGCCGGCACCCTGCTCGACTACCGGCTGCGGCTGCACGGGGTCCCGATCCGGTGGCAGACCCGGATCGAGACCTGGGAGCCGCCGCACCGCTTCACCGACACCCAGCTGCGCGGGCCCTACGCGCTCTGGCAGCACACCCACGAGTTCGAGCCCGACGGCAGCGGCGGCTGCGAGATGCGGGACGTCGTCCGCTACGCGATCCCCTTCGGCCCGCTCGGCGAGCTCGCCCACGGGCTCTTCGTGCGGCGCGACCTCGAGCGCATCTTCGACTTCCGCCGCGACGCCTTCGCCGCCCACTTCGGGGCGGGCGGCTAGGCGCCCGGCGCTCAGCCCAGCAGCTTCGCCTTCGCCCGCTCGTACTCGGCGTCGGTCAGGGCGCCCTTCTCGCGCAGGTCGTGCAGCTTGTGCAGTTCGTCGGCCGGCGTCGTGTGCGCCTCCTGGCGGACGTAGGCGTCGAATTCGTGTTTGGCTTCGGCCTGGGCCTTGATCGCCCGGTCGCGCATCCCCTGGCCGCGGGCGATCAGGTAGATCAGCATCGTCAGGAACGGCACGAAGACGAGGAACAGGATCCAGATCGCCTTCGCCCAGCCTGAGGTCTCGTGGTCGCGGAAGAGGTCGGTGATGACCGCGAACAGGATCCAGATCCAGATCACGAAGAGGGCGATCCCGACGACGAGGAGGAGCAGTTCGCCGAAGCTGACGGAGGCGATGGGCACGTGCGTTAGTTCCTTTCTTGCGGCCGGACCTCACCGGTGCGAGTTCCCTTTCCCGGGGCAAACGCTATTCGAAGTCGTCGCCGCATAGCGTCCACAGGGCCCTCTGACCGGCAAGGCGGCGCAGCGGTGGTGGTTGTCGAGGGTCCCAAACGGGGGGCCCGGACCGCGGCCCGCGTGAGGTATTACTCTGTACCCAGTGTCGTCCGCCGCCAGTGCCCCGATCGAATTCGACGGCCTCGTCAAACGGTTCGGCCACCGCACGGTCCTCGACGGGCTCTCCTTCACCGTCCCGGAGGGCGGCGTGGTCGGTCTGCTGGGCCCCAACGGCGCCGGCAAGTCGACGGCGATGCGCTGCCTGCTCGGACTGCAGCGGCCGACCGCCGGGCACGCCCGGATCCTCGGCCACGAAGCGGGCTCCGCCGGGTTCCGCGAGGCCACCCGCAAGGCGGGCGTGATCATCGAGGCGCCGCCGCTCTACAAGAACGTCAGCGCCCTGGTCAACCTCGAGATCCGGGTCGCCTCGATGGGCCTCTCGATCAACGACGCGCAGGTGCGGGAAATCCTCCACCGGGTCGGCCTCGCCGACCGCGTCGACGACAAAGTCGGGTCCTTCTCCCTCGGCATGCGCCAGCGGGTCGGGATCGCGCTGGCGCTGGTCGGCGACCCCTCGATCGTCGTCCTCGACGAGCCGACCAACGGGCTCGACCCCGAGGGCGCGGTCGAAGTCCGCAACCTCGTGCGCGAGCTGCCGCAGCGCGGCGCGACGACGCTCCTCTGCACCCACAGGCTGGCCGAAATCGAAGCCACCTGCGACTACGTCGTCCTGCTCCAGGCCGGGAAGCTGATCACCCAGGGCTCGCTCGAGGACGTGATCGCCGGCGCCACCGGCAGCGGCCTGCAGATCGGGGTCGCGCCGGCCGAGCTCGAGCGGGCGCTGCAGATCGTCGCCGGCCTCGGGCTCGGCGAGACCCGGATCGAAGACGGCGCCATCCTGACCAGCGTGGTCCCCGAGGACCCCTCGGCCGTGACCCGGGCGCTCGCCCAGGCGGGGATCTACCTCAGCGAGCTGGAGGTCCGGCGCGCGACCCTCGAGCAGGCCTTCCTCGCGCTGACCGCGAGCGACCAGGCGGAGCACGCGTGAAGGCCGAGCTGGCCAAGGTCCGCCACCTGCCGCTGCCGCGCTGGACCGCGGCGCTGGTCGCGGCCGCGACGGTGATCGTCGGCATCGTCCTCTACGCGATCGAAAACACCGACCCGCACGAGTACGTCTCGGTCCCCAACGCCGCGGTCGGGGCGGTGGCGCTGTTCGGCGCCGTCGTCTTCGGCGTCTGGCTGGCGACCCTCGAGTTCGCCTCGGGCACGATGCAGCGAACCCTGACCGCGGAGCCCAACCGCTCCCGGGTGCTGGCGGGCAAGCTCGTCGTCGTCCTGGTCGCCACCGCGGTCGCCGGGGTGCTGGCCGCGGCCGCCGCCTCCGGCCTCTCCAACCTCGCCGCCGACCACGCCGGCGTGACGATCGACCGCGGCGAACTCGCCGGCCAGATGTTCGGCGCGGTGCCGGCCTGGACCGCGGCCGCGGCGGTCGGGTTCGGCTTCGGCCTGATCGCCCGCAGCTTCGGCGGCGGCATCGCCGCGGCGCTCGTCTTCGTCCTCGCCTTCGATGGCCTGGTCAGCTTCATCCCCGGCCTCGAACACCTCACCTTCGGCGCCCTCACCAACGACATGACCAACAGCATCGGCGGCCTCGGCGACACCCACTACGGCCTCGGCGTCGCCCTGCTCGGGACGATCGTCTGGTGCCTGATCATCGTCGTCCCGGGCTGGATCCGGTTCCAGCACAGCGACCTCAAGTAGCGGGCCGCCCGCCGGCGAGCTAGGCGCCCAGGTGCTCGAGCAGAAGCTCGCGGAAGCGCTCCGGGGCTTCCAGCGGGGCGAGGTGGGCGCAACCCGCGATCACGGTCTGGCGGCCGCGCGGAAGCTTCGCCGCCAGGTCGCCGGCCGCGTCCCGGAAGTCGGGCAGGTCGAGCTCGCCGGCGGCCAGCAGCGCCGGCACCTCGATCGCCGCCGCGAGCGACGGGTCTTGGTCGAACGGGTCCGGCGCCCACTCGGGCTCCTCGGCGGCCCCGTGGCGTTCGTAGTTGCGGCGCTGCGCGGAAGCGATCCGGTCGCGGATCTCCGCGGAGGCGCTCGCCGGGATCCAGCCGGAGACGATCGCCGCCACCGCCGCGTCGAGGTCGCCGGCGGCGAGCGCCGCCTCCTCCCGCTCCCAGATCGCGGCCAGCTCGGGAGAGGGCTCGGCGTCGGGGACGGTCGGCGAGGAGAACAGGGCCAGCGAGGAGACGCGCCGCGGGTGGGTGGCGGCGAGGCGCAGCGCCACGGCGCCGCCGAAGGAGCTGCCGGCGAGCGCCGCCCGGGCGATGCCGAGCGCGTCCATCGTCGCCACCACGTCCTCCCAGTGCGCGACCGGCCCCGCTCCGATCGGCGCCTCGCCGAACCCCGGCAGGTCGACCGCCACCGCCCGGTGGCCGCTCGCCGCCAGCGGCTCGAGGTGCTCGTCCCACATCCGCCGGTCGGCGATCCCGGCGTGGAGGAGGACGAGCGCCGGCCCCTCGCCGAGCTCGTCATGGGGTAGCTCGCGGGGCATCGGCTGACCGTAACGCGTCGGCGGGCGTAGGATCGAGCTCGGGGAGAGGAAAGGAGCCGCCATGGACGGCCTCGGAGAGCAGTTCGCGCGGGCGCTGGCCGAGAAGGACTTCGACCGCCTGATGACCCTGATCGACCCGGACCTCGACTTCCGCGGCCTGACGCCGCGGCGCGCCTGGGAGGCGGACGGTGCCGACGCCCTGGTGGCCGAGGTGCTGCGCCAGTGGTTCGAGGACGACGACGAGATCGAGGCGCTCGAGAAGCTCGAGACCGACTCCTTCGCCGATCGCGAACGGGTCGGCTACCGGTTCCGCATCCGCAACCCCGAAGGCCGCTTCCTGGTCGAGCAGCAGGTCTACCTGTCGGCCGACGCGGGCCGGATCACCTGGATGCGCACGCTCTGCTCGGGCTTTCGCCCGCTCGCCGAGCCGCAGGGCTGAGCGTTCACGATCTTCACAGCGCTCCTTCCCGCGCCGAGTAGAGTGCCGCGACCGATACCGACACGCATGCGAGGGGACGAGATGGCGGCGAAGACGATCACCGAGCACGAGGCCGAGCAGGTGGCGAAGGCCAACGAGACGAGGAAGCAGCCGGTGGTCTTCGTCCACGGGCTGTGGCTGCTGCCGAGCAGCTGGGACCGCTGGGCCGGCGTCTTTCGCAAAGCCGGCTTCGCGCCGCTCACCCCGGGCTGGCCCGACGACCCGGAAACCGTCGAGGAGGCCAACGCCCGCCCCGAGGTGATGGCGGGCAAGACCGTGGGCCAGGTCGCCGACCACTTCGACGAGGTGATCCAGGGCCTGAAGAAGAAGCCGGTCGTCATCGGCCACTCATTCGGCGGCCTGCTCGCCCAGATCCTCGCCGGCCGCGGGCTCAGCGCCGCCACGGTGGCGATCGACCCCGCCCCGTTCCGCGGCGTCCTGCCGCTGCCGATCTCGGCGCTGAAGTCCTCCAAACCGGTGCTCGGCAACCCCGCCAACCGCAGCCGCGCGGTGCCGCTGACCTACGAGCAGTTCCGCTACGCGTTCGCCAACGCGGTCGACGAGGACGAGGCGACCGAGCTGTACCACCAGTTCGCGGTGCCGGCGCCGGGCGCGCCGCTGTTCCAGGCCGCGGCCGCCAACCTGAACCCCTGGACCGAGGCCAAGGTCGACACCAAGAACCCCGACCGCGGGCCGCTGCTGATCACCTCCGGCAGCAGGGACCACACGGTGCCGTGGGCGGTCTCCAACGCCTCCTTCCGCAAACAGGAGAAGAACAGGGGTGTGACCGAGATCGTCGAGATCGAGGACCGCGGTCACTCGCTGACGATCGACCGCGGCTGGCGCGAGGTTTGCGACATCTCCCTGCGCTTCGTCCAGCGTTTCGTCTGAGCGCCCCTACAGGCGCTTCAGTGTCCAGCTGCCGGCGCCGTTGCAGAGCACCCTGCCTTCTTCATCGGAGGCCATGGTGACCGAGAGCACCAGCCGCTTCGCGCTCTTGAACTGGAACCTGACGCCGATCCTGCTGGAGGTGACGCCTTCGCCTTCTTCGCCGCCGCCACGAGATTCGGTTTTCGTCACCGTGTAGGTCTTGCCGACCTCGGGCCGCTGCTTCAGGGTCGTGCCGAACGCCAGGTAGGTTTCGTTGCCGATGCTCGGGAGGAATTCCTTGCACTTCATGCCGACGTCGTAGATCGTCACTGAGAGCCATCCCCTCGACGTCACCTCGGCGGTGATCTGGCTGTCGGCGGGCTTCGAGACTTCCCATTGGAAGCGGGCGCCGATGGGCAGCTTGCAGCCCGCCTGCTCGGTGCCCTTGGCGCACTTCGACGCAGGCTTGCCCTCAGCCCGCCCCGCGACCACGACGAGCAGTGCCAGCGAGCCGAGCGCGCAGCCAACGACAAGCGCGAAGCGGCAGCCAAACGAGAGCGAGCGATGCGACATGTGACCCTCCCCAGAGCGTGATACGGACGAGCGCGAACCCTACAGCCGATTCTCGCGCCTGACCAGGTTGTCGACTTACACTCGGGTAGCGAGAGGGAGTCGCCAACGGCGCACGGCCAGCGAATAGGGTTCGCCGCGGCGTGAGCCGCCGCCCGAACGTCCTCCGGTTGCTGACCGACCAGCTGCGCTATCCGCCCGAGTACGAGTCGGAGGAGCTGGCCGCCTACCGTCGCGAGGCGATGCCCGGCGTCGAGGCCCTGCGCCGCAGCGGCGTCTCCTGCCGCCATCACTACCCGATGTCCACCGCCTGCGCGCCGAGCCGCGCCTCGCTGATCACCGGCCAGTACCCGTCGCTGCACGGCGTCACCCAGACCGACGGGCTGCTGAAGACCGCCGAGGAGCCCGGTGTGTCCTGGCTCGACCCAGCCGGGGTACCGACCATCGGCGACTGGTTCCGCGCCGCCGGCTACCGCACCTACTACAAGGGCAAGTGGCACGTCTCCCACGCCCACCTGGAGGAGGCCGATGGCAGCCCGCTGCTGACGGTCGACGACAAGGGCGAGCGGCTCGAGCGCAACATCGAGCGCTACCTGGAGGCCGACCTGCTCGACGAGTACGGGTTCTCGGAGTGGGTCGGTCCCGAGCCCCACGGCCTCGGCAAGCACAACATGGGGATCCTCAAGGACCCCTTCACCGCCGAAGAGACGGTCGACCTGCTGGGCCGGCTCGGGTCCGAGAAGAGCGCCGATCCGTGGCTGACCGTGTGCTCTTTCCTCAACCCCCACGACCGTTCCTACTTCGGGTTGGTCGGGCTCACCCAGGGGCTGCGGTACCGGCCCTGGCGGGTGCCGCGGGTGCCGCTGGCGCCGACCCGGCACGAGGACCTCTCGACCAAGCCGCGCTGCCAGCAGAGCTACACGGACACCTGGCCCCGCCTCGGCGCCCCGCAGCCGTGGACCCAGACCCACCTGCGCTTCTACTACGAGCTGCAGGCCGCCGTCGGCGAGCAGATCACCAGGGTGCTGGACGCGCTCGCGGCGAGCGGCGCGCAGGAGGACACGATCGTCGTCTTCAGCTCCGACCACGGCGACATGCAGGGCGCCCACGGCGGCATGCACGAAAAGTGGCACGTCGCCTACGAGGAGGCGCTCCGCGTCCCCTTCATCGTCTCCGGGCCTCCGCTCGGCAGCGACGAGGAGCGGGAGATCGACTTCCCCACCAGCCACGCCGACCTGCTGCCGACGCTGCTCGGCCTGACCGGAGTCGACCGCGAGGAGGCGGAGGCGAAGCTGCGCGAGACCCACGCCGAGACCCGGCCCCCGGCCGGGCGCGACCTCTCGGAGGCGATCCGCTCGGCGGCGCCGGTGCGGCCGGCGGCGCCGGTGCTCTTCTTCACCGACGACGAGATCAGCGAGGGTGACAACCCCGGGCCCTCGCCATTCCACAAGCTCGCCAAGCTGACCAAGCGGTTCTCGACGATCCTCCAGCCGAACCATCTCGAGACGGTGGTCGCCGAGGTGGCGGTCGGCGGCGAGCCTCACCTGGTCAAGCTGACGCGCTACCACGACAACCGGCAGTTCTGGACCGAGCCGGGCGAGTTCGACGAGCGGATCGAGAAGGGTCGCACGCGCCGCGTGACCGAGCCCGAGGCCGACGAATACGAGCTCTACGACCTGACCCGGGACCCGTTCGAGCGGCGCAACCTCGCCCATCCCAGCCAGGCGACCGAGCAGAGCCGGGCGCTGCTGGAGACGATGATCGGACTGCTGATCGAGGAGCTCGAGCGCAAGCGCCTGGCTCCCGCCGGCGGCGAGCTGCCCGGCTACCGACCGCCGGCCAGGCCGGCGGTAGACTCGCCGCGATCGTGAACCAGCGCAGGCGGACCGCAATCACGTGGCTGGCCCTGGCGGCGTTGGCGGCGGCGCTGGCGCTGCCGGCGGGCGCCGGCGCCGAATTCGCCCAGCCGGGTGTGATCGAAGGCAAGGTCACCGTCGCGCCGAGCGGCAAGCCGGTCGCCGGCATCGAAATCTGCGCCAGCGGCAACTGGGCGGGCGAATGGGTCAACCAGTGCGCGCTCTCCAAGGAAGACGGCAGCTACGAAGTGATCGGCCTGCCCCCCGAAGTCCTCTACCGGGTTCAGTTCAGCAGCGGCGAAAGCGGCCAGAAGCTGACCACCGAGTACTGGCGCAACGTGACCAAGCCGGCGGCCGCGACCCTGATCGCCGTCAACGAAGCCGAGACCGTCACGGGCATCAACGCCCAGCTGCAGCCCGCCGGCGTCGGGGCCACCCCACCCCGGCACGGACACCACGAGAAGCACAAGCACCACCGGCACGAGAAGCACCACCACCGCCACCACCGCTGAGGATGGCCCTGCGGCGCCTCGAACACGTCGGCGTCGTCGTCGACGATCTCGCCGCCGCCACCGAGTTCTTCCTCGAGCTCGGCCTCGAGCGCCAGGGGGAGGGCGAGGCCAGGGGCGAGTGGGTGGACCGGGTCGTCGGCCTCGAGGGGGTCGAGGTGGAGTTCGCGATGCTGCGGACGCCGGGCGGCGACGGCTGCCTCGAGCTGATCGAGTTTCGCTCGCCGCCGAGCCCCGCCGTCGACGCTCAGGTCGCCGCCAACGTGCCCGGCCTCCGTCACCTCGCCTTCCTCGTCGACGACCTCGAAGCCACCCTCTCCGCCCTGCGTGGGCACGGCGCCGAGCTGATCGGCGAAGTGGAGAACTACCGCGACGTCTATCGCCTCTGCTACCTGCGCGGCCCGGCCGGCGTCATCGTCGAGCTGGCCGAAGAGGTCGGCTGAGCAACGTGGCGCCTTGCCAGCCCGCGGAGCGCCGGGTGACCCGGCCGGGACGGTGCCCAGCAGCGGCGGCTGGAAGGGCAAGACGACCCATGGCTTCCCGATCTGCTTCGGCGTGAGAGAAGGCCCGGCGGTCACCAACTTCCGGCTCACCTATCGCGAGGTGGTCCGCGGCAAGCAGAGCCTGCACCGCCTTCACCGGGCCAGGGACGGTCGAAGGCCGGATCGTCGCCCTCGAGACCACGGGGCTGCCCGGCTGCACGCGACAGGCGGTCCGGTTCTCGGCGCAGCCCAAGGGCTGACCGCGAGCTCGCCCCGGCTCTTTAGGAAGCGCTTCGTGACTTTTTAGCCTCGGGTTCGACTGCGCTTAGAAAGCGGGCAGCCGCCGGCCCCATCCTCGGCGCATGCCTACGAAAAGACGCTCCCACATGTTCGGCGCCGCCTTCCTCGGCGGCGCGCTCGTCGCCGTGCTCGGCGCGCTCGCCCTGGCGAGCGGCCTGGTCGAGGCCGGCGGCGCCTCCTCCAACCCCGCGCCGAGCGCGGTCGTCGCCGCCGGCGACTCCAAGCCGGCCTCCTCGGTCAGCTCCGAAGACTCCAACACGATCCACCAGATCTATGAAGCCGACGGCGGCGGCGTCGCCTTCATCGAATCCCAGGAGAGCGAAGGCGTCGCCTCCGGCTCCGGCATCGTCCTCGACTCCGAAGGCCACGTCCTGACCAACAACCACGTGGTCGAAGGCGCGAGCGCGATCTCGGTCAAGCTCGAACCCAAAGGCGAGGCCTACCCGGCGACCCTGGTCGGCGCCGAACCCAACTCCGACCTCGCCCTGCTGCGGGTCGAAGCACCGGCGGCGAAGCTCCACCCACTGAAGCTGGGCGACTCCTCGAAGGTCGAGGTCGGCGACCCCGTGGTCGCGATCGGCAATCCGTTCGCCCTCGAAAGAACCGTCACCAGCGGCATCGTCTCCGCCCTGCAGCGCGAAATCCAGGCGCCGAACGGGGTCACGATCGACAACGTGATCCAGACCGACGCGGCGATCAACCCCGGCAACTCCGGCGGCCCGCTGATCAACGCCGCGGGCGAAGTGATCGGGATCAACTCCCAGATCCTGACCGGCGGCGAAGGCTCGGAGGGCAACGTCGGCATCGGCTTCGCGATCCCGATCGACACCGCCAAGGAAGAGATCGGCCGCCTCGAGGCCGGTGGCTCCGCGGGCAGCGGCACCGAAGCCGAACCCGGGGCCGGCGGCTTCCTCGGGATCAGCGGCGCGACGCTCACCCCCGAACTCGCCCAGGAGCTCAATCTGCCGGTGCAGTCGGGCGTCCTGATCGAGGAAGTGGTCGAAGGCGGGCCCGCCGCCGAAGCCGGCCTGCGCGGCGCCAGCAGCGCGATCGAACTCGAAGGCGGTCAGCTGGGCGTCGGCGGCGACATCGTCACCGCGATCGACGGCCAGCAGGTCGCGGACATGGAACAGCTGGCGGCGCTGATCGGCGCCGACCAGCCCGGCCAGGAAGTCGAACTGACCGTGGTCCGCGGCGAACAGACCGCGACGGTCGCGGTGACCCTGGGTCAGCGCTGAGGCGGGCGCGGTTGCCACGGCGCCGGCCGTGGCAACCGCGTCGTCGGCGGTTGACTAAAGCCGGTGGAGGTGGGACCCTCGCGGTTGCCGTGAGCGTTCGCTCTCGTCTCGTCCGCCGCTTTGCCCTGCTCGTCTGCGCCGTACTGGCGCTGGCGCTGGCGCTGGCCGGCGCCGCGAACGCCGCCTTCTCGGTGACCCCGACCCGGACGTTCCCGGTCGGCAGCTGGACCTTCGGAGGCTACGCGCCCGGGTTCGACGGGACCTTCTGGCGGATCATCGGCGGCTCCACCTCCTCCACGGTCAGCCACCTCGACGACGAAGGCAACGACCTCGGCGACGGCTTCTCCACCGGCCCCTCCAATCCGCTCGGGATCGCCTACTACGGGGGCCGCGTCTACATCCCCAACGCCGGCAGCTCGCGGATCATCTCCTACACCACGAGCGGCGGCGACCCGCTCTTCAGCGACAGCGACATGAACAGCCGCATGGGCTCCAACCAGGCGATCCTGCGCAGCTACCCGACCGGGCTCGGGACGCTCGCGCTGGGCCAGATGGCGAAAGTCGCGACCCTCGACCTGACGAAAAACGTGGGAACGCACCCCTGGTACCCGCAGGCCTATCACGGCAACGGAGTCAACGACCCCAACTACAACGTCGCGGGCAACAACTTCGAAACCTGTGCCCTGAACGGCGAAGGAATCGTCCTCGGCACGCCCAACATCAACTGCGGCAAATACGGCTACGTCGACAGCGGCAACGGCACCCACCCGGGATTCAACTACGCGATCGACGCCGCGCCCGGGCTCGGGGGCCTGTACGTCGCCGACTACTTCGGCAACCGCGTGACGCACATCAACACCGTCGCCAACCCCGGCGCGACGATCGACCTGACCTTCGGCATCGGCCCCGGCAGCGGCGCCGGCCAGCTGGAAAAGCCGTACTCGATCGTCGTCCAGCCCGGCACCGGCAACGTCTTCGTCAGCGAGGAAGGCAACCGCCGGATCTCGGTCTTCGGCGCCGGCGGCGCCTTCATCGCCTCCTTCGGCTACGGGGTCCGCGACGGCGCCGACGAGATGCAGGTGTGCGGGATCGAAATCGGGGCCTGCCGCGCCGGCGTCGCCTACCTGAGCGACGCGCGCTCCTACTTCACCCGGCTCGATTTCGGCTCCGAAACCGAACTTCTCGCCTACATGCCGAAAACCGGCCAGGTCCAGGTCTTCAACGTCGGCAGCGTCCCGGGTGGCGGCGGGCCCCCGGCGGGCGGCGGACCGCCGGCAGGGGGCTCGGGCGGACCCGGCGGCTCCGGCGGGGGCTCCGCGGGCAAGGACATCGTCCGGCTCGCCGCGAAGCCGCTCCGGGTCGAGAAAGGCGACAAGACCACGCTGACCGCGAAAGTCAACCGCGGCAAGACCTGCGCCAACCGCAGGGTCCTCTTCCAGCGCCGCGAGCCGCAGAGCTGGGACAACCTGGGCGCCTCGCTCAAAGCCGGCAAGGACTGCGAACCGTCCAAACGGGTCAAGGTGACGGCCAGGTCGGTCTTCCGGGCGGTCCTGATCGACTCCCGCAACCAGGCGACGCTGGCCCACTCGCCCAGGGTCACGGTGAAGCTGAAGAACTGAGGCCGCCGCGGCTCGCGCGGAGCGCTTGAGCGCGGCTCAGCTCAGCGCCCGAGCACCCCCCAGCACAGCGCCGGCAGCGCGTAGGAGCCGCCGGGCTCGCGAAACGGCGAGAGGCTCTCCGCGATCGCCTCGCGCGTCGCCCGCTCCTCTTCATCGGGCAGGGCCTTGATCGCCCGCGCCAGCGGTCCGGCGAGCCGGACCAGGTAGTCCCAGAAGTCGGCGAAGTCGCCGAAGCGGAAGGCGAAGGCGATCTCCTCGATCGCCGGCTCGGCGAACCCCGCGGCGCCCACCAGCGCCCGGATGCGGTCGGGATCGGCGAGCGCGAAGATGCCCGGCGCGCCGGGCTCGGGTGGCGGCAGGTGCCCGCGCTCGACCAGGGCGCGCGCCGGCAGCGCCGCCCACGGATTGCGGTCGGGCCCGGCCCAGACCGCGAAGGCGAGTCGGCCGCCGTCGCGAAGCACCCGCCGCGTCTCGGCGAGCGCCGCGGCGGGATCGGCCATCAGCATGTAGCCCCAGCGGCAGAGGACCGCGTCGACGCTGTCCGATGGAAGGTCCATCCGCTCGGCGTCGAGCACGCGGAGATCGGCGTTGCCGAGCCCCCGCGCCGCGGCGAGGCGGGTGGCGACCGCGACCATCTCCGGGGCGAAGTCGGTGGAGAGGAGCCGGCCCTCGGCGCCGACCCGGCCGGCGGCCCGGAAGCCGAGATCGCCGGCGCCGGCCGCAACCTCGAGCACGACCTCCCCCGGGCGCGGATCGGCCCGCTCCAGCAGCCAATCGTTGACCGGGGCGGCGGCCTCGGTCATCCACTCGTTCCGCTCCTCCCAGCCCGCCGCCATCTCCGCCCAGGAGGCGAGGCTCTGCTCGCGGTACTCGTCAAGGTCCGTCATCCCACACCCCGTTCAGTCGCTCTCGCCGAACCAACCCCGACGCCGGCTCGCTCGCCGCGGGCGGAGCGTCGCCGCAAGCCTAGAGTCTGCGGCCGAACCCATACGCTGCCGAGGTGGACCCCGAGCAGATGCAGGCCGAGCTCGCCGCCGGCGAGGAGCTGCTGCGAACCGCCACCCTCCTCCGCCTCGCCTACGAGGGGAACGACGGCACCCCGCGCGTGATCCCGATCGGGTTCCTCTGGACCGGTGAGGCGGTGGTCCTCGCCACGCACCCCACCGCGCCGAAGTTCGCCGCCCTCCGCGCCCGGCCCCGGGTGGCGCTGACGATCGACACGGCGAGCCCGGCCCGATCCCTGCTGCTGCGGGGCGAGGCTGAGATCGAGGTCGTCGACGGGTTGGTGCCCGAGTACCTGGAGGCGGCCGCGAAGTCGATGGAGGGCGAGGAGCTGGCCACCTTCGAAGCGGCCTGCCGCGAGACCTATGACCGCATGGCCCGGATCAGCATCGCCCCCGATTGGGCCCGCTACTTCGACTTCGGCGGCGGCCGCCTTCCGGCCTTCCTCCAAGAACTGACTGCCAGGGATTGAGGCACCGGAGCCTGGGTTGGCGTCGATGCGGACCGTCACCGCATCTCAATCCAAATTCACACACATCGCACACACTCACACTACACGTGCGTTCATATAGTGAAACCTGGGGGCGAACCTAAAGCGAGCTTAAAAAGATGTGAACAAGACGTTAACAGGGGCAATACTACGGGTGTGGTTGAAAGCACGGGGCCTGCGCACCGCGGTACCTGCATCGAATCCGACCCGCCCCATTGGATCGCCAGTTCGCAGCTCCTCGCTCAGGCATATTCGGTTGCCGCGTCCGCCCACGGCGCGCAGCGTCGCGCCTCGGACGGCCGCTACTTCCTCGAACACGTCCTCGAAGTCGCAACGCTTCTGCACGAGGCCGGGTTCGATGATGAGCTGGTCGCAGTCGGACTGCTGCACGACTCGGTCGAGCGCGGGAGTCTCGACGCGGAGCAGCTGCGAAGCCGGATGGGCGCGAGCATCTGCTCGATCGTTCTGGTCCTCAGCGAGGACGCGAACATCGCCTCCTTCGATTGGCGCAAGGAGGGCCTTCGCCGCCAGGTCGAAAGCGCCGGCGGCCTGGCGGTGACGGTGTACGCCGCCGACAAGCTCTCGGACATCCGCGGCCTGTCGAGGGGCATCCAGCTGCGCGGCGACGGCCTCGAGGAACGACTCGGGACCAGCGTCGCCAGCATGATCGACCACTACCGCGAGTCGGTCGAGATGATCGAATCGGTAAGGCCGGGCTCCGTCTTCCTGCCCGACCTGCGGGCGGGAATGGAGCAGTTGGAAGCCGAGCTGTCGAGGGTCTTGAGTGTCGGATAGGCACGACGACGAGGCGGGGCGAGGGGGTGAGGGCACCGACCTCAGCCTCGCAGGCACCACCCTCACCCCCCACACCAGCCACGTCCTGATGCTCGAGTTCGGGGACCGCAAGGACTTCGACGATCCGCGCCTCGAGTGGCGCCGCCTCTTCTCCGAGCTGCTCGGCACCTTCTTCCTCGTCCTCGTTGCGGCCGGCGGCGGCTTGCTCCATGCCAAGGGTGAGATCAGCCTCGCGGCCGCCGTCGTCGCGCCCGGGCTGATGGTGCTGGCGATCATCCTCTTCATGGGCGCCGTCTCCGGAGCCCATCTCAACCCCGCCGTCTCGCTCGCCTTCGCCCTGCGCGGCGACTTTCCCTGGAAACGGCTCCCGGGCTACGTCATCGTCCAGCTGCTCGGCGCGACCCTGGCCTGCCTCTTCCTGCTCGCGGTCTTCGGCAACGTCGAGCACCTCGGGGCAACCCTTCCGGGACCCGGGTACCACGACTGGCAGGCGCTCCTGATGGAGGTCGCGCTGACGGCAGGCCTGGTCAGCGTCATCCTCGGCACCGCCTCCGCCGCGCAGAACGTGGGCGCGATCGCCGCGCTCGGCGTCGGCGGCTACATCGCCCTCTCGGGACTTTGGGCGGCACCGGTCAGCGGCGTCTCGATGAATCCGGCGCGCTCGTTCGGGCCGGCCCTGGTGAGCGGCGACTTCACCAGCTACTGGGTCTATGTGGTCGGCCCGCTGGCCGGGGCGATGATCGCAGTCGGCTGCGCGATCGTCCTCCGCGGCAGGGATGCGAGCGCGATCTCGCGCGCGGCCGGCTCCGGCATCCTCGACGCCGGCAGCCGCCGGCAGCGCCAGCGCCTCGCCCATGAGGTCGACGAGGGCACCGTCGACCCCGGCCGCCCCGAGGCCGGGGGCTGAGGCCGGGCCATGCAACCGGCCTCGACCGCTTCATCTGCTCTCGGAGCCGCCGACTCGGCGGCGGCCAGCGCCGCCGCCGGCAAGGCCGCCCGCGAGGCGGCTCCCCGCGCCAGCCACGCGGAGTGGGAGCCAGCCCCGGACCGCAAGCACCCGGTGGCTGTGCTCGAGGAACAGGCTCGCAGCCGGATCGCCGAGCTGGTCCCGATTCGCTACGGGCGGATGCTGGCCTCGCCGTTCGCCTTCTATCGTGGCGCCGCCGCGATCATGGCGATGGATCTCTCGCAGACGCCGGACTCGGGGCTCCGCGTCCAGGCCTGCGGCGACGCCCACCTCTCCAACTTCGGCATCTTCGCCGCTCCCGACCGCCGCCTGGTGCTGGACCTCAACGACTTCGACGAGACGCTCCCCGGGCCCTGGGAGTGGGACATCAAGCGCCTCGCCGCGAGCTTCGCGATCGCCGGGCGCGACCGCGGCTTCGCTCCGCTCGAGACCCGCAGGGCGGTTCTCGCCACGGTGCGCGAATATCGCGAAGCGATGCGGGGCTTTGCGGCGATGGGCAACCTCGACGTCTGGTACGCGCGTCTCAACATCGACGACATGCTCGCCGGACTGGCCAAGGTCGCCGACCGCAGACAGCTGAAGACGGCGGAGAAGAACCTCGCGAAGGCGCGCAAGAAGAACAGCCTGAAGGCCTTTGACCGGCTCGTCCACGAGGTCGACGGGAAACCCCGGATCATCAGCGACCCGCCGCTCCTGGTGCCGATCCGCGACCTCGTCACCGACGATCAGCGCCACGAAATGGAGGCGCGCATCCGGGAGCTGCTCGGCCGCTACCGGAAGAGCCTCCAGGGCGACCGGCGCCACCTCTTCGACAGCTATCGGTTCGTCGACCTCGCCCGCAAGGTGGTCGGGGTCGGCAGCGTCGGCACCCGGGCCTGGGTGCTGTTGATGATGGGCCGCGACGGGACGGATCCCCTCTTCCTGCAAGCCAAGGAGGCGGACGCCTCGGTGCTCGAGCCCTACGTCGGGGCGAGTGGCTTCGGCAACCACGGCGAGCGGGTGGTCGAGGGGCAGTGGTTGATGCAGGCCGCCAGCGACATCCTGCTCGGCTGGCTCCCCAGCTTCGGCCTCGATGAGAAGAAGCGCGACTTCTATGTGCGCCAGCTCTGGGACGGGAAGCGCTCGGTCGCGATCGAGACGCTGCCGCCGAACGGGCTGGAGATCTACGGGCAGCTATGTGGGTGGACGCTCGCCCGGGCCCACGCCCGCTCCGGCGACCGGATCGCGATCGCCTCCTACCTGGGCAAGGGAGAGGGCTTCGACCGGGCGATCGCCGAGTTCTCCGAGCGCTACGCCGACCAGAACGAGCTCGACTACGCGACCCTGGCCGACGCCGTCAAAGCGGGACGGGTCACGGCGGAGACCGACCTCGACTGAGTCGGCCGCAAGCGACCGGCCGGCGAACGCCTCACTGCACGACGGCGTTCTGCATCGCCCAGAGCGCGGCCGCGGCCCGCGTCGAGACCTCGATCTTGCCGTAGATGTGCTGGATGTGGTGATCGGCGGTCTTCGGGGAGATGTAGAGCCGGTCGGCTATCTGCTGGGTCGTGAGGCCCCGGGCCGCGAGCTCCAGCACCTCGACCTCCCGCGGCGTCAGCCCGCCGGGATTGGGCGCCTTGCGGACGCCGGATCCGCGCGCCCGCGGCTCGCCCAGCCCTGCCGCCACCAGCACCGCCTCCGTCGAGCGAGACTCCAGCGCCCCCTCCTGCTCGAGCCGGCGAAGCTCGGCCGCGGCGTCGGTCGCAGAGAACGGCAGCCGGTCGGCCCGCTCCGTCGTCATCCCGACGAAGACCTCGGTAGCGGCGAGGATGCAGGCCCCCAGGTCGCCGGCCTCGCTGCGCAGCCGCTTGTGGTATCCGGATCCGTCGCAGGTCTCGTGGTGGGTGGACGCGATCGGGTTGAGGACGTCCAGCGCGGGTGAGCGGCGCAGCATCTGCTCGGTCAGCATCGGATGGAGCTCGACGCGGTCGAACTCCGCGCGGGTGAGCTTGCCCGGCTTGTCCCAGATCGAGTTCGGCACTCCGGTGGTGCCGAAGTCGTGCAGGAGGGCGGCCCGCCGCACCGCGGCGACCTCGGCTTCGGGAAGGTCGAGCACGCCGGCGGCGCTGCCCGCGAGCTGCGCGCAGCGCCGGCTGTGCCCGCCCATGTAGGGCGACTTGAGATCGATGAAGTCGGCGACGACGTTGAGCGCCTCGTCGAGCTCGGGCCCCTCGAGGACGCGGTGGGGCTCGGGCTCCAGGGCGAGCACCGCGTCCCAGGGCTCGAGGCCGCGGAGTTGCTCGAACCAGGACAGGCCATGCGCGACGAAGAGATCCGCCAGGGCGGGGTCGTAGGTGCTGTCGCGGCGAGTGCGGGCCGCCTCGACCGCCTCCTCGCCCGAGAGCAGGCGACCGATCGCCTCCATGTCGTGGCTGAGGTGGACGATGCGCATCGGCAGTGGGATCGCCTCGCCTCCGGCGTGAGCCGGATAGCCGTTTCCGTTCCAGCGCTCGAAGGTGAAGCTGAGCGCCCCCCGGACGTCGTCGCCGATGCCCAGTCGCCGCACCAGCATGTCGGCCACCTCGCAGCCGGAGGAGAAATTGTGGACCGCCCACTCGCGCGCGTTCTCCTGGATCATGCGGACGATCTCTTCCTGCTCCTCCGGCTCGTGGCCGGCCGTCGCGAAGGCGATGACGTCGCGCATGACCTCGGCCGGGTTGCCCGCGTCGTGTACGAGGGTCTGGGCGCGAATCGCGATCTCGTCGCCGAAGAGGGTTGCGACCTCGTGGGCGTGTCCGGTGCAGCCCACGTAGCGGAGCAGCGCCACCCAGTAGGCCGTCTCCTTCACCTGCTCGTCGAAGCCGCCGGCATCGCAGATCCAGCTCGCGAGCAGGCAGGATCGCAGCTGGGATTCGAGGGGCTGCCCGAATGCGTTGTCCTGGGCGAGCGCCAGCGTGGCCACGAGCTCCCCCAAACGGAGCGGCGGGTCAGAAATAGGGGGATCTCCCGATGTATGCGAGCGCACGGTCGAGCAGGATCTTCTCACGCCGCCTCGTGCTTGCCACGACGAGGCGATGACCGAGGCACGACTGGAGGAGGAAGACGAATGACGGCGTCACCAATACCCCGCGAGGAGCCCATCAAGGTGGGGGTCATCGCCGACCTGACCGGCCCGCTCTCGTTCGTGGGGATCGCCAACGCCAACGTGGCGAGAATGGTCATCACCGACCTGAACGCCAAGGGCGGCGTGCTGGGCCGGCAGCTCGAGATGTACCTGGAGGACAGCGCCACCGACGACGCGACGGCGGCCGAGGTCGCAAGAGCGTTGGTCGCGCGCGACCGCGTCGACGTCGTCTTCGGCGGCATCTACAGCTCCACCCGGCAGGCAATCAAGGGGCCGGTGGTGGTCGAGGGGAAGACCCTCTACATCTACCCCGAGCAGTACGAGGGGCAGGAGTCCGATCCGCTGATCTTCTGCACGGGCCCGGTTCCGGCGCAGCAGGTCGACCCGTTCATTCCCTGGCTGATGGAGCGAACCGGCGCGAGGCGGTTCTATCTGCCGTCCGCCGACTACATCTGGCCCCGGGTGCTGAACCAGCGGGTCCGGGACGCGGTCACGGCGAACGGCGGCGAGATCGTCGGCGAGGAGTACTTCCCGCTCGACCACACCGACTATGCGGCCACCGTCGAACGGATCGCGGCGAGCGGCGCGGACGCCGTCTTCAACACGATCGTGCCGCCGGGAGTGACCCCGTTCTTCGCGCAGCTGCACGAGTCCGGCTACGCCGCCCGTGGCGGCCAGCTGATCTGCACCTACTTCGACGAGAACTTCCTGAACATGGTGCCGGCCGAGCACGCCGAGGGCCTCTACGGCTGCCTCGACTACTACGAGGCCGTCAGCGATCCGTTCAGCCGCAAGCTGCTCGCCCAGTACGACGCCCTCTACCCGGGCGAGGCGAGGTTCACCGGCGGCAGCGGGTGCTCGGGGCTTTACCGCGGCCTGCGATTCTGGGCGTCGGCCGTCGAGGAGGCAGGGTCGCTGCGCCAGGCGGACGTGATCGCGGCCCTCGACCGCGCCGAGGTCGCCGAGGCTCCCGGCGGCCCCGCCGCGATGGTCCCCGGCCAGCACCACGCGCGCTTGAACATGTACATCGCCCAGGCCCGCGGCGGCCGCTTCGAGGTGGTCGAGAGCCTCGGGGCGATCGATCCGCAGGAGCGGCCGGTCGACGTACCGGCACCAACCGTGTGACGGCCGGCCTCGGCCGCCTCGAGAAACGACACATCAAAGAGAAGGAGAAACGAAATGCTGCTCGCAACCACGCAGGTGGAGGATTACGACCGCTTCATGGCCGTCTTCTCGAACGAGGGTGCCGACAAGCGCTCCGAGCACGGCTCCAGGGGCGCCACGGTGTTCCGCGATCCCGTCGAGGCGGACCGGGTGTGGGTCGTCTTCGACTGGGACGAGGAGGGCTGGCAGAGCTTCGTGTCCGACCCCGCCGTCCCGGCGATCATGAAAGAGGCCGGGCACAAGGGCAAACCGCAGGTGGCGCAGCTCGGCGGCCGCTGCAGCGGCTGATCCGGAGCCAGGCCGTTGGGGGTCCCGGGTCGCGGGGCCCCCAACGCGGGGCGCTGCGGGACGGGCGCCCACCGGAGTTCCGTACTCGCTCAGGAGGCCGGCGCCGGATCCCGCCACATCGTCGACACGGTCAGCCCGCCGTCGGGTCGATCGAAGGAACCGACGCGCTTGAATCCCCGGCGCTCGTACCTCGGATCGTTGCCGGGGTTGCTCGACTCGAGGTAGGCGGAGGCCCCCTGCGCGTCGATCAGCTCGAGGTTCTCCGCCAGCAGCGCCATGCCGAGCCCCTTGCCGCGATGCTCTGGGTGGGTGGCCAGGAGACTCAGGTAGTAGTGCTCCGCGTCCGCGGGATGGCTCGCCTCGAAGCGCTCCAACAGCTCCAGCACCTCGGCGGCCCTGGCGCCGATGAGGTCGGCGAGGAGATCCTCGACCCCGGCCTCCTCCTCCTCGGTCAGCTCGACCCCACCGGGTGGGATCCAGACCGAGGCCGCGGCGTAATCGTCGGCGACCCAGACCCACGGGTATCGCATCGCGCTGGCGATCGAAAACCGCCACCAGGTGCGGAGGGCGGCAGTATCCGGGAACGCCCAGCCCCAGAGCGGGTCGGAGGCGAACGCGGCGGTCATCGTCTCGGTGACGGCGTCGAGGTCCTCCAGCGTGGCCACGCGAGCCTCCATCACGGGCGAATCGTAGAGCAGTCCAGCCGCGCGATCGCCGAGAACGCAGTTTCGCCCGCATGGCGGGAAGAGATGCGTTCTCACCCGGCGAGCGCGGGGAACTCAGTCGGCGGCGGGCACGACCTCGGCGAACTTCACCGTGTCGACGAACTGCCGGAAGCGCGCGGCCTTGCCGTCCTGGATGTCCCAGACATGTACGACCGGGAGATCGAGCGGCTTGCCCGTCGCCCTGCCGGTGCCGGTGTACCTGACGACCGCGGCAACCTTGTCGCCGCTCGCCATGAACTCCTCCGGCGTCACCGCAAAGCCGTCGACGTCCTGGGAGATCGGCCCGAAGACGTTCTGCACCACGGCCTCGCCGCCCCGATGCACGCCCCCGTACGGCATTCCCTCGGCCTCATGCCACTCGATGTCGTCGGCGAAGATGCCGAGAACGGTGGGCACGTCTCCCTCCGCGAACGCGGCATAGGCGCTCTTCACCAGATCGACGTTCTGCTCGCTCATGACTCTCCTTGGGTTCGGTCGGGTCGCGGAGTCCGAACCTATCCCACGGCGAGGAGGCGGTGTGAAACCTTGCGGCCTACCAGCCGCCGGACGGTCAATCGGCCGATGCCGGTTCGCCGTTCCGGGAGGAAGCACCACCGCCGGTAGCGCGTGAGGATACCGCCGCCGAGGGGGGCGACGCAGACGGTGCGCTGGCCGCCGCGCGTGACTCATGCTCGAGGAAGGTCCCGACCTCCTGAATCGTGCTCATCAGCGGCGACGGGAAGATCACGGTCGAGTTCTTGTCGACCCCGAGCTCGATCAACGTCTGCAGGTTGCGCAGCTGCAGGGCCAGCGGGTGCGCCATCATCACGTCGGAGGCATTGGCGAGCTCCCCGGCGGCGAGCGACTCGCCCTGCGCGGCGATGACCTTCGCCCGTTTCTCGCGCTCGGCTTCGGCCTGCCGTGCCATCGCGCGCTGCATGCTGTCGGGAAGCTGGATGTCCTTCAGCTCGACCACGGTGACCTCCACCCCCCACTCTTCGGTCTGCACATCGAGGATCTGGCGGATGTTCTGGTTGATGGTCTCGATCTCCGAGAGGGCCTCGTCGAGGGTGTGGCGGCCGACCACGGCGCGCAGGGTCGTCTGGGCGATCTGGCCGATCGCCTTGCCGACGTCTTCGATCGCGACGATCGAGGCGATCGGGTCGGTCACCCGGTAGTAGGCGACGGCGGAGACGCCGACGGTGACGTTGTCCTTGGTGATGATCCCCTGCGACTGGATCGGCAGCGTGACGATCCGCAGCGAGACCCGACGGGTGCGGTCGATGAGCGGAACGATGAAGATGATGCCCGGTCCCCGGGGGCCGTCGACCACCTTGCCAAGCCGGAACTGCACGATCCGCTCGTACTCCTTGACGATCCGCAGCGACATCGCCAAGAGGATCAGGGCGACGATTACCAGGCCGATGATCACGAAGGCGATCATGTGAGAACGGTAGGCCCCGCCGCCAGCGCCGACATGCGTATTTGTCCGCCGCGATGATGTGGCCGAGGACGACCGCGAAACAGGATTTGAGCCTGCGAGCGCTCGACCTCCAGCAGCAGAGCGTCAGCGGTTCGGGCCCGTGTTGAGGAGTATCGATACGCCTTTGGAGGCCTCGGTGGCGACGGCCAGGTCGGGTCTTGAATCGGCGTTGAAGTTGCCGATCGCGACCGCCTGGGGATTCGCGGGCCTCGGGCGGAGCGGATACGCGGTCCCGCTGCCGAAGGTGCCGTTGCCGCGGCCGGCGAGCACCGAGACGCTGTTCGAGTTCTGGTTGGCGACCGCGAGGTCAGGGTTGGAATCGCCGTTCAGGTTGCCGATCGCGACTGACGTGGGATGGGTGCCGACCGCAAAGCTCTTCGCTCTGCCGAAGCTGCCGTCGCCCGTCCCGAGCAGCACCGAGACGCTGTTGGCGATGTAGTTCGCGGTGGCGATGTCGGGGCGGGAGTCCCCGTTGAGCCTCCCAATGGCGATCGAGGTGGCGCCGTCGCCCGCGGGGAAGCTCTGGGCCCTGGCGAACGTGCCATCGCCGTGTCCGAGCAGTATCGAGACTCTGTCGGAAGCGCGGACCGCGACCGCCAGGTCGGGATGCCCGTCGCGGTTGAACCTGCCGATCGCGACCGAGGTCGGGTTGACGCCGCCAACGGGGTAGCTCGTGCGCGGGCCGAAGCTGCCGTTGCCGTGCCCGAGCAATATCGAGACGGCACCCTGGAGCCCGCTCTGCGGGGTGGTCGAGAAGATGGTGACCGCGAGGTCGGGCTTGGTGTCACCGTTGAAGTCGCCGATTGCGATCGAGCTGGGGGCGAACCCGGCGGCGAAGTTCCTCGCCTTGCCGAAGCTGCCGTTGCCGCGTCCGAGCAATACCGACACGTCGTTGGAGTTGTGATTGGCGATCGCGAGGTCGGGCTTGCCATCGCCATTGAGGTCGCCGATCGCGACCCCCTCGGGGAACTTGCCCGCGCTGAAGTGCATCGCCCGGCCGAAGCCGCCGCTGCCGTTCCCGAGCAGCACGGCGACGTTGTTGCCCGAGACGACCGCCAGGTCAGGGTGTGAGTCCCGGTTGAGCCTGCCGACCGCGATCCCGTCCGGGTAAGTGCCGGTGGCAAAGTGCCTCACGGGGCCAAACGAGCCGAGCGCCTGGGCAGCCATGACAAGGCCGATGCTGACGCAGAGCGCAGCAAGCAGCAGCGTCACTTTGCGTCGGCTGTAAACGGAAATGGCGCCCATGCTCACTTCGCTCACAGCCTAGGATGCGCCGCGGCCTCCGCCATCCGGGGAGAGCCACAGCGAGGTTTCGGGGCTCCGCCGATCACCCGCTTGAGAAGCCGGCTCTGCGGCATCGGGGAGACAGGATTTGAACCGTCGGGTTCAGGCGCTGGGAGCCTCGAGGCTCAGCCGTCCGACAGGGAGAAATCGAAGGGGATCTCGCCGGACGCGGGGTCGATGCGGTACTTGTCGGGATCGTCGCGATCGTAGGGCCTGGTGGGGAAGTTGATTACCGTGCTGGGAACGTCGCCGACGTTCTGGTCGGCGTGCCAGACGCCGGGCGGGATCCGGATGAACCCCGGTGCGCGGTCGCCGAACGAGAACTCGGCGATCTGTTGGAACGTCTGGGAGGCAGGGCGGCCGTCGTAGAGGACGACTCGCAGCGGTCCGCCGAGAACCGCGTAGCGATCAGTCTGGAGCTTGTGCATCCCCCAACCCTTGATGCGTCCCGGCGCGACCGTGAAGGTGTAGGCGTAGACGATCGGCTCCTCCCAGAACGGCTCGTCGAAATTCACGGTCTCCATCAGCGAGCCGCGGTGGTCGGCCTGGACGACGGCGGGAACCATGACCACGCCGTCGATGGTGGGACGTCGCCGTCCCCTCTCGAACACCGTGGGGACATCGCGCACACCGCCCGGGACCACCTCCAGATCCTCGCTCGAAGCCGCGTGATGCGAGGAACGCGAGACGCTCACAGCGCCATGATATGAAGCTGGCGTGTCCGTCGAGTTCACGGTGGGGATCCCCACTCACAACCGTCGCGAGACGGTCCTGCTGGCGGCGGCCAGCGCGCTCGAGCAGACGCGCCCCCCCAACCGCGTCTGCGTCGTCGCCGACGGGTGCACGGACGGCACCAGGGAGGCGCTCGAGGCGCTGGGCGACGACCGCATTGAGGTGCTCGACCGGCCGAAGGGAGCCGGGTTCGGCTATGCACACCGCAACGAGGTCCTCGAGCAGGCGGGAGACGGCGTCGTCGCCTGGCTCGCCGACGACGATCTCTGGCTGCCTGACCATCTCGAGCGAGCGGGCGAGCTATTCGACGCCGGCGTCGCCGGGATCGTCAACTCGATGGCCTGCCTCGTGCAGGAGGACGGAACCCTGCTGCCATTCGGGATCCACTGGCGCGCACCGACCTATCGGGAGCGGTTCTTCGGCGTTGAGAACCGGACTCCCTCCGGGGCGGTGAGCCATCTTGCCGCCGAGGCGCGCGCGGTGGACGGCTGGCCGGCTGACGTGGAGAAGGCGGGCGACTGGGACCTTTGGCAGCGGCTAATGCGCTCCGGCCTGCGCTCCGAGATGGTGCTCTCGCCCACCGTGCTCTTCTTCCGCGCCACTGGGCGCAAGCAGGGCTGGCGGGACCGCGTCGCGCAGAACACCCAATTCTTGGCCCGAATTCGCGACCCCGCCGAGTTGGCGCGCCTGCGGGCAGAGATGGCCTACTCATGCGCTGCGGAGGCTCATCGCGTAGAGGCCGCCCTCGTCCACGCGACCGCCCGCGCGGCAGAGCTCGAGCGGGAGCTGGCGGCCTCCCAAGCCGAGCGGCAGCGCATTATCGGCGATCTCGAGGGCCTCACCTCGAGCGCCTGGTGGCGGATGCGCCGCCCGTTCGAACCTGCGTTGCAGCTCCGGCGGCGCTTGATGAGGCGGGTTTGAGGCGCCGGCGGCAAGCGCCTGATCGACCTGAGCAACGGCCTCGGGATCGATCCCATGTCGCTCTCGAAGACTCTGAAGCACAACCGCGCCGGCCTCTTGGAACTGGCCGATGGCGTCTGAAAGCGCGAGAGCCGCTTCCCGAGCCGGCTCTGCGATATCGGGGAGACAGGATTTGAACCTGCGACCGCTCGGCCCCCAGCCGAGTGCGCTACCAGACTGCGCCACTCCCCGTGGGGTCCTGCCATTCTGACGGATTCGGCAGGCGGCGGCTAGGCTGCCCCTGCGCGCGGCGGTAGCTCAACGGTAGAGCCTCAGCCTTCCAAGCTGATGACGCGGGTTCGATTCCCGTCCGCCGCTCTCTAGAGCTTCAGGCGAGCGCGCTTGCAGCCGATGGCTTCGGGATGACGAGACGGCTTGGATCGATGGTCGCGGTGCTGGCGCTGCTTGGGATGGCGCTGCTGGGGGCCGCCTGCGGCGGCTCGGGCGGCTCCTCGGGAGGGTCCACCGCCGGCGGCTCGGCCGAAGCGAGCGGGGGGCCGGGGCCGGGGGGCTACCTCGACTGGCCCTACTTCGGCCGGGTGCCGGAGCGGACCCACTACCTGCCGGCGCATGGGCGGGCGCTCGATCCGCCGCTGAAGGAAGCCTGGTCGATCAACACGCATGGGCTGATCGAGTTCCCGCCGGCGATCGCCGGCGGGGTCGCCTACGTGATCAACAAGTACGGCAACGGCAAAGCGGTGCGGCTGGCGGACCGCAAGGTGCTGTGGGAACTGAACCTGCGGCCGGAAGACAAGGGCAAGCCGCTCGACGTGACCGGGCCCGCCTACGCGGAAGGGCGGGTGTTCAACGCCTTCATCGACGGCTACATCGCGGCGGGCGACGCCGCGACCGGCGAGAAAATCTGGGTCGATCACCTGCACGCGCACCTCGAATCCTCGCCGCTGGCGATCGGCGGCAGGCTGTACCTGGGAACTGACACCACCGACGTGCTCTGCCTCGACGCCGGCGACGGCAAGATCCTCTGGCGCTTCAACTCGCCGGCCGCGATCAAAGCCAGCCCCAGCTACCACGACGGCCGGCTCTTCGTCGCCGATTACGAGAGCTCGATGTTCGCGCTCGACCCGAAGAACGGCAAGCCGCTCTGGCGGACCAACACGAGCAAGGTGCCGCCGGGCGGCGAGGGCGGCTTCTTCTCCTCGCCCGCGATCGGGTTCGGCCGGGTCTACGCGGCGCGCGACGACGGCGTCGTCTACGCCTTCGACGAAAAGACCGGCAAGGTCGACTGGGCCTTCCCGACCGGCGCCGCGATCTACGGCTCGCCCGCCGTCGCCCGGGTCCCGGGCACCGCACCGACGGTCTACATCGGCGCCGAAAACGGCACCCTCTACGCGCTCGACGCCCGCACCGGCAAGGTGCGCTGGCAGGCCGGCATCGGCGGTCCGATCCCCGGCACCGCCACCGTGATCGGCCACACCGTCTACACCTCCAGCTTCAAGACGCAGAAGACGGTCGGCTTCGACGTCCGCACCCACAGGCGGACCTTCGAGGCCAACCAGGCCGGCTACACCCCGGTGGTCTCAGACGGCCGGCGCCTCTACCTGATCGGCTATTACACGCTGGTCGGTCTGCAACCGACCAGGCGCTAGCTCAGTCCCCCGCGGGTCGCTGGCGGCTCGCGTTGACCTCGTCGAAGAGCTGCCCGAGGCTGGTCTGCTCCCAGCGGCGGCCCTCGAGACGCGCGACCAGCCGGGGGTCCATCAGCGCCGGGGCCTCGGCGAGGACGAGGATCAGCTCGACCAGCGCCAGCGAGTCGAGGCCGAGGTCCTCGACGACTCGGGAGTCAGGGCTGAGCGTCGCCGGCGCCACCCCGGCCACCTCCGCCACCGCCGCCGCGAACTCGGGCCAGCCGCCGCTCGGGGCAGCCGTGACCGGATCAGCCATCGTCGACCTCCAGCGCCAGGTGCCGCGCCCCCCGCGTCAGCCATGCCTCGCGGGTGATGGCCAGGACCAGCTGGTCCCAGTAGCGGCCACCCAGGTAGAGGTGCTGCCGGTAGCGCCCCTCGACCTCGAAGAAGCGCCCCGCCCCGCTCTCGAACTGGGGGTAGTTGAACTCGGCCACTTCCATGTAGAGCTTGCGCAGCGGCCAGCAGTGAAAGGCGTAGCGGATCAGCAGCCCCAGCCCCAGCATCACCTTCGGCGCCCGGGTCTCCGCCTCGAGTCGGGCGACGGAGAGCTGGGCGTGGCCGTCCTGGAAGTTCGGGTTGAAGAGGTGCACGGCGCCGAGCGGCGTCTGCTCGGGCTTGCTGACGACGAGGAACTGGGCGAGGACGCGGTCCCCGCTCTTGTGGACCCACTCCTCGAGCGTCGGCGTCGCCCCGCGGAACCGCCAGCGCGGCCCGAGCGCGGCGCCGAGCTCGGCCTGCCGCAACGGACCGTAGTCGGCGGGGACGATCGGGCGCAGGCGAAGCGTGCGGCCCTCGAGCCGCGGGGTCTCCCCACCCCCCGCCGGCCTCTCGACCTGGATCTGTGACGTCATGCCGACCCTCCCGTGTCGTGACGGTGACAGTGTGGTGTGGAGGATAGGGATGGCTGGCGCCGATTGCGGACCCCCACTGGTACGCACAGTGACACCGTTGTGTGTGGTTACACCGGACAAATTCCCTGGCTTGACGGCGGCGCGATCCGGGACCTACAGTCGGCACCCGCAGCACGGCAGCCGAACACAAAGCGGGAGCTCGGTTGCACCGTGAATCCAAGATCAAGAGGGGGATGGAGATGCGACCACTGAGGCGAACCGTCGGCGCGACGCTCTGCGTGATCTGCCTCGCCGCCGCCGCCGGGGCGGGCGCCCAGGGCGAGGTGGGCTCCGGCGGCCCCCGGCCGCCGACGATGATCCCGGATCTGATCGGCCGGACGACTGCCTCCGCCCGAGCGGCGGCGCGCGGCCAGCACCAGCCTCTTCACGTCGTCGGGGCCAGGCCCCGCTGCGAGCACCAGCGCAGAACAGGCCAGGCCAGCGGCCGCCGGCCGGCGCCTTCCACCCCACCGGCACCGGCGTCTAGGTCAGGCTGGGCTGCTGAGCCGCGCCCAGGGCACCGTCCCCGGGCGCGGCAGGCAGCCGCCGATCAGCTGCAGCGCCGCCAGGTGTCGGTGAAGCTGCCCGACCCGGTCAGGAGGCTCGGTTCGGCAAGCGTTTCGCCGAAGGCGTTACGCATCACCGCCCGCGTCCGTTCCGGCCCCGAGATCGGTTCCGATTCCCCGGTGACCGCGTTGACGACCCGCCCGTTTTCCCAGTTGACGGGCGAGAAGCGGCGGAGGTTCAGCGGCTGTCCTTCGGAGGAGGGCCGCTCGTCGATGAACTCGGCGGTCGAGCCGTTGTAGAAGCCGGCGACGTTGTGGAGTTCTTCGTGCAGGAACCAGCCGCTGCGGTGGTTGACGACCCAGAAGAGCATCGAGCCGCCCTGGAACGGCGCGTAGCCGACGGCATCCTGGACGAGGTCGCCCGGCTTCAGCGAGATGTTCCAGTTCTGCACCGCGTAGTGTTCGTTGTTGCCGCCGTAGATTTCCCACCAGGAGTTCATTTCTCCGGTGTTGTGGATCCAGGTCCCGGCCTGCATGAAATGGCTGCTGTAGACACCGCCGAGGCCGACCCAGCTGGAGACCCAGCCCGCCGGGCAGGGGTCGGCGAACCCGTTCGGAGCGTGGTATTCGCCGCTGATGCTCGCGAAGTGAGATGGATGGCCCTGGGCTTCGTCGACGAAGCCGGACCAGATCCCGTTCTTCCAGACTTCGTTGCGCACGCCGTCGGTCCCGAACAGGGGCGCGTTGGTCGCCCCGAGCGGCGTGTCTGCCTCGGCGTTCGCGACCGGGCCGGCCGAAGCGCCACCTCCCCGGCAGCCGCCCGGCGCGACCGGGTACTTCGCGTCACCGACCAGGTGTTCCCAGGCGGCCAGCGCTTCGGGCTGATCGGGCCGTTCGGGGTACTGGTACTCGGCCAGTTCGGCGTCGCTGGCCGCGAGCGGGTCGAAGCCGCGCGGCGGCACCGCCTGCTCGACTTCGATCGTGCCGACCTTGTACGTGTAGCTCCTGCCGCCGTCGGGCAGCCGTTCGACCTCGGCGCCCGGGACGGCCGCGCCCTGCCAGCCGGTGTCGCCCCGCGCGTCCTTGAGCTGTTCGATCGCCGCCGGGGTGCAGGCCGGCAGTTCGCCCGGCTCGTCCGCCAGCGCCGGCGCTGCGTCGGCTCCGCGCAGGAGCGCGACGGCCGTCACCGCCAGCGACAGCCCCTTCGCCCGCCGGGACGCGGGCGCCTCCAGCAGGTTTCCTCTGAATCTGACCATGGGTCCTCCCCTGTGTCCGCATTTCCCTGTCCACTCGCCGCGCCCTGCCCTGCCTCGCGGCGAGGCGGAGCGGAGACTAGTTCCCGATGGGAACCGTGAGTTACCCACTACTCGATGTTTGTGTGTGAACCGCTCTAGTGTGGTGGTACCGCTGCTGGGAAGCGTCTTTCACCCGGCCGGCTCGATCCGTGCAAGGCTGGCGCGGGGGCTGTGCAGGTGTGCGGCGGCCCCTGCTTCCGACGCAACGCGGTCGGGGCGGCGGCCGGGAGTCGTCGCCCCGTCCGCGCTCAGCGCTCGCAGGCGGTGCTGGTGCTGACGAAGTGGACGCCCAGCGGCCCCTCGAGCGAAAAGCTGTCGGCGGCGCCGGGGGCCACGTCGATCACGAACT
>JAXLTA010000013.1:0-202590 GCA_046330305.1 Solirubrobacterales bacterium | reverse complement strand
CTACCCGCCCGAGCAGGCCGCCTCAGACCTCCGCGACTGCCTCTGAGGCGTCGCGGCGCCTCAGAGGACGGCGTCGAGCAGGCCCGGGAAGCGGCGGTCGAGATCGTCGCGGCGCAGGACGCTGAGCTTGCGGGTGCCGTCGCGCTGCTGTTCGATCACGCCGGCCTCGCGGAGGACGCGGAAGTGGTGCGTCCGGGTCGATTTGCCGACGTCGAGGGCGAAGCTGCCGCAGGCCAGCGGCTCAGGGCTGGCGGCCAGCTCGCGCACGATCCGCAGCCGCTGCGGATCGCTGAAGGCGTGCAGCACCGCGGTCAGCTCGATCTCGTCCGCTCTGGGATGCGGTGGCCGCGGCGGGTCGAGAACATGGCCCATGGCCGGATTATACGCCAAGGTTCGATAACCATCGCACTTTGGTACGGTATCCGTCGTACTAACCCGGAGACCTCACGCCGGTCCCCTTTCCCACGTTGGATACCCGGATGCCCGCAAGAGAACACGGCAAGACCTCCGACCTGCTGCTCGTCCTCGTCTGCCTGGCGCAGTTCATGGTCGTGCTCGACGTCGCGATCGTCAACGTCGCCCTGCCCTCGATCCAGGACGACCTCGGCTTCTCCGACACCGGGCTGCAGTGGGTCGTCAACGGCTACACGCTGACCTTCGCCGGCTTCCTGATGCTCGGCGGCCGGGCCAGCGACCTGTTCGGGCGGCGCGAGGTCTTCCTTGTCAGCACCGCGCTGTTCGCGCTCGCCTCGCTCTTCTGCGCGCTGGCCGAGTCGCAGACGCTGCTGCTCGGCGCCCGGGCGCTGCAGGGGGTGAGCGCGGCGGCGATCTCCCCGGCGACGCTGGCGATCATCGCCTCCAGCTTCGCCGAGGGCACGGAGCGCAACCGGGCGCTCGGGGTCTGGGGGGCGATGGCGGGGCTCGGCGGCTCCTCGGGCGCGCTGCTCGGGGGCGTCCTCACCCAGACCCTCGGCTGGCCGGCCATCTTCCTCGTCAACGTGCCCGTCGGCGTCGCCGTCGTCCTCGCCGGCCGCCGCATGATCCCGCATGCCGAGACCAAGGTCCGGCGCAGCTTCGACCTGGTCGGCGCGGCGCTCGTCACCGCCGGGCTGACGGCGCTGGTCTACGCGATCGTCCGCACCGACACGCTCGGCTGGACCGCGCCCGGGGTGCTGGCGCCGGCCGGCGGCGCGGTCGTCCTGCTGGCGCTCTTCGCCCTCTACGAGGGACGGGTCGCCGCCGACCCGCTGATCCCGCTGCGGGTCTTCGCCAAACCGCTGTGGCGCAGCGCCAACCTGGTGATGATGCTGATGTTCTCGGCCGCCTTCTCGCTCTGGTTCTTCGTCTCGCTCTACCTGCAGGACGTGCGCGGGCTCGACGCGCTGCAGGCCGGCCTCGCCTTCCTGCCCCTGACCCTCGGCGTCTTCACCGCCTCGACCCTGGCGCCGCGGCTGGTGCGGCGCTTCGGCGCCACCACCGTGCTGGTCGGCGGCCTCCTGGTGGCCGCGGCCGGCCTTGCGGTGCTCGCCGAGATCCCCACCCGCGGTCCCTACCTCGACGTCGTCCTCCCCGGCGGCGCGCTGGCGACCGCCGGGTTCGGCTGCGCCATGGTGCCGGTGATGATCGTCTCCGTGCAGGGAGTCGAGCCGCACGAGACCGGTCTCGCCTCGGGCCTGATCAACACCTCGCGGCTGGTCGGCGGCTCGCTCGGGCTCGCCGTGCTCAGCACGATCGCCGCCAGCTACACCGGCGCCCACGGCGGGGTCGATTCGCTGCAGGCCGTCAACGACGGCTACCGCGTCGCCTTCGCGCTCGGCGCCGTGATCGCGCTCGGCGCGGCGCTGACGGCGGCGACGGTGCTGCGGCGTAACCTGCGCCGCGCCGAGGCCGGCGCCGCCGAGCGCGGCGAGGCCGGGCAGCCGGCGCGGGCGCTGACACCCGAGGTCTGAGCCGGCTCGCGCCGGCGCCGGGGGCGCGGCGGTAGGGTGGCCGGGTGCCGCCCGACCCGCGACCGATCCCCCGCTTCATCGCCGACACCACCCAGGAGGGGATCCCGCACGGCCGCTTCGCCGCCCGCCTGCGCGAGGCCTTCGCCGCCGCCTGCGAGAAGGTCGAGGAGCTGCCGGCCGGAGTCGAGCTGCCCGAGGAGATCGACTGGTTCCCGGAGCGCGCCTGGGGCGGGCGGGTCTGGATCCCGGCCTCCGCCCGCAGCGGCAGCGAGGAGGGGACGCTGGAGCTGTTCGGCCACGTCTCCTACGTGCAGCCGCCGGGCGGCGAGCCGACCGACTTCGCCGCCACCGCCGACTTCACCGACGTCCTCGCTGAGGAGAACTCGGACTGGAAGATCGACCTCAACGACGATGTGATCGGTCGCTGGCGGGGGGAGAACGGGCGGGCCGGCGCCGTCACCCTGGTCTGGGGCCGGCCGCTGATCCGCGGCGCGGCCGCCGCGACCGCGGAGCTCGACGGGGAGACCGTCGACCAGGAAGAGATCAGCCAGGAGCGCTTCACGCTGGTCGCCCTCGACGCGCTCGAGGGCTACGGCGACGAGGTGTTCATGCAGGTCAAGCTCTGGAGCCGGCGCGGCATCGGCCTCGCCTCCGAGAGCCTCTACGCCGCCTGAGTCCCGGCGGCTCCCGCCCGGCTCAGAGCGGCGCGACGACCTCGACCTCGGCTCGCAGCCCGGGCGCCTTGGCGAGGCGCGCGTCGAGGGTCAGCAGCGGCACCCCGAGCGACTCGGCGAGGGCGACGTAGAGCCCGTCGTAGAAG
This sequence comes from Solirubrobacterales bacterium, assembly GCA_046330305.1. Classification (GTDB taxonomy): domain Bacteria; phylum Actinomycetota; class Thermoleophilia; order Solirubrobacterales; family 70-9; genus VAYN01. The sequence goes on along the minus strand of JAXLTA010000013.1, from coordinate 199,821 downwards.
CTGAGGTTCTCCCGCAGCTGCCAGGCGCGGGCGGCGAGCAGGTGGTGGGGAACGCGCTGGAGCCGCATCTCGAACAGGTCGCCGAGCACGTCGCCGGCCCGGCGGGCGGAGATCTCCCCGGCCCGCACCGTCGCCCGCAGCGCGTGCCCGACCTCGGCGTCGACGAGGTAGGGCGCCCAGAGCCAGCCCGGCCCGGCGGCGATCCTGCGCTTGACCGCCGCATAGTGCTCGCCGTCGGTCAGGTATTCGACCAGCACCGAGGCGTCGACCACCCGCGTCACTCGCCCCTGCTCTCGCGCAGCGCCCGCAGGATCGTCTCCCGCCTGACCCCGGAGGGTCCGCGCGCCTCGATCCGCGCCTCGAGCTCGTCGAACCCCACCTTGGCGGTCATCGTCGCCAGTTCCCGCTTGATGTAGTCCGAAAGCGAGATCCCCTCGGCGGCGGCCCGCACCTTGAGCGCCCGGTGCATCTCCTCCGGCACGTTCCTGATCTGGATCATCTTCGACATGTGCCACACATTAACCGCGGTGGCAGACACGTCCACTGCCTCGAGCGTCCTCATGCAACGAATCCTGCCGGGACACCCCACGCGCGTGGCGCGCACTCCGTGCCAGCTGACGCACGGAATCGTCATCTGAGACAGAATTCGGCGACCGGCCCCGATAGCTCAGCTGGATAGAGCGATCCCCTCCTAAGGGATAGGCCGCTGGTTCGAATCCAGCTCGGGGCACTGCTTGCGCGGCGGGCCCACGACCATTGCGGTGGCCGGCCGCGAGCGGCGCCGCAGGCGGCGCCGTGGTCACCGCTGACGTCCCGCCGGCGACGCTCGTCGCCGGCGTTCCGGCGAGGGTCGTCAGGGAGCTCGAGCCCACCGAGGCCCCATTCGCGACCGGCTCGCCGGCTCTCCCTGGGATAGCGACCGGTCGCCTAGGTGCGGGTCCCGTCGGAGCGGGCCAGGCCGCCGCGCTGAAAGAGTTCATACCCCGCGGGCGTGACAGCATCGCCGGCGGGGCCGGCGTGTTAAGAGAGGGACCAGTGAGCGTGCGACGACCCAGCCGCTGCCGAGTGCCCGGCACCGTCCTGAGGCTCGTCCTGCCGATCCTGCTGGTGCTCGCGGCCTGGCTCGCCGTGACCCCGGCGCCGGCCGCCGCCCGCGGGGCGCGCACCATCCACTTCGGCGGCGAGACCGTGCGGGTGCCGGCAGGATGGCCGGTCTACCGGCTGGCACAGCATCCCCGCCTCTGCGTGCGGCTCGACCGCCGCGCCGTCTATCTCGGCTCGCCGGCGGCCAGCCAGCGCTGCCCGGCGGGCGCCGCGGTCGGCCGGCGGCGCGCGATCCTCGTCGACCCCGCCCGTGCCCGCCGTTCGGCATTGCCCGCCCGGCCGCGGGCCGGAGCCTCCGCCTCCGGCGCCGTCTTCACCGGCCTCGGCTTCGACGCCTGCTCGGCGCCCTCCTCGCGGGAAATGTCGGCCTGGCTGCAGTCGCCCTACCGGGCGATCGGCGTCTACATCGGCGGCATCAACCGGGCCTGCTCGCAGCCCAACCTGACGGCCAGCTGGGTGAGCGCCCAGACCGCCGCCGGCTGGCACCTGATCCCGACCTACGTCGGCCGCCAGGCGCCGACCAGCAGCTGCAGCAGCTGCGCCCTGGTCAGCTACACCAACGCGACCGCGCAGGGCGTCGCCGCCGCCGAAGACGCGGTCGCCCAGGCGACCGCCGTCGCGATCGGCCCGGGCAGCCCGATCTACTTCGACATGGAGTCCTACTCGCGGACGTCGAGCGCCACCGCGGCGACCCTCGCCTTCCTCGAAGCCTGGACGAAGAAGCTGCACGCGCTCGGCTACACCTCCGGCGTCTACAGCAGCAGCGCCTCGGGAATCGCCGACCTCGCCGCCCGGGTCGGCAGCGGCTACGTCCAGCCCGACGACCTCTGGATCGCCAACTGGAACGGCCTCAAGAACACCACCGACCCGGTCGTCCCCGCCTCGGCCTGGGCCGGGCACCAGCGGATCCACCAGTACCGGGGCGGCCACGACGAGACCTACGGCGGGGTGACGATCAACATCGACAACGACTACGTCGACGGCGCCACGGTCGGCGAGGCGACGCTGCCGAGCACCCCCAACGACCCCGTCGGGGCGCTCGAGGTGGTCGGCTCCCCGGCTCCCGGCCTGGTCCGCGTCCGCGGCTGGACCCTCGACCCCGACGAACCGACCGCGACCCTCGACGTCCGCGTCGCGGTCGGCGGCCGCGAAGGCAGCGAAGGCGCCGCGGTCTACGACCTCGGGCCGGTCGCCGGCCTCGCCCGCCGCGACGTTCGTGCCGAGTACCCCGAAGCGGGTGCGCGGCACGGCTTCGACACCTCCTTCGCGGTGACCAAGTCCGGCGCGCAGCCGATCTGCGTCTACGCCGCCAACACCGGCCTCGGCAGCGACGTGCTGCTCGGCTGCAAGACGGCCAAGATCCCGGTCCCGATCGAGCTCGGCCACCTGCACGCGACCCGGCGCGGGGTGCGGGTGCGGATCGAATGCCAGTGGCCGGCGGGGACCGAATGCCCGGGGCGCCTGCAGCTGCGGACCCGCTTCAAGGTGGCACTGCGCCAGCACGGTCGCGTCCGCCTGCACACCGTCACCCGCAACCTCGGCCGGCGCCGCTTCCATCTCACCGGCGAACGGGCGCACGGCTTCCTGATCCCCTTCAGCGGCGGCGGCCGCCAGGTGCTGCGCCTGCGCGGCCGGCTCCGCACCTACGTGATCGCCGCCGTCCCCGGCGGCCGCCGCATCGGCGTGCTCGCCGTCGAACACAGGGGCCGCTAGGCGAATCGCGCCCTCCTCATGACCTTTGTAACCCAGAGGGTTACAAAGGTCATGAGGTCAGGCGTCCCCGAGGGCCTCGCGGAGGCGGGAGAGCTCGCCGCGCAGCGCGGCGAGCTCGGCTTCGATGCGCTCGAGACGATCGTCCTCGCTGGCGACGGGCTCCGGCTGCGCCGGCAGTACCGCCGGGTGCACCGGCGCCTCCGCCGAGCCGTCAACCGCCGCAGGGCTCAGGGCCTCGAGGTCCTCCCCGCCGCCGAGCAGCTGCGAGTAGCGCGCCTCCTTCTGCCCCGGCTGGCGCTCGTGGCGGGCGATGAGACCGCGGGCGATGAGTCGCTCGAGCGCCTCCTCGACCGCGGCGGGGCTCTCGAAGCGATGCAGGCGCTCGCTGCGCTGCTTCAGCTCGCCCGGCGTCTGGGCGCCGCGCAGCATCAGGACCCCGAGCAGCGCCAGGTCGCCCTCCGCGTCGATCCCGAGCGCCTCCGGCAGCAGGTGCCGGTACTTGCGGGCGCGGCTGCCGGCCCCGCTGGCGAGCCGGGTCCAGCCGCGCAGCGCCAGCCGCCGCAGCGCCTCGCTCACCGTCGCCTCGTCGTAGTCGACGACCGGGGCGCGGTTCGTCGACTGGTTGCAGGCCAGCCGCAGCGCGTTGAGCGAGAGCGGGTAGGCGTCCGGGGTCGTTCGCTGCTTCTCGATCAGGCAGCCGAGGACGCGGATCTCGACTGCGTCGGGCTCGAGCGCCATCGCCAGCTCAGTCGCGGTCGGGCCGCTCGGGATAGAGCTCGTCGATCGTGACCAGCGCCGTGTAGGGGGCCTCGGCGGCGGCCTCGATCGCGGCGGCGCCGCCGGCCAGCCGGTCGACGACCGCGACCACGCCGGCGACCTCCAGGCCCTCCTCGCGGATTCGCCCGACGGCCTTCGCGGTCGAGCCGCCGGTCGTCACCGTGTCCTCGACGACCAGGACCCGGTCGCCGGGCTCCACCGGTCCCTCGACCCAGCGCTGCAGGCCGTGCTCCTTGCGCTCGCCGCGGACGAAGAAGGCGACCAGGTCGGCCCGGTCGCCGGCGGCGACCGCGAGCGCCGCGCAGGCGGGCGGGATCGCCGCCGTCGCCGGGCCGCCCACCGCGGCGACGCCGAGCTCGTGGGCGCGGGCGGCGATCAGCTCGCCGGCGGCGAGGAAGCCCCGCGGGCGCATCAGGGCGCGGCGCGCGTCGACGTAGTACTGGGCGACGGCGCCGCTGGCGAGGGTGACCTCGCCGATCACCAGGGAGTGCTCGCGCAGCTCGGCGAGCAGGGTCTCCTTGGCGGCCGCGAGGTCGGTCGGCATGGGCGGGATCCTATGTGGCTGAACGGTTCTGCAGGCCATGGACAGGAGAACCGTTCAGCCACGACCGTCAGCCCTGCTGGTCGATCGGGATCACCTTGACCGCGTGCTTCTTCCTGCCCGGGATGTAGACGACGATCTTCGCCGTGCCCTTCGGCTTCGCCGGCGGACGGCTGGAGACGCCGCCCGCTCGACCTCCGGCCAAGCTCAGCCGGGGATCCCCGGCGGCCCGACGATCTCGATCCCGTAGCCAGCGGCGATCCTCGCGAGCGCCTCGACGTCGGGCGGCTCGGACGCAGGCGGCGGGATCTCGAGGCGCGCCGCCGGCTCGCCGACCTCGCGGACGAAGCGGTCGAACCCGGCGGGCTCGGTCACGAGCAGGAACCGGGCCTGCTCGGAGCTGACCACGAAGGTGTGCGGGATCCCCTTCGGCCCGAAGACGAACGAGCCGGCGGGGGCGACGATCACCTCGCCGCCGACCCACAGCGTCAGCTCGCCCTCGATCACGTAGAACCACTCGTCCTCGCGGCTGTGGACGTGAAGTGGCGACCCCGCCCCTTCCGGCGCCAGCTGCTCGATCACCGCGATCGTCCCGTCGGTGCTCTCCGCCGATGCCTTGATCGCGGTCAGGGTGCCGAAGAACCAGACGGCCTCCCCCTCCCCGGGACCGGCGAAGATCGGTTTGACGGCTGCTTCTGCGTTGCTCATGGTTGCTCCTCGTTGCGGTTGGCGGACGAACGCAGCCTCGCCGCTCCCCGCCCGCCTGCCCATCCCCCGCGCGCGGGGATATTTCGCGCGCGGCGCGGAGCCGGCGATAATCGAGCGATGAGTCCCGCGCCCTGGTCCGCCGAGCGGTTGCGCGAGGAGATCGCCCGGCTCGGCGCCCGCGGGCTGCCGCGAGGTGAGTTCTTCGAGGAGCTGGCGCCACGGCTGCGGCGCGGGATCGACAACGACGCGAGCTGCTGGCACACGCTCGACCCGCAGACGCGGCTGATGACCGCCGACGCGCCGCGCGAGCTCGTCGAGCGCGGCGTCTTCGGCGTCGATGAGGTCCAGGCGGCGGGCGAGCTGATGATCCGCAGCGAGTACCTGGTCGAGGACGTCAACACCTTCGCCTCCCTCGCCGGCCGGCGCGTGCCGGTCTCGACCCTGGCGGCGGCGACCCGGGGCCGCCCCGAGCGCAGCACCCGCTACCGGGAGCTGCTCGAGCCGGCGGGTATCCCACACGAGCTCCGCGCCGCCTTCGTCATCAGGGGCCGCGTCTGGGGCGCCGTCCACCTCGCCCGCCGCGCCGGGAGCGGCGACTTCAGCCGGCGCGACGCCGAGGCGCTCGCCTTCGTCGCCCCGGCGATCGCCCAGGGCATCCGCACCTCGCTGCGCTTCGACGCGGCCCGCCGAGCCGCGGGGGGAGAGCCGCCGGGGCTGATCGTGCTCGGTGCCGAGAACGAGGTCGAGCTGGTCACCGCGCCCGCCCGCGAGCTGCTGGAGGCGCTCGCCAGCGGCACCGGCAGCGCCGGCTCGCTCCCCGCCCCGGTCCTCGCCGTCGCCTCGTTCGTGCGCCGCGCGGCGCCGCAGGAGGGCGGCAACGTCGTCACGGTGCCCAGCCCCGGCGGTTGGGTCACGCTGCACGCCTCGCGCGAGGAGTCCGCCCCCGGACGGGTGGCGATCGTCCTCGAACGGGCCACCGCGCGGCAGTCGGCGACGCTGCGGCTCGAGCTCGAGGGCGTCACCCGCCGCGAGCGCGAGGTGGCGACCCTGCTCGCGCGCGGCCTCTCAAACGCCGAGATCGCCGCGGCCCTGGTCCTCTCGCCCCACACCGTCCAGGACCACGTCAAGAGCGTCTACGAGAAGGTCGGCGTCGGCTCCCGCCAGGAGCTGGTCGCGCGCGTCTTCCTCGATGAGTACCGCCCCGAGCTCGAGGTCGGGACGCCGATCACCTCCCGGGGCCGCTTCGAGCGGCGATCCGCAGGCCGGTGACCGACCAGAGCGTGCTCCGCACGTGAGCGACCGAGGCGGCGATCTGGGCGCGTGTGACCAAGCGGATCAAGGACGCAGGGAGCGAAGCGTGCTCCGCACGTGAGCGACCGAGGACGCCGAGCTGCGCCGGTCACACGCGCCCAGATCAGAAGACGAAGATCGACTCGCCGTAGTTGAGCTGTTCGTAGATGCGGGGCTGGTCGGCGATGAAGGTGCGGACGCAGCCGTGGCTGGCGGCGTAGTTGGGGACTTCGGCGTAGCCGTGGACCGCGTAGCCGTTGTGCCAGTAGAAGGAGTAGTACATCCCCTCCGAGTTGTAGCCCGGTTCGCGGCGATAGAACGTGTAGTGGCCGGTGATCGTCGGCGTCGAGGGCTTGCCGGTGGAGACCGGGTAGATCGCGAACGGCTTGCCGTTCTTGATCAGGACGAGCACCTGCTTGTCGAGCGGGACCTCGGCGTGTTCGCCGGCGTCGGGGTACTTGACGTGATAGCCGCCCTTGCCGGAGTAGACGGCCTTGACCAGGCCGGCCCCGGCCTTCTGGCTGCGGTTCATGTCGTTGACTTTGCGGTAGGCGAGCACCTCGCGGCCGAGGCGGCCGTTGAAGCAGGAACCGCCGCCCGAGACGTAGCCCATCTTCGCCAGCTCGGCTTTGAACCCCCTGACGACCTTGCCGCATTCGCCGGGGTGAAGGGAGGGGAAGTCGACCTTCCAGCTCTTGCGCACGGTCTGGTCGGGGCCGAGGAGAGGGGTCGCGACGTGCTTGGCGCTGACCGCGTACTTGCCGTTCTCCCTGACGATCACGCTGGAGCTGAAGGTGCCGGTTTCGTTCGGCCCCTTCTGGACGGCGACCTGGCGGCTGACCAGGCGATGGCCGTTGAGGTAGAAGACGACTTCGACCCGCTGGCCCGGCGCGTAGGGGGAGACCGTGCCGCTGACCGGGACGGTGTCGAAGATCGTCGCCCTGCCGCCGTGCAGGCCGCCGACCTCGATCCTCACCGTCGCCTTGGGCGCGGGTTCCTTCTTCGGGGCCTCCTTCTTCGGGGCGGCGGCGGCGAGCGCCGGCAGCGCCAGGAGGCAGGCCAGGACGGCGACAACGGGGACGAGTCGTCGGAGCACGGGCGGAATCCTACTGCCCCAGCAGGGCGACGGAGTTGTTCAGCATGTGCAGGAGGATTCCGGGCACGATCGAGCCGGTCTTCTCGTAGAGCAGGGCGAGGATGAAGCCGAAGACGATCAGCGGCGGCACCGCGCTGACCCCGGTCAGCGCGTGCAGGCCGCCGAAGATGACGCCGCTGACCAGGGCCGCGGCGACCCGCGGCAGCTTCTCGCGCAGGCCGCCGAAGAGGAAGCCGCGGAAGCAGACCTCCTCGCTGATCGGCGCCGCGACCACGATCAGCAGGACCTGGACCGGGACCGCGCCGAACCCCTCGGCGATGTCCTTCTGGTGCGGTTCGACGATCAGCTGCGTGTAGAGGACCCCGAACGCCAGGTAGGCCCCGACCGCGGCGGCCATCCACTTCAACGCCGCCGGCCGGAAGCCGCGCAGCCCGAGCCGGGCGAGGATCTCCGGCAGGCCGGTGGCGCCGCGCCAGGCGGCGATCGCCATCGGCACCAGGAGGAAGCCGAGCGCGGTCGCGAACTGGACGAAGACGTTGCCGGCCGTGGTCAGTTCGCCGGCCGCGTCGTGGAAGGCGACGAGGCCGGGGAGGCTGAGCAGGATGCCGGCGCCGAGCGCGAGGATCACGCCGAGGACCGCGGCCGCCGGCCCCCAGTTCGAGTAGGGGAACGAGAGCCGCGGCGGCGCCGGCCGCGGCGGCACGGGGGTGGCCTGGGCATCCATCCCCCGGCAGTCTTCCAGGCCGACCTTTCGACTTTCTTAGCCCTGCGGGCGAGAGAGGCCGACGGCTCGCCGCGGAAGTACCCTCTGAGGAGATGACGCAGCGCACGCGTCGACGTCAGCGGCGCCGGGGAGGGATCGCGGGGAAGCTGTTGCTGGGCCTCCTCCTCGTCGTCCTGCTCGCCGGGCTGGCGGTCGTCGGCATCACCTCCTGGGTGCTGGGGGTCGCCGCCGAAGCGCCGCCGCTCTCCAGCTGCCGCCCGGTCGACCGCGGCGGCAACTCGACGATCTACGCCGCCGACGGCACCGAGCTCGGCGTGATCGCCTCGCCGGAAGCGCGCTCGCCGGTCTCGATCGCGCGGATTCCGCGCAGCCTGCAGCTGGCGACGGTGGCGATCGAGGACCAGCGCTTCTACCAGCACGCCGGGGTCGACGAGGAGGGCATCCTGCGCGCCGCGGTCGCCGACCTGGAAGCCGGCGAAGCGGTCGAGGGCGGCTCGACGATCACCCAGCAGCTGGTCCGCAACCTCTGCATCGCCGACCCGAAGCGCAACCTCGAGCGCAAGATCGTCGAGGCGAAGTTGGCCGAAGAGTTCTTCGAACGCCACTCGCGGCGCGAGATCCTCGGCTCCTATCTCAACATCGCCTCCTACGGGACGATCGAAGGAGCGACCGCGATCGGCGTCGGCGCCGCCGCCGAGATCTACTTCTCCAAGCCGGTCTGGAAGCTCGACCTGGCGCAGGCGGCCCTGCTCGCCGGGCTCCCCCAGGCGCCCTCCCAGTACAACCCGGTGCTCGCCCCGGCGGCAGCCAGGGCACGCCGCAACCAGGTGCTGCGGCAGATGCGCAAGCTCGGCTGGGTGGCGCCGGGACGGGCGCGGGCGGCGATGCGCAGCGGCCTGCAGCTCAACCTCTCCGACGCCTACTTCCACCACCGCCAGCCCTACTTCTTCGACTATGTCCAGGACGAGCTGATCGCGGCCTACGGCGTCAACACGGTGCGCCGTGGCGGCCTCGAGGTGCAGACGACGATCGACCCCGGGCTGCAGCGGGTCGGCCTCGCGGCGATGCGCTCGGCCCTCCCCTACTCGACCGACCCGGCCTCCGCCCTGGTCTCGATCGACCCCCGCAACGGCCACATCCGCGCGATGGTCTCGAGCACGCACTACGCGCAGAGCCAGTTCAACCTCGCCGCCCAGGGCCACCGCCAGCCCGGCTCGACCTTCAAGGCCTTCGTCCTGACCACGGCGATCAAGCAGGGGATCGACCCCTACTCGACCTACTACACGTCCAAGCCGCTCGACCTGAACCTGCCGCGCTGGGGGCACTGGGAAGTGCACACCGCCGACGAGGGCTACCAGGGCACCGTCAACCTGCAGCAGGCGACGGTCACCTCCGACAACACCGTCTTCGCCCAGCTCGACCTCGACGTCGGCCCGGCGGCGGTGGCGCAGACGGCGAAGTCGATGGGGATCACGACCAAGCTCGACGGCATCCCCGCGGAGGGAATCGGCGGACTGCGGATCGGGGTCTCACCGCTGGAGCTGACCGACGCCTACGCGACGCTCGCCTCGGGTGGGGTCCACCACGCCCCGGTGGCGATCACCAAGGTGACCTTCCCGAGCGGGCGCGTCGACCGGCCGCAGAAGCCCGACCCCGAACGGGTCCTCTCCGCCCCCGTCGCCTGGCAGGTGACGCGGCTGCTCCACGACAACATCACCGAAGGGACCGGCACCGCCGCCTACACCGGCTGTCCAGGGCAGGCCGGCAAGACCGGAACCACCGACGAATACACCGACGCCTGGTTCGCCGGCTACCAACCCAACCTGGCCACCGCGGTCTGGGTCGGCTACCCGGAATCGAACGAGATCTCGATGACGAGCGTGCACGGGATCACCGTCTTCGGCGGCACCTTCCCGGCCGAAATCTGGCACGCGCTCTACTCCGAAGGCGGCGTTCCGTGCGAGGAATTCACCGAACCGGCGCAGCAGATCTCCTGGGCGCCCTACGACGGCGCCTTCACCGCGCCGAATCCCGCCGACAGGCCGGCGCACGGCGCCGGCCGGGGCGGCGAACCAGGCGGCGGCGCCCCGCCCGGGAGCGAAGCGGTCGGCGGCTATGACCCGAACGCCTACGCGCCCGGGGCGGGACAGGAACCGGCGCCGCTGCCACCCCTGCCGCCGCAGCAGCAGAGCGGCCTGGGCGGCGGCGAAAGCGCCGGCGGGACCGGGTAGGCGGCGATCGACGCCGGGCTCGCCTACGGCCTCGTCTGGGCCGGGTACATCGCCTATCTGGGCTTCCTCGCGGCGGCGCCGCGGCTCCGACCGCGCCTGGTCTGGGCGCTGATCGGCGCCCTCGTTCTCGCCTTCGCCCTGACCCCGGTCCTGCTGTCGCACGACGTCTTCAGCTACGTCGACTACGCCCGCCTCGGCGTCCGCCACGGGCTCGATCCATACGTGCACGCTCCCAACACGGCACGCGCCGACCCCGCCTTCGCCGAGGTGACCTGGACCGGCACGCCGAGCGTCTACGGGCCGCTCTTCACCCTGCTGACCTACCCGCTGGCCTGGCTGTCGGTCGACGCCGCGGTCGCGGTGCTGAAGGCGGCCGCGGCGCTCTCGGTGCTCGGCCTCGCCCTCCTCGTCGCCCGGCTCGCCGCCTGGCGCGGCGCCGACCCGCGGCGCGCCGCCGCCTTCGTCGCCCTCAACCCGCTGGTCCTCGTCCATGTCGTCGGCGGCGCCCACAACGACGGGCTGGCGATGCTGGTGGCGATGCTCGGCGCGGCCGCCCTCCTTGCTCGGCGCGAGGCGAGCGCCGGCGCCGCGCTCCTCGCCGCCGCCGCCATCAAGGCCTCAGCCCTCCTCCTCGCCCCCTTCGCCCTCGCCGCCACCGCCCGTCCCTCGCGAAAGCGCGCTTCGCCACGCATAGCGTGGTCAACTGCGGACTCGCGCGGGCGAGGGCTGGCGCGGCTGGGGGCCGGGGCCCTCGCCGCGGCGGTGGCGCTGGGGGTCGCGGCGTACCTGGCCTTCGGCTGGGACTGGACGCACGCCTTCGGGCTGGCGGGGGAGAACCAGAGCCGCACCAGCCACCTCAGCATCCCGGTCACCCTGGCCCGCCTGACCGGGCTGGGCGACGGCCCGGTGCGCGCCGCCGCGCTCCTCCTCTACGCCGCCGCGCTCGCCGGGCTGCTCGCCTGGACCTGGCGCGGCGGCGACTGGCTGCGAGCCGCCGGCTGGGCGGCCCTCGGGCTCCTGCTCGCCACCTCCTGGCTGCTCCCCTGGTACCTGATCTGGGCGCTGCCGCTGGCCGCCGTCGCCCGCGACCGGCTCCTGGCGCTGCTCGTCCTCGCGCTCACCGCCTACCAGCTCGGCGCCCGCATCCCGCTCTGACCCTCGCCGCGCTGGCGGACCCGCGGGACTAGAGGATTTCGGGCGCGTGGACGTCGGCGCTGGTCTCCCCCGCCTCGCGCTCGGCCTCGGAGGGGTGGAGGATGCCGGTGGCGACGCTCCAGCCACGGCTGCGGCCGACCGCGGTGACCGCTCCCACGTAGATCAATTCGCCGACGGTCATCACGCCGCGGGCGGCGATCGAGATCAGCGAGCCGACCGCGAAGCTCTTGCTCGGCAGCGCCGCCTTCACCGCCCAGGCGAAGGCGGCGTCACGGATGCCGAGGCCGGCGGGGGCGACGAGCGTGACCAGCGCCGCGAAGTACCCGATCGCCTGCGCCGAGCCGACCAGCAGCAGGTCTTCGAAGGGGATGAAGGTGATCGAGCGGGCGACGAAGTAGAGGGCGAAGGCGACGACGATCCAGTTGAGCGAGTAGAAGGCGATCAACCCGATCACGTTGCGCAGCGGCAGCACCGTCGGCAGCGGCTCGCGGCCGAAGGCGGCGAGCAGCTTGTTGGAGAGCGGCCCGAAGACGCGCGGGTGCAGGAGGAAGATCGCCAGCGGGATCAGCAGCAGCACCGCCCAGCGCAGCGGCTGGCCTTCGAGGTCGGGGTGGTTGATCACGAAGTAGGCGGCGACGACGATCGCCGAGGTGGCCGAGATCGCCTGTTCGTAGACGATCGAGGCGACCGTGATCCGGCGCGGCACGCCGGCCCGCTCGGAGAGCAGGATGCGGCCGAGCACGTAGAGCACGCTGCCGGGCACGTAGCGCGCCAGCAGAGGCTGGCCCCAGGCGACCTGGGCCTGGCCGAACCCGATCGAGTAGCCCATCGAGCGCAGGATCAGGTCCCAGCCCCAGGCGCTGATCAGGTAGAAGGCGGGCAGCAGGACGACTGCGGGGATCAGCCAGCCGACGTGGAAGTGGACGCCTTCGCTCTGGATCTCCGACCACTGGTCGATGACGGTGAGGACCAGGAAGCCGAAGACGAGCACGGCGAGGCCGATCTGCAGCGCCAGGCGCAGCCGCTTGCTGCGCGGCGGGCGCGAGCCGACCCGCGCGCCGGCCTCGCCGATCCGGTGCAAGAGTGGTTGGCGACGCTCCACGTCCATTGCACCTTAATGACGCGGTCAGCGCCGCCTGGTTGCGGTGCGGCCGGGACCGCCGGCCCGTCCGCGTCTGGAATATTGATCTGGTGGGCGAGTTCGAGCTACTGGCGAAGCTGCGCGAGCGCCTGCCGCCGGACGGGGGGCGGGTTCTGCTCGGCAGCGGCGACGATGCCGCCGTCACCATGCCGGGCGGCGCCACCGCGACCTCGGTCGACGCGATCGTCGACGGCGTCCACTTCCAGCGCGCCGAGACGACGCCGGCCCAGGTCGGCGCCAAGGCCCTGGCGGCGGCTCTCTCCGACCTGGCGGCGATGGGCGCCGAGCCGGGCGAGGCCTACGTGGTCGCCGGCCTGCCCGAGGACCTGGGCGAGGAGGAGTTCCTCGACATCGTCGAGGGGATGCTGGAGCTGGCCGCCGCGACCGGGACGACCCTGGCCGGTGGCGACGTCGTGCGGGCGCCGGCGCTGACCCTGGCGGTGACCGTGGTCGGCCACGCCGAGGCCCCCGAGCGGCTGGTCGGCCGCGGCGGCGCGCGGCCCGGCGACGTCCTCGTCCTCACCGGCGAGCTCGGCGGCGCCGCCGCCGGCCTGCTGCTGGTGGAGCGGCCGCAGCTCGGCGCCGGGCTCGCGCCGGAGACGGTCGCCGACCTGCGCCGCCGCCAGCTCGAGCCGGCGCCGCGACTGCGCAGCGGCCTCGCCCTGGCGCGAGCCGGGGCGCGGGCGATGATCGACGTCAGCGACGGGCTGGGCGGCGACGCCGGCCACCTGGCCGAGGCCAGCGGGGTCGGCCTGCGGATCGAGGCGGCGAGCCTGCCGCTGGCGCTGGGCGTCGCCGAGGTCGCCGCCGCCGCCGGCCGCGACCCGCTCGAGCTGGCGACCGCGGGCGGCGAGGACTACGAGCTGCTGGCGGCGATCCCGCCACGGGCGCTGGGCGAGGCGACGGCGGCGATCGGCGAGGCGGCGGAGGCGGCGCTGACCCCGGTCGGCGAGGTGATCGCCGGCGCGGGGGTTGAGATCAGGCTGCCTGGCGGGGGGCGGCTGGCGGCGGCTGGGTTCGATCAGCTCGCCCCGCGCAGCCGCCCGCGGCCGTGAGCAGGTCGCGCACGCCGCGGCGGCTCAGCATCGCCCCCGCGACCAGCGCTGGGTCCGGCTTGTAGAGGCCGGCGTCCACGAGGCTTTTCAGTTCCTGCGACTGCATCGGGTCCATTATCGGACTTCCGCCGGAGATCATTAGTTCTCGGTATTCGCACATACGTCCACGATTCCTGTCCGGTTCTGCCCAGAATCCGGCTTTCCGCAGCAATTACCCTTGTTCGGTGGCTAACGGGACGGCCCGCATCCTCCTCGTCGACGACGAGCAGTCGATCCAGACCCTGCTCAGCTATCCGCTGCGCAAGGACGGCTACCACGTCACCTCCGTGCTCGACGGGGGCGAGGCCGTGCGACGCTTCGAGGAGGGGCGCTTTGACCTCGTCATCCTCGACCTGATGCTGCCGCGGGTCGACGGCGTCGAGGTCTGCCGCCAGCTGCGCTCGCGCAGCCAGGTGCCGATCATCATGCTGACCGCCAAAGGCAGCGAGACCGACAAGGTCGCCGGCCTCGAGGTCGGGGCCGACGACTACATCACCAAGCCGTTCTCGGTGCGCGAGTTCCGCAGCCGGGTGAAAGCGGCCCTGCGGCGCTCGCGGATGGGCGGCGAGCCGCAGGAGGAGGAGACGATCGAGAGCGAGGGCCTGACGATCGACTTCGGCCGCCGCATGGTGACGCTGGGCGAGGAGGAGGTACGGGTCACCTACGTCGAGTTCGAGATCCTCGGCGCCCTCGCCCGCTCGCCCGGCCGCGTGCTGACCCGCGAGACGCTGCTCGAGCACGTTTGGGGGGATTCCGAGTACCGCGACCCGCGCACCGTCGACGTCCACATCCGCCATCTGCGGGAGAAGCTCGAGCAGGATCCGAAGGAGCCGGAGTTCCTCTTCACGGTGCGCGGGGTCGGCTACCGCTTCAAGGAGTAGCGGCCCGTGCGCCGCTTCCGGATCCGGCGGCTCGGCAGCCGCATCGCCGTGGCGGTGGTCAGCGTCTGCGTCGGCACGATCGCGGTCATCTACCTCTACATGGCGGCGGTCGGCGGCGTCGACGCGCAGGTCAAGCAGCAGGTCCTGATCGGCGGCGCGATCGCCTTCGCGCTCGCCACCGCGATCGGCGTCTACCTGGCCCAGACCACGGTCGGCAACGTGCGCCGCCTGCAGGAGGCCGCCCGCAAGGTCGCCGACGGCAACTTCGAGACGACGATCCCGGTCGCCTCCGCCGGCCAGCTGGCGCCGCTGGCGCGCACCTTCAACGAGATGCAGCGCCGCCTGGCCGAGCTCGACAGCGCCCGCAAGCAGTTCATCGCCAACGCCTCGCACGAGCTGCGGACCCCGATCTTCAGCCTCGGCGGCTTCATCGAGCTGCTCGAAGAGGAGGACCCGAGCCCGGAGGAGCGAGCCGAATTCGTCCGCACCATGCGCCAGCAGATCGACCGCCTGACCAAGCTCACCGCCGACCTCCTCGACCTCTCCCAGCTCGACGCCGGGGCGATCGTGATCCATCCCCGCAACGTCGACCTCAGCGCCCTCGCCCGCGAGGTGACGCGCGAATTCGGCGCCCGTGCCGACCTGCACGGCTCGCGGCTGGAGCTTCGCACCCCCGAGCAGCCGACGATCGCCCGCGGCGACCCCGATCGGGTGCGCCAGATCATCCGTATCCTGCTTGACAACGCCCTCACCCACACTCCCGAGGGCACCAAGGTGACCGTGAACACGTTTTCGAGCAAGGGCCGCGCCGAGCTGACCGTCTCCGACGAGGGGGCGGGGATCCCGCAGCGCGTACAGGGCCGGATCTTCGAGCGCTTCTACACCGCCGACTCCGCCGGCGGCTCCGGGCTCGGCCTGGCGATCGCCCGCGAGCTGGCGCAGCGGATGGACGGGGCGATCTCGATCAGCTCGAGCCGCCGCTACACGGCGTTCACGCTCGGCCTGCCGATCGCCCGCGACGCCGCCGCCCCGGCCACGACGCCGGTCGCCGCCGGGTCCGGGTCGTGAGGCGCCTCGCGGCGCCGCTGGCGCTCCTGCTCTGCCTCGGCCTCCTCGCCGGCTGCGGCTCCTCCGGCGGCGGCTCGGGGTCCGGCGCCACCGCCGCGGCGTCGCGGCCGGAAGTGGCCATCGAGACCGCGGCGCCGGGCTTCAACGCGACCGAGGTCTACCGCGAGGCGCTCCCCGGCGTGGTCACGATCCGCTCGCTCTTCGCCGGCGGCGGCGCCGAGGGCTCGGGCTTCGTCTACGACGCCGGCGGCGAGATCGTCACCAACGCCCACGTCGTCACCGACGAATCGACCGGCAGCCGCGTGCCGGCCGAAGAAGTCTTCGTCGAGTTCCCGAACCGCAACGTGGTCGAAGCCGAAATCGTCGGCTTCGACCCGTTCGCCGACGTCGCCCTGCTCAAGGTCGACCCGGCCGGCCTCGACCTGCACCCGCTGCAGCTCGGCGACGACAGCGAGATCACGGTCGGCGAGCCGGTGGCGGCGATCGGCAGCCCCTTCGGGGAACAGTCCTCGCTCTCGGTCGGCGTCGTCTCGGCGATCAACCGCTCGGTCAAATCGTTGACCGAATTCCAGATCGAGGGAGCGATCCAGACCGACGCCTCGATCAACCCCGGCAACTCCGGCGGCCCGCTGCTCGACGCCCAGGCGCGCGTGCTCGGCATCAACCAGCAGATCGAGACCAACTCCGGCGCCAACGACGGCGTCGGCTTCGCCGTGCCGGTCACCGCGATCAAGCGCTCGGTCGCCGAACTCGAAGAAGACGGCACCGTCGAATACGCCTACATCGGGGTGCAGAGCCAGGCGCTCTACCCGCAGCTGGCGGAAAAGCTCGGGCTCGACACGACCTTCGGCGGCCTCATCTCCCAGGTCGTCCCCGGCGGCCCGGCGGAGAAGGCGGGGTTGAAGGGCGGCACCGGCTCGCTCAAATTCCAGGCCGGCGAATATACGACCGGCGGCGACGTGATCCTCCAGATCGAAGGCCACGACGTGGTCGAGCCGGACGACCTGGCCCGCCTGATCTCCACCCGCAAACCGGGGGAAACGGTGACGATGACCATCCTTCACGACGGCAACGAAAAGGACGTCAAGGTCACCCTCGGCAAACGGCCCGAGTCGGTTTCCGAAGGCTGAGCAGCGCCGGGGCGCCCGGGCGTGTAGAACTCCGGGCTTGCTTCAGGAAGTCGCCCTCGGGCAAAAGACCCTCACCGACTACACCCACATCGTGGGCCGAGAGCTGACCGAGCAGATCCGGGAGCTCGCCGAGCCGCTGCGGGGCAAGCGGATCCTGCACGTCAGCGCCACCGCCTTCGGCGGCGGGGTCTCCGAGATCCTCTACACGATCGTGCCGCTGATGCGGGACGTCGGCCTCGACGCCCACTGGCACGTGATCTTCGGCAAGGAGGAGTTCTTCAACGCGACCAAGCTCCTGCACAACTCGCTGCAGGGGGCGCCGGAGACGCTGAGCGAGGAGCAGTGGGAGATCTTCGACGAGATCAACCGGATCAACGCCGAGGGCCTGCAGGGCGAATGGGACACGGTGATCGTCCACGACCCGCAGCCGATCGGGTTGCGCCGCGGCGCCCTCGCCAAGGGCAGCCACTGGATCTGGCGCTGTCACATCGACCTCTCCAACCCGAACCCGGCGCCGATCGAACGGCTGCTGCCGCTGATCGAGGAGTACGACGCCTCGGTCTGGCACCTGCCCGACTACGTGCCGGCCGGCATGGACGGCGGCCGCGACGGAGTCAACATCATCCCGCCGGCGATCGATCCGCTCTCGCCGAAGAACATGGCCTTCTCGCCCGAAGACGCCTCCTTCGTCTGCAGCCAGTTCGGGATCGACGTCGAGCGGCCGCTGATCACGCAGGTCTCCCGCTTCGACCCGTGGAAGGACCCGATCGGCGTGATCGACGCCTACCGCGAGGTGACGGCCGAGGTGCCCGAGGCGCAGCTGGCGATGGTCGGCTCGATGGCGACCGACGATCCCGAGGGCCGCGAGTACTTCCAGCGCACCTTCGAATACGCCGACGGCGACCCCGACATCAAGATCCTCAGCAACCTCAACAACGTCGGCGCGATCGAGGTAAACGCCTTCCAATCGCAGTCGGACGTGGTCCTGCAGAAGTCGATCCGCGAGGGCTTCGGGCTGACCGTGACCGAGGCGCTGTGGAAGGGCCGGCCGACGATCGGCGGCAACGTCGGCGGCATCCCGCTGCAGATCGAGGACGGGGTCAGCGGCTTTCTCGTCGACTCGCCCTCGGAGTGCGCCCAGCGCAGCCTCGACGTCCTCCGCAACCCCGGCCTCGGCAAGAGCCTCGGCCGGGCCGGCAAGGAGCACGCCCGGCGCGAGTTCCTCTCGCCGCGCCTGCTGCGCGACTGGCTGCGGCTGATCGGCGACGTCGAAGGCTGAGCGCTCCGCGGCGGCCGCGGCGGCACCCCTGGCGCCCGGCATCCCCCACCCCTTAACCTTGGCGACGTGAGCGAGTCGCCCCTGATCATCGTCTCCAATCGGGGCCCGGTCCAGTTCGAGCGCGACGAGGGCGGCGAGCGCGTCACCCGGCGCGGCGGCGGCGGCCTCGTCACGGCGCTCTCGGGCCTGGTCTCCCACCGCGACGCGATCTGGATCGCCTCGGCGATGAGCGAGGAGGACATCGCCGTCTCCCAGGAGAGCGGCGGCGACCCGGTCGAGCTCAGCTTCGAAGGCATCGACTACCGCGTCTGCCTGGTCGGCAGCGATCCCTCCGCCTACGACCGCTTCTACAACGTGATCGCCAACCCGATCCTCTGGTTCATCCAGCACTACCTCTGGGACCTCTCCAACGCGCCGGACATCCGCCAGGACGAGCTCGACGCCTGGGACTACGGCTACCAGACGGTCAACCGCGACATCGCCGAGGCCGTGCTCGACCAGATCGACGGCGAGGACGACCCGCTGGTGATGCTGCACGACTACCACCTCTACACGGCGCCGCGCATGATCCGCGACCGGCGCCCGGACGTCTTCCTCCACCACTTCGTCCACATCCCCTGGTCCCAGCCCGACAGCTGGCGGGTACTGCCGACCCGGATCCGCAACGCCATCTACGACGGCCTGCTCGCCAACGACATCATCGGTTTCCACACCCTCGCCTACTGCATCAACTTCCTGCACTGCTGCGACGAGCTGCTCGAGTGCGAGGTCGACTACTCGACCGGTGAAGTGCGCCATAACGGCGGCCGCACCCTGGCCCGTGCCTACCCGCTGGGGATCGACGCGCGGCGGCTGGAGCGGGCGGCGGAATCGGCCGAGGTCGCCGCGGCCGAGCGCGAGGTCCTCGAGCGGCGCCGCAAGCACCTGATCATCCGCGTCGACCGCGCCGACCTCTCCAAGAACGTGCTGCGCGGGTTCACCGCCTTCGACGTCTTCCTCAGCCAGCACCCCGAGTTCCGCGAAGAGGTGACCTTCGTCGCCCACCTGCAGCCCTCGCGCCAGGACGTGCCGGAGTACGCCGAGTACCTGGAGCGGATCGAGGCCCTGGTCGCGGTCGTCAACCACCGCCACGGCACCACCGACTGGATGCCGATCGACCTGCGGATCTACGAGAACTTCCCCGAGGCGGTCGCCCGCTACAAGCACTTCGACCTGCTGATGGTCAACTCGATCTTCGACGGCATGAACCTCGTCGCCAAGGAGGCGCCGGCGGTCAACACGCGCAACGGCGTGATGATGCTCTCCGAGAACACCGGCTCCCACCAGGAGCTGTGGGACTACGCGATCTCAGTCAACCCGTTCGACATCCAGGAGCAGGCCGACGCGATCTACCGGGCGCTGACGATGCCCGCCGAGCAGCGGCGGGCCTGGTCGGAAGGGTTGAAGGAGATCATCTTCTCCCGCAACCCCGGCGACTGGGTCGACGACCAGCTGCACGACATCGAGTCGCTGCGCCAAGCGGCGCGCTGAGCCGCGCCGGGGGGCGCGCTGAGCGCCACCACGGGCGGGCGGGGGGAGAGCCGCACCGGCGCGGCGACTTGGGTGGACGTGCGGGGAGTGCGGATCCAGTGGCGGGCGGCGGGGCGGGCGGCGGCGCTCGTCTGCTGCCTGCTCGGCGGCGCCCAACTCGCCCCGGGCCTGCTCCGCGCCCCCGCGCCGCCGCCGCTCGCCGCCGACGTCGGCCTCCCCCACCCATCCCGTGGTTCCTTGCCGACGGCTGGCGACCGCAACGAACCACGGCCGCGGGGACGCTCGTCGCGCGGTTCCGTGTGGACGCGAGGCGACCGTAAGGAACCGCGGGCGGGGAGGCGGGTCTTGCCGGCCGGGGTGATCAGCTCGCTGCCGCATCCGCACGCGCCGGCGGGTCCACACGCGCCGTTGGGTCGGGAAGGTGGGCGGCCACGGGGTGGAGGGGATGGCGCCAGCGGGGGACGGGATGGCGCCGGGCGGGGTCGGGACGGGCAACGTCACCAAGGGCGAGATGCGGGCTGGAGGCACCACGGCGGGGGAGAGAGCGGCTCGACGCCGAGCACGGCGGCGGGCGGGCCGGCGGCGCCGCACCCGGTCGAATACGCGCCAGCGCCCCCGCCGCCCCCGACCGGCTCGCCCGCGGCGGCGGCCCCCGTGCCGCCGGCCCCGCCGCCCAGCTCGGGCCCGGCGGCTCACACCCCCTCCGAGGGGCCCTCGCCGCCGCCGGCGCCGGGCTCGGCGGCTCCCGGCGACGGCTCGGAGGAGTTCGCTCCCCACTGACCGCGCTCCGGCGGCGCCCGCTCGCCGCTATAGTCCTTCGCCGTTTTGGCAGCAGCACGCGAATACGAGCTGGTCCTGATGCTGGACCCCCAACTCGACGCCCCGGCGCGCGACGCCCTGGCGGCCGAGGCGCGTGGGCAGATCGAGGCCGCCGGCGCCCTCAAGCACGAGAACACCTGGGGGCTGCGCAAGATGGCCTACGAGATCAACCACCGGACCGAGGCGGACTACCGCTGGTTCCGCTTCGAGGCCCCGAGCGAGCTGCTCGATTCGCTCGACCACAACCTGAAGATCGCCGACGGCGTGCTCCGCTTCCGCATCTTCAAGGTCGACCCCGAGGCTCCGGTCATCGTCCCGCCCGCGGTCGCCGCCCCCGGCCCGCGCGAGCGCACCGCCCAGGGCGCCGGCGAGGGCCGCGGCGACTCCTACGGCGACGCGTCCGAGTAGCGGGCTCCAGACGGCGACGCGGCCGATCGGCGGTCGCGGAACAGCCGCTGTTTGCGGAGAGCGCCGGCCGGCAGGGGAAGAGGTTGCGCCGCGCCCGCTCTTAGACTGGGGTTCAACCACAAATCTCAAGGAGTGAGTGTTTTGGCAGCTTCGAACGTCAACGTCGTGGTCATCACCGGGAACCTGACCCAGGACCCGGAACTGCGGCACACCGGCGGCGGCACGACCGTCTGCGAGCTGCGAGTCGCGGTCAACAGCCGGCGCAAAGACCAGTCGGGACAGTGGGTCGACAAGCCCAACTTCTTCAACGTGGTCGTCTTCGGCGCGCAGGGCGAGAACTGCGCCACCTACCTCGCCAAGGGCCGGCCGGTGGCGATCGAGGGCCGCCTCGACTGGCGCGAGTGGGAGGCCAAAGACGGCAGCGGCAAACGCCAGGCGGTCCAGATCATCGCCAACACGGTCCAGTTCCTCGGCTCGCGCGACGGCGGTGGAGGCGGCGGCAACGCCCCGAACGGCAACGGCGGCGGCTTCCAGCCGCAGAGCGACGTGCCGGTCGACAACTCCGACTTCGGCGGGGCGCCGGTCGGCGGCGGCGGCAGCGAAGACGACATCCCGTTCTGAGCGGCCGCGGCAAGGGCTCCGGCAGGCCGGATAGCGGCGGCGCTATCCGGCCGAGGTGCGATTCCGGCAGGCCGGATGGCGGCGACGCTGTCCGGCCGAGGCGCGATGGCGCCTAGCGGCGCCTGGGACCGCCAGCCTGTACCATCCCGCGTCGCATGCCAAGAACCAAAGACAGCACCTCAGAGGGCAACCGCCGCGGCCGCCGCGGCGCCGATCGCGCCCGTCCGCGCAAATACACGCGGGTCAACGCCGATACCGTCGACTACAAGGACCTGAACCTGCTTCGCCGCTTCCTCTCCGACAAGGGGAAGACGCGCGGACGGCGGGTCACCGGGCTTTCCCGCCGCCACCAGCGCCAGCTCTCGGTCGCGGTGAAAAGGGCGCGCGAAATCGCCCTTCTGCCGTACGTCGGAGAGCGCTGATGGCGCAGGCGATCCTGCTGCAGGACGTCGAGTCGCTCGGCGAGCGTGGGCAGGCGGTCGACGTCTCCCCCGGTTACCTGCGGAACTTCCTGATCCCGCGCAAGCTGGCCCAGCCGGCGACCCCGGGCGCGCTCGAGGAAGCCCAGCGCCGCAACGAAGCGATCGAACGAGCCGAAAAGCTGCGCGCCGAACGCGAAGCCGAGGCCGCCGGGCTGCTCTCCCGGACGGTGCTGACGATCCACCAGCGGGCCGGCGAGGACGGCAAGCTGTTCGGCTCGGTCGGCGCCAAGGAGATCGTCGACGCCCTGCGCGAGGCCCGCGACCTGCGGATCGAGAAAAAACGCGTCCGGCTCGAGCAGCCGCTGCGCGAACTCGGCACCTTCATGGTCGAGATCGAGCTCGCCGACGGCACCGTCGCCGCGGTGAAGACGATCATCAGCGAGGAGAAGTAGGCCCCTCCCCCGCTAGGCTCGACCCGTGGCGCTTGCACGGGTGGCGAAGGCCGACAGGGCGACGGTGGGGCTGGCGGCGGTGGCGCTGCTCGGCGCCGGCGCGGTGCTGAGCGACCAGTTCGGCCGCATGCTCGCGCGCCGCGCCCGCGAGCGCGAACGCGAGGAGGGCGCCCTGCAGCTGAGCCTCTCGGAGAACCTCTTCGGGGCCGCCGCCAAGGACACCGTCAACGTCGCCGTCAGCGGCTACGCCGCCGCCCCGCACAGCGAGACGGTCCTCTTCAACCTGCTCGCCGGCTTCCTCGGCTCCTTCGCGACCGTGCGCCTCTCGACGCTCGGCATCCGCAGCGGCCGCGGCCCGTTCCGCAACGTCCACGTCCGCGGCCGCCACATCCACCACTTCGTGCCCGGGATCCTGCTCGCCTTCGGCTCCGGGATCGCCGCCGCGCTCAGCCGCGAGGAACGCGCGGCCCAGCGGCTGGCCCTGCCGCTCGGCGCCGGCATCGGCCTCACCTTCGACGAGGCGGCGCTGCTGCTCGACCTGCGCGACGTCTACTGGACCCGCGAGGGCCTGCTCAGCGTCCAGCTCAGCCTCGGCGCCAGCGCGATCCTCAGCATCGCGATCCTCACCCAGCGGATGCTGCGCCGCGGCGAGCGGCGGGTCGAGGAAGCCGGCCTGATCCCGCAGCCATCCAACTAGGCGCAACCCCGGCGGCACGCTTGTCCAACCGGCCGTGGCGGGCGGTGTTTGAATAGCGCCAGCCCGATGCCCGCCCCGATCGCCGACCTGATGGCGCGCGAGCTCGACCGCTTCGCCGCCGCCCACCCGCGCTCGCGCGAGCTGCGCGACGCCGCCGACGGGCCGCTCCTCTCCGGCGTGCCGATGAACTGGATGACCCGCTGGCCGGGCACCTACCCGGTCGTCTTCGAGAGCGCCGAGGGCAACACGCTGACCGACGTCGACGGCCACACCTACGTCGACTTCTGCCTCGGCGACACCGGCGCGATGTCGGGCCACTCGCCGCCGCCGACCGTGGCGGCGGCCGAGCGCCGGCTGCGGCACGGGATCACGACGATGCTGCCGAGCGAGGACGCCGGCCCGCTGGGCGAGGAGATGAGCCGCCGCTTCGGCCTGCGCCACTGGCAGTTCACGACCTCGGCGACCGACGCCAACCGGTTCGTGCTGCGGATCTGCCGCGAGGTCACCGGGCGCCCGAAGGTGCTCGTCTTCAACCACTGCTACCACGGCTCGGTCGACGAGACCTTTGCGACGATCGGCGCCGGCGGCCGGGTCGAGCCGCGCCTCGGCAACGTCGGGCCGCCGGTGCCGCCGGCGGAGACGACCCGCGTCGTCGAGTTCAACGACCTCGACGGGCTGGAGGCCGAGCTCGCCCACGGCGACGTCGCCTGCGTGCTGACCGAGCCGGCATTGACCAACATCGGCATCGTCCTGCCCGACCCCGGCTTCCACGCGGCGCTGCGCGAGCTGACCCGCGCCGCGGGGACGCTGCTGGTGATCGATGAGACCCACACCCTCTGCTGCGGGCCGGGCGGCTACACGGCCGCGCACGGCCTCGAGCCGGACCTGCTGACGATCGGCAAGGCGATCGCCGGCGGGATCCCCACCGGCGCCTACGGGATGAGCGACGCCGTCGCCGAGCAGATCCTCGCGCAGACGCTCTGGGAGGCGGCCGACGTCGGCGGCGTCGGCGGCACCCTGGCCGGCAACGCGCTCTCGCTGGCGAGCGCCCGGGCGACGCTGGCCGAGGTGCTGACCGAGGAGGCCTTCGCGCGGATCATCGCGCTCGGCGAGCGCTTCGCCGCGGGCGTCGAGGAGGTGATCGGCGGCCACGACCTCGACTGGCAGGCGACCCGGCTCGGCTGCCGCGTCGAGTACATGTTCTCCCGCACCGCGCCGCGCAGCGGCGGCGAGGCGGCGGCCGCCTTCGACGCCGAGCTCGACGCCCTCCTGCACCTCTTCATGCTCAACCGCGGCGTCCTCATGACCCCGTTCCACATGATGGCGCTGATGTGCCCGACGACGACCGAGGCCGACGTCGACGCCCACACCGCGGCCCTCGCCGAGATCGCGGCCGAGATCGCCTGACCCCCCCCCGGTCTTTTCCCGCCCGAGGCCTGTGCCTGAAGCCGCGCGGAACACGTCCGCAAAAGGCGCGATCGCGTAACGGCTTCGTGCCCGATTTCAGCCCGTTTTGGAAAGAGTGGGCGTGCGCCGAGAGCCCGACTCTGGTTTCGTAGCGGATCCTGCCGCGGGCGCGTTCTTTGCCGTCCGACGACGTCCCCTTTACTCGATCCCGATGCCGCAAGCTCCCACCACCCACGTCCCGCCGCAGAACATCGAGGCGGAGGAATCCGTGCTCGGCGCGATGCTGGTCGCCGAGCCGACGCTGACCCGGGTGATCGACGAGGTGAAGCTCAACGCGGCCGACTTCTACCTCGACCGCCACCGGGCGATCTTCGAGGCGATCCACGACCTCTACGCCGCCTCCAAGCCGGTCGACGAGCTCTCGGTCGCCGAGGCGCTGACGCAGCGCAACCGGATCGAGGAGGCGGGCGGCAAGCACTACGTCTCCGAGCTGGCCGCCAAGGTCCCGGCGGCGGGCAACGCCAAGCACTACGCCGAGATCGTCCAGCAGAACTCGCTGCTGCGCCGCCTGCTCGGCGCCGGCCAGGAAATCCAGGGCTGGGTCAACGAGCGCGAGGGCGAGCCGCGCGAGCTCTCCGAGCGGGCCGAGAAACTGCTCTTCGAAGTCGCCCACAAAGAGCAGGCCAGCGACTTCCGGCTGCTCTCGGAGATCCTGCACGACGAGGTCGACCGGCTGGAGAAGCTCTCCACCGGCGAGACCGAGATGACCGGCACGCCCTCCGGGTTCCGCGACATCGACGCCATCACCGGCGGCTTCCAGCCCGGCAACCTGATCATCGTCGCCGCCCGGCCGGCGATGGGGAAGAGCGCGCTGGTCGCCAACATCGCCGAAAACGTGGCGATGAAGAGCAAGCGCGCGGTCGCCTTCTTCTCGCTCGAGATGTCGGAGGTCGAGCTGGCCCAGCGCTTCATCGCCTGCCGGGCGCGGATCTCCGGCGACAAGCTGCGCAAGGGCCAGGTCAGCCAGCGCGACTGGCCGAAGGTGCTGCGGGCCTCCAACGAGCTCGAGGAGGCGCCGCTGTGGTTCGACGACTCCTCCGACCTGGGCATCCTCGACCTGCGGGCGAAGGCGCGGCGGCTGCACGCCCAGGAGCAGGAGCGCGGCGGCCTCGGGCTGATCATCCTCGACTACATCCAGCTGATGCGCAGCGACGACCACCGCGCCAACCGGGTCGAGCAGGTCGGCCAGATCAGCCGCGGCCTGAAGATCCTCGCCCGCGAGCTGGAGGTGCCGGTGGTGGCGATCTCCCAGCTCTCGCGGGCGCCCGAGCAGCGGACGCCGCCGAAACCACAGCTCTCCGACCTGCGCGAGTCCGGCCAGATCGAGCAGGACGCCGACGTCGTCGCCTTCCTCTACCGCGCCGACTACTACCGCGACCCCGACGAGGAGCCCGACGGCCTGGCCGACGTGATCATCGCCAAGCACCGAAACGGCCCGATCGGGACGCGTTCGCTGGTCTTCCTCGACCGCTTCCCCAAGTTCGCCGACCACTCCCACCAGGAGCCGCCGATCGAGCAGCCGGCCGGTGAAGCGCCGCCCTTCGCCGACGACGTCGCCGCGGGTCCGGACTTCTGATGGCGATCGCCCGCTCCGAGCCGTTCCGCGACCAGGTCTGCCCGCTCGGCGTCTGCGACGGCTCGGGCTGGATCCTCGGCCCCGAAGACGTCGCCCGCCCCTGCGAGTGCCGCGCCCAGCGGCTGCACCGGGGTCGCGCGCGCGGCGTCTCCTCGGTGATCCCGGCCCGCTATCGCGGGGTCTCCTTCGACCGCCCGCCGGTCGCCGACATGGCGCGCGACCTGCAGACGAAGGCGGCGGTCGGCGAGGTCAGGGCCTACATCGAGGAGCTCGAGGAGCGCCTCGCCGCCGGCCGCGGGCTCTGGCTCTTCGGCGACACCGGGACCGGCAAGACGACGCTGGCGATGCTGATCTCCAAGGCCGCGCTGGAAGCCGGGCGCACGGTCGCGATCTACTCGCTGCCGAAGCTGCTGGCGCGGATCCGCCAGACCTACGACGCCGAGCCGGGCGGCGACTCCTACACGACCTTCTTCGAGCGCCTGACCGCGGTCGACCTCCTCCACATCGACGACCTCGGCGCCGAGAAACGGTCCGACTGGGTGCTCGAGCAGCTCTACGCGCTGGTCAACGAGCGCTACGAGGCGCAGCGCTCGATGCTGATCACGACCAACCTCGAGCACGCCGAGCTGGAGGAGCAGATCGGCCCGCGCACGGTCTCGCGCCTGGCCGAGATCTGCGACGAGGTCCCGGTCTTCGGCAGCGACCGCCGCTACGGCAGCTACCGCCCCGCCGCCTAGGCGGGCCGGTCGCGCGGAACGCGGCCGCCGGGCGAGACCGTCACAATCCCCCGCTGTGCCTGGCGTGGTCATAGTCGGCGCCCAGTGGGGCGATGAGGGCAAGGGCAAGATCACCGATCTGCTCGCCCAGGACGCGGAGGTGATCGTCCGCTTCCAGGGCGGCAACAACGCCGGCCACACGATCGTCCGCGACGGCGAGGAGTTCAAGTTCCACCTGATCCCGTCGGGCATCCTGCACCAGGAGAAGACCTGTGTGATCGGCAACGGCGTGGTGGTGGACCCGCGCGTGCTGCTGAGTGAGATCGACGGGCTCAAACGGGCCGGGATCAGCGTCGCCAACCTCCGCATCTCGGCCAACGCGCACCTGATCATGCCCTACCACGTGCTGCTCGACACCGCCGGCGAGACGAAACTGGGCAAGAACTCGATCGGCACCACGCGGCGCGGGATCGGGCCGGCCTACGCCGACAAGGCGCTGCGGCTGGGGATCCGGGTCCAGGACCTGCTCGACGAGAAGATCCTGCGGACCAAGATCAGGGCGGCGCTGGAGCCCAAGCAGCAGGCGCTGCGCGAGCTCGCGGTGCAGCGGCGCAAGCTGCGCAAGGAAGCCGGCGAGGAAGCCAAGACGGCCGGGGAGGGCGCCAGCCTGGTGCCGGACCCGCGGCTCGACGTGCACACGATGGTCGAGGAACACGTCAGCTACGGCCACCGGCTCGAGCCCCACATCGCCGACACCGCCCGGCTCTGCTGGGAAACCCTCGACGCCGGCCGGACGGTGATCTTCGAGGGAGCCCAGGCGGCGCTGCTCGACCTCGATCACGGCACCTATCCCTTCGTCACCTCCTCCAACCCGATCGCCGGCGCGGCGACGGTCGGCGCCGGGGTGGGCCCGACCGACATCTCCGAGGTCTGGGGGATCGCCAAGGCGTATGCGACGCGGGTCGGCGCCGGCCCCTTCCCGACCGAGCTCGAGGACGAGACCGGCGAGCGGCTGGTCGAGCGCGGCCACGAGTTCGGCACGACCACCGGCCGGCGGCGGCGGGTCGGATGGATGGACCTGGTGGCGCTGCGCTACGCGGTGCGGCTCAACCGGATGGACTCGCTGGCGATCACCAAGCTCGACGTGCTGAGCGGGATCGGGCCGCTGCGGGTCGCGGTCCGCTACCGCTCCAAGGAGGGGGCGGTGCTCGACAGCTTCCCCTACCACCAGTCGATCCTCCACTCGGCGACGCCCGAGTACG
Source organism: Solirubrobacterales bacterium (assembly GCA_046330305.1). Taxonomy (GTDB): domain Bacteria; phylum Actinomycetota; class Thermoleophilia; order Solirubrobacterales; family 70-9; genus VAYN01. Next base: position 171,919 of record JAXLTA010000013.1, on the reverse strand, counting down.
AGGAGCTGCCCGGCTTCGACGAGGAGATCGGCGAGTGCCGCGAGGAGGCGGACCTGCCCGCCGGCGCCCGCGAGTACCTGCGCTACATCGCCGATTTCGTCGGCGTCCCGATCCGCCTGGTCGGCGTCGGACCGGCCCGCGACCAGGTGATCTGGCTCGGTCGCTGAACGCCCCGCGGCCCGGTTTGGCCCACCGCTCCGCGCGGAACGTCGCGGCTTTGGTTTAGGGAGTACCACGAACTGGGTAGTTCCCGCGGGAGGGAACGTTTCACCGATCCACGCAAAGGTTCTACGGCCCGGATACGACACGGATCCCGGGTCGCAAAGGAGAGATCAAGGGATATGCGTAAGTACCTGCTGGTTACGCTGGCGCTCGCTGGCCTGATGGCCGTCTCCGTCGCCGGCATCGCAAGCGCGGGGGGAAGCAAGGAAGAAGCCTGTGTCGCCAACCTCTGCTTCAAAGCCGGGGGCGGCTTCTCGCCGAAGAAGCTCTCGAAGAGCAAGCAGACGCCGATCGCGCTGATCGCCGAAGCGAAGGTCAAGACCACCGACGGCAGCCATCCGCCGGCGCTGAACAAAGTCGTCCTCGAAACCGACAAGAACGGCGCCATCGACGTCAAGGGCTACCCGACCTGCAAGTCCGGCCAGCTCCAGTCGCGCGACACCAAGGCGGCTGAAAAGGCCTGCAAGTCGGCGATCATCGGCACCGGCACGACGACCGCCGAGGTCAAGTTCGAAGAACAGGCCCCGGTCCTCGTCCACTCCAAGCTGCTGGTGATCAACGGCGGCTACAAGGGCGGGACGACGACCCTCTACATCCATGCCTACTTCTCGAACCCGATCCCGGGCGCGATCGTCACCATGGTGAAGATCAAGAAGCACCCCCACGGCCGCTACGGCCTGCAGGCGGTGGCGACGATCCCGAAAATCGCCAACGGCGCCGGTTCGATCACGCAGTTCAGGCTCAAGGTCGACAAGAAATTCACCTACCAGGGCAAGAAGAAGAGCGTGCTCACGGCGAAGTGCCCCGACGGCCGGCTGCAGGCCCATGCCGTCGCCTACTTCACCGGCGGGCCCTCGGTGACGACCGAATTCGTCCGTCCCTGCACCGGCACCTGATCACGCCGGGGGCATAGGCCCCGAGGACAGGCAGGCTACGAAGGGCGGCCCAGGGCCGCCCTTCGTCTTGCCCGGGGGGCCCGGGCGGTCTTGCCAGCGCGACGGCGCGACCGTAGTCTGCGAGGGATGCGCGGGGTGAGGATCAAGACTGCGGCCGGCCTGGTCGCGCTGACCTGCGCGGCGGCGGTCGCCGCGGCGCCGGCGGCGGCGGACCAGGTCCCCTGGGGCGCGGGCTGCCTGCCGGTGGCCGAAGGCGCGACCCGGGTCGCGACCAACTGCGGCGCCGAACTGGTCGAAGGCACGGCGATCGCCCCGCCCGAGGCGCCGGCGGTGGTCAAGCGGGTGATCGCCGCCGCCAACCGGATCGACGAAACGCCCTACGTCTGGGGCGGCGGTCACCGCAGCTTCTACGACAGCCGCGGCTACGATTGCTCGGGCGCGGTCGGCTACGCGCTGCACGGCGGCGGCCTGCTGGCGACGACGATGGTCTCCGGCCAGCTCGCCAAGTGGGGCGAGCCCGGCCCCGGCCGCTGGATCAGCATCTACGCCAACGACGAGCACGTCTTCATGGTGGTCGCCGGCCTGCGCTTCGACACCCGCAGCAACCCGATCGGGATCCGCGGCCCGCGCTGGAAGATGGCCAGCGCCGAAGCCAGCATCCTGCCGCGCTTCAGGGTCCGCCACCCGATGGGGCTGTGAAGGGTCGGAGGCGAGGGCAGGGCGGATGAGCGACCACCTGACGATCGTCTTCTTCCCCGAGGGGGCCTACGGGCCGACCAACAACTGCGTCGGGATCGGCGACGTCCTGCGCGCCCGCGGCCACCGCGTCCTCTTCATCGTCGAGGAGTCCTTCGCCGGCACCCTGGCGGCGCAGGGCTTCGAGGAGGAGGTCATGCGCCTGACGCCGCCGCCCGAGCAGGAGGAAGTGCCGGGCCAGTTCTGGAAGGACTTCATCCGCGACACCGCGCCGGTCTTCCGCCAGCCGACGATCGAGCAGCTGGCAGGGTTCATCGCGCCGACCTTCAAGGCCCTCTGCGACGGCGCCCGCTACGTCGACGACCGCCTGCTCGAGATCATCGCCGGGGTCCGGCCCGACCTCGTCGTCGAGGACAACGTCGTCGCCTTCCCCGCCCTCTTCGCCAGCGGCGTCCCCTGGGCTCGGATCGCCTCCTGCAACCCGGCGGAGATGAAGGACCACCTGGTGCCGCCGCCCTTCTCGGGCCTGCCGGCACGCGACGCCACCGGCTGGGATGACTTCTGGGGCGCCTACCGCGACGCCCACGCCTCGATCCACGCCGAGTTCAGCGAGTTCTGCAGCGAGCGCGGCGCGCCGCCCCTGCACACCGACGACTTCATCCACGAGAGCCCCTGGCTCAACCTCTACCTCTATCCCGAAGAGATCGACTACGAGCGGGCCCGGCCGCTCGGCCCCCACTGGCACAACCTGCAAGCCTGCGTGCGCGGCACCGACGCGGCCTGGGAGCTGCCCGCCCCGCTGGCCGAGCGCGAGGGGCCGCTGGTCTACCTCAGCCTCGGCTCGCTCGGCTCGGCCGACGTCGAGCTGATGCGCAAGCTCGTCGCCGAGCTGGCCGACAGCCGCTGCCGCTTCGTGGTCTCCAGGGGCCCCCAGCACGAGGAGTTCGAGCTGGCCGACAACATGGTCGGCGAGGAGTTCCTGCCCCAGACCTCGATCCTCCCCCAGGTGGACCTGGTGATCACCCACGGCGGCAACAACACCGTCACCGAGTCGCTGTACTTCGGCAAGCCGATGATCGTCCTCCCGATCTTCTGGGACCAGCACGACAACGCCCAGCGGATCGACGAGACCGGCTTCGGCGTCCGCCTCGACACCTACCGCCACACCGCCGCCGAGCTGACCGGCGCGATCGACCGCCTGCTCGCCGACGAAGCGCTGGCCGCACGCCTTGCCACCGTCTCGGCCCGGCTGCAGGCCAACCCGGGAACCGAGCTCGCCGCCGACCTGATCGAACGCGCCGCCCGGGAAGGCTAGGCGCGGCTCGGCGCCCAGCCCTACCGGATGTGCGAGCAGACCCGCATGCCGTAGGCGCGGGCAGCCGCGTTCCAGCGGCCGAAGAGCGCTTCCTCGTTGGTCAGGGCGAGGCCCGGATGCTCGGACATCCGCTCGACGCCGCGGTCGAGCAGCCGGGCCATGCTGCGCACCCTCGCCGTTTCGCTCTCGGGCGGCGGCAGGTCGGCGACTTCCCGCGCCATGCGTTCGAACGGCCCGAGGACGACGGTCCGCACCAGCTCTTCCTGGGCCTGCCTCGTGGCGTACTTCCGCGACCCCGGGGCGAGTTCGGCAAAGGTGGCCCTCAGCGCGGCGTTCTTCGAGGCGATGCCGGCCCTGCATATGGCGTCTGCCTGGCGGGCGTAGGCACGCTTGGTGATGCCCGTGCCGGCCGCGGTGCCGCCGGTGCTCGAGCCCCCGCCCCCGCAGGCGCTCAACCCGCCGACGACCGCGACGAGGCAGACGACGCCGGTCCAGTGCTTCCTCATCTTCTCCCCTCGTGAAGGGTCGGGCCAGGCGGTGCGCATGCCGCACGTCGGCAGCATGCGCACCACGACGGCTGGTTGGCTAGGGATAGACGAAGCGCGATTCGACCAGGGCGGCGTCGACGTCCTGCACCGTCTCGTTGGTGCCCGCGGCGGCCGGCAGGCCCGACGCCGAGTTCACCAGGCCGTTGATGCTGACCGGGATGAACCCGAAGAGGGTCAGGACGCAGCCGCTTGCCCCGGGAGCGGCGAACGAGTTGTCGACGAAGACCGCGCCGTTGGCGAGCGCGACGTGCGGCCGCGTCGGGTCTTCGGTGATCGTCGGGTATTTGCCGCTGATCGGTTTGTTCGGCGGCGGCGGGCTCGTCGGTTCGACCTGGAGGTTCAGCATGATCGGATTCGAGTTCGAGCCGACGTAGCATTTCGACCCCAGCACCGCGTTTTCGAGGTGGACCTTGACCGGCAGCTGGATCGGGGGTTCGACCGGCGCCGTCGCGGTGCCGGCCAGTTCGGTGGTCGCGTAGAGGGTGAGGGCGTCGCTGCCGAGGAATTCCAGCAACCAGGTCAGCCCCGTCAGGCCGACGACTCCGCCGGGGACTTTCTGGCGCACCTTGGCGAGACCGCCTTTGCTGTTGTAGCTCACTTTCAGCGACGGACCGAACCCGCCCGAGAACGAGATCGGGTTTTCGATCGGGACGGTTTTGTTGCCCATCTTGAAGTGGCCGCCGGTGATGACGCTGGTGAAGCAGGCTTCGACTTCGGGGCTTTCGGCCGGACTGGGACATCCGGCGAAGGCTCCATACGGCGGTGCCGGCGTCGCGGCCTGGGCCGGCGCCCCGAATAGCGCCACGCAGAGAAGCCCGAGTCCGGCGCCCGCCAGCAGCGTGCGAACTGCTCTCATCATCATTTCTCCCTTACTGGTGCGGCCAGCGGGCGATACGGCACGGCCCCTGGCTGGTTGGCGATGAACTCCCCGTTCATCGGCTGACCGCCTAGTCTAAGCACAATTCTTCTGAGCAATCAAGAGCAATACAGCAAAAGACCGCGGCGCGCGGAAGGCGCCGCGGTCTCTCGGGGTCCGCTGTGGACGGTTCGGATGCCTATTCGGCGGTGACCGCCCAGGTCCCGTTGCCGACCGCCGTGACGTTGGGCGTTTCGATCAGCAGAACCGCGCCGCTGACGTAGCTTTCGGGGAAGAAGGCCGCGGCCTGGGCCGCTTCGACGTACACGCAGAGCCACCCGGCAACCGCTTTCGGGTTGGCCACCGTGCCGGGGCAGTGGGTGGGGTCTTCTCCCGGCGTTTTGACGACGCTGATTTCGGCCACGGCCGCGAGCGGGATCGAGTACGAGATCGGCACCGGCGCGAAGGATTCTTTTTCCACGGGTCCGTAGGCCCAGACGCCTTTCAGGGTCTTCCCGGTGGGGAGCGTTTCGGTGAACCCGGTTTCGCCGTTTTTCCCGTTGCAGACGAAAGCGGTCGGCGACGCCGATTTCACTTCCACGCCGCCGCTGGTGCAGCTGCCTTTGGCGCCGGCGAAGCTGGCGGTCGTGGCGCTCGTGCCGTTGGTCCCGTTCGTGCCGTTGGTCCCGTTGGCGCCCGGATCGCCCTTTGCTCCCTGCGGACCGACGGGCCCCGGCGATCCCGGATCGCCCGGGTTCGAGTTGGCGTACTTCTTGGCCTGGGTGCTGGCGATGCTCTTGACCTGGCTCTTCTGCGTGCTGTTGAGGCCCTGACCGCCCTTGCTCGCGGCGTAGGCACCCCCGCCCAGCGCTGCGACCAAGGCGACGATGGCGACGACGAGGCCGGCGGTACCTATCTGGTCCCTGATGCGGTGAAGCATGTATCCCTCCCTGATTCGTTGGTGCCAGGAGCCGGCGACGATGGCCGGAGGTCATGGGATCTGGGCTGCCTCAACGAGCCAGCCCACCCTTCTTCCAACGGCTTGCCGCCGCTGCCCTAGCCCCATCCCCAGAAATCGTCGACTCCCGCAATGTGGGTCCGGCTTCCCGGCCGGACGCTGGCAGCAAGATACCGGAACGTCTGCGTATGTGTCAAGAACTTCTCCGGTCCTCCGCAGCCGTGCCGCTCCTGCCCGCCCGTCCCGCGGATGCAGGCCCTAGCGGCGCTTGCGGCCACAGGAACTGGCGATCTTGGGCTGGCTCCGCAGCAGCCGCCCGTTCTGGGCCTGGAGGTTGATCGCGGCCGTCAACGGACGTGCGCAGAGGTTCGTCGAGTTGACGAGCAGGCCCTGGCTTCCACCTTTCAGTTCGAGCTGGAAACGGGTGACGGGCGCGTCGGGCACGGCGAAGAAGGTGGTGCGGATGCGGGCGTTGGTCTTCGACGAGGCGCTGTCGACGGCGCCGACCAGTTCGAAGCGGATCTGGCCCCGCAGATCGGCGACTATGTCGGGCAGTTCGCGGACGCCGCCGTTGGAGCGGAAGTAGACGTTTCCTTCCAGCGGCCGGTCGAGCAGCGGCGTCCACGCCTTCGCCCGACCCAGAATCGAGATCTTCGGGCAGTCTTCCGCGGCGAACCGCGGGCGCGTGCAGGGCCTGCCGACGTGGTTGGGATCGAGGATGACCGAGTGCGGCAGCGTCACGGACGCCTTGGCGACGTTCGCGAACTCGCCCTTCTTCGGGAACGTCAGCACCGATTTCAGGGCCGGGTGCTGGGTGCGCCGCGTCCCTCCCCTGAGCGACAGCTTCAGACTCGGCCGGAAGCCGAGCTTGGCGCAGTTGGTGGCCTGGAAGCCGGCCGTCGGGGTGGCGACGTCCCCGCTCGTCGCCACCACCGTCGCCTCGATCCGCTTCGCCGAGCAGTCGGTCGGATTGAGGGTGAAGTCGCGCCGCGAGACGTCCACGTGAATCGCGCGGTAGGCGATCGGGACGCCCTGCAGGATCTGCGGCAGCGGATCCGACTTGACCGTGATCTGGGCGGTCTCCGGCGAGATGTAGATCCCGGCGCGGACGACGACGGTGCCGAGGTCGAACGGGCCGGCCTGGGCCGGGACGCGGATGACGAGGCTGTAGGGAGCGGCCCGGTACGGACCGGCCAGGTAGACGGCGGTGGGTTCCTTGCCGGGCTGCGGGATCCAGAGGGGCGAGGTGCCGACGCCCGAGGCCGTCGCGACGGTGCCGACCTGCGAGGCCGGCGGACAGGCGCCCGTCGGGGCGGCGGAGTCGGGGCAGACGGGAATCCCGGCCAGCTTCCCGAGCAGGCCCGGCGGCAGGGTGACTTCGAGCCCGCTGGGGTTCGCTTCGCCGTCGGCGCGCGTCAGTTCCAGCGTGAAGGGGGAGAACCGCCCGGCGAAGGGATCTTCGGTGCCGGCGAGCAGGCGGGGCGAGAACCCTCCCTTGCCGCAGCCGGCGCCGATCGTCAGCGGCGCGTCCCCCCTGGTCGGGCCGTTGCCCGACCAGGGGGTGAAGACGTAGTGGGTCTGGAAGGTGCCGCAGCCGGGAGGGGTCGCCAGGGGAGCCCGCGGCCCGCCCGAGAAATGCAGCCTGATGTCGGACACCGGAACCTGCGGGTTCCCGCCCAGCGAGGCGATCCCGTCGAAGATCGTCCGCAGCTGGCCGGTGACCGGGTCGGCCTCGATTTCCGCCGGCAGCTTGAGGCGCACGCCGAGTTCGTCGGTGACCAGCCAGAAGCGGAAGAGGTGCCCGGGCTCGGGCGTGCGCTGGTAGATCGAACCGTGCAGGACGCGTTCGAGCGCCGGCACCTCGAGCTCGGCGCTCCCCAGCTTGGCCGCGTCGGGGCAGGCCGGCGGCCGGGCCGTTTCGAAGCCGACCTCGGCGCTGCTGCAGCCGACCAGGCCGTCCCCGGCGGCGGGATTGATCGTCAAGCCGGGGGGCAGGGTGACCTCGGCGCTGCGCAGAGCCGAGGTCGCCCGCCCCTGCGGCGTTTCGTCCTGGGGGATGCGGAGGTCGACGTCGACCCCGGTCGGGGCCGAGGCTTCCGGATTCGTCGCCGTCAGCGCGAATTCAGGTTCGAAGCTCAGTTTGCCGCAGCCGACGATGGCCGGGAAGGGCGCGGTCCTGCTCACCGGCGCAGCGGGAAGCTCGTACGTCGTCGCGGTCACGGTGAGGCTGCGGGGGGTGACGCAGCTGGTCGGGTTGCTCATGAAGGGCGCCGGCGGCAGCGTGGCTTTCCGGCCCCCCGGCGGGGCTTTCCCGTTGAGCGCTTCCTGAGGAGTGAGGCGCTGGGCGTCGTGGGACGGGTCTGCCGGAACGCCCCAGAGCGTCGTGCTGGCGCCGATCAGCGTCGCCCCCGACGGGGCCCCTTCGATCGTCGCCACCAGCCCGTAGCGGATCGGGTCGACGCGAACGCTGAGCACCGCCGGATAGGGGCCGGCGAAGAAGCCGAGGCGCGCGACCACGTCGCCGCCCGGGGCGGGCATGTTGTAGAGCGGCTCGACGAAGGTCCCGGAGTTGATCCCGCCGAGCCGTATCAGGGTGACCCCCACCTGCGAGTCGAGCGGGCAGGCGCTTTCGTCCACCGTATTGCCCAGCTGCAGCACCGAGCAGCGGGGGATCCCCTGCGGGTTCCCGATCACGCCGGGAGGCAGCGATACCTCGATGTCTCGCGCCAGGCCATACGGTTCTCCTTCGGAGAGGGCGAATTCGAAGCTGACCGTGACGTCCGCGTGCGCGCCGGCCTGGGGCGTGGAGAGCGAGGCCGATGCGGATTCGATCGCGAACCTGTCGGGTTCGAAGGCCGCCGGCGTGCTCGACACGCCGGCGAGCAGGAGGATCGCCTGCGCAACGCCGAGAGCCAGGATCCCTTTCCTCCACACGTTCCTCATCGGTGGCCTCGCTTCTGTCCTCGTTTCGACCTGACACAGATCTGCTTCCCTTTGCGGGTCACCCGATGCTTGCCCTTCGGGCACTTCCTCGCCCGCGGCCGGGTCACGTTGCCGATCGCCCCCGACGCCGGGCTCGCCGGCGCCGAAAGGGCCGGGGCCGGCGAGGGCTGCCCGCGGCAGGCTTCGCCCTGGCAGGGAAAAAGAGAGTCCGCGGCGAACCCACCGCCGACGCGCGCGTCGTAGATCGAGGAGGTTTCGTCTGGGTCGGAGCCCAGCAGCCTGTCGCTGGTCGTGAAGAAGACGTCGTCGCCCGTCGCGCTCGCGCCGTAGAGGTAGTTGGCCCTGGCGCTGTGGCCCGAGCTGATCAGGAAGACGCAGCCCTCGGGCCTGGCGCAGCTCCCCACGCCGTTGGCCTCCCACTCATAGACATCCTGGAGCTGGTCGGTGTCGGCCGCGACCAGGGCTTCGGGGGTCTGGAAGAAGACCCGGTCGCCGCCGGCCGAGAGGTTGGCGACTTCGGCAAAGGAGGAGAAGGGGGCCGGTTGGAATGGGACGTTCGCGAGCGAGACCAGGCTCGCGCCGGCCTTGGCCGGCAGCCTGGCCGGATCGCAGGAGAGGCAGTCGAGGCTGTTCCGCAAGCGGTCGTAGCGGTAGATCTCGGCCTTGCCGCCGGTACCGGCTGCGGTGAGGTCGGCGCGCGAGGAGAACACGAGGACCGACCCGTCGGCGGTGACCTGCGAGGGATCCACCGAGCCCCGCCGTTCTTCGACACCCCGGACCCAGAGGCCGAGGCCGTCGACCGTGCGGTCCTGGGTCGGTTCACCCGCCACGTCCCTGGCGGTGACGGTGCCGACGAACTCGGTCGAGGTGCCGTCCGTGGCGTAGAGGTTCGGCTGGCCGGCCAGCGGCAGCGCCCCCGTCGGGCCGGGTTCGACCGGCAGCGCGGTCGGCGATGTGAAGTAGGCGACGCCTCCGCCCCGAGCGACGTTGACGACCGTCACGTCTCCGGTGGCGGTGAGCTCCTGCGTCTGTTCGGTCGCCGCGGTGAAGGCGAAGAGGTCGCCGCCGTTGAGGTAGAAGGCGCGCGTCCCGCCGGCCGCGAACCCGGCGAACGCTCCGGCGCCGGTGCCGAGCTGGAAGGTGGCGGCGTTGTCGAAGCGTGCGTAGAGCGAGGCGCCGATCCTGAAGGCGACAGCCGAGCCGTCGGCCGCGGTGCCCGCGAACGAGGCGCTGGCGCCGTCGGGCGGCGGGACGTCCCCCGGCAGCAGCGACACCACGTGCGTCGCTTCGTCGGCGGTGCGGTCGTAGAGGACGGCGGCGCCACCGGGCGCGTTCGGCTCGAGCCTGACGGTGGAGCTGAAGAGGATGTGAGTGCCGCCGGCGGCGATCCACAGGCCCGCGGCATTCTGGTCTTCGCCGATGCTCCCACGGCCGACCAGCGTCGAATGCCCGTCGGGGTATCGCACGTACCTCGTTTCCTGGCCGTTGATCGATGCCAGCGGATCGTTTCCGGCCACCTTCCAGAACAGGTGGAGGTGATCGGCGGAGACGCCGCCCGGCGAGGATCCAATGGTTTGCGCCCCGGTCGGCCCGGCGAGGGCGGTGTGCCAACCGGCCGGCCCCCTGGCGGCCCGGTAGACGTCGCCGGACTGGCCGCCCGCGCCTTCGGTGCGCGGCACGATTCCGCCCATCGTCAGGAAGGAGACGCTCTGTCCGTCGGCGCTGACCTCGCGCGTCGCGAAGAGGTCGCCGACGAACCCGATCCCGGTCGGCGCGCGAGCGCCGGTGTCGGGCGGCGTGACCAGCTCATAGGCCCTGCAGTCGGGCAGCGCCGCGCTCGCTCCGGTGCGGAGCGCTCCATTCGGACAGCCGCCGGCGGGAGTTGGCTCTTCCAGCGTCACGAACGTGCTCTGGGCCTCCGCGCTGCATAGAACCCCAGGTTCGGTGGTTGGGTGGCATTCGTTGCTGGCCACGACCCGGACCGTGTACGGCGTGCCGGGGAGCAGCCCGCCGGTCGGCGCCGCCACCCGGCTGTCTTCGGTGCTGGCGACGAGCGAGCCGCCGCCAAAGCTGACGGCTGTCGCAAACCCTTCCTGTTCGACGACGGACGTCGGCGCGATCTCGAACGCATAGCTCGTCGCCGCGGCCCCGGGGTTGATGGTGGCGTGGACTTCCGCCTCGGAGGCGGTCACGTCCGACACCGAGAGCGCTCCTACGCTGGGTGGTTCTATCGGCGGGATCGGTTCGAAGGCGTAGAGGTGCCCGGGCGTTTCCCCTCCGATCGGGACGTAGAGATACCCCTGGTTGGCGCTGCCGGGCGCGTTGGAGATCGCGATCCTCGGAAACGCCACGTAGTTGAAGCCGTGCTCCAGCGTGGCGATGCTGTCCGCCGCGACGGTCTGGTTGCCGGCGGCCTGCGGAAACTCATAGATCCGCTTCCTCGCTTTGTCGGAGTTGATGTCGTCAACGAAGACGTGCCCGGTCGCTTCGTCGACCGCTGCCGATACGAGCCCCTGGTTGGCGTCGAAGCCGCTGATCGTCCGCTTCAGCGGGTTTCCCGCCGTTTCACCATCGAAGACCTTGACCGTCGCCGCGGCAAAGGCTTTGACGCTGTCGCTGGCGTAGATGTCGCCGTTGCGGCGGTCGACCGTGATCCAGGCGCTTTCGTGAAGATCGCCCGCACCGATTGTGCTGTCGAGCAGCGGGTTGCCTTCCGCGGCATTGCCGTACTCGTTGATGTGATCGCGGAAGTCGACGAACAGATGGTCGTTGCGGCCGATCGCGAGGCCGCTCCGGAAACTGAAGCCAGGCTGCTCGGTCAGAACCGTGGTCGCATCGGGTTCGTAGGCGATTTCTTCGTTGGCCGGGTCATATCCCGAAGCCGCCGGCGTGAACCGCACCAGTTTGAGCGGGCCCGTCACGACGGAGCCATACGTATACATGTAGCCCTCCGAGTCGACGGCGACGCCGAGAGCGCCGGGCGCGGCCACTGAGTTGATGTACTTGCCAGTCGGCCCGAAGATGTCGACCCGGGAGTCTTCCCAAGTGTGAGCAATGCCGGCGTTGTTGACATATATGTTCCCGAAGGAATCGATGGCCAACGAACCCGGTTCTGGGAAGGCGCCGGGGTGGGGAGGGTTCGGGCACCCGGGATCGGGGACCGGGTCGAGGCTTGAGGTGCTGCAGTCGCCGGTCAGGGAGGCGGCCGCGTTGAACAGGTGCGTCGGTGCGTCGGCCGCCGCGTTCGGCGCCAACGATCCGAGCGCGAGCAGCGAGAGACCGAGGGCGAGTGCAAGCCGCTGCGCGGCCATGTAGCCCGATCCGATCGCTCCCACAGCGTCCTCCTGCCCTTGTTGCTGACAGCCGCCGCGTCCCTGAGCGCGAGCGGCACCCCTGCGGTCAATCTAATGATCCTGCGCGGTGATGTCAAGGAACGCCAGCGATATAGGAAAAGGGTGGGGCCGCCCGGGCTCGGCGCCACCCATGCGTCTGCGGGCCCGCGCTCTATTTTTCCGCGACGAACAGCGAACTGGGCGTTGTGACTTTGTAGATGGCGTTCAATTTCATGGGATTGCCGCAGAGGATGCCGCCTTTGAGCTTCGGGATCGGGGCGTTGACCGCCTTGACGATCATCGGGCTGCCGCCGGTGGCGGTGATCCCTTCGGAGACCGTGCCGCCGTAGGTGCATTCGATGCCGCCGAGGTTGTAGAACACTTCGAACCCTTCGGCGACGACTTGGCCGTTCGCGCCGGAGGTGTAGTTGACAGTCAGGCTGCCCGCTTTTTTGGTTTCGAACGCGGCGTTGCACGAGGAGAGACTGAGTTTGCTGAGCGCGCCCGTGTTCGAGCCGGCGGCCGCGCCGGTTTTCCCTTCGATTTCCGAGACCGAGCATTCGACTTTGCCGAGCCCCGCCGTGAGTACGGCTTTCCCTTCGGACAGTTCGGCTTTGATCGTCGATTCGCCGGCGAGTTTGGACCCGCACGGGTTGGTGCTGGTGTTACACAGCACCGTCGCCGAGGCCGAGCTGGCGCCGACGAACGCGGTCAGGGCCGCGGCCGCGATGACCGCGAGGCCCAGGATCTTGAGATGCCTCATTTATTCTGTCTCCTTTGAGCCGGCGCCGAGGCGCCGGTGTCGTGTCCGCTCGTGCCGGAGCCACCTGTCAGCGCGCTCCGGCACGGGCGCCTCCTGCGAAGCGCGGCGGGACCCCCGAGGCCGGCCCGGGTCGGCGAGCCACCGCCACACGGCCGCTGTGGCCTGGGCGTGGACGCTCCTCCGGGACCGGCTTCAGACACGACTCCCACCCTCCGACGGATCTGGCGCCCCCGCACAGGGGGCCGGACGCTTCGGCGCCGAGCGAGCCAGTTGCTCAGCGCGACCCGATTAATACCAGAGCATTACTGAGCAGTCAAGTGCTCTTGTATGGTAAGCCTACTTCTTTGGGTCGAGGCCCTTGGGCTCGATCGCCCTCGCCTTGGCGCGCTCGGTGCGGCGGTGGCGGAGGAGGATCGGCGCGGCGTAGCCGATCAGGGCTCCGATGAGGACGAAGACGGCGAGGATCACGATCAGCGGCGCGTTGAAGGAGGCGAAGAGGACTTCGAAGCTGACCTGCTGGGAGTTCTGCAGGCAGACGACGACGACCAGGACGACGACGGCGGCGATGATCCAGGCGCGCCAGTTGACCGGCTTGGGCTGCTGGGGTCCCACCCGCCCATCCTACGGGCGGCGGGGGGCGGCGGCTCAGGCGGCGGGCGCCAGGGCGGTGGGCAGCTGGCGGCGAGAGCCGATGCCCAGCTTGCGGTAGGTGTTGCTGAGGTGGACCTCGACGGTCTTCGGGGTGACGAAGAGCTGCTGGGCGATGTCGCGGTTGGTGCGGGGGCGGGCGCCGGCGGCGGCGAGCTCGGCGCGGACGGCGGCGACCAGCGGCGGCGGCGCGCAGGCCTCGGCCAGCTCGAGCAGAGCGTCGTTTGACGGCTGATTCCCAGACACCTCAGGTGGGATGATGCCGCGCGTGTCAGGCCGATGACAAGTCGGGCGGCGAGACTCCTCGAGGCGGCGCTGCGGGCGGGCGGCGACCCGGAGCGGGCCGCGGGGTCCAAGCGCTATCTGAAGAGCGAGCTGGAGCACCTCGGGGTGCGGGTGCCGGAGGTGAGGCGGCTGGCGTGCGCGACGGCAGCGGAGGCCGGCAGCCGGGCCGAGCTCGACGCGTTGGTCGACCGGCTCTGGGCGCGGCCGGTCTTCGAGTGCCGGCTGGCGGCGGCGATGGCGCTCGAGGCGCGGCCGGACCTGGTCACGGCGGCTGAGCTGGCGCGGATCCGCCGCATGGTGCACGAGGCGGGCACCTGGGCGATCGTCGACGTGCTCGCGGTCAAGGTGCTGGGGGCGCTCCTCACAGCGCGCCCCGAGGCGGCGCCGCGGCTCGACGGCTGGGCGCGGGACGGTGACTTCTGGGTGCGGCGGGCGGCGCTGCTCTCGCAGATCGAGCCGCTGAAGGCGGGGGCGCCGTTCGACCGCTTCGCGGCCTACGCCGAGGCGATGCTCGAGGAGCGCGAGTTCTTCATCCGCAAGGCGATCGGGTGGGTGCTGCGCGAAGCCGCCAAGACGCGCGGCGAGGAGGTCTACGCGTGGCTGGCGCCGCGGGCGAGCCGCGCCTCCGGGGTGACGATGCGCGAGGCGGTCAAGTACCTGCCGCCGGCGCGGCGCGAGCGGCTGCTGGCCGCGACGCGGGACGCGCGCGACGGGCGCGGCCGGCCTGGGGAGCAGGGAACGCGCCCGGCTAGGCGGCGGGCTCGGAGTAGTGCGCGAGGACGCGGGTGACGAGGCCCGCGGCGCCGATCTCCATCGCCTCGATCGCCTCGCGGCCGCCGACCGAGCGGTAGTGGACGGCGACCGAGCCGGCGCCGGCGAGGGCGCCGTGCAGCTCGAAGTGAAGGTCGGGGTAGGCGGCCAGGCCGCGGGCGAAATACTCGCGGAGAGCATCGCGGCCGCGCACGGTGGCGTCCTCGGCGCCGAGCAGGGCGGTGACGAAGGGCGAGACGAAGACGACGTCCTCGGCGTAGTGGGCGAGGATCGCCTCGAGGTCGTGGGCGTTCCAGGCGCCGACCCACTCCGCGGCGAAGGCAGCGGCGCTCGCCGCAGTGGGCGGGAAGGGGGTGGGCACCGCCTCAGTATGCGGTGTTGCGGCAGCGCGGGCGGGGACGGGCCTTGTAGCGGGGCTGGCGGCCGCGGTCCCAGAGGGCGGCGTCGATCTCGGCCGCGGTGAGGTCGGGTCGGGCGGCGGCGAGCAGCTCGACTGCGTGGACGGCGGCGGCGCGCAGCTCCACCTCCTCGGGGGAGCCGTGGACGAGGAGGTCGCCGGCCTCGATCCGGGCTGCCAGCGCCGGGTCGAGGACGAGGACGCCGTCGAGGCGGAGGACGTGGGGGACGAGGTTGTCGGCGAAGGCGGTGAGGCGGTCGAGCTGCGCGACCCGGGCGACGCCGGCGCGGTCGAGGTCGGCGGCGAGCAGCTGGGCGCGCTTGTAGAAGGGGACCCGCAGCCGGGCCCCGCCGGCGGCGTAGGTCGAGACGTCGGCGAAGGCCTCCCAGGAGGCGAAGAGCGCGGCCAGCGCCGGCGCCGCCGGGGCGACCGAGTCGACCGCGGCGGCGAAGCTGCCGTCGTGGTCGGCGACCAGGTGGATGCCGACGTCGCGGCGGGCGGCGGCGAACTGCGCCATCAGCGGGTGGGCGGGATCCTGGCCGAGCGTGGCGGCGACCTGGGCGGCGCTGAGCGAGGCGAGCTCGGAGGCCCGCCACGGGCCGGCGGCGCGGAAGCGGTCGGCGAGGCCGGCGGCAACCGTGAAGAAGCCGCTGTGGCCGGGGCGCTTGCGGATCGTCGGCCACCAGCCGGAGCCGAAGTTGACGGCATCGAGGCAGACGGCGAAGGCGGCGCGCGTCTCGCGGTCGGCGCCGGGCAGCTCGAGCCGCGGGTCCGGAGCGGGCGGGCCGGGGGGCGGCAGGGCCGCGGCGTACTCCGCGATCGCGCCGGCCTCGATCCGGACCTGGCGGGCCCGGGCGGCGACCGCCGCACAGGCCGCCCGCACCTCGCCGGGCAGATCCTCCGGCTCCTCCTGATGACCTTTGTCACCCACAGGGTTACAAAGGTCATCAGGAACGGTCGCATTGCGGCGTCCGGGTGGTCAGACTGGGTTTGATGGTTCGCGAGGCGAGGAAGCGGGACGCGGTCGCGGTGGCGCGGCTGCTGCACGACTTCAACCTCGAGTACGACGAACCGTCGCCCGGCGTGGAGTGGGTGGCGGCCCGGCTCGACGGGCTGCTCGAGGCCGGCGAGGTGGTGGTCCTGGTCGCCGAGGGCGCGGGCCCTGCGGTCGGGGAGGGTGGCAGCGGCGAGGGGGGCGGTGGGCGGACGGATGACCCGGTCGGGCTGGCGCTGCTCCGCTTCCGACTCGGGCTCTGGAGCGAGGGCGCAGAAGCGCACCTGCAGGAGCTCTACGTGGTGCCGGCACGGCGCGGGCAGGGATTCGGGCGGGCGCTGCTCGAGGCCGCGATGGCGGCGGCGCGGGCCGCCGGCGCGGCGACGCTCGACCTCAACACCACGCCGGAGGACCGGGCGGCGATCGGGCTCTACGAGTCAGCCGGCTTCACGAACCGCGAGGGAGCGCCCGACGGCCCGGCGATGCTCTTCTACGAGCGCGACCTCTAGCCCCCCGACTCCTCGCCGGCGATCGGACGCTGAAAACGCGGTTCCGCTCGCTATGCGGGCAGAACTGCGTTTTCGCCGGGCTTCGGACCGGGGCGCGTGCCGGCGGGCAGCGCGCCGGGCGTCCAGGGGGCCCAGGCCCCGGTGCCCTGGCAGGCCGGGGTCGGCGATTTGCGAGGATTGTTCGACAGTCATCGAAGAAAGGGAGCGCATGGACGGGGACGCGAAGCGGTGGTTCATCACCGGCACCTCGAAGGGGTTTGGCCGAATCTGGGCGGAGGCGGCGCTGGCGCGCGGCGATCGGGTGGCGGCGAGCGCCCGCGACGCCTCGACGCTGACGGCGCTGGGCGAGCGCTACGGCGACCAGGTGCTGGCGCTGGAGCTGGACGTCACCGACAAGGCGGCGGTGGACGCCGCCGTGGCCGCGGCCGAGGAGCGCTTCGGCGGCCTCGACGTCGTCGTCAACAACGCCGGCTACGGCCTGTTCGGGGCGATCGAGGAGGTCAGCGAGTCGCAGGCGCGGGAACAGATCGAGACCAACCTGTTCGGCGCCCTCTGGGTGACGAAGGCGGCGCTGCCGCGGATGCGCGAGCAGGGCTCGGGCCACTTCCTCCAGGTCTCCTCGATCGGCGGCGTCCAGGCCTTCCCGGGGATCGGCCTCTACCACGCCTCGAAGTGGGGGCTGGAGGCGTTCAGCCAGTCGCTGGCGGCGGAGGTGAAGCCGTTCGGGCTGAAGGTGACGCTGATCGAGCCGATCGGGTACTCGACCGACTGGGCGGGGCCCTCGGCGGTGCAGGCCGAGCAGCTGCCGGCCTACGACCCGATGCGCGAGGCGCGGGCCAAAGGTGGCGTCCGCGCCAACCGCGGCGACCCGGAGGCCACCGGGGCCGCGGTGCTGGAGCTGGTCGATGCCGAGGAGCCGCCGCTGCGCGTCTTCTTCGGCGAGTGGGCGCTGGAGACGATCCGCGGCGAGTACGAGAGCCGGCTCGAGGTCTGGGAGCGCTGGCAGGACCTCAGCCGCCGCGCCCACGGCGGCTGAGGCAAGGCGAGAGCTACCGGTTGGCGACCACCAGGCCGGCGGCGGCCCGCATGCCGGCCAGGTTGGGGTGGATCGGGGCGGCGAGCTGGCCCGGCACCAGCGGTTCCACCCAGCGGCTCGAGAGCGACCGGCAGGCGTCGTGGCCGATGCTGGCCCCGTACCAGTCGACCAGCGTCGCGCCGTGGGCGGCGGCCTGGCTCTTCAGCATCGCGTTGAGGCCCTGCTCGGTCCGGCGCAGGTAGGGGACGTCGCCCCAGCCGATCGGCATCTGCGGCCAGCAGCCCGAGCCGCTCTCCGGGAAGATCGCCGGGTAGTCCAGGACCAGGACCTTGGCCCGCGGCGCGCGGGCGTGGATGGCGTCGATCACCGCGGCGACCTTGGGTGCGGTCGCGGCGATCCGTTCCGCCAGCTGGTCCCGCCCGCCGGCGTCGTAGCGGTCCCTGCAGGGGGTGCTGAACGGGTTGATCGTGATGCATTCCTGGGCGACTTCGGAGAAGCCGATGTCGTTGCCGCCGATCGTCAGGGTGACGAGCCGGGTTGTGGCGCTGAGCGCGTCTAGCTGCGGCGGGTTTGAGCCGAGCTCGACTGCCTGGGGGTGCGTCATGTCGTAGGTCGTCGCGCCGCTGCAGCTGGCGTCGAACAGCGGCAGGCCGATCCCCGGGCGCGCCAGGTGGGCGTAGTCATGGTCGGACCTGAGGCAGCCGAGCGGCGCGACCTGGTTCGGGATCAGCGGCCCCGCCGCGTAGGAGTCGCCGAGCCCGACGTAGTCGGGCGCCGCCCGCGCCTGCGCCGCCAGGGCCCCGAGCGCGAACACCGCCGCCGCGGCCGCCAGCAGCACCAGCGCCCGGCGGCTCCGAGCCCGCCATGCAAGCTGTGGATCCATTTCCTCTCCTTCCGTTGCCATCCCCACCGAGAGGTTTCCCGCCCGGCATGATTGCTCAAACGCGGCGCTCAGAGCTCGATCGTCGAGCCGAGGCTGACGGTGCGCTCGCGGGGAAGGTGGAAGTACTCGACCGGGCTGGCGGCGTTGCGGGCCATCGCCACGAAGAGGCGCTTGCGCCAACCGCGCATGCCGGGGGCGGCGCCGGGCGTGATCGAGATCTGCGAGAGGACGTAGATCACCTGGTCGGGATCGACATCGCTCTCGAGGCCCTGCTCGCAGGCGAGCTCGATCATCCGCGGCACGTCGACCGGGTCCTGGAACCCGACCCGGGCCGTGAGGTGGGTGATGCCGTCGTCGCGGTAGCCGAGGTCGTCGACGATGAGGCGCTCGGCCTCGGGCACGAAGGGCGCTTTGGTCGTTTCGATCGAGAGGATCACGATCGCCTCCTGCAGGGCGTGGGTGTGCTCGAGGCTGCTGCGCAGAGCGAGCGGCGTCGTCTCGCGGCGGGCGTTGAGGTAGACGGCGGCGCCCGGCAGGCGCGTGACCGGCGGCTCGAGGCCGCGCAGCTCGGTGACGAAGGAGCGCAGCGAGCCCTCCTCCTCGATCCGCTCGGCGTGCACCTTCTCGGCGCCGCGGCGCCAGGTGCTGAGCACGGCGAAGGCGATCGCCCCGACCGTGAGCGGGAACCAGCCCCCGTGCGCGGCCTTGGTCAGGTTGGCGCCGAGGAAGGCGAAGTCGACGGTGAAGAAGACGAGCGCGCCCAGCGCCGTGACCCAGGCCGGCTTGCGCCAGAGCATCCGCACGACGACGAGGAAGAGCAGGGTGTCGGCGGTGATCGTGCCGGTCACGGCGATCCCGTAGGCGGCGCCAAGCTTGGTCGAGGAGCCGAAGCCGACGACCAGGGCGACGACCGCGACGAGCAGGAACCAGTTGACGGCGGGGACGTAGATCTGGCCGATCTCGCGGGCCGACGTGTGGCGGATCTGCAGCCGCGGCAGGAAGCCGAGCTGGACCGCCTGGCGGGTGACCGAGAAGGCGCCGGAGATCACCGCCTGGGAGGCGATCACGGTCGCCACCGTCGCCAGCAGCACCATCGGCAGCCGCCCCCAGTGGGGCAGGAGGAGGAAGAAGGGGTTTTCGATCGCGCTCGGCGTGTCGAGGATCAGCGAGCCCTGGCCCATGTAGTTGAGGGTCAGCGCCGGGAAGACGACGAGGAACCAGGCGCGCGAGATCGGCCGGTGGCCGAAGTGGCCCATGTCGGCGTAGAGGGCCTCCGCCCCGGTGATCGTCAGCACGATCGAGCCGAGGGCGATGAAGGCGGTGAGGAAGTGGTGGCCGAAGAACTCGACGCCGAAGTGGGGCGAGAGCGCCTGCAGGATCGCCGGGTGGCCGGCGACGCGGACCAGGCCGGCGAGGGCGATGACCGCGAACCAGACCACCATCACCGGACCGAAGACGCGGCCGATCCGGTGGGTGCCGAAGCGCTGGGCGCTGAAGAGGAGGACGAGGATGACGATCGTCACCGGGACGACGAAGTGCTCGAGGCCCGGCTCCACCACCTTCACCCCTTCGACCGCCGAGAGGACCGAGATCGCCGGCGTGATGATCCCGTCGCCGTAGAAGAGCGAGACGCCGAGCAGGCCGATCGCGATCAGGATCGCCTTGGTCCGGGCGCTGCGCAGCGGCGCGCCCATGACCAGTGCGATCAGGGCGAGGATGCCGCCCTCGCCGTCGTTGTCGGCACGCATGATGAGGACGACGAACTCGATCGAGACGATCAGCGTGATCGTCCAGAAGACCAGCGAGATGACGCCGTAGACGTCGGCTTCGGTCGCCTTGACCGCGTGGTGATCGGCCGAGAAGACGGTCTGCAGCGCGTAGAGCGGGCTGGTCCCGATGTCGCCGAAGACGATCCCGAGCGCGCCGAGCGCGAGCGCGGCCATGCCGAGCTCGCGGCGACCGGGGCGCCGGGACGCCGTGGGAGCGGAGGCGGCCATCCTGAGGGACGATTCTCCCCGCGCACGCCAGCCCCTGCTATCCGAGGTGACGCGCTGCCTCTTCGAGGACCGTCTGGACGTACCGCGGCTGGTGGAAGATCTGCGAGTGGGTGAAGCGGAGCGTGCGCAGGCCGCGGCGGGCGTGGGCCTGGTCGCGCCTCATGTCAACGGCCTGATCGGCGGCGGTGCGGTGGTAGGCAAGGCTGTCGGCCTCGACGACGAGGCCGAGGTGCGGCCAGTGGAAGTCGACGCGGTAGGCGCCGATTTGGGACTGTGCCCTGGGCCGCGGCAGGCCGGCAGCGCGGGCGATCGGCAGGAAGCGGCGCTCGAGCGCGCTCTGCGACCGGCTGAAGGTCTGGGCGGCGAGGATGGCGCGGAGGCGTCCGCGACCTGGCCGGCGGGGCAGGGCCTCGAGCAGGGTCGGCAGGCGGTCGGTGGAGACGAGGCCGAGACGGTCGGCCTCGTTGACGGCAGCTTCGACCGCTTCGGTCGAGAGGCAGGTGGCGAGATCGACGAGGATCGAGACCGGGTCATTGACCGGGACGCTCGCAACCTCGCGCGGCGCGCGCAGGCCGGCTCGCCGGTAGACCTTGACGCCGGGGCAGCGCGGATTGGCAGATGCGGGCGCCGAGACCTCGACGGGGCCGGGCGTCCGCCGGCGGATTCCCCAGAGCTCGGCGCCGCTGCGGTGGCTGAGGCGCGCGGCGGGCCCGCAGGCGAGGACGGCGGCGTGGAGCTCGCCGAGGCGGCCGACCCGGGGGCGTCCCACGGCGAAGACGCCCCGGTGCAGCCGGTGGAGGCGCCCCGTCTTCAGACGGTGTTCGATCGCCGTCCGCGAGAGCCCGAGCTCCAGCAGCTGCGCACGAGCCACGACCCCGTGCTGGCGTCGCGCCAACCGCCAGACCGCCGGTGCCCATGCCTGAACGCTTTTCCGTGCCATCGCCTGGAAAAGCGTTCAGCGACAGTGCTTTCGCCCCCCTGGCTCAGGTCTCGCCGAGGATCCGGGCTTTCTGGGCGTTGAACTCGGCCTCGGTGAGGAGGCCTTTCTCCTTCAGCTCGGCGAGCTTGGCGAGCTTGTCGACGGGGTCCTCCTCGCGCGGCTGGGCGGGGAAGCCGAAGGCGCTGAGGTCGGGCATGGCGCCGGCGCTGCCGGCGCCGAACTGCTCGCGCAGGGAGCGCTGCAGGCCCTCGACGTCGAGGCCGCCGCCGGCGCTCGCCTGCTCGACCAGATCGGCGACCGACCCGAGGTCCGGCCGGTCTTCGCTGCCGGCCCGCTCGCGCAGGGCGCCGGCCGCGATCCCGAGGCCGCCCTCGACGCTCTGGTCGAGGATCACGGTGTCGCGGTCCTCGGGGTCGTAGATGACCGGGACCGAGCCGCCGCGGCGGGGGATCCCGAGCTGCGGGAAGGTGAGCTTGGTCTCCACCTCGAACGGGGGCTCGCCCTCGGGCTCGATCCGCAGGGTGACCTTCATCGGCACCTCGGTGTTGGCCGCCAGCTGCGGGTTGCCGGTGGTCACCGAGAGGTGGCCGCCGGAGATCTCGAGCACGGTCGCCGGGGCGCGGAGGCCCGTGGCCTGAAGCCGTTCCCGGGTCTTCTTCGAGTGGCGGCCGAACATGATCGTGCGCCCCAGACGGCGCCAGCCTACACCGGGATGTGACATTTTGTGGGCATGGGCACCGCGCACATCCCGGATCCGACCGAGTCGGGCCTGCGCCACCAGCTGCGGCCGCTGTTCGACCAGATCGTGATCAAGGAGCTCGACCAGGACCGGGTGCGGCGGTCGGGACTGGTGGTGCCGCCCGGGACCCACGACCCGCCGCCCGAACAGGGCATCGTGCTCGCCGTCGGCCCCGGCCTCGACTGGTGGAGCCAGGCCGGGGTGGAGATGCCGGTGGCGCCGGGCGACCACGTCGTCTTCCCCGCCTCGGCCGGCGTCTGGGTCGAGATCGACGAGGAGCGGCTGCTGGTCTGCCGGGTGACCCAGATCCTCGGCGTGCTCGAATCGGCGCCGCCGGCGACGACGCCCTGAGCGCCGCGGACGCGGGCGGCTGACAGCGGCGAGCGAGGCGCGGGCCGGGCAGGGATCGGCGCGGGGCCTAGACGACCCGCTGGCGGGCCTCGCCGAGGGCGAAGGGGCTGCCGTTGCGCTTCAGCCGCAGCATGCGGTCGTCGGCAACCCGGATCAGGGTCTCGAAGTCTTCGCCGTCTTCGGGGAAGACGGCCCAGCCGATCGAGGCGGTCGGGGCCGGGCCCCTGGCGCCGGGCTCGCGAACGTTGACCGCGGTGCGGATCGATTCCGCCATCCGCCGCACCCCCTCGCCGTGGGCGCCGGGCGCGATCACCGCGAACTCGTCGCCGCCGATCCGCGCCAGGGTGTCGGTGGAGCGCAGCATCGAGTGGGCGCGGGCGGCCGCCTCGACCAGGACCGCGTCGCCGACCTGGTGGCCGTGGCGGTCATTGACCCCCTTGAAGTCGTCGAGGTCGATCAGCAGCACCGCCAGCGGCGAGGGGTCGCCTTCGCGGCGACGGCGCGGGTGGGTGCGGGCGCTCAGCTCGCGGTGCAGGGTGACGTCGAAGTTGCGGCGGTTGGCGACGCCGGTGAGCGGGTCGCGGTTGGCGTAGTCGCGCTGGCGCGCCTCGGCGTCGACCAGCCGGCGTTTGAGGCCGACCATCACCGCGGTGGCCGCCAGGTAGCCGGCAACGAGGGCGACGTAGCGCGGCAGGTAGGCGTTGTCGATCGCGTTGGGGTCGTAGAGCAGCGGCGTGCCGGCGACCAGCACGAGCTCGATCGCCAGCGGCCAGGCCCAGCGGGCGGGGAAGAAGAAGGCGGCGTAGAGCAACGGGCAGACGAGGAGCGGCTCGACGTAGGCAAGCGAGCCGCCGGAGAGGTAGACGGCGAGGCCGACCATCGGGATCGAGAGCGCCATCCCGGCTCCGAGCGCGTTCATCGAGGCGCGGGTCCAGGGGATCAGCCCGGTGACGCTGCCGATCCCCCAGACCAGGACCAGCGCGCTGACCGCCAGCACCCAGCCCATCCCCTCGTGGACGGCGCCCGGGAGGAAGCCGGCGAAACCGCCGACGAGGGCGGCGACGATCCACAGCCAGCCGGAGATCTGCCCCATCCGGCGCTGCTCGTCCGACCCATCCGAATAGGGCCGGCCGGGGAGCGCGAGCGGGGTCTCGTGGGGGGACATCTCACCCCTAGATCGGCGCGGCGCGGAGATCTATTAGCCGCGCCGCGCCCCGGTCCACGCTAGTTGGACTCGGAATATGCGGGCTCAGGCGTGCCGGGCGCCGGTTCGGCCTGCGGGGCCTGCGGCGGATGTGCGGGTTGGCGCAGGACGAAGATCGCGATTGCAACGGCGATTGCAGCAAGGCCGGCGCCGATCAGGTAGGCGAGCTGGTACCCGGAGGTGAGCGCCGCCGCCTGCGACTCGCCGGCGTCGAGCAGGCTCTGGGTGCGTTCCGCCGAGAGCGTCGCCAGCAGTGCCAGGCCGATCGCGCCGCCGACCTGCATGCTGGTGTTGACCAGGCCCGAGGCAAGGCCCGCCTCGCTCGGGTCCGCGCCCGACATCGCCACCGTGGTCAGCGCCGGGAACGAGGTGCCGACGCCGACGCCGATCAGGAGGAACGGCGGCAGCAGGTTGACGAGGTAGTCGCCGTTCTCGGGCACCCGCGAGAACAGCAGCAGGGCGAGGGCGATCATGCAGACGCCCGGGATCAGCGTCGTCCGCGCGCCGAAGCGCATGATCAGCTTTTCGGAGAAGCCGAGCGAGAGCGTGCCCATCACGACCGTGGTCGGCAGGAAGGCGAGGCCGACTTCGAGCGGGTCGTAGCCGAGCACCTTCTGCAGGTAGAGCGCGCCGAGGAAGAACATCCCGAACATGCCGGCGACCAGCAGCGCCTGCAGCGCGTTGGCGCCGGCGACGTTGCGCGAGCGGAACAGGCGCAGCGGCATCAGCGGGTTGGCGATCCGCGCCTGACGCAGGACGAAGGCGACCAGCAGCCCGATCGCGACGGCGCCGCAGGCGATCGTGCGCACGTCGCCCCAGCCCCACTCGGTGACCTGGAGGATGGTGAAGACGCCGAGCATCAGGGCGCCGGTGATCAGGGCCGCGCCGGGGAAGTCGGCGCCCTGCCGGAACCCGATCCCGGCGCGGTTGTCGACCAGGCGCAGGGCGAGGTAGCCGGTGAGGATCCCGATCGGCAGGTTGATGAGGAAGATCCAGTGCCAGCTGATCGCCTCGGTGAGGACGCCGCCGAGCAGCAGGCCGATCGAGCCGCCGGCGGAGGCGACGAAGCCGTAGACGCCGATCGCCTTCGCCTGGTCGGCGGGGTGGGGAAACATCGTCACGATCATCCCCAGGATCACCGCCGAGGCGAGCGCGCCGCCGATCCCCTGGACGAAACGGGCGCCGATCAACCACGCCTGCACCGGCGAGGCGGCGCAGAGGAGCGAGGCGGCGGTGAAGATCGTCAGCCCGACCAGGAAGACGCGGCGCTGGCCGAGCAGATCGCCGATCCGGCCGGCGAGCAGCAGCAGACCGCCGAAGGGGATCATGTAGGCGTTGATCACCCAGGCGAGGTTGCTCTGGGAGAAGCCGAGGCTCTCCTGGATCGAGGGCAGGGCGACGTTGACGATCGTCGCGTCGAGGACGATCATCAGCATTCCCGCACAGAGGACGTAGAGGGCGAGCCAGGCGCGGCCCTCGGCGCGCGCCGGGGCGGCGGCGGCCCGGCTATCGGTGGTGGTGGCGGTGGAGTTCATGTGGGTAGGGACCGCGACGGCGTCCGAAACTCATCGCCGCCGCGGCAAAGTCGCGGAGGCGGTCAGGCCTCCCCGTCGTAATAGGAGACGCCGGCGGAGCGGCGGACGAGGAGATCGGTCGCCTCATCGCCGGTCCAGACCCCGATCTTGTCGCTGTCCGGATAGACCGTCGCGCTGGGGACGACGAGGTCGGAGAACATCAACACGCGAACCGTCTCCGCGGTCTCGTTCGTCACCTTGTGGGCGCCGGCCGGCCCGCGGGGGAAGAAGAGCGCGTCGAGCGGCTCGAGGCGGTCCCGGCCCTCGGGGTGGCGCAGGGTCGGGTTGCCCGCGAGCACCAGCAGCCACTCCTCCTCGCCGACCTCGTAGTGGTAGGGGCAGATCGATTGCCCGGGCGCGAGCTCCCAGAGGGTGGCACCGGTCTGCTCGGAGCCGAGCGCCTTGCGCAGCGAGAGCTGGCCGACGCGGTAGGCCTCGGGGTCCTCGGGGTCGTGGCTCAGCTCGGGGTTGGCGAGATTGATCCGCTGCACACGCCTGAAGCTAGCGCAGCTCCATCCAGAGGCGCGCCTGGGTGCCGCCGGGGCCCGAGCGCAGCTGCAGGAGGTCGCAGAGCTGGTTGGCGACCCAGAGGCCGCGACCCCGCTCCCGGGTCGGGTCGGGACGGACCCGGCCGGCCAGCGGCCGGCACAGCAGGCCCTCGTCGCGGACCTCGAACAGCAGCGCCCCGGGCTCGCGCCAGATCGCCGCGCTGCCGCGGCCGCCGCCGTGGATGATGCTGTTCGCCGCCAGCTCGCCGGCGGCGAGGACGAAGTCGGCGGGGCGGGCGGGATCGAGGCCGGCCTCGGCGGCTTCGACGCCGGCCGCGGACCTCACCGCGTTCAGCGTCTCGCGGTCGAACTCGAGCTGGCGGGCGGCCAGCGGCGGCGGCGGCAGGAAGCCCGCGAACGGCTCGGGCTCGTGGTCGTCCCACTCCGGGTTGGCGCCGGGCTCGCCGGCCTCGAAGAGGAAGGGGTGGGTGAGCGCGGCGGCCTCGAGGGTGTCGTCGTCGAGCGCGGCGGTGTCGTAAAGGCAGAGCAGCGAGAGCGCCGGGGCGGTCTCGGGGCCGAAGGCGAGGTTGACCAGCGCCTCGTGGCGCTCGCACTCGTCGCGGGCGGCCGGGCTGCGGGCGGACCAGACCGGCTCGCCGAGGCCGCGCAGCGGCCGGCCAGGCGGGTGGCGGTCGACGAAGTCCTGCCAGGCCGGGATCAGCCTGGCCGGGTTGCGCCCGAAGTCCTCGATGTCGGCGAAGGCGACAACGGCGCCCTCCTCGCCGAGCGCGTCGCGCAACAGCTCGGTGCGCGCCGGACCGAGCGCGACGAGGACCGGCTCGCCGGCCTCGATCCCCGGCCGCAGATAGGCGAGTGCCGCGTCGAGGAACTCGTCAGCACCCCGGTAGAAGGCGACGTGGTGGCTGGGAGTCAGATTCCGGACAGGCACGCGCAGTAGTGGAACCGCGGCGGACGGCGAAAGGTGCGGTTGGGTACGAACCGGTTTACCGGCGACGGCCTCAGCCTAGCTCAGCAGTGCCTATGATCGGCCGCGATGGCCGCCGCGGGGCAGGAGATCGAGACGATGCGCGCGGTGGTGTTGCGCGAGTTCGGCGGACCGGAGGTGCTGGCGGTCGAGCAGGTGGCGGTGCCGCGGCCGATCCTCACCGAGGTCCAGGTTCGGGTCGAGGTGGCTGGCGTCAACCCGGTCGACTTCAAGACCCGGGCGGGGCGCGGGATGGCGAAGTTGCTGGGCGAGCCGCCGCTCCGCCTCGGCTGGGACGTCGCCGGCGTCGTCACCGAGATCGCGCCGGGCGTGACCCGGTTCGCGGTCGGCGACGAGGTCTTCGGGATGCCCTGGTTCCCGCGCCAGGCCGGCGCCTACGCCGAATACGTCACCGCTCCCTCGCGCCACTTCGCGCCCAAGCCTCACGGGCTCTCGACCGAGGAGGCGGGGGCGCTGCCGCTGGCGGCCCTGACGGCCTGGCAGGTCGTGGTCGACACGGCGCGGGTGCGGGCCGGCGACGACGTGCTCGTCCACGGTGCCGGCGGCGGCGTCGGCCACCTCGCGGTCCAGATCGCGCGGGCGCGCGGCGCGACGGTCTTCGCGACCGGGCGGCGCGAGCAGGCCGAGTGGCTCGGCAGCCTCGGCGTCGAGCGGCTGCTCGACTACCGCGAGGACGACGTCGCCGCCGAGCTGGCCGACCTCGACGTGGTGATCGACTGCCATGGCTCCAACGGCGAGCGCTCACTGGAGGTGCTGCGGCGGGGCGGGCTGCTGGTCGCGGTCCCCAGCGGCGTCTCCCCCGACCTGCTCGAGCAGGCCGAGCGGCGCGGCCTGCGCGCGACCGGCTTCCTGGTCGAGCCCGACCCGGTCGGGCTGGCCGGAATAACCACCCTGGTCGAGGACGGCCGGCTCGCGGTCCACGTCGACCGCCTCTTCGCACTCGAGGACGCGGCCGAGGCCCACCGGGTGGCCGAATCGAGCCACGGCGGCGGCAAGATCGCCCTGCGGGTGTAGGCCGGCAACGGCTCGGCGGCGCCCGGGACAACCGGGATAGCCGCAGAAGCGGCTCCTCGGTGGTGCCCGGCGTCAGCGCCCCCGGCGGCCGAAGCTGTGACCGGCTGGGGCCACCTCGCGCAGCTCGGCGATCGCCAGTTCGCGGCGCTCGCGGCCGGACTCGCGGCGCCGGTCGGAGGACCCGGGAGGCGGTTCGGCGCGGTCGGGACGGGCGGGCGGGGGCGGTAGGCCGTCCCCGGCCTCGATGGCCCCGGCCGACGGCGGCGGCGCGGTCGGCTGCAGCGGGCGGACCTCGAAGACGACGACGTTGATCACCCCTTCGCGGCGCTCGAGCCGGCCGCGGGCGATCAGCAGCGGCGCCGCCCGGACCAGCGCCCGGTGGCGCTCGTAGACCCTGCCGGGGACGACGAGGTTGACGACGCCGCGCTCGTCCTCGAGCAGCATGAAGACGATCCCGCGCGCGGTCTCAGGTCGCTGGCGGGCGACGACGAGGCCGGCGACCTCGACCTCGGCGCCATCGGCAAGCCGCTCGAGGTCGGCGCTGGCGCGGACGCGGCGGTCGAGGCCGCCGCGCAGCAGCGCCAGCGGGTGGCGGCCGAGGGTGAGCCCGGTCGAGCGGTAGTCGGCGATCAGCCGGCCCCACTCGCCGAGCGGCTCGAGCTCCGGCGGCAGCGGCGGCTCGAGCGGCAGCGCCAGCTGGGTGCCGCCGGCGGCGCCGCGGCCGCGGCCGCTGACCCCGACCCGCCAGAGCGCCTGGCGACGGTCCTCGGTGCCGCCGTCGCGGGGCCCGCCGGCGGCCGGGATCGAGTCGAGGGCGCCGGCCCAGGCGAGCCGTTCGAGGCTCGCCAGCCCCGCCCCCGCCCGCGAGGCGAGCTCGGCGACGCCGCGGTAGGGACCGCCGCGGCCGCGCTCGGCGACCAGCTCCTCCATCTCCTCGGCCCGCACCCCCTTGACGTAACCGAGCCCGATCCGCACCTGCAGCCCGCCGCGCAAGGGGGCCGAGGCGGCGATCCCCCCGCCCGCGGGCGCCTCTCCCTGGCGCCGGCGGGTGGGGGATTCGACGTGGCAGAGGACGTGGCTGCGGTTGACGTCGGGCGGGGCGACGCGGATGCCGCGGCGCTGGGCCTCGTGGACCAGCGAGTCGGGCGGGTAGAAGCCCATGGGCTGCTCGTTCAACAGCGCGCAGAGGAACTCCGGGCCACGGTGCTCGCGCAGCCAGGCGGACTGGTAGGCGAGCAGGCCGAAGGCGGCCGAGTGCGCCTTGGGGAAGCCGAAGCCGGAGAAGCCCTGGATCTTCTCCCAGATCCGCTGCGCCAGCTCCGGCGAGGCCCCGTGGCGGGCGGCGGCGCCGGCGAGGAAGCGCTGGTGGTGCTCGTCGATCGCCTGCTGGGAGCGCTTGCGGCTCATCGCCCGGCGCAGGCTCTCGGCCTCCGCCGCGGTGAAGCCGGCGAAGGCGATCGCCACCTCCAGGACCTGCTCCTGGTAGACGATCGTCCCCAGCGTCTCGGCCAGCACCGGCCGCAGCGAGGGGTGCTCGAAGGGAACCTCGTAGGCGGGGTCCTCGCGCAGCCGCTTGCGCCGCTCTATGTAGGGGTGGACGGCGCCGCCCTGGATCGGCCCCGGGCGCACCAGCGCCACCTGCACCGTGATGTCGTCGAGGTCGCGCGGCTGGGTGCGGGGCAGCATCTGCATCTGCGCCCGGCTCTCGATCTGGAAGACGCCGGTCGTCTCGGCGGCGCGGATCGCGGCGAAGGTCTGCTCGTCGTCGTAGGGGATGCGCGAGAGGTCGAGCCGCTCGGCGCGGGTCTCGGCCAGTTCCTCGACGCAGCGCTCGACCGCGGAGAGCATCCCCAGCCCGAGCAGGTCGATCTTGAGCAGGCCGGCGTCGGCGCAGGAGTCCTTGTCCCACTGGATGATCTGCCGGCCGGTCATCGCCGCCGGCACCACCGGGCAGACGTCGATCAACGGCTCGGTCGAGATCACCATCCCGCCGGAGTGCTGGGAGGCGTGGCGCGGCAGCCCGAGCGCCTCCGGGCAAAGCCAGAGCAGCGCCCGCCAGCGCGGCGCCCGGGCCCGCTCGGGACCGAGCGCGGCGATGAGGTCGCGCTCGAGCTCGCGCGAGGTCTCGTGGAAGCCGGCCGTCTTCGCCACCTTGTCGATCTCCGCCGGCGGCAGGCCGAGCGCCTTGCCGAGGTCGCGGACGACGCCGCGCGGGCGGTAGGTGGGAAAGGCGGCGACCAGGGCCGAGCGGTCAGCGCCGTAGACCTCGTGCACGCGCGGGATCAGCTTCTCGCGGATGTCGCGCGGGAAGTCGAGGTCGATGTCGGGCATCGAGGCGCCGGTCGCGTCGTTGAGGAAGCGGCCGGAGAAGAGCCCGGTCTTGACCGGGTCGATGTGGGAGAGGCCGGTCAGGTAGCAGACGATCGAGCTGACGCTGGAGCCCCGGCCGCGGCCGGGAGGCAGCACCGCGCGGGCCGACTCGCGGCCGCGGACCTCGACGGCGACGTCGCGGGCCAGCTCGAGCAGGTCGTGGTGGAGGAGGAAGAAGCCGGAGAGGCCGAGCTTGCGGATCCGCGCCAGCTCCTCCTCCAGCCGGCGCTCGGCCTCCCCTCGGTGGGCGGCGCCGCCGTAGCGCTCGCGCAGCCGCGTCCGGCAGAGCTCGGCGAGGGTGAGGTCGGCGTCGGTCTCCTGCGGATAGCGGTAGCCGAGCTCGGTGGTGAGGTCGAAGCGGAGGCGCTCGGCGAGGCGGACGCTCTCGGCGACCGCCTCGGGGTGCTCGGGGAAGCGCTCGGCCATCGCCGCCGGCGCGGCCAGCGCCGAGCTGCGGTTGCCGCGGCGGTGGGGCTCGGACGCCTCCAGGGTCTCGCCGCGACCGACCGCGACCAGCGCGTCCTGGAGGCGGGCGCGGCGCCGGCTGTGGGAGTGGACGTTGCCGGTGGCGACGGTGGGGACGCCGAGGCGCTCGGCGAGCAGCGCCAGCCAGCGGTTGCGGGCGCGGTCGCGGCGCCAGTAGGGCCGCTGCAGCTCGACCCGGAAGCGGTCGCGCCCGAAGGCGGCGAGCAGGCGGCGGCCGAGGCGCTCGCCGCGGGCCCGGTCGCCGCGCTCGAAGGCGCCCGCCAGCGCCCCGTCGCGGGCGCAGCCGGAGAGGCAGACGAGCCCCTCCGCGTGCTCCTCCACCTGCTCGAGGGTCGCCCAGGGCTGGGTCGCGACCCGCGCCGTGTTGTCGCGCGTGTGGGCATGGGCTCGCGTCAGGAGGCGGCAGAGGTTGCGATATCCGGTCGCGTCCTGCGCCAGCAGGGTGAGGTGGGCGTATGGGTCCGCGGGCCCCGCTGACGAGGGACCGAGGTGCACGGTCAGCTCCGCTCCGGTGATGGCGCGCAGCGCAAACCCCCGGCACGCCTCCGCGAACTCGCGGGAGCCCCAGAGGCCGTCGTGATCGGTCAGCGCCAGCGCCTCGTAGCCGAGCGCCTCGGCGGCGGTGGCCAGCTCGAGCGGGGTCGAGGCGCCGTCGAGGAAGGAGAAGGCGGAGTGCGCGTGCAGCTCGACGTAGGGGGGCGTCGCCACCGGACCGCCTCAGCCGCGCTGGCGGTACCAGCGCTCGCCGGCGTGGCGGAAGACGGTGACGTCGCGCCCGTCGGCGAGGACCAGCTCGAAGTAGTGGCGGTGCAGCGGCTCGGGCGTCCACCAGCGATCCTCGACCAGCCACTCCTCGCGGACCGCCTCGACGGCGGAGCCCCCGACCGCCGCCGGAGTCCCGGTGGCGTCGAGCCGCACCGCGACCGGGCGCGGTGTGTAGAGGCGGCGCAGCCTGGAGGCCACCGCCCTCACAGCTCCGGGAACGGCGTCAGCATCGCCCAGCGCTCGGGCACCCGCGAGGCGGCGTCGACCGGCAGGACCTTGAGCAGCGCCTCGGCCCCCTGGGCGGCGCGCACCTCGCGCACCGCCTGGCCGAGACGGCGCCGGCGCGAGAGCTGGGCCCCGTCGCCGACCGGCAGCTCGATCTGGTCGCTGGCCGGCGGGCCGAAGCCGAGCGCGCGCAGCCGCAGCACCTCGGCCGGGCCCGGCAGGGTCTCCAGCCGCGGCGCCAGCACCGCGCGCAGCACCGCCGGCGAGGCGCTGGGCCGACCGAGGCCCTGCTCGACGCTCCAGCTGCCGCCGCCGGCCAGCCGCGCCCCGAGCCGCAGGCCCAGCAGCGTCCGCCCGCGCCGCTGCGGCGCCGCCAGCAGGCGGTCGACCAGCAGCTCGAGGGCGCGATCGAGCTGGTGCCCGGCGGTCCCTTCCGGCAGCTCCAGCTCCTCGACCAGCTCCTCGTGTGGCTGGCGGGGCGCCAGCGGCTCGTCCTCCCCCCGCGCCAGCCGCAGCGCCCGCAGGCCGACGGCGCCGAAGCGATCGGCGGCCTGGTCGGGCGAGAGCCGGGCCAGCCGGCCGAGGGTGCCGATCCCAAGCCGCTTCAAGGCGACCAGGAACTCCTCCGCCTCGGGCTCGGCGACGCCGAGCCGGGTGCGCAGGAGACCGACGCCGAGCGGCGCCAGGAAGGCGACGAGGCCGGCCTCGTCGACGTGGCCGTCGTCCTCGTGGCGGGCGACGGCGAAGGCGGCGAAGCGGGTCGGCGCGACCCCGACCCGGACCTCGGCGCCGATCGCGTCGCGGGCGGCCGAGATCACCCCCTCGCGTTCGCCGCCGTAGACCCCGCGCAGGCCGTCGACCGCGAAGAAGGCCTCGTCGGGATGCTCGGACTCGACCGCGGCGCCGATCCCCTCCAGCGCCCGCACCATCGCCTCGGTCCGCTCGCTCGCGGCCACCGGATCGGGAAGCAGATCGCGCCCGGGCCGGGACCCCCCGGAGCGACCCGGGCGCGGCGGAGCCGCCATGCGACTGCCGATGACGCAAGCGATCTCCATACGAACGTATGTTCGTACACGCGCCGGACGGAGTCAAGCCCACCGGAGGTCGTGGTTCCTTACGGACGCTCAGCGACCACAACGAACCACGGGATCGGATTTGCCGCCCCGGAGATCGAGTCGCGGTTCCTTACGGACGCATACCGTCCAAAAGGAACCACGCGGGGGTGGGGGCTACTCGTGGGCGATCTTCGCCGCCGCGGCGCTGCCGAGGTAGGGCGTCAGGGTGAACTCGACCAGGTCGGGGAGGAGCTCCTCGAGCTCGGCGGTCTGGCCGGCCAGGATGCGGCGTGAGATCAGCGAGGCCATGCCGCCGACCAGGGCCTCCTCGGTGCTCGGCGAGAGCCGCTCGAGCACCTTCTTGGATTTGCCCTCCCGGCCGGCTTCGAAGTAGGGCACGAGGTCCTGGATCGCGGCGTCGTAGCGGTCGACGACGACCGGGCCGGCGACCAGCGCCTCGACCATGCAGAGCCGGGCCAGGTTGGGCTCGGCGGCGAGAAAGGAGAGCATCGCGGCGATCGCGGCGCGGATCGCGTGGGGCCAGTCGTCGGCCGCCTCATAGGCCTCGCGGACGCGCTCGGCGAGCTGCTCGATGACCGAATCGTAGGCGGCGACGAAGCACTCGTCCTTGCTCGCGAAGTGCTCGTAGAAGGTCCGGCGGGAGACCGCCGCGTGGCGGGTGATGTGCCCGATCGTGGTCGCGGCGAAGCCGTTTTCGGCGACCGCCTCGGCGAGGCCGGCGATCAGCCGCTCGCGCTGGTTGTGGACGACGAACTCGCGCGGCAGGCCGTGCCTCCCCGGCGGCAGCCGCGAAAGCTCGGGCGGGTAATCGGGGACTGACTCCACGGGGGTCAGCGCTCAAGCCTCGACCGAGAATCGCTTCGCCGCGGCGGCCCCGACGT
Organism: Solirubrobacterales bacterium; assembly: GCA_046330305.1. Classification (GTDB taxonomy): domain Bacteria; phylum Actinomycetota; class Thermoleophilia; order Solirubrobacterales; family 70-9; genus VAYN01. The sequence goes on along the minus strand of JAXLTA010000013.1, from coordinate 138,751 downwards.
AGGGGGTCAGCGCGAACTCGACCAGCTCCGGCAGCAGCTCCTCGACCTGGCCGGCCTGCCCGAGGACGATGCGGTTGTAGACGATCCAGAAGATCCCGCCGGTGATCGCTTCCTCCAGCGTCGCCGGCAGCTCGTCGCCATGCGGCGAGACCTTGCGCCCGATGCGGAAGAGGGGGAAGAACTTCTGCAGCGCCTGCTCGTAGCGCTCGACCGCCTCGGGACCGGCCGAGAGCGACTCGACCAGGCAGGTCCGGGCCAGCGCCGGTTCGCTGGCGACGTAGGCGAGGAAGGCGGCGAGGCCGGCGCGCACGCGCAGCTGCCAGCTCTCGACCTCGCTGGCGGCCTCGACGACCCGGCGCAGGGCCTCGGCGAAGGCGAAGTCGAGTGCGGCGAGGAAGCAGTCCTGCTTGGAGGAGAAGTTGTCGTAAAAGGTGTTGCGGGCGATGCCGGCGCGGCGGACGATGTCGGCGACGGTGACGGCGCGGTAGCCCTTCTCCGCGACCTCCTCGGCGAGGGCGGCGATGATCCGCGCCTGCTGGTGCTTGACGATGAAGTCTCGAGACAGCTGCTGACGACCGGGGGCTGGCCGCATCGTGGGGGAGCGATGAGACACGAACAGCAGAGTACCTGAGCCGGTCCCCTACCGAGCCCGCGGTCCGGCGCCCGATCGCGGGCGGCGGCGGGCGGCCGCCGCGCTCAGAGGCCCTCGCCGTGGCGCCCCTCGCCGGCGGCGAAGCGGGCGGCGCCGCGCATCGCCACGGCCAGCGTCTCGCGACCGAGGCGGAGCTCCAGCTCGAGGCCCTCGGCGAGCGGCAGGCCGGCGCCCTCGAGCGCGGCGCGGCGGTCGGCGAGCATCGTCTCCTGCGGGAAGGCGGCGAGCCGCTCGGCCAGCTCGAGCGCCTGCTCGAGGTGGGCGCCGGGCTCGACCACCCGGTTGACGAGCCCGATCCGCTCGGCCTCCTCGGCGCCGACCGGGCGGCCGCTGAGGATCAGGTCGAGGGCGCGGCCGAGCCCGACCACGCGGGGCAGGCGCTGGGTGCCGCCGTCGATCAGCGGCACTCCCCAGCGCCGCTCGAAGCAGCCGAAGGTCGAGCTCGGCGTGGCGAGGCGCAAGTCGCACCAGAGCGCCAGCTCGAGGCCGCCGGCGACGCAGTAGCCGTCGATCGCCGCGATCGCCGGCTTCGACGGGGTCAGGTGGGTGAAGCCCATCGGCCCGGAGGGGTGGTCGACGTCGAGGCCCTCGGATTTGAGGTCGAAGCCGGCGCAGAAGGCGGCGCCGCCGGCGCCGGTGAGGACGAGGACGCGGGCGCCCGAGTCGGCCTCGAACTCGGCGTGGGCGGCGCGCAGCCGCTCGGCCGTCGCGGCGTCGACCGCGTTGCGCCGGGCGGGGCGGTCGATCGTCAGCACGGCCGCCGCCCCGACGCGCTCGTAGCGGACCTCCTCGCTCATCGTCCCCGATCCTCCCACAGCCGGAGGCTCCGGCCCGTCGGGATGGGAGGCGCCTCGAGCCAGGTGGGCGGCGGCCGGCGGGGCCGGGAGCGGGCGGGCTAGTCGCGGCGAGGCTCACGGGGATCGGCGCGACGCCCAGCTCCCGTGCGGTGAGCGCCCCGGTCGCCGGCCGGAGGAAGGGGCAGGCTCTCCCACCGGCAGCGCAACCGTAGGAAGCGGGTCGGACGCCGCCGCTCCGTCCCGGGCCAGCGCCAGCAGCCCGCGCGCGCACGCAAAAGCGACCGGGGATGGCGTTCGTTTGCCTGCCTCGCACGTAGCCTTCGTGCTTAGAAGCTCGTTACGCCACCTTTGAGAACGCTCCCCGCTTGGCTTCCGCGGGGACCGGTCTCTCCCGGTCACAGGAGCAACTTAGCCCGCGGCCCCCGCCCTGGCAAGGGGGGTGGCGGGGAGGAACCCGCAAACACCGGGAAAGAAGCGCCGCGGAGGCGCGCTGCGGAGGCGGCGGGCAGGAGTGGCGCAGCGACCGCCGGCCCGTATACGGTCTTCGCGGCATGAACCAGGGATTGGCAGCGTCGGCCCGCCGGGCGCGTCGCAACGTCGTGCTGACGGCGGCGATCGCCGGGCTGGGCGGGTTGCTGTTCGGCTACGACACCGGCGTCATCGCCGGCGCCCTGCTCTTCATCAAGACCGACTTCGGGCTCGGCAGCTTCGCCCAGGGCCTGGTGGTCGCCGCGGTGCCGATCGGGGCGATCGGCGGCGCCGCGATCGCCGGCCCGGCCGCCGACAGGTACGGCCGGCGGCTGATGATCCTGATCGCCGCCGGCGTCTTCATCGTCGGCGCCCTCGGCAGCGCCGCGGCGCCGGGGCTCGGGGTGCTGGTGGTCTCCCGGATCGTGATCGGGGTCGCGATCGGCCTCGCCTCGGCGGCGGCGCCGGTCTACATCTCCGAGGTGGCGCCGCCGGAGAGCCGCGGCCGCCTCGTCTCCTTCTTCCAGCTGGCGGTGACGATCGGGATCCTCGTCGCCTACCTGGTCGGCTACGCCTTCGACGGGATCGAAGGCTGGCGCTGGATGCTGGGGCTGGGCTGCGTGCCGGCGCTCGCCCTCGCCGTCGGGATGATCCGGATGCCGCAGAGCCCGCGCTGGCTGGTGATGACCGGCGACGACTTCGCGGCGCGGGCGACGCTGGCGAAGATCAGGGTCGACGACCCGGACACGATCGACCGCGAGCTCGAAGAAATCAAGGAGACCCTCGACGAGAAGCCCGGCGGCTGGAGCGAGCTGCTGGCGCCGGTCGTCCGAGCGGCGCTGGTGGTCGGGGTCGGGCTGGCGATCCTGCAGCAGGTCACCGGGATCAACACGGTCATCTACTACGCGCCGACGATCGTCGAATTCACCGGCGTCAACTCCTCGGCGGGCTCGATCCTGGCGGCGGTCGGAGTCGGCGTGATCAACGTCGCGATGACGGTGGTGGCGATCCGGCTGCTGGACCGCTCGGGCCGGCGCAAGCTGCTGATGATCGGCGTCTCGGGCATGGTCCTCTCGCTCTTCGCGCTCGGGCTCGCCTTCCTCGGCGGCGGCAGCAGCACGCTGGCCTCGGTGGTCGCGATCGCCAGCCTGATGGCCTACGTCGCCTCCTTCGCGATCAGCCTCGGGCCGATCTTCTGGCTGCTCAACGCCGAGATCTACCCGCTGCCGGTGCGCAGCAAGGCGGCCGGGATCGGGACGATGGCGAACTGGACCTTCAACTTCATCGTCTCGCTCACCTTCCTGCTGCTGATCGAAGCGCTGGGCCGCTCCGGGGCGTTCTGGTTCTACGGCTGCATCGGCCTGCTGACCCTGGTCTTCTGCTGGAAGCTGGTGCCGGAGACGAAGGGCAAGCGGTTGGAGGACATCCAGGCCTACTTCCAGGCCCGCGTCGACGCCAAGGCAGGCGCCGCCCCCGCCACTTCGGCCCGATCGCGCTAGCCGCGGGCGCGGCGCTCGCGGCGGCGCCTCCGCGTCCGGGGGCGGCTACCCTGGGCCGATGCGCATCGACGAGATCATCGCGACGCAGGGACCGACCTTCTCGGTCGAGTTCTTCCCGCCGAAGAGCGAGGAGGCCGAGGCGAACCTGTTCGAAGCGGCGGCGGCGCTGGCCGACCTCGACCTCGACTTCGTCTCGGTCACCTACGGTGCCGGCGGCTCCACCCGGGAGGGCACCGTCGAGATCACCAAGCAGCTGACGCGGGAGTTCGGCCTCGAGACGGTGGCGCATCTGAGCTGCGTCGGCGAGACGGCGGAGGGGATCGGGCAGACCCTGGACCGGATCGAGGCGGCGGGAATCGAGAACGTGTTCGCCCTGCGCGGCGACCCGCCCCGCGGCCAGACCGATTTCGTCCAGCCCGAGGGCGGCTTCGGCAGCGCCGCCGAGCTGACCAAGTTCATCACCGCCGGCTGGGACTTCTGCATCGGCGGCGCCTGCTTCCCCGAGGTCCACCCCGAGGCGCCCGACCTGGCGACCGACCTGGCCTACCTGAAGACCAAGGTCGAAGCCGGCGCCAGCTTCCTCACCACCCAGCTCTTCTTCGACAACCAGGTCTACTTCGACTTCGTCCGCGAAGCGCGGGCGATCGGGATCGAGGTGCCGATCCTCGCCGGGGTGATCCCGGTCGCCAGCTTCGCGCAGACGAAGCGGATCTGCGACCTCTGCGACGCCTCGATCCCGCCGCGGATGGAAGCCGCCTTCACCGCGGCCGGAGGCGACCCCGAGCGCGAGTTCGAGCTCGGGGTCGCCTACGCCGCGCAGCAGTGCTCGGAGCTGCTGATCGCGGGCGCGCCGGGGATCCACTTCATCGCCCTCAACCGGGCGCCGGCCACCCGCGCCGTGCTCGGCGCCTTGAAGGCGGCGCGACCCTGGGAGCGCACGCGCGGCGACGCCGGCAGCCTGGCGGGCAGCGCCGAATGAACGGGGGCGAGGGCGGCAACCGCACCCGCCTCTACCTCGCCTACGGCGGCGCGGCGGCGCTCGTCGTGGTCGTCGCCGTGGTCGTGATCGTGCTCGCGAGCGGTGGCGGCGGTGGCGGCGGCACGGACAGCGACGGCGAAGACACGGCCCACATCAACCTCAACCTCAGCTTCGGCTCGACCAACGGGGTCGAGCCCGACGAACGCGCCGGCACCGTGCCGCCGGCGCCCCGGGCCACCGACCTGAAGACCGCCGCCCGCGAAGCCGGCTGCGTGCTGAAGCTGAACCTGCCCGACGAGGGGCACCAGCACATCCCCGCCGGCTCGCCCAGCCCCGACTACAAGACAAATCCGCCGACCTCCGGGCCGCACGTCGAACCGCCCTTCCAGCAGGCCGACGGCGCCTACCGCGAAGAACCGGCGGCGATCGACTACGTCCACTCGCTCGAGCACGGCCGGCTCGAGATCCAGTACTCGCCCGACCTGCCCGAAGACGAGCAGCTCGCGCTGAAGGGCCTCTACGACACGATGTACGGCGCGGCGCTGCTCTTCCCCAACGAACAGATGCCCTATGCGGTGGCGGCGACGGCCTGGACCAACCTGATCGGCTGCAAGAGCTACGAGGGCGCCAAGACGCTCGACGCGATCCGCGCCTTCGGCAAGGCGACCTGGGGGAAGTACGGAGGGGAGCCGGTGGCGGCGTTCAAGTTCACCGGCCCGACTCCGGCGGAACCGAGCGAAGGCTGAGGCGCCGTCGTCATCGCCTCGTGGGCGAGGCTCTGGGCTCCCTTGCGCGCACCTGGACCTAGGCTCGGTACCGGGGGAAGAAGGGGCCGGTGGGCTTGGACGCGCTGAGGCGCTCGTACTTCTCCTCGTCGCAGATCAGCTCGGAGGTGAGCCAGGTCTCAGTGCGGTTGGCGAAGCCGCGCTTGAACTCCTCCAGGGCGTCGCCGGGGCGGATGCCGCCGCCGAGGTTGAGCGGCAGGTCGAGCTCGGCGGCGTGCTCGGCGAGGCGGGTGACGACGCTCTTCATCGGCGCCTCACGCAGGCGCGAGTCGGCGGTCCCCGAGAGGTAGTAGTGGAGATAGCCGTCGCTGGCGGCGGCGATCGAGGCGGCGGCCAGCTCGCCGCCGGGGGCGGTGGCGAGCAGGAGCCAGATGCGGTCGGCTTCGAGCACCCGGTCGAAGTAGGCGGGGGCGAAGAAGTAGTGGGGAGCGGCGCCGGTGCGGCGCATGGTCTGCTCGTAGACGTCGCGGAAGCCGGCGCGCTGGGCGGCGGTGGTCTCGGCGCCGGGGACGAGGGCGAGGCGGTAGCCGGCCTCCTCGTTGCGGCGCACCTGGCGGCGATCGCTCGGCCGGCTCTTGCGCGGCAGCGCCGGGTCGGCGATCTGGACCACGTTGCGCTCCGTCGCGCCGGCCAGCGGCGAGGGCCCGAGCCGGTGGCGGACGAAGACGCTGACCAGCCCGGTGGCGCTCCAATCGATCCGCGCCGGGTCCAGCGGCTCCGCCGGCTCCACAGCTCCGCCGCGCTCGCCGGCGGGGACGATGCCGGGGTAGCCGTAGGGGGAGATCGCGTCGCGCTCGCCGCTGCCCGGGATCGGGCGGACGAGGAGGGGGGCGACCAGCTCCCACCGGTCGGGCCGCTCGCCGGCGCCACGACCGGCGGGGGCGGCAGCGGCGTCGACCTCGATCCGCAGGGTGTGGGTCGCGCCCTCGGCGTCGAGGAAGGGGCGGCTGCGGAAGAAATCGGCGGCGAGGGCCGCCTCGCCGCGGTCCTCGATCAGCTCGGCACGCGCCCTCACCGGGTCACCCCGCCGGCGCCGGCCTCACTCGAAGAGGTCCGCGGCGGCGGCGCGGAACTCGTCGGGGAGGACGCCCCAGACCTCGCAGTCGTCGGTCGGGGCGCTGCCGTGACCGCGCAGGTGGGCGCGCATCGTGCCCTCGTAGACCCAGCCGAGGCTGGCCACGGTCTTCTTGGCGATCTCGTTGCGGGCGGGGATGCGGCCGTAGACGCGGTGGGCGCCGTACTCGTCGAAGGCCTTGGCGATCGTCAGCGCCTCGGCGCGGCGGCCGACGCCCTTGCCGCGCACGTCGTCGCCGATCAGGGCGCCGAGCTCCGGCGCGGTCTGGCGGAAGAGCCCGTAGAGGGCGGTGAAGCCGACCGGCTCCGCGTAGCCCTCGACGACGATCGCGAACTTGCGGTCCTCGCCCGAGTCGTCCATCGCCCGCCGCACCCAGGCCTCGGCCTGCTCGGCCGAGAACGAGTCACGCTGCTCCATCAGCGACCTGGTCGCCTCGGGGTTGTTGAACCAGCGGTGCACGGCCGCCGCGTCGCCGGGCTCGAACGGGCGCAGGCTGACCGCGGGCTTCGGTCGGTCGCTCACGCGCCAACCCTACGCGCTCCCGAGCGCTCGCACCGTCGAGGCGGCTCAGTCGGGGGCGAGGCCCTGGCCGGTGAGGACGAGCCAGACGGTGCGGGCGAGGATGCGAGCGTCGAGGGCGGCGGAGCGGTGCTCGACGTACCAGAGGTCGAGCTCGATGCGGTCCTCCCAGGGAATGCCGGCGCGGCCCCTGACCTGGGCCCAGCCGGTGATCCCGGGCAGGACCTCGTGGCGGCGGCGCTGGCGCGGGGTGTAGCCGGCGACCTGGGCCGGGATCGTCGGGCGTGGGCCGACGATCGCCATCTCCCCGCGCAGGACGTTGACCAGGTTGGGGATCTCGTCGAGCGAGGTGCGGCGCAGGAAGCGGCCGGCAGCGGTGACCCGCGGGTCGTCGCGGTAGACGGCAGTACCGATCCCGACCGGGTCGGAGCCCGGCACCATGGTCCGCAGCTTCAGCATCTCGAACTCCGCGCCGTGCAGGCCGACGCGGCGCTGGCGGTAGAGGATCGGGCCGCGGCCACCGAGCTTGATCCAGACCGCGGCGGCGAGCAGGACCGGCGAGAGGAGGAGGAGGGCGAGGGCGGCGATCGCCAGGTCGAGGGCGCGCGGCATCAGCGCGTCCCCTCCGCCTTCTCCCAGCGACCGCCGGCGCCGTGGCGGAGGCGGTCCCAGAGGCCGGCGAGGATCGAGGCCGTGGTGAGGACGTAGTAGCGGGCGAAGCGCAGCGGCGCCAACGGCAGGCGCGGCGCCAGCAGGGCGCCGGCCAGCAGCGCCAGCTGGAGGACGAAGGTGAGGACGTAGAGCCAGCCGTGGCCGAGCAGGAGGAGGTTGGCGAGCAGGGCCAGCAGGTGCAGCAGCGGGCTGAGGTAGCGCAGCAGCCGGTGGGAGAAGATCTCGAAGGCGTAGAGCGGCGGGTAGCGGCGCGGCGAGATCATCCCCTCGCCGACGACGATGTCCCAGAGGCCGATCATCATCCGGCGTTTGCGGGCGAACTCGCCCTCGAGCGTCGGCACCATCTTCTCCTCGGCGCGGGCGCCGGGTTCGTAGAGCGAGCGCAGCCGGCGCTTGGCGAGCGCGAACGGGAAGCTGAGGTCGTGGCTGCCGGAGGGCGGCAGCGGGATGTAGGCGTCGCGGCGCACCGCGTAGATCGCGCCGTTGCCGGCGGTGACGCCGGCCAGCGCCGACTCCATTTCCCGCAGCGTCATCTCGTAGCGCCAGTAGGCGCCCTCGAGGTTGTCGCCCTCCGGGTCGAGGAAGCGGACCTGGCCGCAGACATAGCCGACGCCGGGGTCGGCGAAGGGCGCGACGAGGCGGCGCAGCGCGTCGCGCGCCCAGACGCTGTTGGCGTCGGAGAAGGCGAGGATCTCGCCCGCCGCGCGCTCGGCGGCGGCGTTGAGCGCGGCGACCTTGCCGCCGGGCGGCAGCTCGAGCACGAGGCCGGCGCCGGCGGCGCGGGCGCGGGCGGCGGTCTGGTCGGAGGAGCCGTCGGAGGCGACGATCACCTGCAGGCGCTCGCGCGGGTAGTCGAGGGACAGCGCGTTGGCAACCTTGGCGGCGATCACCTCCTCCTCGTCGTAGGCGGGGACGATCAGCGAGACGGTGGGCAGCTCGGCCCGGCCGGCCGCCAGCTTCTCGAGCGGCCGCTCCCCGGGGCGCCGGGCGCGGGCGCCGCGCAGCCGCACCAGCGCCGCCAGCGCCAGCGGGTAGCCGGCGTGCGTGTAGACGATCAGCGCCGAGCTGAGCCAGAAGACGATGGCGGCGACGGCGGTCAAGCGCGGTCCTCCAGCAGCTCGCGGTAGAGGTCGAGGGTGAGGCGGGCGGCGGCGTCCCACGAGTAGGGCCCGGCGGCGGCCTCGCGGGCGGCGGCGGCGAGCTGCTCGCGGGCGGCGGGATCGGCGATCAGCTCGCGCAGGGTGGCGGCCAGCGCGCCGGTGTCGCCGGGCTCGACCAGCCGGGCGGCGCCGCCGTCGGCAACCTCGGGGAAGCCGCCGACAGCGCTCAGCACCAGCGGCTTGCCGAAGGCGAGCCCGGTGTAGAGCACGCCCGAGTGCTCCGCGTCGAGGTAGGGGAGGACGACGACGTCGGCGGCGCGGAAGATCGCCGGGATCTCGGCGTCCTCGACGAAGCGGGTGATGAAGCGGACGCGGGCCCCGGTGAGGGCGGCGAGCTCGTGCAGCGGCTCGACCGACATGCGCGGGTTGCCGACCACCCAGAGCTCGGCCCCCTCGACCTCGCCGAAGGCCTCGAGCAGGTTCTCCAGGCCCTTGTAGGGGCGGAGCAGGCCGAAGGAGAGGACGACCGGCCCCTCGGCTCCCGCCAGCTCGGCCGGCAGCGGCTTCTCCTCGGGCAGCCGGGTGAGGTAGTCGAAGGCGCCGTGGGGGATCACCCTGACCCGCTCGGCGGGCAGGCCGACCTCCTCGCGCAGGCGGCGGGCGCTGTGCTCGGAGTGGGCGACGACGGCATCCATCCGGTCATAGACGCGGCGGGCGGCGCGGATCGCCCGCCGGCTCGGCCGCGGCGGCAGGATGTAGTGGGCGGTGATCACCCGCGGGCGCAGCGGCGGCAGCAGGTGGACGTCGGCGGAGGGGACCGTCAGCCACTGGTAGTGGACGACGTCGGCGGCGGCCTCGCGGCGGAAGCGCAGCATGTCCGGCAGGTGCTCGGCGCCCTTCAGGGCCAGCCGCCCGCTCGACTGCAGGCCGCGGGCGGCGGTGCGGCGGTAGAAGCGCTCGCTGACCGCGTAGCCCTCGGCCGGCGGCACCGAGCCGTAGAGGAAGCGGGTCGTCGCCAGCTCGACCTCGGCCCCGGCCCGGGCCAGCGCCGCGCAGAGCGCGCGGTCGTAGGGCGGCGTGAAGGCGGATGGGTCGACTTGCAGGACTTTCATTCTCGTCAACTTGGCGTCAGGCGCCTGGGCGCCGGTGATCCGCACGCGGGCGATGCTCTGTCCGATGTCCGTCAGACACGCGGGCGATTATCGTGGCCTCCCTTGGCGCCCGCGCTCTCCTACTGCGTCGTGAACACCAACGGCCGCGAGCACCTGCTCGCCTGTCTGCGGGCGATCGAGGAGACGCACCCCGAAGGCGTCGAGCGCGAGATCCTCGTCCTCGACAACGCCTCGAGCGACGGCTCGGCGGCGGCGGCGCGGGCGCTCGGCCTCGAGCTCGAGCTGATCGAGCGCGAGCGGCCGACCGGGAAGGCCGAGAACGACTCGACGCTGATGCGGCGCGCGCGGGGCCGCTACTGCCTGCTGCTCAACGAGGACTCCGAGATCCAGTCGGGGGCGGTGAGCGTGCTGATGCGGGCGCTCGACGAGGACCACCGCGCCGCCGCGGCGACCCCGCAGCTGCTCGACCCCGACGGCAACCCGACGCCCTGCGCCTGGCGCTTCCCGGGCGTCGGCACGGCGCTCGCCGGCGCTCTCTTCCTGCACCGCCTCTTCACCGTGCAGAGCACCGGGATGCGGACGCGCCGGGTCGAGTGGGCGCAGTCCAGCGCGCTGATGGTGCGGCGCGAGGCGGCGGCGCGGGTCGGCTACATGGACCCGGCCTTCTTCGTCTACTACGACGAGTGCGACTTCGCCAAGCGGCTCGCCGAGGCCGGCTGGCATGAGCTCTTCGTCCCCGACGCGCTCGCGATCCACCACGACCAGCTGGCGACCGACCTCGGCACCGGGCTGCCGCGGATCGTCGAATTCCACCGCAACCGCGACCTCTACATGCGCAAGCACCACGGCCCCGGCGCCGCCCGCGCGGTGCGCTGGCTGACCGCCTGGTCCTATGCCGTGCGCGCCGCCGCGGCCACCGTTATCCCCGGCCAGCCGGCGGCCGTCTACCGCGCCCACACGCGGCAGGCGCTGCACCCCGAGCGCGGCGAGTCGATCCGCGACCGGGCCGCGGCGCAGTCGCGGCCCGCCGCCTAGGAGCGGAGGTCCTCGTCCATGCGCTCGACCTCGTAGGCCTCGGGCAGGCGGGCGCCGGCCACGGCCGGCTCCTCGGCGCGCATCGCGCGCAGCTCGGCGGCGATCGCGGCGGGGTGGCGGAGGCGGGCCAGCCAGGCGCGCTCCTCGCCGGTGAAGAAGCCGCTGACCAGGAGGGCGGCGGGATAGAGGACGGCCAGCGCCGCGCGGCCGAGCAGGCCGCCGAGCCCCGCGCCGGGGAGGAGGAGCTCGCCGATGCCGATCAGCGCCGCCGAGGTCAGCACCACCCGCAGCAGGCGCTGCCACTGGTAGGGCACCGGGAAGAGCCGCTGGGTGAGGACGTACATCAGGCCGACGATGACGAGGTAGGAGCCGATCAGGGCGAGGCCGGCGCCGACGATCCCGAGCGGCGGCACCAGCGCCAGGTTGAGGGCGATGTTGGCGAGGAGCCCGGCGGCGGCGGCGGGGAAGTTGAGCTCGGTGCGGCCGGTGCGGCCGAGGATCACCACCATCACCATGTAGAGCGCGTAGAGGGTGACCGCGGCGGCGATCAGGCCGACGACTTCGTGGGCGGCGAAGAACTTGGGCTCGGCGAGGGCGCGCAGCAGCCAGGGCGAGAGCAGCCAGATGCCGGTGACGAGGAAGGCGCAGGCGGCGACGAAGAGGGTGATGACGGTGGCGTAGACCCGGCGCGCCTCGTCGTCGTCGCGGATCGAGTAGGCGAGCGGCGGCCAGGCCAGCTGGAAGCCGCGGACGAGGACGTTGACCGCCTGGGCGATCTTCACCCCGACCGAGTAGATGCCGGCCTTGGTCAGGCCGGCGACCTGGGCGATGATCAGGCGGTCGGCGAAGTTGAGCAGGTAGAGCGAGACCTCGGCGGGCATCGTCGGCAGACCGAAGCGGAGCAGCCGGCGCAGCAGGGCGGGTTCGAGGCGCAGCGAGAGGCGCCGGCGCTGGATCGCGATCAGGGCGAGAACGGAGGCGGCGCCGGTCGCGTAGCTGCCGAGCAGCAGGCCGCGGGCGCCCTCGCCGAGGAAGACGACGAGGACCACGGTGAGCGCGATCGTCGCGACCACGTTGAGCAGGGTGGTGACGAAGTAGGCGCGGGCGCGCTCCTCGAGCCGGAAGAGGGTCAGCATGTACTCCCAGAGGGTCGAGACCCAGAGGCCGCCGATCGCGATCAGCGCCAGTTCGGTGACGGAGCCGCCGAGGTCGCTCTTGGGGTCGGGGACGAGCGCTTCCCCGATCGGCGTGGCCAGCGGCACCAGGACCAGCGCGCCGACGCTGGCCAGCCAGAACAGCCCGGCGAAGGTGCCGGCCACGACCCTGGCGGGGTCCTCGTCGTCGCGGTAGTAGAAGCGGAGCACCGCCTCGATCAGGCCGAGGCGGACGACGATGCTGACCGAGACCACGGCGCCGAAGAGGATTTCGGCGGCGCCGTAGTCTTCGGTGCCGAGGTGCCGCGTGTAGAGCGGCAGCAGCGCGACCGCGATCAGTTTCGAGAGGATGCTGGCCGCGGTGTAGGCGGCGCCGGTCGCCGCCAGGCGCCGCAGGTAGCCCGACATGCGCCGAGCCTACGCGGGCTCGCGGACCGCGGCGCCCTCCGCGGTGGCGGTGGGGACGAACGGCGTGCTCGCCAGCGCCGTGCCGATCGCCAGCAGCAGCCAGGTGATCGGGTCCTCGAAGAAGCCGGCATAGGCGAGCGTGTGGACGAGCAGGGCGACGAAGGCGGCGAGCACCGCGGCGCGGCCGGCGCGGCGGCCCCTGAGCCCGGCGGTCATCACCCAGAGCGCGACCACGATCAGCCCCAGATAGGCGGCGAGCCCGATCACCCCCTGCTCGGCGGCGACCGTGATCGGCTCGGTGTGGGAGACCGAGACCGGCAGATCCTTGTTCTCCCGGTGGCTCGCGTAGGCCTTCTGGAAGGAGCCGGAGCCGTAGCCCCAGAGCGGCCGTTCGCCGAACAGTTCGGCGCCGCCCTTGACCAGGTTGGCGCGGCCGCTGGTGTCGACGTTGAGGCGGTCGAGCAGGTTAGAGGCGGTGAGCGTCTTGCCGCCGACCAGGGTGACGACGAGGACGGCGCCGACCAGCCCGGCGAGGACCGCGGCGAGCGTCCAGCGCCAGCTCCAGCGGATCGCCGCCAGCACCGCCAGGCCGGCGAGCAGGGCGATGAAGCTCGACTGCGAGAAGGTCTGGGCGAGCCCGACCCAGAGGACGAGGATGGTCCCGGCCAGCAGCCAGAAGTCGCGCCGGTCGCGGGCCCACATCAGCGCCGTGGTGACGACGACGATGACCAGGGCCAGGTAACGGCCGTAGACGTTGGGGTCCCAGAAGACCGAGTTGACCCTGAAATAGGTGTGGAACTCGTTGGAGCGGATCACGGCGTCGTTCCAGATCAGGCTTTCGCTCGCGTACTCGACCGAGCCGAGGACGACGAATGCGAGCGCCTCGACCGAGACGACGATCAGGATCCGCTTGAGGAGGAGGGTGTCCCACTCGACGTCCTGGATCAGGGCGTAGGCGACGGTGAACGGGACGAGGAAGAAGGTGACGTTCTGCAGGCCCTTGGAGAAGTCATCCGAGTAGAGCGTCTGCAGCGCGTAGAGCACGACGAAGATCGCCAGCGCCCGCGGCAGCCAGATCGCCTTGTCGCCCGCCGGGCCGTCGGTGCGGTAGTGGCGCTGGTGCTCGCCGCCGGGCGGCGCGAGCCAGTCGCGGACCGCGATCGCGCCGACGCCGGCGGCGATCACCAGGTAGAGGGGGACCAGGAGGTTGGCGGTGTCGCCGCCCGCGTGCAGCGGGATCCGGAAGGGCAGCGCCGCGACGATCGCCAGCGGCAGCAGCGCCGGCCAGCGGCGGAAGACCCAGGCCAGCGCCGCGACGACGAGAGCCGCCGTCGCCAGCAGGAGGACGACGCGGCCGGTGCTGTGGCGCAGGTCGACGATCTGGTGGCTGTGCCACTGGTCGCCGAGGATCAGGACCGGGAAGAGGAGCAGGGCGAGCGCCATCAGCGCCGCCCGCGGCCGGCCGGCGGGGAGGAGGATCGCGGCGGCGCTGGCGCCGGCCGCGAGCAGGACCCCGGCGCCGGCGAGCAGGTCGCTCAAGGCGACTGCCCCGTCGCGCCGCCGGGGCTGACGCCACCGGCCTGGGCACGCGTCGCGCAGGCTGAGCTCTCGTGCCCGGACCCGCGATGCAGGTGGATCGTGCCGGGTGGGACCAGCGTCCTTCCTTCGCCGAGCAGCTTGACCCGCAGCTTGTAGCGCCCCGCCGGCGCGATGCCGTCGTTGCGGCGCCGTCCGTCCCAGTAGTAGGTGTGGTACGTGTAGCGCTTGAGGAAGGCGCCGCGGGCCAGCGTGTAGACGACGCCGCCGCCGGGCTTGACGATCTGCACGGTGCCGTCGTCGGAGACGGTCGTCCGGAACCGGATCCGGAGCCGGTCGTTGCGGCAGTCGCCGTTGGGGGTGAAGACGCCGGGCTTGGCGCCGGGACGCTTGGGGACGGCGACGAAGGTGGCCCGGTCGAGCACCAGCGGGTCGCGCTTGACGCGCTGGGCATAGGCGAAGGCCGCCAGCGTGGCGAGGACGAGCAGCGCGAAGACGACTGCCGCGGCGCGGGTTGGAGCCGGGGGCCGGCCGCTATTCGGCGGTCGCGGCATTGTCCTCGCCGACGACCACCACCACGTCGGCGCCGCCGGCCAGGCCCCGGATTTCCGCCGTCATCAGCTGCAGCTTCGAGATCCCCAGGCGCTTGGCGACCTGGCGCGCTTCCGGCTTGTGCCCGCGTTCGTACATGACGACGCTCTTTTCGAAGCTCTGGGTGGTGTTGGTGACGGCGCCGAGCTGGAACCCCTTTTCGCCGACCATGTCGCCCCAGGTGGCGGCGAGGCCGGCGGTCGCGGTGCCGTTGAGGACCGTGACTTCGATTTCCCCCGGCGGCACCTTGGCCGCCGCCTGCTTGCCGGTGCTGCCCTGCTTGGCGGTGCCGCCGTCGGAGCTGCCGAGGACGACGTAGGCGACGCCGCCGGCGATCAGGAGGACGACCACGAAGAGGGCGATCAGCGAGCGCGGCTCCGCCAGCCGGGCCCCGAACCCGGACATGCGGCCGCGGACCCGCTCGCCGGTGCTCTCCTCCGGCAGCCCTTCCTCGCGGCGGCGGCGGCGCTGCTCGCGCTCGGCGATGGCTTCGTGCTCGGCGGTGCGCGCCTGCTCGAGCGCCCGCAGCTCTTCGGCCCGCTGGGCGGCGATCGTCGAGGTCGCCTCCTTGCGCTCGGCGTCGCGCTCGGGTGCCGAGCCGGCCCAGTCGCGCAGGCGGCGGATGTCCCGCCCGTGCGCGAACGAGAGCAGGGCAAGGACAGCCAGCCCGAGAAAGGCCGCCAAGCCCGCGTAGGAGCCGATTTCCTTGATCAGATCGAACAAGTGGCTGCGAGAGGCTACTCGTCGTAGACGACCGTCGCCGCCTCGCCGCCCGGTGCGGCGATCATCTCGACGACTCGCTCGGCCAAGTTAGCCTCGTCGCCGGCCAGAACCAGGGCTTCCAGCGCGTTCAGGGTCTGCTCGACCCAATCGGCGTCGAGCTGGCGGCGGCGGACGGCCCGGTTGATCCGGCGGGCCGCGGTCGGCTGCAGCTCCTCGTCTTCGTCGACGAGCCGCTCGTGGAGCTTCTCTCCGGGCCGCGGCTGCGTGAACTCGATCGCGATGTCGGATTCGGGCTCATAGCCCGCGAGCCGGATCATGTTGCGGGCGAGGTCGACGATCTTCACCGGCTCGCCCATGTCGAGGACGAAGACCTCGCCCTTGCCGGCGCCGATGTCGCCGGCGCGGATCACCAGCTGCACCGCCTCCGGGATCGTCATGAAGTAGCGCGTCATCTCCGGGTGGGTGACGGTGACCGGGCCGCCTCGCTCGATCTGGCCGCGGAAGATCGGCACCACGCTGCCGGAGGAGGCGAGGACGTTGCCGAACCGGACCGAGGCGAACCGCGTGCCGGGGTGGGTGTTGCCGGCCGACTCGACGATCCACTCGGCCATCGCCTTCGAGGCGCCCATCACCGTCTGCGGCTGGACCGCCTTGTCGGTCGAGATCAGGACGAAGCGCTCGGCCTTGGCGGCGGCGGCGGTTTCGGCGGTGATCCGGGTCGCGATCACGTTGTTGCGGATCGCCTCCAGCGGGTTGGCCTCCATCAGCGGCACGTGCTTGTAGGCGGCGGCGTGGAAGACGACCTCGGGCTTGAAGCGCTGCATCACCTCGAGCATCCGGTGCGGCTCCTTGCAGTCGGCGAGGACCGACTCGCAGCTGGCGAAGTGGCGCACCTCGACCATCTCGCGGTCGATCTGGAAGAGGTTGTCCTCGGCGTGGTCGAGCATCACCAGCAGCCGCGGCTTGACCTGGGCGATCTGGCGGCAGAGCTCGGAGCCGATCGAGCCGCCAGCGCCGGTGACCAGGACGATGCGGTCGCGCAGGTAGGCGCCGACCCGGTCGAGCTCACGGACGATCGGCTCGCGGCCGAGCACGTCCTCGACCTGAACCTCGCGCAGCTGGCGGTTGAGCTGGACGCCGCCGCGCAGGAGCTCGAACACAGTCGGCAGGGTGCGGACCCGGATCTGGCGCTCGCGGCAGGCGGCGACGACCTTGGCCCGCAGCGTGCCGGGGGCCGAGGGGATCGCGATCACCACCTCCTCGGGCTCGGTCTCGTCGAGGATCTCGGCGATCTCGTCGGTCGAGCCGAGGACCTTGAGGCCGCCCGACATCCGCATCCCGCGCTTGCGCGGGTCGTCGTCGACGAACCCGATCGCGGTCGAGCCGAGGTTCGGGTTGAGCTGCAGCTCGCGGACCACCATCTGGCCGCCGGAGCCGGCGCCGACCACCAGCACCTCGCGCTTGGGCACGCGGGCGCCGCGCTGGGGCCGTTCGACGATCAGCCGCACCAGCAGGCGGGCGCCGGCGATCAGGATCAGGGTGAGGATGAAGTCGGTGACCTCGACCGAGCGCGGCAGCGTGTGCGGAAACGGCTTGAGGACCGCGAAGACGACGACCAGGATCGCGCTGGAGACGACGACGGCGCGGAAGATCTGCAGGAAGTCGCGGCCGCTGACGTAGCGCCACCACTTCTGGTAGAGGCCGAAGGCGGCGAAGACGACGATCTTGCCGACGATGACGAAGCCGACCGACTGGGCGAAAAGCACCTCGTAGCGGTGCGGCCAGCCATGGGGATCGTCGAGGAACCGCAGCTGGAAGGCGAGGAAGTAGGCAAGCGCGACGAGGCCGGCGTCGGCTGCCACCTGCAGCACCCTGTTGCGGTACACCGGGTGGTTCAAGCGGCCCATTGAACTTCGCAGTCTACGATGTGCGGCCCGCATGGCCGCACTTTTCCTCCTCGCGAGCGTCACCGACAAGATCGTCGAACCGATCGTCGACGTCGCCACCGAATTCATCGGCTCGGCCGGGGTGGTCGCCGTCTTCCTGCTGATGACGCTCGAGTCGGCCTGCATCCCGATCCCCAGCGAGGCGATCATGCTGTTCGCCGGCTTCAGCGTCTCCAAAGGCGAACTGACCCTGGTCGGGATCGTCGTCGCCGGCGTCCTCGGCAACCTGGTCGGCTCCTGGATCGCCTACGCGGTCGGCTACTACGGCCGGATCGACCTGCTGGAGAAGAACCGGCTGATCCACGTCAACCCGAAGCACCTGAAATGGGCCGACGACTGGTTCGCCAGGTACGGCTCGTGGACGGTCTTCTTCTCGCGCATGCTGCCGATCATCCGCACCTTCATCTCGCTGCCGGCCGGGGTGGCCGAGATGCCGTTCTGGCGCTTCACCGCCTACACCCTCGCCGGCTCGATTCCCTGGGTCCTGGCGCTGGCGCTGATCGGCGAAGCGGTCGGCGACAACTGGGAAGACTGGCGCCACAAGCTCGGCTACCTCGACTACCTGGTGGCGGCGGCGATCGTCGTCGGCATCGTCTACCTGATCGTCAAGCGGCGGCGGGGCGGGGCGCAGCCGACGGGCGCCGACGAGGCTTGAGCGGCGCGGGCGAGCCGCTGCCGAGCCGCCGCGCGGTCGCGCTCGGCCTCGTCCAGGGCCCGGCCGAGCTGCTGCCGGTCTCCAGCTCCGCCCACATCGTCCTCGTCCCCTGGCTCGCGGGCTGGGACTGGGAGGAGATCGACCCGGAGCTGCGCAAGAGCTTCGAGGTGGCGCTGCACACCGGCGCCGCGGCGGCGCTGCTGATCGGCCAGCGGCGGGAGATCGCCGCCGAGCTGCGCCGCTTCGACGCGCGGCGGGCGCTGCTCCTGGCGCTCTCCTTCCTGCCGGCGGCGGTGATCGGCTACGCCTTCGAGCGGCCGATCGAGCGCCGCCTCGGCGGGCCCCGCGCGACCGCCTACGGGCTGCTGGCGGGGGCGGCGGCGATGGTCGTCGCCGATGCCCGGCCGCAGCGACGGGGGCGTGGCGAGGCGACGCCGGCCGACGGCCTGGCGCTCGGCCTCGCCCAGGCGGCGGCGCTGGCCCCGGGCGTCTCCCGCAACGGCATCACGCTGGCGGCGGCGCGCTGCCGCGGGTTCTCGCGCGACCAGGCTAACCTGCTCTCGCGCACGATCGCGCTGCCGATAATCGTCGGCGCGACCGCTTTGAAGGGCATCCGGCTCGCCCGCCGCGGCACCACGCCGGCGATGCGGCGCTCGCTGGCGATCGGCGTCGGCGCCTCGTTCGCCTCGACCCTGGCCTCCCAGCGGCTGATCAAGCTGGTCGAGCGCGACCGCGCGCTCTGGCCCTACGCCGCCTACCGGGTCGCCCTTGCAGCCGCGGTGCTCGTCAAACTAGGACGCCGATGAGCGACGCCTACGCCAAGGCCGGGGTCGACCAGGGGGCCGCCGACTCGGCGGTCGCCGGCCTGGTGCGGGCGCTGGCAACGATCAAGCTCGACCGGCCCTCGGCTCAGGTGCCGCTGCCCGGCCACTACGCGAGCGTGATCCGGATCGACGAGCGGACCGGGATCGCGCTCTCGACCGACGGGGTCGGGACGAAGCTGGTCGTCGCCGAGGAGCTGGGGCGGCTCGACACGGTCGGGATCGACTGCGTGGCGATGAACGTCAACGACGTGATCTGCGTCGGCGCCGAGCCGCTGGCGATGCTCGACTACATCGCGATCGAGCGGGCCGACGCGGCGGTCTGCGAGGAAATCGGGCGCGGGCTGGCCCGCGGCGCGGAGCTGGCCGGGATCGAGATCCCCGGCGGCGAGCTGGCCCAGCTGGGCGAGATGGTGCGCGGCGTCGACGTCTCCGGCGCCTGCTTCGGCACCGTCGCCCTCGACGCGATCATCGACGGCTCGGCGGTGAGCGCCGGCGACGTCGTGATCGGCCTTCCCTCCAGCGGCCTGCACTCCAACGGCTACACGCTGGCGCGCTCGGCGCTGGCCGGGATCGGCCTCGACGAGGACCCCGAAGGGCGCCTGGGCCGCCCGCTCGGCGACGTCCTGTTGGCCCCGACCGAGATCTACGTCAAGCCGGTGGTCGAGCTGCTGCGCTCGCCGGTCGCCGTCCACGGCCTCGCCCACATCACCTCGGGCGGGACCGGCAACCTGCTGCGGCTCGCCGCCGAGGTCGGCTACGCGATCGAGGAGCCGCTCCCGGTGCCGCCGATCTTCGACCTGATCGCCGAGCGCGGCGGCGTCGCCGCGGCGGAGATGCAGGCGGTCTTCAACATGGGTTGCGGCTTCTGCGTCGTCGTCCCCGAGAGCGACGAGGCCGCGGCGCTCGAGCTGCTGCGGCGCCACTACCCGGGCGCCCGCCCGATCGGCCGCGCCGTCGCCGGCGAGCGCCGCATCCTCTGACCATCCCGCGGTTCCTTAGGGACTCCCAGCGTCCACAAAGAACCATGCCGCCCCTACCGCGGGCCCAACCTCGTTTCGTGGTGCCTAACGGTCGCTGGGCGGCCGTAAGGAACCGCGACCGCCGCGGCGCGGGCGCTTTCCCGCCTCATGGTTCCTTCTGGTCGCTGGGCGTCCGTTTCGAACCACAACCGCGGCGGCGGGGGCCATTTCTCGTTTCGTGGTTCCTTACGGTCGCAGGGCGTCCGTTTGGAACCACGCGATCAGGGGGCCTCTGCCTCCCAGAGGGTGCCGGTGAGGGCCCGGAGCGGGCGCAGGCGGCGCTCGGCGGCGAGGCGCCAGAGCTCGGCGCAGATCGCCGGGCCCGTGGCTTCAGCGAGGACCTCGGCCTCGCGGGTGGCGATCCGGCCGAAGCGGGCGACCGCGTCGAGCGGCGCCAGCGGGCCGGAGTTGACCTGGGAGGCGCCGGCGGCCAGCGCCGCCTCGCGGTAGGCCTCGAGCGGCTGCCAGCCCCAGACGCCGCGCCGGGCGCCCGTCGCGTCGACGAAGACCAGGGAGGGGAAGGAGAGCCGCTCGCGGCCCTCGGTCTGGCTCAGCTTGCCGGCGGCGCGGGCGTCGTCGGGAATCGTCCGCACCTCCTCGAGGTCGGCGTCGAAGGCCTCGCGGGCGGCGTCGGAGCCGAGCGCGACCTCGAACCGGGCGACGTCGAGGCCGGCGGGCCCGGCCTCGGCCAGCAGCGCCGCCGGGTTGTCGAGCTGGCGGCGCTCGCAGAAGAGCCCTTCGCGGACGCGGCGCAGGTAGCGCAGGCTCGGCTCGGAGCCCTGCTCGGCCGCCGCCTTGACGGCGGTGCAGGCCGGGTAGGTGCTGGCGATGGGATTCTTCGTCCAGATCCGCGGATCGCACGGCATCGCGGTGCGACCGGATACGTTGAGCCAGTGCGACATCAGGTCTGCGAAGCAGTCGGGCCCGGAGCCGATCGCTCCCTCCTCGTCCCGGTATCCCGTGCCGAAGCGCCGCGCCAGGCCACCCATCACCAGGACGACCTCGAGCTCGCCTTCGAACTCCCAGAGCAGACGGCGCAGGAGCGGCTCGGCACCCCACGACCAGGAGCAGGCGGGATCGGTGTAGTAGCGAACCTGTACTGGCATTGACCGCGACTCTATTGAGACCACACCGCGCTACTCATAACGTTGGGCGGCGATGAGCGACCGCCCCCCGACCAGCTCGCAGATGATCGGCACCGTCCTCTCGGGCCGCTACCGGCTGCAGGCGAAGCTCGGCAGCGGCGGCATGTCGACCGTCTACCTGGCCCGCGACCAGACGCTCGACCGCGACGTCGCGATCAAGGTCATGCACCGCGAGATGTCCGAGCAGGCCGACCAGCTCGAGCGCTTCCGCCAGGAGGCGCGGGCGGTGGCCAAGCTCTCGCATCCCAACGTCGTCGCCGTGATCGACGCCGGCGAGGACGGCGGCCACCCCTACATCGTCTTCGAGTACGTCGAAGGGGAGACGCTGAAGCAGCGGATCGGCAGAATCGGGGCGCTCGACCCCCAGGAAGCGCTGGCCTACGCGATCGAGATCGCCCGCGGCCTCACGGTCGCCCACGCGCGCAGCATCGTCCACCGCGACATCAAGCCCCAGAACGTCCTGATCGACCCGGAGGGCAGGGCGAAGCTGACCGACTTCGGGATCTCGCGCCAGCTCGAGCAGGACGGGATGACCGCCACCGGCCGCGTCCTCGGCACCACCGACTACGTCGCCCCCGAGCAGGCGATGGGCCGCGGCGCCGACCAGCGCTCCGACATCTACTCCCTCGGCGTCGTCCTCTACGAGATGCTCGTCGGGCAGGTCCCGTTCCACGCCGACAGCCAGGTCGGGGTGGCGATGAAGCACGTCAACGAGGAGCTGCCCGACGTCCAGCAGCGCCGCCCCGACCTCTCGGCGGCCGCGGCGTTGGTGGTAGAGCGGGCGACGGCCAAGGACCCCGCCAAGCGCTACCAGGAGGTCGGCGAGATGATCGACGACCTCTCGACGGCGCTCGAGGTCGAGGCGGCCCGCGCCGGCTCGAGCACCGGCGAGGCGACCAGCATCCTCGAGGCGCTGCCCGAGCCCAAGCGCAAGCTCTCCAGCCGCGCCCGCTGGTCGTGGCTGGCGATCGTCCTGCTCGCCGCCGTCGGGGTCGGCGCCCTGGTCCTGACCGGCGTGATCGGCAGCGGCAACAGCCCGGTCAGCGGCGGCGGAGGGGGCGGCCAGAAGAGCGAGGGGCGGACCGTACCGCTGGCCTCGGCCACCGACTACGACCCCGAGGGCGACGGCTCCGAGGGTGAAGAAACGGTCGAGCTGGCGATCGACGGCAACCTCTCCAGCGCCTGGAGCACCGAGCACTACGAAGACGAAGAATTCGCCGGCACCAAGACCGGGCCCGAACCGCACGGGGTCGGGCTGTACGTGACGACCGAAGGACCGGCCTCGCCCGACGTGATGGTGATCCACACGCCGAGGCCGGGCTGGGACGCGGTGATCTACGCGGTCGAAGGGGAAGCCCCGGAAGCGATCGACGAATGGGGAGAACCGATCGGCAAGGTGACCGACGCCAGCAAGCTCGAGGAAGTCGAACTGAACCTCGGCGACAACCGGCGCGACAAGTTCCTGCTCTGGTTCACCAAGGCCGCCGACGACGGCGAAGGCAGCTACGCGGTCGAGATCAGCGAAGTGAAGCTGATCGAAAGCTGAGCCGGCTAGAACTCATGGGCGCGTTCGCGCTCGAAGCGCTCGACGCCGAGCCTGACCAGCCGGTCGCAGAGCTCGGCGTAGGCGACCCCGCTGGCCTCGAACAGCTTGCTGTAGACGCTGGTCTCGGTGAAGCCGGGCATCGTGTTGATCTCGTTGACCAGGACCTCGCCCGAGGGCTCGACGAAGAAGTCGCAGCGGGCGAGGCCGGAGCAGCCGGCGAGGGCGAAGACCGCGGCCGCCAGCTCGCGGACCCGGGCCGTCTCCGCCGCCGAGAGCGGCGCCGGCACCCGCAGCTCCATGCCGCCCTCGGTGTACTTGGCCTCGAAGTCGTACCACTCGGCGTGGGCGACGATCTCGCCCGGCATCGAGGTCTCCAGACTCTCGTTGCCGAGCACCGAGCACTCCACCTCGCGGCCCCGGGCGGAGGCCTCGACGATCACCCGCGGGTCGTGGCGGAGGGCCAGCTCGACGGCCTCGTCGAGCTCCTCGAGGCGCTCGACCCGGGTGATGCCGACGCTCGAGCCCAGCCGTGAGGGCTTGACCCAGAGCGGCAGGCCGAGGCGCTCGCAGCGGCCCCACCAATCGCCGCCCTCCACCGCGGTGAACTCGACCTGGGGCACGCCGTTGCCGGCGAGCAGCCGCTTCAGGGTCAGCTTGTCCATGCAGACGGCGGAGGCGAGGACGTCGGAGCCGACGTAGGGGACGTCGAGCCACTCGAGCAGGCCCTGGACGCTGCCGTCCTCGCCGAAGGGACCGTGCAGGGCGGGAAAGACGACCTCGGCGCCGAGCAGGCCGCCGCCCGGAACCAGCTCGACCGCGCCGCCCGGCACCGTCCAGCGGCCGTCGCGGCCGATCGTCACCTCGCTCACCTCGTGGCCCGCCTCGCGCAGGCCGGCGGCGATCGCCGCGCCCGAGCGCAGCGAGACCTCGTGCTCGGAGGAGCGGCCGCCGCGCAGCACCACCACCCTCATCCCGTTTCTTCCCCTTCTTCGGGGAAGGCCTGGGCGCGCTTGCCGACGACCAGCGTCACTTCCGAGCCCGGTTCGACTTCTTCCTTGGGCGGCGGGAACTGGTCGAGGACGCGGCCGATCTGGCTTTCGACTTCGGTTTCTTCTTCTTCGACCACCGGGACGAGGCCCTTTTCGCGCACCCGTTCGACCGCTTCGCGCCGTTCCTTGCCGATCACGTTCGGCACCGTCGCCTGCTTGACCGCCCTGGCGACGACGATCGCCACGGTCGCGCCCTGTTCGACCTGGCGGCCGGCGCTCGGCGACTGGCTGATCACTTCTCCGGGCGTGGCGTTGCGCGCTTCTTCTTCGGAGACGCTGGGAACGAGCCCGAGCGCGCGGATTTCCTGCACCGCGACCCGGCGCTGCTTGCCGACCAGGACCGGCACCTTCGCCTGCCGTGGACCGCTGGAGACGAAGAGCGTCACGTCGGAGCCGTGGGTCGCCGCTTCGCCGCCGCCCGGTTCGGAGAAGATCACCAGCCCTTCTTCGACCGAGTCGGACGGGCGCCGTTCGACCACCGGGTTGAATTCGGCTTCTTCGAGCAGTTCTTCGGCTTCGGCGAGCGGCAGTTCCGCGGTGCTGGGGACCTTGCCGCTGCCCGGACCGGCGCTGACCGTCAGCTCGACCGTCGGCTTCGAGCAGAAGAGGGTGAGGAAGGCGCATTCTTCGTCGGCGTTGCCCGGCAGCGGGTCCTGCTCGAGCACGGTGTTCTTCGGCGCCTGCCGTTCGACCGCCGTGTAGGTGACCTTGAAGCCCTGCCGTTCGAGTTTCTGTTCGGCTTCGCCGAGCTGGCGGCCGGTCACGCTGGGAACTTCGGTCGAGGTGTCGCGGGTCAGCAGCAGCCCGATCAGGATCCCGATCACGGCGGCGATCACGAGCCCGATCCAGAGCCATCTGCGACTCGGCTCGGGCTCCTCTTCGACGACTTCCTCGGCGACGACCGGCGGCAGCGCGGCGAAGGCGGCGGTGCCGCCGCCGATCCCCGGTTCGCGCATCGCCTGGTCGAGCGCGGCGATGAAAGCGTCGGCGTTCTGGAAGCGCTCACCGGGCTCCTTGGCCAGCGCCCGCATCACCACCGCGTCGAGCGCCGGGCTGACCCGCGGATTGATCGAGCTCGGCAGCTGCGGCGTCTGCGAGACCTGTTTCATCGCCACCGCGACGGCGCTTTCGCCTTCGAAGGGGACGCGGCCGGTCAGCGCCTCGTAGAGGATCACGCCGATCGAGTAGAGGTCCGAGACCGAGGTCACCTCGTAGCCCTGCGCCTGCTCGGGGGAGAGGTAGTGCGGCGTGCCCATCACCGAGCCGGTCTGGGTGATCTCCGAGACGCCGGCGCGGGCGATGCCGAAGTCGGTGACCAGGGCTTTGCCCTCGGCGTCGACGATCACGTTCTGCGGCTTGAGGTCGCGGTGGACGATCCCGCGGCGGTGCGCGGCACGCGCCGCCTCGAGCACCTGGCGGACCAGCGGCACCGCCTGCTCCGGGGTCAGGCCGCGTTCGATCAGCGCCTTCAGGGTCGAGCCCTGGACGTACTGCATCGCGATGTAGTTGGCGCCGTCGTAGACCCCGCGGTCGTAGACCGAGACGATGTTGGGGTGCTGCAGGGCCGCCGCCGCCTCGGCCTCGCGCTGGAAGCGAGCGACGAACTGCTGGTCCTGGGCGAAATGGCGGTGCAGCACCTTGAGCGCGACCTCGCGCTGCAGGTGCTGGTCCTCGGCCAGCCAGACGTCGGCCATGCCTCCGGTTCCCAGCCGGTGCAGGATCAGGTAGCGCCCGTCGACGACCCCTCCCTCTCTGACCTCAGGCAACGGCTCGTCCTTTCTCTCTCATCTCATTCCCCGTTCAGAAGCGTTTCGGCGACCCGGGCGAAGATCGGGGCGGCGACGTCGCCGCCGAATTCCGGCGTGCATTCAACCGTCGCGACGATCGCGATCTTCGGGTCTTCGGCCGGGGCGAAACCCATGAACCAGGCCTGGTTTTCGTCTTCGCCGCCGCCGCAGACTTCGTTACCGGGCGTTTCCGCGGTTCCGGTCTTGCCGGCGACCTGGATGCCGGGGATCGCGGCTCTGGTGCCGGTGCCTTCGCGGACCACCCCTTCCATCGCCGTGGTCAGCTCCGCGGCGGTCTTGGCGCTGACCGGCTGGCTGTACTGGGAGGGGTCGAGGTGCTTGACCGTGCGCCCGTCGGGGTCGATCACCCGGTTCCAGATCTGCGGCTTCATCAGCTTGCCGCCGTTGGCGATCGCGGCGGCGACCATCGCCATCTGCAGCGGCGTCGCCAGCAGCCGCTCCTGGCCGATCGCGACGCGGCCGACGTCGACCGCCGCGTTGCGACCCAGCGTCTTTCCTTCCTCGTAGACGCCGCTCGCGTTCACCTGGTCGGTGGGCAGGTCGATCGGGGGGGTCGAGTTGAAGCCGAACTTTTCCATCATCGAGAACAGCTTGTCCTGACCCAGTTTTTCTCCGAGCTGGGCGAACCAGGTGTTGACCGAGTTGGTCAGCGCGAAGTCGAGGCTGATCCCGGAGAAGCTTTCGTTGAAGTCGTTTTCCAGCGGCACCCCTTCGACGTCCAGCGGTGAGGGGGCGTCGAACGCGGTTTCCGGCGTGATCACCCCGTCTTCCAGACCGGCCGCGGCGGTCACGACCTTGAAGGTCGAGCCGGGGGGCTTGA
The DNA here is from genome assembly GCA_046330305.1 of Solirubrobacterales bacterium. GTDB lineage: Bacteria > Actinomycetota > Thermoleophilia > Solirubrobacterales > 70-9 > VAYN01. The sequence goes on along the minus strand of JAXLTA010000013.1, from coordinate 112,834 downwards.
GGCCCTGGGTCGCCCGGTTGACCATCGGCGTTTCCGCCTTGTTCAGGTTGAGCTTCTTGCTTTCGGTGGGATACCGGTTCGGGTCGTAGGGCGCGTTGGAGGTCATCACCTTGATCGCGCCGGTGCTCGGTTCGATCGCGACAACGGCGCCGAAGCCTGCCGCCTGCAGTTCGCTCAGCGCGACCCGCTGGGCTTCGGTGTCGAGGTTGGTGACGATGTCGTTGCCCTCGCGGTTGCGGCCGGTGAGTTCGTCGAGGATCGAGCTGAATTCCGATTCTTCGCCGACCAGTTCGGCGTTGTGGTACTGCTCGAACTCGGAGTCGCCGTATTCCATGAAGCTGTAGCCGATCGGGTGGCCGAACAGGGAGCCCTGCGGGTAGTGGCGTTCGTAGCGCAGGTTGGCGCCGTGGCCTTCGGGCTTGGAGACCGCGATCACGGTGCCGTCGGCGGTGAGGATGCGCCCGCGGTGGACCTGCTGCTGCTCGAACAGCGGCCGCTTATTGGCGTTCTGTTCCTTCAGCGCCTTGGCGTCGAAAACCGACCAGTAGGACGTGAACCCGACGAGAACGCCGAAGAGGACGACGATGAAGGCGAACAGCTTGATGATCTGCTTGTTCACGCCAGGCTCCCGAGGGCGACGTCGCGCTTGCCCTGCTCGCGGACCTCGCGGCGGGCCCGGTCGGAGACCAGCAGCAGCAGCGCCAGGAGGACGAAGTTGGCGACGATCGAGCTGCCGCCGTAGCTGACGAACGGCAGGGTGACGCCGGTCAGCGGGATCACCCGGGTGACGCCGCCGATGATCACGAAGGCCTGGATCGCGAAGACCGCGGTCAGGCCGGTTGCCAGCAGCTTCGAGAAGCCGTCGCTGGCGAGCAGGGCGACCTTGAAGCCGCGGGCCGTGATCAGCAGATAGGTGGCAATCAGGCCGCAGGCGCCGAAGAGGCCGAGCTCGTTGACGATCAGCGAGTAGATCGTGTCGGTCTGCGCCGCGGGCAGCAGGGTGCTGCCGCCGGGGGTTTCGATCATCCCCTGCCCGAACCCCTTGCCGAAGAGGCCGCCGTCGGCCTGGGCGAAGATCGACTGGAGGATCTGGTAGCCGGTGTTCTGCGGGTCGTTGTAGGGGTGCAGCCAGATTTCGACCCGGTCGTGGACATGGGGCACGGTCGTGGCGAAGAACCAGGCGCCGACCAGGAACAGCGCCATCCCGATGACGACGAACGAGAAGCGGCCGGTGGCGACGTAGAGCAGGGCGAGGAAGGCGGCGAAGAACATCAGCGAGCTGCCGAGGTCGCGGATGAAGACCAGCATGAACATCGAGGCGCCCCAGACGACCAGCATCGGGCCGAAGTGTTTGAGCGGCGGCAGGGTGACGCCGAGGATGCGGCGGGCGCCGACGATCAGCACCTCGCGGTGCTCGCGCAGGTAGCTGGCGAGGAAGACGACGATCCCGATCTTCGAGAACTCGGCCGGCTGGAAGGCGATCGGCCCGATCTTGACCCCGAGGTAGGCGCCGTTGACCTGCTGGCCGATGCCCGGCAGCCGCGGCGCCAGCAGGAGGAGGATCGAGGCGGCGGCGATCGTGTAGCGGTAGCGCTCGAGCACCTCGTAATCGCGCAGCAGCTGGATGGTCAGCGCGAAGAGGACCAGGCCGAGGACGAACCAGTTGGCCTGGTCGCGGGCGAGGCTTTCGTCGATCCGGTAGACCATCACCAGCCCGAAGGCGGTCAGCAGCGCCATCAGCGGGAACAGGTAGGGGTCGGCGTTGGGCAGCCGGATCCGCAGGAAGAGGTGGGTGGCGAGGCAGATGGCGAGGAAGTAGGCGCCGTAGATCAGGCTCAGGTTGTCGACCTTCGGGCCCTCCTGGGAGAGGACCGCGGCGAACCCGGCCGTCAGCAGCAGGGCGACCGGGACGAGGGCGACGAGCTCGCGGTTCCTGGCCGACCTCACGGGACGCCCTGGCCGCGTTCGATTTCTTCCAGCAGCGAGACCGCGTCTTCGCGCGAGCGCAGGTTGTGGCCGGTGACCGCGTCGCGCCGGCGGCCCGGCAGCGCCCCGGTCTGGATCGGGCTCGCGTAGTGCTCGCTGTAGAGCCTGATGCCGAGCGGCAGTTCGTAGGGCAGGCCGCGGTAGAGGGCGACCCGGCCGGCGCCGTCGGTGCCGAGGAACCAGACCTGGCGGTTGCCGTACCAGGCGCCGAAGGCGATCGCCCCGAGCACGATCACGGCGGCGGCGACCTTCAGGGTCCGCTTCACCCAGCGGCGGTCGGGCTTGCGCTCGATCTGCTCGCGGCGCTGGCGGGCGGCCTCGGCGGCGGCGCGGCGGCGCACCTCGGTCGCGGTCAGGCCCACCTCCTCGGCCGAGTCGCCGATCAGGGTCGCGCCCTCGCCGCCGGCGGCGGGCGCGGCGGCGACGGCCGCCCCGGCCGGGGCGGCGGCGTCGAGCAGACGGAAGGCGACGACGGTGATGTTGTCGCGCCCGCCGGCGCGGTTGGCTTCGTCGACCAGGGTGCGGACGGCGCTCTGCACCGAGGTGGCGCGGGCGAGGATGCGGGCGACGTGCTCCTCGTCGATCATCGTCGTCAGCCCGTCGGAGCAGATCAGGAAGAGGTCGCCGGACTGGGCGGGGACGGTCTGGACGTCGACCTGGACCTCGGGCTCGGGGCCGAGCGCGCGGGTGATGATCGAGCGCTGCGGGTGGTCCTCGGCCTGCGCGTCGGTGAGCTGGCCCTTGCGCCGCATCTCCTCGACCAGCGAGTGGTCGCGGGTCAGCCGTTCGAGGCGGCCGGCGCGGAAGCGGTAGGCGCGGCTGTCGCCGACGTGGCCGATCGCCACCTCCTCGGCCTCGAGGTCGACGATCATCGCCGTCGTCGTCGTCCCCATCCCGGCCAGCTCGGGGTCGCGGCGGGCCTGCTCGTGGATCGCCCGGTTGGCGCCTTCGATCGTCTCCGCCAGGATCCGCTCGGGTGGCGCCTGCGGCAGCTGGCGGTCGAACGACTCGGCGGCCGCCTTGGAGGCGACCTCACCCGCCTGAGCGCCGCCCATCCCGTCGGCGACGACGAAGACGTTGCCGCGGGTGAAGAGCGAGTCCTCGTTGGCGTTGCGCTGGCGGCCGGTGTCGGTGCGGTACGCCTGCTCCTCGATCCGCAGCGCCAAGCTAGCTCACCTCCAGCCGGAACTGGGTGTCGCCGATCTGCACCGTGTCGCCGTCGATTATCTCGGCCTCGCCGTTGAGGGTGGCGCCGTTCAGCAGGGTGCCGTTGGTCGAGTTCATGTCCTCGACGTAGAAGCGGCCGCCGCGTTCGAAGACGCGGACGTGGATGCTGGAGGCGTAGCGGTCGGCGATCTGCACGTCGGCGTCCTTGGAGCGGCCGATCGAGAGGCCGCCGATCAGATCGAAGCGCTGGTCGCGCTCGAGGCCGCCGCCGCGCTCGGCGATCAGCCAGGCGTCGCCGCCGCGGGGCCCCGCGGCGGGTCCCGCGGGGGAGTGGAACCCGGTCGCGTCGGGGGCGGGCGAGGCGGTCTGGCGCAGGTCGCGCCAGGCGCTGCGCGCGATCACCAGCAGGAACAGGAAGAGCACGGCCAGGAAGCCGAATTTGAGGGCGACGGATATCGGGTCGTATTCCACTGCTCGGCACCTTACGGGCCGCGCCCGCTACTGCTCGATGTCGAAGGTGAAGGTGGTCGTGCCGACCGTCACCTGGTCGCCGGGGCTGAGCCGGGTCGAGGCGACCCGGCGGCCGTTGACCTTGATCCCGTTGGTCGAGCCGAGGTCGACGATCTGCCAGTCGCCGGAGTCCGAGCGGCGCAGCTCGGCATGGCGGCGGGAGACGTTGGGGTCGGCGAGCACGCACTCGGCCGACTTCGAGCGGCCGATCGTCGCCCGCGGTCCGTCGAGCACGTAGCGGCGGTCCTCGAGCGAGACGACGGCGCGGGTGGAGACCAGCGCCCGCACCGCCTGCTCGGGCTCTTTCGGGCGGGCGCGGTCGCGCTCGCGGACCGCCGAGTAGACCATCGTGTGGCCCTCTTCGCCCTGGCGCGCCGAGTCGCCCTCGTGCGCCGGCGGCTTCACCAGCCGCGCCTGGATCCCGAACTCGCCGAGCCGCAGCCGCTCGTCGGTGCGGAACTCGACCGCCGGCCGGGTCAGCAGGTCGTAGCCGCGGCGGCGGGCGTGCTCGAGCAGGTAGCCGGAGAGCTCCTGCTCCAGCGAGCGCTCGTAGCCCTCGAGCTTGGCGCGGTCCTGCTTGGAGAGGTAGACGGTGTACTCGTTGGGGACGTAGACGCGCTGGACCGAGGCGGTCTTGTGGGCGTCCATTTCCTTCGCCAGTTTCCGCGCCAGTTCGACCGGCTGCACCTCGGAGCTGAAGGCACGGCTGAAGACGCCCTCGACGAGGCCTTCGATACCGGACTCCAGCTTGCGGAAGATGCTGATCGGACTTTCTCCTCTCGGGGTCGGCGAAGCGGCCTCCCGACGGGGGGAAGCTGGACGAGATCCTAGGGCAGAAGCGTTCCGTGGCCGGCGATCAGGAAGCCCGCGGCGGCGGCGGCGCAGGCGATCGCCGTGAGCAGCCCGAGGCCGACCCGGCCACGATGCTCGGGAACGTCGTCGTCGAGGTAGTCGAGCGCGTCCTCGATCGCCTCGCCGAGCTGCTCGAGCGTGAGCCGGCGGTTCGGCCGGGCCGAGAGGCAGGCGTCGACGGCCTCGGTCAGCTCGCGCGGCAGGTCGGGGCGCAGGCGGCGCAGCGGGCGGTGGCGGGCGCCGATCGCCCGCGCCGTCGCCGCCGGATTCGAGCGGCGGTGCGGGTTCTCGCCGCTCCAGCACTCATACAGCGTCAGGGCGAGCGAGTAGACGTCGGCCTCGGGGCCGGCGGGGCGCCCCTCGGCCTGCTCGGGCGACATGTAGGCGAGGGTGCCGACGACGTCGCCCGCAGCGGTCAGCGGCGCGTCGTCGGCGAGGCGGGCGATGCCGAAGTCCATCAGCTTGGCGCGCGGTTCGCCATCGGTGACCTGGACGTTCTGGGGCTTGATGTCGCGGTGGACGACGCCGCGGGCGTGGGCGTGGTCGAGCGCCTCGCAGAGGTCGGCGCCGATCTCGCCGATTTCGCGGTCCGACAGCTCCCCTTCGGCGGCCAGCCGGGCCAGCGTCGAGCCCTCGACCAGCTCGGTGACCAGGAGCGCGTTGCCGTCCTCCTCGCCGAGCTCGTACAGGGTGACGATGCCGGGATGGTTGAGCCGCGCGGCGGCCTGCGCCTCGCGCAGCACCCGGCGGCCGGCCTCGCCCCGCTGCTCGATCGCCTTGACCGCCACCGGGCGCTCGAGCCGGCCGTCCCAGGCCTCGTAGACGACGCCGAAGCCGCCGCTGCCGATGCGGCGCTCGATCACGAACCGGTTGAGGACCACCGAGCCGACCATAAGCGTCTCTCGCTTCGACGCGGCGCTGCCTTCTCCTGCCCGGATGTGGCGGCGGGCCTGGGAAAAAGCCACCGTTTGCGGCATCAAATGGCCGTCCGGCGGCGCAAGTCTTCATACTCCCCGGCCCAGGCAACCCGTTTGGAGAGCGCCCCTTGGAGAGTTCCGCAGCAGGGCGGCCACGACGGCCGCGACCGAAACGCCGAGCGCCGCGACAGCAGGTGATGATGCGCCGCGCGGTCGCGCTCGGGGTCGGCCTCGTGCTGCTGATCATCATCGTGCTCGGCGTCAAGGGCTGCCTCGACGCCCGCGCCCACCGGGCCCTCGAGGACTACGCCCGCAACGTCTCCCAGATCCTCAAGGAGACCGAACAGGAATCGAAGAAGTTCTTCGGCAACCTCGAAGACCCGGGGACGCTCTCGGTGACCGACTTCACCAACGAGGTCGAAGCCAACAGCAGCGCGATGCGGAACTACGCCTCGCGGATCGACGCGCTCTCGGCGCCGGGCGACGTCGGCGAAGCGCAGAAGGCGCTGGAGCTGGTCTACGAGCTGCGCTCGCGGGCGATGGAAGTGATCGCCCAGAAGATGAAGACCGCACTCGGCGACACCGGCGCCGCCAAGGCCCAGGCGGCGATCACCAGGCAGATGCAGACGCTGCTCTCCAGCGACGTCCTCTACGAACAGGTGGTGCGGCCGGAAATCAACGGCGCCCTGGAAAGCAACGGGATCAGCGGCTCCGACGTCGCCAAGAACGCCGTCGTCCCCGACGGGATCAAGTGGCTCGAAGAAAGCTCGATCACCAGCGCCCTGGGAGCGATCAGCGGCTCCACCGGCACCACGACCAACGGGGTCCACGGCCTCGGCCTCTACGGCACCAGCGTCAACGGCACCGAACTGGTCGAAGGCGGCGAAGCGGTGGTCAGCGCCGAAGAAGCGTTCGAAGTCGAAGTCTCGGTCCAGAACCAGGGCGAATCGACCGAGAACGGGGTGAGCGTCGAAGTCGCCGTCAACGGCGGCAGCGCGCAGAGCTCGACGATCGAAGCGATCGAAGCCGGGGAAATCGAAACCGCGGTGGTCTCGCTGACGCCGGTGCCGACCGGCACCGTGACCCTGGAAGTGAAGGTCGCGACGGTGCCCGGCGAGGAATTCTCCGAAAACAACGAAGCGACCTACACCGTCACGGTCGGGTAGGCGGGCTCCGTGCGCGTCGCCTACCTCGGTCCGGCGGGAACCTTCACCGAGGACGCGCTCGGTGAGGCGTGGCGGGGTGGCGAGCTCGAGCCGCTGCGGACCGAGACGATCCCCGACGCGATCCTCGCCGTCCAGCGCGGTGAGGCCGAACGGGCACTGGTCCCGATCGAGAACTCGATCGAGGGCTCGGTCCGGCCGACGCTCGACACGCTCGCCTTCGAGGCCGACGCGGTGACGATCGTCGGCGAGTACGACTTCCGCGTCCGCGTCCACCTGATCGCCCGGCCCGGGGTGGCGGTCGAGGCGGTCGAGGCGGTGCTCTCCCACCCGCAGCCGCTCGCCCAGTGCGCGCGCTTCCTGCGGGCGACGCTGCCGGGGGTCGAACTGCGCAGCGTCAGCAGCACCGCGGCGGCGGTGCGGATGGTGAGCGAGAGCACGCGGCCCTGGGCGGCGCTCGGCGGCCGGGCCGCCGCCGAGCTCTACGGCTGCGCGCTGCTGAGCGAGGGCGTCGAGGACGAGAGCGGCAACGTCACCCGCTTCCTCTGGATCGCCCCGGCCGGCACCGAGGTCGCGGCGGGCGGGCGGGCGAAGACCTCGCTGGTCTTCTCCGAGCTCGGCGAGGACCACCCCGGTGCGCTCGTCGACGCGCTTGCCGTCTTCTCCAGCCGCGGCATCAACCTGACCCGGATCGAGTCGCGGCCGCTGCGCCAGGAGCTGGGCCGTTACATGTTCTTCGCCGACCTCGACGGCAGCCTCGACGACGAGGTCGTGCAGGCGGCGCTCGGCGAGCTGCACCAGCGCGCGGGCTCGGTTCGCGTCCTGGGCTCCTACCCCGCCGCCTGAGCCCGGCGGGGTCCGCCCGGCCTGCGCCGGGGCGCCTGTCCCTACAATTCGCGGGCAGCATGGCACGCGTCCTCGTACTAAACGCGACGTATGAGCCGATCAACGTCTGCACGCTGAGACGCGCCACCGTGCTGCTGCTGAAGGAAAAGGCCGAGCTGCTCGAGCGCCGCGAGGGCGCCGCCCTGCACTCCGAGCACATGACGCTGGAGCGGCCCGACGTGATCCGCCTCGTCTCCTACGTCCGCATCCCCCGCGAGGCGCACCGCCGCAAGATCACCCGCCGTGCCGTCCTCGCCCGCGACTCCTGGACCTGCCAGTACTGCGGCTCGACCAAATCCGGGCTCACGGTCGACCACGTCATCCCCCGCTCCCGCGGCGGCAAATCGGTCTGGGAGAACATCGTCGCCGCCTGCGCCAGCTGCAACCGACGCAAGGGCAACCGGCTGCCGCGCGAGATCCAGATGCACCCGAAGAAGGAGCCCAAGGCCCCCGCTCCCACCGTCTTCATCCAGGTCGCCAGCCCGAAGATTCCGACGAACTGGCAGCAGTACCTACCCCAGGCTGCCTAGGCAGCCTCGTCCCTAGACAGCCCCGTCGCCGTCGGGCGCGGGGGTGGCGCCGTCGGGCTCAGGGTCCGTGCCGTCGGTGGCGGCGACCTCGTCGACGGTGGCTGCGGTGTCGGTCTCGGACTCGACGACGAGGGCGACGGCGCTGACGCGGTCGTCGTCCTTGATGTTCATCACCCGGACGCCCTGGGTCGAGCGGCCCATCTGCGAGATGCCGGCGACCGAGGTGCGCTGGACCATCCCGTTCTGGGAGATGAAGAGGAGGTCCTGGTGCTCGCCGACGATCAGGGCGCCGGCGAGGCCGCCCTTCTTCTCGGTCAGCTTCGCGGTGAGAACGCCTTTGGTGCCGCGGCCCTTGACCGGGTACTCGGCGACCGGGGTCCGCTTGCCGTAGCCGTTCTCGGTGACGACGAACAGTTCGGTGTCGTTGCGGGCGATGTCCATCGCCAGCACGCGGTTGTCCTTGCCGGCGACGTTCATGCCTTTGACCCCGCTGGTGTCGCGGCCCATAGCCCGCACGTTCTCCTCCGAGAAGCGGGCGGCGTGGCCGGAGTGGGAGACGATCAGGATGTCGTCTTCCCCCGAGGTGAGCCGCACCTGCACCAGCTCGTCCTCGTCGCGGATCTTGATCGCGATGATCCCGTCGGCCCGGATCGGCGTGTTGTAGGCGAGGAACTCGGTTTTCTTCACCAGCCCTTCGGCGGTCGCGAAGACCAGGTACCTGTTCTCCTTGAAGTCGCGGGTCGGGATCACCGCCATCACCCGCTCGCCCTCGCGGAGCGGCAGCAGGTTGCGCAGTGAGCTGCCTTTCGAGGTGCGCGAGCCCTCCGGCAGCTCGTAGACCTTGAGCCGGTAGACCTTGCCCCGGTTGGTGAAGAACAGCAGGTAGTCGTGGGTCGAGCTGATGTGGAGGTGGGCGATGTAGTCGTCCTCTTTGAGGTTCATCCCCATCACGCCGACCCCGCCGCGGTGCTGCTGGCGGTAGGTCGAGAGCGGCAGGCGCTTGACGTAGCCGGAGGCGGTCAGCGAGATCACCATCTGCTGGTCGGCGATCATGTCCTCGATGCCGACGTCGCCCTCGAAGCTGGTGACTTCGGTGCGGCGCTCGTCGCCGTAGGCCTCGACGACTTCCGCCAGCTCGTCCTTGACCAGGCCCATCACCCTGGCTTCCTCCCCGAGGATCTCCCGCAGTTCCCCGATCCGCTCGATCAGGTCGGCGTGCTCGGCGCGGACTTTGTCGGCCTCGAGCGCGGTGAGGCGCTGCAGGCGCATGTCGAGGATCGCCTGCGCCTGCTCGCGCGAGAGCTCGAACTGCTCGATCAGGCCGTCGCGGGCCTGGTCGGGGTCTTTCGAGGCGCGGATCAGTTTGATCACCGCGTCGAGGTTGTCGAGCGCGACCAGCAGCCCCTCGAGGATGTGGGCGCGGGCCTCGGCGCGGCGCAGTTCGTACTGGGTGCGGCGGGTGACGACCTCGCGCTGGTGCTCGACGTAGTGGTGGATCAGCTCGCGCAGGCTCAGGGTCCGCGGCACGCCGTCGACCAGCGCCACCATGTTGGCGCCGAAGGTCGACTGCATCGCGGTTTTCTTGTAGAGGTTGTTGAGGACGACCTTGGCCGGGGGGCCGCCGCGCTTGAGCTCGATCACGAGCCGCATGCCGGAGCGGTCGGACTCGTCGCGCAGGTCGGAGATCCCCTCCAGTTTCTTGTCGCGGACGAGGTCGGCGATCTTCGTGATCAGGCCGCCTTCGCCGCCCTTTTTGACCATGAAGGGCAGCTCGGTGACGATGATCGCCTCCTTGCCGCCCTTGAGCGGCTCGACGTGGGCCCGCGCCCGCACCCGGATGCTGCCGCGGCCGGAGGCGTAGGCGTCGCGGATCCCGGCGGCGCTCATGATGCCCCCGCCCGGGAAGTCCGGGCCCTTGACGTACTGCATCAGCCCGTCGAGGTCGATCTGCGGGTCGTCGATGTAGGCGGTGACGGCGGCGGCGACCTCGCGCAGGTTGTGGGGCGGGATGTTGGTCGCCATCCCGACCGCGATCCCGGAGGTGCCGTTGACCAGCAGATTGGGGAAGCGCGCCGGCAGCACCAGCGGCTCCTGGGTCGACTCGTCGTAATTGGGCCCGAAGTCGACGGTGTCGGCGTCGATGTCGCGCAGCAGCTCGGTGGCGAGGCGCGCGAGGCGCGCCTCGGTGTACCGCATCGCCGCGGCGGGATCGTCGTCGATCGAGCCGAAGTTGCCCTGGCCGTCGACCAGCAGGTAGCGCAGCGAGAAGTCCTGCGCCATCCGCACCAGCGTGTCGTAGATCGCCGAGTCGCCGTGCGGGTGGTACTTGCCCATCACCTCGCCGACGATGAAGGCGCACTTGCGGTAGGGCCGCGTCGGCTGCAGGCCGATGTCGTGCATCGCGTAGAGGACGCGGCGGTGGACCGGCTTCAGCCCGTCGCGGACGTCGGGCAGCGCCCGGCCGACGATCACGCTCATCGCGTAATCGAGGTAGGAGGAGCGCATCTCCTTCTCGAGCTCGCGCTCCTCGATGCGGCCGGTCAGGGCGTCAAGCGCCATCAGCTCACCTTCCAGTTCGGATCGTCAGACATCGAGGAATTTCACGTCCTTGGCGTGCGCCTCGATGAACTCGCGCCGCGGCCCGACCTGGTCGCCCATCAGCATCGAGAAGATCGTGTCGGCGGCGGTCGCGTCTTCGAGGGTGACCCGCGCCAGGGTGCGGCTGGCCGGGTCCATCGTCGTCTCACGCAGCTGGTCGGCGTTCATCTCGCCGAGCCCCTTGAAACGGGTCAGCTGGACGCCGTGGCGGGCCAGCTCCAGCACCGCGCCGCGCAGCGCCTGGAAGGAGAGGGCGACGTTGCGGCGAGCGCCGAGCTCGACCTCGAAGGGGGGCCGGCCGACCTGTTTGAGCAGCGCCTCGTGCACCTCGACGAACTTGCGGTAGTCGTGGTGGGAGAAGAGCGCCGCGGGCAGGCGGTGGGTGCGCGCCAGACCGGTCTTGCGTTCGGTCGCCTTGACCACGACCAGGTCCTCGCTCTGGGAGACGACCTCGGTGTCGAAGGGCTCTCCCTCGGGCGCCTTCTTGGCGAGCAGCGTCGCCGCGCCTTTCAGGGTCGCCACCTGCTCGTCGAGCAGGTTCGACTCCTCGAGGAAGCGGACCGCTTCGTGACCGAACTCGGCCTGCAGCGAGGAGCCCCAGCCCTCGTACTCTTTCGAGCGCCGGATGTAGGCCTGCCAGCGGCTCTGGGTCAGCTTCTTCTCAGCGCCGCCGACGTCGGTCAGTCTGTACTCCTCGAGCTTGTCGCGCAGCAGCAGCTCTTCGAGTTCGGCCTCGCGCTCGAGGTAGGTCTCCTGGTTGCCCTGTTTCACGCGATACAGCGGCGGTTTCGCGATGTAGACGTAGCCGGCGTCGATCAGCTCCGGCATCTGCCGGTAGAGGAAGGTCAGGACCAGGGTGCGGATGTGGGCGCCGTCGACGTCGGCGTCGGTCGCCATCACGATCTTGTGGTAGCGGGCGTCGTCGAGGTTGAACTCGTCGTGGACGCCGGTCCCGATCGCCGTGATCAGCGCCTGGACCTCGTTGTTGGCGAGGACCTTGTCGATCCGGCTCTTCTCGACGTTGATGATCTTCCCGCGCAGCGGCAGCACCGCCTGCGTGTTGCGGTCGCGCGCCTGCTTGGCCGAGCCGCCGGCGGAGTCGCCCTCGACGACGAACAGCTCGGCCAGGCTCGGGTCCTTGACCGAGCAGTCGGCCAGCTTGCCCGGCAGCGTCGAGTTCTCCAGCGCCGACTTGCGGCGGGTCAGGTCACGCGCTTTGCGGGCGGCGTCGCGGGCGCGGGCGGCGTCGACCGCCTTGCTGATCACCCGGCGGGCGTCGCTCGGGTTCTCCTCGAAGTACTCGCCGAGCTTGCGGTTGACGGTCTCCTCGACCAGGCCTTTGATCGGCGGGTTGCCGAGTTTGGTCTTGGTCTGGCCCTCGAACTGCGGGTCGTGCAGCTTGACCGAGATCACCGCGGTCAGGCCCTCGCGGACGTCCTCGCCGGCGAGGTTCTCGTCTTTCTCTTTGAGCAGGCCTTTGTTTCGGGCATAGGCGTTCAGCGTCCGGGTCAGCGCCGCGCGGAAACCGGAGAGGTGGGTGCCGCCCTCGTGCGTGTTGATGTTGTTGGCGAAGCTGAAGATCGACTCCTGGTAGGAGCCGTTCCACTGCATCGCGATTTCGACTTCGCCCTCCTCCTCGGTGCCGTCGAAGAAGATGACCTTGCGGTGCAGCTCGTCCTTGTTCTCGTTGAGGTGGCGGACGAAGTCCTCGATCCCGCCGTCGTACTGGAAGGTGACGCTGTTGGTGGCGCCGCGCTCGTCGACCAGCTCGATCTTCAGGCCCCGGGTGAGGAAGGCGGTCTCGCGCAGGCGCTCGGCCAGGGTCTGGAAATCGAACTCGATCTCCTCGAAGATCTCGAGGTCGGGCAGGAAGGTGATCGTCGTGCCGTGCTGCTTGCTCGCCGCGCCCTGCTCGAGGTCGGTCTGCGGCTTGCCGCGCTCGTAGTCCTGGGTCCAGACGTGGCCGTCGCGCTGGATTTCGAGATGGAGCCGCTCGGAGAGCGCGTTGACGACGGAGACGCCGACCCCGTGCAGGCCGCCGGAGACCTTGTAGCCGCCGCCTTCGCCGAACTTGCCGCCGGCATGCAGGACGGTGAGGACCACCTCGGCCGCCGGCCGGCCCTCCTTCGCCATCGTCTCGACCGGGATGCCGCGGCCGTTGTCGTAGACGGTGCAGCTGTTGTCGGGATGGAGCACGACCCGGACGTGGTCGCAGTGCCCCGCGAGCGCCTCGTCGACCGAGTTGTCGACGATCTCGTAGACCAGGTGGTGCAGGCCGCGGGCGCCGGTCGAGCCGATGTACATGCCCGGCCGTTTGCGGACGGCTTCCAGCCCCTCGAGGACGGTGATGTCCTTGGCGCCATACGAGTCGCCGCCTTTGCCGCTGGCTTTTTTGTCAGGCAATGAGTCCCTTCCGATCGACACAGAAAGCCCCGGGGCGCACGGAGGTCGCTCCATGCGGCTCGGGGCACAAGCGAGTTGCCATAAGAATACCAGTTCGACGCTCCGGAACCCCCGGCGCCAAAGTTAAAAAACCCTGCAAATCGTGGATAAAAAGTGCCTAGAAGCGCTCGCCTTTCACACGGAATCGCAGGGACTGCGGCGCCGCCTCGCCGAGCACCTCGCGCAGCCGCCCGAGCAGCGCCTCCTGCATCAGGTCCAGCTCCTGCGCCCAGACGCCGTCGGCGCAGTCGACGGTCAGGGTCCCGGCCCGCTCGGCGGCGGGGGCGGTGACCGCGGCGACCCGGGGGCCGACCGCCTCGGCCCAGGCCGACTGGACGCGGGCAAGCGGTGAGGCGGGGGCGGCCAGCTCGCGCGCCGCCCGGAAGGCGGGGGCGGCCTCGCGGGGGGCCCGTCGGCGGCTCATGCGGCGGCGGCGGAGACGGCTGCCGGGGGCGGCAGGCGGACGACCGCCGCCAGCGCCGGCGGCGGCAGCGACTCCTCGTCGGCGGCGGTGATCAGCGCCTGGCCGCCGTCCTCGAGACGGGCGACGAGGCGCTCGCGGCGGCCGGGATCGAGCTCGCTCATCACGTCGTCGAGCAGCAGCAGCGGGATCACCCGCCGCGCCTCGCGGAGAACCTCACGCTCGGCGAAGAGCAGGGCCAGCAACGCGGTCCGCTGCTGGCCCTGGGAGCCGTAGCGCCGCAGCGAGCGCCCGCCCAGCTCGAGCTTGAGCTCGTCGAGGTGCGGGCCCCAGGAGCTGCGCCCGAGCCGGATGTCGGCCTCGCGCCGCTCCGCCAGCCCGAGCCGGACCTGCTCGGCGCCGCCTTCGGCGCGCGGCGCGTAGGCGAGGCTCGCGCCCCCCTCGAGGCCGAGGTCGGCGGCGGCGGAGGCGAAGGGAGCGTCGAGGGCGGCGACCGCCTCGGCCCGAGCGTCGATCAGAGCCGCGGCGGTCGTGGCCATGCCGGCGTCCCAAGCGTCGAGATCATCGGCGCTGCCGTAGCCGGCGGCGAGCCGCGCCAGCAGCGCGTTGCGCTGGGCCAGCGCCTGGCCGTAGCGCTTGCGCAGCCCGGAGCGAGCCGGCCAGCGCGCGGTGAGGAAGCCGTCGAGGTGGGCCCGGCGCTCGCCCGGGGGGCCCTTGACGAGGCTGAGGCGGTCGGGAGCGAAGACGGCCACCGGCGGGCGGTGGCGGGCGATCGTCGTCGGGTCGGCGGCGGCCCCGTCGAGCAGGTGGCGGCGGCCTTCGGTGCGGCTGACCGAGGCGAGCAGGCGGTGCTCGAGGCCGTCGTCGTCCCGCACCCAGGCCTCCGCCCGCGCCAGCGAGCCGCCGAAGGGGATCAGGTCGCGGCGGTCGGAGGTGCGGAAGGAGCGGCCGGTGAGGGCGAAGTAGAGGGCCTCGACCAGGTTCGTCTTGCCGACCCCGTTCGGCCCGACGACGCTGACGATCCCCGGCTCGAGCTCGGCCCGGAAGTGGGCGAGGCTGCGCAGCGGCCGCGCTTCGATCGCGGTGACGCGCACCGGGCCCTCACCGCTCCGCGGGCCGGCCCATCTAGACGTTGAGGCGGATCGGCATCACGAGGTAGCGGAAGTCCTCGTTGTCGACCGGCTGCAGGAGGCCCGGGCGCAGCGGTGAGATCAGCCGGAGCAGGACCTCCTCGCCGCTGACGCTGTCGATCCCCTCGCGCAGGAACTCGGGGTTGAACCCGATCTCCAGCGGCTCGCCCTCGAAGGCGGCGGGCATCGTCTCGGTCGCGTCGCCGACGTCGGGGGTCTCGGCGGCGACGGTCAGCTGGCCCGGCTCGAAGGAGAGGCGCAGCGGGGCGTTGCGCTGGGCGAGCTGGCTGACCCGGCGGGCGACGTCGAGGAATTCCGAGCGCGGCAGGCGGACGTCGTGGTCGTAGGACTCGGGCAGGAGCTGGCGGAAGTTCGGGAACTGCCCGTCGATCAGCCGCGTCGTCAGGGTGATCGAGCCGGCGGCGAAGACCGCCTGGTTCTCGAGCAGCCAGATCGTCGCCTCCTCGACCCCCTCCTGGGCGAGGATCCGGCCCAGCTCGCGGAGGGCGCGGGCGGGGATGTTGGCCTCGAGATCGCCGCCGAGCTCGGACTCGAGCTCGGTCCGTTTGACCGCCAGCCGGTAGGAGTCGGTGGCGACCATCGTCAGCTCCGACCCCGACCCGGTGACGAAGACGCCGGTGAGAACCGGCCGCATGTCGTCGCGCGAGGCGGCGCGGGCGACGAGGTCGATGCTCGCCTCCAGGGCCGGCGCCGGCAGCTTCAGTCCCGGCTCCTCGGTTGCCGACGGCAGGGTCGGGAAGTCCTCGACGGGCAGGGTCCGCAGGTGGAAGGAGGAGGAGCCGCTGCGGATCTCGACGTCGCGCTCGGCCTCCCGCGACTCGATCTCGACGCTCGCATCGCCCAGCGAGCGCACCACCTCGGCCAGCAGGCGACCGGGGAGCAGCACGGTCCCCTCCGCCGCCACCTCGGCCGGCACCGTGGTCTCCAGGCTGAGGTCGTTGTCGGTGGCGGCGAGCGTCACCGCGCCGGCGGAGGCGGTGAGGCGGATGCCGGACAGCGCCTGGATCGTGGCGCGGGTCGAGACCGCCCTGGAAACGATCGAGAGCTTTGAGACGAGGTCTTCCCGTTTGGTCGTCAGCTTCAATTCAGATGCTTTCTTGATTTGGAGTAGGGCTTGTGGAAAAGCGGTGAGGCGCGGTGGATTCGGCCTTGTCTTGCCGATTGCGGCCTGTGGACGCCGCTGTGGACGAAGCAGGGATTCTTGCAGCGGGGCCGGCCATCAGCGCTCGCCGGGCACCGGGTTGTGGATTGCCGCGCGCAACTCCTCGACCCGGTGGGCGAGGTCGGGGTCGGTCGCGAGGCTGGCCTCGAGGCGGCGCAGGGAGTTGAGGACGGTGCTGTGATCGCGGCCGCCGTAGAGCCGGCCGATCTGGGGCAGCGAGAGGTCGGTGAGCTCGCGGGTCAGGTAGATCGCGACCTGGCGCGCCCGCAGGGGGGTGGCCGCACGGCTGGTGCCGACCAGCTCGGCGCGGGAGATGCCGAAGCGCTTGGCGACCCGTTGCTGGATCTCCTCGACCGAGGTCGACTCCAGCGATCGGGAGCGGGGCACGACCTCGGCGATCAGCTCCGAGCTGAGGGGCTTCGCCATCAGCGAGGCGTGGGCGATGACGCGCGTCAGGGCGCCGTGCAGCTGGCGGATGTTGGCGTCGATCCGCTGGGCGAGCTCGGAGAGGGCGCTGCTGTCGGCGATCTCGACCCCCGCCTCCTGGACCAGGCGCCGCAGGACGGTCAGCCTGGTGGCGAGGTTCGGCGGTTCGACCGGCACGGTGAGCCCCCACTCGAAGCGGTCGCGTAGCCGCGCCGCCAGCGTCGAGAGCTCGCTCGGGATGCGGTCGGCAGAGAGCACGATCTGGCTGCCGGACTCATACAGCGCGTTGAAGGTGTGGAAGAACTCCTCTTCGGTGCTGGGCTTGCCCTCGAGGAACTGGACATCGTCGATCAGCAGCACGTCGATGTCGCGGTAGCGGGCCTTGAAGCCGTCGGCGCCGGAGGAGCGCAGGGCTGCGACGAACTCGTTGGTGAACGACTCGGCGGTCGTGTAGCGGACGCTGAGGCGGGGCGCGTTGGCGCGCAGGTAGTTGGCGACCGCCGCCAGCAGGTGGGTCTTGCCGAGCCCGGGCGGCCCGTGCAGGAAGAGCGGGTTGTAGGCCTCCGAGGGCGCCTCGGCGACCGCCAGCGCCGCGGCGTGGGCGAGCCGGTTGCCGGGCCCGATGACGAAGCGGTCGAAGGTGTAGTGGGGGTTCAGCTCGACCCCGGCCTCGGCCGCCGCGGGGGCCTCGGCGGCGAAGCTGACGCGGCTCATGCCCGAGCCGGAGTCGGCGAGGGCTTCGGCGATCAGGCTCGAGTAGCGGCGCTCGACCCAGGCGCCTTTGCCCTCGGGGGCGGTCAGGTAGAGCGTCTCGCCGTCGCTTGCGACAGCCCTGAGGGGCTCCAGCCAGAGGTGGAAGGTCGACGCCGGGACGGAGGCCCGCAGGCGGTCCTGCGTCGCCTTCCAGATCGCGTCGAGTTCGTCTCGGGGGGAGTCATCAGGCACCTGGCGGGCGACGATAGCGCCGGCCCCCAGGCCGGGATCGGAGCGGCTCGCAAATCCCGCAGAAAAGATTTCGGCTGCGTCCGTATACTTCCGCCGGCATGAAGCGCACCTACCAGCCGAAGAAGCGGAAGCGGGCGAAGACCCACGGCTTCCGAGCGCGGATGAGCACCCGTGGCGGCCGCGCGATCCTGAAGCGACGCCGGCGCAAAGGGCGGAAGCGCCTCACTCCGTAGATGACCGCCGGCGAGGCCTGATGGCGTCGAAACGGCGTCGGCTGTCGCGCAGCGGCGAGTTCGATCGCGTCTACCGAGACGGCTCCTCCCATGCGACCCGCTATCTCGTGCTCTACACCTTCCCCCGTCGAGACGAGGAGCGGGAGGACGTGAGGCTCGGCGTCTCGGTCAGCCGCAAGGTTGGGGGCGCGGTCGACCGCAACAAGGTCAAGCGGGCGCTGCGCGAGGCCTTCTGGGGCATTGCCGACCGGATGCCCGCCGGCCACGACTTCGTGATCGTCGCCAAGGCGGAAATCGCCGACCTGATCGAGCGCGAGGGCACGGCGGGGGTCAGCAGGAGCCTCGAGGAGGCGCTGGCCGGGACGCCGGGGAGGCGTTCCACGTGAAACGCGTCGTCCTGGCGCCGATCCGCGCCTACCAGCGCTGGATCTCGCCCGCCCGCCCGCGCCGCTGCCGCTTCGAGCCGACCTGCTCCGCCTACGCGGTCGAGGCGATCGAACGCTTCGGCGTCTTCCGCGGCCTGATCCTCGCCTCCTACAGGCTCCTGCGCTGCAACCCGTTCAACCACGGTGGCTTCGATCCGGTGCGCGATCGGTTTACTCTGCGCGGCCTCGGCCACGTCCATCCGGCCGAGTACCACGGTGAGGCCCACACGTGATCCTGCCTGACGCCAACATCCTGCAGCCGCTGATCGACGTCGCGAACGCGATCCTCAAGTTCTTCCACGACAACGTCGGCCTCAGCTGGGGCGGCGCGATCATCGCCCTGACGGTGACGGTCCGGGCGATCCTGATCCCGCTGACCTACAAACAGCTGAAAGGGATGCGGGCGCTGCAGGCCCTGCAGCCGCAGATCAAAGAGATCCAGGCCAAATACAAGAACGACAAACAGCGCATGCAGCAGGAAATGATGCGCTTCTACAAAGAGAACAAAGTCAACCCGCTGGCCTCCTGCATCCCGCTGATCGCCCAGCTGCCGGTCTTCATCACGCTCTTCTACACGCTGCGCCACGAGCTCCCGCCGGACATGGGATGCCCCGCCGCCGGCCACTGCGCCGCCTACGGGGGCGAATTCCTCTTCATCCACGACCTGACGGCGAAGGCGACCGGGGCCGAACTGATCGTCCTCATCGTCCTCTACGTCGGTACCCAGCTCGCCTCGGGCTTCTTCATGTCGGTCACCGCCGACAAAAGCCAGCGCACGATGATGTTCCTGCTGCCGCTGATCTTCGTCCCCTTCATCCTCAACTTCCCCGCCGGCCTGATCCTCTACTGGATCACCACCAACATCTGGACCATCGGCCAGGCGCTGGTGATCCAGCGCATCGTGCCGGCGCCGGTGGCCGCCACGCCGGAAGGGGCGGCGGCGATCGCGGCTGCCAAACCGCCGCCACCGCCGCCGAAAAAACGCAAGAAGCGCCGGCGCTGAGCGCCGGCCTCAGCCGCGGGGGCGGTTCTTGGCGACGCCGGGACGACGCGGCAGCCCGGCGGGGGTCGGGCCGGCCTTGCGGATGACGTGGAGGTGGCGGTGCTCGCTTCCCGCGTGGCGGCCGCCGACGTCGAGTATCCGCTCCGGCGCCATTGCCAGCAGCTCGGCCGCGCGGCCGAGCTGGGCCTCCTCCTCCTCGTCGCGCCTGCCCTTCCAGGCGACCAGGACGCCTCCCTCCCGGAGCAGCGGCGAGGCGAGCTCGGCGAGCGTGGAGAGCCGCCCGACCGCTCGCGCGGTCACCGCGTCGTAGGCCTCGCGCCCACCGCCCGCCGCCCATTCCTCGGAGCGGGCGTTGAGGACGGAGGCGTTGGCGATCTCCCCCGCCTCGATCGCCCGCCGCATGAACTCGCACTTGCGCCCGACCGACTCGATCAGGTCGACCCTGGCGCCCGGGAGTGCCGCGGCCAGGGCGAGGCCCGGAAAGCCGGCCCCGGCCCCGACGTCGGCGACCCGCGACGCACCACGCAGCTCGGCGACCTCGAGGCCGGTGAGGCTGTCGGCGACGTGCACGCGCCAGGCGCGCTCGTCGACCACCGAGCTGACCGAGGCCCGCTCGGCCGCGAGCAGTCCGAGAACCCGGGCAAGGGAGTCGCGGGCGGCCGGATCCAGCGCCTCGAGCGGGTCGCCGCCCCCGCTCACTCGGAGACGAGCGGCGCGACGATCACGCAGCGGTGGGGCTCATCGCCCTCGCTGTAGGTCTCGACGCCGGAGCGGCCCTTGAGTCTTTCGTGGACGACACGGCGCTCCTGGGCGCTCATCGGGTCCATCTCGACGACGCGATTGTTGTTCAGCGCCTGTTCGGCAGCCCGGTCGGCGCGGCTCTCGAGCGTCTCGCGGCGGCGCTCGCGGTAGCCGGCGGCGTCGAGGACGACCCGCTTGCGCTCGCGCATGCCGCGGAAGGCGGCCTGGTAGCAGAGCAGCTGCAGGGCATCGATCGTCTGTCCCCGTTTGCCGATCAGCAGCCCGTAGTCCTCGTCGCCGACGACGGTCAGCGCGATCCGGTCCTCCTCCTCCTCGACCTCCACCTCGCCGTCGAGGTCGAGCTCGTCGAGAACGCCCTCGACCAGCTCACGCGCGCGCTCGGCCGGGGTATCGGGCCAGTCGTTGGTCTCGGGCACGGCCCGCAGGCTATCCGACCATCGCCCGGCGCGTGCGGATTCCTTGCCCTCGATGCCGGCGCCGACCATCTAGTCTGGCGCCGACATGGGCAAGGTCTACGCGGTGGCGAACCAGAAGGGCGGAGTCGGCAAGACGACGACCGCGGTCAACCTCGCCGCCTGCGTCGCCGGCGCCGGGCAGCAGACGCTCCTCGTCGACCTCGACCCGCAGTGCAACGCGACCGTCGCGCTCGGCGGCGGGCGCGAGCTGCACCCCTCCTCCTACGACTGCTTGACCGGCGAGGTCTCGGTCGCCGAGGCCGCGCGCCCCGCCGGTCCCGACAACCTCTGGCTGGTCCCGGCCAGCCGCGATCTTGCCGGCGCCGCGGTCGAGCTGCCGCGGATCGAGGGCTCGGAGACCCGGCTGCGCGAGCGCCTCGGCCCGGTTCGCGAGCGGTTCGCCCTCACCTTCCTCGACTGCCCCCCGGCGCTCGGCCCCGTCAGCGTCAACGCGCTGGTCGCGGCCGACCGGGTGATCGTTCCGGTGCAGGCTGAGTACCTGGCGCTGGAGGGCCTGGTTCAATTCCTGGAGACGCTCGGCCTGATCCGGCGTCAGCTCAACCCTCAGCTAGAGGTTGCGGGTCTGCTCATAACCATGCACGACGAGCGCACCAGACTGGCCCAGGACGTCGAGTCCGAGCTCCGCGACCATTTCGCCGAGATGGTCTTCGAGACCGTGATCCCGCGCAGCGTGCGGGTAGCCGAGTCGCCCAGCTACGGGCTGCCGGTGATCGACCACGCGCCGAGCTCCCACGGCGCGATCGCCTACCGGGCCCTGGCCAGGGAGCTGGCGAGCCGTGGCTAGCGGGACCGAGAAGAAGGGTCGCGCCAAGCGCGGCCTCGGCCATGGCCTCGCCGCGATCCTGCCCGAAGCCGAGGCGGGCGGTGCGGGCGAGCTGCGCGAGCTCCCGGTCGGCCTGATCAAGCCCAACCCCGAGCAGCCTCGCACCCACTTCGACCCGGAGGCGCTCAGCGGCCTCGCCGACTCGATCGCCGCCACCGGCGTCGTCTCGCCGCTGCTCGTCCGCCCGCTCGCCGACGGCAGCTACGAGCTGGTCGCCGGCGAGCGCCGCTGGCGGGCGGCGCAGCAGGCCGGGATCGAGAAGGTGCCGGCGGTCGTCCGCGAGCAGGCGAAGGCTGAGCGGCTGCAGGCGGCGCTGATCGAGAACATGGTCCGCGAGGACCTCAACCCGGTCGAGGAGGCGCGCGCCTGCGCGGCGCTGGTCGAGGACCTCGGCCTGACCAAAGAGGAGCTGGCCCGCCGGGTCGGCCGCAGTCGTCCCGCCGTCTCCAACCTGATCCGGCTGCTGGAGCTCCCTGACGAGGCGATCGAGCTGCTCGAGGCCGGCGAGCTCAGCGAGGGCCACGGGCGCGCCCTGCTCGGTGCCCAGGGGAACGACGTCCGCCGCCGCCTGGCCCGCGACGCCGTGAGGGCCGGCTGGTCGGTGCGCGAGACCGAGAACAGGGTTCGGCTGGCCAGCCAGCCAAGAATCAAACGGGCCCAGCCGGTGGACCCCGAGGAGGCGGCGGCCCTGGAAGCCGCCGGCGAGGACCTCGAGTCGGCGCTCGGCCACGAGGTGAAGGTCCGCCCGCGCAAGGACGGGTTCGCCGTCGAGCTCCACTTCAACGACGTCTCCGAGGCGCACGCGCTGGCCCGCGCGCTGCGCAAGCACCGCGGCTGACCGGCCCGCCCGCCGCCGCTATCATCGCCGTCCGCGGGCGATTAGCTCAGTTGGTTAGAGCGCGTCTCTGATAAGGACGAGGTCCCTGGTTCGAATCCAGGATCGCCCACTTACGACCGACCTATACTTGGTCGCCACGCCCAAGCAGTTCACGGTCGGGAGCCACTTTCTCTTGCAGCAGATGCAGATCTACGGCGTCAGCTTCGACATGGTCGGCAAGCAGCCGATCGTGCTGCTGAAGACTGTCGACGGCAACCGCTTCCTGCCGATCTGGATCGGGCACCCCGAGGCAGCGGCGATCCTGATGAAGCTGCAGGGCGCCTCGACACCGCGGCCGATGACCCACGACCTGCTCTCCGACGTGCTCGAGAACCTCGACGCGAAGTGCGAGCGGGTCGCCGTCACCGAGCTGCGCGACAACACCTTCTACGCCTCGATCACGGTCTCGGTCAACGGCTCGGAGATCGAGATCGACTCGCGGCCCTCCGACGCCCTGGCGCTGGCGGTTCGGGTCTCGGCGCCGATCTTCGCGGCCGAGGAGGTGATCGAGGAGTCGGCGATCGAGTTCGAGCACGAGGTCGAGGACACCGAGGAGGTCGTCGACAAGTTCAAAGAGTTTCTTGATGAGGTGACGCCCGAAGACTTCGCCTCCGGGGATTCCTAGGGCTGCAAAGCGGCGCATCGCGGCGTCCTCGGTCGGTCACGTGCGGAGCACGCTCCCTCCCTCGTCCTGGCGCTGCTTGCTTTTCGCTCCTAAGAATCCCCGGAGGGGGCTAGTGCCAGGTCGACGATCCGCTCGACCAGCTGCTCGAAGGACATGCCCGCCGCCTCGGCGGCCTGGGGGAGGAGGCTGGTGTCGGTGAGGCCGGGGATCGCGTTGGCCTCGAGCACCCAGGGCCCGTCCGGGTCGAGCATCACGTCGATGCGGGCGAAGCCGGTGCAGCCGAGCGCGCGGTAGGTGGCCAGCGCCGCCTCCGTGACCGCCGCCGCGACCACCGGCTCGAGCTCGGCGGGGCAGACGAAGTGGGTGCGGCCGATCGCGTAGCGGGCCTCGAAGTCGTAGCGGTCGCCCTCCGCCGGGATCGCCTCGACGATCGGCAGCGCCTCCTCACCGAGCACGCCTACGGCCAGCTCGCGGCCGTCGACGAAGCGCTCGAGCAGGATGCGGTCGTCGTAGCTGAAGGCGGCGACCAGCGCCTGCGGCACCTCCGCGCCGTCGGCGGCGAACTTGACGCCGAGCGAGGAGCCGCCGCGGCTGGGCTTGACGACCAGCGGGAAGCCGAGCGCCTCCTCGATGCGGCCGAGCGCGTCGGCGGCGCCGAGTTCGCGGAAGGCGGCCTGGCTGAAGGCGAACCAGTCCGGGGTCTGCACCCCGGCCTCGCGCATCGCGTGCTTGGCCAGCGACTTGTCCATGCAGCGGGCGCAGGCGGCCGCGCCCGGGCCGGTGAAGGGAATGCCGAGGATCTCGAGCAGCTCCTGCGCGGTGCCGTCCTCGCCGCCGGCGCCGTGCATCGCGACGAAGGCGACGTCGGGCTTGTCGGCGAGCCGTTTCACGAGGTCGGCGCCGACGTCGATCGAGACCACCTCGTGGCCGAGCCGCTCGAGCGCGTCCTCGACCCGGGCACCCGAGCGCAGCGAGACGCCGCGCTCGAGCGAGCGCCCGCCCTTGAGGACGGCGACCCTCACGCCGAACCGTCTCCGCTGCGCCGGAACGGAAGCACGTTCTCCTGCGTTCCGGTCTCCGGCCGCGGCACCGGGATCGTGTGTTCTCCGGTCAGGGCCTCGTAGAGGTCGACCTGCTCGGCGATCACCTTGCCGATCCGGCGGATCCCCTCGCGGATCTCGTCCTCGCCGACGCCGGAGAAGTTGAGCCGCATCGAGCTGGCGCCGCGACCGTCGACGTAGGCGGCCTCGCCGGGGACGAAGGCGACGTCGGCGCGCAGCGCCTTGGCCAGCAGGTCGGCGGTGTCGATGTAGTCGGGCAGCGTGGCCCAGATGAAGAGCCCGCCCTCGGGCTCGGTCCAGGTGGCGGCGGCCGGGAAGTGCTCCTCGAGCGCGGCCAGCATCGTGTCGCGGCGGGCGCGGTAGATCGAGACGAGCTCCTCGGTGTAGCGCTCCCAGCGCCCCTCGCCGAAGTACTCGCGGACGAAGTACTGGGCGAGGGTAGAGGTGCAGAGGTCGGTCGCCTGCTTGCCGAGCACGATCTTCTCCATCACCGGCGGTGGCGCCACGGCCCAGCCGAGCCGGATCCCCGGCGAGAGGATCTTCGAGAAGGTGCCGAGGTAGACGACGAAATCGCCGCCGTCGAGCTGGTAGAGCGGCGGCAGGCGCTCGCCGCCGAAGCGCAGCAGGCCGTAGGGGTTGTCCTCGACCACCAGCAGCTCGCGCCGCCGCGCCAGCTCGACCAGCGCCTGCCGGCGCTCGAGCGACATCGTCACCCCGGCCGGGTTCTGGAACGTCGGCACGGTGTAGATCAGTTTCGGCTGGCGCCCCTCGGCGCCGAGCCGCTCGAGCAGCGGCTCCAGCTCCTCGACCCTCATCCCCTGCTCGTCGCACTCGACCTGGATCGTCTCGGCCTCGTAGCTGCAGAAGACCGGGACGGCGCCGGGATAGGTCGGCGCCTCGCAGATCACGACGTCGCCGGGATCGACCAGCGTCTTGCAGACCAGGTCGATCGCCTGCTGGCCGCCGGTGGTGACGATCACGTCGTCGTGGTCGGGGAGCATTCCCTCGGCTCCCATCACCTGCAGGATGCAGTCCTTGGTCTCCTCGAAGCCCTCGGTCGGCCCGTACTGCAGCGCCTCGGCCGCCGACTCCTGGGCGATCCGCGTCATCTGCGCGGCGAAGCTCTGGGGCGGGAAGGTCGAGGTGTCGGGCAGGCCGCCGGCGAGCGAGATCACCTCCGGCCGCGCGGTGATCGCCATCAGGTCGCGCATCGCCGAGGAGCGCATCACCCCGGTCCGGGCGGCGAACAGCGCCCCGTAGCGCGCCAGGTCCCGGTTGCTGGTGTGGGCGCGGCGGCGGTGGGGCGGCGACGGTTCGCTCATCCCGCAAGTGTGCCGGAAAGACGCCCGGAAACCGATCGACTAGGTTTCTGGCGATGGACGTGCTCAAGGAGATAGGCATCGGAATCGCGATCGGGATGGTCGCCGGCACGACCGGGACCCACGGCTCGGCGCGGGGCCGGATGACGATCCTCGCCGCCGTGATCGGGCTCGTCGCCGGCTTCCTGATCGACGGCCTGGTCGGGGGGCTGGTCGCGATGGCCGGCGCCGCCGCGGCCTGCCTGGTGATCTCCGACGTCGTCGCCGGCGCCAGCCGGCGCCAGGGCGGCGGCACCGGAGCGCTCGGCTTCCTGGTCACGCTGGCGGCGCTGATCGTCGTCGGGATCGCCCTCGTGGTGCCGATCGGGGTGATCGTCGTGATCGTCGCCCTGGCCTGGCTCGCGGTCTCCCGCCGCCGCCGCGCCCAGCGCAAACACGCCGGGCTGCGCGTCCTGCGCTAGGCGCAGCCCCTCACGCCTTCCTCCATCATTGGTCGCCGATGGCGGTCGCCGAGAAGAAGCTCGTCCTCACCTACGTCGACTCGTTGCGCACCGACATGCTCGAGCGCACGGTCGCCGCCGGGCGCGCTCCGACCTTCGCGGCGCTCCTGGAGCGCGGCGTGCTGGTGCCGGACTGCGTCTCCAGCTTCCCCTCGGTGACGCCGGTCGCCTGTTCGGAGCTGGTCACCGGAGTCGCCGCCGACCGCCACTGGATCAGCGGCATGAACTGGTACCACCGGCTCGAGCGGCGCTACGTCGAGTACGGCTCCTCGCTGGACGCCACCCGCGCCTTCGGCGTCTTCCGCGCCCTCTACGACCTGGTCTACAACATGAACCTGGCGCATCTCAGCCCGGAGGTGGAGACGCTGTTCGAGCGCCTCGACGACGCCGGCGCCCGCACCGCCTGCACCCCGTTCCTGATCTACCGGGGCCGCCACCGGCACGAGGTCTCGCTCGACGGGCTGGTGCGGCGGGCGGTCGACGCGACGCGGCTCAAGTTCCACCACCACACCTGGGGGCCGGGCGACCTCTTCTACGGCGACCTCTACGCGAGCCGCGAGGTGCCCTGCAAGTCGACCTCGATCCCCGGCAACCGCGACGAGTACGCGTCCTGCTGCGCCGCGCAGCTCGCCGAGCAGGACCTCTTCGACTTCCTCCTGCTCTCGCTCCCGGACAACGACAACTACTCCCACCGCTACGGGCCCGAGGCCTCGGTCGAGTCGATCGCCAAGGCCGACGAATGCTTCGCCGACTTCGTCCAGGCAGCCGGCGGACTCGAGCGCTTTCTCGCCGACCACGCGGTGATCGTCGTCGCCGACCACGCCCAGTCCGACGTCCACCGCGGTCTGCCTCTGGCCGAGCTGCTGGCCCAGCACTGGTCGGTGCTGCAGCCCTCCGACGACCGGCCCGAGCTGGCGCAGCTGGCGGTCAGCCCGACCGGCCGCGCCGCCCATGTCTACCTGCTGCCGGGAGAGGGCGAGCGCGCCGGGGCGGCGGAGGTCGGCGAGCGGCTGGCCGAGCTCGAGGGGGTGGATCTGGTCTGCAGCCTGCAGGGTCCTGATGGCGCGCCGTTGCGCCGCGAGGCGCCCGGGATGCCGGTCGCGGGCGGCGAGTGGGCGGCGGTCGAACGCCGCGGCGAGCAGGTCCGCTTCCGGCCGGGCGGCGAGATCGCCGACCTGCGCGGCGGGCGCTGGCAGGTCGAGGGGGACCCCGGCGTGCTCGAGGCCAGCGTCGAGGGCGAGCTGCTGCGCAGCGACGCCTACCCGGACCCCCTGGCGCGGGTCTGGTCGGCGCTGACGGCCCCGCACTCGGGCGACTTCGTCGTCTCGCTGCAGCTCGGCTTCGAGGCGGTCGACTGGGGCGGGGACTCGCACGTCGGCGGCGGCAGCCACGGCTCGCTGCGGGCCGAGGACTCGCTCGGCCCGCTGCTCTTCGTCGGCTGCGGGCCTGACTCCGCCGCCGAGCGCGCGCAGTGGGCGCTGCGCGACGTCGCGCCGGCGGTGCTCGCGCACTTCGGGCTCGGGGGGAGCGGCGGTTGAGGCAGCGTCTCCTCGTCGCCGGGCTGGCCCTCGCCCTGCTCGCGCTCGCGACGGCGCCGATCGCGGCCGCCGAGTCGCTGAGCGAAAGCGAAGCGCCGGTGAGCCGCTCGGAGGCCCTGGCGGCGGCCGCCAGAGACGCGAACGTCGCCAGGGAGCGGGGCATGCACCCCGACCTCTCGCCCACCGTGCGCTGGGTCGACGGCCACTGGGAGGTCGCCTGGTTCGCCGAAGGGCGCGAGCTCGCCCTCGTCCTCGTCGACCCCAGGAGCGGCAAGGTGACCGAGTCCTGGACCGGGTACCAGGTCGCCTGGAAGATGGCGCGCGGCTACGAAGGCCAGTTCGGGCAGAAGCTGAACGCGCCCTACGTCTTCCTGCCGCTCTGCCTGATCTTCCTCGTCGGCCTCCTCGACTGGCGGCGCTGGCGGCGGCTGGCGAACCTCGACCTGCTGGTCCTGCTCGGCTTCGGCGTCTCCCACTACTTCTTCAACCAGGGCGAAATCGGGGTCTCGGTGCCGCTCGCCTATCCGGTGCTGCTCTACCTCCTAGGCCGGGCGCTGTGGCTCGGCTTCCGCGGCGGCGAGGGGCTGCGGCCGCGCTGGCCGGCGGCCTGGCTGCTGATCGCGGCGCTGTTCCTGATGGGGTTCCGGGTTGGGCTCAACGTCGCCGACTCCAACGTCGCCGACATCGGCTACGCCGGTGCGGTCGGCGCCGATCGGATCGCCCACGGGGAACCGATCTACGGCAACTTCCCCAGCGACATCTCCGAGGGCGACACCTACGGCCCGGTCAACTACCTCGCCTACGTCCCCTTCGAGCGGATCTGGCCCTGGTCGGGAAGCTGGGACGACGTCCCGGCCGCCCACGGCGTGGCGATCACCGCCGACATCCTCGCTTTCGCGCTGCTGATCCTGCTGGCGCTGCGGATCCGGCCGGGACCGGAGGGTCGGCGGCTGGCCGCGATCCTCGCCTTCGGCTGGGCGGCCTACCCCTACACGGCCTTCGCGCTCGAGGCCAACTCCAACGACGGCCTGGTCGCGGCGCTGCTCATCGCCGTCCTGGTCTGGCTGCCGCGGCCGCTTGCCCGCGGCGCCCTCGCTTCGCTCGCCGCCTTCGCCAAGTTCGCGCCGGCGCTGCTGGCGCCGATGCTGCTCACCTACGAGCGGCGCCGGCGGCCGGCACTGCTCTTCGCGCTCGGCTTCGCCGCCGTCGCCGTCGCGACGATGCTGTGGCCGGCGATCGATCCCGGCCTCGGCACCTTCTGGGACCGGACCTTCGGCTTCCAGGTCGACCGCGACTCGCCGTTCAGCGTCTGGGGCCAGGTGCCCTCGCTGGAGTGGCTGCGGACCCTGCTGCTGGCCGCCACCGCCCTCCTCTCACTGGCGCTGGCATTCGTACCGCGGCGCAAGTCGGTGGTGCAGGTCGCGGCGCTGGGGGCGGCGCTGATGCTGGCCCTGCAGATCACGATGAAGCACTGGTTCTACCTCTACATCCCCTGGTTCTACCCGCTGCTCCTGGTGGCGCTGGCGGCGGGGGCGCTCAGGCGGGAGCCGGCGCCGGAACCCGAACCGGCTCGATCGAATCCGCCAGCCCTCGTGAATTGACGTCGACCACCGCGCCCATCACCCAGACGTCCTCCTCGGCGGTCTCGAAGCGGGTCGGCATCTGGGTGATCAGCGCGGCGAGCGCCTGCTCGGCCCTGACCCCGAGGACGCCGGCGCGGGAGCCGGTCATGCCGACGTCGGAGATGTGGGCGGTGCCGCCCGGCAGGACGCGGGCGTCGGCGGTGGGGACGTGCGTGTGGGTGCCGAGCACGGCGGCGACCCGGCCGTCGAGGTGCCAGCCCATCGCCACCTTCTCGCTCGTCATCTCGGCGTGGAAGTCGACGATCACCGCGTCGGCCTCGAGCCGCTCGAGGATGCCGTCGACGGTGTCGAACGGCGAGCGCGCGACCTTGAGGCCGGCGGCGCCGCTGAGGTTGACGACGCCGACCCGCATGCCCCCCGCCTCGACCACGACGAAGCCCCGCCCGGGGTTGCCCTGCGGGTAGTTGGCCGGCCGGACCACCCGCTCCTCGCGGTCGAGGAACGGGTAGGCGTCGCGGTGACGGTAGACGTGGTTGCCGGTGGTGATGACGCCGGCGCCGGCGGCGAAGATGTCGTTGGCCGTGCGCTCGGTGATGCCCATGCCACCGGCCGAGTTCTCGCCGTTGACGACCACCAGGTCGGGCGAGTAGCGCTCGCGCAGCGCCGGCATCGTCTCGCGCAGCCCGCGCCGGCCGGGGCTGCCGACGACGTCGCCGATGAAGAGGACCCGCATCCCGCCGACCCTAGATCATCGTCCGCCGGGCACCGGCCGGGCGAGGCGGTTGTGCCAGATTGGCCGGGTGCAGGAGCCGATCGACGCAGACGAGATCCTGGCCCGCGCCGCCGCCTACCCCTACGCCGCGCCGCTGCGCTCCTTCATCCAGGTCGGGGCCGAGACCCACGAGCTCGGTGCCGCGGCGCTCGAGCTGGAGGGCCGCCGGCCGCTGCTCTGCTACGGCGC
This sequence comes from Solirubrobacterales bacterium, assembly GCA_046330305.1. Lineage (GTDB taxonomy): Bacteria > Actinomycetota > Thermoleophilia > Solirubrobacterales > 70-9 > VAYN01. The sequence goes on along the minus strand of JAXLTA010000013.1, from coordinate 83,493 downwards.
CAACGCGGCGCCGGCGGTGCTGGCGAGAAAGCTGGCGGCGCTGCCGCCGGAGCCGCTGCCGCTGCTGCGAGCGCAGCTGGGCGGCTTCGACGTCGTCTACTCGGCCCACGTCTCGCCCTACGGGGCGGTGCCGGCGACCCTGCAGGCGAGCCCCGGGACGACCGTTCCGGTCTTCGTCGCCTACCCGACCGCCGAGCAGGAGGAAACGCTGACCGCGAGCGAGCCGAACTACGAGCTGCACCGGCTGCACGACCGGGCGCTCGAGGTCGACGAGCTGGGCCGGCTCGACGCGGTCGACGCCTACCTCAGCCGCCACGGGTGCCTGGCCCTCGAGGGCGGCGCGGTGGCGCTGGCCGCGGTCGAGGCGGAGGGGCGGCGGCTGCCGGCCCTGGCCGAGGCCGAGGTGCTCGAGCGGGTCCGCCAGATCCTCGCGCCCGAGCTGGAGCTGGCGGAGTTCGTCGCCACCGGCCTCGATCCGGGGCTGGCCGCGACGCGGACCGCAGTGCTGCGCGGCGGCGCCATCCCCGCCAGCTTCTAGAGCGCCCACCGCCGGACGCTCAGACGGCGCTGAAGCGACGCAGCGCCAGCCGCGCGAGAACCCCGTAGGCGAGCGTCAGGATCGCCAGGTGCAGCAGCGGCCAGCCGATCGCCGGCCCGGCCGAGTCGAGCGCCGCGGTCATCGCCCGCAGCGCCGGCTTGAAGGGGAAGAGGGCGGTGAGGACGCCGATCGCGTCGTAGAGGCCGGCGCCGACCGAGCCCGAGGGGACGAGCGAGAGGAAGGCGATCGGCAGGGTGACCATGAAGGCGAGCAGCGAGACGGCGCGAACCTCGCGGGCCGCCGCCCCGAGCGCCGCCCCCGCCGCCCCGAGCGCCGCCGCCCCGAGCAGGATCGCCGCCAGCCAGAGGCCGATGCGCTCCCAGGCGAGCGGGACGAAGATCGCCAGGCCGCCGAGCAGGAGCAGGGTGACGAGGAGGCCGACGGCGATGCCGAGCATGACCTTCTCGGCCAGCAGCGCCGAGGGCGAGACGAGGCCGCGGGTGAGGCGCGGGAAGGCGTTCTCCTCGCGCTCGAGCGCGAGCGAGCCGGCGACGAGGAGGACGACGACGAAGGCGAGGGTGAGCGTGGCGGCAACCGCGATCGCGAAGACTTCGAGCGGCGGCGAGGAGCCCCCGACCGCGACCCGGTCGACGGTGATCGGCTGGGCCAGCCGGTCGATCAGGGGCGCGGCGATGTCGAGGTTGTCGCGCGCCTGCTGGGCGAACTGGGTGACCTGGTGCAGCGAGGCGCGCAGGCGCGGCGGCAGCGCCGGTTCGAGCGCGGCGAGGATGCTGGCGGAGGCCCGCAGGCCGAGGATCGGAAAGCGCTGGCCGAGCACCTGGAGCGAGCCGCCGTCGATCAGCAGCCCGAGGTAATGGCTGCCTTCGCCGGCAATCCGCCGGGCGATCGCCAGGTTGGCCTGGGCCAGCAGGGTGTCGATCCGGTCCTTGACCAGTTCGGCCTTGACCGGGTCCTCTTCGTTGACGAGGACTTCGACCTCCGGCTTGCCGGGCGCCAGGGTCGAGAGCGAGTTGATCTGGTCGACGAGGTCGGCGGGGAGGACCAGCGCCGCCAGCACGTCGCCGGAGCGGACCTTGGCTTCGGCTTCGTCGCGATCGCCGACCGCGACGCACTCGACCCGCTTGCAGATCCGGCGCCGGACGTTGGTCGCCGGCAGCTGCTGGCCGCCGACGCTGATCCGCGATCCGGTCGGGACTTCGTTGAGGAAGGCGACCCGCGGCTTCGAGGGCCCGCCCGAGATCGCGAAGCCGACCAGGACCGCGATCAGGATCGGCCAGCCGACCAGCAGCGCCGCCTGCAGCGGCGAGCGCCGCAGGATCTGCAGGTCCTTGAGCAGCAGCCACCGCATCAGTGCCCCCGGTGCTGCAGATAGGCGACGAAGGCGGTCTCGAAGTCGCGGTCGGCGGCCTCCGGCGCCTCGCGCCGCACCGCCTCGCGCAACCCGGCGGCGCCGCCGTCGAAGAGCGCCTCGCCGTCGGCGAGGACCAGCAGCCGGCCGCCGTAGCGCTCGGCCTCCTGGATGTCATGGGTGGAGAAGATCACCGTCGTGCCGCGCTCGGCCAGCCCGGCGATGAAGAGCCACAGGCGCGCCCGCTGGCGCGGATCGAGGCCGACGCTGGGCTCGTCGAGCAGCAGGACCCGCGGCTGGGAGAGCAGTCCGATCGCGATGTTGATCCGCTGCTGGTTGCCGCCCGAGAGGCGGGCGACGATCTCCTCGCGGCGCTCGCCGAGGCCGGTCAGCTCGAGCATCTCGGCGGCTGAGGCCCGGGGGTCCCGGTGGCCCTCGAGGCGCGCGAACAGCAGCAGGTTCTCCTCGACCGTGAGGCGGCGGTAGAGCGCCGCCTGCTGGGGCACCCACCCGACCTCGCCGGCCGGCACCTCGACCTCGCCCCCGTCGGGCCGGACGATTCCGGCGAGGATCGAGAGCAGCGTCGTCTTGCCGGCCCCGTTGGGGCCGATCACCGCCACCAGCTCGCCCGGCTCGGCGCTGAACCCGACCCCGCGCAGCGCCTCACGCTCGCCGTAGCGCTTGACCAGTCCCCTGGCCTGGAGGGCGGACGCCTCCTTCCCGGTTCCCGCCGACATCGACGGAACGGTACTTACCGGCGGGAGTTGGGACGCCTCAGAACCAGCCGAGAGGTGCGGTCGCCCGAGCCCGGCGAGCCGTCGACGTGCCGGATCGTCGCCCTCACGACCAGGTAGCCGCGCTTGCCCAGCGCTCGCCGCGCCGCGGCGGAGAGCGGCACCGCGGCGCGCCTGGCCCTGTCGCCGACGCGTAGGCGGACCGTGGCATGGCCGATCGCGGCGCCCGAGCGGGTGCGGAGGACGACCTCGTCCGCGACCGCGAGCTTGCGGCGGGCGAAGGTCTGGACCGCCACCCGCGCCGCCCCGCCCTCGACAGCCGCGAGGCTGCTGACGAAGTGCGAGTACCTGGCGTCCGCGGGCGCCACGGCGCTGGCCCGCGCCAGGCGCTGGGGACCGGCGCCGGGCAGCCATTCAACGGTGCAGACGGTCCCTTCGACTTCGGAGCTCATCAAGTTTTCGATCGGTTCGGCGCCGCCTAGTTCCGCCCATTCGCGCCCGGCCGCGCTGCAGCTGAGGGTAGCCGGGCCGATCGAAGGGTCTTCGGCGTCGAAGGCGAAGCCGCCGACGCCACCCCGCCACAGGGCGCCGGGCTGGCCTTCCATTTCGTAGTCCTCGAGGAATTCCTGGTCGTAGGAGAGCGTCGTCGACCAGAACCCGCCGCAGGATTCGAACGGTCCGACGTCGGCGCTGATGCGGCCGGTCAGCTGGGGTTCGGTCTGCGGCGCGAGCACCCCGGAGGCGCCGAACCAGCATTCGGGCACCGTGTCGCGGCCTCCGGCCGTGAAGCCCTTGCCGGTTTCGTTCTCGAAGCGGAAGGTGTCTTCGGCAGCGGCGCGGGGCGGGGCGAACATGGCCAGCACCGCGGCGGCGCCGAGCGCGGCCAGCACCGCGGCGGGTCGGACTGAGTGGTGCGAGCGGTCCATCAGGCCTCCAGGTTTGGGTCCGGGGAGATTTCGCCGCCCGCGCCACCTGTCCTGCCCGGCCGTGGCGATCCGCATCCCTAGAATCGGAGGCGATGTCCTTTCCCGCCACCCGGATGCGCAGGCTGCGCCGCAGCGCGACTCTGCGCGGCCTGACCCGTGAAACCGAGCTCTCGCCGAGCCACCTGATCCAGCCGCTGTTCGTGGTCGCCGGGGAGGGGGTGCGCGAGGAGGTGCCCTCGATGCCGGGCGTCGAGCGCTTCTCGATCAACAACCTGGTCGAGGAGGCGGGCGCGATCGCCGCCGCCGGGATCGGCGCCGTGATGCTGTTCGGCGTCCCCGGCGCCAAGGACGAGTTCGGCTCCGGCGCCTACGACGACGAGGGGATCGTGCAGATGGCGGTGCGGGCGCTGAAGGAGGCCCATCCCGACCTGGTCGTGATGACCGACGTCTGCCTCTGCGAGTACACCTCGCACGGCCACTGCGGGGTCTTCCGCGAAGGCACCCGAGAGGTCGACAACGACCTCTCGGTCGAGCTGCTGGCGAAAACCGCGATCTCCCACGCGGAGGCGGGCGCCGACGTGGTCGCGCCGAGCGACATGATGGACGGGCGGGTCGGGGCGATCCGCTTTCAGCTCGACGAGGAGGGCCACAGCGGGGTGCCGATCCTCGCCTACAGCGCCAAGTTCGCCTCCGCCTTCTACGGCCCGTTCCGCGACGCCGCCGGCTCGACGCCGGAGTTCGGCGACCGCCGCGGCTACCAGATGGACCCGGCCAACGGCCTGGAAGCGGTGCGCGAGGCCGAGCTCGACCTCGAAGAGGGCGCCGACATGCTGATGGTCAAGCCGGCGACGCCCTACCTCGACCTGGTGCGGCGGATCAAGGACGCGACCGGGGCGCCGCTCGCCGCCTACCACGTCTCCGGCGAGTACTCGATGCTGAAGGCCGCCGCGGCCAACGGCTGGATCGACGAGCGCCCGGCGGTGGTCGAGACCCTGACCTCGATCCGCCGCGCCGGCGCCGACGCGATCCTCACCTACTACGCGAAGGAGGCCTGCGGATGGCTGTGAAGACGCCGCAGTCGAAGGCGCGCAGCCGCAAGGGCGGCAGCGCGATTCCGCTCGACGAGACCGACAAGCGGCTGATGAACATGCTGCAGTCGAACTTCCCGCTCGACCCCGAGCCCTTCGCGCTCGTCGCCGCCGAGGCCGGGCTTGCGGTCGACGACGTGATCGGCCGCACCAGGCGCCTGCTCGAGGGGCGGATCATCCGCGAGATCACCCCGATCTTCGACACCCGCGCTCTCGGCTACGACTCGATGTTGGTTGCCGCCAAGGTCGACGCCGAGAACCCGCAGCGGGCGGCGAAGATCGTCAACGCCCATCCCGGCGTCTCGCACAACTACCTGCGCACGCACGAGTTCAACCTCTGGTTCACGATCGCCACCCCGCCGGACTCGGCGCTGGGCCTGCAGGGAACGCTGCGGGCGCTGATCGAGGAGACCGGGGCCGAGTCGATGCGCGAACTGCCGACCCTGACCCTGTTCAAGATCAACATGAACCTGGAGATGGAGAAGGGGACCGAGGCGCTCGCCGCGGCGGTCGAGGCGGCGCCCCCGCGCGAGCTCGAGCCGCAGCCCTACGACGAGGACGACATCGCCCTGATCAAGGCCCTGCAGGGGCCGATGGCCGCCGTCGAGCGGCCCTACGACGAGGCCGCCGCCGAGCTCGGGATCCCGACCGAGGAGGTGCTCGAGCGGCTGCGCGGGATGGTCGAGCGCAAGATCCTGCGCCGGGTGGCGGCGATCCTCTACCACCGCCGCGCCGGCTTCTCGGCCAACGGCATGGGCGTCTGGCGGGTGCCCGAGGAGGAGGTGCTCGAGGTCGGCACGCGGATGGCGTCCTTCCGCGGGATCTCCCACTGCTACCAGCGCCCGACCTACCCGGATTGGCCCTACAGCGTCTTCACGATGGCCCACGGCCGCTCCAAGGAGGAGTGCGACGCGATCCTCGACTCGATCGCGGCAGAGTGCGGGATGGGGCCCGAGGACCGCGCCACCCTCTACTCCTCGACCGAGTACAAGAAGATCCGCCTCCACTACTTCACCGACGACTACGCCGCCTGGGAGGCCGCTCATAGCTAGCTCCGAGGGCCTCTACGCCGAGGCCCTGAAGGTCCTGCCGGGTGGCGTCAACTCGCCGGTGCGGGCGATGCGCCAGATCGGCCGCGAGCCGATCTTCATCGACCGCGGCGAGGGCTGCGAGCTGGTCGACGTCGACGGTAACCGCTACCTCGACTGGGTCGGGTCCTGGGGGCCGCTGATCCTCGGCCATGCCGAGCCGGCGGTGGTCTCGGCGGTGGTCGAGGCGGCCAAGCGCGGCACCAGCTTCGGCGCCGCGACCGCCGGCGAGGTGGAGCTGGCGCGGGAGATCGTCGCCCGGGTGCCGACGGTCGAGATGGTGCGGATGACCAGCTCCGGGACCGAGGCGGCGATGGGCGCGGTGCGGCTGGCGCGGGCGATCACCGGCCGCGAGATCGTGGTCAAGTTCGCCGGCGCCTACCACGGCCATTCCGACGGGCTGCTGGCCGCCGCCGGCTCGGGCCTGGCGACGCTCGGCGTGCCCGGCAGCCCCGGGGTCACCGCGGCGCAGGCGGCGGGCACGATCGTGGTGCCGTGGAACGACCGCGAGGCGGTCGCGCGGGCCCTGCGGGAGCACGAGGTGGCGGCGCTGCTGGCCGAGCCGATCGCCGCCAACATGGGCCTGGTCCCGCCCGAGGAGGGGTTCCTCGAGTTCCTCCGCGAGGCGACCTCCGAGGCCGGCGCGCTGCTGGTCTTCGACGAGGTGATCACCGGCTTCCGCGTCTCCCGCGGCGGCGCCCAGGAGCTCTACGGCGTCGCGCCGGACCTGACCGTGATGGGCAAGGTGCTCGGCGGCGGCCTGCCGGCGGCGGCCTTCGGCGGCCCGCGCGGGGCGATGGAACGGATCGCCCCGGCCGGCGACGTCTACCAGGCCGGGACCCTCTCCGGCAACCCGCTCGCGGTGGCGGCCGGGCTGGCGACGCTGGCCGCCCTCGACGCCCCCGCCTACGCCCGGCTGGGCGCGCTGACCGATCGCCTCGCCGCCGGCCTCGCCGAGCTCGCCGCCGAGCGGCCGCTGCAGGTCGCCGCCGCCCCCGGCCTGGTCACGCTCTTCTTCAGCCCCGAGCCGGTGCGCGACTTCGCCGCCGCCAGCGCCTGCGACACCGCCGCCCACGCCCGCTTCTGCAACGCGATGCTGGCCCGCGGCGTCTACCCGCCCCCGGCTCAGTTCGAGGCCTGGTTCGTCTCGCTCGCCCACGACGAGTCGAGCGTCGACCGCACCCTCGAAGCGGCCGCTGCAGCGCTCGAGGAGGCCCTCGCTTGAATCCGGAGGAGGCGCTGCGGGCGCTGGCGGCCCAGCTGCGCGCGGAGCAGACCCCGATCTCGCCGCACGTGGTCGAGCCGGAGACGGCGCCGCGGCTGGGGACGAGCGCCGCCGCCGGCCCGCGGGCGGCGGCGGCGCCCGGCGAGTACGCGCTGGTGATGGAGGCGGTGCGCGAGGGCTACCTCCTGCACTACGGCGAGCCGCGGCTGCTCGCCGGCCACGACCCCGACCTGGCGCTGCTCGCCGGCGACTACCTCTACGCGCTCGGCCTCGACCGGCTCGCGGCGCTCGGCGACACCGCCGCGGTGGCGGTCCTCTCGGGGCTGATCGGCAGCTGCGCGCGGCTCCACGCGGAGGCCCGTGAGGCCGAGGTCGAGCCCCTCTGGACGGCCGCCGCGGACGCGATCGCCGGTCGCTGAACCCTCGGATGCCGGAGTCAATAGACTGCGCGGCCGAACGCGATTTCCGACCGTGGCACCAGATAACGCGGACAAGCTGAACGGGCACGAAGAGGCCCCCAGGGAGCGGGTGAAACCCGAGCCCCCCGGTTACTTCGAGGGGGAGTCGATGACCCGCCGGCACGCCTTCACGATCGCCGCCCAGGGCCTGGGCGGCCTGGCCGGCGCGGCGATCATCCTGCCCGCCGTCGGCTTCGCGATCGCGCCGATCTTCCACCGCGGCAAGGAGCGCTGGGAGGCGGTCGGCCCGGTCACCGACTTCGTCGAAGACACCTACCGCCAGGTCGTCTTCACCGAAACCGAGGGGATCGGAGACGCCGGCAAGACCGTCGCCTACGTCCGCATGAGCTCGAAGGAACTCGGCGAAGAACCCGACAAGTTCGTCGCCGTCTCCAACCGCTGCGCGCACCTCGGCTGCCCGGTCCGGTTCGTCGAGGCGGCCGGCAACTTCATCTGCCCCTGCCACGGCGGCGTCTACGACTTCCAGGGCAAGCGGATCGGCGGCCCGCCGGTTCGCCCCCTCGACCAGTTCCAGACCCGGGTCCGCAACGGCCAGGTCGAGCTCGGCCCGCGCTACAGCGTCACCAACCAGATGGAACCGGTGCGAGCCCGCGATCCCGGCGAGTTCACCGGCGGGATCTGGGAATACCTCTACCCGCCGCGTCCCTCGACCTTCCCACCGCCCTGATGCCGAAAGCACCGAAGATCCCGGACTTCGTCGTCCCCGCGCCGCTGCGCAAACCGCCCAAGCCCGGGCAGGGCACGCCGCGCCAGGGCGCGGCTCCGGCCGACCTCAAGTCCTCGCCGCCGCCGCGGGAGACCCACGGCGAGCGGGCGACCGCGCAGGCCAAGGAAGCGCCGGGCCATGTGCTCGCCTGGGTCGACACGCGGATGGGTGCCAGCGGCTTCCTGACCGGGATGCTGTACCGCAAGGTGCCGAAAGGCACCAACTGGTTCTACACGCTCGGCTCGGCGACGCTCTTCGCCTTCATCGTGCAGGCCGTCACCGGCGTCTTCCTGGCGATGTTCTACACGCCGTCGGCGACCCAGGCCTACGCCTCGATCTCCCACATCAACAACGACGTCCCGCTCGGGCAGCTGGTCCACGGGATGCACAAGTGGGGCGCCAGCGTGATGGTGATCCTGATCTTCCTCCACATGGGGCGGACCTTCTTCTTCGGCGCCTACAAGTACCCGCGCGAGCTGAACTGGGTGATCGGCGTGGTGCTGCTGATCCTGACGATGACGATGGCCTTCACCGGCTACCTGCTGCCCTTCGACCAGCGCTCCTACTGGGCCTCGATCGTCGGCATCAACATCAACGGGACGGGCCCGATCGTCGGTCCCTACCTGAGCGACTTCCTGCGCGCCGGGCCCGAGCTCGGGGCGACGACGCTGGCCCGCTTCTACGCGATCCACATGCTGCTCGTGCCCGGGGCGATCATCGCCCTGATCGGCGCCCACATGTACCTGGTCGTCAAGCTGGGCACCACCGCGCCGCCCTGGATCAAGGCCGAAAGGCCGAAGATCGCCGAGCCGGTCGCCCAGCTCGACGCCGGCGCCGGCGCCAACGGGGCCGGGCCCTCGGTCAACGGCGGAGGCTCGCGCGCATGAAGCCCTCCGAGAAGCAGGCCTACCTCGAAGAATATGAGCTGCTGAAGAAGAAGGGGAAGCCGTTCTTCCCCTACGCGGTGCTGAAGGACTCGGCGATGGCGCTGATCGTGGTCGGCGTGATCATCGCGATGTCGCTGATCCTCGGCGCCGAGCAGGGGCCGAAGGCGGACCCGACCTCGACCACCTACGTGCCGCGGCCCGAGTGGTACTTCTTCTTCCTCTTCGAGGTCCTGCGCGTGATCAAGCCGCCGGAGCTCGTCCCGATCGCGACGATCGGGATCCCGACGGTCTGCATGGTGCTGCTGCTGCTCCTGCCCTTCTACGACCGCAACCCCGAGCGCCGCCCGGAGCGCCGCCCGATCGCGACGATCGCCGGCATCCTGACGATCCTGGCGATGGGCTACCTGACCTACGAGGGCGCCGTCGCCGGCCCGCCGACCGAGGTCTCGATGAAGGTCGCGAAACAGTTCGAAGCCGGCAAGGAGGTCGTCGCGGGGGCCGGCTGCCTGGCCTGCCACAAGCTCGGCGAGAACGGCAACAACGGGCCCGGTCCGGAACTGACCCACATCGGCGCCCGGATCCCGCGCGCGGCGATCCTCCGTTCGGTCGAAATCGGGCCGGGGATCATGCCTTCCTTCCGCGAACTGCCGCCGAAGAAGCTGGAAGAGCTGGCGGACTTCCTCTCCTCTCTCCACTGAGGGCGGATCGGAGCTGCGGCGGCGGCGCACGGCGGCGTCCTCGGTAGGCTGAACAGCGCTCCGGTTCGACCAAAGACCGGCCCCCAGACCATGGACACGATCAACGACAACCGGACCTCGCCGGACTTCGCCGGGCAGGTCAACCGGATGTTCGATCGGGTGGCAAGCCACTACGACACCCTCAACTCGGTGATGACCGCGGGGCTGCACCACCGCTGGCGCGAGCGGGCGGCGACGCGGGCCGAGCTGCGGCCCGGCGACGCCGCGCTCGACGTCTGCTGCGGCACCGGCGACCTGGCGCTGGAGCTGGCGGAGCGGGTCGCGCCGGGGGGACGCGTGGTCGGCTGCGACTTCTCCGAGCCGATGCTCGACCTCGCCCGCGAGAAGGCCGCCCAGCGCGACGGCGAGGGCGTTCGCTTCGAGTGGGCCGACGCGCTCACCCTGCCCTACGACGCCGAGCGCTTCGACGCGGTGACGGTCGGCTTCGGCGTCCGCAACCTGGCCGACCTCGGCCGCGGCCTGCGCGAGATGGCACGGGTCCTGAAACCCGGCGGCCGCCTCGTCATCCTCGAGATCACGCAGCCGACGCGGCCGCCGCTCTCCTGGTTCTTCTCGCTCTGGTTCGACCGCATCGTGCCCCTGCTCGGCGCCTTCTCCGAAGATCCCGAGGCCTACTCCTACCTGCCGGCCTCGGTGCGCAGCTTCCCCAGCCCGCGCGGGCTGGCCGAGAAGATGGACGCCGCCGGCTTCGAGCGGATCCGGTACACGGTGCTGGCGGGCGGGATCATCGCGATCCACAGCGGCGTCCGCGCGCCGCGGCCGGAATAGTGACCCGGTCCTCGGCGGTGCCGCCGCCGGTAACGGCGGTGCTCGACGCCTCCAGCCGCTGGCTGCCGGCGCGGATGGGGGCGGTGGAGGATCTGCTGCGGGCGCAGGTGGCCGGCCACGGCGAGCTGCTCAGCGGAGACGCCAGCGCGACGCTGGCCGCCGGCGGCAAGCGGCTGCGGCCGATGCTGGTGCTGCTCTGCGCCGGCCAGGATGGCGGCGAGGAGGCCGAGCGGGCGGCGGCGGCGATCGAGCTGGTCCACATGGCGACCCTGGTCCACGACGACGTCCTCGACGACGCGCCCCTGCGCCGCGGCCTCCCCACGGTCGCCGCGACGGCGGGCCGCGGCCGCGCCGTCGCCACCGGCGACCTGCTGCTCTCTCGCGCCTTCGCGCTGCTGGCCGAGGCGGGGGACGGGCGCGCCGTCGAGCTGCTCGCCGATGCCTCCGTCGCGCTCGCCCGCGGCGAGCTGGCCCAGCGCCAGGACGCCTTCGACCTCGGCGTCGACGAGGAGCGCTACCTCGAACGCTGCCGGCTGAAGACGGCGACGCTGTTCGAATGCGCCTGCCTGCTCGGCCGCGACGACGAGCACCTGCAGCGCTTCGGCGCCCAGGTCGGGCTCGCCTTCCAGCTGCTCGACGACGTGCTCGACGTCAGCGGCCCGCCGGAGCGGACCGGCAAGGCGCGCGGCACCGATCTGCTCGACGGCACCGTGACCCTGCCGCTGATCGCGGCGCTCGCCGCCGACCCCGGGATCGCGACGGTCGACCTGCGGGCGCTCGACCCGGACGCCGCGGCGGCCCTCTGCGACCGGATCGCGGCCACCGGAGCGCTCGAGCAGGTGCGCGAGCGGGCGCTGGCGCTGGTCGCCGGCGGCAAGCGCGAGCTCGAGCGCTCGAGCTTCGAGCCCGAACAGCGCCAGCTGCTGGCGCTGGTCGCCGACGGCGTCGTCCAGCGCTACAGCTGAGCGCCGCGCGGCGCGAGGGGGGCGAGATCGCAGGCGCTGGCGCCTCTGTTCCCACGTGGGGGGAGGAAAGGCGCCAAAGCCGAGGCGGTCGACGCGAGGGTTGCTGCGATCGCGCGGCGGCAGCACGGGGTCGTCACGGCGCGCCAGCCGCTGGCCGCCGGCATCGGACGCCCTGAAGCGCGGGTGCGCTTCAGGCGAAGTCGTCGGCGCCGATCAGGTCGGCGTCGAGGGCGATGACGAAGGCCTCGGCCATCTCGGTCATGTTCGAGCGCTCGAGCGCCCGCAGGCCGTCGGCGAGCTCGTGGGCGCCGAGGTCGAGCTGCTCGTCGAAGGCGTCGATCTCGTGCTCGTCGTGGACGCCCTGGGTGGTCCACTCGCACTCGGGGCAGCGCCGCCAGAGGAGCCAGTGGGCGCGGTCGCCCGCCTGCTCCCAGCAGGTCGGCTGCACCAGGCCCGAGTCGCAGCGCGGGCAGACGTGCAGCTGCCGAGCCTGCTTGGTGCGGTTGTGAGCTCGCTCCGCCATCGCTCTCCTTATCGAACCCGTTGACCGGCCACTTGATCCGCCTTCTTCGACAGGAATGGCCGGAAACCCCACTTGCGGGTATCTAAATTCGTGGCCAATAGTGATCCGGCCACCCCGTGACCCCGCTAGCATGGGTCAATGCTCGGAAACATCGGCCCCCTAGAGATCATCGTCGTCCTGATCATCGCCCTCGTCGTCTTCGGCCCGAAACGGCTGCCCGAGCTCGGCAACAGCCTCGGTCGCGGCATTCGCGAGTTCAAAGACAGCGTCACCGGAGACAAGGACGACAAGGACGACGAAGTCAAGGCGATCAGCGCCACGCAGGCGACTGCGACGCCGACCGCCGAGCGCGAGTCCGAGGTCGCTCACGACAAGCAGGGCTGAGGTTCCGCAGGGATGCCGCGCCGCGTCAAGGCGGTCTCCCACGAGGATCGCCTCAGCCTCGTAGAGCACCTCGACGAGCTGCGCTGGCGGATCATCGTCTGCATCGCCGTGCTCGGCGTGGCGCTGGCGCTGTGCTTCTGGCAGAACCACCTGCTGCTCGAAATCGCCGCCGGGCCGCTGCCCTCCGCGCACAAGCAGCTGATCACCTTCAGCGTCACCGAGCCGTTCACGACGACCGTGACCGTCGCCGCCTACGGCGCGATCGTGCTCTCGCTGCCGATCATCCTCTGGCAGCTCTACGCCTACGTGCTGCCGGCCTTCAGCCCGCAGGAGAAGCGGGTGGTGCTGCCGATCCTGCTGCTCTTCCCGCTCCTCTTCCTCGCCGGCCTCGCGTTCGCCTACTGGGTGGTGATGCCGGCCGCCCTCAAGTTCCTGCTGAATTTCAACGAGAACCAGTTCAACACCCAGCTGCGGGCGCGCGACTACTACAGCTTCTTCGCGATGACGATGCTGGCCGGCGCCGTGGTCTTCCAGCTGCCGCTGTTCATCCTCGCGATCACCCGGCTCGGAATCGTCAGGGTCGAGCAGCTCACCCGCAACCGGCGCTACGCCTACCTGGTGATCGCGATCATCGCCGCCGCGCTGCCCGGGGTCGACCCGGTCTCGATGATCATCGAGATGGTCCCCCTCCTCGTTCTGTTTGAGTTGAGTATCTTGATCGCCAAGGTCCTGGGCAGGGCGGAGGCATCGAGCGGCGTCGCCGAGCCATCGCCCCAGGAGTAGAGCGGCAAAAACCGAGGGGAAATGGCTTCCAATCGCGACGAGCACAGGATGGTCTTCGACATTCGCGGCAAGCGCCGGCATGTCGTCAAAGTCGTCTACGCGATCCTGGCGCTGCTGATGGGGCTGAGCCTCTTCCTGGTCGTCGGGCCGGTCAACGTCGGCGAGATCTTCAGCAGCGGCAACGCCGCCAGCGACGCCGCCAAGCCGTTCGAAGAACAGGCCGAACGAATCGAAGTCAAGCTGAAGAAATCGCCCGAAGACGCCGAACTGCTGGCGGCGTTGACCCGGGCCCGGATCAACGCCGGCAACAGCTCCGTCGAAGAAAACTCCGAAGGCCAGCAGGTGCTGACGACCGAAACCGTGCAGCAGTACCAGCTCGCGAGCGACGCCTGGACCAAGTACGTCAAGGCGAGCGGCGGCGAACCGAGCGCCGGCGTCGCCCAGGTCGCGGCGCCCGCCTTCATCACCCTCGCCGAAACCTCGGGGATCGGGGAACTCGAAGCCAACCTGGCCGCGGCCTCCGAAGCCCAGCAGGTGGTCGCCCAGCAGCGCCCCTCGATCGGGACCCTGACGACGCTCGCGATCTACCAGTACCTCGCCTTCGAATTCGCAGCGGCGAAGAAGACCGAAGCCGAAGCCGTGGCCTTGGCGAACGACAAGTTCGAACGCGAAAGCATCGAAAACCAGCTCAAGGAATACGAGAAACGCGGCAAAGAACTGCAGGCCAACCTGGCCAAACTCAAACAGGAAGCCCAACAGGCCGGCTCCGGCGGCAAGGAAAGCCTCGAAAACCCGCTCAACGGGCTGGGCGGCGGCGGCCTCGGCGAATAGCCCTGCCGCCGGCAGGGCGATGGACCGCGGCGGCCGGCCGGAGACGCCGCCGGCGATCGACGCGGCGCGCGAGTCCTAGGGAGCCAGCCCGTAGAGGACGAGCGGGTCCCCGGCCAGGAGGGTCTGGGTCTGCAGCCCGGTCGTGGTCGTCCAGGTGACGGTGATTGTCCCCACCACGTTGGTCACCTCCACCGATGGCGCTTCAGCGCCCTCCTGTTCGAGCGGGACGGAGACCTCCATGTTGAGCGGTTCGGCCGCCGGCAGCCCGATGCTCAGGGCGCCACGGGTCGCGTAGATGCTGGAGACCGACGGGGTGCCGACGATGGCGAGAGTGCCAACCGAGCTGAGGCTCCAGGCGCCGCCATCGACGAGGAACCGGACCGAGCTGGACGTCGCGACGGCGGACTGGATGCTGAACGTCACCTCGGTGGAGGCGCCGCCGCCGTCGTCGATGAAGAGGGAGGCGGCACCGAGCCTGCCGGCCGTGACCGGATCGGCACGCCGGCCAAACGAAGCCAGGGCGGGGTCACGGCCGCGTAGCGGCGTCGCCCGGTAGGTCAGGGTCTGCCGCGCGCGATCGTAGTGGGGGTGCGAAAGGGTGAGGAGGGCGACGTCGCGGGCGGTGGGGGCGTGGTCCAGGACCAGCGCCGCGTTGGGCGGATCGCCGGCGAACCCGTTCGCTCCCCAGCTCGCGAGGAAGCGCTCGAGCCGCTGGCTGCCGGCCCGCCGGTGAGGGCGGTCGGTGAAGGTGGCGACCCGGGGCGAGACGCCGGTCAGCCGCAGGCGATAGGTGCCATGGCCGAGTCGCTCGAGCGAGGCGCTCCCGGTCTGCTGAACGTAGAGCAGCGAGCCCGCCGAGCGCCCGCCGCCGGCCACCGCCGCGCTCGCGGCGGTGGCGAGCACGGCGAATCCGATCAGGGCGGCGCAGGCGACCAGGAGCTTGCCGGCAAGAGGCCTCACTCCGAGCCTCTTCGGCAGCCCCCGCTTCCGACGTTAATCCTGTCGGCAGCCTCTCCACCCGGGCGAGTGGGCCGTGTAGGGCTCGAACCTACGACCTTGAGATTAAGAGTCTCCTGCTCTACCAACTGAGCTAACGGCCCGGAACCGGCAAGTATAGGAAGCCGGGCACGGCGGCGCCGGCTCCGGCTCAGGTCTGGCGGCAGAACTTTTCGACGCCGCCTTCGACCACCAGGCCGTTGCCGAAGAGGAAGGTGCCGCGGGTGCGCAGGACGTTGTCCGAGCAGCGGGCGGCGAGGTAGCTGCGTCGTTTGCCCCCCGCCCGGTAGCGCCGGCCGAGCGTCGCGTCGAGGTGGGTGAGGGAGCCGAGGCCGCCGGCGATCGGGGGGATGTCGATCGTCACCCGGTAGCCGAATTCGCCCGGGATCCGTTCGATCGGGGCGAGGATCGCGTAGGTCTGGAGGTTGGGGGTGGTCGTGCGGGCGTGGAGGATCACCGCCGGGTGGCCGTCGACGCGGGGAGCGTTGAAGATCGTCAGCGCGGCGCGGGCCGGGACCAGGCTCGAGCTGAGGCGGACGAGCGCGCCGAGATGGCCGCTGCCGACGATCGCGCCGCGGCAGCGCGCGCGGGCTTCGGCGGTGTCGGCTGCGGCGATGCGCGCCAGCGGGCAGGTGGGCAGGCCGGCGGCGCCGAGGCGGCCGTCGTGGTCGAAGAGGATCACCGCCCGTTGCAGCGCGGGCGGTTGGCTGCCGTCTCGCTCGGCGATGTCGAAATGGCCCCTGAACTCGATCGGCGCGTAGCGCTGGCGCGGGAGGGTGCGTGGAGCGAAGCCGCCGTCGGCGCGCAGGACGAGACCTTCGTATTCGACCACGGCCCCAGCCCCGCCGGCGCCGCTGGCCGTGAGGGCAGCGAGCGTCAGCGCCGCGCAGCAGGCGGCGGCGAGCCTCAGCCGGCGACCTGGCACGGCGTCACCAGGGTGGTGGGAGCGAAGTCGCCGTTGGCGAAGGAAAGCGTGCCGTGGACCTGAAGCCGGCCGCCGCTGCAGCTTGCGTTGAAGTAGCCGACCCGGTGCCCATGGCGCCTGTAGACGCGGCCGATCTTCGCTTCGGCGAGGATCGCGGAGCCGTAGCCTTCGGCGATCGGCGGCAGCTGCACCTTGGCCTGGAACCCGTAGCGCCCGTGGTGGACTCGCTGGATCACGATCGGGACGAGCAGGGCCCGTGGCCTGGGCAGCGTCTCGTAGGCGTGGGCGATCAGGCTCGGCCGGCCGCCGACGAGCGGTCCATTGAAGAGCGAGAGCGGCGAGGTGATCGTGGTCGGCGTCTGCCCGGGCAGCGTCACCCGGGCCCTGCCGACCCCGGTGCCGACCAGGGCGCCGGCGCAGCGCCGCCGGGCTTCGGCGGGCGTCGTTTCCGCCAGCTTCGCCAGCGTGCAGACCGGCACGCCCCGGCGCGCGATCGAGCCGTGCTTGTCGACCTGGAAGACGACCGTCTTCAGCGCCGAGGGCTGGCCGCCGCTCTTGTCGCGGACGTGGATCTCGGTGGTCAGCGAGACCGGTGCGAGCCGTTTCGCCGGCAGCGCCGTCGGCGAGATTTCGGCGGTGGCGCGGACGACGTTGTCGCCGTATTCGCCCTTGATCGTGACCGCGGTGGCGGTGGCGGCCGCGAGCAATAAGGCCGTCGCCATGGCGGCGCTCCTTAACACAGTCTTCCGCATCGGTTCGCTCCTCCCGTTTCCCCGACCGCCAAACTACCAGCCGTGGGTAGGACCTCCAGCAGGGGACGTTCCCGCGCGGTCCTGGCGGTCGCCGCGGTGCTGCTCGTCGGCCTCGGCCTGGTCGGGACCGGGGTCGAGGGGCGGCTGGATCCGACGACGCTGACGGTCCCGGGGACGCGGTCGGCGGAAGCCAACCAGCTGCTGCGCGAACACTTCGGGGATTCGGCGCCGTTCGCGATCCTGCTGCGCGGGCCGGCGGCGGCGATCGACGAACAGGGGCCGCGGCTGGTCGAAGCGCTGCGGGCGGAACCGGGAGTGACGACGCTCTCGCCGTGGGACCAGGGCCTGGTGGGGCGACTGCGGCCGCGTCCGGGCAAGGCGCTGATCCTCGCCGACTTCCATGCCGACATCAAGACCGCGGTCGACGAGACCGTGCCGAGGCTGAACCAGATCCT
This sequence comes from Solirubrobacterales bacterium, assembly GCA_046330305.1. GTDB lineage: Bacteria > Actinomycetota > Thermoleophilia > Solirubrobacterales > 70-9 > VAYN01. The sequence goes on along the minus strand of JAXLTA010000013.1, from coordinate 66,313 downwards.
CGACGAAGAGGTCTCGCCGCCGGTCCGGGCGACGCAGTCGGGCTTCGCCACCCTCTCGCGCGCGATCCAGGACGAATCGATCGCCGCCTCCGAGCGCGGCGAGCTGATCGCGCTGCCCTTCCTGCTGATCATCCTCCTGCTCGTCTTCCGCTCGCCGGTCGCGGCGGCGATCCCGCTTGGCTTCGGCGCCGCCACCGTGATCGCCTCGCGCGGGATCCTCTACCTGGCCGCCGGCTGGTTCAGGGTCGACGCCTTCGCCCTCACCGTCTGCACGATGATGGGGTTGGCGCTGGGGGTCGACTACGCGCTGCTGATGGTCTCGCGCTTCCGCGAGGAGCTGGCGGCGGGGACGGCGCCGCCGCTCGCCGCCCGCCGCACGCGTCGCACCGCGGGGCGGACGACGATCTTCGCCGGCAGCACGCTGATCCTCTCGATGGCGGTCTCGCTGTTCATCCTGCCCGGCTCGCTGCTCGCCTCGCTGGCGGGGACGCTGATCATGGTCGTGCTGCTCAGCGTGATCGTCGCCACCGTGGTCGGGCCGGCGCTGTTGACGCTGCTGGGGCCGAACGTCGACCGCTGGCGCCTCGGCAAGCCCGCCGGGCAGGGCCGCTCGCGGCTGATGGTCGTGGTCGGCGCCGCCCTGAAGCGGCCGGCGCCGGTGGCGGCGCTGATCGGAGCGGTCCTGCTGGCGCTGGCGGCGCCGGCGCTCGGCCTGAAGACCGGTCCGCCGAGCCCCGAAGAGCTCGCCAAGGACTCGAGCGCACGGCGCAACGCCGAACTGATCGACCGCGCGATCGGCCCCGGCTGGGACGCGCCGTTCCAGGTCGTCGTGGTCAGCGACGAAGGGCCGATCACCAACCCGACCCCGCTCGCCGCGCTCGAGCACTTCCAGAAGCGGCTCGCCGAGCTGCCGGGGGTGCAGGCCGTGGTCGGCCCGGCGCAGGTGGCGCGGCGGGTCGAACCGCTGCAGGAACAGGGCAACGCGATCCTCGCCCAGGAAGGGAACATCGGTCCGGTCAAGCAGCTCGGCAAGCTCGGCCGCGAACTCGGGACCGCGGCCTCTGGCGTCGCCGAACTGCGCGACGGGATCTCGGAAGCCAGCGCCGGCGCCGGCCTGCTGGCGCTCGGCTCCGGCCGCGCCGGCGCAGGCGCCGAACAGATCGCCAACGGGCTGGAGCGGGCGGCGAGCGGCAGCGGCCGCGCGATCGGCGCGCTGGAACAGTTCGCCGATGGCTCGCGGAAACTGACGGGCTCGCTGCAGACCGCGGAAATCGGGGCGCTGCGGGTCGCCGGCAGCCTGCGCAGCGAAATCCACAGCCTGCTCGGCGCCAACGCGCTGCGCAAGGCGAAGCGGGTGGAAAAGGGACTGCAGCAGGAGACCACGGAAACGCTCCCGAGGCTCGCCGCGCCGACCCGGGTGACGGTCGAAGAGCTGACCAAGGCGCTGGCCCAGGCCGAAGCCCTCGCCACCGGCCAGAGCGACCCGCGCTACGCGGAACTGGTGGCGACGCTGCGCCACGGCGTCGCGGCGGCCACCGGCACGGACCCGGTGAGCGGCGCGCCCTACGCCGAAGGCTACGCGGGCCTCGTCGCCGAAGGCGAAGCCCTCTCCGCCCGCCTCGCGGAAGACTCTGAAGAAGCAGAAGACGTCGTCACCCTGATCGAACAGACCCTGGGCTACGTCGACGAACTCGCCGACGGCGCCCACCAGCTGAAGGAAGGGCTGCGGCGGGTCCACGAAGGCAGCAACAAGCTCACCCACGGCGCCTACCGGTTGGCGAGCGAAGCCAAGCGCCTGGCCGGCGGCGTCGAGCAGCTCGCCGCCGGGTCGCTGCGCCTGGTCACCGGGATCGACGAACTGGGGGCCGGCGCTGAAGCGCTGGAAGCGGCGCTCGCCGGCGGCGCCGAAGAAGCGGCGCCGCTGCAGGGCGGCCTGCGGGAAGCGAGCGTGCGCGTGCTGTCCGGCAAGCACCGGATCCGGCGCCAGGCGCGCCGCGTCCGCGAAGCGACGCCGGGCCTCTTCAACTCCGGCTACTTCGTGCTCTCGGCGGTCGACGGCTCGCCGCCGCAGACCCGGCGCCGGGCCGGCGAAACGATCGACCTCAACAGCGGCCAGGCGGCCTCGGTGCTGGTGATCTCGCGCTATCCCTTCAACTCGAGCGGCTCCAAGGAGCTGAACCGGACGCTCGACGCCGAAGCCGCCGCGCTCGCCGACACAGCCGGCCTGCAGACCGGCGTCGCCGGCGGCGCCGCCCAGCTCAACGACTACGGCACCGTGACCGAAGAACGGATTCCCTGGGTGATCGCGGCGATCACCCTCGTCACCTTCCTGGTCCTGGTGGTGGTCCTGCGGGCGGCGCTGCTGGCGGCGATCGCCGTCGCGCTCAACCTGCTCACCGTGGCAGTCGCCTTCGGCGTCCTCACGATCCTCTTCCGGATCCCCGAAGACTGGCCGCTCGGCGGCCACAGCTACGTCGAAGCGGTCGGCGCGACGATGATCTTCGGCGTCGTCTTCGGGCTCTCGATCGACTACGCGGTGTTCCTTCTCAGCCGCATGCGCGAGCACTACGACCGGCACGGGGACCATGCCGGCGCGATCCGGTTCGGCCTCGACCGGACCGCCGCCGTGATCACCGGCGCGGCGGCGATCATGATGGCGGTCTTCATCGCCTTCGCCGGGGCGCCGATCGCGACCGTCTCCCAGCTCGGGGTCGGCCTCACCGTCGCCGTCATCCTCGACGCCACGGTGGTCCGCATCGTCCTGCTGCCGGCGCTGATGCTGCTGCTGGGCGAGCGGGTCTGGTGGCTGCCGAAGCCGCTGGCCCGCCGGCTGCCGAAGCTGAGCGTGTAGGGGGCGGGCCCGAAACGCGAGACGCCCGCGCCGGGGGCGCGGGCGTCTCGTCGAGCCTCAGGCTGGGCTGCCGGCTACTTCTTCTTTTCCGGCTTCGGCGCGCAGCTCGACTGGTAGGTCGGGTTCGCGGTCTGGCCGTCGCGGAATTTGAAGACCGAGCGGGTCTTCAGCTTCTTGGAGGCCGGGCATTTGGCCTGGATGTAGCTGACCTTCTTGCCCTTGTAGGTGTATTTTTTGTCGACGGTGACGTTGAAGTAGGTCAACGCCCCGGCGCCACCGGCGATCAGCGGCACTTCGACGTCGAGCCGCGGACCGTAGCCTTCCTTGTTGTAGTTGCTGACGACGCCGGTGAGGACCAGCGCGGTCTGCACGGGGGTGGTGCCGTAGCTGTGCAGGAGGATCACCGGCTTGCCGCCCTTCGGCACGCCGTTGAAGGCGGTCACTTCCTGCTTGACCGTGAATACCTGGCCGCCGACCGGCAGCAGCGCTTCGGCGTTGCCCTGGCCGATGATCGCCTTCTTGCATTCGCGCCGGGCGACTTCGGTCGAGACGTTCTGCAGCTTCGAGGCCTGGCAGGTCGGGTAGCCCTTGGCGAAGACCTTGGCGTTCTTGTCGAAGTCGATCACCACGTTGGTGGTCGGAATCGGGACACCGTTCGAGGTCGTCGAGTTGCTGAGCCGGGTGGTGACTTCGAGCGCAGCCGGAGTGAACTGCTTCTTGTAGAGCTGCTTCGGCTTCAGCACCGAGCCGACCGCCTGGGCGTTGCCGTCGGCGGCGGTGACGGCGCTGCCCGACGGCCCGGCGATTGCCGCCGAGGCCACGATCGCGGCGGTCGCGGCAACCGCGAGACCGACGATCAGAATTGAACGTTTGCGCATCTAGACGCTCCTCCAGTAGACATTGGTGGACGCCTCCCATTCCCCTAAACCGCTATCCCGCCTCAGAGTAGCGGCTTACACCGCGTTGAATTCGAGTTAAGTCCCCGCTCGCCGGGCACTTGGCCGGGAGAGCCTCGGATACGATTCGCCCGCCGTTCCACCGGGTCGGAGGGGCCGGGGAACGAACAAAGCGACGATCCGTGGCTGCGAAACCGTTAGGCGAGGAGAAAAGCTCGGCTCCGAGCCGAGGAATCACTCCTGTCCGTGCCGTCGTCGTCGCGGCGCTGGCGGCGGCCGTGATCGTGCTGGCGATCATCCTCCTCAACGGCGGCGGCGGCCACAAGTACACCCTCGTCTTCCAGAACGCGGGCCAGCTCGTGCCCGATAACCAGGTGCTGATCGGCGGCTCGCCGGTCGGCTCGGTCGAAAGCATCGAACTGAGCGAAGACAACCTCGCCGTGGTCAAGGTCGAAATCGACCAGCAGCTGCACGAAGGCTCGACCGCGGTGATCCGCGCCACCTCCCTCTCCGGCGTCGCCAACCACTACGTCTCGATCAGCCCCGGGCCGAACACCAACCCGGCGCTCGACGAAGGCGCCGAACTGGGGCTTGCCGACACGACCACCCCGGTCGACATCGACCAGCTCTTCAACACCTTCCCGCCGGCGGTTCGCAGGGGCCTCGCCGACTTCATCCAGGGCAACGCGAAAACGTTCGAAAACTACGGCGAAGCCGCCAACCAGTCCTACAAGTATTTCGGCCCGGCGCTGAACCGGACCAGTGCCTTCCTCGGCGAACTGAACTCCGACCAGCGCCTGCTCGAACGCTTCATCATCAGCTCCTCGAAGCTGACGACCGCCGTCGCCGGCCGCGGCGAACAGCTCTCGAGCGCGATCGCGAACGCCAACACCGCCTTCAGCTCGATCGCCAGCCAGAACGAAGCCTTCGACCAGACGCTGCAACGGCTGCCGCCGGTGCTGCGCGAGTCGAACACGACCTTCGTCAACCTGCGGGCGGCGCTCGACGACCTCGAACCGTTCGTCGAAACGGCGAAGCCGGCGACCCGCAACCTGGCGCCATGGCTGGCCGAACTGCGGCCGGTCGTGCAGAAGTTCATCCCGGTCACCCGCAACCTGCGGCTGACCGTCGCCCGCCCGGGCAAGAACAACGACGCCGCCGAACTGCTCGGGTTCCTGCCGCCGGTCCAGCGGCTCGCCGCGAAGACCTTCCCCCACGCCGAAGCGGCGGTCGCGGCCTTCCAGCCGAACCTGGAGTTCGCCCGCTCCTACACCCCCGATCTCTTCAACGCGATCGGGGGTCTTGGGACCGCGACCGGCTACTACGACGGCAACGGCAACTATGTGCGCGCCTCGGCGTCGGCTCTCAACCTGTTCAAGGACGAAGGCGGGACGCTGACGCCGCTCAACCGCAGCGAAGCCCTGTCGCCGTTTGGCTCCGAAGCGGGCGTGCGGGAGCCCTGTCCGGGCGGCGGCACGCAGAAGGCCCCCGACGCCTCCAACCCGTTCACCGACCCGCCCTTCTCGGGCAGCAGCGTCAGCAGCTCCGAATGCAACCCCGCCGACCTGCCGCCGGGCTCATGAGCCGGCGGGGAATCATCGCCGCGGGATTGGTCGTCGCGGCCGTCGTCGTGATCGTCCTGCTCGTCTCCGGCGGCGGCTCGAGCGACGGCTACCGGATCCGGGCGATCTTCGACAACGGCGCCTTCATGGTCAGCGGCGAGCAGGTGCGGGTCGCCGGCGCCAACGTCGGCACGATCGAATCGGTGAGCGTCTCGCGGCCGGGCGAAACGGTCGCCTACCGCGACGGCAAGCCGGTCTCGGTGCCGGGCAAGGCGATCATCGTGATGAGCATCAGCGACCCCTCCTTCCAGGATTTCCGCGAAGACGCCAGCTGCCTGATCAGGCCGCAGTCACTGATCGGCGAGAAGTTCGTCGACTGCCGGCCGACGCTGCCGCGGGCCCCCGGCTCGCCGGCCCCGCCGGAGCTGAAGAAGATCGAATCGGGGCCGGGCAAGGGCGAGTACCTGCTGCCGCTGGGGAGCAACGGCACCAGCGTCGATCCCGACCTGATCAACGACATCCAGACCCTGCCCTACGCGCAGCGCTTCCGGCTGATCCTGAATGAACTCGGCGCCGGCCTGGCGGGCCGCGGCAAGGACCTCGAAGTGCTGGTGAAGCGGGCCAACCCGGTGCTGCGCGACGTCGACCACCTGTTGGGGATCCTCGCCGCCCAGCGCAACCAGCTGGCCCAGCTGGCGGCCGACTCGGAGACCATCCTGGGGCCGCTCTCGCGCGAGCGCGCCCACGTCGCCGGCTTCCTCTCCAATGCCGGGACCGCCGCCGAAGCCAGCTCGGAAAAGGGCGCGCAGCTGGAAGAATCACTGCAGAAGCTGCCGCGCTTCCTCGAAGAGTTCCGGCAGACGATGGTCAGCCTCAAGGGCTTCTCCGACGCCGGCACGCCGGTGATCGAAGACCTCGGCCTGGCGGCGCCGTCGCTGACCGACACCACCCGGACCCTGACGCCGTTCTCCAACGCGGCGACGGTGGCGCTGAAGAGCCTCGGCGAAAGCGGGGAAGCCTCGGGGCCGATCTTCGCCGAAGCCGACCCGGTCGTGAGGAAGACGCGGGAGCTGGCGAAGTCCGGTGTGGTGCCGACCAGCGAACTGGCGAAGCTGCTGGTCAACATCAAGAAGACGAACGGCTGGACGGCGCTGACGAGGCTGATCTACAACACCGCCGGCACCCTGAACGGATTCGATCGCTACGGGCATTTCGGCCGGACGCGGATCGCCCTCTCCAACTGCCTCGAATACGTCTACGCGCCGGCGGGGACCTCGAGCTGCGTCGCGCGCTTCCATGGCGGCGCCGCCGGCGAACAGGAAGAATTCAGCCCGCGGGCGCTGCTGCGGCTGCTCGAGCGCAAGCAGGAAGAACTGAGCGGCGGCACCGGTGCTGGCTCCGGCCCCGCCGTCGGCATCGGCCGGGGCGCCGCGACCGAAGAAGAACCGGCGCTGGGCGAAGCCTCGGCGACCGAAGGCACGGCGCCGCTGCTCGACTACCTGCTGGGCGGTGAAGAAGAATGAGGAACCGCGGCGGCCTGCAGGGAATCGCGAGCAGCCCGGTCCTGGTCGGGGCGGTCACGGTGCTGGTCATCATCATCGCCGTCTTCCTCGCCTACAACGCCAACAACGGGCTCCCGTTCGTCTCCACCTATGACCTCAAGGCGCGGGTGCCGAACGCCGACGCGCTGGTCAAGGGCAACGAGGTGCGGATCGGCGGGGTCCGCGTCGGCATCGTCCAGTCGGTGGTCCCGGTCCAGCTCGAAGACGGCAAGGTCGCCGCCGAACTCTCGCTCAGCCTCGACAAGAGCGCCGAACCGCTGCCGGTCGACTCGACGATCACGGTGCGGCCGAAGTCGGCGCTGGGCCTGAAGTTCCTCCAGATCACGCCGGGCAGCTCCTCGCGGAGCTTCGCCGCCGGCGAAACGATCCCGCTGACGGCGGCCAAGCCCGAACCGGTCGACATCGACCAGTTCTTCGACATGTTCGACAAGCGCACCCGGCAGGCGATCCGCCAGAACCTGGCTGGCTTCGGCAACGCGCTGGCCGGTCGTGGACCGCAGCTGAACGAAGGGATCGGCGCCCTCAGCCGGGCGGCGGTCAAGGCGCAGCCGGCGCTGGCGAGCCTGGTCGCGCCGAGCACCGACTTCGGCGGCTTCTGGCGGGCGCTCGAGGAACTCTCGGCGACGGTGGCGCCGGTGGCCGAGACCCAGGCCAGCCTCTTCGTCGCTCTCGACTCGACCTTTGGCGCCTTCGCCCGCGTCTCCCGGCCCTACATCCAGGAAACGATCGAAAAGAGCCCGTCGACGCTCGACACCGCCAACGAAGCCCTGCCGGTGATCCGGCCCTTCCTGCACGACACCGAACGCTTCTTCGTCGCGCTGGGACCGGGTGCGAGGGCGCTCCGCGCGACCTCGCCGGTGATCGCCGAAGCGCTGCACGCCGGGGTCCCGGCGCTCAACTCGAGCCCGGTGCTGAACAACCAGCTGCAACCGACGGCGGAAGCGCTGGTCGCCTTCCAGCGAGCTCCGGGCGTCTTCAACGGGCTCAACCTGCTGACCGACACCAACCGTCTCCTGAAGCCCTCGCTGACCTTCATCGCGCCGGCGCAGACGCAGTGCAACTACCTCAGCCTGCTGTTCCAGAACCTGGCGCTATCCAACACCCAGGGCAACAGCCAGGGCAAGTGGCTGAACTTCATCAGCTTCGCCGCCCCGGAAGGCCCGAATTCCGAGGCGACGCCGTCGTCGGCTCCGGCCAGCGGCAACGGGACCGGGACCTTGGCAGCCGGCAACTACCTCCACTACGACCCGTTCCCGCGGACGGCCGCTCCCGGTCAGGGAGAAATCTGCGAAGCCGGCAACGCCAAGTACGTCCCCGGCAGAGTCGTGATCGGGCACTCACCGAAGCTCTGGCCGCACGCGACCGAAACCCGCGGGCAGGTGAAGAGCGAATGAGCCGCCTGCCCGAGCGCGACCAGCGCGCCAGCGCCAGCAGCCGCTTCCGCTGGCGGCCGAGCAACGCCTTGATCGCGATCATCTTCATCCTCGTCTTCACGATCGGCCCCTACCTGGCCTTCACCGGGCACGTGCCCTTCACCAGCTACGGCTACACGGTGAAGGCGACCTTCGCCAACTCGGTCAACATCGCCAACAACTCGCCGGTGCGGATCGCCGGAGTCGAGGTCGGCAAGGTGATCGAAAGCGAACGCGACGGGAACGCGACCACCGTCACCTTCACCGTCGACGGCTCGGGGCGGCCGATCCACGACGACGCCTACGCCGCGATCCGGCCGCGGATCTTCCTCGAGGGCAACTTCTTCATCGAACTGGACCCGGGCAGCCCAAGCGCCCCGGAACTGGCCAGCGGCGGCACCATCCCGGTCACCCGCACCGCGACCGCGGTCCAGCTCGACGAAGTGCTGACCGCGCTGCAGTCGCCGGTCCGAGCCGACCTCTCGCGCCTGCTCGAGAGCTACGGCAAGGCGCTGAACCGCAAGCCGACGCCGGCCGAAGACCTCACCCAGCTGCCGGAAGTGCACGGCATCAGCGGCGCCGAAGCGCTCAACAAGGCGTTCCGCTACGGCGGCGACGCCGGCCGCTACAGCGCCCAGGTGACCAACGCGTTCCTCGGCACCCACCCGGGCGACCTCTCCCGACTCGTCGCCACCGCCGGCATCAGCTTCGGCGCGCTGGCGCGCCGCGAAGCCGACCTGCAGGGCCTGATCACCAACTTCGACATCTTCACCGGCGCGCTCGCCTCGCAGTCGAACAACCTGGCGCGCACGATCCAGCTGCTGGCGCCGACGCTGAAGACGACGCAGGCCTCGCTGGTCAGCCTCAACCGGGTGCTGCCGCCGCTGCGCACCTACGCGATCGAGATGACGCCGGCGGTGGCCGAGCTGCCGCAGCTGATCCGGAGCTCCGAACCGTGGCTGGAACAGGTCCGGCCCCTGCTCTCCGGCAAGGAGGCCGGTGGGGTCGCCAAGCTGCTGGAGGAATCGACGCCGGGCCTGACCGAAGCCGCGCAGACCGGTAAGTCGGTGACGCTGCCGCAGATCAACCAGCTCAGCCTCTGCACGACCAAGGTCATCGTGCCGACCGGCAACCAGGTGATCAAGGACCGCTTCAGCACCGGCGGGCCCAACTACCGCGAGTTCTTCTTCACGCTGGCGAACTTCGCCGGCGCGGCGCAGAACTTCGACGGCAACGGACAGTACGTCCGGACGATCACCGGCGGCGGCAACATCCTGGTCGGCGAACCGAACCCGAAAGGCAACCCGGCGACCTTCAGCGACCAGATCAACTACGGCCGGGTCGCGATCGAGCCGGAAGGCAACCAACCGCAGCTCGGGACCGAACCGCCGCACGAACCCAACTTCCGCTGCTACAAGAACCCGGTTCCCGACGTCAATGCCGGCCTCGGCCAGGTCGGCGCGCCGACGCCGTCGGTCGCGGGGGTGCTCGGAGAATGAGCGAGCCGACCGCCAAGGCCAGCCGCTGGCGCCACTTCAGAGCCTGGCTCACGCGCCAGGCTCGCGGCCACCGCAAGGACACGATCGCGATCATCGTCCTCGCCGTCGCCGGCGTCGTGATGATGCTCGGGATCTTCACCCAGCAGAAAGCGTCGCTGCCGCCCTGGCTGCCATTCGTCGGCGAAGAATTCGAGCACATCAGCGCCGAGTTCTCGACCGCCCAGGCGGTCACCCCCGGACAGGGACAGGCGGTGGACATCGCCGGCGTGCAGGTCGGCAAGGTCTCCTCGGTCAACCTCGAAGACGGCCACGCCGTGGTCGGGATGGAGATCCAGCCGAAGTACATGGAACTGATCCATCCCAACGCGACGCTGCTGCTGCGGCCGAAAACCGGCCTCAACGACATGGTCGTCGAGATCTCTCCCGGCAGCGGCAAGGACTCGATCGAGGCCGGGCACGAATTCACCGTCGCCCAGACCGAACCGAACACGAACCTCGACGCCTTCCTCGCCAGCCTCGACGCCGATACCCGCCAGTACATCCAGCTGCTGGTGGCCGGCGGCGCCCAGGGGATCGGGGGGCGCGGCAAGCAGCTCGGCAACGCGCTGCGCCGTTTCGCCCCCTTCGTCAAATACACGGCGAAGCTGAACAAGGCGGTCGCCGCCCGCCACCGGGCGCTGGCGCGGGTCGTCCACGACTTCGGTCTGCTGACCGAAGAACTCTCGCGCCACGACACCGCGGTGGAACGCTTCGTCACCTCCTCCAACGCGGCGCTCGGCAACTTCGCCAACCAGCAGCTGTCGATCCAGGAAGCGCTGCGCGAGTTCCCGGCCACGCTGGAAGCCTGGCAATCCGGGCTCGCCAGCTCCAACCGCTTCTCCAAGGCCGCCTACCCGGCGCTGACCAAGCTGATCCCGCAGGCCCAGGCCTCGCCCGCGGCATTCCGCGCGCTCGAGCGCCTCTTCCGGGAAACCACCGGCCCGATCCGGGACCAGATCCGGCCCTTCACCCGTGAAATCCGGCCGGTCCTCACCCACGCCAACGAAGCCTCGCAGCCGTTCGCGAAGACCGTCAGGAACTTCGGCAACTCACTCGGCGCCTTCAACACCTTCCTCAACGAACTCGCCTACAAACCGAAGGGAGGCAGCAAGGACCAGAGCTACCTCTTCTATCTCCCATGGCTGAACCACGATTTCAACGCCGCGTTCGATCTGCAGGACGCCGGAGGACCCCTGCTCAGAGGCTTCCTCGGCATCTCCTGCACCGGCTCCAGCCTGGGGTACTTCACGGCTGCGCCGACCAGCCCCTACCTGAAGACGCTGCTGCAGGTCGCCGGCGTGCCGGAACCGCAGGAAATCCCGGTGCCGGTCGGCAAGAAATCGAAATCCGGGTTCTGCGAACTGACCGAAAACCCCAATCCCTAGGCAATGAGCAAGAAAGCCCCCTCAACCACGCAGCTACTGGTGATCGTCGGCTTCGCCCTGTCGTGCTTCGGGATCCTGCTGTTCCTCTGGGTCACCTTCGGCGGGCCGACGCCCTTCAAGGCCAAGCCCTACGAGATCGAGGTGCCGTTCAGCGAGGCGACGCAGCTGGCTGAACAATCCGACGTCCGGATCTCCGGCGTGAACGTGGGCAAAGTCCAGAACATCACCCTGGCCCCGAACGGGAAGCAGGCGCTGGCGACCGTCGACATCGATGACAAGTACGCGCCCCTGCCGGCCTCGACCCGGGCGATTCTCCGCACCAAGACTCTGCTCGGCGAGACCTACATCGAACTGACGCCCGGCAGCAGCGACGGGCCGCGCCTGGCAGACGGCGCGACGATGCCCGAGGCCAACGTCGCCCAGTCGGTCCAGCTCGACGAGATCTTCCGCACCTTCGATCCGAAGACCCGCCGGGCGTTCCAGACCTGGATGCAGGAAGGCGCGGTGGCGATCAACGGCCAGGGGCAGGCGCTCTCCTACGCCCTCGGCGAGTTCGAACCGACGTTCACCGAACTCGACAAGCTGTTCCGCGTCCTCGACACGCAGCGGGTGGCCGTCGCGCAGCTGTTCCGCAACGGCGCCACCACCTTCCGCGCCCTGCGCGGGCGCCAGGGCGAGCTGGCGAGCCTGATCCAGAGCTCCAACCAGGTCTTCCAGACCACGGCGCGGCGCAACCGCGACATCGAAGCGCTCTTCCTCGCCTTCCCGACCTTCCTCGACGAGTCGAAGCTGACCCTCGACCGGCTGAAGGGGTTCTCGATCAAGGCCGACCCCCTGATGAAGCAGCTCATCCCGGCCGCCGAACAGCTCTCGCCGACGCTGGTGGCCTTCGGCAACCTGGCGCCCGAAGCGAAGGGCTTCTTCGAAGGCCTGATCCCGGTCATCAATCGCTCGACCACCGGCTTCCCGGCCCTGCGCAAGCTCCTCCGCGACCAGTTCCCGCCGCTGCTCCGCGCGCTCGACCCGTTCATCCGGAATCTCAACCCGGTGTTGACGGGGCTGAAGCTCTACCGGAACGAGGTCACAAGCTTCGCCGCCAACGTCGCCGTCGCGGCAAACGGCAACCTGACCGAACCGCTCTACGTGCGAGGAAAGGAATCCGGTCGGCCGCACTTCCTGCGGGTGCTCGGCCCACTCAACCCCGAAACCGTCGCGATCTATCCCGAACGCCTGACGATCAACCGCAACAGTGCATACAAACCGCCGAAGTGGGCTGAAGGCCTGGTGAGCGGTCTGCCGTCCTTCAACGTCGGCCAGTGCTCGAGTGGAATCAACGTGGGCCTCGATCCCGAAACGCCGAAGTCCCCTGCCTTCCAGGAACGCGTCAGGCACAGCAAACCCGACGGGCCGCTCACCCCGCAGGAAATCGAAGAAGAAGCAAATGACCTCTTCGAACGGATCAAGCAGTTCGCGTTCGCCGGCGCCGAAAACACCTCGAGCGTCCCCGCTCCGCCCTGCAAGCAGCAGTCCCCGGTGAAGTCGATCTACGGCAGCGGCGAATCGACGCTCTACCAGCACACCTTCGAACAGACGGGCAAGTAGCGGCGAGTCCTTCCCTCGCCGCCGGCCCTCTAGGCGCCGAGCGGCGAGGGAGGGATGGTCGGTTCGCCGCTGACCTCGGGGAGGACCATGGCGACCTCGTCGATGAAGCACCAGGCCCAGTCTTCGCCGGGCTCGATCGAGCGGATCAGGGGGTGGCCGGAGGAGGCGGCGTGGGCGCGGGCGTGGCGGTTGGGGGAGTCGTCGCAGCAGCCGACCTTGCCGCAGCCGAGGCAGATGCGGAGGTGGAGCCAGCCGTCGCCGCTCTTGAGGCAGTCCTCGCAGCCGGCGACCGAGTCGGGCAGCTGGGTGATCTGGACCTGGTCGAGATGCGTGCACTGGGCCATCGCGGCTCCTCTCGTCGTGGTGGGGTGACTGTACCCGGCGGGTGGCGCTGGCTGGAGGCGCCGCCGCCAAGGGCGGTAGAAAGGCGGACCGATGGAGGCGCACCGATCGTATGAGCGGTTCGATCAGGGCCGGGAGGCGATCAGCGGCGGCGGCCTGCACCCGGATCCGCATCACGCACGCAACGCGGCCCTGACCGTGGCCGTCGTCGCGGCGCTGCTGGCGGTGGCGACGTTTCTCTCCAACGAGGCCGTGAAAGAGGTCGTCACCGGCGAGACCCACCGCGCCGACGCCTCCGCCCGGCTCGAGAACAACACGTTGAAGATCGAGGTCAACGAAGCGAACTCGGCGCTGCTGAAGGTGCTCGGCACCGGTGCCCCGGCTGAAGAACAGGCCGCCGCCCGTGCCCGCGCGCACGACGCCAAGATCGTCGAAGAGCTGGAACCGCGCGACCGGCGGCTGCAGGAGGAGATCGCCGCCAAGCAGGAGGAAGTCGACCACGCCAACACCCAGCACGTCGACTACGAGCTGGCCGAGGTCGGGCTCGAGGTCGGGATCGTCCTCGCCTCGGTCTCGATCATCGTCCGTCGCCGCTGGCTGCTCGGCCTGGCCGGCGCCGCGGCGAGCGCCGGCGTGGTGCTGCTGGTCGCCGGGCTGCTGGTCTGAGCCCGCGCCTCAGCCGCCGGCGCGGAAGTCCCAGCGGAACAGGAGGTCGATGCCCGACAGCGTGTAGCCGTCGACACGCGGTTCGCCGACCTTGGTCAGCGGCCAGTACCCGGTCAGCAGCGGCGTGCCGCTTTCGTAGCCGCCGAGGGAGTTGGTCAGGTGCAGCGGCAGGGTGCCGGGGCCGACGGCGCTGATCGCGACGACGTCGGTCGAGTGCAGGCGGTTGTTGATCGACCTGCTGCGGGTCTCGAAGACCGGGACGTTCGTCCTCACCGTCGTCACCGCGTTCGGCTTCGGCTGGAAGGCGGGGCCGACGTAGCGCGCCGTGCAGCAGCTGTAGGTGCCGGGCAGGTCTTCGCCGGTCAGCGTGTTGACCCGGCTGGAGCCGGTGAGGATCGTCAGCCGCAGCCGGGCCGGGTTGGGGCCCGACTTGACCTGGATGCGCTTGATCCGCCCGCTGCCCGGCACCAGGGCGGTCGGCTGCAGCGAGTTGAAGTAACCGCCGTGGCGGTAGGTGCAGCTGCGCTGGCCGGTCGCCGCCAGTTCGACGCCGCCGAGCGCCCCGAGGATCGCCGCCGACTCGCAGCCGTAGCCGGCGTTGGCCGCGCCCCGCATCGTGCTGCCGTACCAGCGGGCCGCGGCGGGGGCGGCGAGCAGGGCGAGGGTCGCGGCGGCGAGCAGGACGAGCGAGGCGAGGCGGCGGGCGAGCACGCGTGGATCATCTCAGACGGCGGGCTCGGTACCGTTTCCGGCATGGAGAGCGACGCGGCTCTTGATGCGGTCTTCCTGCCGGTGCGGCCGCCGAGCACCTTCGAGGAGACGGTGGAGCGGCTGGGGACCGCGATCCGGCTCGGCCTGCTGGCGCCGGGCAGCAAACTGCCCTCCGAGCGCGAGCTGGCGCGGAAGCTGAAGATCTCGCGCTCGACCCTGCGCCAGGCGCTGACGACCCTGGTTCAGAGCGGGCACCTGGTCTCCCTGCGCGGGCGCCGGGGCGGCACCTTCGTCGCCGAGCAGCCGCCGCTGAGCGACCGGATCGACGATCCGCTCGACCGCGGCGCCTGGGCGACGCTCGACTACCGGGTCGCGATCGAGACCGGCTGCGCCCTGCTCGCCGCCGAGCGGCGCCAACCGGAGCGGCTGGACCGACTCGACGAGCTGGTCGAGAAGATGGCGGGCGAGGTGGAGGACTTCGAGGAGTACCGGCGCACCGACGTCCGCTTTCACATCGGCGTCGCCGAGGCGGCCGCCTCATCACGGCTGCTCACCGCGATGACCGACGTCCAGGGGCAGATGTCGGACCTGATCGCGCTGATCCCGCACCCGCCCGAGGTCCTCTCCAGCTCCAACGACCAGCACGGGCGGATCGCCAAGGCGCTGCGCAAGGGCGACGGTCCGCGCGCGGTCGGGCTGATGCGCGAGCACGTCGCCGGCACCGAGCACATCCTCGCCGGGCTGCTCCCGGCTCAGCCGCGGATGCGCTCGCCGGCCGGGTCGTAGAGCGGCTCGGCCGCGACCTCGCCGGCGACCCACCGGCCGAAGATCTCGACCTCGACCGCGGTGCCCGGCTCGGAGCGCTCCGCCGGCAGGTAGGCGTAGGCGATCGAGCGCTCGACCGTGTAGCCGTAGCCGCCGGTGGTGACGCGGCCGGCGATCTCGCCGCCGACGCGGACCGGCTCGTTGCCGAGCGCGACCCGCCGCGGCTCTGCCAGCGTCAGGCAGCGCAGGCGGCGCCCCGGGCCGGCCCGCTCGGCGGCGAGCAGCGCCTCGCGCCCGACGAAGGCGTCCTTGTCGAGCTTTACGCAGAAGCCGACGCCGCCCTCCTCGGGCGTCTCGTCGGGGGTGATGTCGGCGCCCCAGACCCGGTAGCCCTTCTCGAGGCGCAGGCTGTCGATCGCGCGGTAGCCGCCGGCCAGCAACCCGTGCGGCTCCCCGGCCTCCCACAGCGCCCGCCACAGCGCCATTCCGTACTCGGTCGGGCAGTAGATCTCCCAGCCGAGCTCGCCGACGTAGGTGACCCGCAGCATCCGCACCGGCACGTAGCCGACGGTCGTCTCGCGCAGGGTCATGTAGGGGAAGGCCTCGTTGCCAAGGTCCTGCGGGGTCAGCGGCTGCAGGATCTCCCGCGCCAGCGGCCCCCAGAGGCCGAAGCAGGCCCACTGCGAGGTGACGTCGGCGACCCGCACCTGGCCGCCCCCAGGCAGGTGGCGCCGCATCCATTCGCGGTCGTGGTTGCCGAAAGCGGTGCCGGTCACGATCCCGAACCGCTCCTCGCCGAGCCGGGCGACGGTGAAGTCGCACTCGATGCCGCCGCGGTGGTTCAGCATCTGCGTGTAGGTGATCTGGCCGACGCCGCGGGCGACCCGGTTGTCGCACATCCCTTCGAGGTAGGCGGCGGCACCGGGGCCCTCGATCTCGAGCTTGGCGAACGACGTCTCGTCGAACAGGGCCGCGGCCTCGCGGGCGGCGCGGTGCTCGGCGCCGATCGCCGGCGACCAGTGGCGCGCCGACCAGCCCTCGGGGCGCAGCGACTCCGCGCCCGCGGCGGCGTTGGACTCGAACCAGTTGACCCGCTCCCAGCCCGACTTCTCGCCGAAGGCGGCGCCGTGCTCGGCATGCCAGGGCGCGACCGGCGAGGCCCGCAGCGGCCGGCCCGCGCTGCGCTCGTGGTTGGGGTAGCGGATGTCGTAGTAGGTCTCGTAGTTCTCGCGGATACGGGCGTGGGTGTAGGCGGGCGAGCGGTACTGGGCGCCGAAGCGGCGCACGTCCATGTGCCAGAGGTCGAGGCTCGGTTCGCCCTCGGCGATCCACTCGGCGACGACTTTGCCAATCCCGCCGGCCCCGGCGAGGCCGTGGGCGCAGAAGCCGGCGCAGACGAAGAAGCCCGCCACCTCGCTCTCGCCGAGGCAGAACTCGTTGTCGGGGGTGAACGCCTCCGGCCCGTTGATCAGCTTGGTCACGGTGATCTCGCTCATCGCCGGCACCCGCCGCTTCGAGTTCTCGGTGATCTCCTCGAAGCGGTCCCACTCCTCTTCCAGCAGGCGGCCGTTGAAGTCGGCCGGGATCCGCTCGAGGCGAGCGGTGCCGCCGGGCAGGAAGGCGGGTTCGCTGCGGCGCTCGTAGCCGCCCATCACCAGGCCGTCGCCGTCCTCGCGGTAGTAGACGAGGAGGTCGGGATCGCGCAGGGTCGGCAGGTTGCGCCGCTCCTCGCCGCGCGCCGCGCGGACCGCGTCGAGCGGCTGGGTGACGAGGTACTGGTGGGACATCGGCAGCATCGGCACCCGGACGCCGGCCAGGCGGCCGATCTCGGCCGCGTACATGCCGCCGGCGTTCACCACGACCTCGGCCGCGATCCGGGTGCGCTCGCCGCCGCGCTCGACCTCGACGCCGCGGACGCGGCCGTCGCGCACCTCGATCCCGGTGACCCGCGCGTTGGTGAAGATCCGGCAGCCGCCGCGGCGGGCGCCGTCGGCCAGCGCGTAGGTCAGCTGCGAGGGGTCGATGTAGCCGTCGGTCGGCAGCCAGGCGGCGCCCAGCACCCCGTCGGTCGCCATCAGCGGGAACAGCTCCCGCGCCTCCTCGGCCGAGATCAGCTCGAGCGGCAGCCCGAACGTCTTCGCCCAGCCGGCCTGGCGGCGGAGCTCCTCCATCCGCTCCTCGCTGGAGGCGAGGCGGATGCCGCCGCACTCGACCCAGCCGGGGTCGAACTCGGACTCCGCGCCGAGCCGGCGGTAGAGCTCCACCGAGTGCATCATCATCCTGGTCAGCGAGACCGAGCCGCGCAGCTGGCCGACCAGGCCGGCCGAGTGGAAGGTCGAGCCCGAGGTCAGCTGGGAGCGCTCGAGCAGGACGACGTCGCTCCAGCCGAGCTCGGCGAGGTGGTAGGCGAGCGAGGTGCCGCCGACGCCGCCGCCGATGATCACGCAGCGGGCGGACTCGGGCAGGTCAGCTGGCGGCACGGCCGGCCTCCTCGAGCAGGACGTTGAAGCGGGGGTCGGCTTCGGCGGCCCCGAGCCGCTCGAAGTGCTGGGCGGCGTACTCGTCGAAGTCGAACTCGAGGTCAGAGATCGTCCCCTGCAGCACCGCCCACATCGCCTCGCGGAAGTCGGACATGAAGCGCATCAGCCGCAGCGCCGCGACCTCGCCGGCGGTCGGCGACTGGCCGAGGTAGGCGGCGAGGAAGGCTTCCTCCTGCTCGTCGTCGAGTTGGTTGTTGACGGCGAAGTTGCCGAGGTCGAAGTAACGGTCGCCCATCCCGGCGTACTCCCAGTCGACGACCCGCAGCCCCTCGGCCGAGGCGATGAAGTTGGCGGCGAGGAGGTCGTTGTGGCAGAGCACGGGCTGGTGGGGCCGGCGCCGCAGCGCGGTTTCGATCCGCCCCGCGGTCACCCGGCAGCGCTCGAACTCGGCCGGGACACGGCCGCCCCGGGCGCGGGTCCGCTCGGCGTAGTCGGCGACGATCGCGAAGGGGGAGAAGGTGGCGTCGACCGGCCCGCAGCCGTGGACCGCGGCCAGCGCCGCGGCCACCGCCTTCAGAGGTGCCGGCTCGCGCAGCTGCTCGCTGCGCATCGCCTCGCCCTCGACGAACACCGTCACCAGGCAGGGCGGGTCCTCGAGCATCGCCGCCACCTCCGGCGCGACCCCGGCGCGGGCGGCGCATTCGTTGGCCTCGCGCTCGGCGGCGCGGTCGATCCCGAGCAGCTCGGTGTCCTTGCCGGGCAGCCGGACGACCAGGTCGCGACCGCCGAAGCGGGCCCGGTAATTGCGGTTGGTGATCCCCGCGTCGAGCGCGACCGGCTCTCCTTCCGGCTCTCCGAGCACGGCGGCGAGGCGATCGAGGCTGTCTGCCAGCGTGGCCAAGGGGTTACCGCGAAATTTCTCCCGAACGGCATTGACAGGGGTTCGGGCTGCCGCTTAGGCTCGCTCAGAACCTCTTAGGTCGGTTGGGCACACCTTTTATCGCAACTTTCGGCACTTAGGAAGAGAGGCGTCAATGGAGAGCAGTGCTTCGGCCCCGGACCGCGACGAACAGCGACTCGCGGAACTCGGTTACAAACAGACCCTGAACCGAGCCTGGAGCGGGTTCTCCAACTTCGCCATCTCGTTCTCGATCATCTCGGTCCTCGCCGGCTGCTTCACGGGGTACGCCTTCGCCTGGAACAACGGCGGTCCGATCGCCGTCTCGATCGGCTGGCCCCTCGTGGCTACCTTCATCCTGATCATCGGTCTCTCGATGTCCGAACTGGTCGCGAAATTCCCCACATCGGGAGGCATCTACTGGTGGGCCGGTCGCCTTGGCGGACCTGCCTGGGCGTGGTTCACGGGCTGGTTCAACCTGATCGGCCTGGTTGCGGTGGTCGCCTCCGTCGATTACGCCGCCGCGGGCTTCCTCAACGTGATCCTCGGCCTCTACAAGGTGAACGTCCTCGGGGTGAATTTCGGGGACACCAGTCACATCCTCCCCGAGACGTTCGGCCTGTTCGCGGTCATCCTGCTGCTGACCGTGATCCTCAACATCTTCAGAACCCACTTGCTTGCGGTGATCAACAACATCTCCGTCTGGTGGCACGTGATCGGGGTCGCGGTGATCATCGGCCTGCTGATCTTCGTGCCGGACCATCACGCGAGCCTCGGCTTTGTGTTCGGGCATCAGATCAACAACTCCGGGTTCAACGGAGGTGCGACCGGCGGCCTGTTCTTCTTCCTTTACCTGATCCCGATCGGGTTTCTTCTCACCCAGTACACGATCACCGGCTACGACGCCTCCGCGCACATCTCGGAGGAGACTCACGGTGCGGCGAAGAACGCGGCACGCGGCGTGTGGCAGTCGATCTTCTATTCCGCGATCATCGGCTGGCTCGTCCTCCTGGCCATAACCTTTGCAGTCCAGAACGCCGACTTCGTCAGCAGCACGGAAAATGGCTTCGGTGTCGGGTCTTCGCTGGCCATCTTCAGCCAGGCCCTGACGACCTCGGCGTTCAAGCTGTTGCTCATCATCTGCACGGTCGGCCAGCTGTTCTGCGGCAACGCATGCCTGACGAGCGCTTCGCGGATGTGCTTCGCATTCTCGCGCGACGGCGGCCTCGGTCCCGTCTCGAACGCCTGCGCAAAAGTCAACCAGAAGCGAGTGCCGTTCAACGCGGTGCTCTCGATGGCACTTGCTGCTCTCGTGATAACGATCCCAGCCCTCTGGGGTGCCCCAGGCACGGTGCTCCCGTTTGCCTTCTACGCAGTTGTCTCGATCGCGGTGATCGGCCTCTACATCGCCTATGCCATCCCGATCTACCTGCGTTGGCGCCTGGGGGATGCCTTCGAGGCCGAGGAGGAATGGAACCTTGGCAAGAACTGGAGGTGGATGAACCCGATCGCGGTGATCTGGGTGGTGATAATGACGATCGCCGGAATGCTCCCCACGGTGGTCGAAGCGGTCCCGTGGAACTCGAGCTGGGACGTCCACGCGGCCAACTATGCGCCTTTGGCGCTGCTGGCTGTGATCTTGTGGTCGGTCGGGCTCTGGTTTGCAGGGGCCCGGCGGACGTTCACCGGTCAGCCACATTCGAAGGCGGCGCCGCCGGTTGGCGTCGCAGAGCAGGTATAGGACGGAGCTCGCGGTTCCCGAACGGCAGAGCGGAGCCTTCGCCGCGTGACGATCGAGGAGTTGAGGAAGGCGGTCGCCGACGGCACGGTCGACACCGTGCTGCTGGCGATCGCCGACATGGAGGGGCGGCTGCAGGGCAAGCGGCTGACGGCCACCCACTTCCTCGGCGACGTGCTCGAGCACGGGGCCGAGGGCTGCAACTACCTGCTCGCGGTCGACGTCGACATGGAAACCGTCGGCGGCTACGCGATGGCCTCCTGGGACACCGGCTACGGCGACTTCGTGATGGTCCCGGACCTGGAGACGCTGCGGCCGGTGCCGTGGCAGCCGGGGACGGTGATGTTGATGGCCGACCTGCAGTGGGCGGACGGCCGCGAAGTCCTCGCCTCGCCGCGGCAGATCCTGCGCCGCCAGCTGGCGCGGCTGGCCGAGCGCGGCCTCACCGCCAACGCCGCCACCGAGCTCGAGTTCATCGTCTTCCGCAACTCCTACGAGCAGGCCTGGAAGCAGGGGTTCCAGGACCTCGAGCCGGCCAACCTCTACAACATCGACTACTCGCTGCTCGGCACCGCGCGGGTCGAGCCGCTGCTGCGCCGGATCCGCAACGAGATGGCGGCGGCCGGGATGGCGGTCGAGAACTCCAAGGGGGAGTGCAACCTCGGCCAGCACGAGATCAACTTCCGCTACGCGGAGGCGCTGCGCTGCGCCGACGACCACGTGATCTACAAGAACGGGGCCAAGGAGATCGCCGCCCAGGAGGAGCATGCGATCACCTTCATGGCCAAGTTCAACCAGCGCGAGGGCAGCTCCTGCCACATCCACTGCTCGCTCGCGCGCGAGGACGGCGGCAACGCGTTTGCCGCCGACCAGGCGCTGTTCGAGCACTTCGTCGCCGGCCAGCTCGCCTGCATGAAGGAGATGACGCTGTTCTACGCGCCCCACGTCAACAGCTACAAGCGCTTCGCCCTCGGCTCCTTCGCGCCGACCGCGATCGCCTGGGGACGCGACAACCGCACCTGCTCGCTGCGGGTGGTCGGCCACGGCGAGGGGCTGCGGGTCGAGAACCGGCTGCCGGGCGCCGACGTCAATCCGTACCTGGCGCTGAGCGCGCTGATCGCCGCCGGCCTGCACGGGATCGACGCCGAGCTGCCGCTCGAGCCGGTCTTCGAGGGCGACGCCTACAAGTCCGACAAGCCGCGCGTCCCCCGCAACATCTACGACGCCCGCGCCGCCTTCGCCGCCAGCGAGGTGGCGGCCGCGGCCTTCGGCCAGGAGGTGGTCGACCACTACCTCAACCGGGCCAGCGTCGAGATCGATGCCTTCGAGGCAACCGTCACCGACTGGGAGCGCTACCGGGGCTTCGAGCGCCTCTGATGAGCACCCCGTGATCGGCATCTGCGCCACGCGCGCCGGTCCTATGGTTCCTTCCCGACCCATGACGACCGAAAGGAACCACAGATGATCGAGGTGATCGAGCCGGCGACCGAGGCCGTGCTGGCGGAGGTGCCGCGGGCCGGCGCCGAGGAGGTCGACGCGGCGGTCGCGGCGGCCAAGGCGGCCTTTCCCGCCTGGCGGGCGGTGGCGCCGGCCGACCGCGCGGCGCTGCTGCGCGGGCTCGCCGAAGCCCTCGAGGAGCGGCTCGAGGAGCTGGCGGTGCTCGAGGCGCGCAACGCCGGCAAGCCGATCGGCGACGCCCGCGGCGAGATCGGGATGGTGGTCGAGACCTTCCGCTACTACGCGGGCGCGCCGGAGCGGCTGCTCGGCCAGACGATCCCGGTCGCCGGCGGCGTCGACATGACCTTCCGCGAGCCGCTCGGCGTCGTCGGCCTGATCGTGCCCTGGAACTTCCCGCTGACGATCGCCTCCTGGAAGGTGGCCCCGGCGCTCGCCGCCGGCAACTGCGTGGTCCTGAAGCCCGCCGAGCTGACCCCGCTGAGCGCCCTGGAGCTGGAGCGGATCGCGCTTGCGGCCGGGCTGCCCGAGGGCGTGCTCAGCGTCGTCGCCGGGCCCGGCAGCGTCTGCGGGCAGCGGCTGGTCGAGCACCCCGACGTCGCCAAGATCGCCTTCACCGGCTCGACCTCGGTCGGCCGCGGGATCGCCGCCGGCGCCGCGCAGACGATCAAGCGCGTGACCCTGGAGCTGGGCGGCAAGTCGCCCAACGTCGTCTTCGCCGACGCCGACCTCGAGGCGGCCGCCGCCGCGGCCCCGGGCGCCGTCTTCGGCAACGCCGGCCAGGACTGCTGCGCGCGCTCGCGGATTCTGGTCGAGGCCGGCGCCGTCGAGGACTTCCTCGCCGCGCTCGCCCCGCACGTCGAGGGGATCGCGGTCGGCGACCCGCTCGACGAGGGCACCGCGATGGGGCCGCTGATCTCCGCCGGCCAGCGCGAGACCGTGGCCGGCTTCGTGCCCGACGACGCCCCCGTCGCGATCCGCGGCAGCTTCCCGGACGGCCCCGGCTTCTGGTTCCCGCCGACCGTGCTGGCGCCGGTCGCCAACGACGAGCGGGCGGCGCGCGAGGAGATCTTCGGCCCCGTCGCCTGCGTGATCCCGTTCGCCGACGAGGCCGAGGCGGTCCGGCTCGCCAACGAAACCATCTACGGCCTCTCGGGCTCGATCTGGACCCGCGACGGGGCGCGGGCGCTGCGCGTGGCGCGGGCGCTGGAGACCGGCGTGATCTCGATCAACTCGAACACCTCGGTACGGGTCTCGACCCCGTTCGGGGGCTGCAAGCAGTCGGGGGTCGGCCGCGAGCTCGGCCCCGACGCGCTCGACCACTACACCGACGTCAAGAACGTCTTCTACGCGACCGGGGAGGGCTGAGGCCAGGGACCCCGACCGCGCCGCGAAGCGGCTCGTCCACATCCCGATGGGTCGCTTCGGCGAGCCGGAGGAGATCGCCGGGGCGGCGCTGTTCCCGGCCTCCGACGACTCGAGCTTCGTCACCGCCTCGACCTTCCTCGTCGACGGCGGCCTCTCCGGGGCCTACCTGACGCCGGGCCAGGACGACTGAGGGGGCGGCCGGGTAGCCTGCCGGGCGTGAGCGGCGAGACCGTCAACCTCTATTCCGACACGCAGACGCGGCCCGGCGAGGGGATGCGCGCGGCGATCGCCGGCGCCGAGGTCGGCGACGAGCAGCGGCGCCGCGACCCGACCGTCAACCGGCTGCAGGAGCGCGTGGCCGAGCTTCTCGGCCACGAGGCGGGGCTGTTCCTGCCCTCGGGGACGATGTGCAACGCGATCGCGATCCGGCTCCACATCCGGCCGCTCGGCGACGAGATGTACCTGCACCCCACAGCCCATCCGGTCGAAGCCGAGGCGGGCGGCCCGGCGGCGCTGGCCGGGGCGATGATCTCCTACCTGGAGGGGGAGGGCGGGATGTTCGACGGCGCGACGCTGCGGGCGGCGCTCCGCGACCCGAGCGACCGTCACCAACCCCGCTCGCGGCTCGTCGCGGTCGAGCAGTCGACCAACATGGGAGGCGGCCGCGTCTGGCCGCTGGAGCGGATCGAGGGGGTGCTGGAGGTGGCCCGGGAAAACGGCATGCGGACCCATCTCGACGGCGCCCGCCTGCTCAACGCGACCGCTGCCTCCGGAGTCCCCGCCGCCGAGTACGCCGGCGGGTTCGACACCGCCTGGCTCGACTTCAGCAAGGGGCTGGGAGCGCCGGTCGGCGCCTGCCTGGTCGGCTCCGCCGAGCTGATCGAGGAGGCATGGCGCTACAAGCAGATGTACGGCGGCTCGATGCGCCAGGCCGGGATCGTCGCGGCCGCCGCGCTCTACGCGCTCGACCACAACGTCGAGCGCCTGCGCGAGGACCACGCCAATGCCCGCTTCCTCGCCGATGCGCTGGCGCAGATCGAGGGCGTCCAGATCGAGCCGGAGAAGGTCGAGACCAACCTCGTCTTCTTCGACGTCGCCGACGGCGACGCGCTGATCGCCGGACTGGCCGCGGCGGGCGTCGAGATGTCGAACGAGGGCTCGCGGGTCCGCGCCGTCACCCACCTCGACGTCGACCGCGCCGGCATCGAACGGGCGGCCGAGGCGGTGGCGGCGGTTCTCGGCGCGTCCGGCGCCTAGGCGGCGAGGTCGAGCCAGCGACCGCAGAGGTCGCGGCCGAGCTGGTTGAAGCTGTCGATCTTGGCTTCGGTCTCTGCCCGCAGGGCCACCGGGTCGATGCCGATCCGGACCGCGTCGGGGTCGACGCGATAGTCGTCGATCCAGGTCAGGGCGTCGCGGCGGCTGACCTCGGGATGGAACTGGATCGCGTAGGCGCGGGGGGCGAGGCGGGCGGCCTGCAGGCAGACCTCGCTGCGGGCGAGGGCGAGTGCTCCCTGCGGCAGCGGGAACTCGTAGCTGTGCCACTGGAACGCCTCGAAGCGCGGCGCCAGCGGCGCCAGCAGCGGGTCGGCGGTACCGGCCTCGGTCAGCTCGACGGCGTGCCACCCGATCTCCGGCCGCGACGCCCGGCGGGGATTGGCCCCGGCCGCCTCGGCGAGCAGCTGGGCTCCGAGGCAGAGGCCGAGCAGCGGCACCCCGGCCGCCAGCAGCTCGCGCAGCAGCGCCTTCTGGTCGCCGAGCCACGGGTGGGCGTCCTCCTGGTCGACGTTCATCGAGCCGCCGAGCGAGAGGACGGCGTCGTAGCCGAGCGGGTCGGCCGGCGGCGGGCCGCCTTCAGCCTGTGTCCAGCACTCGAGCGCCGCGCCCCGCGCCGCAATCGCCTCGGCGAACACACCTGGGCCGGCGTCGGCCTCCTGGACGATCGCGAGCACGCGCATGGCGGCATTCTTCCATCGGCCGCCTCGCTCGGGCCCTAGGATCCTGCGATGCTGATTCGCCGCGCCGCCGTTTCGCTCGCCGCGCTCCTGGTGGCGGCCGGGCTGGCCGCGGCACCCGGCGCAACGGCGGCGAGGGCGGCCGAACCGTTCTTCCCCCGCGCCGGCAACGTCGGCTACGACGCGCTCGACTACGACGTCGCCCTCTCCTACGGAGCCGGCGCAGGGGTGATCCACGCCCGGACGGTGGTGAGCGCCCGGGCCCGCCAGCGCCTGCGCCGGTTCACGCTCGACCTGCGCGGGCTCACCGTCGACTCCGTCTGGGTCGACGGCGAGCGCGCCCGCTTCCGCCGCGGCCGCGACAAGCTGCGCATCGTCCCCGCCGTCCCGGTGCCGCGCGGGGCGCGGTTTCAGGCGCGAATCGGCTACCACGGCCGGCCGCGCCGCGTGGTCGATGCCGACGGCAGCTCCGAGGGCTGGATCCGGACCGGCGACGGCGCTTTCGCGGTCGGCGAGCCGCAGGGGACGATGGCATGGATCCCCTGCGACAACGTGCCCGCCGACAAGGCCACCTTCACGATCCGGGCCAACGTCCCGAGGCGGCTGAAGGCCGTCGCCAACGGCCTGCTGGTGGGTCGCCAGCGCCACGGCGCCCGCCGCTCCTACGTTTGGCGCGAAGAGGCGCCGATGAGCACCTACCTGGCGGTGCTCGACATCGGCCGCGGCAGGCTCGCCGCCGGCAGGGTCGACGGCCTGCCCGCCTGGACGCTGGTCGACCCCCGTCAGGCTAGGGCCGCGGCGCCGGTGCTGGCGAAGCTGGCGCGGGTGATCCGCTTCGAGCGCCACGCCTTCGGCCCCTACCCGTTCACCGCCGCCGGCTCGATCGTCGACCTCGAACCGAAGCTCGGCTACGCGCTGGAGACGCAGACGCGGCCGATCTACGCCTTCGTCCCCGACCTGACCACGCTGGTCCACGAGACCGCCCACCAGTGGTTCGGCGACTCGGTCGGGTTGAAGCGGTGGCCCAACATCTGGCTCAACGAGGGCTTCGCGACCTGGACCGAGTGGTACTACGCCGAGCGCCACGGCGGTCGCACCGCCCGCCAGATCTTCCGCCGCCTCTACCGCGTGCCGGCCTCCAACACGGCCTTCTGGGAACCGCCCTCGGGCCATCCCGGCCAGGCGAAGAACCTGTTCGCGACCTCGACCTACGTGCGCGGCGGGATGACCCTCGAGGCGCTCCGGGTGCGGATCGGAACCGGCCCCTTCCTGCGCCTGCTGCGCGCCTGGACCGCCGCGCACCGCCACGGCAGCGCCGACATCGCCGAGTTCATCGCGCTGGCCGAGAAGGTCTCCGGCCGCGACCTCGGCCGGCTCTTCCACCGCTGGCTGTTCGCCCGCGGCAAGCCGCGCGGCTACGGCTCGATCTAGGCCAGCCGGCCCGCTCAGGCGGAGTCGTCGGGGTCGACGATCGTGACCACGCCGCTCGGCGTCTCGAGCAGCTCGGCGGTGCGGGCGGCGGCGGCGTCGATCTGGATCCGCGGCGGTTCGGGCGGCTCGCCCTCGTGGTAGGTGCCGGGGCCGTAGAACTGGCCGTAGCGGAGGACGACCCCGCCGAAGTCGAGCGTCGCCCGCTCGAGGTGGGCGACGGCCTTGGCGCCGGCGCCCGGGAGCTGCCAGGCGATGCTCTGGGCGAGGAAGCGGCTGGCCCCGGCTGCCCGCGTCGCCGCCAGCAGGCTGTCGCTGCCCTCGATCCGCATCCGCGCGTTGGCGCCGCGGGCGGCGGCGAGCTCGCCGGCGTGGTCGGGCAGGTCGGTGAGCTGGTGCATGACCAGCTCGGGGCCGAAGGCGCTGACCGCCGCCGCCAGCGCCGCCGCCTCGTAGACGTCGGCGACGACCGGCTCGGCGCCGAGCGCCCGCAGCGTCGCCGCCTTGCGCGGGCTGCGGGTGAGCCCGGCGACCTCGTGGCCCGCCTCGAGCAGCAGCGGCACCAGCCGCAGACCGATCGCGCCGCTGGCCCCGGCGAGGAAGATCCGCATGCCCCCAGGCTAGCCGCTCGCTAGCGTTGGCCGCGATGGCCGAGGTCCACGTCCTGCTGATCTCGGGGAGCCTGCGAGCCGCCTCGACCAACTCGGCGCTGCTGCGGACCGCCGACGCCGTCCCGGTCGCCGGGGTCAGCACCGAGCTCTTCGATGGGATGGGCGCGCTGCCGCACTTCAACCCCGACGACGACGCCGAGGGACTCGAGCCGCCAGCGCCGGTCGCGGCCCTGCGTGCGCGGCTGGCGGCCGCCGACGCGGTCCTCTTCTGCACACCCGAGTACGCCGGCGCCCTGCCCGGCTCGTTCAAGAACCTGCTCGAGTGGGCGGTCGGCGGCGAGGAGATCTACCGGCTGCCCGCGGCCTGGGTCAACGCCGCCCCGCCGGGCCGCGGCGAGAACGCCGACGACTCGCTGCGCAAGGTGCTCGGTTACGTCGGCGCCGACGTCGCCGAGGAGGCGGTGCGGCGCGTCCACGTCCCGCACGGCGCCGCCGGCGAGGACGGGATCGTGGCCGACCCCGGGGTGCGCGCGGCGATCGCCGCGGTGCTCGAGGCGCTCGCCGCCCACGTCCGCGCCCGCCGCCGGGATCCCGACTGGGTCGGCCGCCCGGGAGCCCCCGCCTGACCCGTCCGCGGGAGCTAAGCGGAGTCGATGATTCCGTTTAGCTAGCATGGCGCGATGCCCTCTCACCAGTCAGCTTCCCCGGCAGCGGAACCCGATCCCAACGCGCTCGACCGGGAGACGATGGTGGTCGCCGCCGTCGTCCTCCTCGGCGCGATCATGTCGATCCTCGACACGACCGTCATCAACGTCGCGATCGACCGTCTGGCGATCGACTTCAACGCCTCGCTGACCACCATCCAGTGGGTCGTCACCGGGTACACCCTGGCGCTCGCCGCGGTGATCCCGGTCACCGGTTGGGCCGCCGACCGGTTCGGCACCAAGCGCATCTACATCTGGTCGCTGGCGCTCTTCATGCTCGGCTCAGCCCTCTGCGCGCTCGCCTGGAGCGCCGGCTCGCTGATCGCCTTCCGGGTCCTGCAGGGGGTCGGCGGCGGCATGATCATGCCGGCGGTGATGACGATCCTCACCCAGAAGGCCGGGCCCCACCGGATGGGGAGGGTGATGGGGATCCTCGGCGTGCCGATGCTGATCGCGCCGATCCTCGGCCCGATCCTCGGCGGCTGGCTGGTCGACGATGTCTCCTGGCGCTGGATCTTCCTGATCAACCTGCCGATCGGGATCGCCGCGATCGCCCTCGCCCAGATCGTGCTCGAGCGCGACCGCCCGCAGCCCGCCCACCGGCTCGACTGGCTGGGGATGGCCCTGCTCTCGCCGGGCCTGACCCTGCTGATCTTCGGCCTCGCCGAGTCGAACGGCGCCGCCGGCTTCGCCGCCACCAGGGCCTGGCTGCCGATCGCCACCGGCGCGGCGCTGATCGCCGCCTTCTTCTGGCACAGCTGGCGGGCCGAGGAGCCGCTGATCGACATCCGCACCTTCACCCACACCCGGGCCGGTGCCGCGGCCGGAGTCTTCATGCTGTTCTCGATCGCCTTCTTCGGGGCGATGCTGCTGATCCCGCTCTACTACCAGACGGTGCGCGGGGCCTCGGCCCTGGAAGCGGGCCTGCTGCTGGCGCCGCAGGGGCTGGGGGCGATGATCACGATGCCGATCGCCGGCAAGCTGACCGATCGCTACGGCCCGACCCGGTGGGCCGCCTGCGGGATCCCGCTGCTGGTGATCGGGATCTCGCCGTTCGCCTTCGTCACCGCGACGACCTCATACGTCCTGCTCTGCTCGTTCAGCTTCGTGCTCGGCCTCGGGATGGGCTTCTCGATGATGCCGACGATGACCGCGGCGATGCAGGCGGTGCCGCCGGCGGCGATCGCCCGCACCAGCACCGCGATGAACATCATCCGCCAGTCGGGAGCCTCGATCGGGACCGCGATCCTCTCGGTCCTGCTCGCCTCGGCGATCACCGACAAGCTGGTGGTCGGCGGCGGCTCCCGTGGCGCCAGCGGCTTCGAGGCGCTGCACGCACTGCCGCCGGCGGCGCAGGAGCGGTTCGCCGAACCGCTCGCCGAAGCCTTCGCGCAGACCTTCGTCTGGGGCCTGGCGCTGCTGGCGCTGGCCTTCGTCCCGGCCCTGATCATGGCGCTCGGCAGGTGGGAGCAGCCGGCCGGCGGCCCGGGCGGCGGCAGGGGACCCGGCGCCGAGCAGCGCGGCGAGCGCCCCGTCGCGGTCCTCGACTGAGCGGGCGAGGTAGATCCGGGGCGCCGGCTGAGGGCCGCTCGCCGATCCCCCGGCTCGGCGCCCCGGGCTATTCGCATACCCGGCAAGGCCGGGTTGAAATCCACCCGTTCAGGCGACGGCGAGGACGGCCAGGGCGAGGACGGAGATCACGATCACCGCCAGCCCGATACCGGTCGCCAGACGGCCCCAGCGGCCGAGCGCGTGCTCGCCCATCAGCTCGGGGTCGCGGCCGAGGCGGCGGATGAAGGGCAGCAGGACCAGCAGCAGGACCGCGTTCAGGGCCTGGGAGAGGAAGAGGATCTGGATCAGCGGCACCCCCGGGATCAGGACCAGGCCGGCGCCGACCGCGGTGACGGCGGCGAAGCTGAGATAGAAGGCGCGCGCCTCCGCGAAGCTGTCGTCGAGGTCGGCTTTGCGCCCGAAGGCCTCGGAGATCGAGTAGGCGGTGGAGAGCGGCACGATCGCCGCCGCCAGCAGCGCCGCGCCGAGGAAGCCGAGCCCGAACAGGGTGGCGGCGGCGTCGCCGGCGAGCGGTTCCAGGGCGGTGGCGGCGTCGCGGGCGTCGTTGACGTCGATGCCGTGGACGTGGAGGGTGGCGGCGCAGGCGACGACGACGAAGAGCCCGATCACGCCGGTGAGGACGGCGCCGACGACGACGTCGACGCGCTCGTAGCGCAGGTCCTCGACCCGCAGCCGCTTGTCGACGGCGTAGGACTGGATGAAGGCGAGCCCCCAGGGTGCCAGCGTCGTCCCCACCGTCGCCACCGCGACCAGCAGCGCGTCGCGGGTCAGCGGGATCGAGGGCACGACGGCGCCCTTCGCCGCGGCGCCCCAGTCGGGGTGGGCGAGGATGCCGGCGGCGACGTAGGCGACGAAGACCGAGCTGAGGGCGAGGAGGAAGTGCTCGACTCGGTGGAAGTTCTCGCGCAGGACGAGCACCGAGACCCCGATCGCCGCCAGCGGCACGCTGACGTAGCGGCTGATGCCGAAGAGCAGTTCGGTCCCGGCGACCACGCCGGCGAACTCGGCGCAGAGGGTGCCGGTGTTGGCGAGGACGAGGGCGGCGAGCACGAGCCGCGCGCGGCGCGCGCCGAAGCGCTCGCGGACGAGGGTCAGCAGGCCCTTGCCGGTGACCACGCCGAGACGGACGCCGAGCTCGTGGAAGACGATCAGCGCCGCGGTCGAGACGACCAGGACCCAGATCAGCTCGTAGCCGTAGCGGGCGCCGAGGATCGAGTAGGTGGCGATCCCGGCCGGATCGTCGTCGGAGAGGCCGGCGAGGACGCCCGGCCCGACCACGGCGAGCAGCGCCGCCAGGCCGCCGATCCGCAGCAGCGACCGGCGGCGGCGGGTGAGGTGGCCGTGCAGGCGCCGGCCGGGCGCGTGGCGCGCGCGACGGTGGTAGCGCGAGGCCGGCGGCGGCGGCGCGGGAGCTGTGGCCATTCAGCTGGTCCCCAGGGTATCCGTGGGCATATATAACCGGAGGGACCCACGGCCCGACGGCCGCCGCGTGATACTGCCGCCATCGAGGGCGGCGCGAACATCGACGGGGCGCTGCCGCCGGGGCAGCGGACCGACCTGGCGACGATCGGCCGCGAGTGGGGGCGGATCGGCGTCACCGGGTTCGGCGGCCCGCCGGCGCACATCACGCTGCTGCGCCGGCTCGTGGTCCACCGCTACGGCTGGATGGACGCCGGCGCCTTCGAGGACGCCAACGCCGCCTGCTCGCTGCTGCCGGGCCCGGCCTCGACCCAGCTGGCGATCTTCTGCGCCTACCGCGCCGGCGGTTGGCCCGGAGCGCTGGTCGGCGGGCTCGGCTTCGTCGTGCCGGCGATCGTCCTCATCCTCGGCCTCTCGGTCGTCTTTCTCGCCGCGGCGCCGCCGCTCTGGGTGCGCGGGGCAGGCGCGGGGGCGGGCGCCGCCGTCGCCGCCGTCGCCGTGCGGGCCGGGATCGACCTGATCGGGCCGAGCTTCGCCCGCGTCCGCGAGGACGGGCGCGAGGAGCGGCGCTGGTTCGCGTTCCTCGCCGCCGGCGCGGTGGCCGCGGCGCTGGTCGGCCCCTACCTGGTCCTCGTCCTGCTCGCCTGCGGGGGGCTCGAGCTGGCGCTGCGCCGGCGGGGCCCGGTCTCGCTCGGCGCCCTCGCCTGGCCGGCGGCGCTGGTTCCCGCCGCCGCCACCGGCGGGCTCGGAGCGCTCGCCTGGACCGCCCTCAAGGTCGGCGCCCTCTCCTTCGGCGGCGGCTTCGTGATCGTCCCGCTGATGCAGGACGACGCCGTCCACGTCTACCACTGGATGAGCAACGCCGAATTCCTCAACGCGGTCGCCCTCGGCCAGGTGACGCCGGGGCCGGTCGTCGCCACGATCGCCGCCGTCGGCTACGCGGCGCACGGCATCGGCGGCGGCCTGCTGGCGGCCGCCGTCGCCTTCCTCCCCTCCTTCTCCTTCGTCCTGCTCGGCGGCGGGCGGTTCGAGCGCCTGCGCGCCAACGCCGACGCCCGCGCCTTCCTCGACGGCGCCGGGCCGGCGGCGATCGGAGCCATCCTCGGCGCCGCGATCCCGCTGGCGCGGGCGCTGACCGAGGCCTGGCAGCCGGCGGTCCTCGCCGCCGCCGCGCTCGCCCTCCTCGTGCTGCGCCGCGGCGTCGTCGAGGTCCTCCTCGGCGCCGCGATCGCCGGCGTCGCCCTGGCCCTGCTGGGCGCCCCCGTCCCCTAGCCGTTCGCGCTCCTCATGACCTTTGTAACCCACAGGGTTACAAAGGTCATGAGGACGGCGGGTCAGTGGTTGGAGGGGACGCCCGGGAGGAGGGGTGAGGGGCGGCCGAGCAGGTGGCCCTGGCCGAAGTCGACGCCGAGCTCGCGCAGGTGTTCGAGCGTCGCCACGTTTTCGATGCCCTCGGCGACCGTCCTGACGCCGAACTCGCGCGCCACGCCGAGCACGCCCTTGACCACCCGCCAATCCTCGGGCGAGGCGACCATGCGCCTGACGAAGGTCGAGTCGATCTTGATCAGGCTGACGGGCAGCGAGCGCAGGTACGTGAAGGCGCCGAAGCCGACGCCGAAGTCGTCGAGCGCCAGCTCGGCGCCGGCCTCGACCGCCGCCCGCGCGAAGGCGCGCGCCGCGTCGAGGTGCTCGACGCTGGCGGTCTCGGTGACCTCGAAGACGAGCTGCGAGGCGGTCTCGGGATTCTCTTCCAGCAGCTCGATCACGGCCGACCTGCCGACCGGGTCGGAGATCGTCACCGCGGAGATGTTGACGTGCAGGCGGCCCGCCGACTTCAGCGTCAGCGCCTGGCGCACGATCGAGGTGTCGATCGCCTGCACCAGTTCGAAGCGCTCGGCGTCGGGCAGGAAGGACTCGGGGCCGAGGATCGCCTGGCGGACGCCGGTGGTGCGCAGCCGCGCCAGCAGCTCCCAGGCGTGGGTCTCGTCGGTGTTGAGGTCGACGATCGGCTGCGCGTAGGCGATCAGCCGGTCCTCGTCGAGGGCGGCGGCGATCTGGTTGGTCATCCGCAGCCGTTCGCGCCGCTCGCTCTCCTTCTCGCGCCGCTCGGTGACGTCGGTGGCGATCGTGCAGAGCTCGGCCGGCTTGCCCTCGGCGTCGGGCAGCGGGAAGGTGACGCTGACGAAGCGGCGCGGTTCGCCCCGATCGGCGGAGACGAACTCGCTGTAGACGGGTTCGTTCTCGGCGGCGGCGCGCTGCTCGACCTCGCGCTGCATCTTCGCCAGGTCGGACGGCAACAGCTCGTCGGTGGTGCGGCCGACGGCCCGCTCGGCGGCGATGCCCGAGACCCGGGAAGCCTCGGCGTTGTAGAGCAGCAGCCGGCCCTGCAGGTCCTTGACGACGATCACCGAGGGGGAGTTGTCGACGATCGCCCGCAGCCGCATCTCGCTGGCGCCGAGCTCGCGCTCGGCGCGGGCGCGGTCGGTGACGTCCTGGCAGACGCCGACCAGCGCCTCCGGCGCGCCGTCGGGGCCGGCGATCACCCGGCCCTGGGAGAGCAGCGTGCGAACCTCGCCGCTGGAGTGCAGGATCCGCTCCTCGAAGGCGAATGGGTCGCCGCTCTCCAGCGAGGCCGACACCAGCTGCCAGATGCGCTCGCGATCCTCGGGCACGACGCGCTCGAGGAAGGCCTCGACGGTGCCGTCGAACTCGCCCGGCTGGACGCCGTAGATGTGGTGCAGCTCGTCCGACCAGCGCACGCGCCCGCTGGCGACGTCCCAGCGCCAGACGCCGAAATGGACGATCCGCTCGGCCTCGGCGACGCCGTCGATCGACTCGCGCATGTCGTTCTCGGCCCGCTGCTGGTCGCTGACGTCGCGGTAGACGACCACCAGCTTGTCGCCCTGTGGCAGCGCCCGGGCCTCGAACCAGGCGTCGATCTGCTCGTAGTAGGCGACCAGCCGCCGTGGCTCGCCGCTGCGCGCCGCGTCCTCGTAGGCGCTGCGAAACGGGCTTTCGGCAAGGCTGGGAAAGGCGGTCCAGACGTGCTGGCCGATCAGCTCATCCGCCGGGACCTCGACCAGCGGGTTGCCGGTCTTCAGCATGTGGCCGGCGAGCAGGCGCTTGGCGGCCTCGTTGAGGTAGCCGATGCGCCACTCGCGGTCGAACACCGCGACGGCGTCGGTGAGCTGATCGAGCGTCGCCGCGATCTCGGCGGGCGCCAGGACTTTGGCAGCGTCGGTCGGCACTGAGGTTCTATCGGCCGCGAGCGAGGAGATCGTGAGCTTCAGCTCAAGCGGCTGCACCTCCGCAGTGTCAGGACTATTTCAGCCAGGGCCCAGGCTGTCCCGCTGGGGCGATGCCGAGAGTCGCGGCAGAGTAAGTTGACTTGCACACTCAAGTTGGAATCGCGAAGAGAGGAGCAGATCGATGTCATTGCGGATTGGCGACACGGCGCCGGACTTCGAGGCCGAGACCACCGAGGGGCGGATCAAATTCCACGACTGGATCGGCGACTCGTGGGCGGTTCTGTTCTCGCACCCCAAGGACTTCACCCCGGTCTGCACGACCGAGCTCGGCTACATGGCCAAGATCGAGCCCGACTTCGCCAGCCGCAACGTCAAGGTGATCGGCCTCTCGGTCGACCCGCTCGACAAGCACGAGGACTGGGCGAAGGACATCGAGGAGACCCAGGGCACCGCCCCCAACTATCCGATCATCAGCGACGCCGACTTCAACGTCTCCAAGCTCTACGGGATGCTGCCCGCCGAGGTCGAGGGCGACCCCGGAGCGCGCACGCCGGCCGACAACCAGACCGTGCGCAACGTCTTCGTGATCGGCCCCGACAAGAAGATCAAACTGATCCTCGTCTACCCGATGACCACCGGCCGCAACTTCGACGAGGTGCTGCGGGTGATCGACTCGCTGCAGCTCACCGCGAAGAACAAAGTCGCGACCCCGGCCCAGTGGCAGCAGGGCGACGACGTGATCATCGCCGGCTCGGTCAACAACGAGGAAGCGAAGGAGATCTTCGGCGAGTGGGAGGAGCCCCGCCCCTACATCCGGATCGTGCCGCAGCCCAAGTGAGCGGCGCCGCCTAGCTGGAAACGGTCTCGATCCGGCGCTGGGTCGCCGCCATGTCGGCGACCGCGCCGCCCACCCGCACGCCCGGGGAGCCGTGGGGTGCGCGGATGCCCAGCCTCAACCGGGACATCCGCGACCGCGGCAACCTGCTGGGGCGGACGCTGGGGCGGCAGGAGGGAGAGGGCCTGCTGGCGCTGGTCGAGCGGATGGGGCTCCTGATCCGCGAGGACCGCACCGCGGCCGCCGAGCTGCTGGGGAGCCTCGAGCCGGGCCGCTGCGCAACACCGGCTGAGGCCGGCCGGGCCTCAGCGCACCTCGAAGCGCAGGGTCTCGCCCGACTTCTCGGCGTCGAGCGTGCGCTCGTCGAGCAGCGCGGCGACCTCGGGTTCGAGGTAGACGGAGGTGCCGTCAACGACCTGGTCGCCTGGGTGCGGGCCCTCGACCACCTGCAGCTGCAGCTCGGGACCGGCGGTGTCGCCGTTGGCCGGATTGAACTCCGCGCTGACGCGGACGCCGGCCTCGTCGGGAAGGTCGCGCGAGGCGAGGATGCCGTCGATCGCGGTCGCGGCCTGGTCGGTGACAGTGAGCATGCTGTTCCTCCTGGGTTCGGGTCTGCACTCCGGCCTCTGCCCGCTCACCCGCTGGCCAAACCTCGCCCCGCGTCGGCGACCGCGCCTCGGGCGCGGTCGCCAGCTCGACCAGCGCCTGCTTCAGCAGCTCGTCTGGATCGGCGGTCACCAGCTTGGCGCCGAGGGCGCCCGCCCGCCCGCGGCGCTCGGCGCTGAGCTCGGCCACGTACATCAGCACCGGCAGGCGGAACCCGGGGCCGAGCGCCTCGAGCAGCCGCGGGCCGGCGTCGGGGTCCTCGCCCCGGCTCCAGTCGGTGATCAGGAGGTCGAAGGAGGCGAGGTCGCGCTCGATCCGCGCCAGCGCCTCCTCGGTTCCCAGCACGTTCTCGATCTCGACGCCGAGTCCGCGCAGCAGGCGGGTCTCGGTTTCGTGCGTGCGGGGCAGGTCGTCGACCCAGAGGACGCGCCGGCCGCGGTCGCGGATCAACGGCTCCAGCCGGATGCTGAGCGCCGCGAACTGGCGCAGCGCCTGCTCCCCCGGCGGGGTCTGCTGCCGGGCCGCGTAGGCGTCCCGGGTCTGACTGGCGATCAGCTCGACCCCCAGCACGTTGAAGCGGGAGATGCCGAGCCTGGCGAGCGCCCGCGAGACCGGCTCGCGCCAGAGCCAGGCGGCCCCGACGAGGAGCCCGGCGAGAACCAGGCTCCAGACCGGCGGCACCAGCACTTCGGCCCAGTCGGTGGCGAGCGGCAGGCCCATGATCAGGGGCAAGCTACGGACGTGCCTGGACGGGTTCTGATCTAGCGTGCGGGCGTGGCCGTCGTCTGGACGCTGTTGGGGGTGGGGCTGATCGCGCTGGCGCTGCGCGACATCTTCGACGTCCTGTTTCACCCGCTGGGGCGGTGGCCGATCGCGCGCGGGATCGTGCGGGGGGTCTCGGCGGCGGCGCCGCGCTGGCCGAGCCGGCGGGCGGCGCTGCTGGTCGGCCCGGTCAGCTACATCGCGGTCGTCGCCACCTGGGCGGCGCTGCTGGCGGTGGGTTGGGCGCTGATCTTCCTGCCGCAGCTGCCCGACGGGTTCACCTTCGGCCGCGGCCTCGACCCGGCGGACCACTCGGGGCTGATCGACGCCCTCTACGTCTCGCTGACCAACCTCACCAGCCTCGGCTACGGCGACATCTCGCCGGCCGCGGCGCTGCTGCGGATCCTCGGCCCGGTCGAGACGCTGATGGGGCTCGGCCTGCTGACCGCCAGCATCTCCTGGCTGATCTCGATCTACAACGCGATCTCGCGCCGCGACTCCCTCGCCCACGAGGTCCACCTCGCCCGCGAGACCGAGGAGCGGCTCGGCGAGAAGCTGGCGGACGCCGACCCGCCGCTGCTGGAAGCGATGCTCGCCTCCTTCGCCGAGCAGCTGATCCGGGTCCGCCGCGACCTGATCCATTTCCCGATCACCCATTACTTCCGCACCGAGGACGAGGAGCGGGCGCTGGCCAGCCTGCTGCCGTTCCTGATCGGGCTGGCGGCGGAGGCGGCGGAGCCCGGCCGGCCTCATTCGCTCCGCGTTCGGGCCGAAGTGCTGAGGATGGCGATCGACGACTTCGCCGAGACGCTGCGCGTTCAGCTTCGCATCGCCGGCGAGACGACGGATGCCACGCTCGCCCACTACATCAGCGGTTGAGCGCGCCGCCGCCGGGCGGCTGCGATGATCAGGCGGTGAGGGTCAACACCGCCCTGGGCGAGTACCCGTTCGAGTTTCGCCGCGTCGAGCGGCGCGGCGACACGGTCGCGATCGTCGGCGTCGTCGCCGGCCTCGAGTCGACCGTCGTGCTCGAGCGCGACGACCTGCTGCGGCTCGCCCGCGTCGTCGCGGTGCCGCTTGCCGCGGCGGCCTTCCTCGGCTACCGCTGCCTGCGCCGCTGAGCGGCGCGCAGCGGCCCTGGCTGGCTGAGCCGGCCGAGTGGCTCAGCCAGGCAAGCGTCGCTCAGACGCGGCGCGAGCCCGACACCCGCTGAAACAGGTAGATCGCCAGCAGGACGAGGATGATCAGGACGATGATTCCGACGATGGTCACGGGATACCTCCGAGTTGGTTTGCGCCCGCCCGGGTTGGAACGGGGCCCTCGACCAATTCCCCCTTGGTCGTGGTCTGAAACCTGACCAGCGCGCGGCGGCCACCGCCGCGTCGCCTCAGCCGCCGCTTCGAGGACCCGGGCCCGCCGCAGTGGACGGCGGCGGGCCCGCGGCGCCCGTAAAGTCGCCGGCTCGGAGCGCCGATAGGCAGGGCATGAGATCTCTGCTGTCGCGCCTTCGTCGCCACCTCTCCTACGCCAACGTGATGGCCAGCGTCGCCGTCTTCCTCGCCCTCGGCGGGGTCGGGTACGCGGCGACCGCGATCAACGGCAAGCAGATCCTCAAGCACAGCATCCCCGCCGGCAAGCTGAAGAAGAAGACGCTCGGCGCCAACCAGGTCAAGGCGGACAGCCTGACCGGGGCGGTGATCGACGAGTCGACGCTGCAGCTGGTGCCGCTCGCCAAGAACGCCGAAAGCGCGACGACGGCCCAGTCCGCCGCCAGCGCCCAGACCGCGACGAGCGCCCAGACCGCGAACAGCGCCAGGACCGCCACCACCGCCGAGGAAGCGGACAGGGCGAAAACTGCGAACAGCGCCGCAACCGCGGGCGACGCGGAAACGCTGGAAGGCGCGACCGTGGAAGACCTCGAAGTCTCCTGTCAGGCCGGCACGACGCTGTTCGGCGGCATGTGCTGGGAAGAAGGCACCCGACCGGCGCGGCTGTGGCCGGTCGCCGCGATCGAATGCGGCCAGCTCGGCGGCCGGCTGCCGACCCTGAGCGAGCTGATCGCCTACATCGCCCAGTCCGGCACGCAGCTCTCCGGCGACGCGGCCTGGGTCAGCGACATCATCGAAGTGTCCGGCTCCGCGCGAGGCGTGCCGCTGGCG
This sequence comes from Solirubrobacterales bacterium, assembly GCA_046330305.1. GTDB lineage: Bacteria > Actinomycetota > Thermoleophilia > Solirubrobacterales > 70-9 > VAYN01. The sequence goes on along the minus strand of JAXLTA010000013.1, from coordinate 27,786 downwards.
GTCGAAGAGAACGGCAGCGACGAAGGCGTCGTCGCCGAAGGCGCCGGCTCCCACGGCTTCCGCTGCCTCTACTACCGGTCGAACTGAGCCGCCGGCAGGCCCGGGGGCGGTTGCCGGCGAGCGCGCCGCTGGCGCAGCACGAGGAAGGCCGCCACGACCGCGGCTGCTGCCAGCCCCCCGACCGTTCCCCATTTGCCCGCCGCGTCGTAGGCGCGGACGAGCGAGGGGCCGACCAGGAAGCTGCCGAGCCCTAGCGTCAGCGTCCAGGCGAGGCCGGAGAGCGCGACGCCGGCGAGGAAGGGACGCGCCGAGATCTCGTTGATCCCGGCAAACCAGCCCGGGGTGAGCAGCGAGGCGAGGAAGGAGCGGCGACGGGCCAGCGTTTCGCTGCGCGCGAGGGCGCGGTGGCGCCAGCCGCGCAGCGGCCCGGGCAGGAGCAGCAGCCGGCGGCCGGCGGCGCGGCCGATCCAGTAGGCGGCGATGCTGCCGATGATCGTGCCGAGGAAGGCGACGGCAAGCACCAGCCCGATCTGTTCCTCGCGGCCCGCCGTCACCGCGCCGGCGACCAGCGCCGCCTCGCCGGGGCCGCTGACCGCGACCCAGGTCAGCACCACGGCGGCGAACAGGCCGAGGTAGGAGAGCAGCTCCATGCCCCAATGGTGACAAGCCGGCGCCCTCGCCTCCCTACGCTCTCTGGCAACCATCCCAGTCGGAAGGACCCTGCCCTTGAAGCTTGCGATCCACAACCCCTCCTTCACCTACGCCGGCGGCGCCGAGCGCATCGCCGCCGACCTCGCCGCGACCGCCCGCGCCGCCGAGGAGGGCGGCGCCGAGCAGTTCACGCTGATGGACCACTGGTTCCAGATTCCGCCGGTCGGCCCCCGGCAGGAACCGATGCTGGAGGGCTACACGGCGCTCGGCTACGTCGCCGCCCAGACCGAGCGCATCCGGCTCGGCCTGCTGGTCACCGGGGTCACCTACCGCCATCCCGGTCTGCTGGCGAAGACGGTGACGACGCTCGACGTGCTCTCCGGCGGCCGCGCCCAGCTCGGGCTCGGCGCCGCCTGGTTCGAGCAGGAGCACGACGGCCTCGGCGTGCCCTACCCCCGATCGCCGAGCGCTTCGAGCGGCTGGAGGAGACGATCCAGGTCTGCCTGCAGATGTGGAGCGAGGACGACGGGCCCTACCGCGGCAAGCATTACCAGCTGGCCGAAACGCTCTGCTCCCCCCGACCGGTCCAGGACCCGCACCCCGGCCTGCTGATCGGCGGCGCCGGCGAGCGCAAGACGCTGCGTCTGGTCGCCAGGTACGCGGACGCCTGCAACCTGTTCGGCAACGACCGCGACGTCGTCGCCCACAAGCTCGAGGTGCTGAGGGGCCACTGCGAGGCCGAGGGCCGGGACTACGCCGAGATCGAGAAGACGATCCTCTACGGCGCCAACCCGCTCGACGACCTCGACGGCTTCCTCGAGCTGATGGGGGCGATGGCCGAGCTGGGCGTCGACAAGGTCTGGGTCTCCAACCGGGTCGAGGACCCGCCGCGCTGGGCGGCCGAGGTCTGCGAGGCGACGGTCGCGCCGCTCGCCGACCTCGGCGCGCCGCCTAGACCTTGAAGGGGAATTCGTCGTCGCGCTGGCAGATCGCGCCCCTCTGGACGATTTCGCCGCCGCCCCTAGCCGCAGGGTTTAGGCGGCGCCCGCCGAACCAGGCTGCGATGACCGAGTTGATCCGCGGCTTTCGCGACTTCGCCCTGAAGAGCGACCTGATCACGGTTGCCGTCGGCCTGGTGATGGCGCTTGCCACCTACGCCCTGGTCGAGTCGATCGTCTCCGGGCTGGTCCTGCCGATCGTCGCCGCGATCTTCGGCGAACCGAGCTTCACCGGCCTCAGCTTCTCGATCAACGGCAGCGAATTCCGCTACGGCGAAGTGATCACCGCCGCGCTCACCTTCCTCAGCACCGCCGCCGCCGTCTACTTCTTCCTCGTCGTCCCCTACAAGACGTTCCAGGCCCGGCGGGGCGTGCCGCCGAAGACGCGGACCTGCCCCGAGTGCGTCAGCACGATCTCCGCCGCCGCCCGCCGCTGCCCCAACTGCACCGCCCCGGTCGCCCCCGAAGTCGGCTGACCCGCGTCGGCTCGGCGCCCGCTTCCCGCCCGTCGTCCTCAGCCCAGGCTGGGGATGGGACCTCTCGGCGCCACGCTGGCGACCTCCCGCCGCCACGGCTACAGTGGCGGGGAATGGCCCGCGAGGCGCCAGCGGAGGTTGAGGCCGACGTCGCCGTCGTCGGCGCCGGGCTGGCCGGCCTTCTCGCCGCCCGGCGGCTCGCCGCGGCCGGGGCCCGCACGGTGGTGCTGGAGGCGCGCGAGCGGGTCGGCGGCCGGCTGCTGAATGAGGACCTCGGCGCCGGCAAGGTGGTCGAGGTCGGCGGCCAGTGGATCGGCCCGACCCAGCACCGGATCGCCGCCCTCGCCGCCGAGCTCGGCGTCGAGACCTTCCCGACCCACGACGAGGGCCGCCACCTGATCGAGCTCGGCGGCAGGATCGCCTCCTTCACCGGGCACCTGACGGACGCCCGCTTGGAGCTGGTCCGCGATCTGGCGAAGGCGGTCTCGCCGCTCGCCCTGGCCGACCTCGAACAGGCCCGCGCCCGGCTCGACCGGATGGCGCGCCAGGTGCCGCTCGAGGAGCCCTGGTCAGCGCCGAAGGCGGACCGCTGGGACGCGCAGACCTTTGCCACCTGGGTGCGGCGAAACGCCCGCACCGCTGCCGCCCGCACCCTCTTCGAGCTCGCCACGGAGGCGGTCTGGGCGGCGGAGCCGGCCGACGTCTCACTCCTGCACGTCCTCTTCTACACCCACTCCGGCGGCGGCTTCAACACCCTGGTCGGGACCGGCGGCGGGGCCCAGCAGGACCGCTTCCACGGTGGCTCACAGCGGCTCGCGCTGCTGCTCGCCGAGCAGCTCGGCGGCGACCGGGTGCTGCTCGGCTGTCCGGTGCGGCGGATCGAGCACGGCGACGGCGGCGTCGTGGTCGGCGCCGATTGCGGTGGCGAGCCGGGCGGCCTGACGGTGCGGGCGCGGCGGGCGATCGTCGCGATCCCGCCCACCCTGGCGGGCCGGATCGCCTACGACCCGCCGCTGCCGGCGCGGCGCGACCAGCTGACCCAACGGATGCCACAGGGCACGGTGGTGAAGACGATGGCGGTATACGAGGCGCCGTTCTGGCGTGAGCAGGGGCTCTCCGGGCAGGCGATCAGCGAGGCCGGCCCGGCCCGCGTCGTCTTCGACAACAGCCCGCCGGACGGCAGCCCCGGCGTCCTCCTCGGCTTCCTCGAGGGTCGGATCGCCCGCCGCCTCGGCGCTCGCCCGGCCGCCGAGCGGCGCGAGGCGATCCTCGCCGGCCACGCCCGCCTGTTCGGCGCCCGGGCGGCCCGCCCCGAGCGCTTCATCGAGCGGATCTGGGCCGAGGAGCAGTGGACGCGCGGCTGCTACGGCTGCCTGATGACGACCGGTGGCTGGACCGAATACGGCTCGGCGCTGCGCGCCCCGGTCGGTCCCCTGCACTGGGCCGGCGCCGAGACCGCGACGGTCTGGAACGGCTACATGGACGGCGCCGTGCAGTCGGGCGAGCGCGCCGCCGCCGAGGCCCTCGCCACGCTCTGAGCCGCCCCCGCGCCGACCCGCGTTTGTCTCTACACAAAATCGGGTAACGATCCCCCGCTGAGCTGAAGGCACGACGGGAGGAACGGGATGGCTTGGGATCGGGTTCTCGGCGGTGACGGACGGGGGCGCCCGCGTGGCGCCCTGGGCCTGCTGGCGCTCTGCCTCGGGGTCCTGGCCCTGGTGCTGGCGCCGGGGAGCGCGGCCGCGGCGGCGCCGTTCGACGCGCACGGCAGCGTCGAACAGGTCTACGCGACCGGGCTGGCGCCGGGCGCCGAAGTGAAGCTCCTCGACGGGGCGGGAAGCGTCCTCGCCAGCAGGCCCGCCAACCGGCTCGGCGGCGCCCTCTTCCGCGAAGTCGCTCCCGGCAGCGGCTACCGCGTCGCCTCCGGCGGCTCCAGATCGGGACCGCTGCGGGTGCTGAGCACCGCCTCGGCGCCGCCCGACACCTCGCTCTACGAACAGCGCATCCCCGAACACGGCTACGGCTACCTGACCACTCGCGACGGCACCAAGCTGGCGATCGACGTCCACACGCCCCAGGACGTCGCCCACGCCCTGCCGATCCCCGGGCTCGAACTGCCGACCCTGCCGAGCGGGCCGCGACCGACCCTGATCGAGTACTCCGGCTACGGCTTCGCCGATCCGGCCGGGCCCCAGAACGGGATCTCGCTGATCGCCAACCTGATGGGGTTCAACGTGGTCGACGTCAACATGCGCGGCACCGGCTGCTCGGGCGGCGCCTACGACTTCTTCGAGCCGCTGCAGAACCTCGACGGCTACGACGTGGTGGAGACCGTCGCCCGCCAGCCCTGGGCGCTGCACCACGAAGTCGGGATGATGGGCATCTCCTACGGCGGCATCAGCCAGCTCTTCACCGCCGCCACCCAGCCGCCGCACCTGGCGGCGATCACGCCGCTCTCGGTGATCGACAACACCCAGACGACGCTCTACCCGGGCGGCATCCTCAACACCGGCTTCGCCCTCGAATGGGCCAAGGAGCGCGTCCACGACGCCGAAGCCGCCGGGCCCGGCAGCGGCCAGGAATGGGCCTACAAGCGGGTCCAGGAAGGCGACTCGACCTGCGCCGCCAACCAGGCCCTGCATCCCGAAGCGGTCGACCTGCTGAAGAAGGTCGAAGAAAACGACCACTACGTGCCGAAGGTGGCCGACCCGCTCTCACCGGTCACCTTCGTCGACAAGATCGACGTGCCGACCTTCATGGCCTGCCAGTGGACCGACGAGCAGACCGGCGGCCACTGCCCGACCCTGGCCGAGCACATGAGCGGGACGACGAAGAAATGGTTCACCTTCACCAACGGCACCCACATCGACTCGCTCGACCCGGCGACGCTGAACCGCTGGTTCGACTTCCTCGAGCTCTACGTGGCGAAGCGGGCGCCGCTCTATGACTCGGCGGCGCTGCGAGCCGGGGCGCCGCTGATCTACGAAGAGGCGATGGGGACCCCCGGCGTCACCCTGCCGCCCGACCCGGTGCAGCTGCAGCCGACCTACGGCACGGCGCTGAGCGCGTTCGAAGCCCAGAAGCAGGTTCGCGTCGCCTTCGACAACGGCGCCGGCGGGATCTCCCCCGGCCGCCCCTACGCGGGCTATGAAGAATCGTTCGACCGCTTCCCGATCCCGGGGACCGAAGCGAAGGCCTGGTACCTCGCCCCGGGCGGCACCCTGGCCGGCGCACGCCCGGGCGGCAGCCACGCCGACGAATTCACCTGGAACGCGCACGCCCTGCCGGCGACCGACTTCAACGGCGACACCGCCGCCGGCGAAAACGGGCTCTGGACCGCGAGCCCGACCTACGACTGGGAGCAGAGTCCGCCCGGCAGCGCCGTCTCCTACCTGACTGCGCCGCTGCTCCGGGACACCACCGTGATCGGCGCCGGCGCGGTCAACGTCTGGGTGCGTTCCTCGACCCCGAACGTGGACCTGCAGGCGACGATCAGCGAGGTCCGGCCCGACGGCAAGGAGAGCTTCGTCCAGAACGGCTGGGTGCGCGGCAACGAGCGCAAGCTCGACGCCAAGAGGAGCACCCCGCTGGAGCCGGTGCTGAGCCTGCGCAGGGCCGACGTCTCGCCGCTGCCGGCGGACGAATTCGTCAAGGTCACGATCCCGCTCTACTACGAGGGCCATGCCTACCGCGCCGGCTCCCGCATCCGGGTGACGATCGCCGCGCCGAACGGCACCCAGCCGATCTGGGCCTTCGCCCAGACCAGGCCGAAGGGCACCGCAAGGGTCGCGATCGCCTACGGCAGGGAAACGCCCTCGAACCTGCTGCTCCCGGTCGTTCCGCAGGCGCGGATCCCGACCGGGCTGCCGCCCTGCCCCGGCCTGCGCGGCGAGCCCTGCCGCGAATACCAGCCGATCGTCAACGAGGAAGCCGAACCCTGAGCTCAGCCGAGGGCGCGGGCGAGCGGCGCGGCGAGGTCGCCTTTGCGGGCGACCGCGACGCGGGGGAGGCCGAGCCACTCGGCGACCAGGCGCAGCTCGGCCGCCAGCTCGGCGGCGACCTCGGCCGGCCCGGCGCCGAACTCGGCGAAGGCGCCGTGGACGCGCAGGGTGCCGGTGGCGCGGTCGCTTTTGACGTCGACCCTCGCGACCAGGCGGTCGCCGAGCAGGAACGGCAGCACGTAGTAGCCGTGCACGCGCTTCGCGGCCGGCGTGTAGATCTCGATCCGGTAGCGGAAGCCGAAGAGGCGTTCGGTCCGCGGCCGGGCCCAGACCAGGGAGTCGAACGGCGTCAGCAGGGCACGGGCGCGGCGGCGGGTGGTGGAGAGGCGGCCGGGGAGGACGTAGGCAGGCGCCTGCCAGCCCTCGACCCGGGCCGCCACCAGCTCGCCCGCCTCGACCAGCTCCGCCAGCCGCGCCCGCGACTCGCGCCGCGGCAGGCGGAAGTAGTCGCCGAGGTCGGGCTCGGTGGCGACCCCGAGGCGGGCCGCGGCCACCAGCAGCAGCCGCCGCTGCGCCTCCTCCTCGGGCGGGGTCGGCGCGTTCAGCACGGCGCCGGGCAGCACCCGCTCGGGCAGGTCGTACAGGCGTTCGAAGTTGACCCGGTGGGAGGCGCTGACCCGGCCGGCGTAGAAGAGGTACTCGAGCGCCGTCTTGCCTTCGCTCCAGTTCCACATCGTCCCCCGCCGCCGCGCCGGCGGCTCGGTGGCGAGGTCGGCGGGCCGCAGCGGGCCCCGCTCGGCAACGGTCGCCAGCACGGTCCGCAGCAGCTCCGGCCGCTCGCCGACCCGGCGCACCGACTTCCAGGCGAGCTGGTCGACCCGCGCCATCCGCCAGCGGAGCAGCGGCTGCAGCTCGACCGGCAGCAGCGATGCTTCGTGCCCCCAGTACTCGAACAGGTCGCGGGCGGCGGTCGGCCCGGAGCCGGTGCCGTCGCCGTGCGCGGCCATCCGGTCGAGCCGCTCGCGCGGGTAGGGGCCGAGCCGCGAGAACAGCGGTACGTAGTGCGAGCGGGAGAAGGCGTTGACGGAGTCGAGCTGCAGCAGGCCGACGTCGCCGATCGCCCGCCGCAGATGGCGGCGGTCGACCCGCCCCGCCGCCCGTGCCCGGCCGAACCCCTGCGCGGCGAGCGCCGCCCGCCGCGCCTGCGTCGCGCTCAGCTCGATCTCGCCGCCCCCGCTCACCCCTCCGATTCTGACCATCTAGGCTGGCCGGCGATGGCGACCGCACTCGTCTACGAGGAGCGCTGCCTGCGCCACGACAACGGCTCGATGGTGATCGACCCGACCGCCGCGGCCTGGCTCGCGGTGCCGCACGCCGAGGGAGCGGCGCGAGTCGCGCGGGCCTTCCAGGTCCTGGAGCGGGCGGGGGCGGCGAACCGGCTCGAGCGGTTGGCGGCACGGCCGGCGAGAGAGGAGGAGCTGCTCACCGTCCACAGCGCCGAGCACGTCCACCGGATCCGCGCCGCCGACGCGCGCGGCGAGCTCGTCTGGGTCGGCGAGGAGGCCCGGGTCGGGCCGGGCAGCTGGGAGGCGGCGCTGCTCGCGGCCGGCGGCGCGCTGGCCGCGGTCGAGTGGGTGCTGGACGGCGAGCAACGCGGCGCCTACGTCCTCACCCGGCCGCCCGGCCACCACGCGAGCGCCGCCAGGGCGATGGGCTTCTGCCTCTTCAACAACGTCGCCCTCGCGGCTCGCCGCGCCCAGGCGCTCGGCCTGGCCCGGGTGGCGATCGTCGACTGGGACGTCCACCACGGCAACGGCACCGAGGACGTCTTCGCCGCCGACCCCTCGGTCCTCTTCGTCTCGCTTCATCAGGACGACCTCTACCCGGCCGGCCGCGGCCGGGTCGAGGACCGGGGAACGGGCGAGGGCGTCGGCGCCACCGTCAACCTGCCGCTGCCCGCGGGCTCGGGCGACGCCGCCTACCTGCTGGCGCTCGAGCAGGTGGTGGTTCCCGCCCTCGAAGCCTTCGCCCCCGAGATGCTGCTGATCTCCGCCGGCCAGGACGCCGCCGCCTCGGACCCGCTGGGGCGGATGAGCGTCACCAGCGAGGGCTTCCGGGCGATGACGGCGCGCCTGCGCGACTGGGCGGCCGAGCGCTGCGCCGGGCGGGTGCTCGCCATCCAGGAGGGCGGCTACAGCGTCGATCACATGCCCTTCTGCGTGCTGGCGAGCGTCGAGGCGCTGGCCGGGCTGCCGCCGAGCCTGGCGGCCGACCCGATCGAGCTCGACGTCCCCGAGGCTCCCCGCCCGCATGAGCTGGCGGCGATCGAGCATGCCCGGGCGGCGGTTCTGGGCTGACTCGGGCTCGGGGCCGCCGTGCGTCCCGATCCCCGCACCCGGGTAGAGGGGCGCCATGCCTGCGCGCAGCCTCGGGATCGCCGTCCCCACCGCCGCGCTGCTGCTCGGCGGTTGCGGCTCGGGCTCCTCCAGCTCGGCCGCCGGCACCGCCCCCGGCGCCCCGGCTGGCAGCGGCTCCGGCGGCGCGGCACGCACCCGCGGCCCGCTGCTCACCGACTGGCCGGAGTTCGGACTGGGTCCGCAACGGCTCGACGCGACCAACCGGCCGACCGGGATAACCGCCGCCAACGTCGGTCATCTGCGCCGCCGCCGGATCTCGCTCCGGGCACCGTCGACTCCTCGCCGATCTACCTGCACGGCGTCCGGGTGCGCGGCCACCGGCACGACGTGATCGTCCTCACGACGACCTACGGGCGCACGGTCGCCCTCGACGCCGGCTCCGGCGCCCGCCTGTGGACGTTCACGCCGCCCGGCTACGAGCGGCTGGTCGGCCCGCCGCCGGCGACCCCGGGCAATGGAACAGCCCGATCGTCGTCGACGGCCACGTCGTCGAGCCCGAGGGCGACGCCAACGACCACAGCGCCGGCGGCAGCCTCGACCTCTTCACCGCGCCCTCGAGATGAGCGGCACGAACGGGCCGGCTCCCGGCCCTACTACCGGCTGCAGCAGGGTCGCGTCCGAGCGGCTGGGCTGGCACCATGGCGAGGGTGAGCGCCCCCGCCCCCTCGCCGCAGCGCCTCGAGGACCTCGCCAGGCTGCGCCGGGTCCGCGACAGGATCGACCGCGAGTACGCGCGCCCGCTCAACGTCGAGGCGCTGGCCCGCGACGCGCACATGTCGGCCGGCCACCTCAGCCGCCGCTTCCGCGAGGCCTACGGCGAGTCGCCCTACAGCTACCTGATGACGCGCCGGATCGAGCGGGCGATGGCGCTGCTGCGCCGCGGCGACCTCAGCGTCACCGAGGTCTGCTTCGAGGTCGGCTGCTCCTCGCTGGGCACCTTCAGCACCCGCTTCGCCGAACTGGTCGGGATGCCGCCCAGCGCGTACCGCCGCGCCGCGGCGGACGCGACCGCCGGGATGGACTCGTGCCTGGCCAAACAGGTGACCAGACCCGTCAGGAATCGAGAAGCCGCCGCGGCGCCGCCCGGCTAACGTCGGCGTCATGGACATCGACATTCACTACGCGTTTCTACCCCACCAGGATCCCGAGGCCTCGCTGGCCTTCTACCGCGACAGGCTCGGCTTCGAGGTCCGCAACGACGTCGGCTACGAAGGGATGCGCTGGCTCACGGTCGGGCCCGCCGGCGGCGCCGGCACCGCGATCGTGCTCTACCCGCCGCAGGCCGAGCCCGGCCTCACCGACGAGGAGCGGGCGACGGTCGCCGAGATGATGGCGAAGGGCAGCTACGGCCGCATCACCCTCGCCACGCCCGACCTCGACGGCCTCTTCGAGCAGCTGCAGGCTGGCGACGTCGAGGTCGTCGAAGAGCCGACCGACCAGCCCTACGGAGTGCGGGACTGCGCCATCCGCGACCCGGCGGGGAACCTGATCCGGATCAACCAGGGGGCTCGGGCATGAGCGCGGACAAGTCCCCCTCGACGCTGATCGACGAGCGGATCGCCGAGCTCGGCGACTGGCGCGGCGAGCTGCTCGCCCGCCTGCGCGGGCTGATCCACGAGGCCGACCCGGACGTGGTCGAGGAGTGGAAATGGCGCGGCGTCCCGACCTGGTACCACGGCGGCGGCATCATCTGCACCGGGGAGACCTACAAGGACAAGGTGAAGCTGACCTTCGCCAAGGGCGCCTCGCTCGAGGATCCCGCCGGGCTCTTCAACTCCAGCCTGGAGGGCAACGTCCGCCGCGCGATCGACTTCGGCCCGGGCGACGAGGTCGACGAGTCCGCCCTCAAGGACCTGATCAGGGCCGCCGCCGCCCTCAACGCCTGAACAACCGCCTCCTCATGACCTTTGTAACCCAGAGGGTTACAAAGGTCATGAGGAGGACGCGTTAGGCGGCCGGTTGGGGGGCTGCGTCGGCTTGGGGGTTGGCGTCGGCTTCCTGCTCTTCGAGGGCCAGCGGCGAGACGACGCCGCTGGCCTTGCAGCGGGGACACGTCTCCGATACCGAGGCGACGGTGGCGTTGAAGCCGGTGCCGCAGTTCCCACACCTGAACATGATCCCTCCGAGCGCGTCCGGTCGCCGAAGTGCCTGGACGGCCCTGGGGTTCGGTGGCGGGACGGCCCGCTGGAGGTACCCGGCGCCGGTTCGGCCGAAACCGGGCGGCGCGTCGCATCCGGCCGTATCCCGGCTTGCAGGCGCCACCATTGGCGCGTATCGTCTCCCGTTGCGACGGGGGTCCGACGTTACCGCTCGCCTATTCCGCGCCCAGAAGGAGGAGTCACGTGATACCCAGCATCGGCCCGATGGAGATCGCCGTCCTGCTGCTTGTCGTGCTTCTCGTCTTCGGTCCCAAACGGCTGCCCGAGCTGGGCAACAGCCTCGGCCGCGGAATCCGCAGCTTCCGCGGCGCCGTGGGCGATGGTGATGCCGACAAGTCGGAGGCGCAGAGCAGCGACCAGTCTCAGCACCCCGGCGCCTGAGCCGCCACCACGATCGCCTCGGCGACACGAGCGATCGCCTCGACATCGCCGGCCTCGCTGACCGAGGCGATCCCCGCCGCCGCCATCGCCTCGGGCGCGAGGCGGGTGCGCCCGACGACGACGTGAAGCGGCTTCCCCTCTTCCCGACACAGGCGAGCCAACTCGCCAATCAGCTTGCCGCCGGTGCTCTGCTCGTCGAGCTGGCCCTCACCGCTCATCACCAGATCCGCGGCTGCCACACGCCCTCGCAGCCCGACCGCCTCGAAGACCGCCTCGGCGCCGCCGCGCAAGCGGGCCTCGTAGGCGGCCCATAGGCCCCCGGCGAAGCCGCCAGCCGCCCCGCCGTGGGCGAGCCCTCGGGGGTCACGCGGCAGCTCGGCGGCGTACTCGGCAAGCCGTGCCGTGAGCCGACCCACGGCGGCCGGGTCGGCGCCCTTCTGTGGGCCGAATACCTCCGCCGCGAGCTCGAACGGGGTCGTGACGTCGCAGAGAACCTCGATCTCGACCCGCTCGATGCCGGCGGCGCGCAGCGCTTCGATCGCCCCGCGCCCGCCGTCGACCGTGGCGCTACCGCCGGCGGCGACGAGCACGCGGCGCGCGCCAGCCGCCAGAGCGGCCGCGATCAGCTCGCCGGTGCCGCGGGTGGACGCCACCTCCGGGTCGCGCTCTGCCTCGGCCACGAGTGGCAGGCCGGAGGCGGCGGCGAGGTCGATGACGGCCGTCCCGCCGGCGTCCAGCAGCACAAACTCTGCCTCGATTTCGCGCCCGAGCGGATCGTGGACGAGCGCCGTGTGCCGCTCCCCGCATCTCGTCTCGCGCAGCACCTCTGCGGTCCCCTCGCCTCCGTCGGCGAGTGGACACCGCTCCGCTTCGGCCCCGGCCCGGGCGGCGCCCTCGGCAAGGGCGGCCGCGACCGTAGCGGCGGTCATGGTGCCCTTGAAGGAATCGGGCGCGGCGAGCACCCTGGGCGGGCGCCCGCTCGCTGCCTCTGCGCCGGCCTCGCTTCGCACCAGGCCACGCTATGGCATTTCTCGGTGCTTGCGCCGCGGCGCCGGGCGGGTACCGTCGGGGGGTGCGGATCGCGACCTGGAACGTCAACTCGCTGAAGCAGCGGCTGCCCCGGCTGCTGCCCTGGCTCGACGAACGCCGGCCCGACGTGGTCTGCCTGCAGGAGACGAAGCTCGCCGACGACGCCCTGGCGGAGCTGCTCGAACACGAGCTCGCCGAGCGCGGCTACGAGCTGGCGGCGCACGGCGAAGCCGCCTGGAACGGGGTCGCGATCCTCTCCCGGGTCGGCCTCGAGGAGGTCGAGCCGGGCCTGGCGGGCGGCCCCGGCTTCCCGCACCCGGAGGCGCGGGCGCTGGCGGCGACCTGCGACGGCGTCCGGGTCTTCTCCGTCTACGTCCCGAACGGCCGCGAGCCGGGCTCCGAGCACTACGAGTACAAGCTCGCCTGGCTCGGCGCCCTGCGCGAGGCCGTCGCTGCGGCGCCGGCGGCGAGCGTCGTCTGCGGCGACATGAACATCGCCCCGGCGGACGAGGACGTCTTCGACCCCGCCGCCTATGAGGGCCACACCCACGTCACCGCGCCGGAGCGAGCGGCGCTGGCGGAGCTGCAGGCGGTGGGGCTGCGCGACGTGGTCCGCGACCGCTGGCCGGGCGAGCGCGTCTTCACCTACTGGGACTACCGCGCCGGCATGTTCCACCGCGACCTCGGCATGCGGATCGACCTCGTCCTCGCCGGCGAGCCGGTCGCCGAGCGGGTGCGCGCCGCCTGGGTCGACCGCCAGGCGCGCAAAGGCAAGGGGCCGAGCGACCACGCCCCGGTGATCGTCGACCTCGACGAGGCGCCGGACGGAGACCTCGGCCCGGTCGTCCCGCCCCCCTCGCGCCCCGCCGGCCGCGGCGCGGCGAAGCTGCCGCAGTCGCGCAGGTGAGCTACGGGGCCGGGTCCTCGCGACGGGCGCGGGAGGGCTGCACTCGGGCCGGCTCGCCGGGCATCTTCGGGTAGTTGGGCGGGTAGGGCATGTCGCTCTCGCCCTCGGCCGCGTCGCGCTCATAGAGGTCGAGCAGCGGCGCCAGCGAGTGGGCGACGTCGTCGATCGCGGCGTGCGGGTCGCCGATCGCGGCGAAGCGGCCCGGCACCGTCGCCATCGTGAAGTCCTCCGGCGCGATCGCGGCCAGCTCCTCCCAGGCGAACGGCGCCGAGACCGGCGCGCCCGGCCGCGGCCGGATGCTGTAGGCGGAGGCGATCGTGCGGTCACGCGCGTTCTGGTTGTAGTCGACGAAGATCCGCTCGCCGCGCTCCTCCTTCCACCACTTCGTCGTCACCTCGCCCGGCAGCCGCCGCTCCAGCTCGCGGCCGAAGGCGATCGCCGCGTGGCGGACCTCGGTGAAGGTCCAGCGCGCCTCGATCCGCACGTAGATGTGGATGCCGCGTCCCCCCGAGGTCTTCGGGAAGCCGGCGTAGCCGAGCTCCTCGAGCAGCTCCCGGGCCCGCCCCGCGACCCGCACCGCGTCGGCGAACCCGGTCCCCTGCTGCGGGTCGAGGTCGATCCGCAGCTCGTCGGGATGGTCGACGTCCGCCTCGCGCACCGGCCAGGGATGGAAGGTGATCGTCCCCATCTGTGCCGCCCAGGCGACCACCGCCAGCTCGGTCGGGCAGACCTCGTCGGCGTGGCGGCCGGAGGGGAAGTCGATGCGCGCGGTCCGCACCCACTCCGGCGCCCCGCGTGGCACCCGCTTCTGGAAGAAGGCGTCGCCGCCGCCTTTCTCCCGGGTCGAGACCACGATCCCCTCGTGCACGCCCTTCGGCCAGCGCTCCAGCGTCGTCGGCCGCCGCGCGACCGCCCGCATGATCCCCGCGCCGACCGCCAGGTAGTACTCGACGACATCGAGCTTGGTGAAGGCCGGCGAGGCCTCGGTGGCGGGGAAGATCACCCGGTCGGGGTTGCTGACCCGGACCTCGCGACCGCCGGCCTCGACGAACGTCTCCTTCGCCGCCATAGGGAGCGACCGTAGCCGACCCCGGCGCCGGCCGGCGGAATCAGGGCGCCGGCCGGGGCGAGCCGGCGGCGGGCAGCGGCCGGGGCAGCAGCCACCTGCCGAAGGCGATCGCGCAGGCGGCGAACCAGGCCCAGCCGAGGGCGAGGCCGGCGACGACGTCGGTGAGCCAGTGGACGTCGAGGAGGACGCGGCTGAGCGCGACCGCCACCGCGATGCCGACCGCGACCCCGGCCAGCGCCGGCCAGGCCCGGCGGCCCCACCACCGGCTCGCGACCAGGGCGAAGGCGGCCCAGGACGCCGCCGCGGTCGAGGAGTGCCCGCTGGGGAAGGAGGGGCCGAGCGTCGCCGCCACCGGCTCCAGCGCCGGCCGGGCCCGGTCGACCAGCTCCTTCAGCAGCTCGGTGATCAGCTTGTCGCCGGCGATCACGGCGAGCAGGAAGGCGAGCGCCCAGAGGCTGCGGCGGCGCAGGAAGTCGACGAGGACGACGATCGCGGCGACGGCGGCGACCGCCCAGGTCTCGCCGAGGTCGGTGATGGCGGTGAGCGCCGCGTGGGAGAAGGCGGAGGCGTGGCGATCGCCCCAGGCGGCGACGCCGTGGTCGAGGCCGGAGAGGACCTCGGTGCTGCGGACGATGACGGCGAGCGCCGCCAGCAGCGCGCCGCCGGCGATCAGCGCGGCGAGCGCCAGGGTGAGCACGAGGCCGCTCACCTGCTCGGGGTCGAGGCGCGCCGCCCGCGGTCCCGTCACCGGCCCCCGCCGCATCAGCGCCCGGGCGAGGGCGGCGGCGGCCAGCCCGGCGGCCGCCGCGACGATCAGCAGGATCAGGACGGGCAAGGCGGGGCGAGTGTCGGCGGGACCGGGGTCATCGGCGCTTCGCGGCCGGCGCTCAGACCTCGCGCCGGCCCACCGCGGTGGCCAGCTCGCGCAGGCGGTGCACCGGGTGGCGGCGGCGCCAGGCGGCTGGGTCGATCTCCTCGCTGCGGGCGATGTCGGCCTCGAAGCTCTCCGTCAGCGCGGCGCAGAAGCTCTCGCTGTGGACGGCGAGGGTGATCTCGTCGTTCAGCTGGAAGGAGCGGTTGTCGAAGTTGATCGTGCCGACGCTCGCCCAGCAGCCGTCGACCGCCATCGTCTTCGCGTGCAGCATCGTCGGCTGGTACTCGAAGATCCGCACCCCGGCGTCGAGCAGCTCCTCGTAGGCGGCCTGCCCGGCGCGGCGCACGAACTGCTTGTCGATGTGGGGGCCCGGCACGAGCACCCGCACCTCGACTCCGCGTTTCGCCGCTTCGGCGAGGGCCTTGGTGAACGCCGGCCGCGGCGCGAAGTAGGCGGCGCAGACGTCGAGGGAGCGGCGGGCCGAGGCGATCGCGAGGTAGCAGATCGCCTCGGCGTTGGTGTCGCCGACCCCGGCGCTCGAGCGGATCAGCTGGACCGGGCCGCCGTCGGCCAGGGCCTCCAGCTCGGGGAGGAAGCGATCGCCGCCCAGCACCTCGCCGGTCGCCTCCAGCCAGTGTTCGGCGAAGGCGCCCTGCATCCCGCGCACCACCGGCCCCTGGATCCGCACGTGGGTGTCGCGCCATTCGTCCGGGCCGCGGGCGTCGCCCTCCCACTCGCCGGCGATCCCGACGCCGCCGGTCATGCCGACGCGCCCGTCGGCGACCAGCAGCCGCCGGTGGGTCCGGTTGGCGAGGTGGCGGAGCGAGTAGAGCCGCGGCGGCCGGAAGCGAACGACGTCGACGCCCGCGTCCTGCATCCGGTCGATCAGGCCGTCGGTGATCTTCGCCGCGCCGACCGCGTCGACCAGGACCCGGCACTCGACCCCGGCGGCGGCCCGCTCGCAGACCGCCTCGGCGACCTCGGCGGCGATGTCGCCGCGCCAGTAGACGTAGGTCTCGAGGCAGAGGGTCTGCCGCGCGCCGCGGATCGTCTCCAGCATCGCCGGGAAGATGCGGTCGCCGTTGATCAGCAGCTCGACCTCACAGCCCTCGTTGATCGGGTGCCCGGTGAGGGCCTCGGCCGCCCGCATGAAGTCGGGCGAGTCGGCGTCGACGCCAGCCACCAGCTCGTAGCCGAAGGCGCCCTCGCGCCGGTGGCGGAGGCTGTCGGCGGCGTACCAGGCGAGGCCGAGGCCGAGCGCCGCGGCGGGCCCGACCCAGAACCGGGGATCGCGGTGAAGCGGCCGCTCGGCCATCAGACCTTGCGGTAACGCGCGTCGGCGATCGAGTATAGGGCGAACCCGGCGAGGCCGACGGCGACGATCGCCAGCAGCCAGGGGCCGAAGGCGGCCTCGGTCAGTTTGCGCAGCGCCCCGTCGAGGCCGACCGCTTCCTTGGGGTCGTACTCGAGCGCGGCCTTGACCAGGCCGTACCCGACCAGCGCGAAGACGACGGCCCGCGCGACCAGCCCGAACACGCCGAGGGCGGTGTAGGCCTTGCGCACCGGCTCGCTCATCTCGCCGGTCTTCGCGTCTTCGAGGAAGTCGCGCGAGATGCCCTTGTAGGCCTGGTAGAGGGCGACGCCGATCAGCACCAGCCCGGCGATCGCGACGAGGACCGGCCCGCCCGACCAGCCGAGGACGCCGGCGGTCGTTTCCTTTGCTTTCTGGGAGCTCGAGCTGGAGCCCGAGCCGGCGAGGATGCCGACCGCGACCACGCACAGCCCGGCGTAGACCACGCCGCTGGCCAGAGCCGCCACCCGGTCGCCGGTGTCGTCGCGCTGCTCGGCGCCGTGGCCGACGACGGCCCGGGTCAGCCGCCAGATCGCGTAGCCGGCGAGGCCGATCGCGAGCAGGGCGAGCAGGACCTTGCCGTAGGTCTGACCCGCGATCGCCTTCATCGCCCCCTGCTGATCGGTGGTCTTGCCGCCTTCGCCGAGAGCGAGCTCGAGCGCCAGCAGGCCGATGACGAAGTAGACGACGCCGCGGGCGAGGAGGCCGGCCCGGGCCAGCCAGCCGAGCGCCTGGGCGTGGGCGAGCTGCT
Source organism: Solirubrobacterales bacterium (assembly GCA_046330305.1). GTDB lineage: Bacteria > Actinomycetota > Thermoleophilia > Solirubrobacterales > 70-9 > VAYN01. Next base: position 10,782 of record JAXLTA010000013.1, on the reverse strand, counting down.
CGCCGCCGCGCCTCGCCCTGGCGCCGAGCTCCCCCGACCCCGTTTCCAGGTTTGCCTTCATCGCTTCCCTTTCCCTCCTCCGGCGGCGGGCACGCAGACCGTGATCGCGCCTGGTTCGACCTTGACCTTGAACGACTTGACCTTCTTGCGATCGCCGCCGTCGAGCTCGTAGCGGACCTTGCGGTCGAGCTCGACCCGGACCTTGCGGGCCTTGGTGACGCGGACGAACGGCGACTTGTGGGTGTCGCCGGCGACGGTGCGGGCGGCGGCGCGCGCGATCTGCAGTGGGCCCTCGGCGGTGAGCAGGCCGAGGTCGAGGAGGCCGTCGTCGGGCGCGGCGTCGGCGAAGACCTCGATCCCGCCGAACAGCTCGCCGATGTTCCCGACCAGGACGCAGCTCGCCGGGCCCTCGTACCAGAGCGTGCCGTCGACCTCGATCCTCGCCTCGAAGCTCTCGCTGGTGAGGTTGGCGGCCCCGCTGAAGACGTAGGCGACGCGACCGAGCCGGTCCTTGAGCTCGTCGGCTCCTCTGATCATCGCGGCGTCCAGGCCGGCCCCGGCCATCACCGCGAAGCGCTCGCCCTCGAAGCGCCCGACGTCGAGCCGCCGGCGCTCGCCGCGCAGGGCGGTGCGCAGGGCGCCGCCGAGGTCGGCCTCGATGCCGAGGTGGTTGGCGAGCAGGTTGGCGGTGCCCGCGGGCAGGATCCCGAGCGGGATCTGGGTGTCGGCGAGCGCGTTGACGCAGCGGCGGACCATGCCGTCGCCGCCCCAGGCGAGGATCAGGTCCGCGCCCGCCTCGATCGCCGCCTCGACCGCGGCCGGCGCCCGCTTCGCCTTCGGGACCTCGAACCAGAGCGGATCCTCGAAGCCCTGCTCGGCCAGCAGGCGCCGCAGCTCCGGCAGGCCGCCGCCCAGCTGCTTGCCGGCGTGGGCGACCACGGCCGGCCTCATCGGTCCCGCCTCTCCGCGGCAGCCCCCGCGACCCGGCAGGCAAAGATCAGCAGGAGGATCGCGCCGATCCCGATCGCCACCCCGCCGATCACGTCAAGCGGGTGGTGCATGCCTCGGTACATGCGCGAGAAGGCGACGAAGCTGACCAGCAGGATCGCGCCGGTCCAGGCCAGCGCCCGGCGCAGATTGCCGGTGATCGCGCTGGTGAGGAGCAGGACGAGGCCGGCGTAGACGGCGACCGAGGCGGCGGTGTGACCCGAGGGGTAGCTGGCGTCGACCGGCAGGTCTTCGAGGCGGTGGACCGAGGGCCGGTCGCGAGGGACGAGCAGCGAGGTCAGTTTGTAGGTGGCCGACTCGGCGGCGAGGACGAAGGCGGCGAAGGCGGCGAGCCGCCAGCGCCGCATGAAGGCGAAGACCAGCGCCAGCAGGCCGACCAGGATCGGCAGGACGGGGGAGCCGCCGGCTTCGGTGCCGATTTCCGAGAGCGTCGTCAGCGTGCCGGTGCGGTGGTGGGCGAGGGTCTCCGGCAGCCGTTCGTCGAGGCCGCCGAGCGCGAGGCCGTCCGGCGGGACGGCGACGTGGACGACGAGCAGGGCGAGGAGCACCGAGGCGGCGGCGAGCAGCGCGAACCCGGCCAGCAGGGCGGCGAGGAAGGCGAGCGCCGGATGGATGTCGCCGAGCCGGCTCGCGAACCGCTCGGCGATGCCGCCGGGGCGCGGATCGAGGACCGGCGGGGTGCGGCGGCGCGGATCTGGCGCGGGCGGCGTCGCGGCGGGCGGGCGCGATGGCGAGTGGACGGACACTGCGAGGGCTCCTTTTCTGCGTCGGGGTGTCGAGCGACCGAACGGCGGGCGGTCGAAAATGTCAGGGACGGTCGAGGCTCGGGCGCAGGGGACGGTCCTCGCGCTGCTCGAGCTCGGGGTCGGGGTCGGGGCGGGGGTGGCCGGAGTCGGCGCGGCCGAAGAGGCTGACCAGGGCCGGGACCAGCAGCGTCCTCGCCAGGAAGGTGTCGAGCATCAGGCCGACAAACAGCGCGAAGGCGAGCTCGCGGAAGGCGGCGATCGGGATCAGCGCGACCGCGGCAAAGGAGAGGGCGAGGATCAGGCCGGCGACCGTGATCGCGCTCGAGGCGCGGGAGCCGGCGGTGCGGATCGCCTTGCGCAGGTGGTGGCGCTCGGCCTCGCGCCAGATCCGGCTGATCAGGAAGACGTTGTAGTCGGCGCCGAGGGCGAGCATCAGGATCGCCGTCGCCACGGGGACGAAGAAGGCGAGCTCGTTGTAGCCGAGCAGGTCCTGGAAGACGTAGACGGTGAGGCCGAGCGCGGCGGCGACGACGAGGAGGCTGGAGCCGACCAGGTAGAGCGGCGCGCTCCAGCTCCGCAGCAGGATCCAGAGCAGGAGGATGAGGACCGCGATCGCCGCCGGCGCGACCCGCAGACCCGCCTGCCAGGTGTCTTCGGTCAGTTCGTGGCCGATCGTCGTGTCCCCGGTCACTCCGAAGCTGGCGCCGCGCAGGGCGCCGCCCTGCACCTGGGCGAGCAGCGAGGGAAGGCGCGCTTCGAGCCGCGAGAGGATTTCCGGCGCCACCGGCCCGTCGGGGTCGGCGTCGAGGACGATGAGGAAGCGGGCGGCGCTGCCGTCGGCGGCGACGAAGACCCCGCGCGGGACCGAGCCGAGCTGCTGACCCGGCCCGACCGCCGCCGAGATCCCGGGCTGGGCTTCGATCTCTTCCTGGAGCGCGCCGAGCGAGCCGAGCTGCCGGTCGAGCCCGGTCCCTTCGATCAGGAGCATGCTGGGCCCGAGGACGCCCGGGCCGAAGGCGGCGCTGGCCTGGTTGTAGCCCTGCTTCGGCGAGCTGGAGTCGGGGAGGCCGCGGATGATCGGGTTGCCGAGCTCGAGGCGGCTGAGGCCGCTGGCCGCGGCGATCAGCGCGCCGAGGCAGACGACGGTGACCAGCAGCGGCCGGCGGGCGGCGAAGCCGACGACCCGCCCGCGCGCCGAGGGGACTTCGTCCTCGGCGGACTCGACCGGCTGCTCGGCGGCCTCGATCCGGGCGGGGCGGAAGATCGCCCGCCCGAACAGCGCCAGGCAGGCCGGGATGAAGGTGAGCGAGACGGCGCCGGCGACGATCACCGAGATCGCCATCGCCGGGCCGAAGGCGGAGAGGAATTCGACGCCGGCGAGGGTCAGGGTCATCGTCGCGCCGGCGATCATCAGCACCGCCGTCGAGACGACGGGGATCAGCTCGCCGGTGACGTTGGTCGCCGCCTCGCGGGCGGAGGCGCCGCGCCGCAGCCGCGTCCGGAACCCGGAGACGAAGAAGACGAGGTAGTCGGTGAGGACGCCGAAGAGCAGGGCGACGATCACCGGCTCCACCTCTTCGGGGATCGCGAGGTCGAAGCGTTCGGCGGTCAGCCCGAGCAGGCGATCGGAGAGCAGGTAGGCGAGCCCGACCGCGGCCAGGCAGAGCAGCGGGATGCCCACCGAGCGGTAGTAGAGGGCGAGGATCCCGACGACGAGGAGGACGGTGGCGATCTCGACCCAGAGCAGGTGTTCGTTGGCGATGCCGGCTTCGGCGCGCGAGGCCGGCAGGGCGCCGGTCACCCGCACCGTCGCGGCCCCGGTCGCCCCCCGCATCCGTGCGGCGAATTCGTCGGTCTTGGCGGCGACCGCCGATTCCCCGATCGACGGGTCGACGTAGATGTAGACGAGCATCGTGTCGCCGATCCCGCCGCCGCTGACCGCGCGCTGAGCTCCGCCGACCAGCGGCACCGCTTTCAGGTGGGGGTCGGCGCGGTCGATCCGGGCCACGTAGGCCAGGCCGCTCGCCACCGCTTCGGGGCCGAACCCGCCTTCGCGCCGCAGCACCGCCATCGAGCGGCTGATCAGCGGGAAGCCGAACTCTTCCTCCGCCTTTTCTTCGACTTCGATCGCCCGCGAGGAGTCGGGCAGGAGGCTGCCGAGCTCGGCGCTTTCGCCGCCGAAGGCGGAGGGCAGCTGGTTGGTGGCGATCACCACACCCACGATCCAGGCGGGAATCACCAGGAAGCGCAGCAGGACGATGGTGCGCCCCAGCCACCAGGCGAAGCCCCGGTCCGTGGCGATCGGATCGGAATCCCTTTTCGGCACGGGACCTCCCTACCCAGGTCGCACCCCTCCCTCACCTCGGGCGCCGGAAAGACCGCAATCGCGTGGCGTCCAATCCCGGATGCGCCGCCTCGCCCGCGAGCTCCCCCGCCCGCTAGCTCTAGCCACCGCAAGTAGGCTGGGCCCCATGCGGCCCCTGCGCTACTCGATCAACGTCACCCTCGACGGCTGCTGCGACCACCGCGCCGTCACCCCCGACCCGGAGATGCACCGCCACGCCGAAGAGATCATCGCCCAGGCCGACGCCCTCATCTTCGGCCGCGTCACCTACGAGATGATGGAGGCCGCCTGGCGCCCGCCGGGCCAGCTGGACGAGCTCCCCGACTGGGCGGCCCCCTTCGGCGAAACCATCGACGCCGCCAAGAAGTACGTCGTCTCCACCACCCTCGACGAGGTCGACTGGAACGCCGAGCTCCTCCGCGGCGACCTCGCCGACGAGATCCAGGCCCTCAAGCAGCAGCCCGGCAACGGCCTCCTGGTCGGCGGCCTCCAGCTCCCCCTCGCCCTCGCCGACCTCGGCCTGATCGACGAGTACGAGCTGGTCGTCCACCCCCGGGTGGCCGGCTACGGGCCGACTCTCTTCGCCGGGCTCTCGAAGCCTCTCGACCTGCGCCCCGTTGGCCGCCAGGAATTCGCCTCGGGCGCGGTGGTGATGCGCTACGAGCCGGCCGGCGCTCAGCCCGGCGTCGAGAGCTGAAGCTCACCCGCCGTCTCGATCGGGCGCAGAACGCAGCGGGTGAGACGGCCGCTGCGCACGTCAGCCGGCCGAGAGCCAGCCTCGGAACAGGCGCTTCAGCGAGGGGATGACCACCCAGGTGAGGGCGGCGACCATCAGCAGGCTGAGGAGCAGGGTCCTGAGAGGAAGGGGCCAGGCCATCATGGTCGGGCCGAGGACGGCGAGGATCAGCGTGCCTCCTCCAGCGCGAGCTCGGTGTTGATCGCGTAGGCGGCGCGCGCCCCGCCACCGGTGGCGACCGCGACCGACTGCACTTCGGCGCCGGCGTCACCGGCGGCGTAGAGGCCGGGCACCGTGGTCTCCCCGCTCGTGTTCGTCTCGATGCTCCCGACCGGGGTCAGCGCGGCGCCGAGCGCAGGGCCGAGGTCGCTTGCCAGCGAGAGGTCGGGCTGGATGAACAGCGCCTGTCGGGGAAGGCTGTCGCGGCCGGTCGTGAACTCGACCCGGAGGCCGCCCTCGGCCTCCACGAGACGCTCGACGGGATCTTCGACGATCTCGACGCCGGCACCCTGCAGGCGGGCGCGATCTTCCCCGGCGAGCTCGCCACCCACGGCGAGGAAGACGACCTCGTCGCTCAGCGAGTGCAGGAGAAGTGCCTGGTGGACCGCCTTCGGTCCGCCGGCGTGGACCGCCAGCGTCTGGTCGCGGACCTCCCAGCCGTGGCAGTAGGGGCAGTGGAAGATGCTTCGACCCCAGAGCTCCGACGCACCCTTGAGGTCGGGGAGGCCGTAGCGCATCCCGTGCGCCAGAAGGACGCGTCGACCGGCCACGGTCCCGCCGTGCTCGAGGGTGATCTCGAAGCCCTCCGCCACGCGACGTCCGGCGACCGCGGCCGTCGTGCGTCGCTCGATGCTGCGATAGGGCTGGAGCTGGTCGCCCGCCAGCTGGCGAACCGCCGCCGGGGGGACCCCATCTTGGCCGAGGAAGCCGTGCATCGCGTTGGAGACCGCGTTTGCGGGGGCGGCGGTGTCGAGCAGCAGGACCTCGCGGCGCATGCGCCCGAGGATCAGGGCCGCCGACAGACCGGCGGGCCCACCACCGACGACGATCACGTCAAAGGTCTTCTCGTTCATCTCTCTCCTTCCTGGCGCCCGGCCGGAGATGCCGGGCTCCTTTCGATCGTGGTTCCGTCTCAGGCCGGCAGCGGATCGACAAGGGCCCGCGGTTCCCGGCTCGGCATCGCCGGTCGCCTGAAGCCCTTGGCGATCAGGTAGGTGGCCAGGCTCATCTCCCAGGCGAATACCGGGAAGGCCAGGAGCCCGGCCACCGGATCGAGCTGGTCGTAGGCGCCGAGCAGGATCGCCGTGGAGGAGGCGAAGATCAGCGGACCCCCGACCAGTCCGATCAGCGCGATCCATCCGGGCACCAGACCCGAGCGACGCATCAGGTAGGCCAGCAGCAGCGTGTTGACGCCGATCGCGAAGCCCGGACCGACCAGGAAGGTCCAGTCGTGGATGGCGACCAGCGCGTCGACCAGGCCAGGTGCGACGCCGACCGGGTCCTGACGCAGCGTCACGACGGCCAGCAGGCTGATCATCCCCACCGCGATCACCGTCGCCTCGAAAACCCGGCCGGCGACATAGCCCATCGCCAGGCTCTCGTTCTCACGCTTGACGACGGGATAGAGCGTGACCGCCGTCCCGATCACCGAGACCGCGAGGAAGATCTCGAAGAGCGCGCCGACGAGGACCTGGGTTTCGCTGCCCGCCCCGGCGACGAAGCCGGCGTCGTTCAACACCGGGTCGTAGAGGGCGAGTCCGATCACCGCCGTGGCGGCGGCGACGACGAAGAAGATGCCGGCGACGAATGCCGTCCTGCGATTCGAGTTCATCGGAGAATCCTTTCTGGTTTACGGCGTATACCTGAGCTGCGGCCCACTATAGGTATACGGCGTATACTTGTCAAGGCGCCATGGCGACGAAGCGAAAGGACAAACCCACCCGCGGCTCTCTGACCCGCCAGGTCGTGGTGCGCGCGGCCGTGGTGCTCGCCGATGAGACCGGTTACCGCGACTTCAGCATGCGGCGGCTGGGCACCGAGCTGGGTGTCTCGCCGATGGCCCTCTACAAGCACGTTGGTGACCGGGAGGAGCTGCTCGGCGAGATGGTCGACGTCGTCTTCGGTGAGCTGGCGGACCCGCCTGCCGAGGCGGACTGGGTAGAGGCGATGAGTCGCCGGGCTATCTCGATCCGCGAGGCGCTGCGGCGCCATCCCTGGGCGGTGGGCCTGATGGAGTCGCGCCGCGATCCGGGACCGAAGAATCGCGCCCACCATGAGGCGGTCATCAGGTGCCTGCGCGAGGCCGGCTTCTCCGCCGCTCTCGCGGCCCACGCCTCCTCGGTCCTCGACAGCTACATCTATGGCTTCGCGCTGCGGGAGAAAACGATGGCCAAGGCCGCCGACCGCGCGGCCGAGTTCGAGTGGGGTCTCGACCTCGTCCTGGAGAGCCTCGAGCAACGCCGGAGCCGCGGGTAGGGCTACCCGCGGCTGCTCGGGCCGGTGACAGCGCCGAGTACCGTCGCCAGGAGGGCCTTCTCCGCGTCCTCCTCCGACACTCGGGCCGCCCGCAGCTCCGCGCTCGCGGCGTGGACGAGCGCCATCACCATCGACAGATGCCACGCCGCGGAGACGTCGGTGCGGAACGTGCCGTCGGCCTGACCGCGCTCGATCAACGGCAGCAGGCTGTCGAGGACCGAGCCGTGGCGGTGGCGAAGCTCCTCGTGGGTGTCCGCCGCGGTGTTGATGGCGACGAGGGCGTGATAGCGGCCGAGCGTGCGCCAGGTCGCCGCCACGGCTCGCGTCAGCGCGTCGACGGGATCGCCGTGCTCGGGTTCGGCGCGGGCGATGCCCGCGCCGACCTCCTCGAACGCGCGGCGGGTGACCGCCTCGAGCAGGGCTTCGCGGGTGGGGAAATGCACGTAGATGGTCGCGCGCACCACGCCGGCGCGGCGGGCGATCGTGGACATGCTGGCGTCCTGATCCTCGCCGAGCGCCTCGACGGCGGCGTCGAGGATGCGAGCGATGCTGCGCTCCGCATCCGCGCGCCGGCGTGGCCTGACCGCTTCGGTTGGTTGGTGTGGGGTGTGCATTCCTGGCCTTGCTAGTGGACGGCGACGCGGGGGGCGACCCGGAGCTTCGGCAGGAAGCTCGCGGCAGACGGGAGGACGAGCAGGCCAACCGTACCGGCCGTTGCAGCGATGATCGCCGAAACGAGGAACGCGTCCCCGAGGCCATCGGCAAGAGCGCCCGACGATGCCCCCGTGCCGAGGGCACCGGTGGCGACGGTGACGAGCACGGCGATGCCGAGCGAGCCGCCGATCTCGTGGCCGGTGGTGTTGAGGCCCGAGAGCATGCCGGCCTCCTCGTCGGCCGCGCCGGTGAGCACCGAGAGCGCGATCGCGACCAGAGCGATACCGAGCCCGAGGCCGGCGACCAGCATGCCCGGCAGGACGTCGCCGAGGTAGCTGCCGCCGCTGTCGACGCCGGAGAGCAGCAGCATGCCGACGGCGACGAGGGCGAAGGCGCTCGCCATGGTGATCCGCGGTCCGGCGTGGCCGACGAGATGGCTTCCGAGATGCGCGCCGAGGCCGATGATGACGGCCATCGGCAGGAACGCCAGTCCGGTCTCCAGCGTGCCCTGTTCGAGCACCTCCTGCATGTAGAGGGAGGTCAGCAGGAACGACCCGAAGAGGACCGCGGAGGCACCCAGCATCATCAGGAACCCACCGCCGACGGCGCGCTCGCCGAGCCGCGAGACATTGAGCACCGGCCTGCGGGCACGCAGTTCGAGCGCCGCGAAGGCGGCGAGCCCGGCCAGGCCGGCGAGGCCGACCCCGAGCGTCTGTGTCGACGTCCAGCCGCTGTCGGCGGCCTGCGAGAGCGCGTAGACGAGAGCGCCGAGGCTCGCCGTCGCCACCACCGCCCCGCGGAGGTCGAGGTCGCGCCAGTGCGGACGGGCGACGTCGGCCGGGATCATCCTCACCGCTGCGACGCCGACGACGACGCCGACCGGCAGGTTGACGAGGAATATGGCGCGCCAGTCGACCAGCTCGGTCAGGGTGCCGCCGAGGAGGACGCCGATCGCGGCGCCGGCGCCGCCGACCGCGCCCCAGACCCCGAGCGCCTTCGCCCGCTCGGGACCCTGGAACGTGGTGGTGATGATCGAGAGCGCCGCCGGCGAGAGCATCGCGGCGCCCAGACCCTGACCGGCGCGGGCGGCGAAGAAGACCGCCTCGCTCGTCGCCAGCGCGGACGCCAGGGAGGCGACGGTGAAGACGCCGAGGCCGGCGAGAAAGACCCGACGGCGGCCAAGGAGGTCCGCCGCTCGGCCACCGAGGAGCAGGAGGCTGCCGAAGACGAGCGAGTAGCTGGTGATCGTCCAGCCGAGATCGCCGCCGGCCATCCCGAGGTCTCTGCCCAGGTCGGGCAGCGCGACGTTCACGGCGGAGATGTCGAGGATGACCATCAACTGCGCCAGCGCGAGCATCAGAAGCAGGCCCATCCCGGCTCCCTTGCCCGGCGATCCATGTCGGTGGGGTTTGTGGTGGTGAAGCGAATGCATGAGCGACTCCAATCGAAATCAGACAGTAGTGTCTGGACTATGAAATCAGACAATGGTGTCTGATGTCAAGCCCTGACCAGGAAGTCGGGTTCTGGTTGGTGCTCGCCTCAAGTGCCCAATCGAAGGCCCGGTGCGTCCCGCCATTACGGGTGGTCTTGCCGATGACATACAACGTATGTACAGTGATCGCCATGCCCCGCTCGACGGACAGAACCCCGAGGACCAAGAGCTCCAAAGGGCCGAAAGCCGCCGCCAAAGCTTCAGCCAAGCCCTCCAGGCACTCGCCGAAGGCCGGTCGGAGCGCCGCGGTCAAGGGCCGGCGGCTGAGCCTTCGCGTCGAGGACAAGGACCGGGCGCTCTTCGATCGCGCCGCTGACGCCAACCGCGAGACGCTGACGCAGTTCCTGGTCGCCGGCGGGCGTGAGCGCGCCGAGCGCCTGCTCGCCGACCGGACCCGGTTCCAGCTCTCCCCCGATGCCTGGGAGGAGCTGGTCGCGATCATGGATCGAGAGCCGAGGCCGAATCCGAAGCTGGCGAGGCTCTTCTCGCGTCGGTCCTCCGCGTAGGGCCCAGATGCCGAGACTGCGCGGGCCGAGGCCGCTGCGACGAGAGGACCGGCGCGAGGGCTTTTCCTGTGGAGTCGCCTCGCTGGACAGCTGGCTGGTCGACTACGCGCCGGCAGCCGATGCTTCCGGCTCGGCGCGCACCTACGTTCTCGTCGACGACGAGCAAGAACGGGTCGTCGGCTACTGCGCGCTGACCGTCGCCTCGCTCGAGCGCGACGAAGCGACCGGACGGGCATCGAGAGGCATGCCCCGCCACCCGATCCCGGTGATGCTGCTGGCGCGACTGGCGGTTGATCGGTCGGTCCAGGGCGAAGGGGTCGGGGCGACGCTCCTGGCCGACGCGATGCAGAGGACGCTCCTGGTTGCCGAGGAGACCGGTATCCGCCTGCTCTTGGTCCACGCGCTCGATCACGAGGCGAAGGGCTTCTACCTGCACCACGGGTTCGAACCCTCGCCGTCGGACCCGATGAACCTGCAGCTCCTGATCAAGGACATCAGGGCGACCGTCGAGGCCAGCGCGGAGGAGCCGTTTACCTGAGGGAGTGCCGGAGAGCGCGTCGAAGGAGAGGTCGGCGGAGGGTCGAGGGCGGACCCAGGGGACGCCGGAGCGGGCTGCGCGACGCCTCACCGGTCGAAAATGAAGACCCTCGCGACACGCAGGGACTTCCGAGAATGGAGCTAGGCGGATTCGAACCGCCGACCTCCTGGGTGCGATCCAGGGTGGTTGTGGTCTCCGTAACCCTGGGATTTGGCTTTCTGGTGCGGTATATGGCCATCGTCGGCGGCTACGCGGAATCGCGGATAGGCGGGGATATGCACCG
>JAXLTA010000012.1:0-238426 GCA_046330305.1 Solirubrobacterales bacterium | reverse complement strand
CAGCGCAGCGAGCTCCAGCCACTCGGTTCGCTGCCGGGGGTGGCCTGAAGCGTGATCAGGTCACCGGCGGCGAACGTGACGGTCTGCGAGCTCGTGCAGGTCCTCGAGCTGGACCCTTCGACCTTGCAGGTCACCGACGTCGCGCTGGCGTTCTTGCGGACCGTGAAGGTCCACGAGTTGCTGCCGAACCCAGGCGCGGTGCCGAGATCGATCGCCAGGTTGGAGACGGTGCCCGCAACCGGCATCACCATCTGGACGCTCGACTCCGTCGTACTGGCCGCACCGGTCTGGAACGGACCCAGGTAGCTCGACGCTTTGTTGGTCGAGGCGCTGGAGGTGGTGAGGCCCCCGACGAGCATCCGGCTGGCGCCGGTTTCGCCTTTCGCGCCTTCTTTGCCTTCTTTGCCCTGCGGACCTTCTTTGCCCTGGGGGCCTTCTTTGCCCTGCGGACCTTCTTTGCCCTGCGGACCTTCTTTGCCCTGCGGACCCTGCGCGCCTTCTTTGCCCTGCGGACCCTGCGCGCCTTCTTTGCCCTGCGGACCCTGGGCGCCTTCTTTGCCCTGCGGACCCTGGGGGCCTTCTTTGCCCTGCGGACCCTGGGGGCCTTCTTTGCCCTGCGGACCCTGCGCGCCCTTCAGCGAGACACCGGCCGACCAGTGCCCACCGGCCTTGGGGCCGTACAGCGTGCTCGAGGCGGTGTCAACGTAGAAGTCGCCGTCGGTGCCTTCGTTGTCGTTCGGCTGCCCGATCCCGTTGAGGATCGTCTTGCCGTCGGCGCCGGGAGCACCCTGCGGACCTTCGGGACCGGTGTCGCCCTTCGCACCCTTCTGGCCTTCGGGACCAGCCGGACCTTCGGGACCGGTGTCGCCCTTCGCACCCTTCTGGCCTTCGGGACCAGCCGGGCCTTCGGGACCGGTGTCACCCTTGGGACCGGCGGGGCCTTCCGGACCCGTGTCGCCCTTCGCACCCTTCTGGCCTTCGGGGCCGGCCGGACCTTCGGGACCGGTGTCGCCCTGCTGTCCTTCCGGACCTTCCGGCCCGGTATCGCCCTTCGGGCCCCGTTCGCCCACCAGGGAGACGCCAGCCGGCCAGCTGCCGTTGTCCTTCGGGCCGTAGATCTTCTGCGCAGCGACGTCGATGTAGAAGTCGCCGTCGGCGCCTTCGAGGTCGGCAGGGGGCGTCAGACCGTGGAGAACCGTCTTGCCGTCGGTGCCGGGAGCGCCCTGCGGACCTTCCGGACCGGTGTCACCCTTCGCACCCTTCTGGCCTTCGGGACCGGCCGGACCTTCCGGACCGGTGTCACCCTTGGGACCCTTCTGGCCTTCGGGACCGGTGTCCCCCTTCGGACCAGCCGGACCTTCGGGACCGGTGTCGCCCTTGGGGCCCTGGGCGCCCGTCTCACCCTTTTCGCCCGCTGCACCCGGGGTGCCCGCGGCGCCGGGGGCGCCGGCATCGCCCTTTTCGCCCTTTTCAGCGCTGCTGCCTTCGACTCCCAGCACGCCCTGGGCCGATTTCGGCAGGACCTGGATCAGTTCCTCGCCCTTCTTGCATTTGGCTCCGGTCGAGAAGCGGACGTTCCCCTTGTCGGGGCCGCTCTTGGTGACGCAGAGGTTGATGATGGCCAGCTGCTTGGCGCCAGCCGAGGCGGGGCTCGCCGCGAGCAGCGCCGTCGCGCCCGCGGCCAGGAAAGCCGCAAGCACTAGCAACGCCGATAGCGACCGACCCTGGAAACGCGGAAGTGCAGTCATCGAGTTCTCCTTGCTGATTTGAGGCCTTGAAGCAAGCCCCCGCCTTCGAGCGGGGTCAGGCGCCAAGGTAGGACGGGTGACCGAGGCCGGCGATCGAACATGCGGCTAAAAGCGCTTTGAGAGCTAAAGTTCCCCAGCGCGCTGCCGGCCCGCCGGAAGCCCGCCGAATCCCAGCTCTCAAGCCGTTTGGGGCCGGGCCGGCCGGTGCGGCTCGCCGCCTCGCTCGGCCTGCCCTAATACATCCGTCCGCGGCCGCCCCCCGGGCACGCCTGCAGGCTGGCGCCCGGCGATACAGGTCGGGTGAAGCGCGCCCTCCCATCCATGACCAGGCTGCTGGCCCTCGTGGCAGCCGCGGCGGCGATCGCCGCCACCGCTGCCGGCGCAGGGGCCGCCCCGGCCGCTGCCGCTTCGCTTGTCGCCCCCGCCACCGTCTGCCCCGAACGCGGCCTCAGCGCCCCCGCCGCCGCCCAGCAGGAACAGATGCTGTGCCTCGTCAACTACGCCCGCCAGCAGGTCGGCGAGGCGCCCCTCGAAGAAACCGCGCCGCTCGACGAATCAGCGGCCGACAAGGCGCTCGACATCGTCCGCTGCGACAGCTTCAGCCACTACGCGTGCGGCCGCGAATTCACCTACTGGATGCGAGCAAACGGCTACCTCGAAGGCTGCTGGCACGTGGGCGAGAACCTCGCTTACGGCGTGGGCCGCCTCGGCAGCGCGCTGGCGATCTTCCGCGCCTGGCTGCGCTCGCCGACCCACCGCTCGAACCTGCTCGGCGACTATGCCCAGACCGGCCTCAGCCTGCTGGTCGGCCGGCTCGATGGCAGCCCCGGCGTCCACGTCTGGGCGCAGCACTTCGGCAGCCGCTGCTGAGCGGCAGCCGCCGCCGGGAGCTCAGCCGACCCGCTCGGGCACCGGCCCGATCGCCCGCAGCCGTCCGATCACCCGGTCGGCACGGTCGACGAAGAGCTGCAGGCGCTCGTCGACGACCGGCTCGGCGGGCGCGGAACCGGTGCCGCCGTTGGCGACCGGGGAAGGCGGCGCCGCGGCCCGCTCGCTGGCGCGCTCGGCGAGCTCAGCCGCGCGGCGCGCCTGCTCGGCCGCGTCGATCGCCGCGGCGCCGATCTCCAGAGCGGCCGATTCGGCCGAGCGGGCGACGGCGAGGGCGTGGTCGACCCGCTGCTCGAGCTCGGCGACCGTCGGCGGGCGCCGCGCCTGTGGCAGCAGCCACTCGCCGGTCTCGTCGCGTTCGCCCTCGGCCATGGCAGAGGAATCTAGGGGGCGGGGAGGCGGGAAACCGCAAAGTCCGCGTTGGCGACGGGTTGAATAGATTGGGCCGGCCAGACAACGACCTGAGGAGCAGGCTTGAGACACCCAAGGGACTTCTTCCATCCGCTCGCGATCGGCGCCCCGGACCCACTCCGGGAGATCCCGGTCACGCCCTCGCGGATGATCCATTTCCTCGACTTCTCCAACGAGAAGATGGTCGCCAAGGCCGGCGACATCGCCAAGCAGACCGACATCCTGCTCGGCAACCTCGAGGACGCGGTCCCGGTCGATCGCAAGGAGGCGGCTCGTGCCGGCCTGATAAAGGCCGCGCAGGAGACCGACTTCGGCGGCACCTCCCTGTGGACGCGGGTCAACGCGCTGGAGAGCCCCTGGGTGCTCGACGACCTGACCCAGCTCGTCGGCGAGATCGGCGACAAGCTCGACGTCGTCATGGTCCCCAAGGTCGAGGGCGACTGGGACATCCATTACGTCGACCGGCTGCTCGCCCAGCTCGAGGCGCGGGCCGGGCTCGAGCGTCCGATCCTGATCCACGCGATCCTCGAGACGCCGCAGGGGGTCGTCAACCTCGAGCAGATCGCCAACGCCAGCCCGCGCATGCAGGGCATGAGCTTCGGGCCCGCCGACCTCGCCGCGGCGCGGCGGATGAAGACGACCCGGGTCGGCGGCGGCCACCCCGGCTACCGCGTGATGGAGGACCCGGCCGACCCGGAGAACCCCGAGGCCGACCGGGTCAGTGCCCAGCAGGACCTCTGGCACTACTCGATCGCCCGCATGGTCGACGCCTGCACCTCGGCCGGGATCCTCCCCTTCTACGGCCCGTTCGGCGACATCAAGGACACCGCCGGCTGCGAGACCCAGTTCCGGGCCGCCTTCCTGATGGGCTGCGTCGGCGCCTGGTCGCTGCACCCGGTCCAGATCGGGATCGCCAAGCAGGTCTTCAGCCCGCCCCCCGAGGAGGTCAGGTTCGCCAAGAAGGTCCTCGAGGCGATCCCCGACGGGCGCGGGGTTCACATGATCGACGGCAAGATGCAGGACGACGCCACCTGGAAGCAGTGCAAGGTGATGGTCGAGCTGGCGGAGATGCTGGCGGCCAAGGACGACGAGCTGGCCGCGGCCTACGAGCTCTAACGCGCCTGTTTAGAGCGAGGAGTTCGCCCATGTGGGGGCCGGGCGGGTCTGCCTTCATGCCGTAAGGTGCGGGGAGGTGCACCCTAGGCAGCAGGCCTAAGGTGATCCGAAACGGGTGCCGATACGGAGGACGCAAGAGAAACCTTTGACGATCACGCGCCTTTCGTAAGAGATGCCCCGACTCGTCTGACCCCCACGGACACGATGCAGCCTCCCAGCGAACTCCCCCTCGAACCTCCGTTCAACCCAAGCGCCGACAGGCGCGAAGCGCTGGTTCAGGACCGCCCCACCCTGGGCGCGATGCCGATGGCGCGGCGCGGCGCCTCGTGGTGGCTGCTGCCCGGCATCGACTTCATCTCCTCCTCGGTGGCGCTGATCGTGATCGGCCTGATCGCCGGCGCCGACTTCTTCCCGGCGATCCCGGTCGCGCCGCTGATCCTGATCGGCGTCTACGGGCTGCTCGGCGTATATGGCTCCAGCCGCCCGCGGGGCGGCCTCTACTCGAGCGTCGGCGGCGCCGGCTGGCCGGTGATCCGGCTGGTCGTGGCGGCGCTCTTCGCCTGGGCCGCCTCGCTGGTGATGACCCTCGACGCCGCCCAGCAGCTCGGGCTCTGGGCGATGTTCGTCGTCTTCGACGCCGCCAGCGGGATGGCGATCGCCCCCTACCTGCGGCGCCTCGACCGGCCCGAGCGCTGGGTCCTGGTCGGCGACGAGGACACCGCCAGCCGCCTTCGCGCCTACGCGCCGCTGCGGGAGTACGCGGCGCTGATCGGCACCGTGCCCCCCGCCCAGCCCGACGAAGCCTCGCGGGGCCGCGTCGCGGCCCTCGAGGTGGTGGAGCGCTACCACCCTGACCGGATCGTCATCTCCAGCCAGCGGGCCGACGACGAGGGCCTGCTCGAGCTGGTCCGGGCCTTCAAGTCGATCGGCGTGATGGTCAGCCTGCTGCCGCGGCCGCTCGACCTGCTCGAGGCGCCGGCGGCCACCCCGAGCCAGGTCGGCGGCGTGCCTCTGATCGACGTCAAGGCCCTCGCCTCGCGCGACGCCGTCCCCTACCGCGGCCCCGACCGGCGGGCCAACCGCCGCACCAAAGTCAGCGTCGTCGTGCCGGCGATGAACGAGGGCAAGAACATCGGCCAGGTCCTCAGCCGCCTGCCCAGGGGCCTGCACGAGGTGATCCTCGTCGACGGCAACTCGACCGACAACACGATCGAGGCCGCCCAGGCCGCCTGCCCCGGCATCCGCGTCACCTCGCAGAGCGGCCGCGGCAAGGGCGACGCCTTCCGCACCGGTTTCGCCTCGGTGACCGGCAACCTGATCGTGATGCTCGACGCCGACGGGTCCGCCGACCCGGCCGAGATAACCCGCTTCGTCGCCGCGCTGGAGGCCGGCGCCGACTTCGCCAAGGGCTCGCGCTACCTCGAGGGCGGCGGCAGCGCCGACATCACGACGCTGCGCAACCTCGGCAACGCCTTCCTCAGCGGCAGCGCCAACCTCCTGCACGGCACCCACTTCACCGACCTCTGCTACGGCTACAACGCCTTCTGGGCCCGCTGCCTGCCGTTCATCTCGCTCGACGTCCCGGGCTTCGAGGTCGAGACGCTGATCAATCTCCGCATCGCCGGGGCCGGGATGAAAATCACCGAGGTGCCGAGCTACGAGCTCGAGCGCATCTCCGGCGAGAGCAACCTGAAGACGTTCCGAGACGGGTTCCGCGTCCTCGGCACGATCCTCAGGGAGGCACGGCGCCGCCGCAGCATCCACCGCGAGCCCGCGAGGGACCGCGGCGCCGAGGCCAGCGAGACCGGCACCGCCGCCACCGCCGCCTAGCGCGAAAGGACGCCCATGCCTCGACAGGCGGGGGAAAATGCCGGCTCTGAGGGTACCGTCAGGGTGATGGACGTTACCTCGGCTCGACCGGCGGCCAACGCTCCGCGCCGGCCGGCCGACGCGAGCCGGCAGCCCCGTCTCCTCGATCAGGCCGGCCACCTCGCGCCGCTGGCCCTGACCACGGCGATCGGGCTGCTCCTCTGCTCGCTGGCCAACGCCCTCTCACGGGCCACCCTCTCCCCATCGCAGCTGATCCTCTGGGCGGGCATCGTCCTGATCGCGGCGCCGATCGCCTACCGCCTCACCTCCCGGGAGGCCTCGCCCGCCGAACGCCTGGCGCTGGTCTGTCTGCTCGGGCTCTCGCTCTACGCGGTGAAGGTGATCCGCGACGCCCCGCTCTTCACCTTCTCCGACGAGATCCTGCACGCGTTCAACGCCAACCGGGCGGCGGAAACCAGCCACCTCTTCCACCGCAACCCGATCCTCCCCGTCACCCCGTTCTACCCCGGGCTGGAGGGAGCGACGACGGCGCTGATGAAGATCACCGGGCTCTCGGTGTTCGGGGCCGGGGTGATCGTCGTCGGCGCCGCCAGGCTGACGCTGATGTTCGCCCTCTTCCTCCTCTTCGGGCGGGTCAGCGGCTCGGCCCGGACCGCGGGCCTCGCCACCGCGATCTACGCCGGCAACTTCAACTTCCTCTACTTCGGCGCCCAGTACTCCTACGAGTCGTTGGCGCTGCCGCTGCTGGTCGTGGTGATGATGGTCGTAGCCGAGCGCGAAGCGGGCCCGGAGGGCTGGGCACGTGCTTGGGCGGTGCCGATCGGCCTCGGCACCGGGGCGATCGTCCTCACCCACCATCTGACCTCCTACGCGCTGGTCTTCGTCCTCGCCGGCCTGGCGCTCGCCTACTGGCTGGTGCGCCGCAGCTGGGGCTGGTCGAACCCCTGGCGGCTGGCGGTCTTCGCCGGGGTGCTCGCCCTCGCCTGGCTGCTGCTCGTCGCCAGCTCGACGCTCGGCTACCTGACGCCGGTGCTCGGCGACGCCTTCAACTCGATCCTCCACACCCTGTTCGGCAACGAAGCGAGCCGCGGCCTCTTCCAGGGTGAACGGCCGCCGGGCGAAGCGACCCCCACCTGGGCCCGCGGCCTCGCCCTGCTCGCCGTCGGCCTGCTCGGAATCGGCTTCCTCTTCGGCATCCGCCGGCTCTGGCAGCGACACCGGCGCAGCCCCTTCGCGTGGATCCTCGGCCTCGCCGCGCTCGGGTTCTTCGGCACCCTGGCCCTGCGCTTCACCCCCGCCGCCTGGGAGACCGGCAACCGGGCCAGCGAGTTCCTCTTCATCGGGCTCGCCTTCGTCGTCGCGCTCGCCGGCTTCGAGACCTGGCGGCCGCGGATCGGCATCCGCCCCTGGCGGCTGCTGCTGAGCGGCGCCGTCGCCCTGGTGATCATGGGCGGCGCGATCTCGGGCTGGCCGTGGGAAATCCAGCTGGCGCTGCCGCTCAAGGTTCGCGCCGAAGGCCACACGATCACCTCGCCGACCCTCTCGATGGCGGAATGGGCCAGGCGCAACACGCCGAAGAACGCCCGCTTCGCGGCCAGCCCGGCGGACGCGCGCATGCTGATGGTCCCCGGCGGCCGCACCGCCTTCGCCGGCGAATCGCCCGACATCGAAGACATCCTTCTCTCCGAATCCCTCGCCGACTGGGAGATCCCGCTGCTACGGGATCACCACATCCGCTACCTGGTCGCCGACAATCGCGAAATCGCCAGCGACCCGATCAGCGGCTACTTCTTCCCGATCCGCGGCCAGGCCCACCGCAACGCCAAGGTGGCGCCGGCGACGATCCGCAAGTTCGGCGAAATCCCGGGCGCCGCGCGCGTCTACTCGAACGGCTCGATCGCGGTCTACGACCTCGACGGAGGGGCCCCGTGAGAGGCCACCGCGACCTCGTCCTCGCCGCTCTGGCAGCGCCGCTCTGCGCCGTCCTGGCGCTGGTGCTGCCGCTCGCCGGCCTCAGCCTGATCTTTGCCCTGCCGCTGTGCCTGCTGCTGCCGGGCTACGCGATCAGCGCCGCGGCCTTTGCCCGCCGCCCGCTGGGCTGGCCGCGGATGGTGGCGCTCAGCCTCGCCCTCAGCCTCGCCGTCCTCGCCCTCGGCTCGCTCGCCCTCAACTACCTCGGCGGCCTGCACCCCGGCACCTGGGCGGCGCTGCTGGTGCTGATCGTCCTCGGCTGCTGCCGGCTGGCCGCTATCCGCCGTCCCCAGCCCGGGCGACCGACACGGCTCAGGCTGCAGCGCCCGCCGGCCCTGCGGCTCGCCCTCTACGGGACCGCGCTGGCGGTCGCCGCCGCCGCGGTAACGGTCGCCTTCATACCCCTGCCCGGCAAGAACGCGATCGGCCACACCGACCTCTGGATCTCGACCGGCGCCGCCGGCGGCGACTCGGTCGTGCGCGTCGGCGTCCGCAGCCAGGAGCAGCACGCCGCCTCCTACTTCCTGCGCGTCCGGGTCGGGACTGAGGAAAAGCCGGTGATCCGCCTCTTCGATCTGGTTCCCGGCGAAGAGCGGACGATCAGGGTCGACCTGCCGACGCCGGCCGCAACGACCGCCACCACGGCCTCGCTGTTTCGCCAGAGCGACCCGGAACGGGTCTACCGCCGCGTCTACACCTGGGTGCCCGGAACCGGCGCATGACGGCGCCGCGAGATCCTGCCGAGATCCGCGTCGACGTGGTGATCGACAACTTCAACTACGGCCGGTTCCTGCCGGCGGCGATCGAGAGCGCCCTCGAGCAGAGCCACCCGCGGGTCGGCGTGATCGTCGTCGACGACGGCTCGACCGACGACTCGCGCGCCGTGCTGGAGCGCTACGAGGACCGGGTCGAGGCGGTCCTCAAGCCGAACGGCGGCCAGGCCTCCACGCTCAACGTCGGCTTCGAGCGCTGCCGCGGCGACGTCGTCGTCTTTCTCGACGCCGACGACGTGCTCGAGCCCGGCGCCATCGCCCGGCTTGCCGCCGCCTTCGCCCGCAACCCGGCCCTGGTCAAGGTCCAGTGCCGCTCGCGGGTGATCGACGCCGAGGGCCGGCCGACCGGGGCGCTGAAGCCCGGCGAAGGGCTGCCGATGCCCGCCGGCGACCTGCGCCGGGCCGAGCTCGCCAATCCCTTCGATCTGGTCTGGATGTCGACCAGCGCGAACGCCTTCAACCGCGAGGCTCTGAGCCGGATCATGCCGATGCCCGAGCAGCCGTTCCGCCGCTGCGCCGACTGGTACCTCGTCCACCTGACGGCGCTGCTCGGCGAGGTGGGCTCGCTGGCCGAGGTGGGAGCCGGCTACCGGCTGCACGGCGCCAACAGCTACGAGCCGCAGGCGGCCGACCTCGACCTCGACCACGTCCGCGACTCGATCGCCTTCGCCGCCGCAACCGCGGTCGAGCTGCGGCGGCTCGCCGCGGCGCTCGAACTGCCCTGCCCGGCCCGCATCCTCTCGATCGCCGACCTCGGCAACCGGATGGTCTCGCTGCGGCTGGCGCCCGAGTCTCACCCGGTCCCCACCGACACCCGCGCCGGCCTGCTCGCCGACGCGGTGCGCGCCGCGCGCCGGCGACAGGGAGCGGGTGCCGCGCTGAAGCTGCTGTTCGTCGGCTGGTTCGCGGCGATGGCGCTGGCGCCGCGGCCACTGGCCAGGTCGCTGGCCGAGCGCTGGCTGTTCCCGGAGCGCCGCCGCGCCCTGAACCCCTTTCTACGGCGCCGGCAGCGCCAGGCCGGTGCGGCCTCGTGAGGCCCCCGGCAGCGCCGAGTGTCAAGTTCCTCTCGCGATGCGAGAGGAACTTGACACGGGCGCGGCGCTCAGGCGACCTCGGCCGCCGTCGTCGCGTGCAGGTCGAAGCAGTCGAGCAACCCGAAGTCGCCGGCCTTGTAGCGGTCGTCGACCCAGCTACGGACGGCGCTCATCTCCTCAAAGGTCAGCCAACGGCCCGGCGTGATCGTCGGGAAGGGCCCGGAGCTGCCGATCTTGAAGTACCAGCGGCCGTCGTTGAGCCCGCCCAGGAGCGCGCCGCGGATGCGCTCGAATCCGGCCCTGGCCCGTTCGTCGGGGATCCGGGCGCGGCGCTGGTACCAGCGCCCGTTGACGGCGCTGAAGCTCAGCTGGTGGACCATTTTGAAGCGGTCGTAGCCGAGGCCGGCCATCTCGTCGAGGAACGGGTACTCGGAGAGCTCGACCGACATGAAGGTCGGGTGGCTCTCGGCGGTCAGGCCCCGCAGGCAGTACTGGTCGTGCCCCTCGATGTCGACCTTGCAGTAGTACGGCATCCCGTACTCCTCGAGCAGCCAGCTCATCGGCTTCAGCTGGACCGTCTCGGCATGGTGCCTCTTGCCGTTGCGGCTGGCGATCTCGCGATCGAACGAGCTCCAGGCGCTCCAGTCGTCGCAAACCCAGAACTCCGCCTCCCCCTCACCGTCGGCGACGCCGACGTTGGCGACCGCGAAGCGGCCGTCGGCGACCTCGGCGGCGAAGCGCTGTTCGGCCTCACGGGCGAGCAGCGGGTTGGCCTCGACCGCGACCACGCGGTAGCCGCGCCGCAGGTAGTACGCGGAGTCGGCGGCGTCGTTCATGCCGATGTCGAAGACGAGGTCTGGCTGGGGCTGCATGAAGCGGGCGATGTTAGCGGTGGCCGGTCGCGTCCCGGAGGCCTCCCCCGGGGAGCACGAGCTTGAGGATCCTGCTGATCGGGCCGATGGTGCCGCAGCGCGACGGCTTCGGAGCGATGCCGAAGCTGCTGCACGCCCAGGTGCAGGGGCTCGCGGCCCGCCACGAGCTGACCGTGCTGGCCCCGTTCGGCGACCTTCCCGGCCAGGCCGAGTCGGCCGCCGCGCTGGCCGCGTCCGGACTCGACGCCCATTTCGTCGACGGTCGCCGCCCCGCCGGGACGGCCGCGCGCTGGCGCGTGCGACGGCAGCTGGCCGGCACCTGGCTGCGCCGGCCGTGGCCGTGGCGGACGGTCCTGCAGCTGCGCGGGATGCAGGCACTGCTGGATCGGGTGGCGAGCGAGCGCGAGTTCGACGTGGTCGCGGTCGAGGACAGCGCGATGGCGGCGCTGCGGCTGCCCGCCGGGGTGCCGCGCGTCCTCACCGAGCACGAGGCGGCGCGGGCGCCGGCATCGGGCTGGCAGGGCGGACCGCTCCGGCAACGGCCGCTGCGCCTCCTGCAGAGCGCCGACTTGAAGCGGCTGGACTCCTACCAGGAGCGGGCCTGGCGTGGGTTCGACCTGGTCCAGACCTTCACCTCGCAGGACGCCGCGGAGATCCGCCGGCGCCAGCCCGACCTGGTGACGCGGCTCCGCGTCAACCCGTACGGGATGGAGCTGCCGGCAGCCGCCGACCCCGATCGCGAGGAGCCGGGGACGATCCTCTTCACCGGCACCTTCACCCACCTGCCGAACCGCGAGGCGGCGATCTGGCTGGCGGGCGAGATCCTGCCCGCGGTGCGCAGGCGCTTCCCCGCCGCCCGCCTGCGCCTGGTCGGCAGCGCGCCGCCGCCCGAGGTCCGCGCCCTGGCCGGGCCCGGCGTCGAGCTGATCGCCGACGCGCCGTCGATGGAGCCCCACCTGGCCGCGGCGGCGGTCATTCTCGCCCCGGTCCGCAGCGGCGGCGGCATGAGGATCAAGGTGCTGGAGGCGATGGCACTCGGCAAGGCGGTCGTCACCACCCTGCTCGGTGCCCAGGTGGGCTTCGACTGCTTCGAGCAGCCGCCGCCGTTGATGATCGCTCCGATGCCGCCAGGGATCGCGGCCGGCGCCGCCGAACTGCTCGGCGACGACGATCGGCGCCGCGCCCTCGGACGGGCGGCCCGCAACTTTGCCTTCGAGCACCTCAGCAGTGCCAGCTGGGCCGCGCGACTCGAGAAGATCTACGCCGAAGCGATCGAGCTACACCGGTAGAAGTCGGCCAAAACCCAAGTAACCGCTCGGTCATGACGAGAAAAGTGAGATGAGCACCGCCAGCCCTGCCGAGCCCGAGCTGAGCGTGATCGTCGCCACCCACAACCGGCGCGATCTCCTGCGCCGCTGCATCGACTCGCTGGCCAGGCAGACCGCCCCGCCGACCAGCTTCGAGGTGATCGTCGCGGACGATGGCTCCAACGACGGCACCACAGCGATGGCCGAAGCCCTGCGGCCGCCCTTCCGCATCCGCATCCTCGAGCCGCCCAAGCCGGCCACGCGGTCGCGCAGAACGCGGCGATCGAGCTCGCCGCGGCGCCCTACTGCCTGCTCCTGGACGACGACGCGTGATCGCCTCACCGGACCTGGTCGGCGGCCATATCGAGGGCCACCGGCAGCACCCTGGTGCGATCGGCATCGGTTCTTCCTCACCCAGCGCCCGGTAGACGCGCAGTGGACTGGTTCGCGCACGCTGTCGCCCGCGGCTGGAGCGAGCACTACGACGATCTGGAACGGCGCCCCGCTCACTGGACCGACTGCTACGGCGCCAACCTATCCTTCCCCACCGCCGCCATCCGCGAGCTCGGGGGCGTGTCGACCGACATCCCATCGGCCAAAGACTTCGACCTCGCCCTGCGGCTGTGCGCCGCCGGGCTCACCCCGGTCTACTTCCCGCACGCCCACGGCGTCCACGACGACCAGAAGCGGAGCTCGAAGATGCTGGTTGACGCCCAGCGCGCCGGCCGGATGCACGTCGAGCTCAGCCGCCGTTTCCCCGCCGCCGCTCCAGAGCTGCTCGATTGGCAGGGAGGGGCAGGCCCGGTCGAGCTGCGCCTGCGGCGCTGGAGCCTGGCCCTGCACGTGCCCCTGCGTCCGCTGGTCGCCCTGGGCCGGTTCCTGCCGGGCGACGGGCGGAAGATGATCTGGCTGCACTTCGTGCGCCGCTACGCCTTCTGGCGCGGAGTGGCCGAAAGCGTCGACGGGCGCACCTTCCGCCGGCTGGTCGAGGCCGACCGAGCGGCGCCTACCGGCGAGCCCGTGGTGCAGGACGGAGTCCGATGAACGAAGCAGCCGCCCCCGATCTGACCGTCATCATCGCGACCCGCAACCGCGCGGCAATGCTGGAGCGTTGCCTGGTCTCCCTCGCCAAACAGTCCGTCGAGCCAAGCCGGTTCGAAGTGATCGTCGCCACCGACGGCTGCGAACAGGGGTCGGCGGCCGTGGCCGAAGCCTTCGCCGCTCCGTTCGCCCTGCGCGTGCTCGAGCGCGAGAAGGCGGGTCACGCCCTGACCCAGAACGCGGCGCTCGTCCACGCGAGCGGCCCCCGGGTGCTGTTCCTCGACGATGACGTCGTCGCCTCCTCCGATCTCGTCGCCGGCCACATCGAGGCCCACCGCGCCGATCCCCGGTGCGTCGGCGTCGGTGCTCGACCCAGAAGCCGCCGCCTGCCCGCGACTGGTACGCGCGCGCCCACGCCAGGGCCTGGAATGCCCACTACCTCGAGTTCGAGCACCGGGAGGCGCACTGGACCGACTGCTACGGCGCCAACCTCTCCGCTCCGCTGGAGCAGCTGCGCGAGATCGGCGGCGTCTCTCCCGAGGTGCCGACCGGCAAAGACCTCGACCTGGGCTTCCGCCTGAGCCAGGCCGGCTGCACGCCTCGTTACGTCCCGCGGGCGCACGGAACCCACGACGACGGCAAGCGACGACGCAAGATGCTCGAGGACGCCGAACGGCAGGGCCGCATGCACGCGGTCCTCTCCCGGCGCCACCCCGAGCGGGAGGCCAGCCTGCTTGCCTGGGGCGAGCGCGCCGGCCCACGTGAGCTCGACATCCGTCGCCGCCTGCTCGAGATGCGGTTCCCGCCCACTCCGCTGGCGCTGCTCGGGCCGCTGGTGCCCGGAGAGAGCCGCGAACTGCTCTGGTACTCGATCGTGCGACGGTTCGCCTTCTGGAGGGGTGTGCGGCAGGAGCTCACCCCCGAGGAGTGGGACCGGGTCACCCGCCCGCCGACGACGTGACCGAGCCCGGCACCCCCGAGCTCAGCGTCCTGATCGCGACCCACAGACGGCGCGAGCTGCTGCGCCGCTGCCTCGAGGCCCTGGCGAAGCAGACTCTCGCTCCCGAGGCGTTCGAGGTCGTGATCGTCGACGACGGCTCCAACGACGGCTCGGCCGAGCTGGTCGAGACGATGCGGATGCCCTTCGAGGTGCGCGTGCTGAGACGCGACAAGAGCGGCAAGCCGGCCGCGCTCAACGCGGCGATCGAGGCTGCCGCCGGGCCCCTGTGCGTCTTCCTCGACGACGACATCATCGCCGCCCCCGAGCTGCTGTCGGAGCATCTGGCCGCCCACCGACGCGACCCGGCGGCCCTCGGCATCGGGCGCCTCATCCAGGTTCCTCCGGACAGTCGGGACTGGTTCGCGCACGCCTACGCCGTGCAATGGAATCAGCGCTACGACGAACTCGCCCACAAGGCTCTCGACTGGACCGACTGCTACGGCGGCAACATGTCGGCGCCGCGCTCGTTGCTGCGTGAGGTCGACGGGTTCGCCGAGGACCTGGGGGCGATCGAGGACCTCGAGGTCGGCTACCGCCTCTGCCGCGCCGGCTGCCGCCCGGTGTACCTGCCCGCTGCCGCCGGCCTCCACGACGACCAGAAGGGCCGCGAGCGGATCCTCCACGACATGCGCCGCTTCGGCGCCTACTGCGCCGAGTTCGGCCGCCGCGACGCGGCGATGACGCGGCTGACCAGCTGGTTCCCGCAGCCGACCGCACGCGACGTGACCCTGCGGCGCCTGCTGCTGGCGCTGCGCGTCCCGCCGGCCGCCCTGGCGGCCGTCGGGCGCCTGCTCCCGGGCCGGGGACCGCGCCAAGTCTGGCATGGGTTCGTCTCCCGCTACACCTTCTGGTTGGGGGTGCGCACGGCGATGGGCCGGCGCGAGTGGAAGCGGACGACGCGAGGCGTCCCGGTGCTGATGTACCACTCCTTCGACGACGGCGAAGCCGACGACCGCTTCGTCGTCTCCCGGCGCAACCTGGTCCGGCAGGCCCGGCTGCTGAAGCTGCTGCGCTACCGGGCCCTACCGTTCGACCGGCTCGTGGCGCTGCTGCGCTCCGGCGCCGAGCTGCCGCCACGCTCGGTGGTGATCACGTTCGACGATGGCTACCGGGACAACCTGGAGATAGCCTGGCCGGTCCTCCGCCGGCGCCGGCTGCCGCCGACGATCTTCCTGGTCAGCGACCGGATCGGCGGCGAGAACGATTGGGCCGACGCCGGCGGCGAGGGCGGGATGCTCACCGGCCGTCGGCTGCTCTCCGCTGCCGAGATCGCCCGGCTGCAGGACGAGGGGGTCGGCTTCGGCGCTCACACCCGCACCCACCCTCTGCTGTCGGAGACCGGCGACGGGGAACTCGCGGAGGAGACCGCGGCGGCGCGCGCGGAGCTCGAAGGCGCCCTCGGCGAATCGATCCTCTCGCTCGCCTACCCCTACGGTGACTTCGACCCCCGGGTGGTCGCCGCCACCGCCGCCGCCGGGTTCGCCGGCGCCTGCACCGTCGAGAACACTCTCGTCAACCGTGGCAACGACCCGTTGCAGATCCCCCGGCTGGAGGTGCGCGGCGGGGACTCGCTCGCGACCTTCCTGCGCAAGCTCTGGTTCGGCGGCGAGTAGCTACGCCGGCAGCCGCCAGGAATGCGGCAGGACGATGTCCCCGTCGCTGCCTGGCGGGCATCGGCCGCCCGCTGCTGAGCCCGGGCTCGACGTCGAAGTAGGCGGCGGCCTGCAGCCCGTCCTGAATCTCCTGACGACCGCGCAGGACGACGTCGATCCGGTAGCGGCCGGGGATCAGCGGCAGCTGCTCGAGGCGGCACTCGATCCGCGGCTCACCGCCGGGCTCGCGCACGTCCTCGGGCGAGGAGAGTTCGCTGTCGAGGGTCGTGATCGGCTGGCCCAGGTTGTTGAGGATCGTCAGCTGGCACTCCATCATCGGCACCGCCTTGGTCACCTCGACGACGATGCGCCCCGGCCGGCCGCCGACGACGACGTCGGGCTCGCCGCTGATCGCGTCGTAGAGGGCGAGGCGCTTGACCTTGGACTCGCCCCAGGAGCGGCCGTCGCGGTCGGTGCGCGCGAGCAGGTGATCGGTGACGGCGCCCCGCTCGAGCGAGCGCAGGTAGCCGGTCACCGCCTTCTCGACCGGCGCGTCGTCGATCACCCTCCCCCGCTCCAGCAGGATCGCCCGCTGGCAGAGGGCCTGGATCGTCGCCAGGTTGTGGGAGACGAAGACCACGGTGCTGCCGGCGCGGGCGACCTCGGCCATCTTGGCCAGGGACTTGCGCTGGAAGGCCGCGTCGCCGACCGCGAGCACCTCGTCGACCAGGAGGATCTCGGGTTCGAGGTGGGCGGCGACCGCGAACGCGAGCCGCACCTGCATGCCGCTCGAGTAGCGCTTCACCGGCGTGTCGAGGAAGCGCTCCATGCCGGCGAAATCGACGATCTCGTCGAAGCGCTGGCGGATCTCGCTACGCCGCATGCCCAGAATGGCGCCGTTGAGGAAGACGTTCTCGCGCCCGGTGAGCTCCGGATGAAAGCCCGTGCCGACCTCGAGCAGCGAGCCGACCCGGCCGGTCACCTCGGCCCAGCCGGTGCTCGGCTCGGCGATCCGCGAAAGCAGTTTGAGCAGCGTGCTCGCCGTCGTTGCAGCGATGCTCGATCGCCGCCGGCCTTCGATCAGAGAGCAGAGCATCGCGCAGCGCGTTTGGCCAGCACGTCGACCGCGGCTTCCGCTGCGGCTGATGGCGCGGCTGCAGGATCAAAGCCGCGGACGGCATTGGTGATGCTCTCGCGCAGCGACCCGTAGGCCGCGCTGAGACCGAGCCGGTAGCTTTTTCCGAGACCCTCTGCCTGTATCGCGACGTAGCTCATGGGCTCGGGGATCAGGTCGGCGAAGCTGCGCTCGACGCGGTCGAAGTAGGCGAGTCCCATGACCAGGAGGACGACCGCGGAGCCCGCCGAGATCCCGATCAGATCCCAGGGCGCGCTGCCGCTGCCGAGCAGCGCCCAGCGGAACCCTTCGACGACTCCGGTCATCGGGTTGAGCGCCGAGAGGATCCGCAGCGGTTCGCTGAGGCTGCTGCTCGGATACACCACCGGGGTGACGAAGAGCCACATCTGGGTGGCGAAGGGGACGATGTAGCGGACGTCGCGGTAGCGGACGTTGATCGCCGAGAGCGCCGTCCCGGCACCGAGCACCGTCGCGATCGCGATCGTGACCAGTACCGGCACGACCAGGAAGGCGACCGAGGGCACAACCCCGTAGATGAGGACGATCGCGAGCAGGATCGTCAGCGAGATCGTGAAGTCGACGCAGCCGGCGGCGATCACGCCGGCGGGGATGAAGATCCGCGGGAAGTAGATTTTCGAGATCAGCGCCTGGTTGAGGACGAGGCTTTCGGAGCTGAGCAGGAAGGCGTTGGCGAAGAACATCCACGGCACCAGCGCGGTGAGGCTGAACAGGGCGTAGGGCGTTTCGGGCTATCGGTTGAGATGCCGGCCGCCTGGCCGAACACGTAGGTGAAGACGATCATGAAGGCGACCGGCTGGAGGATCGCCCAGGCAGCCCCGAAGGCGGTCTGGCGGTAGCGAATCGTGACGTCGCGAGCGGCGATCTGGAAGGCGAGGTCGCGGTAGCGCCAGAGTTCGCGGCCGCAAGACCTGCCGAATCCCCTTCGTGGGCTTGAGCCGGATCGTCTGGGGGACCGCGGCGGGCTTGGCCGCGGCGGCCGGTTTTGAGGCGGTCATCTGCTCCATCGGGAATTCCAGGTTACGTTTCTTCGCTCGCGGCGCCGGACCTGCGCAGGATCCCCGCACTGGGGCCGGCCTGCGTTTTCTATCGGCGCCGAGCCCCCGCCCGCTTGAGGCGAGCGGCGAACGCAAGCTCGTATGCGGATTCGAAGCGCGGCACGACGCGGTCGGGCCCGAACTCGGCGGCGCGGGCCCGGGCCGCCTTCCCCATCCGCCCGCGCAGGGCGGCATCGTCATTCAGCCGCCGCAGGGCAGCGGTCAGGCCCGCGACGTCGCCGGGCGCGACGAGCAGCCCGGTCTCGCCGTCGAGGACGACGTCGGCGAGGCCGCCGAGGTCGGATGCGATCGTCGGCTTGTGCCGGCCGCCGCCGCCTCCAGGTGACGATCCCGAACGACTCGGGAAGGAGCGAGGGAGCGACGCTGAAGGCAGCGCGGCGCAGCGCCTCGACGACGACCGCGTGCGGGGCCCGCCCGAGCGCGACGACACCGGGCACCTCGGCGGCGCCCTCGAGCAGCAGGCGGCCGATCAGGACCAGCGGCAGCGGCGAGTCGAGCCGGCGATACGCCTGCAGCAGGGCTCCCACCCCCTTGTCCTCGGTGACGTCGCCGAAGTAGAGGATGAACGGCTCGCGCGGCAGCCGCGCCAGCAACGGCTCCCCGGCCGGCGGCGCCGGCGGCAGCTCGCCGATGAAGTTCGGGACGACGCGATGGGGCAGCGAGTCGTCGAGGCCGCTGAGCCGGCGCACCGCCTCGCTGACCGGCAGGAACATGTCGACCCGCCGGCGCAGAACCGGTGCCGTGGCGGCGACGCCGGCGGCGGCGACCACGCCCTTGGCGGCACCGTAGTACTCGATCGCGTGGCGCAGGTACTTGGCCGCGGCCGGCCTGCTGCAGACGCCGCCGCGGTAGGCGAACTGCTTGGCCGTCGCGCAGATCAGGCGTAGTCGTGCAGGGAGAGGACCAGCGCCGCCGGCGAGCGCAGGTCGAGCGGCAGATAGGAGTGGACCAGCCAGTTGTGAGCGTGCACGACCTCGGGCTCGAAGTCGCGGGCGATCCGGCGCAGGTCGCGCACCGCGAGCGGGTCGGGGGCAGGGGTCGCGTAGCTGCGCTCGGGGTCGGCGGCGAGCCCGGGCAGGCGCCGCACCGAGCTCTCGGCCAGCTCGACGATGACGCCGTCCTCGCGCGGTGGCGGCTCGCCGAGCGGCTGGCGCAGGGTCGCGACCCGAACCTCATGGCCGCGCCGCGACAGCTCAGAGCTGAGGTCCTCGACGATCCGCTCCTCGCCCCCGACGACGGGGGCGAAGGACTGGGCGACCATCAGTACGCGCATCGATCTTCCCGGCTCATCGGCGGCAACGTTAGGCGAGTTTGGTGATGGCAGAATCGGCGCGTGCCCGACGCCGCCCCAGCCACCCAGTCTCCGCCGACCGTCTCGGTCCTGCTCTGCGCGTACACGCTGGAGAGGATCGACCGGATCGCGGCGGCGATTGAGTCGCTGCGGGCGCAGACCGTCGCTCCGCACGAGATCCTGCTGGTGATCGACCACTCGCCCGAGCTCGAGGCCGAGTGCCGCCGGCGCTGGCCCGAGCTCGCGGTGATCGCGAACTCCGAGCAGCAGGGGCTCTCCGGGGCCCGAAACACCGGCGTCGCGGCCAGCTCCGGCGAGGTGGTCGCCTTCCTCGACGACGATGCGGTCGCCGCCCCGGACTGGGTCGAGCGGCTCGGCGCGGCCTATGCCGACCCGCTCGTGCTCGGGGCGGGCGGCAGCGTCCGGCCCGACTGGAGCACCGGTCGCCCGCGCTGGTTCCCACCCGAGTTCGACTGGGTCGTCGGCTGCACCCACTCCGGGATGCCGCACCACCCCGAACCCGTCCGCAACCTGGTCGGCGCCAACATGTCCTTCCGCCGGCCCGTGCTGCGCGAGGCGGGCGGCTTCCGCCACGAGCTCGGCCGGATCGGCAAGATCCCGGCCGGCTGCGAGGAGACAGACCTCTGCATCAGGATCGGCCAGCGCCACCCCGAGGCGACGATCCTCTACGACCCCGCCGCCAGCGTCGACCACTACGTTCCGCCCGAGCGCGGCGAGCGCTCCTACTTCACCTCGCGCTGCCGCGGCGAGGGACGCTCGAAGGCGATCCTGACGGCACTGGTCGGCGGCGACTCGGGCCTCGCCGCCGAGCGCACCTGGCGTGCGGCGGACCCTGCCGCTGGGGGTTCTTCGCGGCCTGGGCGCGAGACGCTGCGCGGCGACCTCGGCGGCCTCGAGCGGGCGGCGGCGATCCTCGCCGGCCTCGCCGCGACCACGGCCGGTTTCCTCGGCGCCGGCCGCGAGAGCCGCCGCATCGCGCGCCGCCGCGAGCAGCTGGCGCAGGGGGGCAAGGAGGAGGCGCTGAGGGTGCTGATGGTGACGCCGCGAAGCCCGCTCCTGCAGGGCGGGGTCGAGCGCCACGTGATGGAGGTCTCCAAGCGGCTCGCCGCTGACCCGGGGGTCGAGGTCGAGGTGCTCTGCACCGAGCCGGGCGGGCCGGCGATCGCCGAACAGGAGCGCGACGGGGTGCCGATCTGCACCGTGCGCGCCTGGCCCCGCAACCGCGATTGGTCCCTGGCACCTCGGCTCTGGCGGGAGATCGGCCGGCGGCGGCCCGACCTGATCCACGTCCAGTCCTACCACACCTTGGTGGCGCCGCTGGCGATGGCGCGGGCCCTCTGGCTGGGCATCCCCTACGTCCTCACCTTCCACGGCGGCGGCCACTCGGTCGAGCTGCGCAACCGGGCCCGGCCCCTGCAGCGGCGCCTGCTCGGACCGCTGCTCCGGCGCGCGGCCAAGCTCGTCGCCGTCGCCCACTTCGAGATCGACGAGTACGGGGGTGAGCTCGGGATCCCGGCAGACCGCTTCGTCCTGATCCCGAACGGAACCGACCTCGCCTTCACGACCGCCGACGCCGGCGCGGGCGGCGATGTGGGCGAGCGGAGGGCGCCGGTGCTGGCGACGCTCGGGCGCCTCGAGCTACAAGGGCCACCACCGCGTGATCGCCGCCTTTCCCGAGGTCCTGCGGGAGCGTCCCGACGCGCGGCTCCTGGTCGTCGGCACCGGGCCGTACGAGCCGGAGCTCCGCGAGCAGGCGGCGGCGCTCGGCGTCGCCGACTCGGTCGAGTTCACGAGCACCCCGCCGGACCGGCCGGAGGCGATGGCCGAGCTGCTTGCGGGCGTCTCGCTGGTGGTGCTGATGAGCGAGTTCGAGACCCATCCGCTCGTCGCGCTGGAGGCGGCGGCGGCCGGCTGCCGGCTGCTCGTCGCCGACGCTGGCGGCCTCGGCGAGCTGGCCGGCGACGGCTTCGCCCGGGCGGTCCCGCTCGAGGAGACCCCGGCCGAGCTGGGACGCGCCGCGCTCGAGGAGCTGGCCAAGCCGGCGCCGACCGAGCGGCCTCACCTGATCTCCTGGGACGAGTGCGCCGAGCGCCTTCTGCGGCTGTATCGCTCGCTGATCTGACGAAGCGTCCAGCGGGCCGGCAAACGAACGTCCAGAGCGACATGGGACCGGTTCAGGGTCCCTTTGCGGCGGTCGATCCGTCCGGCGATGACGCTCGCCACCCACACTCGCCGCCCTGTCCTCCTCGCCGTTGTGGCCCTGCTCGCCGCGCTGCTCACCGCCACCGTCTTCGCCCCCGGCGCCGACGCCCAGCGCCGCGCCGCCAAGGTGACGATGCGCGCCAAGCTCTCGCGCTACGCCAGCTCCCGCGTCAACCTGGTCGTCTACGCCCAGACCCCGGCGTCCGGCGCCACGGTGTCCGCCACGATCCCCTGGGTGGTCGGAACCTCCGGCGATCGCGTCTCCAAGGTCGCCTTCGCGATCGATGGCAAGGTCCTCTCCAGCGACCGCTCCGCGCCCTTCACCTACGGCAGCGGGCTCGACACGACCACGCTGGCCAACGGCCCACACCGCCTCACCGCCACGGCCTACTCCAGCCGCGGCACGTCCGCCAGTGCCACCATCCAGGTGACCGTGTCGAACCTTTCTCCAGCCCCCGCGCCCACCCCCGAACCGACTCCGGCCCCCGAACCGACGCCCACCCCGACGCCGACGCCGACCCCGGAACCGACGCCGACCCCCACCCCTGAACCGACCCCGACGCCCACTCCGGAACCCACTCCGACGCCGACCCCGCAAGCGCCTGACGGGGCTCTGGGACGATCCCGGCTCGGGCAACATGATCTGGAACTCGACCGAGTGGAACCAGATCGAAGCGCAGTACGGCCACCAGGACCTCGTCCATTACGGCCAGCCCTGGGGTGCGATCGACAAGAACACGCTGACGCTCGCCGCCAGCCGCGGCGGCACCCCGCTGCTCGACATCGGCAACTCCACCAGCACGCCCAGCGCGATCCTCAACGGCTCCCAGGACGCCGCCCTGGCACAGATGCAGAAAGCGCTCGCCAGCTACGGCAAGGAAGTGATCCTGCGCCCGCTCTGGGAGATGAACGGGAACTGGTACGTCTGGGGCCAGAAGTCCAACTACGCGGCGGCCTGGCGCTACATGCACGAACGGATCACCGCCCCCAACGTGAAATGGCTCTGGTGCCCGAACTACCGCTTCGCCGGCTCCAGCGTGACCGTCGACCCGACGCCCTACTACCCGGGTGACGCCTACGTCGACTACGTCGGCGCCGACATCTACATGGAAAACTGGAGCGCCCGCCAGGGCTCCGAATTGATCCTCAACGACCTGCACCGGATCGCCCCCGGCAAGCAGGCGATCATCGCCGAGTGGGGCGTCTCCGCCTCGAGGAACTCCAACCGTCCGGCGACGATCCGCGAATTCCAGTCGCTGCTGCCGAGCTGGGTGATCGGCGAGGCCTACTTCAACTGGAACACCGGCGGCGCCGGCGACTGGCGCCTCGACAGCAGCGGCGCCACCGCCTACGCCAGCACCTTCTAGAGGCGGGCCGAGGCCAGGGGCCCGCCCTCTCGGGCCCTGGCGTGAAAAGTCAAGGCCCATCCAACACATGTCCAGCCGCCGTGCGGGGGCTCGATTGCGGCGCCGGGCTGCCGATGGCTGGGCATGGCAATCCGCACCCCAAGCCCGGTCCGCCTCACCGTCGTCGCCCTGCTGACCGCGCTGGTGGTTCTCTGCGCGGCGCAGGCGCCGTCAGCCGAGGCCAGGGTGGTCAGCCAGAGCCTCTCCGGCACCCGGGTCTCGCTCGCCAGCGCGAAGGCGCTCGGCCCGGTCAAGAAAGTCGCCAAGAAGGTGCGCAGCGGCGCCGGCGGCGCCCCTCTACTGGGGCGCCTGGATCGGGGAACAGTTCACCGGCGCCCAGGCGCCCTGGGACATGAACGCGGTCTCGCGCTTCGAACAGGTCGCCGGCAAGTCGCTCTCGCTGATCAACTTCTCCTCGCCCTTCGCCAGCTGCTCCTCGACCAGCACGCCGGCCTCGTCCTGCTCTTACTACGAATTCCCGACCACACAGATGGAAGCGATTCGCAAGCACGGCGCGATCCCCTTCTTCAGCTGGGCCTCCTCGATGCTGCCGGCGAGCACCAGCCAGCCGAACTTCCAGCTCGCCGACGTCATCAACGGCAGCTTCGATTCCTACATCCGCAGCTGGGCGACGGCGGCCAGGGAATGGGGCCATCCGTTCTTCCTCCGGTTCAACTGGGAGATGAACGGGGACTGGTTCCAGTGGTCACAGGGCGTCAACGGCAACCAGCCCGGCGAATACGTCGCCGCCTGGCAGCACGTGCACGACATCTTCGCCCAGGTCGGCGCCGACAACGCCACCTGGACCTGGTGCCCGAACGTCGACCCCTGGGGCAAGCTGCAGGACCTCGCCTCGCTCTACCCCGGCGACGGCTACGTCGACTGGACCTGCCTCGACGGATACAACTGGGGCTCCAGCCCCTACCGCTCGGAAAAGTGGCACAGCTTCGCCGAACTCTTCGGCCCCACCTATGACCTGATCACGCAGCAGATCGCGCCGAGCAAGCCGATGGTGGTCGGCGAGACCGGCTCGACCGAGTACGGGGGCTCGAAGGCGGCGTGGATCACCGAAATGCTGCGTGCGATCCCGACCGAATTCCCGCAGATCCGCGGCCTGCAGTGGTTCGAGAAAAACGAAGAAGGCGACTGGCCGATCGAGAGCTCGCCGGCCTCAGCCGAAGCCTTCGCGGCCGGCATCAAGGACCCGGTCTACCGCGGCAGCCAGTACGCCTCGCTCAGCGGAAGGGTGCAGCCGGCCGGCTGACGCCTGCTGCCGAAGCGAGGGAGGCGACTCCCTACACTGGGCTGGCTGCCCAGGAGGCGGGCGGTGATCCGAATGACGAAGGCCAAGTCGATACTCGTGCTGCTGGCGGCCCTCGCCCTGGCGGGCTTGATGGGCGCCGTTCCCGGCGGCCGGCCAGCCGCGGGCCGCGACCCCAGGCGCCGAACAGGTCAGCCAGGAACCCAAGGGCATCTACTGGGGGGCCTGGATCGGCGATCAGCTGACCGGCGGAGAAGCGCCGTGGGACATGTCGGCGGTCACCGCCTTCGAACGGCTGGTCGGCAGGAGCCCCTCCCTGATCGAGTTCTCCTCGCCGTTTCGCAGCTGCGAAGCCGCCAGCTGCGAACCGAACCGGTTCCCGACCGCGGCGATGCAGGCGATCCGAAATTACGGCGCGATCCCCGTCTTCAGCTGGGGCTCGCAACCCAACTCAGCGGTTCTCGACGATCCCGAATTCAGCCTCGCGAACATCGCCGGGGGGGGCTTCGACCCCTACCTGCGCGAATTCGCCTCGGCGGTGAAGGCCTGGGGCCACCCCTTCTTCCTGCGCTTCAACTGGGAGATGAACGGCAGCTGGTTCCTCTGGTCCGAGGGCATCAACGGCAACCAGCCCGGCGACTACGTGGCGGCCTGGCGCCACGTGCACGACATCTTCGCCCAGGTCGGCGCCGACAACGCCACCTGGGTCTGGTGCCCGTACGCCGGGGCCAAGGGGGCGCGGGCAACGCTCAGTCGCTACTACCCGGGCAACCGCTACGTCGACTGGACCTGCCTCGACGGCTACAACTGGGGCCGGCAGAGCATCCATCCCTCGCCCTGGCACAGCTTCGACGCGCTCTTCGGCCCGCGCTATCGCGAAATCGTGCGCCGGATCGCCCCGGGCAAGCCGATGATGCTCGGTGAGCTCGCCTCCAACGGGGGCGGCAAGCCGAAGGCGCGGTGGATCAGGCAGATGTTCAAGCGCCTGCCGCGGCGCTACCCCAAGATCCATGGCCTGGTCTGGTTCAACCGCCTCGACCGCGGCATGTCATGGAATCTGGAGTCCTCGCCGGCTGGCCTGCGCGCCTTCTCCCAGGGGATCCGGCACCGTCGCTTCCGCGGCCCGGCGTTCGCGGGGCTCGCGGGCAGCCCGATCCCGGTCCCGCGCTGATCCGGACGCGAGGTCGCGGCCGTATTCGACTGAACGAGCGCTGTCGTCAGGACCCGGCGCAGGGCGCGAGCCGCAGCAAACGGTCAAGCTGCGGGTTTCTGCCATAGATGAGCTCCCCGAACCAAAACCCCCGTAGGCGTCGTCGACTGGCGCGGGCCAGCGCGCTCCTCGTCGCTGCCCTGGCCCTGCTCGCCGTGCTGCTGCCCGCCACCAGCGCCGCGAAGACGGCGCGGCCGCTCTACTGGGGCGCGATCATCGGCGACGAGTTCACCGGGACGCCGCCGCCGTGGGACATGCAG
This sequence comes from Solirubrobacterales bacterium, assembly GCA_046330305.1. GTDB lineage: Bacteria > Actinomycetota > Thermoleophilia > Solirubrobacterales > 70-9 > VAYN01. The sequence goes on along the minus strand of JAXLTA010000012.1, from coordinate 212,981 downwards.
GCCGCCGTCGACTTCTCGCGTTCGGTCGGCAAGGCCCCCTCGCTGCTGCAGTTCTCCGCTCCCTTCTCCGACTGCACCCGGGGTCCGGAATGCACCTTCCTCGGCTTCCCCGCCGTCGCCATGCAGGACATCCGCTCCTTCGGCGCGATCCCGTTCTTCAACTGGGGCTCGCAGTCGATCCCGGCTACCGCCGACAACCAGGCCGCGTTCCGGTTGAAGCGGATCGCCCATGGGCACCTCGACCCGTTCATCCGCAACTTCGCCGAAGACGCCGCCGAATGGGGCCACCCCTTCTTCCTGCGCTTCAACTGGGAGATGAACGGCTTCTGGTTCCCCTGGAGCCCGGGGGTGAACCGGAACACCTCCCATACCTTCATCGCCGCCTGGCGCCACATCCACGACATCTTCGAAGAAGTCGGCGCGACCAACGCCACCTGGGTCTGGTGCCCCAACGTCGACTTCACGCGGCGGCTGACCCCGATGAAGGACGTCTACCCAGGCAACCGCTACGTCGACTGGACCTGCCTCGACGGGTTCAACTGGGGGAAGACGAGGAACTCGATCGGCTGGCAGAGCTTCAACGAAGTGTTCCGCTCGACCTACCGGCGGCTGGTCAAGATCGCGCCCCACAAGCCGGTCATGATCGGCGAGACCGCCTCCGAAGAGCGCGGCGGCTCCAAGGCGAAGTGGATCCGCAACATGCTCAACGTGATCCCCAAGCAGTACCCGAAGGTGCGTGGCCTCGTCTACTTCGACTACGAGGACCAGGGCATGCACTGGCCGCTGTCGAGCTCCAAGGCCGCGACCTCGGCTTTCGCGCGGGGGATCAGGGCGGCGCACTACGTCGGCAACGCGACAGCGGCCTGCCAAGAGGGCGGATCGCTCCGCCCACCTGGCAGGCGCCGCCGCCCGAACCGCCGGCCCGGACCGCGCCGCGGCTGCGCTGAGCCGCCGCCTCAGCCCAAGCGGGCTTCGAGCGCGTCGAGCTGCGCCATCACCTCGGCCGGCAGCTTCTCGCCGAACTTCTCCAGGTGCTCGCGCAGCTGCGGCAGCTGCGCCTTGTAGAGCTCGGCGTCGACGCTGAGCAGCTCCTCCATCGCCGAGTCGGAGATCTCGAGCCCGCTGACGTCGATCGCGCCCTCGGCGGGCAGCAGCCCGATCGGGGTCTCGACCGCCTCGGCCTTGCCCTCGCAGCGGCGGAAGACCCACTCCAGGACCCGGCTGTTCTCGCCGAACCCCGGCCAGAGGAAGTTGCCCTCGTCGTCTTTGCGGAACCAGTTGACGTAGAAGACGCGCGGCAGGACGGCGCCCTCGCGTTCGCCGATCTTCAGCCAGTGGGCGAAGTAGTCGGCCATGTTGTACCCGCAGAAGGGCAGCATCGCCATCGGGTCGAAGCGCAGTTCGCCGACGTTGCCGGCGGCGGCGGCGGTCTTCTCCGAGGACATCGTCGCCCCCATGAAGACCGCGTGCTCCCAGTCGAACGCCTCCGAGACGAGCGGCACCGCGGTGGCGCGGCGGCCGCCGAACAGGAAGGCGTCGATCGGCACCCCGGCCGGGTCTTCCCACTCGGGCGCGATCGAGGGACACTGCGCGGCCGGCGTCGTGAAGCGGGCGTTGGGGTGGGCGGCGGGCGTGTCGGAGTCCGGCGTCCACTCGTTGCCGTGCCAGTCGATCGCGTGAGCGGGCGGCTCGCCGGTCATCCCCTCCCACCAGACGTCGCCGTCGTCGGTCTTGGCGCAGTTGGTGAAGACCGTGTCGTGCTCGACCGTCTCCATCGCGTTGGGGTTGGTCTTGTGGCCGGTGCCGGGGGCGACGCCGAAGAAGCCGTACTCGGGGTTGACCGCGTAGAGGCGGCCGTCCTCGTGGAACTTCATCCAGGCGATGTCGTCGCCGATCGTCTCGACCTTCCAGTCGGGGAGGGTCGGGATCATCATCGAGAGGTTGGTCTTGCCGCAGGCCGACGGGAAGGCACCGGTGACGTACTTGACCTCGCCCTCGGGCGAGGTCAGCTTGAGGATCAGCATGTGCTCGGCCATCCAGCCCTCGTCGCGGGCCATCACCGAGGCGATCCGCAGCGCGAAGCACTTCTTGCCGAGCAGCGCGTTGCCGCCGTAGCCGGAGCCGTAGGACCAGATTTCGCGCGTCTCGGGGTAGTGGACGATGTACTTGTTGTCCTCGTTGCAGGGCCAGGGGACGTCCTCGACGCCCTCCGCCAGGGGCATCCCGACCGAGTGCACGCAGGGCACGAACTGGCCGTCCTCGCCGAGCGCGTCGAGCGCCGCCTTGCCCATCCGGGTCATGATCCGCATCGAGACCGCGACGTAGGGCGAGTCGGTCAGCTGAACGCCGATTTCGGAGATGTGGGAGCCGATCGGCCCCATCGAGAACGGCACCACGTACATCGTCCGCCCGGTCATGCAGCCGCGGAAGAGGTCGTCGAGGGTCTCGCGCATCTCGGCCGGCGCCCGCCAGTTGTTGTTGGGGCCGGCGTCCTCCTCGGCCTCCGAGCAGATGAAGGTGCGGTCCTCGACCCGGGCGACGTCGGCGGGGTCGGAGAGGGCGAGGTAGCTGTTGGGGCGCTTGGCGTCGGAGAGGCGCTCGAAGGTGCCGGCGTCGATCAGGGTCTGCGCGAGGGCGTCGTACTCTTCGGCGGAGCCGTCGCACCAGTGCACGGCGTCAGGCTTGGTCAACTCGGCGATCTCACCCACCCAGCTCAGGAGTTTCTCGTGGGAAGTCAGCTTGGGGGCGGTGGTCAGGTCGCTCATTGCCTCTCTCTATTCGTTCTTTTTGAAGCCGACGAGGTCGACGTCAGCTTCCTTGTTCCGGATCTTCCACGTCGAACTGGCGTGCTTTCCGTTTGAGAAATCGATCTCGCAAGAGAACGTGGCTCCGGGATCCACCTGCTGGTCGGACGGGCAGTCGACCGCGGTGACCTTCTGGTGCAGGGATCTTTCCACGTTCGACTTGATCGCGGCCTCCAGCTTGGCGCTGTCGATTACGGTCGCGGCGCATCCGGAAGCGGTTAGGGCGAGCGTGATGGTCATCGCGGCGAGCAGGAACCTGGAGGCGCGGCGGGCCATCGGCCCGGGTCGAACGGGTCGCACCGGGGGCAGTATTCCAAGCGGCCTTGACACGACCCTCCGTAGTTTCCCGCAGAGCCGCGATCGCAATCGCCGCGGCCGCGGGCCCGCCTTCGCCCGAGCGCAAACGATAGGGTCCCGCCGCGGATGAGGTTCTACGAGTACGAGGCACGCAAGATCGTCGAGCTGGCGGGGATACCCGTCACCAAGTACGGGTTCTGCACCACCGCGGAGCAGGCCCGGGCGGCGGCCGAGGAGATCGGCGGCCCGGTCGTGATCAAGTCGCAGGTGCTGACCGGCGGCCGGATGAAGGCGGGCGGCGTCAAGTTCGCCGACACGCCAGAGGAGGCGGCCGAGCACGCCGCCGCCATCCTCCAGCTGGAGATCAACGGCCATATGCCGCGCGGCGTCCTCGTCGACCCCAAGGCCGAGGTCAAGCAGGAGTACTACGCCGGCGTCGTCTGGGACGGCACCGCGAAGAAACCGCTGATGCTGTTCAGCGACATGGGCGGGATCGACATCGAGGAGGTCGCCGAGACCCACCCCGACCACGTCGGCCGCGGCCACGTCTCCAACCTCTTCCCGATTCCCGACTTCGAGGCCAAGCAGGCGATCGCCGCCACCGGCGTCACCGGCTCGCAGCTGAACCGGGCGACGCCCGTCCTCGCCCGTCTCGCCCGCCTCTTCCGCGACAACGACATGACGCTGGCCGAGATCAACCCGCTGGCGGAGCTGACCGACGGCAGCTTCGTCGCCCTCGACGCCCACATGGAGATGGAGAACGAGGCGGTCGGCCGCCAGAGGGCCCTCCTGCGCGGGCAGCTCGAGATCGCCGAGGACGACACCCGGGAGACCTACGAACCCTCGGAGTTCGAGCGCAACGTCGCCGCGATCGACGCCGCCGACCACCGCGGCGTGATTCAGGGCAAGGACCACGGCTTCACCGGCAACCTCGGCCTCGTGATCGGCGCCGGCGGCGGCTCGCTGACGCTGACCGACGCCGTCCGCAGCCAGGGCGGCAGGCCGGCCAACTACTCGGAGATCGGCGGCAACCCGTCCGTAGCGCCAAGGCCTGCGGGCTGGCCAAGCAGGTGCTCGAGAAGGACGGCGTCGAGAAGATCGCGGTGATGATGTCGATCGTCTCCAACACGCGCGTCGACATCGTCGCGCGCGGCGTGATCAAGGCCTGTCTGGAGCTCGGCAAGGACCCGGGCGAGACGATCGCGATCTTCCGCATCCCCGGCGCCTGGGAGGACGAGGGCTTCAAGATCCTCGAGCGCTACGGCGTCGAGTACTGCGACCGCTCGGTCTCGATGTGGGAGGCCGCGGGCCGTGCCGTGGCCAAGATCCAGGGGACCTCATGAACCGGCGCCAGAGGCGGCGGGCTTAGCCGATGTCGATCCTTCTCTCGAAAGAGACGACCTTCATCGTCCAGGGGATCACCGGCCGCGAGGCCGTCAACCTGACCCGCGAGTGCCTCGACTACGGCTCCAGGGTGGTGGGTGGCGTGACCCCGGGCCGCAAGGGCCGTGAGGTCCACGGGGTGCCTGTCTTCGACACCGTCGCCCAGGCGGTCGAGCACCACGGCGGCCCGATCGACGGCTCGGTCGTCACCGTCCCCCCCGCCTTCACCAAGGACGCGGTCTTCGAGGCGATCCTGAATGGGATCAAGCTGGTCGTCGTCGTCACCGAGCGGATCCCGCGCGGCGACGTCGCCCAGATGGTCGAGCTCGCCAACAGCGAGGGGGCGCGGATCATCGGCCCCAACTGCCTCGGCCTGATCGTGCCGGAGGTCTGCAAGATGGGCGGCATCGGCGGCCCGGCCAGAGACGCGGCCAAGGCCTACCAGCCCGGCCCGGTCGGGGTGATGAGCCGCTCCGGCGGGATGACCACCGAGATCTCCTCGTCGCTCACCCAGGCCGGCCTCGGCGTCTCCACCGCGGTCTCGATCGGCGGCGACGCGATCATCGGCTCCACCTACGCCGAGCTGATGCCCTACTTCGAGGCCGACGAGCAGACCGAGGCGATCGTGATCTACACCGAGCCGGGCGGCCGGATGGAGGCCCAGCTCGCCGAATGGGTCAAGGACAACGACTCGCGCCTGCCGATCGTCGCCTTCATGGCCGGCAAGTTCATGGACGACGACGAGATGAAGGGGATGTCCTTCGGCCACGCCGGCACGATCGTCGAGGGCAAGGAGGACACGGCGACCGAGAAGATCGCCCGCCTCGAAGCCGCCGGCATCCGCGTCGTCGAGCGGATCGACGAGATCCCCGACGCGGTCAAGGAAAAGATCGGAGCGACCACCTGATGGCCGAGCAGCTGAACGAGGTCTTCATCGAGATCGAGGTCGACGAGCCCACCGTGAGCGACCCGGCGCTGGGCTCCAAGCTCGAGGAAGTCTGCCCGGTCGGCATCTATCGGGGCACCGATTCCGGCGTCGAGGTTGTCGCCGCGAACGTCGACGAGTGCGTGCTCTGCAAGCTCTGCCTCGAGGCCGCCCCCGCCGGCACCGTGCACGTCAAGAAGCTCTACGACGGCACCGAGCTGGCCTGAAACCCCGCGTCGAGCAGGTTCGCGCAGCTCGAATCGCGGTCATCGTAGGCACGCGAGGCTGAACCAAGGGCTGCTTTTGGACGTTTGTTGAGTCGCAGGGGGATATCCGTCCGGCACAATCTGAGTAGTGAGCATGCTCCCGCAGGAACGTCCACCGGCTGATGCGCCGCGCCAGCGCGCGGCGCTGGCCCTGGTCGCGACCTCGCTCCTGGCCATGCTGCTGCTGGCCTGGCCGCAAGCGCAGGCGAGAGGCGCCTCCTTCTGCTCCCACAGATCGATGTTCATCGTCGCCCACCAGGACGACGATCTGCTGTTCCAGAGCCCGGACGTGCTGGAAGCGATCGCCGCCGGCGACTGCGTCGAGACCGTCTTCCTCACCGCCGGCGACGCTGGCCTGGGCACCGCCTATTGGCAGGAACGCGAAGCCGGATCACGGGCCGCCTACGCCGTGATGGCCGGGGTGCCCGACGCGTGGACGAACTTCGAACGCACGGTTTCCGGGCACCTGGTGCACGGGGCGGCGCTGACCGGCAACCCGGACGTGAGTGAGGTCTACCTGCGGCTGCCCAACGGCGGCTCGACCGGATCCGGGTACGCGGCGACCGGATTCAAGAGCCTTCCCAGGCTCTGGCGCAGCCAGAACCCGCAGCCCGCCAGCCTCACACCGATCAGCGAACTGACCGCGCTTGACGGATCCGCCACCTACACCTACAACGGGCTGCTTGCGACGCTGCAAGCGCTGATCGCCGAATTCGAACCCGACGTGATCGCCACCCAGGAGTTCACGCGCGAATTTGGGACCGGCGACCACGCCGACCACGTCGCCACGGCCAAGCTGGCACGGATCGCGGCGGATGCCTATGGGCCCAAGCACATCCTCCTCGGGTTCATGGACTACAACACGCAGAACCAACCGGTGAACGTGTTCGAACCCGTCCTCGCTCAAAAGCTGAGCGCCTACTACGCCTACGCCGCCCACGATTCGAACGAAGCCTGCAGCACCCTGCTGCAGTGCGAACAACCGCTCTTCTCGAGCTATTACGCCTGGCAGCGACGGCAGTACATCACCGCGGAAACGTCGGTGCCCGGGGCCAACGCCGGTGCCAATCAGGCGGTCGCCAGCGGCGCCGGCGTCACCCTCGACGGATCGAAAAGCGCCGACCCCCTCGGACACTCCCTCAGCTTCCACTGGGCACAGACCGGCGGGACGGCGGTGACGCTATCGAGCAAAACGGCGGTCAAACCGACCTTCACCGCACCGGTCGGGCCGGCGACCCTGACCTTCTCCCTGACGGTCGAAAGCTCGGAAGCGACCAGCTCGCCGGCGACGGTGACGGTCAACGTCGCCAAACCCTTCTACGCCCTCAAGGTGACCAAGAGCGGCAACGGCCAGGGCACCGTGACCAGCTCCCCGGCCGGGATCAGCTGCGGCGCCGACTGCGAAGAGAGCTATGAATCGGGCAAGGAAGTCACGTCGCCACCCCGGATTCCCGCCGCCGGCTCGGGAATTCAAGGGCTGGAGCGGGGCCTGCACCGGCACCGGGACCTGCAAGGTGACGATCTCAGCGGCGAGGGAAGTCGGGGCCCAGTTCTCCTCGAACGCCACCAGCTCTCGGTCACCCGCTCGGGCACCGGCACCGGCTCGCTGACGAGCTCCCCGGCCGGGATCAGCTGTGGGGGGTTCGCGGCGCCGAATTCGACCACGGCATCGGGGCGACGCTGGACGCCGAGTCCTCGGCGCCCGGCCGAGCTTTGCCGGCTGGAGCGGTGCCTGCACCGGCACCAGGCCTGCGAAGTGACGAGCGCGGCAAGCGGTGGGTGCCGAATTCGCCCTGATCCCCATCTATGAGCTGAAGGTGACCAAGAGCGGCAACGGCCAGGGCACCGTGACCAGCTCCCCGCTGATCAGCTGCGGCGCCGACTGCGAAGAGAGCTATGAATCGGGCAAGGAAGTCACGCTCACCCCGAGCCCCGCCGCCGGCTCGGAATTCAAGGGCTGGAGCGGGGCCTGCACCGGCACCGGGACCTGCAAGGTGACGATGAGCGCGGCGAGGGAAGTCGGGGCCCAGTTCTCCCTCGAACGCCACCAGCTCTCGGTCACCCGCTCGGGCACCGGCACCGGCTCGCCGGACGAGCTTCCCTGGCCGGGATCAGCTGTGGGGGGGTCTGCGGCGCCGAATTCGACCACGGCACCAAAGTGACGCTGACGCCGAGTCCCGCGCCCGGCTCGAGCTTTGCCGGCTGGAGCGGTGCCTGCACCGGCACCGGGGCCTGCGAAGTGACGATGAGCGCGGCAAAAGCGGTGGGTGCCGAATTCGCCCTGATCCCCATCTATGAGCTGAAGGTGACCAAGAGCGGCACGCCAGGCACCGTGACCAGCTCCCCGGCCGGGATCAGCTGCGGCGCCGACTGCGAAGAGAGCTATGAATCGGGCAAGGAAGTCACGGCCACCCCGAGCCCCGCCGCCGGCTCGGAATTCAAGGGCTGGAGCGGGGCTCGCACCGGCACCGGGACCCGCAAGGTGACGATCTCAGCGGCGAGGGAAGTCGGGGCCCAGTTCTCCCTCGAACGCCACCAGCTCTCGGTCACCTGCTCGGGCACCGGGCACCGGCTCGCTGACGAGCTCCTCGGCCGGGATCAGCCGTGGGGGTCTGCGGCGCCGAATTCGACCACGGCACCAAAGTGACGCTGACGCCGAGTCCCGCGCCCGGCTCGAGCTTTGCCGGCTGAGCGGTGCCTGCACCGGCACCGGGGCCTGCGAAGTGACGATGAGCGCGGCAAAGTGTGGAAAGCTGAATTCGCCCTGATCCCCATCTATGAGCTGAAGGTGACCAAGAGCGGCAACGGCCAGGCACCGTGACCAGCTCCCCGGCCGGGACCGCTGCGGCGCCGACTGCGAAGAGAGCTGCGAATCGGGCAAGGAAGTCACGCTCACCCCGAGCCCCGCCGCCGGCTCGGAATTCAAGGGCTGGAGCGGGGCCTGCACCGGCACTGACCTGCAAGGTGACGATGAGCGCGGCGAGGGAAGTCGGGGCCCAGTTCTCCCCTCGAACGCCACCAGCTCTCGGTCACCCGCTCGGCACCGGCACCGGCTCGCTGACGAGCTCCCCGGCCGGGATCAGCTGTGGGGGGTCTGCGGCGCCGAATTCGACCACGGCACCAAAGTGACGCTGACGCCGAGTCCCGCGCCCGGCTCGAGCTTTGCTGGCTGGAGCGGCGCCTGCACCGGCACCGGGGCCTATGCGAAGTGACGATGAGCGCGGCAAAAGCGGTGGGTGCCGAATTCGCCCTGATCCCCATCTATGAGCTGAAGGTGACCAAGAGCGGCAACGGCCAGGGCACCGTGACCAGCTCCCCGGCCGGGATCAGCTGCGGCGCCGACTGCGAAGAGAGCTATGAATCGGGCAAGGTGAAGTCGAGTTCACCCTGAGCCCCGCCGCCGGCTCGGAATTCAAGGGTTGAGCGGGGCCTGCACCGGCACCGGGACCTGCAAGGTGACGATCTCAGCGGCGAGGGAAGTCGGGGCCCAGTTCTCCCTCGAACGCCACCAGCTCTCGGTCACCTGCTCGGGCACCGGCACCGGCTCGCTGACGAGCTCCCCGGCCGGGATCAGCTGTGGGGTCTGGGTGGCGCCGAATTCGACCACGGCACCAAAGTGACGCTGACGCCGAGTCCCGCGCCCGGCTCGAGCTGCTGGCTGGAGCGCAGCTCGCACCGGCACCGGGGCCTGCGAAGTGACGATGAGCGCGGCAAAAGCGGTGGGTGCCGAATTCGCCCTGATCCCCATCTATGGCTGAAGGTGACCAAGAGCGGCAACGGCCAGGGCACCGTGACCAGCTCCCCGGCCGGGATCAGCTGCGGCGCCGACTGCGAAGAGAGCTATGAATCGGCAAGGAAGTCGTCACCCGGAGCCCCGCCGCCGGCTCGGAATTCAAGGGCTGGAGCGGGGCCTGCACCGGCACCGGGACCTGCAAGGTGACGATGAGCGCGGCGAGGAAGTCGGGCCCAGTTCTCCCTCGAACGCCACCAGCTCTCGGTCACCTGCTCGGGCACCGGCACCGGCTCGCCGACGAGCTCCCGGCCGGGATCAGCTGTGGGGGGTCTTGCGGCGCCGAATTCGACCACGGCACCAAAGTGACGCTGACGCCGAGTCCCCGCGCCCGGCTCGAGCTTCTTGCCGTGGCCGGAGCGGTGCCCGCAACGGCACCGGGGCCCGCGAAGCGACGATGAGCGCGGCAAAGCGGTGGGTGCCGAATTCGCCCTGATCCCCATCTGCGAGCTGAAGGTGACCAAGAGCGGCAACGGCCAGGGCACCGTGACCAGCCCCGGCCGGGATCAGCTGCGGCGCCGACTGCGAAGAGAGCTGCGAATCGGGCAAGGAAGTCACGCTCACCTCGGTCTCGCCGCCGGCTCGGAATTCAAGGGCTGAGCGGGGGCCTGCACCGGCACCGGGACCTGCAAGGTGACGATGAGCGCGGCGAGGAAGTCGGGGCCCAGTTCTCCTCGAACGCCACCAGCTCTCGGTCACCTGCTCGGGCACCGGCACCGGCTCGCTGACGAGCTCCCCGGCCGGGATCAGCCGGGGGGTCTGCGGCGCCGAATTCGACCACGGCACCAAAGTGACGCTGACGCCGAGTCCCGCGCCCGGCTCGAGCTTTGCCGGCTGGAGCGGTGCCTGCACCGGCACCGGGGCCTGCGAAGTGACGATGAGCGCGGCAAAAGCGGTGGGTGCCGAATTCGCCCTGATCCCCATCTATGAGCTGAAGGTGACCAAGAGCGGCAACGGCCAGGGCACCGTGACCAGCTCCCCGGCCGGGATCAGCTGCGGCGCCGACTGCGAAGAGAGCTATGAATCGGGCAAGGAAGTCACGCTCACCCCGAGCCCCGCCGCCGGCTCGGAATTCAAGGGCTGGAGCGGGGCCTGCACCGGCACCGGGACCTGCAAGGTGACGATGAGCGCGGCGAGGGAAGTCGGGGCCCAGTTCTCCCTCGAACGCCACCAGCTCTCGGTCACCCGCTCGGGCACCGGCACCGGCTCGCTGACGAGCTCCCCGGCCGGGATCAGCTGTGGGGGGGTCTGCGGCGCCGAATTCGACCACGGCACCAAAGTGACGCTGACGCCGAGTCCCGCGCCCGGCTCGAGCTTTGCCGGCTGGAGCGGTGCCTGCACCGGCACCGGGGCCTGCGAAGTGACGATGAGCGCGGCAAAAGCGGTGGGTGCCGAATTCGCCCTGATCCCCATCTATGAGCTGAAGGTGACCAAGAGCGGCAACGGCCAGGGCACCGTGACCAGCTCCCCGGCCGGGATCAGCTGCGGCGCCGACTGCGAAGAGAGCTATGAATCGGGCAAGGAAGTCACGCTCACCCCGAGCCCCGCCGCCGGCTCGGAATTCAAGGGCTGGAGCGGGGCCTGCACCGGCACCGGGACCTGCAAGGTGACGATGAGCGCGGCGAGGGAAGTCGGGGCCGCATTTGCGCTTGAACGCCATTCCGTCTCGATCACGGTCGACGGCACCGGGTCCGGGACAGTGACGAGCTCGCCTGCCGGGATCAGCTGCGGCGCTGTCTGCAGCGGCGACTTCGAACACGGGACCCAGCTGGCGCTGAGCGCGTTCCCCGCGGCCGGCACCGCCGAAGCGGTCTGGGCCGGCTGCGACGCGGTCGACGGGCAGGGTCGATGCATCATCACCGTCGACGCGGCGCGGACCGTCACCGCGACCCTGAACTCGCTGCCCGCCCCCGAGCCCCAACCAAAACAGACACCGGAAGAGCAACCCCAACCCACACCAGAACCGGAACCCGAACCGCAACCGGCGGCGATCAAGCTGAAAGCCGCCCGGATCCTTCATCGTCAGGGCAAGGTCCGGTTCGTCTTCACTGCCGCGGCAGAGGCGCGCTTCCAGTGCGCGCTGGGGACCGTGCGGCAGAAGCTTCGCTACCGGCCGTGCACCTCCCCGGCCACCTACAGCGGCCTCGGACCGGGCGCCTATGTCTTCAAGGTGCGGGCGACCGGGCCGGGTGCCACCGCCAAGGTGGTGACCAAGCGCTTCAGGGTGCGAGCGATCGGGACCCCCGGCAGCGCCGGGCGCGGTCCCGCGGCAGCTCGCTGACCCCCGGCGGCAGGCCGCCGCATCGCTTCTTCACAATCGGGTAGGTGAGGGTGATGCTGGAAGCGGTTCGCGGCGCCGGCGCCGACAATCTCAGACCGCTGGTCCTGCTGGCCATCGCGATCGCCATCCTGACGCTGGGGGCGCGGCAGGCGCAGGCGGCGGAACCGTCCTGCGAGGCGAGGCAGATGAACATCGTGGCCCACCAGGACGACGACCTCCTCTTCCAGAGTCCCGACCTGCTCGAAGCCGTGGCGGACGGCGACTGCGTTCGCACCGTTTACGTAACCGCGGGCGACGCCGGCCTCGGCGAAGCCTACTGGCGTGAACGCGAGGCGGGGTCGCGCGCCGGCTACGCGGAGATGGCCGAATCCGCCGACCTCTGGACAACCTCGGAACCAACGGTGGCGGGACACCCGCTGCATCTCCAGACCCTGGTCGGTGTGCCCCGCATCAGCCAGGTCTACCTGCGCCTGCCCAACGGCGGGCCGGCGGGCGCCGGCTACGCGGCCACCGGCTTCCAGAGCCTTCCCAAGCTCTGGCGCAGCCAGCATCCCGAGCCCGCGGGGCTGGAACCGATCTCGTCGATCACCGCGGTCGACGACAGCACGACCTACACCTACGAGGGGCTGCTGAGCACCCTCGAGGCGCTGATCGAGGAATTCCAGCCCGACGTGATCGCGATCCAGAACTCCACTGTCGAATTCGGGTCCGGCGACCACTTCGACCACATCGTCGTGGCGCGGCTGGCGCAGGTCGCCGCCGCTTCCTACGGCGCTGAGCACCTGCTGACCGCCTACCAGGACTACGAAACCGCTAGCCGGTCCGCCAACGTCTTCGAACCGCAGCTGGCGGCCAAGCTGAACGCCTACTTCGCCTATGCGGTCCACGATTCCAACGAAGCCTGCTCGAGCCAGGTGAGCTGCGAAGAACCGCCATATGCGACCTCCTACTGGGCGTGGCTTCACCGCCAGTACGTCGCCGCGCAGAGCTCGGTCCCCGGCGCCGACCCCGGAGCCGCGCAGTCGGTGGCGAGCGGCGCCCAGGTGACCCTCGACGGCTCGGGAAGCTCCGACCCGCTCGGCCATGCCCTCAGCTACGAATGGCAGCAGCTCTCCGGGCCTGCGGTGACGCTGTCGGACCCCACCGCCGTCAAACCGACCTTCACCGCTCCGACCGGGCCCGCGACTCTGGTCTTCTCGCTCCGCGTCACCAGCCTCGAAGCCAGCAGCGTCCCGGTCCCGGTGAGCGTGACCGTTGCCGCGGTGCCCGCGGAACCCATCCCGCCCCCGCCGCCGCCGCCCCCGGCTGAACCGCCGGAACCGGCGGAGCGGCCCGAGATCCGGCCGACGACGGTGGAACTCGTCGCCGGCCGGCCCTCCAGGCAGGTGATATCGGTGGCAGGGACGCCCTGGCCCGAAGTCAGCGCCACCGCCAGGCTGCCGGCGGGCGTCACCTACCGGGTGCGCCGCGACGGCCAGGTCGTGATCAGGAGCACTGGCGGCGCGATCAGCGCCGGGTTCTACCGCGCCCACGTCGTCGCCAGCAACAGCGCCGGCACGACCCACAGCCTGGTCCTCGTGATCGTCAGGCCCGACCCCCGCGCCCCGGTCAGGGTCGACCTGGCGGTGCCGGCCGCCTGAGCGGCCACATTCCAGCCGACCAGCCACTCGGCGAGGAACGGCTCGACGATCTCGTAGGCACCCCCCTCGCCGGCGACGAATTCGCGTCGTTCGAGGCTGGTCAACGCGCGCTGCACGTTGGTCGCCGGGCCGAGGCCGTGGCGGTTCCGGTATTCCGCCCTGAACGGGCGCCCCGGCTCCCGGGCGAGCGCCTCGAGGACCAGTTTCTGCGTCGGCGTCGCCCCTTCCCAGAGGAGCAGGAAGTGCGTGTGCTCGGAGCGCAGGACGTCGCCGAGTGCGGCCTCCGCGGCGTCCAGGTCGGCCTCTCCGCCGGGCTCGGTGCGCTCCCAGAGGAAATAGCAGAGCTGCTGGGTGGCGTAGGGATGCCCGCCGGTGCGCTCGAGCACGGCGGCGACCGCCGCGGGCGCGACCGCTTTGCCACTCGACTCGAAGCGGCCGGCGACGAACGGCGCGAAGGCGGCAGCCGGGATCGGCCCGAGCTCCATCGCCCGCGCGCTGCGCCAGAACGGTTCGTTGCGATCGTTGAATATCCGCTGCATGACGTGGCGGCGGCTGCCGAGGTAGACGTGGGAGACCTCGGGCTGCTGCTGGAAGACGGCGCGCATCAGGTTCGGCAGCCGCGGGTCGATCTCGATGACCTGCTGGAACTCGTCCATGATCAGCGCCGCGCGCCTGCCGCGCCCCGCCGCCAGCTCGCCCGGCAGCCGGAGGAGGCGCTCCAGGGTGGCATCGACGTCCTCGGGCGGTGAGGTGGCCGCGAAGCTGAAGGCGAAGGAGCCGTCGCTGGGGTCGACGGTGACGCTGGGCTGTATCCGCAGCCCCCTGAAGGGGGCCAGCGCCGCCTCCTTGACCCGCTCGAGCGGGGAGGCGATCTGCTCGAAGATCGAGCCGGCCAGCGCCGCCGCCAGGCGCTCCTTGGTCGGGGTGGTCATCAGGTCCACCTGGGCGACCAGAACGCCTTCCGCGGCCACCAGCTGGGCGGCGCTCCACGCCAGCGACGACTTCCCCAGCCGGCGGCGCGCGAAGACGACGACGTCCTGGCCGTTGCGGATGTCGCCGGCGAGCTCGCGGCGCTCCCGCTCCCGGTCGGTGAAGGACTCGTCCAGGGCGAGGGCGCCAAACCGAAATGGGTTGCCGACGAAATTCTTCATACGCAGTCGTATAATACAGAAGTGTATAAGGATTGTCCACGCCACGCCGGCCCGCAGCAAAACCATGGAGGCGGCCGGGGACGGCGCAAGCGTATATACGCCGCCGTATTATACGACTGCGTATAGACCGTGATCAGGCTCACGTTTCGTTCAATTTATAGGTGGGTAACCTCTACATCGATGAATGCATCGATGAGGCCGAGACTCTCGCGCGACGCCCGCATGGAGCAGGTTCTCGACGTCGCCCACCGACTCTTCGCCGAGAAGGGCTATGCCGCGGCGACGATGGATGAGATCGCCGCCGCCGTCGGGGTCACCAAGCCGCTCCTCTACACCTACTTCGGCAACAAGGAACGCCTCTACGTCGCCTGCATGGAGCGCTCCGGCGACGCGCTGATCGAGGCGGTGACCGCGGCGGTCGCGGCAACCACGAGCCCCACCCGGGCGCTCGCCGCGGGGGTCCGCGCCTTCTTCGCCTTCCTCGATTCCGACCGCGCCGCCTGGGCGGTGCTGTTCGACGAGACGCTGCCGATCCATGGCGAGGTCGCCGAGCACGTCGGCGCCTACCGGGCGCGGATCCTGCGCTTCGTCGCCGGCTCGATCCGGGCGCAGCTGCCCGAGGATCGCCGTCGCGCCGCCGAGCCCGAAATCGAAGCCCTCTCCAGCGCCGTGCTCGGCGCCGCCGAGGCGCTCGCCCGCTGGTGGCTGCGAACGGAGGCACTGGACGCCGGACAGGCCGCCGAGCTGCTGATCGCGACGATCGAGCCCGGCCTGCGAGCGCGTTCCGGCGGCCTCTCCACCTCCTCCGACCCACCCCCGAAAGGACCCAGGACCCGATGAGAAGCAGGACCCGCAAGGTCGCCGTCGTCGGCGGCAACCGGATCCCGTTCGCCCGTTCCGACGGAGCCTACGCCCACGCCTCGAACCAGGACATGCTGACCGCGGCCCTCGACGGGCTGGTCGACCGCTTCGGCCTCGCCGGGGAGCGGCTCGGCGAGGTCGCCGGCGGCGCCGTGCTCAAGCACTCCCACGACCGCGACCTCGCCCGCGAGAGCGTGCTGAGCACGCGGCTGGCGCCCGAGACCCCGGCCTACGACGTCCAGCAGGCCTGCGGCACCGGCCTCGAGACGACGATCCTGATCGCCAACAAGATCGCCCTCGGGCAGATCGACGCCGGCATCGCCTGCGGTGCCGACACCACCTCCGATGCCCCGATCGCGCTCAACGAGCAGCTCCGCGGGACGCTGCTGGAGGCCAACCGCCAGCGCTCGGCGGCCGGCAAGCTGCGCACCCTGACACGGCTGCGCCCCGGGCACGTCGTTCCCAGCATTCCTCGCAATGAGGAGCCGCGCACCGGTCTCTCGATGGGCGAGCACTGCGCGATCATGGCCACCGAATGGGGGATCGGCCGCACCGAGCAGGACGAGCTGGCGCTGGCCAGCCACCGCAACCTCGCCGCCGCCTATGAGCGCGGCTTCTGCGAGGACCTGATCACCCCCTACCTGGGGCTGGAGCGCGACGCCAACCTGCGCCCTGACTCGAGCCTGGAGAAGCTCGCCAAGCTGGGCCCGGTCTTCGGCGGCCCGGAGGGGACGATGACCGCGGCCAACTCGACGCCGCTCTCCGACGGCGCCTCGGCGGTCCTGCTCGCAAGTGAGGAGTGGGCGCGGGCACGCGACCTGCCCGTACTCGCCTACCTCACCGAGGCCCAGACCGCCGCCGTCGACCACGTCCACAAGCGCGAAGGGCTGCTGATGGCGCCGGCGCACGCGATGCCGGCGATGCTCGACCGCGCCGGTCTGCGCCTGCAGGACTTCGACTACTACGAGATCCACGAGGCCTTCGCCGCACAGGTGCTCTGCACGCTGAAGGCCTGGGAGGACGCCTCCTACTGCCGGGAGCAGCTCGGCCGCCAGCAGCCCCTGGGCGAGATCGACCGGGCCCGGCTCAACGTCAACGGCGGCAGCCTCGCCGCCGCCCACCCGTTTGCCGCGACCGGCGGACGGATCGTCGCCGGGCTCGCCAAGCAGCTGCACGAGGCCGGCAGCGGGCGCGGCGTGATCAGCATCTGCGCCGCCGGCGGCCAGGGCGTCGTCGCCATCCTCGAGGCCCCAGGAGGAGCCACACGATGACCGACCGCTACTCGCAGCTCGTCAACGCGCCGGTCCTCTCGGCGATCGCCAGACAGGTCGGCCTGCCGCGGCCGACCCCGCTCGAGCGTCACCGCCCCGGCGACCCGGTCGTCCGCGGGCCGGTCCTCACCGGCGGCGCTCCGGGGGGCCGCCTCGGCCGCGCCCTCGCCGCCCTGCTGGACGAGATCAACGCCGAACGGGCCGGCGCTGAGGGCCCGGCCAAGGCGCTCGTCTTCGACGCGACGGCAATCGCCGACTCGAGCGAGCTGGTCGAGCTGCAGCGCTTCTTCCATCCGGCGGTGCCGCGGCTGGCGCGCTGCGGGCGGCTCGTCGTCCTCGGCACGCCGCCCGAGCAGGCCGGCTCGGCCCGGGCTCAGACCGCGCAGCGGACCCTGGAGGGCTTCACCCGCTCGCTCGCCAAGGAGATCGGCGGGCGCGGGTCGACCTGCCAGCTCGTCTACGTCGCCCCGGGCGCCGAGGACCAGCTCGGCTCGACGCTCCGGTTCCTGCTCTCCCCCCGGTCGGCCTACGTCTCCGGTCAGGTCGTGCGGCTGGGGGCGGGCGTGGCGCCGCCTCCCGAGATCGACTGGCAACGGCCGCTGGCCGGCAGGCGCTGCCTGGTGACCGGCGCCTCGCGCGGGATCGGCGCCGCAATCGCCTCGGTCCTGGCCCGTGATGGCGGCGAGGTCGTCGGCCTCGACCTGCCGCAGGCGGCCGCCGAGCTGCGAGCCGTGACAGAGGGTGTCGGGGGGCGCGCGATCGGGCTCGACATCACCGCCGCCGACGCACCGGATCGGATCCTCGCCGAGCTCTCGGGCGGCGTCGACGTCGTCGTCCACAACGCCGGCGTGACCAAGGACCGGACGATCGCGAAGATGCCCGAAGAGCGCTGGACGCAGCTGATCGAGGTCAACCTCTCGAGCGCGGAGCGGATCGACGACGCCCTGCTCGACGGCGGGGCGCTGCGGCCGAACGGCCGGATCGTCTGCGTCTCCTCGATGTCGGGGATCGCCGGCAACCCCGGCCAGACCAACTACGCCGCCTCGAAGGCGGGGGTGATCGGGATGGTCGAGGCCCTGGCGCCGGGGCTGGCCGAGCGCGAAGCGACGATCAACGCCGTCGCGCCCGGGTTCGTCGAGACGCAGATGACGGCGGCGATGCCGATCGGGCCGCGCGAAGCCGGCCGCCGGCTCTCCAGCCTCTCGCAGGGCGGGCTCCCGGTCGACGTCGCGGAGGCGATCGCGTGGCTCGCAAGCCCCGCCTCGACGGGCGTCAACGGCAACGTGGTTCGCGTCTGCGGCCAGAACCTGCTGGGGGCCTGACGGTGGCCGCGGCCCGCACCCGCACCCTGGCCAGCGCTCCGCAGGTCCTTCCGCTCTACGCCCGCGCGGCGGCGACGCTCGTGCCGGGGGCCTCGCTGCTGCCGTTCGTGCCCGGAGGCGGCGGCGAGATCCCGGGGATTGAGCTCGAGCTCGACGGCGTCCGCGCCGACCGCGAGCGACTCGCCGCCTACGCCCGGGTCTGCGGCTTTGTCCTGCGCGAGCAGCTTCCCCCCACCTACCCGCATGTCCTCGCCTTCCCCCTGCAGATGGCGGTGATGACGGACGGCAGCTTTCCCTTCGGCGCCGTCGGCCTCGTCCACGTCGCGAACCGGATCGTCCAGCACCGGCCGATCGCCGCCGCCGAGGAGCTCTCGATCCACGTCCGCCCGACCGCGCTGCGGCCCCATCCCAAGGGCCGGACATTCGACCTGCAGACGGTCGTGCTCGCCGCCGGCGAGGTGGTCTGGGACGAGACCAGCACGATGTTGCACCGCGGCAAGCCGGCCGAGAACGCACCTCCGCCCGCTATGCGAGCGGAAGTGCGTTCTCAGCCGGAGGAGGGGCTCGAGGCGCTCGGGGAGGACGTGCCGGCCGGCGCCGAGTGGCGCCTGGAGGGTGACCTGGGGCGGCGCTACGCCGCCGTCTCGGGCGACCGCAATCCGATCCACCTGCACCCGCTGGCCGCGCGCCCGCTCGGCTTCCCGGCCGCGATCGCGCACGGCATGTGGACCAAGGCGCGCTGCCTGGCGGCGCTCGGGCCGCGCCTCCCCGACGCGTTCGCGGTCGAGGTCCGGTTCCGCAAGCCGATCCTGCTACCGGCGCGCGTCGAGCTCGCCACCGCCGAGCTCGACGAGGGCGCGATCGGCTTCGCCGTCCGCGACGCCAGGCGCAAGACACCGCACCTCGACGGGAGGGTCCGATGAGCACAGCGACCGACAACGAGAGAACCGTCGCCGAGCGCGGCATGGGTCTCGGCCTGCGGGCATTGGGCAGGCTCGCCGGCTCCGATCTCCTCGACCGGATCCGGATCCGCAGGGGGGTCGAGCGCGCCCTCTTCCAGGGGACGAAGGGCGGCTTTCGCACCGCGACCGCGGCCGGGCGCACCTTCAAGGCCGCCCAGCGGCTGGGCAAGCCGGCACGCCAGGCCCCCGCCAGGTCCAGGGGGCTGTTCGACCTCACGCCCGACGACGAGCAGCAGATGTTCCAGGAGGCCGGCCGCGCCCTCGCCGCCGAGAAGATCCGCCCGGCGGCGCCGGCAGCCGACGAGCGGCGGGCGACCCCGCCCGAGCTGCTCGCCCAGGCGACGGAGCTGGGCGTCGCCCTGCTCGGCGTGCCCGAGGAGCTCGGCGGCGTCATGCCCGAGCAGTCGGCAGTGACCAGCGTCCTGATCGCCGAGGCGCTCGCCCACGGCGACCTGGGGATCGCCTACGCCATGCTCGCCCCCGGGGGCGTCGCCACCGCGATCGGCCTCTGGGGCAGCGCCGAGCAGGAGGCGACCTACCTCCCGGCCTTCGCCGGCGAGGATGTGCCGGCGGCGGCGCTGGCGATCCTCGAGCCGCAGCCGCTCTTCGACCCGCTCGACCTGCGGACGACCGCGCGCCGCGACGGCTCAGACTGGGTGCTGGACGGCGCCAAGTCGCTCCTCGCCCGCGCCGCGGAGTGCGAGCTGTTCGTCGTCGCCGCCCAGGTCGCGGAGCTCGGCGGGCCGGCCCTCTTCGTCGTCGAGTCGGGGACTGGCGGCCTCGCGATCGAGGACGAGCCGGCGATGGGGCTGCGCCCGGCCGCCACCGGCCGCCTCGTGATCGAGAGCGCCAGGCTGCCGGCCGGCGCCCTGCTCGGCGAGGGTCGGCGCGAGGACTACCTCGAGTGCGTGGCCCGCGCCCGCGTCGCCTGGTGCGCGCTCTCGGTCGGCTGCTCGCGGGCCGTGCTCGACTACGCGATCCCCTACGTCAACGATCGCCAGGCCTTCGGCGAACCCGTGTCCAACCGCCAGGGCGTCGCCTTCGCCGTCTCCGACATCGGGATCGAGGCCGACGGGATGCGGCTGGCGACCTACCGCGCCGCCAGCCGCGCCGACCGCGGCGAGGACTTCGAGCGCGAGGCGGCAATCGCGCGCCGGCTCTGCGCCGCCAAGGGGATGAGGATCGGCTCCGACGGCGTCCAGCTGCTCGGCGGCCACGGCTACGTCAAGGAGCACCCGGTCGAGCGCTGGTACCGAGACCTGCGCGCGGCGGGCGTCATGGAGGGAGGGCTGCTCGCATGATCAACCTCGAGGTTCCGAGGAAGTTCCAGCCGCTGGTCGGCCAGGCCAACCAGGTCGCCGCCGAGGTCTTCCGACCGATCTCACGCAAGTACGACGCGGCCGAGCACAGCTACCCGAAGGAGCTCGACATGCTGGCGTCGCTGATCGACGGCATGAACGAGGGCTCGGCGACGGAAGGCGCCGGCGCCGCCGGCGTGCGCCGCGACGGCAACGGCGCCGGTTCGGGCGAGAACCGCAACGGCTCCAACCTCTCCACCGTGCTCGGCATCATCGAGCTCTGCTGGGGCGACGTCGGCCTGCTGCTCTCGATGCCCCGGCAGGGGCTCGGCAACTCGGCGATCGCCTCCGTGGCCACGGCGGAGCAGCTGGCCCGCTACGGCGGCAGGTGGGCGGCGATGGCGATCACCGAGCCGGAAGCCGGCTCGGACTCGGCGGCGATCCGCACCACCGCCGAGCTCGACGGCGAGGAGTACGTGCTGAACGGCGAGAAGATCTTCGTCACCTCGGGCGACCGCGCCGACCTGATCGTGGTCTGGGCGACACTCGACCGATCGGCGGGCCGCGCCGCGATCAAGTCCTTCATCGTCGAGCGCGACAACCCCGGCCTGCGGCTCGACCGGCTCGAGCACAAGCTCGGGATCCGGGCCTCTGACACGGCCAACTTCACCCTCCAGGACTGTCGCGTGCCGAAGGAGGCGCTGCTCGGCGATCCCGAGGTCAGGGTCGAGACCGGGTTCGCCGGGGCGATGCAGACCTTCGACAACACGCGGCCGCTGGTCGCGGCGATGGCGGTCGGCGTCACCCGGGCGGCGCTCGAGGAGACCCGCGCCCGGCTCGCCGAGGCCGGGGCCTCGGTCGACTACGCCCGGCCGGCGCTCTCCCAGCACGCCGCCGCCGCCCGCTTCCTCGAGATGGAGGCCGACTACGAGGCGGCCCGCCTGCTCACCCTGCAGGCAGCCTGGATGGCCGACAACTCAAAGCCCAACTCGCTCCAGGCCTCGATCGCCAAGGCGAAGGCCGGGCGCACCGGTGTCGAGGTGACCCTCGGCTGCGTCGAGCTCTGCGGGGCGGTCGGGTATGGCGAGGGCGAGCTGCTCGAGAAGTGGGCCCGCGACGCCAAGATCCTCGACATCTTCGAGGGCACCCAGCAGATCCAGTTGCTGATCGTCGCGCGGCAGCTGCTGGGGAAGAGCTCCGGCGAACTACGCTGAGCGTCGTACCGTCGCCTCGCGAGACCACTCCCAGCGCCAGCTCGAGGTTCGCGACAGCGGGCTTGCGGAGAGCCGCAGGCGGATCGTGTCGCCGGGCGCGACCGGCTGGGACTCGACCCGCAGCAATGGACTGCCCCAGTGCGTGGCGCGAGCCGCCGGCGAGGAGGTGAAGCCGGTCTCTTCGTCGAAGCGCGCCGCGAAGTAGACGCAGAATCCATCCAGGATGCCCGCCTCGAGGACCTGCCGGTCGAAGGAGATCTCGGCGGGCAACGCCTCCGGCCCGTCGCGCTCGAGGTCGATCGAGACGACCTGCTGGGGCTCGCAGAGGAAGTGGCCGAAGGGGAACGGGCGCAGGACCTTGTAGAGGTAGGCGTGGCTCGGCGTCGCGAAGCGGCGCAGGGCGCCGAAGTCGATCCCCGCGATCCGTTGCTCCCAGGCGAAGGGAAAGCGCTGGTCGGGATCGAGCTGCACCGGCTCGACGAAGAGGTCGAGCCAGCGTGGGTGGACGCGACCCCCCGGCTTCAGCAGCCGGTCGCGCAGGTCCGCCATGTTCTCGACCACGCGCTCGTCGTAACCGGCCTCGCCGATCTGCTCGTGGACGATCGCGTCGACCGGCTCGCCGAGCTCGAGGGCCGAGCTGTGGACGTTGTGGAACTCGACGTTCTCGAGCCCGTTCTCGCGGGCCACCGCACGCGCGGCCTCAATCAGCACGCTGTGCTCGACCGCATGCACCTTCGCGCCCTGCTGAGCGGCGATGAAGCCCAGCACGCCGGTCCCCGTGCCGAGGTCGACGACGACGTCATTCGGGCCGACGTGCCTGGCGATCGCCTCGCGGTAGGCGCCGACGCGAACCTGGTCAGCGAGCATCCGGTCGTGCTGGCTGAAATCGGAGAAGAGCCGGCGGTTGCTGCGGGCGTAGGCGAGCCGCCGCGCGAGCGAGCTGCGCGCCAGCACCGCCTCTGCTGCGGCCCGAACCGCGGACACCTCAGTCGCCCCTCCCCAGGCCGGCTTGTCGGATCGGCATCGAACCTGCACAATATCCAGAGCGTTCCCGGAATCGGCCGCTGGGGAGAGGACCGCCAAACTCGAACCGAGGGCGACGGAGGCCGCCATGAGCGTCACGGAAGACCCGGCAAGAAGAGTTTTCGATTCGCTCGCGGATCGCTATGTGGACCTCGCTCTGCAGCCCGCTGAGCGGCGGGCGCTCGAGCTGCTCGGCCCGCGCCTGCCCGAGCTGGAGATGCTCGACCTCGGCGTCGGCACGGCCGCACCGGCTGGACCTTCGCGCCGCTGGTGCGGCGCTACGTCGGCGTCGACTACTCCCCGCGAATGCTGTCCCGCGTCCGCGAGCTGATCGGCGATGGCGAGGCGGTCGAGCTGATCGAGGCCGACGTTCGCGACCTGGGGGCGGTGCGGGGCCCATTCGACTTCATCCTCTTCAGCTTCAACGGCATTGACGCGGTGGGACCGGAGGACCGACTGCGGATCTTCGCCGAGGTGCGGCGGCTGCTGCGGCCGAGCGGGCGGTTCCAGTTCTCCTCGCACTCGATCGGTGCGTTGCCGCTGAGCCTGCGGCGTGAGCGCCCCGCGCGCTGGTCGGGCTCGCGCCTCTACAGCGCCTACGCACGGCTCGCCGACTTCCGCAACCTGCGCCACGTCCGCCGGATCAACGCCCGCATCGACCTCGACGCCGCCCGCGAGCGCGGCTGGGTGATCGTCCCCGAGCGCGGCCACATGCAGATCGACGACTACTACGTCGACCCTGCTTACCAGGTGCGGCAGCTGCGCGAAGCCGGGTTCGGCGTCGAGGCGATCCTCGACCGGTCCGGACGCGAGGTGACGCTGCCCCACGCGGGCCGCGACCCGTGGCTCGACTACCTCTGCGTGCCGCTGCCGCCCGGGTAGATCCGCCAGACTGCCGTCCTTGAACCTGATCGAGGACCTGATGGAGCGCTCGCCCGCGTCCCGCCTCGGGATCGTCGCCGTCGACGCGGAGGGCAGGCGGCGCGATTGGCATTTCGGCGAACTGATCGCCTGCTCGGCGGGTCTCTCCGGCGCCTTCGCCGCCCGTGGTGTCAAGCGCGGCGACGTGGTGATGATGCTGGTCGGCAACCGGATCGAGTGGGTGCTCTCGATGCTCGCCTGCTGGCGGATGGGTGCGGTGGCGCTGCCCTGCAACACGATGCTGCGCCCGCACGATCTCGAGCACCGGGTCGGCGCGGCCGCACCCGTGCTCTGCGTCGGTGAGGAAGCGCTGCTGGAGCGGATGCCGGAGGGCGTGCCGACGATGACGATGGCCGAGGTCGACTACGTCCTCGACGAGGACCGCCCCCAGGAGACGCCGGCCGCGACCGAGGCGATGGCGCCCGAGGACCCGGCTCTGATCGTCTTCACCTCAGGCACGACCGGGCTGCCGCGCGGCGTCGTCCACGGCTACCGGTACCTGTTCGGCCAGCGGGTCCAGGCCACGCACTGGTTCGGCTCCAAGGCAGGCGAGCTGGCCTGGTGCACGACGGCGACCGGGTGGTCGAAGTCGGCCCGCAACGTCTTTCTCGCCCCCTGGCTGACCGGCGCCGCGGCGGTGATCCACGACGGCCGCTTCGACCCCGCCGAGCGGCTCGACCTGGCCGAGGCGCTCGCCGTAAACGTCCTCTGCCAGGCGCCGACCGAGTACCGGATGCTGGCCCGGCGGACCTCGCTGCGGCACCTGCCGGCGCTGCGGCGCATGGTCTCCGCCGGCGAGCCGCTCGACCCCGACACGATCGGCGCCTTCCTCGACGCAACCGGGCTCGAGCCGGCCGACGGCTACGGGCAGACGGAGACCGGCCAGGTCACCGGCAACCTCGCCGGCGAGCCGGTTCGCCGCGGCTCGATGGGCAGGGTCCTGCCCGGGATCGAGACCCGCATCGCCGGCGGCGAGCTGCAGCTGCGCGTCGCGTCCTCCCCCACCTTCTTCGCCCGCTACCTCGACGGCGAGCGCTTCGAGGGGGCGTGGTGGGCTACCGGCGACCTGGTCGAGGCCGACGGGGACGGCTGCCTCTACTTCCGCGGCCGCAACGACGACATCATCGCCTCCTCGGGCTACCGGATCGGGCCGACCGAGGTCGAGGCGGCCCTGCTCGCCCACCCGGCCGTCGTCGAGGCGGCGGCGGTCGCCGCGCCCGACCCCGAGCGCGGCGCCGTGGTCAGGGCGATCGTGGTCGTCCGCGACCGCGAGCCCGGCGGGGAGCTGGCCGCCGAGCTGATCGAGCACTGCCGTCGCGAGACCGCCCCCTACAAGGCGCCGCGGATCGTCGATTTCGCCGCCGAGTTGCCGAAGACGAGCAGCGGCAAGATCAAGCGCGCCGAGCTGCGATCGCGGGGGTGAACGCGCCGAGCGACGCGCCGCAACCGTCGCTCAGGCAGCCCGGACGGCGAGGCCCTCGGCGGCGTCGACCGGCCGGCCGAGGTGGAAGCCCTGCGCCATGTCGACCCCGTACTCGCGCAGCATCTCGGCCGTCGTCTCGTCCTGGACGAACTCGGCGATCGTCCGCTTGCCGAGCCCGCGGGCGATCTGGACGATCGCCTTCACGGTCAGCTGGTCGGCGTCGTTGCGCGGCATGTCGCGGACGAAGGAGCCGTCGATCTTGATCACGTCGAAGGGGATCGCCTTGAGGTAGTTGAAGGGGCCGAAGCCGGCGCCGTAGTCGTCGATCGCGACTTCGCAGCCGAACTCGGTGAGGCGATCCGC
Organism: Solirubrobacterales bacterium; assembly: GCA_046330305.1. Lineage (GTDB taxonomy): Bacteria > Actinomycetota > Thermoleophilia > Solirubrobacterales > 70-9 > VAYN01. The sequence continues at coordinate 187,786 of JAXLTA010000012.1, read as the reverse complement.
GAACCCGGCGGCCGCGCCGTAGTCCTCGACCCGGGCAGTGTGGGTGATCTCGAAGGTGCAGCGGGCCGGATCGGCGCCGCCCTCGTCGAGCTGGCGCTCGATGAAGTCGAGCACCGAGATGTCGGTCAGGGAGGCGCCCGAGAGGTTGACGTGCAGGGAGACCGGGTCGCCCGCGCGCTCGCGCTCGCCGATGATCTCGAGGGCCCGGCCGACCACCCACCGGTCGAGCTCCTGGACCATGCCCGAGCGCTCGGCCACCTCGATGAAGGCGCTCGCCGGCAGCAGCTCGCCGTCTTCTCCGGTCATCCGCAGCAACAGCTCGTAGCGCTCGACGGCCCGCGAGGTGAGGCTCTGGATCGGCTGCGTCGCCAGCGCCAGGCGATCCTGGGTGAGCGCGTCGCGGATCCGGGCGCTGGTCGTCTGGGCCCGGCGCCGATCGACGGCGAGGCCGGTCTCCGGCCGCGAGAAGAGCGCGATCCGGTTGCGACCCTCTTCCTTGGCCCGGTACATCGCCTGGTCGGCGGCGACCAGAACCGCCTCGGCCCCCGCTCCGCCCTTGCCGCCGAACATCGTGATGCCGACGCTGATCGTCGCGATCCCGAGCTCGGCGTCGGCAGGGAAGCCTTCGGCGACCTCGGCCCGCAGGTCCTCGCCGAGCTGGAGGGCGCCGGCGGTGTCGGTCTGCGGCATCAGCACGGCGAACTCGTCGCCCGAGAGGCGGGCGACGATGTCGGTCGCCCGCACGCGTTCGCGGAGCACGTCGGCGACGCGCCGGATCAGCTGATCGCCGGGCTGGTGCCCGAGCTTGTCGTTGACCTCCTTGAGGCCGTCGATGTCGATGATCATCACCGCGCCCTGGCCGCCGTAGCGGGCGGAGAAGGACGTGTGGCGGTCCAGGCGCGAGCGGAAGCTGCGCCGGTTCAGGAGGCCGGTGAGAGGGTCGTGGTCGGCCAGGTGACGAAGCTCCGCGGCAGTCTTGTCGGCCCGCTCCAGCGCGCCCTCGACCACCGCCCGGTCTGCCGGCTCCAGCTTCGCGAGAACCGCTTCCAGAGTGGGATCGCGCTTCTCGGGCTGCTCACGGTTCATGCCAAGGAGTCAAGTTATTGGTTCCATCGCAGCGCCGCGTAAAGAAACCCCAAAGCCCCGGCGCCGATTCGAAGTTTCGGCGAGCACGGCCGGCAAATACTTGAACTGGCCAGGCGCGGGTAGGGTCGGGACATGGCCAATCGTCTCGCTCAGGAGACCAGCCCCTATCTGCTGCAGCACCGGGACAACCCGGTCGACTGGTACCCCTGGGGAGAGGAGGCGCTGGCGCGAGCGCGAGCGGAGGACCGGCCGATCCTGCTCTCGATCGGCTACTCGGCCTGCCACTGGTGCCATGTGATGGAGCGCGAGTCCTTCGAGGACCCCGAGACCGCGGCCTACATGAACGAGCACTTCGTCAGCGTCAAGGTCGACCGCGAGGAGCGCCCCGACCTCGATGCCCTCTACATGGAGGCCGTGCAGTCGATCAGCGGCCAGGGCGGCTGGCCGATGACGGTCTTCCTCGATCCCGAGGGCGTTCCCTTCTACGGCGGCACCTACTTCCCGCCCGACCAGAGCCGCGGCATGCCCAGCTTCCGGATGGTGATGGAAGCCGTGGTCGACGCCTTCCAGACGCGTCGCGAGGAAATCCGCGAACGGGCGACTCGGGTGCGCCAGCAGCTCGGCGCGATCGCCGAGGTCGAACCCGACCCCGAGCTGCCGAGCCTCCCTGAGCTGGAGCGGGCGGTGGCCGAGCTGGCGGCAAGCGGGGACCGGCGCCACGGCGGCTTCGGCGGCGCCCCCAAGTTCCCGCCCGCCTCGGCCCTCGAGCTGCTGCTGAGCCGCGGCGAGACCGACCTGGTCCAGACCACGCTCGACGCGATGCTCGCCGGCGGCATCTACGACCAGCTCGGCGGCGGCTTCGCGCGCTACTCGGTCGACGCCGTCTGGCTGGTCCCCCACTTCGAGAAGATGCTCTACGACAACGCACTCCTGGCGCGGGCCTATCTGCACGGCTGGCAGCGGCTCGGGCACCGGCGCTACCGGCGGGTCTGCGAGGAGACGCTGGACTGGATGCTGCGCGAGATGCGCGGAGCCGAGGGCGGGTTCCACTCGGCGCTCGACGCCGACTCCGAGGGCGAGGAGGGCCGCTTCTACGTCTGGACGCCCGAGCAGATCCGGACGGTGCTGAGCACCGCCGGGCCGGGCGCCGGCGAGGCCTCGGGCCAACCGCTGGCGAGCGCCGAGGAGGTGATCGCCCACTACGGCGTCACCGAGCGCGGCAACTTCGAGGGCGCCAGCATCCTGCATCTCGCCGCCGGCGCGGCGCTGCCCGACGGCGGCGACGCAGCCGAGCCGGCGGGACTCGCCGCGGCGCGGCGGGCGCTCTGCGAGGCGCGCTCGCAGCGGGTCTGGCCGGGGCTCGACGACAAGCGTCTGGCCGCCTGGAACGGGCTCGCGATCGCGGCCCTGGCGGAGGCGGGCGCCGTCCTGGAGCGCTCCGACTACGTCGCCGCGGCGGGCGCCTGCGCCGAGTTCGTGCTCGGGAGGATGCGCGACGGCGAAGGCCGGCTGCTGCGCACCTACAAGGACGGCGAAGCGCGGCTCAACGCCTACCTCGAGGACCATGCCTTCCTGCTCGAAGCGCTGCTGGCCCTCTACGAAGCGACCTTCGAGCCGCGCTGGTACACCGAGGCGGTCGCGCTGGCGGAGACCACGATCGAGCGCTTCGGCGACGCCGCGCGCGGCGGCTTCTTCGACACCGCGTCCGATCACGAGCAGCTGATCGCCCGCCGCAAGGAGCTCGGCGACCACCCGATCCCGGCCGGCAACAGCGCCATTGCCCTCGGCCTGCTGCGGCTCTCCGCCCTCAGCGGCGAGCGCCGCTATGCCGAGCGAGCAGCGGGCGTGCTGCGCCTCTTCGGCCGCACCGCCGTGCGCCACCCGCAGAGCTTCCCCCACCTGCTGCGGGCCCTGGACCTCTGGCTCGAGCCCGGTCGCGAGGTGGCTCTGGTGGTCCCGACCGGCGCCGGCGTCGCCGCAGCCGCCGGGCTGGCGGCGGCGGTGCGCGCCGATTTCCGCCCCCGCGTCGTGCTCGCCGCCGGTGCCGAGGGCGCCGCCGAGCCGCCGCTGCTGCGCGACCGCGGCGCCCTCGAGGGCCGGCCCGCCGCCTACGTCTGCGAGAACTTCGCCTGCGAGCTGCCGGTCGCCGAGCCCGACCGCCTGCGCTCGCTTCTGTGACTTCTTAACGCCCGCTCGGCCCGATCTCTGCGAGAGTTGCGCCCGTGTCTGGTTCCTGGTTCACGCTCGCGGCGGGCCGCCGAGCGAAGTGGGTCGTGTTCGCGATCTGGTTCGTGGTCATCGTCGTCGCTGCCGGCCCGGCCGATCTGCCGAGCAAGTTCGAAGACGCCGAAAACAACGAGGCGACCTCCTACCTGCCCGGGTCGGCCGAATCGACCGCGGCGCTGAAGGCGACCGAAGAGCTGCAGAACGGCGAAATCGCGCCGGCGGTGATCGTCTTCCGCCGCGACAGCGGGCTCACCCCCGGCGATTTCAAGACGATCGAAGAAACCGTCGAGAAGATGACATCGAAGGAATTCGAGGGCGTCATCGCCGACGGCGCGACCGCGGCGTCGGGCGGCAAGCCGAGCCCCGATTCCAGCGGCGAAGGCACCCCGAAGACGCCGACGGTCGTCTGCGCCTCACCGACCACGGAGGTCCCGGGCCAGCCCTCCGACTATGCCCCCTTCGTCGGCCCGGTCTGCTCGAAGGACGGCAAGGCGGCGATCGTGACCGCCTACATCAACGGCGAAGGCGAGGGCGAACGGATCACCGACCCGGTCCAGTTCTGGCGCGAACAGCTGCCCGAGGAACAGGCTCCAGGCGGTCTGGAAGCGAAGATCACCGGCGGCGCCGGCTTCTCGACCGACGCGATCGAAGTCTTCGAAGGGATCAACGGCACCCTGCTGCTGGCCGCGGTCTGCCTGGTGATCTTCCTCCTCATCGTCATCTACCGCTCGCCGTTCTTCTTCCTGATCCCGCTGGTCGCGGTGCTCTTCGCCGAGACGCTCTCGCGCTCGATCGGCTACGGCGTCGCCGAGCTCGGGGTCACCGTCAACGGCCAGTCGAGCTCGATCATGTCGGTGCTGGTGCTCGGCGCGGGCACCGACTACGCGCTGCTGCTGGTCTCCCGCTATCGCGAGGAGCTCCACCGCACGCCCGACAAGCACGCGGCGATGCGGACCGCGCTCGAATCGGCCGGGCCGGCGATCCTCGCCTCCGCCGCGACCGTCGTCGCCGCCCTGCTCTGCCTGATGATCGCCAAGGTCAACGGCACCTCGGGCCTCGGCCCGATCGCCGCGATCGGGATCGCCTGCGCCGCCCTCTCCGGCCTCACCCTGCTGCCGGCGCTGCTGACGATCTTCGGCCGCCGCGCCTTCTGGCCCTTCGTCCCCCACACGGCCGAGACCGCCCCGACGGCCGAGAGCATCTCGCCGGCCTCCCGTCGCCGCTTCCTCGAGGGCTCCGGCGCCCCCGCGCTCGGCCTGGTCGTGCTCGCCTCGCTGCTGGTGCTGATCCTGCTGCCGCTGGTCTTGCTCAACTGGTTGGCGCGGGTCCTCAGCCGCCGCCGCATCCCATCGCTGATCGTCGGCCCGCTCGACCGCCGCGTCTTCACCCCCTACGAGATCCGCCGCTACCGTCGCGAGCACGCCAGCGACGCGACGCACGGGCTCTGGGCGCGGCTCGGCGGCCGGATCGCCCTCTCCCCGCGGCGGGTGATGGGCGGCACGATCGTTCTCCTGCTCGTCTTCTGCGCCGGCCTCGCGACCTTCTCAACCGACCTGACCAGCGAAGACACCTACCGCGAAGAAGTCGAATCGGTCGAAGGCCAGAACCTGGTCAACAAGAGCTTCCCCTCCGGCACGACGGCACTGACCGACGTCGTCGTGGCCAAGCCCGAACAGGTGCGGGAAGTGAGGGAAGCGGTCGCCGGGGTCGCCGGGGTCGAGGCCGTCTCCGGCCCGGTCGCCACCGGTCCGCCAGGCACGCTGCTGCAGGCGACGCTGGAACCGAATCCCTACTCGACCGCCGCCTTCGACCTGATCGAACCGATCCGCGACGCCGCGCACGGGGTGGCGCCGGAAACGCTGGTCGGCGGCCCCACCGCGGTCGAATTCGACGTTCGCGACGCGGCCGGCTGGGACTCGACCGTGATCCCGCCGCTGATCCTCGTCGTCGTCCTGCTGATCCTGATCGCGCTGCTGCGGGCGCTGATCGCGCCGCTGGTCCTGATCGGGACCGTCATCCTCAGCTTCCTCGCCGCGCTCGGCGTCGGCTACTTCTTCTTCGACGTCGTCTTCGGATTCCCCGGCTCGGACCCCTCGCTGCCGCTCTTCGCCTTCGTCTTCCTCGTCGCCCTCGGCGTCGACTACAACATCTTCCTGATCGCCCGCGCCCGCGAGGAGACGATCAAGCACGGCTCCGAGCAGGGGATCCTGCGGGCGCTGGCTGTGACCGGCGCGGTCATCACCAGCGCCGGCATCGTCCTCGCCGGCACCTTCTCGGTGCTCGCCGTGCTCCCCCTCACCTTCCTCACCGAGCTCGGCTTCGTCGTCGCCTTCGGCGTCCTGCTCGACACCTTCATCGTCCGCAGCGTGCTGGTGCCCGCGATCGCGCTCAGCCTCGGCGACCGCTTCTGGTGGCCAAGCGCGCTCTCCCACCCGCGCCCGCCCACCGATTAGATCGAGTTCGCCATTGACCACGTATTTCGTGGTCAATGGCGAACTCGATCGCGGCGGCGTCTCAGACGCTGCCCTCAGAGGGTGAAGTCGCGGACCTCGTCGAGCACGACCAGGCCGCCGACCTCGGCCCGGCCCTCGCCGAGGCTGTCGGCGTAGAGCAGCGAGCCGCGTCCCTGGCGGATCGTCAGCGCCCGCCCCAGCTCGGCGGCGAGCATGATCGCCGCCGAACCGGTCGCCTCGTCCTCGCCGACGCCGTCGGCCAGCGACCAGCAGCGCGAACGGACCTCGCCTGCATCCTCGTCACTCCAGGCCCAGACGTAGATCTCGTCCTCGCGCCCCTGCGGCGGGCCGCCCATCGCGGTGACGGCGGCGGGATCGTCGACCTCGATCAGCTGCCAGGGCGGCGACCACTCGGCGCGGGCGGCGACGAAGGTCAGCTGGCCCTCGCGGCGCACCTCGACCTCGCCGGCCGGCGGCCGCAGCACGTCGACGGGAACGCCTTCGACCGCCAGCAGCCAGGCCGTGCCGACCGTCGGGTGGCCGGCGAAGGGCAGCTCGAGGCCCGGGGTGAAGATCCGGATCTCCCCGCGCCGTGCTTCGTCGACGAAGACGGTCTCGGAGAAGCCGAGCCGGTGCGCGACCTCCTGGCGGCGATCCTCGGGAACCGCCGCACCGTCGAGGAAGACACCCAGCGGGTTGCCGCTCTCACCGCTCTCGTCGCAGAAGACGCGGAGGACGTGCAGAGTGGCCACCGCTCTCTCCTCGCTCGCCGCCACCTAGAGGATCGGCAGGAAGTTCTCGATCTCGAACGGGGTCACCTGGACCCGGTACTCGTCCCATTCCTGCCGCTTGATCTCGACGAAGCGGCGGAAGGTGTGCTCGCCCAGCGTGCGCAGGACCAGCTCCGAGTCGGCGGCGACCTCGATCGCCTCGCCGAGCGTCGCCGGCAGCTGCTCGATCCCCTGGTGGGCGAGCTCCTCCTGGGAGAGGTGGTAGAGGTTCTGCTCCATCGGCTCGGGCAGCTCGTAGCCCTTCTCGACGCCTTCGAGACCTGCCTGCAGCATCCCGGCAAAGCAGAGGTAGGGGTTGCAGGCGGGGTCCGGGCAGCGCAGCTCGGCCCGGGTCGCGCTCTCCTTGCCGGGGTGGTAGAGCGGAACCCGGATCAGGGCCGAGCGGTTGCGCCGCGACCAGGCCAGGTAGACAGGCGCCTCATAGCCGGGGACCAGCCGCTTGTAGGAGTTGACCCACTGGGCGAAGAGCGGCGCGATCTCGCGGGCGTGCTTGAGCTGGCCGGCGATGAACGACTTCGCCACCGGCGAGAGGTAGTAGGGGTCGTCCTCGTCGTAGAAGGCGTTGCGGCCTTCGCTGGAGAGCGACTGATGCACGTGCATCCCGGAGCCGTTCTCGCCGAACAGCGGCTTCGGCATGAAGGTCGCGTGGTAGCCGTATTTCATCGCGTACTCCTTGACGACGATGCGGTAGGTCATGCAGTCGTCGGCCATCTCGAGCGCGTTCTTGTAGCGCATGTCGACCTCGTGCTGGGAGGGGCCGACCTCGTGATGGGTGTACTCGACGTGGATGCCCATCTTCTCCAGGGCCAGCACCGTCTCGCGGCGCAGGTCCGAGCCGGCGTCGAGCGTCGTCAGGTCGAAGTAACCGCCCTCGTCGAGGACCTCGGGGACGCCGTCCTGCGGTTTCGCCGAGCGGAAGTAGAAGTACTCCAGCTCCGGGCCGATGTTGTAGGCGTCGAAGCCCATCTCCTCGGCCCGCTTCAGCGCCCGCCGCAGGATCCAGCGCGGGTCGCCCTCGTAGGGACCGCCGCCGGGGACCCGGATGTCGCAGAACATGCGGGCGACCGCGTCCTCGTCGGGCCGCCACGGGATCAGCTCGAAGGTCCCGGGATCGGGGACCGCAAGCATGTCCGACTCCTCGATCGGGTTGAAGCCGGTGATCGAGGAGCCGTCGAACCCCATGCCGCCGGCGAAGGCGTCATCGAGCTCGGAGGCGTTGACCGAGAAGCTCTTCAACTGGCCCAGCACGTCGGTGAACCAGAGCCGGATGAAGCGGACGTCGTGCTCCTTGACGAGCTGGATCACGTCCTCGGCGCTGGGGAGCTGCTCTGCCATGCGTGGGGGCCTCCTCGGGATCGGCGAAGAGGGCAACGATAGGCGAATGAACCGAGGCGGTGCAGAACGCCGTATTTCGGGTAGAGAAGATGAAATCCGACCAGGTTGCACCGGATTCGAAAACAAGCTATAACTTACATCGCGTAAGTAAGAGGCTGAAAGTAAAGTAAAGGCCACGTAAAGGCTCTGTAAAGCGAAATAAGCCCCGCTCGAGACAGAGCCAGAAGCGAGTTGCGACTGTGACGGTAAAAACCGCTGTAAGCAGATTCCAGATCCACGACGAGTTGACGGCTCCCGACGAGAGCGCGCCCCTGATCAAGACGATCCAGGCGACCGGCGGCGCGGTCACGAAGTTCGTCGGAGTTCTCGCCGGCGCACCCGCCGTCCTCCGCGCCTACACCCGTATGCGCTCGGAGCTGCGCGGCGGCGTCCTCCCCCAGGCCACGCGTGAGCGGATCGCCCTGGCGGTTGCCGAGCACCGCGAGGACAATTACAGCATCGCCCAGCACGCCAAATCGGCCCGCCGGGCCGGGCTCGGACTCGACGAGGTCTCGCGAGCGCGCAGCTTCACCTCCGGTGACCCCAAGGAGGCGGCGCTGCTGCTCTACCTCAAAGAGGCACTCGACGCCGACGGGCCCCCGCCGCTGCACCTCCACGAGGAGGCGCGTGAAATCGGCTGGACCGACGAGGAGATCCTCGAGGCTGTCGGGCACCTGGCGCTCAACGAGTTCCAGAGCCTGATCGCCAGCGCCGCGGCGCTGCCCCAGGATCAGGCGACGCCCCGGGTCCTGCCCTCGGCGGCCTGATTCGAGGCTGACCCCCCGCGGGCGAGGCAGTTCCTCTCCGGAGCAGCGGTATCGGGCTCCGGAGAGGGCCTCCCCGCACGCCGCGCCGGCCCAAGAACCCGGTGCGTCCCGTGGGCCGGCGCTGCTGCCGTCAGTCGGTCCAGACCAGCGTCGCCGTGTAGAGCAGGCGCGCCGTCGTGTACTTGCACCCGTAGGTGGCGCGCTTGCCGACCTTCGACTGCGGTTCCCCCTGGCGGATGTCGGTCGAGTTGGTGCACTTGCCCGGTTCGCGGCTGGCGCGCCAGACGTTGTTGGACGCCAGTCCCTGGGCGAAGGTCGGCGCCCAGGTCGGCACCGAGATCGCGACGATGTCGTTCTTTTCGACCTTGAGGTTGGAGCTGAACTTGACCGTCTGACCGAGGTAGGGGGTGAGCACCTTGATCGCCCCCTGGCTGCGCAGGTTGTATCGGGGCGGGTTGGTGCCCGGGACGCGGCGGATGATCGACAACCGGGCCTCGGGCGGCGTCCCGAAGAAGCCGTTGAAGAAGGAGCGCTGGGACCCGGTGGGCTGCGCCAGGGTCAGGCTCCAGGCCTTGATCGTGCCCTTGTGCGGGACGAGGAAGGGGTTCTGGGTCTGGCCGTTGTTGACCTGGAAGCCGGTGACGCTGCCGACGGCCTGGCATGGGCTCTCCGGGCAGGACGGGTCGGGCATCGTCGCGGTTTGGCCAAGGATCACGGTGGTCTTGCCGGCCTTGGCGCTCGAGCCCGGCACGAAGGCGATCGCGAGCAGGAGCGAGCCGGCCAGCGCGGCCAGCGCGAGCCACCGTCCCCTCCGGCCGACCGTGGCGATTGCTCCCTGCGAAAACCTCGACATAGACGCTGCTCCTCTCGTGTTTGGGCACTGCCTAAACACGGCAGATTAGCCTTCGGAGCGGCCCGAGCATCCCGATTTGCGGGGATAACCCGCCGACCGGCGATCCGGCGGCGAGCTGGCGAGGGACGGGGCGGCTAGCGAGCGCCGCCGGGGCGGGCGAGGCTGGTGGCGATCGCGTAGCGGACCTGGCCGACCCCTTCGAAGCCAAGCGCTTCGCTGGCGGCGGCGGTGAAGTCCCAGGCGCGACCCTGGACGTAGGGGCCCCGGTCGATCACGCGCGTGATCAGGACATGCCCGTGGTAGCGGAACTTCACCGTCGTGCCGCAGGGCAGCGTCTTGTGGGCGACGCCGAGCGTGTTCGGGCGGAGGGTCTGGCCGCAGGCGGTGTGCGCGCCCCAGAGGCTCGGCCCGCCGTACCAGCTGGCCCCCGCGACCCGCCACGGGCTGAAGGCGAATTCCGAGCTGGCGCTGGTGCTCGCGGAGTAGCTCGAGGCACCGCCGGTCGAGGCGTGCGAGGAGGCGGCGCCGAAGGCGAGAACCGCGATGGCGACCAGGGCGAGGGCCCAGCGCAGGCGTGTTTGTTTGCGTTTGCTCATTCTCTTTCTCGACGCTTGCGGGGTTAGCTGACGGGCTCGCGCTGAAAGAGCTGCGCTACGCAGACATGCGCCTGCGACTCGCCCCAACTGATTGGGTCCCCCGCTCTTCGCGATATGAGGCGAAGATTCAGCGGAAGTTGGCGGCAGGTTAGCAAAAGCTAAGACAGAAATCTTGCAGGGCCGCCCCGGGTGTCGCCGAGGACATGGGAAAGGCCCCGAAAACGGGGCCTTTCCTGTAGCGGGCCTGTAAGCCGGATCCTGTCGTGAGCGGCCATCTATCTATGCGGCCTACCTGGACCTCGCCGAGCCGGGTCGACGGTCCTGCTTGGCCTTGCACCGGGCGGGGTTTGCCTGGCCGCCGCGTCACCGCGACGCCGGTGCGCTCTTACCGCACCATTTCACCTTTGCCTGTACGCGACTCACGTGAGGCCGCGCCATCGGCCGTGTCATTTCTGTGGCACTTTCCCGCGGGTTTCCCCGGGTGGGCGTTACCCACCGCCCTGCCCTGTGGTGTCCGGACTTTCCTCGAGGGGTTTTCTCTCCCCCCGCGGTCCGCTCGGCCCGCCCTCCGATGGTAGCTCGCGATCGCCCGAGCGTCGAGCTGGCGCCGGATATGGTGGCGGGGATGCGCAACGCGGTCGTCACCGGAGCGGGCAGCGGCATCGGCGGCGCGATCGCCGCCGAGCTCGCGGAGCGCGGCTACCGCGTCTGGGCCACCGACGTCGACGGCGAGGCCGCGGCCCGGGCGGCGGCGGCGCTCGGGGGCGAAGCCGAGCCGGCGGCGCTCGACGTCCGCGACGAAGCGGCCTGCCGCGAGCTGGCCGGCCGGGTCGCGGCCGATGGCGGGCTCGAGCTCTGGGTCAACAACGCCGGCGTGTTCTGGAGCGGCGTGCCGTGGGAGCAGGACCCCGCCCTGCGGCGGACGATGCTGGACGTCAACGCGGTCGGGTTGATGAACGGCACGCTGGCGGCGCTGGAGCCGATGCGGACCGCCGGCCGCGGCCATGTCGTCAACGTCGTCTCCCTCGCCGGAATCGTCGCCGCGCCCGGCGAGGTGGCCTACTCGGCCAGCAAGCACGCGGCGATGGCCTTCACGCTGGGGACCGCCTACGACCTGCGCCTCGCCGGCCTGCGCGGGATCCATGTATCGGCAGTCTGTCCCGACGGGGTCTGGACGCCGATGCTGCAGGACAAGCTCGATGACCCCGACTCGGCCGGCTCGTTCTCGGGCAAGCTGCTGACGGCCGAGGAAGTGGCCGCCGAGGTCGGCAAGCTGACCCAGCGCCCGCGCCCGATCACGATCATTCCCCGCTGGCGCGGCCCCCAGCTGCGCTTCTTCGACGTCTTCCCACGCCTCGGCATCCGCCTGCTGCCGCTGGTGATGTGGGATGCCAGGCGCCGCCAGCGTTCCTACAAGCGCCGCATCGAAGCCGGCAAGTGGCCGAAGCGCACCTGACCGAGCGATCGAGGACGGCGCCCAGCGCCCGCGGTGGCGCTGTCAGACCTTGCGGAAGACGCCGACCACCTTGCCCAGCACGCGGGCCTCGGTGGTCAGGATCGGCTCCATTTCGTCGTTCTCGGGCTGGAGCCGGATGTGGTCCTTCTCGCGGAAGTAGCGCTTGACCGTCGCCTCTTCGCCGATCAGGGCGACGACGATCTCGCCGTCGATCGCGTCGTCGGCCGGCCGGACGATCACGTAGTCGGCTTCGATGATGCCGGCGTTCCTCATGCTTTCGCCCCGCACCTGGAGGATGTAGTCGCCGTCCTCCCCGCCGATCACGTCGGGGACTTCGAGGTACTCCTCGATGTTCTCCTCGGCCAGGATCGGCTCACCGGCGGCGACCTGCCCCACCAGCGGCAAGCCGCTCGGCGGACGGATCGCTTCCTTGGCCTTCTTCGCCGTCCCGGTCAAGAGCTCGATCGCCCGCGGCTTCGACGGGTCGCGACGCAGGAGCCCGATCTTCTCCAGGTTCGCCAGATGCGCATGGACGGTCGAGGAGGAGTGCAGCCCCACGGCCTTGCCGATCTCCCGCACCGTCGGCGGGTACCCGGTCTTCGCCGCGTACTTGCCGATGAAGTCGAAGATCTCCTTCTGCCGCTTGGTCAGATCAAGGTCAACCATCGATCCTCATGTTCCCTTTCCGTCCGCAGGATGGCTGCCTGCGCAGTTGCCGTTCGAACACCTGTTCGTAGACTACAACCCGTCCCGGACGGCCGCAACGCCGCGCACCCGCCGCCAGGCGGCCGAACATCTAGAATCGACGACCCGCGCGGCTGTGGCGGAACTGGTAGACGCGCAAGGTTGAGGGCCTTGTGGGTGGAAACACCCGTGATGGTTCGACTCCATTCAGCCGCATGGCAAAGCCCCCGCAAAGCGGGGGCTTTTGCGTTGGCGGAGCGAGCCGCGTCGCCTCGCCGAGCGAGAGGCCGCCTCAGGCCGCGGCGAGGATGAAGCGGTTGCCGGCCGGGTCGACGGCTGTGAACGCGCCCCCGTCCTCGGGCTCGTCGGCGACTCCGGCCACGCCGAGGCGGGTGTGGATCGCCTCGAGGCCGGCGGCGTCGCGGGCGACGATCGTAAAGTGGCGCAGCCCGGCGGTGCCGGCCGGGGGCTGAGGGGCGCCGTTGCCCTGCCAGACGTTGAGCGCCAGGCGGTGGGGGAAGCGGCCGCCGCTATGGAGGTCGGCCATGCCCATCAGCAGAAACATGTGCTCCTGGAAGCCGATCGTGTCGCGGTAGAACTCGAAGGCGCTCTGCAGGTCGGCGACGTGGAGGTGCACGTGGCCCACCTTGGTCGCGTCGGGGAGCGGCTGGTCGAGGTCGGCGCCCTCCACGTGCGACAGCAGCGCGACGACGTCGAGCGGCTCGACCGGCCGGCGCGGGCGCCCGTCGCGGTCGATGATCCGGACGTCGGGGCCGCGGGCCTCCATCTCGGCGACGCGCTCGGGCGTCTCCAGCGTCAGCTCGAGGCCGATCCCGTCCGGGTCGTCGAGATAGGTGGCCTTGGAGAAGATGTGGTCGGTCGGCGCCTGGGGGTAGCGGGCGGCGCCGAGGCGGGCGAGGACGCGGGCGAACTCACGCTCATCGGGAAGGTGCAGCGCCACGTGGTACAGGCCCGAGTGGCCGCGCTGGGGACCACGGACCGCCCCGGCGTGGAGGACGAGGAGCTCGCGGCCGCCGGCGCCGAGCCGGGCCGACTCGCCGGGCACCCCGCCGAGCTCGGTGAGCCCGAGCAGGTCGCGCCAGAACCCCAGCGCCCGGGCGAGGTCGGTGACGTCGAGGTGAACCGCCCCATGGGCGAGCGTCTCGCCCTCGGCGAAGACCGCGGAGGCGGCCGGGTTGGTTTTCAACGGAGTGCTCGACATAGTTGACACGGCAACTTTATCAGGATTAGTTGTCATGTCAAGTAATTCGGCCCAGCGGGGAGGAGCGAGGCGAGCTCCGCGGCCGGATGGCGCTCCAAGCCCTCGAGCGCGGCCAGCAGGCGCTCCGCCTCGGCCACCGGCAGCGCCAGGCCGGCGTTGCGCAGGAACTTGGCGTGGATCTCCTCGGGCGCGACCGGGCTGGCGGGGCCGCCGCGAGGTCGCGGCACGCTCGCCTCGTAGGCCCGGCCGCCGGCCCGCGCCCGGATGCCGCCCGAGAACTCGTTGCCGTCCGCGAACTCGGCGACCTCGTAGGAAACCAGGGCGGCGAGGCGCAGGGTGGCGGGGTCCGCGATCGCCTCGGCGGTGAAGGCATCTACTCCCAGCGAGCCGTGCGCGAGCAGCGCTCCGATGCAGTAGGGCAGGCTGAACTTCGCCTCATAGGCGCTCGCCGGCGCCAGCTTGCGCTCGGCCGGCTCGAGCACGAGACCCACCGCCACCTCGCCGGCCACCCGCGCCACCACCTCTTCGACCTCCTCGGGGTCGACGGCGGTGAGGCCGCTCGCCTCGGCGGCGTTCAGGACGGCGTGACCGGCATGGCAGCAGGGATAGAGCTTGAAGGCGATTGCCGGCGTCTCCCACCGCTCCCCGAGGGCGGCGGTGAGCGCCGCCGCGTCGAACTCGTCGACGTGCGAGGCGAGAAGCCCGAAGCGGCCCTCGAGCACACTGGCGGGACCGCTCGCGCCGTGCGCGGCGAGCGCCGCCGCGACGATCCCGGCGTGCGCCGCCCAGCCGGCGTGCAGCGGCTTGGTCTGCGAGCCGTCGGCCAGGTACTCCATCAACCCGGAGGCCTGACTGCCGGCGATCCCGAGCGCGTTCGCGGTCTGCTCGGCGCTGAGGCCGCGCAGGCGGGCCGCGACGGCGGCGGCGGCGAAGACGCCGCAGACCGAGGTCGGGTGGAACCCCTTGACGTGCAGCCGGCCCGGCGCGGCGAGCCCGATCCGGGCCGAGATCTCATAGCCGCCGACCGCCGCGGTGACGAGCTCCTCGCCGCTCGCTCCGCTTGCCTCGCCCACCGCCAGCACGGTGGCGGCCACCACCACGCTCGAGTGGACGATCGCCAGCTCGTGGGTGTCGTCGAAGTCGAGCGCGTGCATCAGGGTGCCGTTGGCGAGCGCCGCGGCGGCCGCCCCGAGCCGCCGCCCGACCCCCAGCGCGCTTGCCTCCTGCGGCCCGCCCAGCTCGGCGGCCACCGCCCGGGCGGCCGGCATCTCGTCCAGCGCCAGGGCGGCCAGACCGGTCCCCACCGCGTCGAGCAGGTGCAGCTTCGCCGCGGCCGTGACCTCGGCCGGGATCTCCGCGTGGCGCAGGCCGGCGGACCAGGCGGCGAGTCGCTCGGCGGCGTGCATCGCCACAGCCTACGCCGGGGTTGCGCGGCGGCCCGCCGCCCGCTTAGGCTGGCGGCATGGCGGTCAAGCTCCACCGCTGCGGCCTGATGTGGGTGAAGATCGGCACCCATCCCTGCTGGAGGGTGCAGAGGGCGCTCGACGAACAGGGGATCGAGTACGAGGTCGTCAAGGAGCCGCTGCGCGACCGCAGCGAGGTCGAACGGCTGTCGGGACAGAGCAAGTACCCGGTGATCGAGTTCGAGGATGGCCGCGCGTATCGCGAGGAATCCCGGGAGATGGCAGCGCGGATCGCCGCCGGCAGGCTCTTCGACCAGCCGGCAAGCGGCACCTGATCGAGCCCTGTCGAGTTTGCTCTCGGTCCGCGAGAGCAACTCGACAGGGCCGCTCAGGGGGTGCCGCCGAGCGCCTTCTCGACGAAGGGGCCGAGCAGGTCGGCGACCGCCGCGGCCGTCTTCTCCGGCGTCTCCCCCGGCGCCGTGATGTGGCTGATCGCCAGCCGCACCAGCGATTCGGAGAGCAGGACGACGTCGGCCTTGGCCGCCCCCGGCCAGCCCTCCTCGATCACGCCGGCGAGCCGCGCCGTCGCCCAGGCGACGACCGGCAGCCCGCGGGTGGTGACGAACGGCAGCATGCCGCCGGTGCCGTCGTCGCTGAGCAGCATCTTGATCAGCGGATCCTCGCCGGCGCTGCGGAGGAACAGCTCGAGCGCGGCGCCGATCGCGGCGTCGGGGTCGTCGAGGTGCTCGCGGACCGCCGCCTCGACCGCGTCGAGGAACCCCTCCCCGACGTCGATCACGAAGGCGAGCCCGAACTCGCTGCGGTTGCCGAACTCGTTGTAGAGGGTCTGGCGGCTGACGCCGGCGGCGCTGGCGATGTCGGCCATCGTCACCTCCGACCAGGGCCGGGCCTGGAGCTGCTCGCGGGCGGCGTCGAACAGCGTCCGCCGCAGCAGCTCACGGGTCGCCTCCTGGTATCGGGTGCGCTGGCCTGCCACCGCCGCCATCGTCGCAGCCCCCGCTCAGTCCTCGTCGGCCGGCTCGAAGTCGACCTTGTCGCGGACGCCGCAATCGGGACAGTGCCAGTCGTCGGGAACCCCGCTCCACGGCGTCCCCGCCGGGAACCCCTCGCGCGGGTGGCCGGCGGCCTCGTCGTAGACGTAGCCGCAGGAGGGGCAGGCCCAGCGGCTCACGAGGCCGCCTCCGCGCCCTGCTTCACCGCGCCGGCGCCGTAGCGGGCCAGCAGCCGCGCCCGCTTGCGCGGGTGCAGGTTGGCGCGGGACACGTCGCCGCCGTAGTGCTCCACGAGCCGCCGATCCATCACCCGCCGCCACAGCGGCGGCACCCAGGCGAGGATGATCATCCCCGCGTAGCCCGTGGGCAGCTGCGGCGCCGCTTCGACGTGGCGCAGCGCCTGGTAGCGCCGGGTCGGGTTCGCGTGGTGGTCGGAGTGGCGCTGCAGGTGATAGAGGAGGACGTTCGAGGCGACGCTGTTGCTGTTCCAGCTGTGCTCGGGACGGCAGCGCTCGTAGCGCCCGTCCTCCCTGCGCTGCCGCAAGAGGCCGTAGTGCTCGAGGTAGTTGACGACCTCCAGCAGCGAGAACCCGAGCACCGCCTGCGCCAGCAGGTAGGGCAGCACCACCGGCCCGAAGGCGGCCGCGAGCGCGGCAAAGAGGACGATCGTCATCGCCCAGGCGGTGAGGATGTCGTTGTGTGGGCCCCAGTGCGACCTGCCGAGGCGGTCGAGGCGGGCGGCCTCGATCGACCAGGCGGAGCGCAGGCTGCCGGCGACCGTGCGCGGCAGGAAGGCCCAGAAGCTCTCGCCCAGGCGCGAGGAGGCGGGGTCCTCGGGCGTCGCGACCCGGACGTGGTGGCCGCGGTTGTGCTCGATGAAGAAGTGGCCGTAGCCGGTCTGGGCGAGGGCGACGCGCGAGAGCCAGCGCTCGCTGCTGGCTCGCTTGTGGCCGAGCTCGTGGGCGGTGTTGATCGCGATGCCGCCGACCACGCCGACGCTGATCGCGAGGAATGCCCCTTCGAGGACCGAGAGGTCACCGCTGCCCCACATCCAGCAGGCGAAGAGCAGCCCGGCGTACTGGATCGGGATGAAGAGGTAGGTGCACCAGCGGTAGTAGCGGTCCTGCTCGAGCCACTTGAGGACGCTGTCGGGCGGGTTCGTCGGGTCGAGCCCGATCGCCAGGTCGAGGATCGGGAAGAGGACGAAGACGAGCGCCGGCGTCAGCAGCCAGAACCCCCCGAACCCAGTTGCTTCGACAGCCGCCCAGGAACCGAACGGCGCCAGCGGAACCAGGATTCCGAGCAGCCAGGCGTAGCGCTTGCCGTCGGTCCACCCCGCCGCGTTCAGCTCGACCTCGTCGTGATGGTGGTGGTGCGGGTGGGCTTCCGCGTGAGCCTCCATGCCAGTCCTCCTTGTCGCTGACCAGTTTGAGGTCGGCATTGTTTACATATTGTTCCTATTTGTCAAGCGAAGCTACAAAGCAGCTCACATTGTACGGTGCGATACCGAACCGGTGCGCGGCGGAACCGGTCGCACGGCTTCGAGTTCCTGCGTGTCGCGGTGAGGGAGGGTGGCGCCCGGGCCGAGGGGCTGCGATGGCAGCCGGCCTCTCTCGGCGCCGCGCGGCCCTGAAGCCTGCGAGGGACCAGGCCCCCCGGCCTCGTGGAGCTCGCAAAGGTCCAAGCCCCTTTGCGGAGAGCCAGCAAGAGACGAGGGGCCCCTCCCCGACCGAGAACGCACTTTCGCTCGCCATGCGAGCGAAAGTGGGTCCGCAAGGAACCACGGGATGGGAAAACGCCGGCTTTGCGGAGGGCGTGGTTCCTTGTGGTCGCTTGGCGACCACAAGGAACCACGCGATGGGGGGCTTGTCCCTTCGGGGCTTCTCGAGAGACGGGGGTTTGTCCCTCTGGGGCTCTGGAGAGACGCCGGCTCGGACTTGGTCCCTTGCGGGCTCTTTGAGAGACGCTCGCCTTGGGCCTTGTCCCGCTACGCGCCATCTCCTCACCGCATGAGTGCCGAGGGTCAGCTGACCCTCGGCATGCCGCTGGGGCACGCCCCGTTGACGCCGACGCGGGCCCGCGGCCCCTGGCGGGCGGGGCCTAGATCTTGAGCAGGACGATCGTGTTGACCGCGAAGAGGATCGCGAAGAAGATCGTCGCCCGGTCGAGGTTGCGCTCGACCATCGAGCCGCCCCCGATCGAGCTGCCGCCGCCGCCGATGCCGAAGGCACCGGAGAGGCCCGCGTCTTTGCCCGAGTGCAGGAGCACGAGGAAGATCAGGACGACGGAGATGATGACCTGGATGACGCTCAGGAACGTGTACATCGCCCGACCAGTCTAGCCGCGCTCGGAACGCTCGGGGGTCTCCCCCGCTCCGTTGCCGTTGGCGGCGGGGTCGTCGGGCACCATGCCGCTGCCGTTGGCGGCGGCGCCGTTGGACGCCGCCCCGTTGCCGGTGGCGCCGCCGGCCTCCGCCTGGCGCTGGCCGTTGTGTTCGCCTGCTCCGTTGCCGCCGGCGCCGACGGCAACCGGCTTCGCCGCCTCGGCCTGGTCGAGGATCGCGACCGCCTCGCGGCGCAGCTCCGCGTCGAGGATCGCGAAGTCCTCGTCGGAGAGCTTGCCGGCGGCATGGTCGAGCTCGGCGTCGCGGATCTCGCGGTATTTCGCTTCCTTCAGCGCGTCGGCCTCGGTGCGGACGGGGGCGCCGCGGCGGCGGCCGCGGGTCGGCCAGAGCGCGATCAGGGCGCCGGCGAGGGCGATCAGGCCGCCGATCCACAGCCAGGTGGCGAGCGGGTTGACGATCACCTTGAAGGTGACCGGCAGCCCTTCGCGGGCGTAGGCGCGGGCGATGTTTTCCGCCGAGAGCGTCTGCAGCTTGCTGATCTGCGCCAGCGCCAGCGGCATCAGGTTCGGATTGGCGCGCGCCTGCCGCATCAGCGCGCCGAGCGCTTTGCACTGCGGCGGCGTCCCGGGGTCGGCGCGCACGCAGGCGGCAAACGCTTCGTCACCCTGTTTGGCGCGCCTCTGGACGCTGCTGATGTCGGGGTTGGGCGCGATCCAGAAGTCCCAGAACGGGGTCGCGTGGAGACCGACCTCGCTGGTCGCCTCGCCGGCGAAGAACGCGGTCAGGGTGCCGCTGCCGACTTCGCCGCCGGTGGGCCGGAAGAAGCGCCGGCTCGGATGCAGGGTGGCAACCAGGTCTTCGCCCTTCCAGACCCGGATCAGCTGGGCGAAGGTGAACTTCTCTTCGTCGACCTTCACCTGCGGCTTGACGTATTCGACCCTGTAGCCGTCGACGACCTTGCTCTGGCCGGGCTTCAGATCGATATCGCGGTTGGTCTGGAAGCTCGAGGAGGCGGCGATCCCGATCAGCAGCACGGCGACCCCAGCGTGCACGATGTAGCCGCCGTACCGGCGGCGGTTGCGGCTGACGACGGCGCCGAGGTTGCCCACCATCGACCCGCCCGCCAGCTTGCGCCGCGCGGCGGCTCCGTTCCAGAACTCCTGCGCCAGCCCGGCGAGGGCGAAGGCGGCGAAGACGAAGAGGGCGAGCGCCCAGGGCTTGCGGGCGGCGTCGCTGAAGACGAGCAGCGCCACCAGGGTGGCGGCGGCGACCGCCAGCGGCAGCCGGAAGACGCGCCGGGCCGAGGCCCAGCTGACCCGCCGCCAGGCGAGCAGCGGCCCGATCCCGGTGAAGATCACCAGCAGGATCGCCAGCGGGGTCGTGTAGCGATCGAACCAGGGGGCCGCGAGCGAGGACTTGGTACCGGTGAACAGTTCGGAGATCAGCGGGAAGAAGGTCCCCCAGGCGATCACCACGGTCATCCCGACCAGCAACAGGTTGTTGACCAGGAAGACCGCCTCGCGCGAGAACAGCGAGTCGATCCGCTTCGGCGACTTGAGGTCGTCGAGGCGAGAGACGATCAGCAGCGTCGAGCCGACGACGACCACCGCGATCAATCCGAGGATGTAGGGGCCGACCGTGTTGTCGCCGAAGGCGTGGATCGACTGCAGCACGCCGGAGCGGACCAGGAAGGTGCCGAGCAGCGCCATCGAGAAGGTGGCGACGACGAGGCAGGCGTTCCAGACCTTCAGCATGCCCCGTTTCTCCTGGACCATGATCGAGTGCAGGAAGGCGGTGGCGAGCAGCCACGGCATCAGCGCCGCGTTCTCGACCGGGTCCCAGGCCCAGTAGCCGCCCCAGCCGAGCTCGGTGTAGGACCAGCGGGCGCCGAGCAGCAGGCCGAAGCCGAGAAAGGTCCAGGCGACGAGCGCGAACTTGCGGGTCGAGCGGATCCACTCGGCGTCGAGCTTGCGGGTGATCAGGGCGCCGATCGCGAAGGCGAAGGGGATTGTGAGGGAGACGTACCCCGAGTAGAGCATCGGCGGGTGGATCATCATGCTCGGGTGCTGCAGCAGCGGGTTGAGTCCGACCCCGTCGGCCGGCGCCGGGCTCAGCGTCGAGAACGGGTTGACGTCGGGCGCGAACAGCATCAACCCGGTGAAGAAGGCGGCGACGCCGGCCATCACCGCCGTCGCCCAGGGGACGATCTCACGCAGCTTGTTGCGGGTCACGTAGAGGGCGATGCTGGAGGCAATAGAGAGGACCCAGGCCCAGAGCAGGAGCGAGCCTTCCTGGCTCGACCACATCGCCGCCAGCTTGTAGAAGGTCGGCGTCTCGATCGAGGAGTGTTCCTGGACGATGCCGAACGAGAAGTCGTTGCTGAGGAAGGCGATCTCGATGATCACCACGCAGGCCGTGAGCAGCCCGCAGAGCGTGTAGACCGAGCGCCGCGCGACCTCGACCCAGCGCCGCTCGCCCTTCCCGGCCCCGACCAGGGCGAGCGCCGCGGCACCGACCGCGGCGAGGAACGCCAGCGCCAGCAGGACGCTGCCGAGGCTAGCCATTACTGCTCTTGGTCGTGAACTTCGACGGGCACTTGGTGATCAGGGTTTCCGGTTCGCCGACGAAGGTGCCGCTCTCCATCGCGCCGGTGAGGACGATCTCGCGCCCACCCCGGAACGGGTCGGGCACGGTTCCGTGGTAGCTGACCGGCAGCGGCTGGCCGCTGCCGTCGCGATCTTCCACTTCGAAGGTGATCCCGTTGCCCGTGTGCGTCACGGATTTCTTGACGACCTTGCCGGTCAGGTCGGCGGTGGTGCCGGGAGAGGCGCCGATCAGTTCGGAGGGCTCCTTCGCCTCGGTCGATGCCGAGAACGAGGTGTAGATCAGCGCCACCGCCAGCAGGACGGCCACGCCGAGCGCCACCACCAGTCGAATCGTGCGCTTGCGCGAGGGATCCACGTCTGCCGGATTATCGCAAGTGAGAGAATCCGACAGATGCCAGGCGCAGACGACCCCGTCCTCCTGATCACCGGCGCCAGCAGCGGGATCGGCGCCGCGACCGCGCGGGCGGCCGCCTCGCGCTACCGCCTGGTGCTCGCGGCGCGGCGGCTGGAGGAGCTGGAATCGCTGGCGGCGGAGCTCGGCGGGCCCTCGCGCGCGCTCGCCCTGCGCTGCGACGTCTCCGAGTGGGAGGAGGTCGAGGCGATGGCGGCCGCGGCGCTGGAGGGCTTCGGGCGGATCGACGCGGTCTTCGCCAACGCCGGCTTCGGCGCCAAGCGCGGCTACCTCGAGGAGTCGCCGGAGCACTGGCGCTCGATGGTGCTGACCAATGTCTACGGAGCGGCGCTGACGATCCGCGCCACCCTCCCCCATCTGCTCGAGCGCGGCGACGGCCACTTCCTGATCACCAGCTCGGTCGCCGGTCGCCGGGCGCTGCCCGGCTCGCTCTACTCGGCGACCAAGCACGCCGTCACCGCGATCGGCGAGGGCCTGCGGGCCGAGCTGCGCCAGATGCACGACAACACGGCGATCAAGGTGACCCTGATCGAGCCCGGGATGACCGACACCCCGTTCTTCGAGCAGAGCCCGGGCGAGACCGCGCTCCGCGACGAGGACATCGCGGCCGCGGTGATCTACGCGCTGGAGCAGGGCCCCGGCGTCGACGTCAACGAGATCCTGATCCGGCCCACCAGCCAGCCCACCTGAGGTGCGCGAGACGGCGGCCGAGCTCGCTGAGCTGCAACTGCTGCTGGACGCCAGCTACGCGGCGGCCGGGCCGCACCTGCTGCGTATCCACACCCCCGAGCGGCGGCTCGACGCGCGCCGCCTGGCGGCGGAGCTGACCGGGATGCGGTTGCTCTCGCTGGCGACCGTGACCGCCACCGGCAGCCCCCGGGTCGGCCCGGTCGACGGCATCTTCCTGCACGGCGCCTTCCATTTCGGCTCCGCCCCCGACTCGGCCCGCGCCCGCCACATCGCCCGGCGCGCCGAGGTCAGCGCCACCCACCTGCCGGGCGAGGAGCTCGCGGTCACCGTCCACGGCCGCGCCGTGCCGCTCGACGTGCGAGCGCCGGCGGGCGCCGAGCTGCGCAGCGCCCTGCTCCAGATCTACGTCCCCCGCTACGGCGAGTCCTGGGAGGCCGAGATGCTCGACGGCGACGGCGCCGTCTACTGGCGGATCGAGCCCGGGCGAATGTTCGCCTTCCACATGCCGCCGAACCCCTCGGAATCCTGACCTCATGACCTTTGTAACCCAGAGGGTTACAAAGGTCATGAGGTCGGCCGGCTAGCCGAGCAGGGCGCGGACGGCGCGCCAGTAGGAGCGCAGCGCGAGGCGGACGGGGGCCGAGCGGGCGGCACCGTGGATAAAGGGCGAGTCGAGGTCCGCCGTCAGCCAGGAGGCGAACTCGGCGCTGGTCACGGCGCGGCTGCGCTGGATCCGGCGCCGCTCGCCCAGCAGCCGCGGCAGCCAGCGCAGCGCTTCGCCGTAGGCGGCGAGTTTCTGCTCGCCCCAACCGCCGCGGAAGGCGACCACCAGCAGCGCCAGCTCGGTCGCGGCCAGCCCGGGCGCCAGCAGGATCAGCAGCGCCAGCGGGTAGACGCGGACCAGGAAGGCGAGGCGGTTTCGCTCCAGCCAGAGCCACTTGTGCGGGCGGGCGCCGAACTCGTAGTCGTGGTTGACGACGGCGCTCGGCTCGATCCCCAGCGTCTCGCCGCGCAGCCGCAGCCGCAGCGAGAGGTCGACGTCCTCGTGGTAGGCGAAGAAGCGGGCCGGGAAGCCGCCGACCGAGCGCCAGGTGCGCAGCGGGATCGCCAGGCAGGCGCCGGAGAGGCAGTCCACCTCCCCGGCCGGCGGCGCCGCGGCGAGCGGCAGCCCGTGCATCCCCGCCCAGACGATCCCCGTGAAATGGACCGGGTTGCCGGCGGAGTTGATCTCGGTCCCGCCCCGGTCGGCGACCAGCGCCTGCCAGGCCGCCCAGCCACGTCCCTCGAGCCAGGGACGGCGGATCGCCTCGCCCCAGCCCGGCAGCGGCGCGGCGTCGGGGTTGAGGAGGACGAGCAGCTCCCCGCGCGCCTCTTCGGCGCCGGCGTTGCAGGCGGCGGGGAAGCCCGCGTTGCGGCCCATCGCGACGAGCCGCGCGGCTGGCGCCAGCGCGGCGACGAGCGCCGCGCTGTCGTCCTCGGAATCGTTGTCGACGACGATCAGCTCATCGCCCTCGCGCAGCTCGGCGACCAGCGGCGGCAGGGTCCTACGCAGCTCCTCGCTGCTGTTCCAGGCGACGATCAGAACTGAGAGCGAGGGGCGCACCGGCGCGGAGGCTACCCAGCCGCCGGCCCC
Source organism: Solirubrobacterales bacterium (assembly GCA_046330305.1). Lineage (GTDB taxonomy): Bacteria > Actinomycetota > Thermoleophilia > Solirubrobacterales > 70-9 > VAYN01. Next base: position 164,177 of record JAXLTA010000012.1, on the reverse strand, counting down.
GGCGCCCGCGTCGAGCGGCCGCCCCGGTCAACCCGTTTGGCCGCGAAACGGCGCCCCGTCTCGAGTCAGCGGTGGGTGCCGCGGTGGCGCTTCTTGCCGCCGTGCTGCTTCGGGCAGGCCGTGCTGCGGAGCTTCTCGCGGTGGTTGGCCTTGCGGCCGTTCTGGCCTTTGAGCTGGACGATCGCCTGCGGCGGCTTCCTGCAGAGGTTTTCCGAGGCGACCAGGAGGCCGTGCTTGCCGCCCGGGAGGGTGAGGACGAATTTTTCCACCGGCACGTCGGGCACCCGGTCGAAGGTCGTCCGGATGCCGCCCTTGTAGCTGTCGATGCGGCCCACCAGGTCGATCGTGACCTGGCCGCGCAGGTGGGCGACCATGTCCGGCAGCGTGTGCTTGGAGGGCCGCAGCACGACCGGTCCCTTCAGCGGCTTGCCGAGCAGCGGCGACCAGGCCTTGGCGTGGCCGTAGATCGAGTTCTTGGGGCAGGTGTCGGTGGCGAAACGTTCGCGGTTGCAGACCGAGCCGAGGCTGGCCTGGTCGAGGAAGATCGCGTGCGGGAGCGCCACCGAGGCGCGGGCGATGTTCGCCTGGCCGGGCCGGGTGCGCAGCGCCGCGCGCAGTTTCGGGTGCTGGGTGCGGTGGGTGGCGCCGAACAGCTTCAGCTTCAGCTTCGGCTTGAACTTGAGCTTGCGGCAACCGGTCGCCTGGAACGGGACCGAGACGGGGAAGGCGGAGAAGGCGGCCGGGTTGGCCGGGTCGGCGCCGCCCCCGGCGAGGGTGCCGGTGGTGGCCAGCTTGCCGCAGTGGGTGCCGTTGAGGGTGAAGCCCTTGCGGTTGAGGTTGAGGAAGATCGAGCGGATGTCGAGCTTGGCGCCGCCGTACACGTCGGGGATCTGGGCCACCGCGTGGATCTGGGCGGTCTCGGGGTCGAGGAAGACCGGCACCCGGACGAGGACCGTGCCGAGATCGAACGGCCCCGCGACCGCCGGCGTGATCACGGCCAGCGAGAGCTGGGCGCCCTGGTAAGGGCCGGCGAGATAGACCTTGCCGGAGAGCTGCAGGGGCGAGGAGCCGGTGCCGGCCCGGATCGCGGCAACTCCGACCTTGCTCTTGGCAGGGCAGCTCGGGTCCTTCTTCTCGGCGGCTCCGGCGCTGGCGGCGGCGGCGTCGAGCTGGTCGGGCTTGCAGTAGGGGATGCCCTTCAGCTTCGCGGTGGCGCCGGGCGGCAGGGTGACGTCGACGGTCTTCAGCTCCTGCTGGCCCTGGGGCCGGTTGAGCTGGGCGCGGAACGGGGTGTAGGTCGCGGCCTTGCCGCTCTTCGGCGCCGCGTCGAAGCCGGGCGCGAAGGGCCGTTCGGCCATCGTCTTCGCGCAGGGACCGCCGCCGGGGGCGTTGGTCAGCACGACGTCGCTCGACGGCGTCGCCACCGCCTGCCCGGACCAGGGCACGATCGAGGTCAAGAGCGTGTTGGGCCCGCAGATCGGCGGGCTGGTCAGCGGCGCCTTGTCGCCACCCTGGAAGCTCAGTGTGAAGTCGCTGAAGGTGACCTGGGGAGCGTCCTTGACCACCGCGGTGAGCTGGCCGGTCGTCGCGTTCGCGTAGACGTTGCCGACCAGGCGGACGGAGATGCCGTAGCGGGGGGACTCGGCGTCGATGAAGATCCGGTACTCGTTGCCGGATTCGGGGTCGCGGCTGAGCTGCTTGCCGAGGTAGACGACGCCCGGCAGGGAGTTGGCCGGCAGCACCGGGGTCTGGATCGAGACGGTCCCGATCTGCGAGCCGGGCGGACAGGCGACCGGCGCCGTCTGGCCCTTGTGGAATTCAGCGTCGCCGCAGGCGAGGAGGCCTTCGGCGGCCGACGGGTTGAGGCCGGCGCCGAGGGGCAGCGAGACCGACGCCTGCTTGACGGTCGAGGAGTTGATCGGCATCGGGTGATCCGGCGTGCTCTGCGGCACGCTGAGGTTGGCCGTCACCGCCGCCGGCGAGTCGGTCACGGCGCCGGCGCCGGCGGAGATGCTCGGGTTGAACGGGACTTTCTCGCAACCGACGATCGGCACCGGGTGCCCCGGCCCGGCGGGAGTGGTGGTGGCGCTGTCGGTCTTGCCTTCGGTCGAGGTCAGCTGCAGGCCGGTCGTCGTGTCGCCGTTGCAGGGGCTCGGCATCGTGATGAAGCTGTTGCCGGCCGTGCCTTCGAAGACGAGGCGGTTGCGGACCAGCGGCAGCTGGCTCGGGATGTTTTCGATCGTGAAGCCCTCGTGGTAGTCGTGGGCCCAGTCGATGTCGGCGACCAGATAGACGTCGCCGAGGTCGACCAGCCCGAGCCCGAGCAGTTCGAGCTTGGCGTCGAACCCGAACAGCGCCGGCGTCCCGGGGTCGGGCACGATGTTGTAGACGTCGAAGGTGACCGGCGCGGTCAGCACGCTGGAGACCGAGTAGACGGTGCTGGTCCCGACTTTGCTGGCGGCGCAGGACGCGGGGCTCGCTTCGAAGGTCGCTTTCGGGCACTGAGGCACTGCCTGCGGGTTGACGTTGAGGCCCTCCGGCAGATCGACCCTCACCTTGCTGAGCGTGCCTTCCGGGCTGCCGAGCAGGCCGCCCGTGTTCACTTCGAAATCGGTGTTGCCGTTGACTGGGTGGCCGGCGGCCTGGGTGAAGAACTCGAGGTCGGGGCTCCCGTAGGTGCACTGGACGGCGGGCGGGACGTCGGGGACCGAGCAGGTGCCGGCTTCCCATTTCTTGATCCCGAAGTCGGCGTTGGCGGCCGGAGCCGCGATCGCCAGCAGCGCCGCGCCGGCGAGTAGCGCGGCGCAGATCGTGCTCATTTTCCCAGCCCGTCTCCTCATTCCCAAGTCCCCCCCGGTTGTTGCCGTGGCGCCGCTCCCCTACCCGGTTGCCCGGGATCTCAACCGCGCGGCTGGTGCCCCTTGGCCTGCTTGCGGCAGGCCGCCGCCAGCAGCGGCAGGCGCTTGATCTTGCGGGGCTTGCCGTTCTGGGCGCGGAAGTTGGCGAACGAGAAGCCAGGGTGCCGGCAGATGTCGCGCGAGTTTTCGATCAGCCCCCGCTTGCCGCCTTTCATCACCAGGACGAACTTCGAGACGGGGACGTCGGGAACCGTTTCGAAGACTGTCCTGATGCGGGCCCTCGCCGAGCTGATCGAGCCGCGGAGGCGGATGTCCACCTGGCCGTGGAGGTCGGCGAGCAGGTCGGGCAGCGGGTGGGTCGAGGGCACCAGATAGACCCGGCCCTCGAGTTCGCCGTCGAGCAGCGGCGTCCGCGCCCGCGCGTAGCCGACCACCGAGATCTTCGGGCAGTCGTTGGCCGCCAGACGGGCCCGGTTGCAGACGTTGCCGACGTTGAGCGGGTCGAGGAACTCCGAATGCGGCAGGGTGACCGCGGCGCGGCGGATGTTGGCGTCGCCTTCGCGGGTGGTGAGCACCGCGCGCAGCTTCGGGTGGCCGGAGATCCTGGTCGCCTTGCGGCCGCCGAGCAGCCGCGTGCTGAGCTTCGGCCGGAAGCCGAGCGCGTCGCACCGGCTCGTCTGGAAGGGGACGTTCACGGGGAAGGAGCCGAAGGCGGCGGGGTCGCCCGGATTGGCGCCACCGCCGAGCAGGGCGCCGGCGCTGGCCAGCGGGTCGCAGCTGGTGGGGTTGCGGGAGAACCGCTTGCGGTCGAGGTCGATGCGGACCGAACGGATGCTGAGCCGGGCGCCGCCGAAGACGTCGGGGATCGGATCGGAGACCGCGCGCACCCGGGCGGTTTCGGGGTCGACGAACAGCGCCACCCTGACCACGACCGTGCCGAGGTCGAAGGGCCCGGCCGTGGCGGGGGTGATCACCGCCAGGGAGAGAGGAGCCCCGCGGTAGGGCCCCGAGAGGAAGACCTTGCCGCCGATCTGCAGCGGCTGCGGGCCGGTGCCGGCGGCGATCGTCGCGCTGCCCACCAGGCTCGCGGCAGGGCAGCTCGAGCTGGCGGCCTCTTCGCCGCCGCCGCGCCCGGCCGCCGCGGCCAGCGCCGCCGCCGGGCAGTAGGGGATGCCGGCGAGCCGGGCGGTCATCCCGGGCGCCAGCGTCAGGTCCGCCCCTTTCAGCTCCTGTTCGCCGTCGGGCCGGGAGATCGTCAGGGAGAGCGGGCTGTAGGCGCCGGCCCGGTCGCTGGCCGGCGCCAGGCCGAAGCCGGGCGCGAACGGGCGCGCCCCGAGCGAGGCGGCGCATGCGCCGCCGTTGGGGGCCCCGGCGAGGCCGAACTGCGCCGCCGGGGTGGCCGCCGGGTTGCCCGACCAGGGCGTCATCGAGCTGGACGTCGTGTGCGGGCCGCAGGTCGGCGGGCTGCTCAGCACCGCCCGGGCGCCCGGGTCGAAGGCGAGGTGGAAGGCCGTGAAGGGGACCTGCGGGTTGTCGGTGAAGGTGGTCGTCAGCTGGCCGGTCACCGGATTGGCGCGCACGTTGCCCACCAGCCGCACCGAGATGCCGTAGCGGGCCGACTCGGCATCGACGAAGATCCGGTACTCGTTGCCGGAGGTCGGGTCGCGGCTGAGCTGCTGGCCGACGAAGACCGGGCCTTCGAGGTCGCCTTCGGGCAGCGGCGGCGAGCTGATCGTGACCGTCCCGATCCGCGAGGCGGCGGGACAGGCGACCGGGTTCGTCGTCCCCTTCCCGAACTGCGCGTCGGTGCAGGTCTGCAGACCGTTGGCGGCGCTCGGGTTGATCCCCATCCCTTCGGGCAGCGTCACCCGCGCGGTGCGGGTGTCGGAGCTGTCCTGGGTTTCGGCGCCGACCAGGTGGGGGACGTCGATCCCGACCGCGGCGCCGGCGGGCGATTCCGTCGTCGCCGTGCCCGGCTGGACCGCGAGGGTCGGCGAATAGGGGATCGTGGCGCATTCTTTCGGCGAGGTGCCGGGCGGGATCGGGGACTCGAACCGCGGCGCGGCGCTCTGCGGGAAGGAGTAGCCCGGCTGGGCCTGTTCTTCGTAGGAGGCGGCGAGCAGGAAGGTCGAATAGACGCTGCCCGATTCGGTGAACGCTGCGCCGAGGCAGGTGCTCGGCGTGGTGATGAAGGTGCCGTCGCCGGCCCGGCCATTGAAGACCAGCCGGTTCTGCAGGATCAGGCCTTCGATGCCCGGGATCGGCAGCGCTTTCGGCACCGCGATCGTGAACCCCTCGTGGTAGTCGCCGCTCCAATCGACGCTGGCCTGGAGGAAGACTTCGTTGCCGGCGAGTTCGAGCCCGAACCGGGCCGGCTCGCCCGGCGGCGGGGTCACGTTGTAGACCGGCACTTTGGTCAGCGGCGCCGCCGGCGGCAGCGGCACGTAGAGCGGCGGCGGCGCCACCGTGACTTCGCTGACCCCCACTTTCGAGTCGGCCGGGCAGCCACCCGCGCCCGCTTCGAAGGTGGCCAGCGGGCAGCGCTCGGTGGCTCCCGGGTTGACGCTGAGCCCGACCGGGAGGTCGACGTGCACGGTCTCCAGTTCGCCGACCGGTTGTTTGCCCCCGAGCAGGACTTCGTTGTGCTTGACGATGAACTGGGTGAAGCCCCAGTTCGGATGGGCGGCGGCGCGTTCGAAGAACTGGCCCGGGGTCGCGACCGAGCAGAAGTCGGCGCTTGCAGGCGGTTCTTCGGAGCAGGTGCCGGCCTGCCAGCCGGAGTCGACGGTCGGGTTGTGCGGGTCGCTGGGGGCGATGATGTCCGCTGTCGCGCCGAGGGCGGCCGCCGGCGCGAGCAGCGCCAGCAGCGCGGCGGCTGCCGCGATCAGCACGCTCAGCGCGGCGATCCCTTCACGGCAGGCTCGGGCCGGCCGGCGCGGATTTCCCCTCCCAGGAGCCATCCTGGCCGAAGCCTACCCGATTTTGGTGACTTGAATCAATATTTTTGGGTAGTATGGATCCCATGGCCCTCATCGACAGCGCTCACACAAAGGAAGCCGGCTCCGCCCTCGCCGGCCACGCGATCAACCGCAACGGGAACGGCAACGGCAAGACCTCGCTGCCGGTCAACTGGGAGCGGCTGGCGCGTGCCACCGCCCACCCCCTGCGCGTCTCGATCCTCGAAATACTCGGCATCGACGGCGGCCGCACGATGTCCCCGAGTGATCTCAGCCGCGAGCTGCAGATCCCGCTCAGCAACACCAACTACCACGTCACCGAGCTCGCCAAAGCAAACCTGATCGAGCTGGTCCGCACCCGCCAGGTGCGCGGCGCGACCGAGCACTTCTACCGCCTCCCCGAGGGGGTGGGCCGCTAGGGCGCGAAGCGGACGACGGGCCTCGAACCCGCGACCTCAAGCTTGGGAAGCTTGCGCTCTACCAACTGAGCTACGTCCGCGCTGGGGCCATTCTAGTGCGGGGTGTCGAGGACGACGCCGTCAGCGTCGAGCTCGAGGTAGCGCCACGGCGAGGCGCCGCAGAGGGGCTGGTGGCGGAAGCGGCCCGGAACCAGATCGGAGCAGAGCTCGGCCACGCGGGCGGTCAGCTCGGCGACGCTCACGGCCTCGACCAGGCCGACGGGCTCGAAGCAGCTGCTCTCGATTTCGTGTTCGACGAGGAACGAGGTCAACGTGCCCCAACAACCCGCGCGGGGCCCGACAGTCGCGGCGGACCCGCGCTCGGGCCTGCCCGCGGGGCGAGGAGGCCGGGGTGGACGGGGCCCGCTCTCTAACCTTCAGCCCCCTTGGGCACCCGCTCCTTCATCGCCGTTCTCGCCGTGCTGGCGGTCGTCGCGCTGCTCGTCTTCGGGCTGGCCAGCAAAGGCGACTCGCGTATCGCGGTCGGCGACGCGGCGCCCAACGGGGCGCTGCCGCGCCTCGGTGGCGGCGGCGAGGAATCGCTCGCCGACTACGGCGGCCGCTGGGTCCTGGTCAACTTCTGGGCATCCTGGTGCGACCCCTGCCGGGAAGAGGCGCCGGAGCTGGAGGAATTCCAGCGCCGGCACGGCGGCCGGGATTTCACGATCCTCGGCATCGACACCCAGGACGTCAGCGGCGACGGCCTCGCCTTCGTCAAGAAATACGAACTGAGCTACCCGCAGCTGCACGACGGCGACGGCGAGATGGCCAAGGAATACGGCACCACCGGCGTCCCGGAGAACTTCCTCGTCGACCCCGAAGGCAAGGTCGCCTGGGAGACCCCGGGGCCGATGAGCGAGAAGTACCTGCGCGAAATCGAACCGCTGATCGGCGGCCGCTCGTGAGCCGCCGGCTCGCTCTGGCGCTGGCGCTCGGCGCCGCGGCCCTGGCGCTGGTCGCTCCGGCGGCCGGCGCCGTCCAGCAGCAGACCTCGCTCGCCGAAATCTCCCAGGAAGTGATGTGCCCGGTCTGCGGCACCCTGCTGGAGCTGGCCGAATCGCCGCAGGCCCAGCGCGAGAAAGCCTTCGTCCAGCGCCTGGTCGAGCAGGGCAGGAGCAAGCAGGAGATCAAGGACGCGCTGGTCGCCCAGTACGGCGACGCGGTGCTGGCGCTTCCCAAGGGCTCCGGCTTCGACCTCTCCGCCTACCTGGTGCCGATCGTCGCCTTCGCGGTCGCCGCGGTCGCGCTCGCCCTCGGGATCCTGCGCTGGCGCCGCGCCGGGGGCGGCCCCGCCGACAGCAACGGCTCGACGCCGCGCCCGCAGGGTCCGAGCGCTGCCGACAGCGCCCGGCTCGACGCCGATCTCGGGCGCTACGACCTCTGAGCGACGACGGCGCCGAGCGGCGCCGGCGCCAGTCGCCGCAGGCGCTTGCGCAGCGCCCGCCGCTCTGACCGCCGCGCCTGCTCCGTCCCGATCCCGGCGAGCAGCGCGTCGGCCTCGGCGGCAATCGCGGTGAGCGCCGCCGGCTGCTCGTCGAGCGGCGGCCCGGCGAGGACGACGAGCTCGTAGCCGTGGCGCAGCTTGGCGCTCATGTGGCGGAAGCTCTGCAGACCGAGCAGCGTCGCCGGATCGCCGGCCGGGCGGCCGGCGGCGACGAAGGCGAGCGGCTCGGCGGCGCCGGCGGAAGCCGGTCCGGCGAGCGCCAGCGCCTGCACGACGTCGGCCGGGGTCGCCTCCCAGCGCAGGTACTCGTGCAGCCCCGGGGCCGGCGCCAGGCCGAGCTCGGCGGCGAGCGTCGGGTGGCCGACGTCGCACTCGACCAGGATCGTCCTCGTGCCGGCCGCCGCGGCGGCCCCCGCCAGGCCCACCGCCGCCGCCTGGGCGGGGCCGTCGGCGCCCGTCACCAGCACGGCGCGCGCGGTCGCCAACCGCTCCCTGACGCCGTCCAGCTGCTCGAGGTCGCGGCGGCCGAGCGACCAGGGCCGGTCGCCGGCCGTCGGGACCGACACATGGGCGAGGACGGGCAGGCCGCCCGGCATCACATCCGCTCGGGCGCGGAGATGCCGAGCAGGCCCAGCGCGACCGAGATCGTCCGCTTCGCCGCCAGGCAGAGCGCCAGCCGCGAGGCCTCGACCCCGTCGCCCTCGGCGCCGACCACCTGGCAGTCGCGGTAGAAGCCGTGGAAGTCGGCGGCGACCGCCGTCGAGTAGGCGCAGATCCGGTGCGGCGCCCGCCGCTCGGCGGCATCTGCGACCTGGGCGGGGAATTCGAGCAGCCGCTTGATCAGCGTCTTCTCGCTCGGCTCGAAGGCGACGGCGCGATCGCCGGCGGCGAGCCGGCCGGCGACGTCCCCCTCGCCGAGCTCAGCTTTGCGCAGGATGCTGGCGATCCGGGCGTGCGCGTACTGCACGTAGTAGACCGGGTTCTCGCTCGACTGGCTGCGGGCCAGGCCGAGGTCGAGGTCGACGGCGGTCTCGTGGCCGCGCCAGAGCATGAACCAGCGCGTCGCGTCGACGCCGATGTCGTCGAGCAGTTCGTCGATCGTGATGAAGTCGCCGCTGCGCTTCGACATCTGCACCCGCTCGCCGCCTTCGACGATGTGCACCAGGTTCATGATCAGCGCCTCGAAGCGGTCCGGGTCGCCACCCAGCGCCGCGATCGCGGCGCCGATCCGGCCGACGTAACCGTGGTGGTCGGCGCCGAGCACGTCGATCAGCCGCTCGAAGCCTCGCTGCAGCTTGTCCCAGTGGTAGGCGACGTCGGCGGCCAGGTAGGTCGGCTCGCCGTCGGACTTGATCAGAACCCGGTCCTTGTCGTCGCCGAAGGTCGTCGTCCGCAGCCAGAGCGCGTCCTCGCTGCGGTAGGTGTGGCCGGCCTGCTCGAGGTCGGCGAGCGAGAGCTCGACCTCGCCGCGCTCGTAGATCGCCCGCTCGGAGCTGAAGACGTCGATGTGGACCCGGAAGCGCTCGAGCGTCTCCCGCACCTCTTCCATCATCAGCTCGACGCCGCGGCGCCCGAGCGCCTCACGGTCGGAGCCGTCGCCGCCCTCGGCGACGATCCGCTCGGCCAGCTCGCCGACGTAGGCACCGCCGTAGCCGTCCTCGGGCGGCTCCTCGCCGGCGATGCGGGCGGCCAGCGAGGCGGCGAAGCGGCCGATCTGGGCCCCGGCGTCGTTGACGTAGTACTCGCGCGTGACGTCGTGGCCGACGGCTTCCAGCAGGCGGGCGACGGCGTCGCCGTAGGCGGCGAGGCGGCCGCCACCGACGTGCAGGGGACCGGTCGGGTTGGCCGAGGGGCCCTCGACCAGGACCCGTTCGGGGTTGGCCACGGGCGCCGGCCCGAGCCCCTGGCCGGCCTCGATCAGCGCCGCCAGCGCCCGCCGGTACCAGGCGTCGGAGAGGAAGAGGTTGACGAAGCCCGGCCCGGCGACCTCGACGCGATCGAGGTTGTCGGCGCCGAGGCCGGCTTCGAGCTCGGCCCGCAGCCGCTCGGCGACGGCCCGGGGATTGTCGCCCAGCGGCCCGGCGAGGAGCATCGCCGCGTTGGAGCTGTAATCGCCCAGGTCGGGCTTCGGCGGCCGGTCCAGCGTCGGCGCCGGTTCGCTCGGCTCGCCTTCGCGCAGGGCCCGGGCGGCGTCCTCGAAGGCGCCCCGCAGCTGACTGATCGAATCGGTGGCGGTCACGGGCCCATCGTATGGATGGCGGCCGCGCCACGTTACGCTCACCGCTTGCGCGCAGCCGTGATCAGTGACATCCATTCCAACCTGCCGGCGCTGGAAGCCGTCCTCGAGGCCGTCGAGGAGGCCGGGATCGAGCGGATCTGGTGCCTCGGCGACCTGGTCGGCTACGGAGCCGCTCCCGACCCGTGCACGGCGCTGGTCCGCGAACGCTGCGAGGTCAGCCTCTCCGGCAACCACGACATCGCCGTGCTCGGCGAGCTCGACGCCTCCTCCTTCTCGGAGGCGGCTCGGGCGGCCGTCGAGTGGACCCAGGCCAATGCCGCCCCCGAGACCTTCGAGTACCTGCGCACGCTCTCGCCGGCGCTCGAGCACGAGGGGCTCGGGCTCTTCCACGCCTCGCCCCGCGACCCGGTCTGGGAGTACGTGCTCTCGATCGAGCAGGCCGAAGCGGGGCTCGACGCCCAGCCGCAGCGGATCGGCCTGATCGGCCACTCACACGTCGCGCTCTTCTTCACCCGGCCCGACGGCGGCCCACGCCGGGGCTACGCGCACGGCGCCCAGGCCGGCGACGGCGCCCTGCTCGATGTCGTCGAGGGGGCCTGGTTGATCAACCCCGGCAGTGTCGGCCAGCCGCGCGACGGCGACCCCCGCGCCGCCTGGTTGGAGCTCGACCTGACAGAGTGGACGGTGCGCTTCCATCGCGTCGGCTACGACATCGCTGCCGCGGCCGCGGCGATCCTCGCAGCCGGCCTCCCCGCCCCACTCGCTGAGCGTCTCCAAATAGGCCGCTAATGATGCGCAAATGCAGGCTAAATCGGCCCTCGAGGTCGTTCTCTAGACTCGAAATCGTGCCCCGTCTGAAGGCTCAACTGCTCGCGCTCGCGCTCAGCGCGTCGCTCGCGCTCGGCCTCGCCGCCTGCGGCGGCGGCGGTTCCGACCTGCTGCCGGGGACGACGGCGAGCGAAATCAACTCCAACCTCGAAGAAGTCAAAGTCCTGGTCAGCGAAACCAACTGCTCGGGCGCCGAAGAAGCGGTGGCCGAAGTGCGGGCCGAGATCGAAGGGCTGCAGGGCGTCGACGCGCGGCTCGTCGAAGCGCTCGGCGAAGGCGCCGATCGGCTCGAAGCGGTCGTCTCCGGGTGCGAAGAACCGGAAGCCGAAGAAGAACCCGAAACGTTCGAAGAAACCGAAGAAACCGAAGAACCGGAAGAACGGGAAACCGAAAAACCGGAAAAGCAGAAACCCGAAGGCGAAGAACCGCCGGAAAAGGAAACCGGCCCGCCGCCCTCGCACCAGCAACCGCCGGGGCAGGAAAAAAAGGAAGAAAAAGCGGCGCCACCCGCCGAAGAAGCCCAACCGCCCTCGGGCGGGGTCGGGCCCAGCTCCCCGGTGGGGGGTGGTGAATGATGGAGGCGGGCACCCTCTCGAATCGGTACGAGACCGGTGAGAAGCTCGGCTCCGGCGGGATGTCGAACGTCTACAAGGCGACCGACCGGATCCTCGAGCGCACCGTCGCGGTCAAGATCCTCGCCGAGCACCTCTCCGACGACGAGCGGTTCGTCGCCCGCTTCCGCCGCGAGGCGCTGGCGGTGGCGAAGCTGATCCACCCCAACATCGTCCAGGTCTACGACACCGGGGTCGACGAGGGCCGCCACTACATCGTGATGGAGTACGTCGAGGGCCGCTCCGGGGCCCAGATCCTGCAGCGCCAGGGGCCGGTCGAGCCGGAGATCGCGGCCGAGATCGGGATCCAGGCCTGCGCCGGCCTCGACTACGCGCACCGCCGCGGCATCATCCACCGCGACGTCAAGCCGGGGAACCTGATGATCGTCGGCGGCCCGGTCGGGGGCGGCGAGATGACCGTCAAGCTGACCGATTTCGGGATCGCCCGGGCGATCGAGCAGACGCGGATCACCCAGGTCGGATCGGTGGTCGGGACCGCCGCCTACCTGGCCCCCGAGCAGGTCCGCGGCGAGGAGGCGACCCCGGCCACCGACGTCTACGCGCTCGGCGTCGTCCTCTACCAGTTCCTCACCGGCCGCCTGCCCTATGAGGGGTCCTCGCTGGCCGAGCTCGCGGTCCGCCAGCAGAACGAGCAGCCGCTGCCGCCGAGCACCTACAACGACGACGTGCCGGACTCGTTGAGCGGCGCCGTGCTGCGGGCGCTGGAGGGCGACGTGAACCGCCGCTACGCGAGCGCCGACGAGCTCGCCACCGGCCTGCGGCTGGGCCTGGAAGGCGAGGACGTCTCGCTCCCCGCCGAAGGCGACGACACGCCGCGCACCCGGGTGATCGGGGAAGAGACCGCCGCCACCCGCCATCTCGAGCGGACCACCGCCCAGACCGAGTACCGGCCCCCCTCCCCCACCCGGCGGCCGCAGCCGCGGGTGGCGCCGGCGCCGGTCGCGCCGGCGCCGCGACCGGCGGCGGCGCCGCGCAGGCGCTCGGGGTTCTCGCGCTTCATGCGCTTCATCCTGGCGCTGGTGGCGCTCGTCCTGGTCGCCGCGGCGGTCGCCACCGCGGTCATCCTCACCACCGACAAGGCGGCCGGCGTCCACATCACCAAGGTCGCCGGCGACACCGTCGACAAGGTCGTCGAAGAATTCAAGGACCTGGTGTCCAAGAACAAGGAATAGCGACGACCTCGGATCGATCGAGTTCGACGTTTGCCACGTAATACGTGGCAAACGTCAATCTCGATCGGGGAGGGCGACGGCGGCGGCGTCCCAGGGGGCGGCCCCGCCGAGGACGGCGCCGCGGTAGGCCGCGAAGGCGCCGGCCTCGATCGCGGCCCGGGCGTGACGGGTCAGCTCGTGCATGTAGGTGAGGTTGTGGAGGACGATGAGGCGGACGGCGGTCAGGTCCTCGGCCCGCGAGAGGTAGCTGAGGTAGTCGCGGTCGTGGCGCCCGCAGGCCGGGCAGGGGCAGCCGCGGACGATCGGCTCGCGATCGCCCTCCCAGCCTGCCTTGCGCAGGTCCAGGCGCCAACGGGTGTCGGGGCTCGGGGCGAGGGCGACGCCGTGGCGGGAGAGCCGGGTGGGCACGGCGCAATCGAAGACGTCGAGGCCGAGGGCGATGCCGCCGAGCAGGTCGTCGATCTCGCCGATCCCGAGCAGATGCTTGGGGGCCGCCTCCGGCAGCAGCGGCGCGGTCAGCGCCAGCACCGCCGCCATCTCCTCCTTGTCGCGACCGAGGGTGCCGCCGATCGCCAGCCCGTCGGCTCCCGCCGCGGCGACGTACTGAGCCGATTCGCGGCGCAGGTCCTCGTGGACGCCGCCCTGGACGATGCCGAACACCGCCTGGCGCCGCGGGCCCTCGCGCTCGTGCCAGGCCAGGCAGCGGTCGAGCCAGCGGTGGGTGCGCTCGGTCGAGCGGGCGGTGTACTCACGGTCGGCGTGAAAGGGGGTGCACTCGTCGAAGGCGAGGGCGATGTCAGCCCCGAGCTGCGCCTGCACCCGCATCGAGACCTCGGGTGAGAGGAAGAGCTCGGAGCCGTCGCGGTAGGAGCGGAAGCGGGCGCCCTCCTCGGTGATCTCGACCCGCGCCTCGTGGCCGCCGGCGCGGCCGGAGCCCTTGACCTCGTTGGCGACCCCGCCGTGCGCCAGCGAGAACACCTGGAAGCCGCCGGAATCGGTGATGAAGGCGCGCTCCCAGGCGGTGAAGCCGTGCAGGCCGCCGGCGGCGGCGATCCGCCCCGGGCCCGGAGAGACGAACAGATGGTAGGTGTTGCCGAGGATCAGCTGGTAGCCGAGCGCGGCGACCTCGTCGACGTCGAGCCCGCGGACGCTGCCCTTGGTCGCCAGCGGGATGAAGGCCGGCGTGCGGATCGGCCCATGCGCGGTATGGATGACGCCCGCGCGGGCGGCCCCGTCGCGGGCGTCGATCTGGAAGCTGAGGCGCTGCGGGTCGCTTCGCACGCCCCGCAGCGTATTTCGCGGCTAGACCCGGTCGCTGCCAGCCCCGACCAGCTCGGGCTCGGTCTCGGCCTGCTCGGCCCTGCCCTCGCCGGACGTCACCTCGATCCGGGTCGGCTGGACCTCGACCGGCTTCGGCATCTTCACCTCGAGGACGCCGTCCTCGAAGCTGGCGCTGACGCTCTCGGCGCGGATGCCCTTGGGCAGCCCCAACGAGCGCGAGAAGCGGCCGAAGGAGCGCTCGACGCGGTGATAGCCCTCGCGCCGGCCCTCGTGCTCGGCCCGGCGCTCGCCGGACACCGTCAGGACGCCGTCCTTGACCTCGATCTCGATCTCCTCGCGCTTGAGCCCGGGCAGGTCGGCCCGCAGGATGAGGCTGTCGTCGGTCTCCACCAGGTCCATCGGCGGCACCCAGCGACGGGTGACGCCGCCGGCCGGCGCGCTGCCGGCGCGGCCGAAGAAGCCGTCGAAGAGCCGGTTCATCTCCCCCTGCAGGGTGTCGAGCTCACGCCCCGGATCCCATCGAACGATTGCCATCTCTTCTTACCTCCTACATGAATGTGTCTGACAGAGGCATTATGAAATCTAAGTCTCTGCGTGTCAAGTGATCAGCGGTCCGGGTGGTAAGACTGGGTCATCCGGCGGCTCGCCGCGGCGCCCGCCCTCGGCAGGAAACCGGAACGGCCATCGCGCGGTTCCCTGCGGACGCGTGACGTCCGCAGGGAACCGCGGGTCGGCTGGGGTCCGGGGCCGGGCTAGGCGATGAGGGAGCGGCCGGTCATCGCCTCGGGCTGCGGGATGCCGAGCAGGGCGAGGGCGGTCGGCGCGACGTCGGCGAGGATGCCGTGGTCGCGCAGTTCGAGTCCCCGAGCGGTGACGATCACCGGCACCGGGTTGAGCGAGTGGGCGGTGTTGGGCGAGCCGTCGGGCTCGAGCATGTTGTCGCAGTTGCCGTGGTCGGCGGTGATGATGCAGGCGCCGCCCTTGGCCAGGACCGCTTCGACGACCTTGCCGAACTGGGCGTCGACCGTCTCCACGGCGGCGACGGCGGCGGGGATGACGCCGGTGTGACCGACCATGTCCGGGTTGGCGAAGTTGATGATCCCGAAGCGGTAGGTGCCGCTCGCCCAGTGCTCGACGAAGGTCTCGGCGGCGCCGGCCGCGCTCATCTCCGGCTTTTCGTCGTAGGTGGCGACGTCGCGCGGCGACTGCACGAGGCAGTGCTCCTCGCCCTCGTACTCCTGCTCGACGCCGCCGTTGAAGAAATAGGTGACGTGGGCGTACTTCTCGGTCTCGGCGACGTGCAGCTGCTGGCCGCCGGCGGCCGCGATCGTCGCCGCCAGCGTCGTCGCCGGCCGCTGCTCGGGGAAGGCGACCGGGTAGGACCAGCCCTTGCGGTACTCGGTCATCGTCGTCAGGTCGAGCGGCGCGGCGCCGGCGCGGGGGAAATCGTCGAAGCCCGGCTCGGCGAGGGCACGGCTCATCTGCCGGGCCCGGTCGGGGCGGAAGTTGAAGAAGATCGCGACGTCGCCGGCGGCGGCCCCGTCGTAGTCGCCGATCACGGTCGGCTTGACGAACTCGTCGGTCTCGCCGCGCTCGTAGGACGCCTCGATCGCCTCGGCGGCGGTGGCGGCGTGCAGGCCCTGGGCGTGGACGATCGCGTCGTAGGCGAGCTTGGTCCGCTCCCAGCGTGTGTCGCGGTCCATCCCGTAGTAGCGGCCGCCGACGGTCGCGATGCGGCCGGCGTGGCGCAGCCACCGCTCGAGCTCGGCCAGGTACTCGCGACCGCCGTGGGGCAGCGTGTCGCGGCCGTCGGTGAAGGCGTGGACGACGAGGTCGGGCACGCCCTCCTGGGCGGCCAGCTCGATGCAGGCCTCGATGTGCTCCCAGCCGGAGTGGACGCCGCCGTCAGAGACCAGGCCGAGCAGGTGCAGGCGCCCGCGCGGGCTGTTGCGGGCCCGCTCGCAGGCCGCCAGCAGCACCTCGTTGTCGAAGAAGCTGCCGTCGCCGACCGCGTCGTCGATCCGCGCCAGATCCTGCTTGACGATCGCCCCGGCACCGAGGTTGAGGTGGCCGACCTCGGAGTTGCCCATCTGGCCCTCGGGCAGGCCGACGTCGCGGCCCTGGGCCGAGAGCTGGGTGTGCGGGTACTCGGCCCAGAGGCGGTCGAAGACCGGCGTCTCGGCCAGCGAGATCGCGTTCCCCGGCCCCGCCGGCGCGATCCCCCAGCCGTCGAGGATGACCAGCGCCAGAGAGGGAAAGATCACGCCGCCTCCACGATCGCGGCGAAGTCCGCGGGGTCGAGCGAGGCGCCGCCGACCAGGGCGCCGTCGACGTCGGGGAGGGCGAGCAGCTCGGCGGCGTTGGCGGGCTTGACCGAGCCGCCGTAGAGGATCCGGACCCGGTCGGCAGCGGCGCCGCGGGCGCGCAGCACGTCGCGGATGAAGGCGCAGGCTTCCTGCGCCTGATCGGGCGTCGCCGTGCGCCCGGTGCCGATCGCCCAGATCGGCTCGTAGGCGACGACGACTCTGGCGATCTCGCCCGCCTCGACGCCGGCGAGGTCGGCCTGCAGCTGGCGCTCGAGCACCGTCTCGGTCTCGTCGTTGTCGCGCGCCGCCTCACTCTCGCCGACGCAGAGGATCGGCTCGAGGCCGGCGGCGAGCGCCGCCGGCACCTTGCGGGCGAGCGCCTCGTCGGTCTCGCCGAAGAACTGGCGCCGCTCGGAGTGGCCGAGGATGACCGCCTCGACGTCGAGCTCGACCAGCATCGGAGCCGAGACCTCGCCGGTGAAGGCGCCGCCGTCGGCCTCGTGCATGTTCTGGGCGGCGACCCGGACCGCGGTCCCGTAGCGGCGCTCGACGACCGCGGTCAGCGCCGTGAACGGCGGGCAGACGACGACGTCGGACTGCGTCGCGGCGATCCGCGGCAGCAGCGCGTCGACGAACTCGGCCGCCTCGGCGACCGTCTTGTTCATCTTCCAGTTGGCGGCGATGTAGGGCGTGCGATCAGCCATCTCTCTCCTCGGTTTCCTTGCGGTCGATCAGGGCCTCGACCCCAGGCAGCGCCTTGCCCTCCAGGAGCTCCAGCGAGGCGCCGCCGCCGGTCGAGAGCCAGTCGACCTCGCCGTCGAGGCCGAACTGCTTGAGCGCCGCGACCGAGTCGCCGCCGCCGACCACGGTGGTCCCGGGCGCCTTGGCGACGGCCTCGGCGACCGCGCGGGTGCCGGCAGCGAACGGCTCCATCTCGAAGGCGCCCATCGGCCCGTTCCAGAGCACGGTTCCGGCGGCGGCGATCGCCTCCGCGTAGAGCGCCGCGGTGCGGGGCCCGACGTCGAGCCCCATCCAGCCCTCGGGGACCTCGGTGCCGTCGCTGGCGCGGCGCTCGGTGTCGGCGTCGAAGCTGCGGCCGAGGACGAGATCGACGGGCAGCACCAGCTCGGCGCTCCCCTCCTCGCGAGAGCGCTGCAGGGCACTCTCGGCGAGCGGCACGCCGTCCTCCTCGACCAGCGAGTCGCCGGTGCCGATGCCCTGGGCGCGAAAGAAGGTGAAGGCCATCGCGCCGCCGATCAGGATCTGGTCGGCGATCTCGAGGAAGCGGTCGATGACGCCGATCTTGTCGGAGACCTTGGCGCCGCCGAGGATCACCACCAGGGGCCGCCGCGGCGACTCGACGACCTTGCTCAGCTCGGTCACCTCCCGCTCCAGCAGGAGCCCGGCGTAGCCCGGGATGTAACGGGCGACGCCCTCGGTCGAGGCATGGGCGCGGTGGGCGGCGCCGAAGGCGTCGTTGACGTAGACGTCGGCCAGGGAGGCGAGGCTTTCGGCCAGCTTCTGGTCGTTCTTGGTCTCGCCCGGCTCGAAGCGGACGTTCTCCAGCACCAGGACGTCGCCGGGGCCGATGGCGCCGGCGCAGGTGAGGTCGACGTCGCCCTCGATCACCCCGCTGGCGAGCTTGACCTCGGCGCCGAGCAGCTCTTCCAGCCGCCTGGCGACCGGCGCCATCGAGAGCGCCGGGTCGACCTTGCCGCCGGGCCGGCCCAGGTGGCTGACGAGGATGACCGCGGCGCCCCGTTCGCGCAGCAGCTCGATCGTCGGCAGCGCCGCCCGGATCCGGGTGTCGTCGGCGACGACGCGCGTCCCGTCCTCCTCCCGCAATGGCACGTTGAAGTCGACGCGGACGAGGACGCGGCGGCCCTTGACCGCCGCGTCGCGCACGCTTGCCTTGGCGAAGCCCCCCATCCAGGCCTCCCGCCCCCCGCTAGGGCAGGACCTTGCCGGCCAGCTCGACGCAGCGGTTCGAGTAGCCCCACTCGTTGTCGTACCAGCTGATCACCTTGGCCATGCGGCCGTCGCCGATCACCATCGTCGAGCCGGCGTCGATGATCGAGGAGTGCGCATCGCCGACGATGTCGGTGGAGACGATCGGGTCCTCGGTGTAGTCGAGGATGCCCTGCAGCGGGCCCTCGGCGGCCTCCCTGAGCGCCGCGTTGATCTGGTCGACCTCGAGTGGGTTGGGCGTCGTGAAGACGAGGTCGACGGCGGAGCCGGTCGGGACCGGGGCGCGCATCGAGAACCCGTTCAGCTTGCCGTTCAGCTCCGGCAGGACGAGGCCGACCGCCTTGGCCGCGCCGGTCGTCGTCGGGATCAGGTTGAGGGCGGCGGCGCGCGAGCGGCGCGGGTCCTTGTGCGGCATGTCCTGCAACCGCTGGTCGGCCGTGTAGGCGTGGATCGTCGTCATCAGCCCCTGCTCGATGCCGAACGCCTCGTGCAGCACCTTCGCCATCGGGGCCAGGCAGTTGGTCGTGCAGGAGGCGTTGGAGATCACGTCGTGGCGCTCCGGGTCGTAGTCGGAGTCGAAGTTGACGCCGAGGGCGACGGTGACGTCCGGTTCGGTGGCCGGAGCAGAGATGATCACCTTCTTGGCGCCCGCCTCGAGATGCTTGGCGGCGTCGGCCCGCTTGGTGAAGTGCCCGGTCGACTCGATCACGACCTCGACCCCGAGGTCGCCCCAGGGCAGTGCCGCCGGGTCACGCTCTTCGAAGGCCTTGATCTCCCTGCCGCCGACGCTCAGCGAGCCCTCGCCGGCGGAGACCTCGTCCGGGTAGCGGCCGAGGATCGAGTCGTACTTGAGGAGGTTGGCCATCGTGGCGGTGTCGACGAGGTCGTTGACGGCGACGAACTCGATGTCCGCTCCGGCCGCCTGCGCGGCGCGGAAGATGTTGCGCCCGATGCGCCCGAAACCGTTGATGCCGACCTTCACAGCCATGAAGTCACTCCTCCTGGGTTCTCTCTTAAAGGGGGGCCGATGTTATGCAGTCGCGAGGCGACCGATGTTATGAGCAGACCGGCGCGACGCGCTGCGGGTTTCCCACATCGATGCGGTCAATCCGAACCGATCGTGATCTCGATCTCATAGCCGTCGGGATCGTGCAGGAAGGCCGAGTAGGAGCCGGAGCCGGGCGAGCGACGTTCCCCCGGCTCGGCGACGCTGATGCCACCGCCCCTGATCCCGTTCTCCCAGGCGGCCTTGACGGCGACGATCCCGAGCGCCGAGAAGCTCAGCAGCCCGAAGCCGGGGCGGGGGTCGTGATGGGCGGCGACGAAGAAGACCGGTTTGGCGATCCCCCAGCCGATCGTCTGATCGGCCTCGAAATGCCGGCGCCATCCCAGTGGGGCGAGCATCGAGTCGTAGAAGGCCGCGCTGCGATCCAGATCGGCGACCTCGAGCAGGACGTGGTGAAGCATCGAGCCAGACAGGCTATACGCGACGGCTGTAGTGAAGTCGCCTGACCTAAAGGAATCCTTAGGCAACCGACAACGGCTGGGGCGCTCTCAGCCGCCGCGCGGGGTCCAGCGGAAGAAGCGGATCGCGAGCAGCAGGCCGGCGACGCCCCAGAGCGCGACCACCGCGAGGTTGCTCCAATCGATGCCCGAGCCGGGGGCGGCCGGGATGTAGGCCTGGAAGAAGGCCTCGAAGAAGTCGCGCACCGGGAAGTGGTTGGCGAAGTTGATGACCCCGCTGGAGAGCTCGTCGTCGGGGATGAAGATGCCGGAGAGGAAGTAGAGGGGCAGCAGCAGCGCGTTGACGATCGGCGCGGCGGCGTCCTGGGAGGGGATCGCCGCCGTCAGGGCGATCCCGAGGCAGCAGAAGCAGGCGGCGCCGATCGCCAGCGTGACGAGGACGGCGGGCAGCTGCGCCCACGGGATCGGCACCGCGAAGAGGGCGCGCCCGATCGCCGCCAGCAGGACCAGCATCAGCAGGGCGACGACGATCGAGTTGCCGACCCGGCCGGCGATGAAGACCCAGGGCGGCAGCGGGGTCGAGCGGCTGCGCTTGAGGCGGCCGTCTTCGCGGGCGATGACCAGCGTCATCGCCAGGGTCTGCATGGTCGAGGAGATGACCGAGAGGGTGATGATCGCCGGCACGTAGTAGGTGGTGGTCTTGACGCTGGCGCCGCCCGTCAGTTCGACGTGCTTGCCGCCGAAGACGGCGCCGAAGATCAGCAGCAGCACGACCGGGAACATCACCGTGAAGAAGACCGAAGCGGGATTGCGCCAGAACGCCTTCTGGTCGTAGCGGAACTGGTGGGCGACAAGGGCCAGCGAGCTCAAGCCTCCCCTCCCTCCCGCTCCGGTGCCGCGGTCAGCTCGAGGTAGACGTCCTCGAGCGTCGGCCGCGTCACTTCCAGGCCCTCCAGGGTGTGGCCGTTGGCGAGCGCCTCACCGGTCAGCTCGTGCAGCGCGCGCACCGGATCGCCGGTCTCGACCACGACGTCCTCGCCGTCGCGGCGGAAGCGGATCGTCGTCGCCCCCTGCTGGCGGGCGCCGAGGTCGGCCGGGGTGCCGCGGGCGACGATCTCGCCGCCGGCGATGATCGTCACCCGGTCGGCGAGCCGCTGGGCCTCGTCCATGTAGTGGGTGGTGAGGAAGACGGTCTTGCCGAGGTCGCGCAGGCCGGCGATCACGTCCCAGGCCTGGCGCCTGGCGGAGGGGTCGAAGCCGGTGGTTGGCTCGTCGAGGAAGAGCAGCTCGGGATCGCCGACCAGCGCCATGCCGACGTCGAGGCGCCGCTGCTGGCCGCCGGAGAGGCGCCGCGCCCGCTCGTCGGCCTTGCCCTCGAGCCCGACCAGAGCGATCACCTCGTCGATCGGCCGCGGCGCCCGGTAGTAGCCGGCGTAGAGGGCGAGCGACTCGCGCACGGTCAGGTAGGGGTCCGGCCGTCCGCTCTGCAGGACGATCCCGATCCGCTCGCGCCAGGCACGCCCCGCGCGCTGGGGGTCCTCGCCCAGCACCGCCACCTCTCCCCCGGTCCGCCGCCGATAGCCCTCCATGATCTCGACCGTGGTCGTCTTGCCGGCGCCGTTGGGGCCGAGGAAGGCGAAGATCTCGCCGGGCATCACCTCGAGGTCGATGCCGCGCACGGCCTCGGTTTCGCCGTAGGACATGCGCAGCCCCTTGATGGAGATCACAGGTTGGGCCAAAGCCGGCCGATTCTAGGTCTCGCGGGGCCTCGGCCCCCGGGTCGGCGCCCCGACCGCCGCTCAGCCGATCTCGACGTCGCGGTGCTTGACCCCGACGACGACGTCGTCGCGGTTGCCGAGATCGCGGCGGATCCGGTCGGCGACGGTGACCGAGCGGTGGCGGCCGCCGGTGCAGCCGATCGCGATCGTCAGGTGGCTCTTGCCCTCGGCGACGTAGGCGGGGAGCAGGAACTCCAGCAGCGGCATCAGCCGGCCGTAGAACTCGCCCGCCTGGGTGCCCGACTCGACGTAGGCGCGGACCGCGGCGTCCATCCCGGTCAGCGGCCGCAGCTCGTCGTCGTAGTGGGGATTGGGCAGGAAGCGGACGTCGAGGGTGAGGTCGGCGTCGCGCGGCGGCCCGTTCTTGAAGCCGAAGGTGAGCAGCGTCAGCGCCAGCTTGCCGCCCTCCTGGCCGCCGAGCAGCTCCTCGGCGATCCGCCGCCGCAGCTCGCCGCCGGTCAGGTCGGAGGTGTCGATGACGATGTCGGCGCGCTCGCGCAGCGGCGCCAGACGCTCGCGCTCGGCGCGGATCCCGTCGACGATCCGTCCCTGCGGCGCCAGCGGGTGGCGGCGGCGGGTCTCCTTGTAGCGGTCCAGCAGCGTCTCCTCGTCGGCCTCGAGGAAGAGCAGGGTCGGCTTGAGGCCGTCGCGGGCGAGGTCATCCAGCACCTGCAGCAGGTCCTCGAAGTACTCGCCGCCGCGCACGTCGGAGACGATCGCGGCGTAGCGCACGCCGCTGCCTTCGTGGCGGAACAGCTCGCCGAGGCTGCCGATCATCCGCGGCGGCAGGTTGTCGACGCAGAAGTAGCCGCCGTCCTCGAAGGCGGCGATCGCTTCCGACTTGCCGGCGCCGGAATGGCCGGTGATCACCACCAGGTGGACTTGGTTGTCGGGCATGCGAGCTAGCCGATCCGGTTGAGTTGCTCGTGGATCTCGCGCCCTACTTTGCCAGGCAGACCGGGCACCGCCTCGAGCTCCTCACGGGTGGCGGCCAGAAACCGCTCCGGCGAGCCGAAATGCTGGAGCAGCGCCCGCTTGCGAGCCGGCCCGATCCCCTTCAGCTCGTCGAGCACCGAGCCGGTCATCGCGCGGTCGCGACGGCCGCGGTGGTGTTCGATCGCGAACCGGTGGGCCTCGTCGCGCACCCGCTGCAGCAGCTGGTTGGCCTCCGACTCGCGGGGCAGGTCGAGCGGGCCGGAGCGACCCGGCAGGTAGATCTCCTCCTGCTGCTTGGCGAGGCTGACGACCATCACCCCGCGCTCGACGAATGGCGCCAGCGCCCGCAGGCCCGCGGCCAGCTGACCCTTGCCGCCGTCGATCATGATCAGCGAGGGCAGCGAGGCGAAGCTGGCGTCGCGCTTGCCGTCGTGCGGCGAGAGGTCGGCCTGTTCGAGGTAGCGCGCCATGCGGCGCGAGAGCACCTCCTCCATCGAGGCGAAGTCGTCGGGGCCGCCCGGCCCATCGGGGTCGCGCAGGTCGCCGCGCACTTTGAAGCGGCGGTAGTCGGCCTTCTTCGTCGCCCCGCCCTCGAAGACGACCATCGAGGCGACCGTGTGCTCGCCGCCGATCGTCGAGATGTCGAAGCCCTCGATCCGGACCGGCAGCTCCTCCATCCCCAGCGCCTCCTGCAGCGAGGAGAGCGCCTCGACGCGGCGGGCGCGGCGGTGCTCGCGTCGCAGCTTGTCCTGGTCGAGGGCGAGTTTGGCATTGCGCTCGGCCAGCTCGCGGAGGCGGCGTTTGTCGCCGCGCTCGGCGGCGCGGACCTCGACCGGCGAGCCGCGCCGCTCGCTCAGCGCCTGCGCGAGCAGCTCGGCGCGGTCGCGCAGGTAGGGGCCGACGACGATCATCGGCGGCATCGCCGGCGAGGCCGAGTAGTACTGGCCGATGAACTCCTCGGCGACCTCGGCCAGCTCGCGCTCGCCCTGGTTCTCGAGGTAGAAGCTCTGGCGCTCGGCGAGGATCCCGTCGCGGACCTGGAAGACCTGGGCGTTGGCGTCGGCGCCCTCGACCGCGACGCCGATCAGGTCGGCGGTCCCGACCGAGCCGCCCGCCACCCGCTGGCGCTCGAACAGCGAGCGGATCGCCTTGAGGCGGTCGCGGTGCAGCGCCGCGCGCTCGAATTCCTCGGCGGCGGCGGCGCTCGCCATCTTCTCCTCCTCCTCGGCCTCGACCTGGCGGTAGCGGCCGGAGAGGAAGTCGACGATCGCGTCGATGTTGCGCCGGTACTCCTCGCCGCTGACGTGGCCGACGCACGGCGCTCCGCAGCGCTTGATGTAGTAATCGAGACAGGGGCTGCCCGAGCGCCGGCCCGGCTCGCGCCCCTCGCAGGTCCGGAACTGGAACAGCTTGCCGAGCAGGTCGAGCGTCTCGCGCACCCGCTTGGCGCTCGAGAAGGGACCGAAGTAGGCGCGGCCGGAGCGGTGCTTCTCGCGCGTGAAGTAGACCCGCGGGTACTCCTCGTCGAGGCTGACGGCGACGTAGGGGTAGGACTTGTCGTCGCGCAGGCGGATGTTGAAGTGCGGCCGGTGGCGCTTGATGAAGCTCTGCTCGGCGAGCAGCGCCTCGGCCTCGGTCGCGGTGACCAGGGTGTCGATGCGGTCGATCCGCGAGGTGAGCCGCGAGTTGCCGCCGGAGAAGTGGGAGGCGACGCGTTTGCGGATCGAGCGCGCCTTGCCGACGTAGAGCAGGTCGCCGCCGGCGCCGTAGAAGAGGTAGACGCCCGGGGCGTCGGGCAGCTCGCGGCGGCGCTCGGCGAGTCGCTGTGCTCGCGACAACTGCTGCTGGCGGGGGGTGTCGTCGGCCATCGCAGCAAAGGGTAGGCTGCGGCCCACTCAGGCAAACGGAGCGTGACCGCGAGGCGGGAGGGGAAGTGACGATGAGCAGCCAGAATCCGGCGCCGCCGGAGCTGAAGACGATCAAGGTCGAGGCCGGCGATGAGGGCGTCGGCGTCCTCACCCTGAACCGGCCCGAGGCCTTCAACGCGATGAGCCCGGAGATGATCTCCGAGCTGCCCATCGTCTTCTCCTGGTGCGCCGACCAGGCCCCGTTCCGGGCGCTGATCGTGACCGGCGCCGGCGACGCCTTCTGCGCCGGCGGCGACGTCAACTGGTTCAAGAAAGGCGCCGAAGCCGAGGACGTCGATCTGCCGGCGAGCGTCCGCCACGGCGCCGACGTCCTCCACCAGGGCATCATCGACCTGCGGCGGATCTCCTACCCGGTGATCGCCGCGGTCAACGGGCCCGCGGCAGCCGCCGGCTTCTCGCTGGCGCTGGCCTGCGACCTCCGGATCGCCTCCGAAAATGCCTTCTTCGCCCCCGCCTACGGGCGCATCGGCGCCTCGCCCGACGGCGGCATGACCTACTTCCTGCCACGCGTCGTCGGGCCGGCCCGGGCGCTTGAGATCCTGCTCGAGGACCCCAACATGAGCGCTCACGATGCCCTCGCCGAGCGGCTGGTGACCGAGGTGGTCGAGCCCGAGGCCCTGATGGCGAGCGCCAGGGAGCGGGCGCGCAAGCTGATCAGGATGGCTCCCCACTACGTGCGCCTGGCGAAAGAGCTGACCGGGGTAAGCATCGATAACGGGATCGCCGAGCACCTGCAGCTCGAGCGCCACGGGATCGCCGACAGCATGGCGACGGAGGACCTGCTGAACGGCGTCACCGCCTTCTTCGCGGGCGAGAAGCCCCAGTTCCACGGGCGCTGAGCAGCGGTGGGGGCGGCGCCCCAGAGGGTGTTGAGCGCCGGCGGGCTGAACCCGGTCGGCGCTGCGGCCGTATCCGGCTAAAGTTGTAGACAGGTCTTTCCCGGGAGAAAGGAACGCCGATGAAGAAGGTCACCCTCGGGCTCGTGCTGGTCCTCCTCGCGCTGCTGCTGGCGGCCTGTGGCGGTTCCTCCTCGAGCAGCACCGAAGCGAGCGGCGGCAGCGAAACCAGCGCCGAAGAAGCCGGCGGCAGCGAAGAATCCGGCGAAGCCGAAGCCGGGGAAGAAGCGAGCGAAGAAGAAGGCGGCGAAGAAGCGGCGACGGGCGGAGGGACGTTGAAGATCGCCGCCGCCGACTCGGGCCTCGCCTTCGCCAGCGACGAAGCCAGCGCCGCGGCCGGCAAGGTCACGATCGACTTCGAAAACCCGCAGCCGCTCGAACACGACGTCGCGATCGAAACCTTCAACGGCGAAGTGCTGGGCCAGACCGAAACCGTCACCGAAGGCTCGGACTCGACCGTGATCGAACTGAAGCCCGGCACCTACCACTTCTTCTGCACGGTTCCCGGCCACCGCGAAGCCGGCATGGAAGGAACGCTGACCGTCAAATAGAGCGGCCGGGTTGCGGGGCGGTGCGGAGCGCGCCGTTCAGGCGCTCCGCACCCAGGTGGTCAGCGCTACTCGGCGGCCATGACCCGGGTCACCGAGTCGCCGACGAAGCAGGGCTTCTCGTTGCCCTCGACCTCGAGTGTGAAGCGGGTGACGACCTGCCACCAGCCAGCGCCGACCTCGTCGACCGAGACGACCTCGGCGCGGGCGCGGACCCGGGAGTCGACCGGGACCGGTGCCGGGAAGCGGATCTTGTTCCAGCCGTAGTTGACGCCCAGCGCGAAGCCGCTGGAGGAGATCAGCTGGTCGCGGAAGCCGTCGACCATCGAAAGGGTGAGGTTGCCGTGGGCGATCGTCGTCCCGTAGGGGCTCTCGGTCTTCGCCCGCTCGACGTCGACGTGGATCCACTGGTGATCGCCGGAGAGCCCGGCAAAGGCGTCGATGTCCTCCTGGGTGACCGTGCGCCACTCGCTCGGCCCGATCTCCTCGCCGACCAGGGCCTTCATGCCCTCGACTCCCTGGACCTCGACACTCGCCATGGGCGCCAGTCTATTCTGCCCCGTCCGCTCGCGGTCGCTCACGCCACCAGCCTCACCTCGAACTGCGGCGCGAGCAGCGCCCCGGCGCCGCCGAGCAGGGCGATGATGCGGCTGACGTAGGCCTGCGTCTCGGGGTAGGGCGGGACGCATTGGCAGGCTTCGACCGGCGCCGGCCCGGCGTTGTAGGCGGCCAACGCCAGCTCCGGGGAGCCGAACTGGAGGAGGAGGTCGTGCATCAGGTGCGCCTCGGCGTCGATCGCTTCTGCCGGGTCGTAGGGGTTGCGCAGGCCATAGGAGGCGGCGGTCGAGGGCATGAACTGGGCGATGCCCTGGGCGCCGGCGGGTGAGCCGGCGTTCGGATCGAAGCCCGACTCGGCCATCTCCTGTCCGGCCAGGAGGGCCGCGGAGACATTCCAGCGAACCGCTGCACGGACGATCAGCTCGCGAAACCTGACGGGGACGAAGGCGGGAAGCGCGCTCGCCGAGAGCGCCCCGTCGCCGGCCCCTGCAGACCCAAGGCCGCCGCCCTCCCCGGCGGGCGAGCAGGGCGCGGGGCCGGCCGTGAAGCCGTAGTGCCAGGCCTCCCAGGAGTAGCGCTGTTCGAACCCGAAGCGGCCGGCGTTGGCGGCGAGCCAGCCGTAGGCGGAGCCGGGCCCGAGGTCGAGCTCGGTCGCGCAGCGGTGCAGCGAGTGACCTGGCGGCGCGACCCATTTGGGGTCGGGGTGGGCGGCGAACAGGGCGGCTTGTTCGGCGTCCGAGCGGAAGCCCGAGACGACCAGGAGCGAGACTCCGTCGGCGGCCGCGGCGGCCGCCATCCGGTCGAAGGCGGCGGCGACGTCGGGGCGCATCCCCTTCCCGTTGCGATAGACGAGCGGACCGGAGTAGCCGCCGCCGCTCGCCATCCCCATCGTCTCACCGGCGGCGGCAGCGCCGGCTTCGGCTTCGGCGCTCGCCTCGACCTCCGTCCCTCCCCCACCACCAACCTCAGCGGTGACGACCGCCGCCGCCCGCAGCGGGGCGAACGAGGCGGCGTCCGGGAAGGAGACCGCGAGGCGGTCGGCGGCGACGCCGTTGGCACGGGCGGCCTCGAGCGCCGCGGCTCGCGCCCGGGCCAGATAGGCGAGCTTGTCGAGGTGCGCCGGGTTCGGGATGCCGTTCGGCAGGGTCGGCGGCGCCAGCAGCGCGCCGAGATCGTCGCGCATCGAGCGCGCGGCGGAGATCGCCGCCAGGTCGGCGGCCCGCTGCACGCGCCCCTTGCCGGTCACCGCGGCGGCGATCGCGACCAGGGCCAGGGCGGCGGCGATCAGCGCCAGGGCGCCGCCCAGCGCCAGCACGACAGCCTGCCCCGACTCCGGGCCGGGATCGGGGCCGAATTGCCGCGAGCCGAACCTCTCGGCCCCCTCGCCCGTAACCCGGGCGAGCAACCGAGCGAGAAGGGAGTCCAGATGAGGAGAACGGCGAGACGGGCCCCGATGCCCTACCCGGTGCGGGTGCCGCTGCTGGCGCTGACAGCCGCGATGGTCCTCGCGCTGCTGCCGGGCGCCGCCCTGGCCGCCAAGCAGCCGACCAGGGCGGTGGCCAAGCAGGTGGAGAACGCGACGCTGGGCAAGACGGTGCTGACCACGCTGGGCGGCCGGACCCTCTACAGCCTCAGCGTCGAGCGCGGCGGCCGGTTCATCTGCGACAACCCCGGCTGCCTGGCCGCCTGGCGGCCGCTCCTCATCGCCCGGGCCACGAAGCCGACCGGCCCGGTCCCGCTCGGCACCGTGATCCGCCCGGACGGGAGCCGCCAGGTCACCTACAAGGGCAGGCCGCTCTACCGCTTCACCGGGGACGTCCGCAAGGGCGAAGTCAACGGTGAGGGAATCATGGACGTCGGAACCTGGCACGCCGCCGTCACCGGTCCTCTCGCGTCGCAGCCGCCAGCCGAAGCTCCGCCGAGCCAGCCGCCGGCCGGGCCGACGCCCTATCCATATCCGTAGCTCCCCCCGGCACCAGCAGCGTGACGGCCCGGGCGGGCACGCCGCCAGGGCCGCCGGCCGGCAGCGCCCCGAACAGCGCCCGCCGCTCGGCGACCCAGGCGAGGCGCCGCGTGAGGACGGCCACCGCGAGGCCGCGCCCACGCAGGTCGGCGTAGGCCAGGGCCAGCAACGCCCGGTCGGCGGCGACGTCGGCCCGGAGCAGGGCGCCGCTCAGGCGCTCCCCGAGCCGCTCTCCGAGCAGGGGCTGGACCAGGCCGGGAGGCACGAGGAGGGCAACCGTCGCGCCGCGGGCGACCGTCGCTGCCGCGGCGGCCGCGGCGAAGCCCTCGCCGTCGGCCGACACCGCGAGATGGCAGACCTGGCCGCGGGCGGCCAGGCGAGCCGTCGGCAGGTGCGCCGCCAGGCGCTCCTCCAGGGCCCGCGCCGCCGCCGAGGCCAGCAGCGTCGGCCGCGGCGCCCGGCCGCCGAGGTCGACCATGAGAGCCGCGCGATCGACGCCGGCGCCGGCGCAGGCCAGCGCCGCCGCCGCCGGCCGGGCGCCCTCGGCGGCGCCGACCGCGGTGACCAGCACGACCGCTCCCCCCTCTTCGGCCGCGTCGCTCACCGCGCCTCCCTGGCGCTGGCGCTGCTGGTCACCTCGAGCCGGTCGGCCAGCGCCCGCAGCGGCGACGGCGGTCGCAGCCGCACCGAGACCGTGCCCCCGCGAACCTCGACGCTGACGTCATCGCGCGCCCACCCTGGCAGCGCCTGCCGCGCCGCGGCGGCCCCCGAGCCACCAGAGGCGAGCGCCAGCGCCCCCGCCTCGGCCGCCCCGTCGGCGAGCGTCAGCGCGTAGCCGGCCGCGAGCAGCTGCAGCGCGACGAGGGCCGCCAGCAGCAGCGCCGGCAGCGCCGCGACAAGCTCGACCGAGGCCTGCCCGCGCTCAGCCATCGCCGCCCTCCAGGCTGGAGCTGGCGCTGACCCGCAGCCGCGGCAGCGCCGGCAGCAGGCGTGGCACCGCGACCGCGACCGCCACCACCCGGTCGCGGTCGCTGACCGCGGCCCCGGCGCGCAGCGCGGGCGGCAGCGCCTGCCTCGCCGCCGCATCCGCGCCGCGCCCGACCAGCGCCGCCCTGGCCCCTGCCCGGGCGGCCACGCTCGCCGACCAGAGGGCCTGGCCGGCGAGGGCGATCTGCGCCGCCACCAGCACCGCCAGCAGCAGAAAGGGGACGACCGCGATCAGCTCGACCGAGGCGGTCCCCCTCTCCCGGTGGCCTGCGCTGCTGTCGGTTGGTGGCGGCACCAGACAACCGTTCCAGGGAAGTGCGCACGCGTGGCGCGCACCGTGTGCCAACTCTGTGCCAGTTCAGGCGCCGCCTGCGCGCGCACCCCCGGACCGGGGTTTCCGGCTCAGCTGTAGTGCGTGGCCTCGAGCCAGACGCGGGCGATCGCGAAGACCGAGGCGGCGAGCAGGACGATCCAGAGCACCGTGCCGCCCCCGCTCGAGAACATCTTGCTGGCGCCGGCAACCAGCAGCGCCAGCATCCCGAGCGCCCCGTAGAGGATCACCCGGCGGCCGTCGCTGAGTGTCGCCAGGGTGAGCTGGTTCTGGCGCTCGAAGACGTAGATCGACCAGGCGATCGCCGCCAGGAAGCCCATCGTGATCGCGGTCAGGATCGCTTCGGCGACGTTGCCGCCGTGCGGCGCGAAAGCGACCACCAGCGCCAGCAGCGCGATGATCGCGATGTTGCGCAAAGTGCGGAGAGACCGCATGCGGCGATTGTACGCCGCCGTGCCCGCCGGGCGGGGCGGACGCCTACTTGGAGGTCATCACGACGATGCCGAAGACGACCGCGGCGCCGACCACCGCCAGCGCCAGGCTCGCCGCCAGCGCCGCCGCTCCCGCCGCCAGCGGCCGCTCGCTGCGGCTGAAGTCGGCGAACCGGCTCGCGCCCCAGATCCCGACCGAGAAGGCGAAGGTGATCCCGACCCCGGCGAGGACCGAGGCGAGGACGGTTTCGCCCATCTCCCGCCACTCGACGATCGTCGCGATCATCCGCCGGCTGCCGGCACGGGGGCGCCGCGCTGGGCGCGGCGGGCGAAGACGGCGACGATCAGCGAGATCGACATCAGCGTCACCAGCACCGGGCCGAGCGCGCCGGTGCCGAACAGCCGCGAGAGGCCGTAGGCGGCGGCGCCGATCAACGCCGCTGCCGGCAGCGTCAGCAGCCAGGCCGTGACGATGTTGCCGGCAACGCCCCAGCGCACCGCCGAGACCCGCTTGGCCGCTCCCGCGCCCATCACGCCGCCGTTGATCACGTGCGTGGTCGAGAGCGGGAAGCCGAAATGGGTGGAGGCGAGGATCACGGTCGCTCCCGCCCCCTGCGAGGAGAAGCCCTGTGCGGCGTCCATCTTGATGATCCGGGTGCCGGTGGTTTTGATGATCCGCCAGCCGCCGCTGTAGGTCCCGAGCGCGATCGCGGCCGCGGAGCTGACGATCACCCAGGTCGGCGGGTCGGAGTTGGCGCCGAGGCTGCCGTTGGCGATCAGCGCCAGGGTGATCACGCCCATCGTCTTCTGCGCGTCGTTGGTCCCGTGGGCCAGCGCCAGCAGGCCGCCCGAGACGATCTGGCCGTGTTTGAAGCCGCGGCTGACGATCCCCGGGCTCTGCCGGCCGACGACGCGGTAGACGACCCCGATCGCCAGCCCGGCGACGGCGAAGGCGAGGACCGGGGCGACGAGCGCCGGAACCAGGACCTTGCCGACCAGGCCGTCGGCAAGGATCGCGTCGAAGCCGGCCGCGGCGACGGCGGAGCCGACGACGCCGCCGATCAGCGCGTGCGAGGAGCTCGAGGGCAGCCCCAGCGACCAGGTGATCAGGTTCCACCCGATCGCCCCGATCAGCCCGGCGAAGACGATCGTCGGCGTGATCACTTCCGAGTTGACGACGTCGTTGGCGACCGTCGCGGCGACCGAGATCGAGATGAAGGCGCCGATGAAGTTGAGCAGCGAGGCGATCCCGATCGCCACCTGCGGCCGCGCCGCCCCGGTCGAGATCGAGGTGGCGACGACGTTGGCCGTGTCATGGAACCCGTTGGTGAAGTCGAAGGCGAGCGCGGTCCCGACGACGATGACCAGGATGATGTCCGAACTCATGTCACCCGAGACCTCGAGCCCACGAGGTCGGCCGTGTGGCGAAGCCGTGGCCCGTCATGAGTTCTTGATGACGATGCCCTCGATGATCTGAGCCGCGTTCTCGGTCGCGTCGATCGCCTCCTCGAGCACCGCGAACATGTCCTTCCAGCGGATCACGACCATCGGATCGATCCCGTTCGAGAAGAGCGAGGCGACCGCGTCGCGGGAGATCCGGTCCCCCTCGTTCTCGAGCCGGTGGATCTCGATCCAGTAGCGGTCCAGGTCCTTGAATTCGCGCAGGTGCTCCAGCCCCTCGGCGAGCTGCTCGCAGGCTTTGACCAGCACCCCGGTCAGCGCCACCGCCTGCTCCATCGGCGCCTCGATCTTGTAGAGGCCGAGGAAATCAGCCGCCTCCTCGGTGAAATCGACGATGTCGTCCATCTGCGTCGCCAGGCCGTAGATGTCCTCGCGGTCGATCGGCGTGACGAAGGTCGAGTTGAGGCGTTTGATGATGTCGTGGGTGATCCGGTCGCCCTCCTGCTCGGCTTTGAGGATCTCGCGCGAGAGGCTGCCGGCGTCGGGCCACTCGTGCATCATCTGGTCGAGCAGGCGCGCCGCCCGGACCGTGTTGTGGCCGGCCTCGATGAAGAGATCGAAGAAGGTCCGGTCGCGGGGAAGGAGGGAGAAGCGCGCCACGCTCGCCGCATCCTAGCCGCGCCGGCGGCCGCGGATGCTCTCAACCGGTTGCCGCGGCCAGCTGCTCGGCGGCGCGGCCGGCGTGACGCTCGCGCAGCTCCTTCTGGACGCTGCGGCGGCTGCCCTCGGGCGCCACCGTTCGCGCCCAGGTCCCGTCCGAGCTCAGCTCCCACGAGTTCGCGTTGTCGGCGAAGCAGCGGTCGAGCACGTCGAGCATCTCGGCCTTCAGCTCGGGGTCCTCGACCGGGGCCACCAGCTCGACCCGGCTGTCGAGGTTGCGCGGCATCAGGTCGGCGGAGCCCATCAGGACACGGCATTCCTCGCCGCGCCGGAAGGTGTAGACGCGCGAGTGCTCGAGGAAGCGCCCGACGATCGAGCAGACCCGGATGTTCTCCGAGACGCCGGGCACGCCCGGGCGCAGGCAGCAGATCCCGCGCACGTTGAGGTCGATCTTGACCCCGGCGACCGAGGCGTCGTAGAGGGCCCGGATGCAGCCCGCGTCGACCAGCGAGTTCATCTTCATCGAGATGCGCGCCTCTTCGCCGGCCTGGTGGGCGGCGACCGTGCGCTCGATCTCCTCGACCATCCGGTTGCGCATCGTGGTCGGCGAGACGAGGACCTTGCGGTAGACGGCGGGGCGGCCGTAGCCGGTGAGGAAGTTGAACATCTCGGCGACGTCGGCGCCGATGTCGGGGTCGGCCGTGAAGAGCCCGAAGTCGGTGTAGAGCCGGGCGGTCTTCGGGTGGTAGTTGCCGGTCCCGATGTGGACGTACTCGCGCACCCGCTGGCCCTCGCGGCGGGCGACGAGGATCGCCTTGACGTGGGTCTTGAGGCCGGGGATGCCGTAGACGACGTGGACCCCCGCCTCCTCCAGCGACTTCGCCCAGTGGATGTTCGCCTCCTCGTCGAAGCGTGCTTTCAGCTCGACCATGCAGACCGCCTGCTTGCCGCGTTCGGAGGCGCGGATCAGCGACGGCACCAGCGGCGAGTCGTCGCTGGTCCGGTACACGGTCTGCTTGATCGCCAGCACGTCGGGGTCGGCGACCGCCTGCTCGACGAAGCGCTCGACCGAGCTGGCGAAGGAGTCGTAGGGGTGGTGGACGAGGAGGTCGCCCTGGCGGATCGCGGCGAACATGTCGACCGGCTCGCCGTCCTCTCCCTGCAGCCGCGGCTGGGTGACCGGCGACCAGGGCGAGTAGCGCAGGTCGGCATGGCCGGGCACGTCGGCGATCCCGCTCACGTCGGCGAGCCCGATCAGGCCGTCGACGTCGTAGACCTCGCGGTCTTCGAGCCGCAGCGCGTCGATCAGCTGCTCGCGCAGCTTCGGGTTCATGCCGGAGGCGACCTCGAGCCGCACGACCTCGCCGAAGCGACGGCGGCGGAGCTCGTCCTGGACCGCCTGCAGGAGGTCGTCGGCCTCGTCGGAGACGTTGAAGTCGGCGTCGCGGGTGACCCGGAAGTAGCCGTGGTCGACAACGTCGGTGCCGGGGAAGAGGGCGTCGAGGTTGGCCGCGATCACCTCCTCCAGCGGTACGAAGGTGCGGCCGCCCTGCCCGACCGAGAGGAAGCGCCCGAGCAGCTCCTTCGGCACCTTGACGCGGGCGATGATCTCGACCCCGCTCTCGGGGTCGCGGAGCAGCACGCCGAGGCTGAGCGAGAGGTTGGAGATGTAGGGGAAGGGCCGGCCGAGCCCGATCACGAGCGGTGTCAGCGCCGGGAAGACCTGCTCGTGGAAGCGGGCGTCGATCTCGCGCCGCTCCTCGGCACTCGCGGTCTGCAGCGAGACGATCCGGATCCCCTGCTCCTCGAGCGCCGGCCGCAGCTCCGTGCCGAAGCAGGCGTGCAGGCGACGGTCGTGCTCGAGGACGCGCGCCTGGATGCGGTCGATCTGGGCCGCCGGCGTCAGGCCGTCGGGGCCGCGGGCGTCGATGCCGGCGTCGAGCTGGTCGAAGAGGCCGGCGACGCGGACCATGAAGAACTCGTCGAGGTTGGAGGCGTAGATGCCGCAGAAGCGGAGCCGCTCGAGCAGCGGCACCTCCGGATCCTCGGCCAGCTCGAGGACCCGGTTGTTGAACTCGAGCCAGGAGAGCTCGCGGTTGAAGTAAAGGGCCGGATCTTCGATCGGCCCATCGTACTGAGCCGGCACCGGTTTCCCAGTGGCTCAGGCCGCTTGGACGAGAGCCTGCCGCGGCGCCGCCGCCCTCGCCTCGAGCACCCGACCGTAGCCGGCGGCGAGCTGGGCGAGCGAGCGCTCCCAGGTCCGCGAGCGGGCCGCCGCCGCGGCCGCCGCGCCGAGCTGGCGGCGCAGCAGCGGCGCCGCGGCGAGCTGCAGCAGGGCGCCGGCGAGGTGATCGGCGTCAGGACGGCAGAGCAGGCCGGTGTGGCGGTTCTCGACCAACGCCGCCGGGCCGCCCGCGGCGACGGCGATGACCGGCAGGCCGCTGGCCGCCGCCTCGACGATCACCTGGCCGTAGGTGTCGGTGGTGCTGGCGAAGAGGAAGACGTCGGCGCTGGCGTAGGCGCGGGCCAGGTCCTCGCCGCCGAGCCAGCCGAGGAAGGTGGCGCTCTCCCCCAGTCTCGCGCGCAGCTCGGCCTCCTCTGGCCCGCCGCCGGCGAGCAGGAGGTGCAGGCGTGGGTCCGAACGGTGGGCGCGCAGGAAGCTCTCGGCCAGCAGGTCGACGCCCTTCTCCCGGGTCAGCCGCCCGGCGTAGAGAACCTTGATCTCGCCCGGGTAGGCACCGCGCTCGCCCTTGGCCGGGTCGAAGCGGGCGAGGTCGACGCCGCGTTCCCAGCGCCCGATCCGGGCTCGCTCGGCGCCGAGCGCGGTGAGCGAGTCATCGGCCGAGAGGCTCGGCGAGAGGACGAGGCCGGGAGCTCGGTAGAAGGACCCGAGGGCGACCCGGGCGAGCGCCTCGACGCCGGCGTCGCCACTGCGCATCGCGGCGTAGGAGGCGAGCTCGGTGTGGTAGCTGGCGAGCAGGGGCAGCCCGGTGATCCGCGAGAGCAGCGTCGCCGCGACGCCGGCCGGGCCGGGGGCGGTGACGTGGACGAGGTCGTAGTGTCCCTCGGCCAGCGTCTCGACCAGGTCGGGCAGGCCGGGGACCCCGAGGCGCATCCCGGTGTAGAAGGGCAGCTCCAGCTCGGCGGCTGCGGGCAGGCGGCGGTCGACGCTGGGGTCGGTGCCGATCACGTCGATCTCGAAGCCCGGGACGCCGCGCTCGCGGATCTGTTCGATCGTGTGGGTGACGCCGTGCATCGAGCCGATCCCGTCGGCGATCAGCGCGACCCGGCGCGGGGCTCCGTCGAGCGCCGAGAGCTTCGCCTTCTCGGCCGCCAGGAAGGCGGTCGAGGGCGCGTAGGGCACCGCCGGCAGCAGCGCCGCGAAGAGGCCGTTGACGGCCGTCGCGAAGTCCCCGGCGACGAAGCAGCCGCTGCCGGCCTCGATCGCGCCGCGCAGGCGGCGGTCGTGGATGCGGCGGGCGCGGCGGTAGAGCTCGGCATGGGAGAAGCCATCGGACTGCAGGAAGGCGATCAGCTCGCGGCCGCGGATCTGCAGCCCGACGCCGTCGAGCCAGGCCTCGAGCAGGTTGCGGGCGTCGTCGGGGCAGAGATCGGCGGCGACCTTGCCCTCCCGCACGGCCCCCTCCTGGATCACCCGTTCGGCCATCCTCAGGATCGCCGCCGGGTCGGGCTTGCGGGCGACGTCCTCGGCCGCGGCCAGGTGCGGCACCCGCGCTCCCTCCGGGGTCAGCGCCCGGGTGGCGAGCGCCAGCGCGGCATGCGTCCACTTCGCGGCGCTGCCCTGCTCGCCGCCGGCCTCGGCGTCGCCGTTTCGCAGGTGGCGCAGAAACTCTTCCGGCGTGCGAGCAGCGGGCGCCTCGGTGAAGGTGCGCCCGATGTCGACGCCGGCATGGTCGTCGGAGCCGCCGATGCCGGTCCCGCCGCGCGTCTCGATGTAGACGACGGCGGGCATGTTCAGCTCGGCGGCCCGCGAGCCGTTGCGGACCTCCCAGATCGGGAAGAGCTCCGCCAGACGCCGCCGGTGCCGCCTGCTCAGCGGCGCCGCGACGTTGAAGAACGGGTGCGCCAGGGCGCAGGTGATCTCGTTCTCGTGAAGGTATGCGGCGCAGGCCTCGACATCGCCGGAATGTGCCTGCAGCCACTGGTGGTCTCCGGGAGTGATCCCGTAGCAGAGGACGTGCACCGCCTGTGGCTCGCCGGCGAAGCGGGCGGTCAGCTCCTCGGAGATGAAGAAATCGCGACGCTCGGCGAGCTGCAGGCAGCCCTCGATCGTGTCGTGGTCGGTGATCGTGACGAAGTCCATCCCACGCCGCTTGGCGAGCTCGTAGGCCTCCTCGGGAGGCGTCGCGCACTCGGGCAGCCCGAGCGATCGCTGGACCCCGAGCTTGGCCAGCTGCGAGGCGGTGGAGTGGCAGTGCATGTCGACGCGGGAAGTCATCGGTGTCTCCCTCGAATAGATCCTTTCTCGCCTCATCTTTCGCGATTTGCAGCGAAAAAATGTGAAAGCGATGGAAACGCCCCGTGAACTTCGGGTGACCGGTGGGCGGCGGGGCGGGCGGGCGAGGGGCGCTAGGCGGCGGCCAGGCGGGCGGACCTGGAGCCGTTGGCGCCGCTGTTGAGGAGGTCGAGGATGACCCCCTCGCGGAGACCGCCCTTGCCGATCTGCAGCGGCTGCCCGAGCAGCTCGGAGACCTTCTCCAGCAGCAGCACGCCGGTGGTGAGGATGCGAACCCGGCGCGGGTCGAGCTCGAAGCGGCGGGCGACGTCGACCGCCGGGTCGGCGGAGAGGACGCGGATCGCCCGCTCCAGCGTCTCGTACTCGAGCACGGCGCCGACCAGGCGCCGCAGCGAGGTGGCCGAACCGCCGACGGCGACGGCCTGGACGGGCCGCTCGATCTCCACCCCGGCGAAGATGTCCTCGACGCGGTCGCGGACCTTGCGGATCTCCGCGGCCGAGGGCGGATCCGAGGCGATCAGCTCGTCGGCGAGGACGCCGGAGCCGACCCGCCAGGAGCGCACGCTCTCGACCCCGTCGGCGGCGGTGCCGATGATCACCTCGGTCGAGCCGCCGCCGACGTCGACGACGCCGATCTTGCCCTCGACCGGGTGGCCCAGCGTCTTGGTCGCGCCGATGAAGGAGAGCCTCCCCTCCTCCTCGTCGCTGAGGATCTCGACCGGAACTCCGGCGGCGGCGCCGATCGAGAGCGCCGCCTGGCGGCCGTTGCCGGCCTCGCGCACGGCGGCGGTGGCGACGGCGCGGATCTGCTCGGCGCCGAGCTCGCGGGCGAGGCGGACCTGGGTGGCGACCAGCTCCCCGACCTCCTCGATCTTCGCCGCCTCGATCTTGCCGTCGGCGTCGATCGCCTTGTTGATCCGGGTGTAGGCGCGCTGCTCCATCACCTTTTTCAACTGCCCCTCGGCAGGCTCGGCGACGAGCACGCGGGTGGTGTTGGAACCGATATCGATCGCGGCGCAAAGCATCAGGGCGTGTCCCTCAATGGTGACAAATGGGTCGGATCGGACCCGACCCGCGGATCAGGCGGTGGGGTGAGATGCGTCCTCGAACTCCCGGAACAGGCCGGTGACGACGAAGGCGACCTGCTCGCCGATGTCGACGGCATTGTCGGCGATCCGCTCGATCGCCCGGGCCGCCAGCAGCATCGTCATCGCCCACTCGCGACGGTCGGCGTCGTCGCCGATCTCCAGCGCCAGCCGGAAGCACTCGCGGTTCAGGTCGTCGACGAGATCGTCCTGGCGGACGAGGTCGCGAGCCATCTCGACGTTGCGGTCGGCGAAAGCGCGCTTGGCCTGGGAGATCAGCGCCCGGGTCTGGCTTCCCATGCCGAGGATCAGCTTCACCATCTCCTCCTCCGCGGGCGGCTCGTTGCCGGTCAGCGGGATCAGCTTGCAGATGTTCACGCACTGGTCGCCCATCCGCTCGATGTTCTTCAGCACGTGCAGCAGGGCCGAGATCAGGCGCAGGTCGGTGGCCACCGGCGACTGCGTCGCGAGCAGCGTGATCAGGCTCTGATGGACCTCGAGGTAGCGGCCGTCGATGCGGTCGTCGTCGGCGACGACGATCTGCGCCAGCTCGACGTCCTGGTGCTCGATCGCCTCCAGCGTCCGCTGCAGCGCGTTGCTGACCAGCACGAGGCCGTCGAGCGCCTGCGCCTCGAGCGTCTCGAGTTCTTCCTGGTATTCGGCTCGGGCAGCTGATTCGGGCACGCTTGCCTCCGCCTCAGCCGAAGCGGCCGCTGACGTAGTCCTCGGTGGCCTTCTGGGTCGGGTTGGTGAAGATCTGCTCGGTCTCGCCGATCTCGACCAGCCGCCCGGGCTTGCCCGATTCCTCGAGGTTGAAGAAGGCGGTGATGTCGCTGGCCCGGGAGGCCTGCTGCATGTTGTGGGTGACGATCACGATGGTGTAACGGCTCTTCAGCTCGGCGATCAGGTCCTCGACCGCCAGCGTCGCCACCGGATCGAGCGCCGAACAGGGCTCGTCCATCAGCAGCACCTCGGGCTCGACCGCGATCGCGCGGGCGATGCAGAGGCGCTGCTGCTGGCCGCCGGAGAGCCCGAGGCCGGGCTTGTCGAGCCGGTCCTTGACCTCTTCCCAGAGGTTCGCCCCGCGCAGGCTCCTCTCGACGACCGCGTCCTTGTCGCTCTTGCGCATCCGCCCCGCGTTGAGGTTGAGGCCGGCGGCGACGTTGTCGTAGATCGACATCGTCGGGAACGGGTTGGGCTGCTGGAAGACCATCCCGATCATCCGCCGCACCCGCACCGGGTCGATGCCCGGCCCGTAGACGTCCTCGCCGTCGAGGGTGATCTCGCCCTTGACGGTGGCACCGGGGGTGAGCTCGTGCATCCGGTTGAGCGAGCGCAGGAAGGTGGTCTTGCCGCAGCCCGAAGAGCCGATCAATGCCGTCACCTTGTTCGGAGCGATCGTCATCGTCACCCCCTCGACGGCCTGGAAATCGCCGTAGTAGAGGTTGACGTCGCGGGCCTCCATCGTCCGCGCGGGGACGCCCCCCACGGCGGCGGGCATCGTCGGCGGCGCGGTCCCGGTCGCGCCGCCGGCCTCGCGCTTGCTCGACACCGTCGCCTCCTCCTCGGCCCGCTTGGCACCCGATCCCAGCATCGCTCTGAACCTTCTTCCTTCCACAGTCAGCGGATCTCCGTTTTGTAGCGGCGGTAGACGAAGCGGGCGGCGACGTTGAGGATCATCACGATAGCGATGAGGACCAGGGCCGCCGCCCAGGCTCGGTCGTAGGACGCCTGTTTCATCACGCCGGGCGAGCGGTACTCGTTGTACGCGTAAACGGCGAGGTTCTGCATGCGGCCGTTGAAGGGGTCGGTGTTGAGCGAGTCGACGACGCCGGTCGTGACCAGCAGCGGCGCCGTCTCGCCGATGATCCGCGCGGTGGCGATCATCACGCCGGTGACGAGCCCGGCGAAGGCGGTCGGCAGGACGATCTTGGTGATCGTCTTCCACTTCGGCGTCCCCAGCGCGTAGGCCGCTTCGCGCAGGTGGTTGGGAACGATCTTCAGCACCTCCTCGGCGGAGCGGATCACGATCGGAATCATCAGCACCGAGAGGGCCACCGAGCCCATCACGCCGAGCCGGATCCCCGGCCCGAAGAAGATCTCGAACAGGGCATAGGCGAAGAGGCCGGCGACGATCGAGGGGATGCCGGTCATCACGTCGACGAAGAAGGTGAGCGCCCGGCGCAGGCGGCCGGTGCCGTACTCGTTCATGTAGATCGCCGCCATCAGGCCGATCGGGACCGAGATCAGGACGGCGACGCCGGTGATCACCAGGGTGCCGACGATCGCGTGCTGGGCGCCGCCGCCGCTGATCTTGCCACGCGCGCTCTCGGTGAAGAATTCGAGCGAGATCCCCGGGATGCCGCGCTTGACGACTTCGAAGATCAGCGAGGCGAGCGGGATCATCGCCAGCGCGAAGGCGGAGGCGATCAGCAGGGTCATCGTGCGGTCGAAGGCGCGGCGCGGGCTCTCGACGGCGCGCGACCACGCGTAGGTGACGATCAGGGCGACGATCACCCCGAAGAGCAGCGAGAGGGCGACGGTGAAGATCCCGAGCGCCGCCTCGACCGCGGCGACCGCGGCCCAGGAGCCGAGGAAGGCGGCGTAGGGCGCCCAGCTGGGGAGCAGGCCGCCGGCAAGCTTGCCGGCGGGGTGTTGGGAGATCGCCGCCATCGCCTATTCGCCCCGGTTCTGGCGGGCGATGATCGCGCGCGCGATGAGGTTGGTGACCAGGGTGATCGCGAAGAGGACGAGCCCGGTCGCGATCAGCAGGTTGATCCGCAGGCCGGAGGACTCGGGGAAGTTGAGCGCGATGTTGGCGGCGATCGTCGAGGGGTTGGCCTGGCTGATCAGGTTGATGCTGACGATGCCGGAGACCGAGAGGATGATCGTCACCGCCATCGTCTCGCCGAGCGCCCGGCCGAGGCCGAGCATCGCGCCGCTGATCACCGACGATTTGCCGAACGGCAGCACCGTCATCCGCAACATCTCCCAGCGGGTCGCGCCGAGCGCCTGGGCGCCTTCCATCTGTTTGCGCGGAGTCTGGGCGAATGCCTCGCGAGCGATCGCCGAGACGATCGGGAGGATCATCAGCGCCAGGACGAGGCCGGCGACGAACATCGTCCGGCCGGTCGCCGAGGCGGGTCCTTCGAAGATCGGGATGAAGCCGAGGTTTTCTTCCAGCCACTTCATCACCGGCACCGCGGCCGGGCCGAGGACGAAGATCCCCCAGAGCCCGTAGATGATGCTCGGGATCGCGGCCAGCAGGTCGACCAGGAAGCCCAGCGTCAGCGCCACCCGCGGCGGCGCGATATGGGTGATGAAGAGGGCCACGGCGACCGCCAGGGGAACCGCGACGACCGCTGCGAAGGCCGCCGCCAGCACGGTCCCGAAGGCGAGCGGCGCGGCGTATTCGATGAAGCTTTCGCCGCCCGGCAGTTCGGAGGAGCTGGCGGTGAGTGCCGGCATCCCCTCGGCGACGAGGAAGATCGCGACCCCGGCCAGCAGGGCCAGGATCGTAACCCCGGCCGCGACCGCGAAGTTGCTGAAGACCCGATCACCGCGGCGGCGGCGCCCTCCGGACGCCGCCGCCAGCAGTTGACCGGCGTTGGTCGTGGTGTCGACCGAAGACACGGCTCGCTAGCCCGCTTCGATCGCTTCCACGGCCGGGGTGATTTTCTTGGTCAGCGAGGCCGAGAGCGGCGCCGAGCCGGCCTGTTCGGCGGCCAGTTCCTGGCCTTCGGCGCTGATCGCGTATTCCATGAACGCCTTGACGACTTCGGCTTCGGAGGCCGACTTGTACTGGGTGCACCCGATCAGGTAGGAGACGAGCACGATCGGGTAGACGCCCGAATTTTCCGTTTTCCGTTCGAGCTGGAATGGGAACGTGTACTTGTCGGAGACCGCTTCCTGGTCGATCGAGGACTCCTCGAGGATCGCCGCCGCGGCTTCCGGCGTCGGTTCGACGAATTCCGTGCCGACCTTGATCTTGGCGATGCCGAGTTCGCCGGCCTGGCTGGCGTCGGCGTAGCCGATCGCGCCTTCGCCGGCGGCGACCGCTTCGACCACGCCGGAGGTGCCGGACGCGGCCTCGCCGCCCTTGACCGGCCAGTTGCCGTCCGGTTCGTAGGTCCAGACCTGCGGAACCACCGCGTTCATGTATTCGGTGAAGTTCTGCGTGGTCCCCGACTCATCGGAGCGGTTGACCGGCGTGATGCGGGTGTCGGGCAGTTCGACGCCCGGGTTGTCTTTGGCGATCGCCGGGTCGCTCCAGCTGTCGATTTCCTGGTTGAAGATCTTCGCCAGGGTTTCCGGGTCGAGCTGAAGTTCTTCGACTTCGGGCAGGTTGTAGACGATCGCGATCGGCGAGACGTAATCGGGCACCTCGATCAGTTCGCCCGGTTCGCAGCGCTTGGCGGCCTTTTCGAGTTCGCCTTCTTCGGTCGAGAGCGCCGCGTCGGAGCCGGCGTAGGCGACGCCGCCGGCGATGAACTGTTCACGGCCGCCGCCGGAGCCGACCGGGTCGTAGGAGATCGTGACGCCGGAGTTTTCCCCCTCGAACGTCGCGATCCAGGCTTCCTGTGCGGCCTGCTGCGCGGTCGAGCCGGCGCCGGCGATTTCACCGGAGAGGTTGCCGCTGGACGACCCCCCGCCACCTTCGGTACCGCTTTCGCCGCCGCTGCTGCCGCCGCCGCACGCGGCGATGGCGAGGCCCAATATGGCGACCGAGGCGAATACCGCCATCCATCTAGTGCCAGACATCAGTCTCCCTTGGTGGTTGTTGAACGAGTAGGAGTGGACGGCGTCGGAGGACCGACGCCCGGACCAGCGTTCCAGCGGTCTCCTGGAACCTTGTTACCTGCCTGTAGCGGCGATGTAAAAAAGATGTAAAAGCCGTTCTCGCCCGGGATATCTGCGCTCTCAACCGTCCGGCGAGAAGCGGTAGCCGATGCCGTTGTGGGTGTGGATCAGCTGCACGTCCGGCAGCGCCTGGCCCAGCTTCGCGCGCAGGCGGCTGATGTAGACGTCGACCGAGCGGTCCTCGCGGCGCGGCTGGCTTCCCCAGACCTCGGCGAACAGTTCCTCGCGGGTCATGATCCGCTGCGGGTGGGAGGCGAGCGTGATCAGCAGCTGCAGCTCGCGCATCGTCAGGCTCAGCGGGCGGCCGTCGACCAGGGCGGCGTGCTCCTCAGGCCGGATCTCCAGCCGCCCGGCAGGCAGGTTCGAGGACTCCTCGAGCTCGGTCGCCATGATCCGCGATCATGGAGCCAACCGGCGCAGCGGCCGTTATCCGACGGTGAAGGTGTTGTGAACGACCTGTGAAGATCGGTCCGGCCCGGCGACCAGGGCGTCCGGCAGCGGCTCCACCTCGCCGACCGGCTCGGGGTCGAAGCGATAGCCGACGCCGAAGTGGGTGTGGATGTACCCGAAGTTCGGCGAGCGCTTCTCCAGCTTCTGGCGCAGCTTGCG
Organism: Solirubrobacterales bacterium; assembly: GCA_046330305.1. Lineage (GTDB taxonomy): Bacteria > Actinomycetota > Thermoleophilia > Solirubrobacterales > 70-9 > VAYN01. The sequence continues at coordinate 121,122 of JAXLTA010000012.1, read as the reverse complement.
GATGAAGACGTCGACCGAGCGGTCGCCGTGGGCCATCGCGTAGCCCCAGACCCGCTGGTAGATGGTCTCGCGCTCGAGCACCTGGCCCCGGGCCTCGGCGAGCAGCTGCAGCAGCTCGAACTCGCGGCGGGTGAGGTCGAGGCTCTCGCCGCCGACGAAGGCCTGGAACTGGTCCGGCTTGATCTCGAGCTCGGCGGCAACCAGCGGCGTCGACTGGCTTTCGTGGCGCCCGCGCCGCCGGCGCCGGGATACGGCCTCAACCCGCGCCATCGCCTCCTCGGGATGGCAGGGCTTGGTGATCCAGTCGTCGGCGCCGAGCCGCAGGCCGCGGACGCGCTGGGCGACGGTCGAGCGGCCGGTGCAGACGATCACGCCGAGGTCCGGCAGCAGCGCGCAGATCCGCTCGAGATAGCCCCAGCCGTCCTCGCCGAGCGCCGCCGGGTCGATCAGCACCGCGTTCAGCTTCATCGCCACCAGCTCCTGGGGCGGGACGGCGCTCGCCGCCTGACGCAGCTGCCAGCCCGCCGCCTCCGCTCGTTTGGCGAGGACGGTGACGAAGCCGCTGTCCGTGTCGATCACCGCGAGCCTGATGTTCTGATTCTGGCTCATCGATCGGCGGGGCCGGCGCGGGTGGCGGTGGTGTCTGGCTCCGGCAAGACGCCCCGATTGTACGGCGAGCCGAGCCCAGAAACCCCTGCGTTAACAGGTTTTTCACAGGTCGGAGACGACGAAATTGGGGGAAGAATGTTCACGGCGGCGATCAGAAGGTGGCGGGTCGCAGACCGGTGGCGATGATCAGCAGGATCGCGACGCCGGCAGCGTATCGGTAGTAGACGAATGGACTGTAGCTGGCGGTGCGCACCAGCCGCAGGAGGAAGGCGATCGCCAGGTAGCCGGAGACGGCGGCGGCGATCGTGCCGACCACGATCGGGCCGGCGACGCCCGACGGCAGCCCTTCGTGGACGGCGCTGGCGGCCTTGAAGATGGTGGCCCCGGCGACGATCGGGATCAGCAGCAGGAAGGAGAAGCGGGCGGCGCCATCGCGGTCGAGGCCGAGCCAGCGGCCGGCGGTGATCGTGATTCCGGAGCGCGAGGTGCCGGGCGCCAGGGCCAGCACCTGGGCGAGCCCGATGTACCAGCCGTCGCGCAGTCGCGCCTGTCGGAGCTGGCGGCGCTGCGGCATGCGGTCGGCCCAGCCGAGGAGGGCGCCGAAGACGATCAGCTGCAGGGCGATCATCCACGGCTCGCCGAGGTGTTCGTCGATGAAGTCGGAGCCGAGGCCGCCGGCGATCACCGCCGGCATGGTGCCGATCGCGATCGCCATCGCCAGCCGCTGCTCGTCGCTGCGGATCGCCCTCTGGCGCACGGCGGCGAGAAAGGCCCGGACCAGGATCACGACCTCGCGGCGGAAGTAGGCGATCGCGGCGATCAGGGTGCCGGCGTGCAGCGCGACGTCGAAGGTCTTGTTGAACTGCGGGTTTTCCAGCAGGAACGTGTAGTCCTGCAGCCAGGGGACGATGATCAGATGGCCGGAGGACGAGATCGGGAGGAACTCGGTCAAGCCCTGGACGATCCCCAGCAGGAGGGCCTCGAAGTTCGACATCGGCCCGGCACTCTATGCGCCGGCGGCGTGCGGTAGATTCCCCGCCGTGAAGCGAGCCGCCGCATCCCTGTTCTCGTTCCTGGCGCTGATGCTCTTCGCCGCGCCCGCCGCCCTGGCCGACAACGGCGTCGGACTGGCCGGCCCGACCGACGACAAAACCGTCACCTTCTTCTGCTTCGGCGTGATGGCGTTCTTCGTCCTGCTCGTCGTCGTCCTCAGCCTGATCCAGATCAGGGGCGACAGGCGCAAGGAAGAACGCAAGAACACCCTCAAGCGGCTGTCGTAGGTCCAGGCGCCCCATCGGCCGCCTGCGTACGAGCACCCGCCCCCTGCGCCCGACAAAACATCCCGTGGTTCGTTCCGGTCGCCATCCGTCCGTTGGGAACCACGAGTGATGGGGCGAGGGGGTTCCGCCATCGCGTGGTTCCTTTCGGACCCGTGGCGTCCCTTTGGAACCACGGGCGGCGGATGGAGTGTGTCGAGGACGCCTTGGCCCGACGCGGGCCAGCGATGGGGTCAGGAGAGGCGGAAGCTGCTGAGCAGGCGCTTCTCGGTCTCGCCCTCGACTTCGGCGACGACTTCGACGCGGCCCTCGAGCGGGGTGCCGCGAATCTTGGTCGCCAGCAGGTCGTCGACCTGGAAGATCCCGGCTGAGTTGTTGAGCCGGATCTCGAGGCGCACGGGACGCTCCTCCCCGGCCTCGATCCGCACCTCGTCGATCGCGGCGGCGGAGATCGAGTGGATGCCCTCGTGGCCGGCCTCGATCGGCAGCCGGGTGCGGCCCTGCGCCATGTCGAGCGCGTCGGCGACCCGGACGACGCCGGCCTCCAACGTGTAGGGCTCGCCGCGCCGGCGGTGGCCGATGATCGCGTGCAGGATCTCCGAGGCGACGATCGTCCGCTCCGGCTCGTTGTAGGACTCGGCGAGCAGCCGATCGAGGGCGCCGCCGGCGAGGAAGAGCGAGTAGGTCTCGTGGTCGGCGCGGTGGATCGACATGCCGACGTCATGCAGCAGGGCGCCGCCGGCGACGACCACCTCTGCGTCGCGCTCGCGCATCCCGTGATCGGTCACCATCGCCGGCTCGACACCGGCTTTGGCGAGCAGCCGCAGGAGCCGCAGGGAGATGTTGAGGATGATCTGCATGTGGACCCAGGAGTGGTCGGACATCCCGAGCCGCTCGGCGTGGACCTGGGCCATGTACCACCAGGCCCGCACCTGCTCGTCGCCGTTGATCGCCTCCAGGAACGCCTCGAGGCGGCGGTTGCCGCGGGTCGGGGCCCGCACCTTCGCCTCGGCGATCGCCTCCCGGGGTGGTTTGCGCGCCGGGCCCTGCGGCGCGGGGGCGGGAACCTTGTCCTCGGGCGAGCTGTCCTCGATCGGCACGGCCTGATCGTAGGGCAGCCGCCGGCCGCGGCGCCCTCGCTCCGCTCGCGCGGCGAGGGCCGCTATCGATAGGGCCTCAGCCGCAGACCGGCCAGGGGCTGGAGCCCGAGCGCGCGTAGAGCAGCGCCGCCCGGTAGTCCTGCTCGGCCTCGGGGGCGGCGGCCGGGTCGCCGTGGCCGCCGACCGATTCCCAGGTGCCGTAATCGAACTGGTATTTGCCACGGTAGCTGCCGTCGGCGGAGACGACCGTCGGGTCACCACCGGACTCGCAGGCGGCGATCGATTCCAGCGTCGCCATCGAGACCCCACCCGGCAGCTGGGCGAACTTCTCCCGCCGCTGACGGGCCGCCTCGGCCCGGTGGCGGACGTGGATCCGCTTCACCGCCACAGCCATCGTGCGCTGGAACCGGACCACCGGCTGCTGCATCGGCCCCCCAGGCGCGACAAGCGCGTCGGAGATCCCCACGCTGGGGCTGTCATCGAAACCGGAGGCGGCAAGCGCGGCGACGGGAAAGGCCATCGCTACCAGCAGCACCGGCAGAAAATATGAACGTTTCATGAGGAGCGCGTAAGGCTCCCGAAGAATTCACCAGCTATGTGTGATGCTCGTCACGCTTATCCCTTGAGAGTATGTATACTGTCGGTATGGCCGCGAACGACCGAAACAACCCCGTCAATCGAAAGTCCTCCGATTCCGACCTCTCGGTCGTTGAGTTCTGGCGCAAGTACCCCGACGATGCAACGTGCCTTGATGCCCTTTGGCGCGAGCGCTTCGCCCATGACGGCCACCACGCGCATTGCCCGGTCTGCGACAAGGAGCGCAAGTTCCACCGGATCAAGACGCGCGCTTCCTATGCCTGCGATTCCTGCGGGAAGCATCTGCATCCCATGAAAGGGACGATCTTCGAGAAGTCCACGACCTCGCTACAGCTTTGGTTCTACGCCATGTTCTTGATGGCAAGCACTCGCTGCGGGATTTCCGCCAAACAGCTTGAGCGCGAGCTGGGCGTCACCTACAAGACCGCGTGGCGCATGTTCAACAAGATCCGCAACGAGTTGATGAACGACGAGGACGAGGGCCAGCTAGACGGCACGGTTGAGGTTGACGAGACCTCTTGGGGCGGGAAGCCGCGCAAGAAGCTCGGTGGCCGTGCCGCTGGCGCTGCCTTCCGCGAGAACAAGACAACCGTTCTCGGCATGGTTGAGCGCGAGGGACGCGTTAGGCTCCGCGTCATCGAGTCCCGGCGAGGCGAGCCGCTTAGTCAAGCCGTGCGGACGCACGTCAATCCCGATGCGTTCATGCTTACCGACGATTGGAACGCCTACAAGCCGCTACGGCGAGAGGGCTACGCGGGAGCGGTCATCAACCATTCCGCCGGCTCCTACGTCTGGGGCGATATCCACACGAACACGATCGAGGGCTTTTTCGGCAACCTCAAGACCGGAATGCGAGGCGCCTACAAGCACGTCTCGGATCGGTGGATTCAGTCCTACCTAGACGAGTATGCGTGGCGCTACAACGCTCGCAGGGAGCCCGGAGGGCTGTTCGAGCAGCTGCTGCGGCGAGCTGTGTCCGAGTAGCGCCTGTTTGCAGCAAAAAACGCCCGCCGCCCGCCGCCCCAAGCGCTAGATTCAAAAGCGGTCAGCCTCCACTCCATTGGGTCCGCAAAGCCCTGTTGATGCCCGGGGCCAATTCGGGCCTCGATGAGAGAAAGGAGAAACCAGCGATGGACCCGTCCATTGTTGCCCTGGCCATGGCACTCCTGGTCGCCATGCTGGTCATTGACCGGCAGGCACGCTAGGTAGCCGCCAGAGGTCCGGTTAGCTCTTCAGGGGGCGCCGGGCCTCTCTTTTACGTGGGAATGGGTTCGAGCATCCGGCTCGAACCCCTTCCGCAGAGAAAACGCTCAACAGCCCAACCGCTATGAAATTGCGATGGTCTGCCCACGTCACTCTGGCCATTTCAAAGGGTATCACTGCAAAGTCCTGCAATTGGCTGCCTACCACCACCACCGACGGACGCGCCGGGACCTGATCGGCACGTAGGCGCCCACGGCGCAGACAAGCGCGATAGCGGTAAAAGCAAGTGCCGCGAGATATTCGCCGGCCCCTATTGCCTTGACGCCCGCCACCACGCCGGCCAGAACGGCGAAGCACAGGAGGAGCCAAGCCGCCCATAACTCGGCCACGACGCCTAGCGTCCCCCATCAGGCTTGGCGGCCTTCTTAAGAAGCCTGTCCCACTTCTCCCGCTTGACCGGCTCATAGGGCTTGCCCGTCTTGGGGTTGATGCCTGTCTTGGCTTTGGGTCTCTCGTCGGCCATATCGGTTACCAATTGCTCTCGTCTGGGTCTGCAAACCAGACCGAATCGAACGGCAGAACTTCTGCAAGCTTGTCGAAGTGGTGGTCGTGATGCAAGACACCAAATGCGCTGTCGGCCGCAGAGGCCGCAATCAAAAGGTCAGAGCCCTTGACCTTGTGGTTTCCGGGGGAACCGCTATGCGCGAGTTCCACCATGGCAGCTACGGCTGCCCGACAAACGGACTTCGTAACCGGAATTGATCGCAAAGTTTCCAGCGCGTCGCGCTCATCTTCAATCTCAACCGCGTTGCCCACGCCAAATAGGACCTCCATCAGCATGACCGGAGAGCAAAGAATCCGACCCAGTTCTGCGGCCTTCGCGAATTCGTCCTGAGCCGTTTTGGGAGAGCGGGGAAGCTTGAGCCAGGTACTCGTATCTAGGATGAGCGTCAAACCGTCGTACGGCTGCGCAGGGGCCATCGCGGATCAGCGCGGGGCTAGTCGCTCCAAGCGCGTTCTACCTGCTCCTCGATGTCGGCAGGGAAACGGTCGCGCAGGGCATGGGCGAGGAACCGGGACATATCGGATGGCGGGGGCTCGACGGCGTACAGGCCCTTGGGGGCGACGCCGAACTGGCGAGGACTTCATGCGCAGCATGGAATCGGAATGAATGGACCTTCGGTCGGCTGGCAGCGTGCGCCAGTTCATCGGCGCCTGCCTTCCGGCAACGAGGAAATCGGCCCAAGCCCGAAGGGCGACGTTTGTGCCCGAATCCCGGCGGGCGTTGAGAACCCGAATCGTCGCTTCTGGTCTCGAATCAATCTTGAGGGGAATCGTCTCCGGCATTTCCTTCGCTTGGTATCGAGAACAGCTGGATCGGACCTGCCTGTTCTTCGTAGTCGGCAATATTTTCGCTCAGGAGCGCAACCATGGCTTTCGCCTCCTCCCACGACATGACTACCCGGACCGGAACCGAGTCTGGGGCCTTGCTCTGGCGAATAGCCAAAATCGAGAGCCACGTCGAACGGAGAAGAATTCGTTCTGACCCAGTTCGCGTAGATCAGCCGCGTCCCTTCGGGTAGATCGACCATACGCATATCCATAGCCGATCCGTCTGATGCCAGCCTGAACTAGCGCCGAGCGGCGGAAAGTCTGCTTGCCATATGAACGTTTCATGAGGAGCGCGTAAGGCTCCCGAAGAATTCACCAGCTATGTGTGACGCTCGTCACACCTATCCCTTCTCTGTAGAAGTGATAGGTCTGAACCTCAAGACCCGCGGCGAGACCCCCAACGCAAGTTCGGATCGCTGGAGTGGTCCGGCCTAGACGATTGTGCGTCGCCCGATCATGGTTCGAACGTCGACAGCCCGCCCTTCGAGGGCGCCCGCCGCAACACAGGCCCACCAGCGACAGCGAGGCGCGAATCGCACGCTTCTCGTCCGAACCCCGGGCGCCGAGTCCAGGCCATGTGTCCTGGCCGCCTACAACCACCATTGCCGCACGCGGCGAGACACCAGGGGCACCGAGAACCCCACGCCGCACACCAGCGCTATTGCGGCGAACACGAGTGCCGCCAAATATTCGCCACCTTCGATCGAGCTGACGCACGCAAGGACGCCGGCCACCACACCGAAAAGCAAGAGGAAGGAGGCGGCCCAGAGCTGGGGCAATCCGCTAGCGCTCCTCTTGCATCGCCGCCCGTTCAAGCAGCTTGCCCCACTGCTCCGGCTTAACGGGCTCGTAGAGCTTGCCCGACTTCGGGGCGACACCTTCTGGCGAGGACTTCGTGTCGCGTTCTGGCTGATCGGCTATGAGCGGTCAGGTTAGCGCTCGGGAGTGCGCATTCTGCGGAAGGACTGGGGTAAAGCTCTACAAGGAGCGTTGCTTCCCCGAATGGCTGCGCAAGGAGTACGGGCCAGATGGCCCGATGCGCCATGCGCTCGAAGTCGATGGCGAGCGCACCGAATGGCCTAGGAGGGGGCGGGCTCGGCGTCGGCCTGCGCCGCCTCCCACTCGGCGTAGAGAGCTTCGATCTCGGCCTTCGCCGCGGCGTGGCGCTCCCCGGCGCGCTCGGCGCGACCGGGGCTGGCCCAGGCGCCGGGGTCGGCCAGCTCGTCCTCGAGCTGGCTCAGCGCCGCCTCGGCGCGCTCGATCTCCCGCTCGAGGCGGGCGGCGCGCCTGGCCGCCTTCTGCGCCGGCTTGGTCGCGCTGTACTTCTTCCTGCCGCCCCCGTTGGCGGCCGGCTTCGCCGCCGCCGCAGCGGCGCGTTCGTCCTCGCGCCGCTGGTACTCCGCCCAACCGCTGTCGTAGCTGGTCAGGTGGCCGGCGGCGCAGACCAGGGTGCGGCTCCCGACCGCCTCGAGCAGCGCCCGGTCGTGGGAGATCAGCAGCACCGCGCCCTCGAACTCGGTCAGCGCGTCCTCGAGCGCCTCGCGGCTCTCGATGTCGAGGTGGTTGGTCGGCTCGTCGAGGATCAGGACGTTGGCGCCGGAGGCGACCAGGATCGCCAGCGAGAGGCGGCGCTGCTCGCCGCCGCTGATGTCCGAGAGCTGCTTTTCGACGTCCTCGCCGGAGAAGAGGAAGCCGCCGAGCAGCGCGCGTGCCTTCGGCCCGGTCAGCCCTGTCTCGCGCTGGGCGGCGTCGAGCACGGTGCCCGCCCCCGCCGCCGTCTCGGCGTGCTGGGAGAGGTAGCCGAGCCTGACATTGTGGCCGCGGCGGACGCTGCCCGCGGCGGGCTCGCGGACGCCGGCCAGGGTCTCGACCAGGCTCGTCTTGCCGCTGCCGTTGGCGCCGACCAGAACGACGTGCTCGCCGCGTTCGAGGTCCATCTCGGCGTCCTCCAGCAGCACCCGGCCCGGCACCTCGATCCGCCCGCCCACCAGTTTGAGGACGACGCGGCCGGGACGCTCGGGCGGCTTGAAGGAGAAGCGCAGCCGGCGCGTGTCGCGGCGTTCGGCGGCGGGGCCTTCGCGCTTCTTGCGCTCGATCTGCTTGAGCCGGGACTGCGCCTGGCGCGCCTTGGTCGCCTTGTAGCGGAAGCGCTCGACGAAGCGCTCCATCCGCTCGATCTCGGCCTGCTGGCGGTCGATCGCTTTGCCGAGCGCGATCTGGCGCGCCGCCTGCTCCTGGCGCCAGGCGTGCCAGGGGCCGGCGAAGAAGCGGGCCCGCTGCGCCTCCAGCTCGAGCACCGAGGTGCCGACCGCCTCGAGGAACCAGCGGTCGTGGGCGACGAGGACGACCGCGGCGTCGAGGTCGACCAGGTAGCGCTCGAGCCACTCGAGGGAGGGGATGTCGAGGTGGTTGGTGGGCTCGTCGAGCAGCAGCAGCTCCGGCTTCGCCGCCAGCGCCCGGGCCAGCGAGGCGCGGGTCAGCTCACCGCCGCTGAAGGTCTTCAGCTCGCGGTCGGTGTGCTCGGGGCCGAACCCGAGGCCGCGCAGGACGGCGAGGACGTCGTCGCGCCAGCGGTAGCCGCCGCCGGCTTCCAGGCGGGCCTGGGCGCTGGCGTAGGCGGCCATCGTCTCCTCCCCCACCTCCCCGGTCGCCATCTCGGCCTCGAGCCGCTCGAGCTCGGCCTCGGTCTCGAGCATGTCGGCGCGGCCGGAGAAGACGTAGTCGCCGAGCCGGGCCCGCGACTCGCGCGGTGGGCGCTGGTCGTGAAGGGCGACGCGGGCGCCGCGCTGCAGGCTGAGCGAGCCAGAGTCCGGCGCCAGCTCCCCGGCCAGCACCCGCAGCAGGGTCGACTTGCCGGCGCCGTTGCGGCCCGACAGCGTCATCCGGTCGCCCGGCTCGAGCTTGAAGGAGACGTCCTCGAAGAGCAGCTTGCCGCCGACGTAGACGTCGAGCGATGTCGCGGTGGCGATCGCCATCGGTCGAGCGTAGCCTTAACGCGATGGCGGGCCCGCTCCGGCACCTCGGCGAGCTGGCGAAGGCGCGGGCCGGGCGCGGCACCTCGGCGCGAGCGGCCGGCCAGCTGCTGGCCGAGCTGGCGCCGCCGGCCCTGCCGGCCGGCCTCGAGCTGGAATGGCTCGGCGTCTCCGGCTACCGGCTGAGCTACGAGGGCGCGACGCTGTTCGTCGATCCCTACTTCTCGCGGGTCCCCTTCCGGGACCTCGTCCTGCGGCGGCCGACGCTGCCGGACCGGGCGATGATCGAGCGGCTCGTCAAGGCTCCGGGCGAGACCGTCGGGGTGCTCGTCGGACACACCCACTTCGACCACGCGGTCGACGCCCCGGCGCTGGCCCGGCGGTTCGGCTGCCGGGCGTACGGCTCGGCCTCGCTGGTCAACCTGATGGCGCTGCACGGGCTCGCCGAGCAGGCGGTCGAGGTCGAGCCCTACCGCACCTACGAGCTGGGGCCGTTCGAGGTCAGCTTCACGCCCAGCGCCCACTCGAGGCTGCTGCTCGGTCTGGCCGTCCCCTACGCGGGCGAACTGAGCTGCGAGGCACTCGACTCGCTCTGTCCCAGCGCCTATCGCTGCGGTCAGGTCTGGGGGATCTCGATCGCCGTCGCCGGCATCCGCCTCTACCACCAGGGCAGCGCCGAGCTGATCGACGAGGCGGTGCGCGAGCGCGAGGTCGACTTCTTTCTCGCCGGCGTCGCCGGCCGCAGCTTCAGCGATCGCTACTGGGAGCGGATCCTCACCCGCCTGCGGCCGCGCGCCGTGGTGCCGACCCACTACGACGACTTCTTCCGCCCGCTCGGCGAGGCGATGGAGTTCGTGATCGGCGTCGAGCTCGCCGCGCTGCCGGAGGAGATCGCCGCCGTCAGCCGCGAGATCGAGGTCGCCGCGCTGCCCCGCGCCGACCTCGCCGCCTAGCCCTGGCGGCCATGACTTGGCTCAGCCGGCGCACCATTTGGCGGCGATCTGCTCGATCGTGCCCATGGTGCGGACCGTGCCCGGGCCGAGAGCGCGCTCGATCGCCTTCAGGTCGAGGTCGGATTCGCTGATGCCGCCGCTCGGCAGCCAGTAGAGCTCGCGGCCCTCGATCGCCAGCCGGTCCTCCTCGCTCGCCAGGGCGAGGGCTGCCTTGCGGGCGGCGGCCTTGGGCCTCGCCGCCAGCAGCTGCACCTGCAGCTTGCCCTTCGCGGCCGCGACCTCGGCGGCCGGGAACGGCTCGGTGGTCGCGATCGCCGCCACCTCGCCGGCCCCGCGGAGGAAGACCGGCACCTCGTAGCCGAGGCGCTCGCCGAGCTCGGTCTCGATCCGCTCGGCCAGCGCCGGCTCGGCCCCGGCGGCGGCGAAGACGACGTTGCCGGAGGCGCGGAAGGTCGCGACCTCCTCGCACCCGATCTCCTCGAACCGCGTCCGCAGCTCCGCGTTGGTGATCCGCCGGGCGCCGAGGTTCATCCCGCGCAGGAAGGCGACGTAGCGTTGCATCGTGCAAGCCTAGGGGCCAATGGCCGCGGACTACACCGCCCTACCGCCGGACCTGCCCGTGCCCGAGGACGACGGCGCCGCCGACCACCTGCCGGGACGCGCGGTGCCCTCCCTTTCGCTGCCGGCGACGAGCGGGGTGGAGCTCGACGTCGCCGAGCCGGCGCGGGGGCTCGCCGTGATCTACCTCTACCCGCGGACGGGCAACCCGGCGGTCCCCCTCCCCCACGGCTGGAACGAGATTCCCGGCGCCCGCGGCTGCACCCCGCAGAGCTGCGCCTACCGGGACAGCGTCGGCGAGCTCGGCCGGCGCGGCGCGACCGTGGTCGGGATCAGCGCCCAGACCGCGGCTGAACAGCGCGAGTTCGCCTTCCGCGAGCACATTCCCTTTCCCCTGCTCAGCGACTCGGGCCTGCGGCTCGCCGGGCTGCTCGGCCTCCCCACCTTCGAGGTCGAGGGCACCAGGCTCTACAAGCGTCTCACCCTGGTCGCCGAGCGCGGCGTGATCGTCAAGGCCTTCTACCCCGTCTTCCCGCCCGACCGCGACGCGGCCGAGGTCATCGCCTGGCTCGACGCCCGGGCCGGCTGAGCGGGTCCGGCGCCCATGCAGGCCGGCGCCCCGCCGAGGCGGGGCGCCGTGCCGGTCCAGTGGAGGCGCCGAGATTCGAACTCGGATCCGCGGACGCTGTACGAGGGTGTCTACAGGCTTAGCCGGCGCTTGGTTCTCGTCTCCCGGGGTCCGCGCCGGCGGGCACTGCGGGAGACAGAGCCCCTTGAATGTCCCCTGGCGGTCGGGGCGATCCGCCCGGGTGAGCCCGTTGTCTGAAGCCGGTGCCCCTCCCCACGGGCGAGGGAGGACCGACTCTCACAGCGCTTAGTTTCTAGCTAAGCGGCGAGGGCGAACTCATGGTCCGCACGTATTGGTTTGTGCCGGGGTTTAACGAGGCCTCCGGCAACCTCGACCTGCAACCTCCCGCACGAATCGACCACGTCGAAGCCTGTCGCCCCCGTGCGAGGTGCGCATCAAATTGTACGGTGTCGGGGATGGTGGGTCCATGAGCGCGGATCAGGAGGCCGAGGAGGGCGCGGCGCGGGCCTACGACGCGATCGTGCTCGGCGCCGGACCGGCCGGCGAGGTCTGCGCCGGGCGGCTCGCCGACGCCGGCTGGCGGGTGGCGATCGCCGAGTGTCACCTGGTCGGCGGCGAGTGCTCCTTCTACGCCTGCATGCCCTCGAAGGCGCTGCTGCGCCCCGCCGACGTCCTCGCCGAGGCCTTCCGCGTCCCCGGCGTACCGATCGACGGCGATGCTCGGCTCGACGCCGCGGCGATTCTCCGCCGGCGCGACGAGGTGGTGCACGACTGGGACGACAGCGTGCAGCTGCCCTGGCTCGAGGAGCGCGGCATCGACCTCTTCCGGGGCGAGGCGCGCTTCCTCGGCGAGCGCCTGGTCGGGGTCGGCGGGACCACGCTGCGGGCCGAACGGGCGGTCGTCGTCGCCACCGGCTCCGCGGCAGCGATGCCGCCGATCGATGGGCTCGACGACGTCCGCGCCTGGAACAACCGCGATGCGACCAGCGCCCAGGAGGTGCCCGCCAGCATGGTCGTACTCGGCGGCGGCCCGGTCGGGTGCGAGCTGGCCCAGGCCTGGGCCTCGCTGGGGACGAGCGTGACACTGATCGAGGGCGGCGAGCGCCTGCTCGCCCGCGAGGAGCCGTTCGCGGGCGAGGAGGTGGCGGCGGCCCTGCGGGCCAAGTTCGGCGTCGACGTCCGCCTCGCCGCCAAGGCCGAGCGCGTGGCCGAAGCGGACGCGACCATCGGCGTCTGGCTGGAGGGCGGCGAGCGGGTCGCGGCCGAGCAGCTCCTCGTCGCGGTCGGCCGCGTGCCGCGCACCGCCGGCCTCGAGCTCGCCGCGGCCGGCGTCGAGCCCGGAGACGACGGGTTCCTCGAGACCGACGACCGCATGCGGGTCGGGGGCAGCGACTGGCTCTACGCGATCGGCGACGTCAACGGCCGCGCGCTCTTCACCCACACCGGCAAGTACCAGGCCTGGGTCGCCTCCGAGAACCTGCTCGGGCGGGCGGCGGCCGCCGAGTCCGAAGCCCTCGGCCCGCCGCGGGTCACCTTCACCGACCCGCAGGTTGCCGCGGTCGGGCAGAGCCTCGAGCAGGCGCGAGCCGCCGGCGTCGACGCGGTCGCGGTCGACGTCCCCACCGACGGCTCGCCGGGCGCCAGCTTCCAGGGCAAGGACAGCGGCGGCACCTCGCGACTGGTCGTCGACCGGGCCAGGGAGACGATCGTCGGCGCCACCTTCACCGGCTTCGAGACCGCCGACTTCCTGCAGGCGGCGACCATCGCGCTGGTCGGCGAGGTGCCCCTCTCGCGGCTCCGCCACGCGATCGCGCCCTACCCGGCCCGCAGCGAGATCTGGTTGAAGCTGCTGGAGAAGTGGGAGGCGACTGCGTCCGAATAGCGGCGCCACTCGGACGACGAGGACGGCGCCTGGCAGGTCCTGGGACCCGCGGCTAGACGGTCGAGCGGGACTTGAGGTCGGCCAGCAGGTCCTGCGGGAAGCCGGCGACCTGGTCGAGGTCGTCGACCGATCGGAAGCCGCCGAGCCGCTCGCGGTGGGCGAGCAGCCGGGTCGCCTGGGTGACCGAGAGGTTCTGGGCACGCAGCTGCTCGAAGGTCACCGCGTTGAGGTTCAGCTGTCCGCCACCGCCTGGCGCCCCGGCCTGCTCGGCCGCGGGCGGCGGCCCCGGCGGCGGTGGAGGCGTGATCGGCGTCGGCTCGGGCGGGGGAGGCGGCGTCGGCTCCGGGACCGGGCTGGGAGGCGGCGTCGGCTGCTCGGGCATCGGGACCGGCGGCGGCGTCGGCGGCTCGGGAGCCGGCGGCGGCGTCGGCGGCTCGGGCATCGACACCGGCGCCGACTCGGGCGCCGGGGGCGCGGGAGGCGGAGGCGGAGGCGGAGGCGGCGCCTGCGGGGCCGGCGGAACCTGCGCCTGCGGCGGCGGACCCTGCTCGCCGAAGGCGGGTGGGGCCTGCGGCGGCGGACCCTGCTCGACCGCGGCCGGCGCCGGCGGTTGGCCGGCCCCGGGCGACAGTGCCTCGAAGGATCCGGTGGCACCGCCGACCGAGCGGACGATCGCCTGCTCGGCTTCTTCGGCGCGGCGCTCGGCCTCGCGGGCGCGGGCTTCGGCGGCGGCCACGGTCTGCTGCATCTCGAGCAGCCGCTGCTGGCGAGCGGCTTCCTCGGCCTTCAGAGATTCGAGGCGGGCGGCCTCGGCGGCGCGCTGTTCGGCGGCTTTGGTTCGCTCCTCGATCTGCTTCAGCCGCTCCTCGGCTTCGGCGATCGACCGCTCGTGGGCTTCGCCTTCTTCGCGAATTCGCTGCTCGGCGGTGCGCAGGTCGACCGGCGGCGCCGGGGCTGGCGGCTCCGGGGCCGGCGCAACCGGCGGCGGCTGCTGCTGGAGCGACTCGGCCGAGGCCATGCGGCGCTCGGCCTCCGCCCGGATCCGCTGCTCCTCGGCGCGGATCTCCTCGACTTTGTCGCGGACGCGCTGTTCGGCGGCGGTCGGGTCGTACTCGGTCGGGGAGGGGGTGACGGCGGCGCCGACCGGCGGCGGCGGCACGTCGACCGCCTGCAGCTGCGGCTGTGGCGGGACCGGCTCGGTCGGGGCCGGCGCGGGCTCCGCGGCCGGGACCGGGACCGGGACAAGACCCGGCGCGCCGGGGGCCGGCGTCGGCTGCTCGGGGCCCGGGGCGCCGTCCACGGGCAGACCTGCCTGCGCCTGGCCAAGCGCCCGTTCGTTGGCGGCTCGCGCCGCGGCCAGCCGCTGCTCGGCCAGGGCCGCTTCCTGCTTCTGCTTGCCGCCCCCGTACTTGATCCCGAAGAAGCTCTTCTGCTTGGCGCCGGCCTCGCCATCCTTGCCCTGCCCCTGCTTGCGCCGTTCGGCCTCCTCGCGCCGCTCCCTGCGCTTGGCCTCGCGCTGCATGCGCTGTTCCTCGCGTTCGCGCATGCGCTGCTCGCGGGCGGTCTCCGGCTTCTTCGCCGGCACGCCGAGGGCCGACGCCGGGCCGGCGGCGGGCGGCGGCTGCGAGGCGGCGGCGCCGACGGCGGCCATCTCGGTCGTGGCCGCAGCTGACTCGGCGGGGGGAGCGGCGGGGGCGGGCGCCGAGCCGGCGGCCGGAGGAGCGGCAGCCGGAGCGGCGGGCGCCTTCGCCGCCTTCTCGGTCTTTTCCCGGTCTTTGCGGCGACTTATCGAGACCAGCAGGAAGAGCAGCAGAATCGCGGCGACCAGGGCGGCGACGAAGACCGCGGTGTGGTCGCTGACGTAGTTGCTGACGTTTTCCGGAAACGAGTCGGCGAGCAGCAGGGGATCGGCCATTGCCTCATCATCGTTGCACGGACGGCGGAAACGCAACCCTGCACAGACGCTTGCGCCGGACCGACGTTCGAGCGGGCGCGGCTAGCGCATTCGGCCCTTGAACTCGCGCTCGACCTCGCGGCGGACGTCGCGGTCGGCGATCTCGCGGCGGCGGTCGCGGCCCTCCTTGCCCCGCGCCAGGGCCAGCTCGACCTTCGCCCGCGGGCCTTTGAAGTAAATCCGGACGGGCACCAGCGTCAGCCCTTTCTGCGCCGTTTTGCCGACCAGGCGCTCGATCTCGGCCTTGTGCATGAGGAGCTTGCGCGGCCGTTCGGCCTCATGGGCATCGGCGGTCGCGAACTCATACGGCGGGATGTGGAGCTTGCGCAGCCAGACCTCGCCCTTGTCGACCACCGCGTAAGCGTCGGTCATCTGCGCTTTGCCGCCCCGCAGCGCCTTCACCTCGGACCCGGTGAGGACGATGCCGGCCTCGAATTTCTCGACCAGCTCGAATTTGTGCCGGGCGCGGCGGTTGGTGACCACGTCGCCGGATGCCGGCGCTCGCTGCTTCTTCTGCTTCTTCGCCATCGCTCTCCCCTACCCCTCGGCCTCGACCAGCTCGAGATCGACGCGGCCCTGCTCAGCGGCGACGCCGGTGACCCGGAGCGCGACCGGGTCGCCCAGCCGCAGGGTGCGCGCACCGGCGCCGCGGCCGACCAGCGCCACCTCGGCGCGGTCGAGCTCGTAGCGCTCGCCCGGCAGCCGCCGCGTTGGCAGCATGCCCTCGTAGACGTCGCCGAGCTCGCCGGCGAAGCCGACGAAGGCCCCGGCCCGGATCACGCCCGAGACCTCGCCCTCGAAGCGGGCGTCGAGGCCGCGCTGAGCGAGCTCCCGTTCGAGCAGGTAGGCGGCACAGACATCGTCGGCGTCGCGCTCGATCTGCGCCGACTCGCGCTCGCGGGCCGAGCACTCGGCGGCCACGTCGCGCGCCTCGCGCAGCTTCGGCGCCTCCTCGCCCTCGCCCAGCGCCGCCAGCAGCGCCCGGTGGACGAGGAGGTCCGGGTAGCGCCGGATCGGCGAGGTGAAATGCGTGTAGGCCTCGCTGCCGAGGCCGGCGTGGCCGCTGTTGCGCTCGCTGTAGTAGGCCTGTTTCAGCGATCTCAGCACAAGGGAGGTATACGCCTCGCGGCCATGCCCCCGCCGCGCGGCCTCGCGCCGGGCGAGGCGGCTGGCCTCCGCCGCCAGCTCGCCGGCGGCCCGCGGCGCCAGCCCGCCCCGCAGCGGCGGCGTCGGCACTCCGAGGGCGGCGAGCTGCTCGAGCAGGCGTTCGATCCGCGGCGGGTCGGGTTGCGGGTGGACGCGGTAGACCGCCGGCACGCGCCGCGCCGCCAGCAGCCGCGCGACCTGTTCGTTGGTCATCACCATCAGCCGCTCGATCAGGCGGTGCGCCTCGGTCTGGGCGACGCCGTGGGCGCCGGTGACGTTGCCGCGCGAGTCGAATCGGAACTCCGGCTCGAAGGACTCGACGTCGAGGCTGGTGGTGCCGCGCTGCTCGCCGAGCGCGGCGGCGACGTCGCGGGCGGCGGCGAGCGGTTCGGCCACCTCCTCGGGCGCCCGCGCGCGGCCGGCGAAGATGGCGTCGAGCTGGTCGTAGTCGAGGCGCGCGTCGGAGCGGATGCGGCTGCGGTAGAAGCGGGAGCGCGCGGGGCGGCCGTCGGCGCCGAGCTCGATCTCCGCCGTCACCGCGAGGCGCTCGACCCCCGGCGCCAGGCTGCAGGCATCGCTGGAGAGGGCGTGCGGCAGCATCGGCTCGACCGCCCCCGGGACATAGGTGCTGTTGGCGCGGCGGCGCGCCTCGAGGTCGAGCGGCGAGCCCGGCCGCACGTGAGCGGCGACGTCGGCGATGTGGACCCAGACCCGGGCGCCAGCGCCCTCGCGCTGGGCGGAGACGGCATCGTCGAAGTCGCGAGCGCTCGCCGGGTCGACCGTGAAGGTGGCCAGCGCGGTGAGGTCGCGGCGGCCGCCCGGTTCCTGCTCGGCCCGCTCGGCCGCCCGCGCCGCCTCGACCTCGAGCGCCGGCTTGAAGCCACGGAAGCCGAGCCGCTCCCGCAGCAGCGCCTCGACAGCCTCGCGGGCGCGCGGCGGCTCCTCGCGCCGGCCGCGGCGGCCGCGGCGGCCGCGCGGCGGCTGACCTCGCCCGCTCAACTGCCGGCCTGGCGGGCGAGCACTTCCAGCGCCCGCTGCTTGGCCTCGTCGGCCCGCGTTTCGGGGTCGTCCCGGACCTTCACATCGGGATGGATGCCGTTGGTGCGAGCGAGGTTTTCGCCATTCGGGGTGAAGTATTCGCCCACCGTCAGCTTCAGGGCGCCGCCGTTGGCGAGGTTCTCCTCCTCCTGGAAGACCCCCTTGCCGTAGGAGCGGGTGCCGACCACGGTCGCGCCGCCGTCGTCGGCCAGCGCCGCGGTCAGGATCTCCGCCGCCGAGGCCGTGTTGCGGTCGATCAGGACGACGAGCGGCAGTTCGCTGACCCGGCCGCCGCCGGTCTTGTGGGTGCTGTCGCCCTGGGTGCGGGATTTCGTCGTCACCACCACTTCGCCCTCCGGGAGGAAGACCGCGGCGCTGCCGACCGCCTCGTCGAGCAGGCCGCCGGGGTTGCCGCGGAGGTCGAGGACGATCCCTTCCGCCCCTTCCCCTTCCACCTTTTCGACGGCGGCGGCGAGCTGGGCGTCGGCTTCTTCGCTGAAGCTCAGCATCCGCACGTAGCCGAGCCGGCGCCCGTCGACGGTCTTCACCTGGCTGCTCACGTTGGGCAGCACCACCTGCTCCCGGGTCAGCGTCTCCTGCCGCGTCTGGCCGGTCTTGGCGTCGAGCACGCCGACCGTCACCCGGGTCCCTTCCGGCCCCTTGATCTTGGCGACCGCCGCTTCGGAGTCGACGCCGGCGATCGATTCGCCCTCGACCGAGACGATCGTGTCGCCGGGGACGATGCCCGCCTGGTCGGCCGGCGAGCGCGGGAAAACCTCGACGACGTGCAGCCCCTTCTTGATCGGCACGATCGAGAGCCCGATCCCGGAGAAGTGGCCTTCGATCTGCTCGTTGAAGGCCGCCAGGCTCTGCGGCGAGAAATAATCGGAGAAGCGGTCGCCGTGGCGGCGGCGCAGCTCCCGGACCATCCCCTGCAGCGAGGAGTTCTCGAGCTCGGTGTCGCCGACCGGGCGGAAGTAGTTGTCCTTGATCACTTCGGCGGCTTCGGCGGTGATCCCGGACGGTTCCTCGACGAAGGCTTCGCGCACCGCCTGTGGCAGCTGGGTGGGATGGCCGCCGAGCCAGAGGCCGATCACCAGTGCCGCGACGAGGCCGACCCCGAACGCGACGGCACCGCGCGCCCTCACGCCGGCCTCAGACTCTGAGGAAGCGACGCAGCGTCAGGCCCGAGCCGAGGGTCGAGACGATGACCGCGGCGGCGAAGAGGATGACGACCAGCTCCGGGAAGTTGACCGCGGTGCTGTTCTGAGCTTCGAGGAAGTGGAAGGTCCTGCTCAGCGGGTCGACGATGGTGATCTTTCCTAGCCACAGGATCAGTATTGCTACCAGGCCGCCCGCGGCGCCCACCACCACGCCCTCCAGCATGAAGGGCCAGCGGATGAACCAGCGGGTGGCGCCGACCAGGCGCATCACCTCAACCTCGCGGCGGCGGGTGTAGATCGAGAGGCGGATCGTGTTGCCGATCAGCATCAGCGAGGCGGCGATCAGCAGGGCCGTGATGATCGTCAGGACGATTTTCAGCGCGCTCGTCACCTGCTCGATCTTCTGCGTTTCCTGGGTCCGGTTGAAGGGCTTGCTGATGATCGAGAAGGTGGCCTGGCCCTTGTCGCCGTGCGGGAAGACGGCCCGTTCGACCGAGGTCAGGTTGGCGGCGTCGTCGGGGGTGATGCGGAAGCTGGCCGGCAGGGGGTTGGAGTTCAGCTGCGAGAGCAGTTCCTCGCTCTTCGCCTTGCCCAGCGATTCCTTCAGTTCGCTCAGGGCCTCGGCTTTGCTGATGAATTCGACCTTTTTGACGTGCGGGATCGCCGCGATCTGGCCGGAGGTCTTGTGGATTTCGGCGCGGGTGGCGTCGGGGTAGATTTCGGCCTGGAAGTTGAGCTCGCCGCGGACCTGCTCGCTCTTGGCCTGCGCGGTCTGGAAGATCGGGATGAGGACGCCGAGCAGGACGACGGTGACCGCGGTGGTGACGATCGCCGCCAGGCTCGGGGCCGCGTTGCGGCGCATCGCGCGCGCCGCCTCCTGGATGAAGAAGATCAGCCGGCCCATCTCTGCTCAGACGAGGCGCTCGTGGTCGTGACCGTTGGTGCGGGGCTCGCCCTCGGCGCCGACGCCCATCTCGGCCCGCATCCGCAGGCCGAACTCGGAGGTCGACTCCTCGGTGTAGCCGCCGGAGACCTCGTCGCGGACGACGCGGCCCTCGTAGAGCTCGACCACCCGGCGGCGCATGTTGTCGACCATCTCGCGGTCGTGGGTGACGACGAGGACGGTGGTGCCGGTCTTGTTGATCCGGTAGAGCAGCTGCATGATCCCGATCGAGGTGACGGGGTCGAGGTTGCCGCTGGGCTCGTCGGCGAGCAGCAGCGGCGGGTGATTGACGAAGGCGCGGGCGACGGAGACGCGCTGCTGCTCGCCGCCGGAGAGCTGGTCGGGGTAGCTGTGGAGCTTGGTCGAGAGGCCGACCAGGCGCAGGGTCGCCGGCACCTGCTCGCGGATTTCGGCGCGCGAGGCGCCGATCACCTGCAGCGCGTAGGCGACGTTGTCGTAGACGGTGCGGTTGGGCAGCAGCTTGAAGTCCTGGAACACCGTGCCGATGTTGCGCCGCAGCTGCGGGATCTTCTTCTCCGGCAGCTTGCCGATGTCGCGGCCGGCGATCTTGACCTGGCCTTCGGTGGCGGCGAGCTCGCGGATCAGCATCTTGATCAGCGTCGACTTGCCGCACCCGGTCGGGCCGACGAGGAAGACGAACTCGCCGCGGCCGATCGCCAGCGAGACCCGGTCGAGCGCCATGTGGCCGCCGGGGTAGACCTTGGTGACGTCGTTCAGCTCGATGATCGGAGCGCGCCGGGGGCGCGGCCGACGCGGCTGCTCGGACTCGTCTCGGTTGTTCTTTCGCGATCTCGCCATGCGGGTGATGCCTTCTGCGGAAACAGGGTGACTCCTGCGGGCCCTCGGCCGCGCAAGAACGCGCCCAGAACCGATTGGCGAAATGCTAGCGAATTATGAGCGGATGCTCATGTGAGCGGGACGGGGGTCGTGTGGGCGGTCCCCCGACGGCCAAGGGACGAAGGCTTTGCGAGGGGGAGGGGTGGGGTGTCCCTCTTCACTCGGCCGTGTCGTCGGGGGGAAGCTTTCAAGCTCCTCGCCCGCAGCCCGGCCCCCCTCAGCCGCAAAACGTTCAGAGGACCACCCACCCCTCCCCGGGCAAGGCCGACGTCCGACGCCGGGAGCCCCCAGACCCCAGCAGGAACCCCCACCCGCTCCCGCTCCCAAAGCTTGAAAGGGACGAGGGGGCGATGAGGAAGCGCGCGCTCTCAAGCACCGTTGAAAGCGCCAAGGCATCCCGTGGTTCCTTGTGAGCGCTCTGGGTCCGCAAGGAACCACGGAAGAACGCCGGCTTTGCGGAGGGGGCGTGGTTCTAACGGTCGCCAGGCGACCGTTAGGAACCACGCGATGGAAGACGCTTCGCCCAGGGGCTCTTCGAGAGACGCTGGGCTTGGTCCCTTACGGAGCCACTCGAGGGCAGCTGGGCCCTAGTCCCTTTCAAGCTATAGGCAGGGGTGCAGGGCCTCGTCTTTGTGCAGGAGCTCCCGGGGTTGGGGGGCCGTGGAGCCTTCAGGGAGGGTCGGGTGACCCTCTGAACGTTTTGCGGCTGAGGAGGGCTGGGCTGCGGGCGACAGCTTCTCCCAACTCCCCGACGACACGGCCGAGTGAAGAGGGTCACCCGACCCTCCCGACCAGCCCCTCGTCCCCCCCCCCCCCCCTGCGAGCCTACGGGTACAGCGTAGCCCCCGTATCCCGGTCGACGATGGAGATCGCCACGGCGGGACAGGCCTCGGCGGCCGCCAGCAGCACGTCTTCGGGGGCGTCGCCGATGACGACGGCGACGTCTTCGAGGCGGAAAACCTGGGGCGCGACCTCGACGCAGTCGCCGTGGGCGCTGCACTCGTTGGGGTCGACGACGGCGATGTAGCTCATGCCAGCTCCTCTTTCATCTGGGATTGGTCCTCTGCGGCGGCGCCGGGGCGCGCGCCGTTCTCGATCCGCTTGCGCAGGGCTGGGATCGCCCGTGGCCGGCCGACAGTGAGGCCGGCGACCGGGACGCCCTCGCGGCTGAAGACGGCTTCGAAGTCGCGACCGGCGGGATCCCCGTCGATCGCGACGGCGTCGGCGTGCTGGGGATGGCCGACGCACTGGATGCGAACGCCGTACTGGTCGCTCCAGAAGCTCGGCAGCGGCGGCCTGCCGGGCTCCTCGCCCAGCATCGCCCGCGCCGCCGCGGCGCCCTGCCAGGCGGCGGCGTCCCAGTGCTCGGTTCGGGCGTGGCCGCCCCAACGGGTGTCGATCGGCACGCTGGCGTCGCCGGCGGCGAAGACGCCGGGCAGCGCGGTGCGACCGGCGGCGTCGACGCGGACGCCGCGCTCGTCGAGGCCGCTGCCACGCAGCCAGCCGGCCGCCGGGACGGTGCCGACGCCGACCAGCACCACGTCGCACTCGACGCGCCGCCCGTCCGCCAGCACCAGCTCTCCGACCCGCTCGCCGCCCCGGGCGCCCTCGAGCATCGCCCCGGTGATCAGCCGCGTGCCCTCCTCGGCGTGCAGCTCGGCGAACCAGCGCCCGAGCTCGGCGCCCAGGATCGGCGCCAGCGGAGTCGGCAGCGCCTCGATGATCGTCACCTCGACGCCGAGGCCACGGGCGGTCGCCGCGACCTCCTGGCCGATGAAGCCGGCGCCGACGATCGCCAGCCGTGCCCTCGGCCGCAGCTCGGCCCGCAGGGCGCGGGCGTCGCCGATGCCGCGCAGCGCGTGCACGTTCTCGTGCCCGAGGAAGGGCAGCCGCCGCGCCTCGCCGCCGGTCGCGATCAGCAGCTGCCCGTAGGCAAGCCGCTCACCGCTGGCCAGCAACAGCTCGCGGCGCTCGGGGTCGAGCGCCGTGGCGCGCTCCCCGAGCAGCAGCTCGACGCCGTTCTCCGCGTACCACTCCGCAGCCCGGAAGGCAAGCGAGTCCTCGCTCGCCGTGCCCGCCAGCACCTGCTTGGAGAGCGGCGGCCGGTCGTAGGGCGGCTCGGTCTCGGCGCAGACGATTCGCACCGGGCCCTCGTAGCCGCGCCGCCGCAGGGTCTCGGCGGCCCGCTGCGAGGCGAGGCCGCCGCCGACGAGAATGGTTCCAGGATCTTTCATCACGCTTCCTCCAGGACTGGGGTTGGGGAGATCGGCCGGTGCCGGTCCGGGCGGGAGGGGCGGCGGGCGGGATTGCCCAGCGCCGCCTTCTCCCGGGCCTGCCTGCGCGCCCGCTCGCTGAGGACGCGGTAGACGAAGAGGCCGCCGATCACGGGGGTCGTCACCATCACCCACCAGCGGAACCAGACCGCGGTGGCGTCGGTGCCGGCGCCGAGCGCGTGGACCAGGCCGAGCAGGTAGACGACGACGGTCGCGCGGTGCGCCTTGCGCCAGAGCTTGGCCCCGATTCGCCTGCGGACGTAGTAGCTCAGCCCGAGCAGCGCCGCCAGGTAGCCGCCGATGATGCCGAGGCCGGTGAAGGCCGTCTTGAAGCTCATCGCGAACGGCACCGCGATGCCGGCTACGCCGGGGTGCAGCCAGGGATCGCCGAGCAAGGTGATCCCGTGCACGCCGATCGCGATCAGGCCCGCCAGGGCGGTCTGCTCGTGGATCGCCAGCAGCTTCTTCGAGAGCCCGGGCCGGCGCATCACCCGGCCGGCCATCGCCAGGCCGAGCCCGACCGAGACCGTGATCAGGCCGAGCGCCAGCAGCCCGGAGGCGCGGCTGGCAAGCCACCAGCCGTGCGTCTGCAGCGTTTCCGTGAGGGTGCTCATCGCCAGCCTCCAGCCGCGGCGAGGTCGGGGATCCGGATCGTCGGCGCGACCGCCAGCGGCCCGACCAGCTCGACCCGGCCGCTCTCGTGGACCAGCAGGCCGCCGCGCTCGGCAAGCGCCTCGCGGCCGCCCTCGGGCCCGGAGAGCAGCGCCATCTTCGACAGCGTCTCCGCCTCCAGGGCGGAGTCGCCGAGCGCGGTGGCGCCGACCAGGCCGGTCCAGGCCGGCTCGCCGCTGTCGGGATCGAGCAGGTGGTGGCTGAAGCGGCCGTCGGGCCCGCGCCAGACGCGGACGTTGAGCCCCGAGGTGGCAACGCCGCCGCTCCCGAGGCGCAGCACGTAGGCGCGGCCCCCGGTCAGCGGGTGTTCGACGTAGACCTCGTAGGGGTCGGCCAGCGCGCTGGCGCCGCCGATCCGGATGTCGCCGCCGCAGTCGACGATGAAGCGCCGGTAGCCGCGCAGGCTCTCGGCGACCAGGTCGGCGCAGAGGCCCTTGCCGGTGCCGCCGGTGTCGAAGCGCAGGCCCGGTGGCCGCACGACCTCGCCGGCCTCCTCGTCGACCGCCAGCTCGCGCCAGCGCGAACCGGGGTTGGCCCGGGCCGGGCGCCGTGGCGGCGCCTCGGCCAGAGCCTCGGCCAGCGGCGCACCGCTGCGGCCGGCGCGCGAGTCGCGGTAGCCGGCCCGCTCGATCTCCCCGACCAGGGTCGGGTCGACGAGGCCGTCGCTGCGCTCCGCGGCGGCGATGCCCGCCGCGACCGCCCGCCGCAGCAGCGGCGAGGCGGGCACGCGGTGGCGCTCGTCGGCGTTCAGGGCGCAGAGCTCGCTGTCGGGCTTGAAGCGGGAGAGCGCGGCGTCGAACTCGTGGACGAAGCGCTCGGCCCGGGCCGCCGCCTCCGCCGCCGACGGCAGGCCCTCACCGGGCTCGCCGACCAGCAGACGGACGTGGCTGCCCATCGCGTCGAAGGTGATGTCGTGTTCGGTCATCTCTCTACTCTCAGGAGGCGCTGGTGGTCACGGGTTCGGGGGCTGCCGCGAGGGTCGAGGAGCTGGTCGGCCCGCTGACGACGGTTTCGGCGCCCGGCGTGGGCACCACCGTGGTCACGACGCGGCGCTTGATCACCTTGTGAACCTCGACCGGCCGCGGCGCCGTGGCGCCGGCCAGCGAGGGGTCCTCGCCGGCGCTGAAGCGGTAGACGAGGAAGGCGAAGAGCGCCGCGAACAACAGCGTCGAGACCCAGAAGACGGGAGCGGCGCTGGGACGGGACGGACGCGGACGATCAGTCATCGCCGCCGCCCTCGTGCTCGCCGCCGCCCTCGCTCTCATAGCCACCGCCACCGCCACCACCGCCGGCGCCGCTGGTCGCGGTCGTCACGGGGGACGCTGACCCTTCGCCGGAGGAGGCGCTGCCGCTGGTCGAGGTGACCACCGGTTCGTAGCCGCTTTCGGCGGGTGCCGCGGCGCCGCTGGTCGAAGTCGTCACCGGGCTCGCTTCATAGGAGGCCGAGGAGCCGGTCGAAGAGGAGCCGGTGGTCGCGCTCGCCGCGCCGCCGGCGGCGGCGCTGCCCGCCGCGGCCGTCGCTGAACCGCCGCCGGGCCCGGCTCCGCTGGTGTGCTTGGGCTTGGCGTGCTTGGTGACGTGCACGGTCTGGCGGATCACTTTGGTGCGGACGAGCGGCTTCTCGGCTGCCTTGCTGGCGGTGCGCCCGCCCTGGCCCAGAGCCAGCCCGGCGAGCCCTCCAAGGGCGACGACGGTGGCTCCGGTGGCGAGTTTGATCTTGGTGTTCACGCTTTTGACCCCCTCGTTTGAAGTTGCTCCGCGATTCTGCGAAGCGGGGGTGAAAGCGCTGCACAGCGGCGGGTAAAGAGCTGGCAAAACCCGCCGGCGGCGCCCGGCCCGCCGCTACAGTGAGCACGTGGCAGGCACGATGAACAGCGGCCGGATTCTCGTCGTCGAGGACGAGGAATCGATCTCCCAGCCCTTTGCCGAGGCGCTGCGGCGGGCCGGCTTCGAGCCGGTCGTCACCGACACCGCGGCCGGCGCCCTGCAGCTGGCTGCCGAGCGCGACCCGGACCTGATCATGCTCGATCTGGCGCTACCCGACGGCGACGGCCGCGACGTCTGCCGGGAGCTGCGGCGCCGCTCCGACGTGCCGATCGTGATGCTGACCGCGCGCGGCACCGAGATGGACAAGATCGTCGGCCTCGAGCTGGGCGCCGACGACTACGTCGTGAAGCCGTTCAGCGCCGCCGAGGTGATCTCGCGGATCCGGGCCGTGCTGCGCCGCAGCGCCCCGCGCGAGGCGCCCCTGGAGAAGCCGCTGAGCGTGCGCGGCGTCGAGCTCGACCCGGCGGCGCGGATCGCCCGCCTGAACGGCACCGAGCTCGAGCTCTCGCGCAAGGAGTTCGACCTGCTGGCGGCGCTGATGCGCCGCGCGGGCCACGTCGTCAAGCGCGAGGACCTGATGTCAGAGGTCTGGGACACGAACTGGTTCGGCTCGACGAAGACGCTCGACGTCCACGTCGGCTGGCTGCGCCGCAAGCTCGGCGACGACCCCGCCGCCCCGACCTACATCGAGACGGTGCGCGGGGTCGGCTTCCGCTTCGCCGCGCCGGAGGGCGAGGAGCCGTAAGCCTCCGGGCCACCCTCCTGCTGGCGCTCGCCTACGTCCTGCTGCTGGCGCTGATCGCCTTCGGCGTGCCGCTGGCGCTGAGCCTGCGCGACCGGGTCGACTCGGAGGTGCACAGCCAGGCCCGCAGCCAGGCGCAGGTCGTCGCCACCGCCGCCTCGGAGTCGATCGTGCCGCCGCAGCTCTCCAACCTGACGCGCCTGGCGCGGACCTCGGCCGAGAGCGTCCGCGGCCGCGTCATCGTGGTCAACGCCGCCGGCCGCCTGCTGGCCGACTCGGCCGGGGCCCCGCGCGGTCGCGACTACGCCTCGCGCCCCGAGGTGGCGGCGGCGCTGGCGGGCGAAGAAGAGCAGATCAACCGCAACAGCGAAACCCTGGGGACCGAAATCCTGGCGACCGCGACGCCCGTCATCGACCGCGGCCGCGTCGCCGGCGCGGTGCGGATCACCCAGAGCATCGACGCGATCAACCGCGCCGTGCGGACCTCGATCCTCGACGTCGGCGGCCTGGCGCTGGTCGTCCTCCTGCTCGGCCTGATCGCGGGGGCCCTGATCGCGGCCCAGATCGCGCGGCCGATCCGGCGCCTCGACCGCGCCGCCCGCCAGGTCGCCGGCGGCGACCTCGACGCCACGGTCGCGATCGAGGGCAGCAGCGAGCAGCGCTCCCTGGCCCGCGCCTTCAACGAGATGACCGGCCGGGTCAAGCGGCTGCTGCGCGTGCAGCAGGACTTCGTCGCCGACGCCTCCCACCAGCTGCGGACGCCGCTGACCGGGCTGCGGCTGCGGCTCGAGGCGCTCGGGGAGGAGCTGGGAGGCGAGGACGCGGCCGCGGCCGACGTCGAGGCGGCGATGCGCGAGATCGACCGCCTCTCGCTGATCGTCGACGAGCTGCTGATCCTGAGCCGGGCCGGGGAGCACGAACTGCCCGGGGAGCGGCTCGACCTCGGTGCGGCGGCGCGGCGCGCGGCGGAGCGCTGGACGGCCAGCGCCGCCGAGCACGGGGTCGAGCTCGAACTGCGGGGCGGCGCGGCCGACGGCGCCGCCTGGGGCTGGTGCGCGGGACCGGACCTCGACCGCTCGATCGACGTGCTGGTCGAGAACGCGCTGCTCTACTCGCCGGCCGGCTCGACGGTGACCGTCACGGCCGCCCCCGGCCGGGTCGAGGTGCTCGACCGCGGGCCCGGGCTGGCACCGGGCGAGGAGGAGGCGGTCTGCGAACGCTTCAGCCGCGGCAGCGCCGGCCGGCGGGGTCCGCGGGGCACCGGGCTCGGTCTGCCGATCGCGCGCGAGCTGACCCGGCAGTGGGGCGGCGAGGTCCGCCTCACCCCGCGCGAGGGGGGCGGCCTGCAGGCGATAATCGAGCTGAACGAGGAGGAGCCGAGGCAATGAACCTGCCGGGAAGCGTGAAATGGATCGGGCTCGCGCTGGTCGGGCTGGTCATCGCGGCCGGTGTGGCGCTGGCCGCCGCCGCCCTGACCAGCCAGCAGATCGGGATCTCCTCCGAATCGATCTCGGCCGGCGATGCGCTGGCCCCTCACGCGGGCTCGGGCGGCAGCGGCAACCGCGGCGGGGAAGAAACGGGCGGCAGCACCAGCACTCCCGAAACGACGCCGAGCGAACCGCGGACCGAACCGGAAACCACGACGACCGGTCCGGCTGAACCCGAACCGGAACCGGAACCCGAACCGGAACCCGAAGAACGCGACGACCACGGCGGCGAACGCCACGGCAGCGACGGTGGCGGTGGCGGTGGCCACGGCTCCGACGACTGATTCGTGGTTCCCAACGGACGCTGAGCGACCGCGGGGAACCACGAAAGGCTCGGCCTAGGAGGCGGCGCCGACCGGAGCGACGAGGCGCGGCACGGCGCGCTCGGCCGGCGGC
The DNA here is from genome assembly GCA_046330305.1 of Solirubrobacterales bacterium. GTDB lineage: Bacteria > Actinomycetota > Thermoleophilia > Solirubrobacterales > 70-9 > VAYN01. Next base: position 93,491 of record JAXLTA010000012.1, on the reverse strand, counting down.
TGCACGGTCAGCTCGGCGACCGGCAGGCCGGTGACGCGGCGCAGGCGCTCGGCGAGGCTCGGGCGCAGCCAGCCGGCGAGTCCCGGCGGCGGGGTCGCGACCACGACTTCGTCGAGCTCGCGCGCGTGGACCACGTCGCCCGTGGCGGCGAACGGGTCGGGGTCGCCGACGATCGTCTCCTCGAGCTCGATGCCCGCGGCGCGCATCTGCGCCGCCGCCGCCTCGGCCCGACGCAGGGCCTCCTCATAGCCGGCGCGCATGTCGGCCGCCCAGGCGAACCCGGTCGGCACCGCCGGCACCAGCAGCGTCACCCGCGCCGACTCGACCGCGCCGCGCCGGCGCAGCGCCTCGATCAGGTCGGGCGAGTCCACCGCCCGGCTGCCCACCACCAGGACCCTGTGCTTGTCGATCGTCTGCTCGTTCATCGCTTGCTCCTCTCTCGAAAGTCTGTTCCCACACCCTTCACCGGCTCGCTAACCGAGACCTAAGCGGCGTCTCAGAGTTGCCTGAAAATCCGCCGCCTCAGTCGTCTCGGACCACCCCCGCGCCGGTCGCCCCGCTGGCGCGGGTAACGACCGGAGCCCGGGCACCGGCCGCGTTCTTGACCGCGACGGTCTGGCCGCCCGGCACTGCCGACGTGGCGCCGCTGGCGCTGGTCGTCACCGAGGCGGTCGCCCCGGCTTCGCCCTGATGGGCGAGGCCGGCGGTGCCCGGGTTGGAGCCGAGCGCGACACCCCCGAGCGCGCCCAGCCCCAAGATGGTGGCGGTGGCTACGGCTTTTGCTCTGCGGTTGGTCATGCTGGCTCCTTTCCGATTCGTGGAGCAAGCATGCGCCTCGGCGGGCAAAGAGACTGCCAAGGACGGGGAAAAGCTCGGCGCCGGCGGCGCCTCTCGCCGCTACCCGATCGCGACCATGCGCTCGATCGGGAGCCGGGCCCGGGCGGCGATCTCGGCCGGCACCCGCACCTCGTACTTCATCTCGCGCAGCGCGTCGCGCAGCTTCGGCAGCGTGATCATCTTCATGTATTTGCAGAAGGCCATCCGGTTGGCCTCGATCAGGGTCGCCGTCGGCGCCACCTGGTGCAGCGGGTGCAGCATGCCGTTCTCGGTGGCAATGATGAACTCGCCGTCGGGGTGGGTCTTGAGGTGATCGATCATGCCGCCGGTCGAGAGCATGTGGACGCCCTCTGGCTCGATTTCGCCAGCGGCGACGTACTCCATCACCTGGGTCACGCAGCCGCACTCGGGATGGACCAGGAACTCGGCGTCGGGGTGGGCGGCGCGCTGGGCGCTGATGTCCCCGGGCCGGATGCCGGCGTGGACGTGGCACTCGCCGGGCCAGACGTGCATCCGGTGGCCGGTCTCGCGCTCGACATAGGAGCCGAGCCACATGTCGGGCCCGAAGAGGATTTCGGTGTCGGGGCCGTGCTCGCGGAGGATGTGCTCGACCACCTTGACCGCGTTGGAGGAGGTGCAGCAGTAGTCGGTCTCGGCCTTGACCTCGGCCGAGGTGTTGACGTACATCACGACCACGGCGTCCTCGGAATGGCGGGCCTTCCAGTTGCGCAGCTCGGCGGCGGTGATCGAATCGGCCAGCGAGCAGCCGGCGTCGAGGTCGGGGATCAGCACCGTCTTCTCGGGGGCCAGCACCGAGGCTGTCTCAGCCATGAAGTGGACGCCGCAGAAGGCGATCACCGAGGCCGGCGAGGCCGCGGCCTGGCGCGAGAGGGCGAGCGAGTCGCCGACGAAGTCGGCGATGTCCTGGACCTCGGGCACCTGGTAGTTGTGGGCGAGGATGACGGCGTCGCGCTCGGCCGCGAGCGCCCTCACCTCGGCGCCGATCGACTCGATCTCCTCGCGCGAGAGGTCGAGGACGGGCACCGGCTCGTTGATCGTCGGCAGCTCTCTCATGGTTGCCTTCGGACCCCCTCTCGGGCTTCTCGAAGTGGATGTTCGCTGGCCCGGCTCGCGCCTAGAGTCAGTCGAATGACTTGAGCCAAGTCTAACGCCCCCCGGCCTTCCGCCACGCCGGCGCCGCCGAGCCGCCAGACTCTGGTCATGCCCGAGCTGCCTGAGGTCGAGATCGTCAGCCGCCGCCTCGACACGGCGCTGGCCGGCGCCGCGGTCGAATCGGCCCTGGCGCCGGGGATGAACGTGATGAAGACCTTCGACCCGCCGCTGGAAGCGCTGGCGGGCCGCGAGCTGACCGGGGTGCGGCGGATCGGCAAGATGCCGGTGGTCGAGTTCGGCGACCTCTCGCTGCTGATCCACCTGATGTCCGCCGGCCGGCTGCGCGCCTTCGACAAGCGCGCCTCGCTCAAGGACCGCGCCTCGCGGGTGCTGATCCGGCTCGAGGACGGGCGCGAGCTGCGGCTGCGCGAGTTCGGCACCAAGCAGCGCGCCTGGGCGAAGCTGCTGCCTGCCGACGCGGTCGCCGCCGACGAGGCGGTGGCGACGCTCGGCCCGGAAGCCTGGCCGGCGCCGCCGCTCGAGCAGTTCGCGGCGCTGATCGACCAACCGCGCCACCTGCACCCGCTCCTGCGCCACCAGCGTGACATCGCCGGCATCGGCCGCTCGTGGGTCGACGAGATCCTCTGGGAGGCTCGCCTCTCGCCCTTCAAGAAAGGCTCGGAATTGAGCCCGGAGGAGGTCGAGCGCCTGCACGCGGCGCTCCACGTCCTCGGCGACGCGATCGACCACTACGAGGCGACGATCGGTCCGGAGGTCCCCGACAAGGTGCCGATGCCGCTCCAGGTCCACAAGCGCGAGGGCGAGCCCTGCCCGCGCTGCGGGACGAGGATCGAGGCGGTCTTCTTCTCCGAGCACCAGACCAACTACTGCCCGCAGGAGCAGACCGGCGGCCGCGTCCTCAAGGACCGGCGCCTCTCGAAACTCCTGAAGTGAGGCGCCGCCTCCCCGGCTCCGGGGCGGTCAGGCCGCTTCGAGCAGGAGGCTGAAATCGAGGCTGGGGGCCGAGTGGGTGAGGGCGCCGATCGAGATGAACTCGACGCCGGTCTCGGCGACTTCGCGGACGTTGTCGAGGGTGACCCCGCCGGAGGCCTCGAGCGTGGCGCCGTCCTGGCCGCCGGCATGCTCGTCGCGCAGCGCCACCGCCTCGCGCATCTCCTCCGTGCTCATGTTGTCCAGCAGCAGGCGGTCGGCGCCGGTGCCGAGCGCGTAGGCGGCTTCTTCGAGGTCCCTGACCTCGACCTCGACCGCGAGGTCGGGCCGGGCCCTGCGGGCGGCGTGCACCGCCTTGGCGAGGCCGCCGGCGAGGGCGATGTGGTTCTCCTTGATCAGGACCGCGTCGTAGAGCCCCATGCGGTGGTTGAGGCCGCCGCCGGCGGCGACGGCCGCCTTCTCGAGGGCTCGCAGCCCGGGCGTGGTCTTGCGGGTGTCGAGGATCGTCGCCCCCGTCCCCCGCACGGCGTCGGCGAAGCGCGCGGTCAGGGTGGCGATCCCCGAGAGGTGGCCGAGGAAGTTGAGCGCGGTTCGCTCGGCCGCCAGCAACGAGCGGGCGCTGCCGCTGGCGAAGAGGACCTCGGCGGGCAGATGGTCGCGCCACTGTCCCTCGACGACGAGGTTGTCGACGTCCTCCACCCCGCACTGGCGCATCACCTCGCCGACCACGGCGAGGCCGCTGACGACGCCGGGCGCTTTCTGGACGATCCGCGCTCGCGCCCGCGCCTGCGCCGGCACGGTCGCCTCCGAGGTGACGTCGCCGCTGCCGAGATCTTCGGCCAGGGCGCGGGCGACCAGCGCGCGCTGCTCCTCGTCCAGCTCCAGCATCGGCGCAGAGTAGACCACGGGTCTCACGTTTCCCCCCCTCGGCGCGTTTAATCAAGCAGGTGACCCGACTGCCGCCCTTTCAACGTTTGATCGACCAGCACGCCGACGAGGTGATGGCGGTCCTGCGCGGCGCGGTCGGCCGCGAGGCGGCCGAGGATTGCTTCCAGGAGACCTTCCTGGCGGCGCTGCGGGCCTATCCCGGGCTGCGCGAGGCCGGCAACCTGCGCGGCTGGCTGATCACGATCGCCCACCGCAAGGCGATCGACCACCACCGCGCCCGCGGCCGGCGGCCGCTGCCGGTGGCTGAGGTCGCCGAGCAGGCGAGCTGGGACCCCGAGCCGAGCGAGGGGATCTGGGCCCTGGTCGGGGCGCTGCCCCCGAAACAGCGGGCGGCGGTGACGCTGCGCTACGCGAGCGACCTCCCGCATGCCGAGATCGCGGCGGCGCTCGGCTGCTCGCCCGAGGCGGCGCGGCGGAGCCTGCACGAGGGAATCAAGCGACTGCGAGAGGAGCTGGCATGAAGAGGGAGACGCTGGAGGGGCTGCGCGAGCGCGCGGCGCGCGAGGGGCTGCTCGACGTCGCCTACGCGAGCGCCGATTCGCCGTTCGGGACCCTGCTGCTGGCGCGCACGCCGCGCGGCCTGGTCCGCGTCGGGCTGCCCAATCAGGACGTGGAGGCGGTGCTCGAGGAGCTGGCCGAACGGCTCTCCCCGCGGGTGCTGGAGTCGCCAGCGGCGCTCGACGAGGAGCGCCGCGAGCTGGAGCGCTACTTCGAGGGCCGGCTGCGGCACTTCGAGCTGCCGCTCGACTGGAGCCTCAGCGACGGCTTCCGGCTCAGCGTCCTGCGCCAGATCGCCGCCATCCCCTACGGCGAGACCCGCAGCTACACCGAGATGGCGCGCGGCGCCGGCAACGAGCGGGCGGTGCGCGCGGCGGGCACCGCCTGCGGCCGCAACCCGATCCCGCTGGTGATTCCCTGCCACCGCGTGCTGCGCAGCGGCGGCGGCCTCGGCGGCTACGGCGGCGGCCTCGAGATGAAGCGCGGCCTGCTCGAGCTCGAGGGCGTGCTGCGCGGCTGAGGAAGTTGCGGCCCAACGCTCGTCCAGATCACTTGACAGGCGGCTAAAGGCGGGGTTCGCGGCGACCGATCTAGGGGCCATGCACCGCAAGCCGACCCACCCCGATCCCGCCGAGGCGCACGCCGCGCGGCTCGCCTGGTGGGCCGCTTTCGTGGCCACGGTCGTGCTCGTCGTCGGCCTCAGCCTGGTCCACACGGCCGCCGCCGCGGTGCCGGCCGCCGCGACCGCGACCCAGCCTGGGATCTTCGAGCTCGAGCCCGGCGACGACGAAGGCGAAGAAGCCGAAGAAGAAGAACTCGAAGTCAGCTGCGAAGCCGAAGCAGAAGCAGGTGAAGATGCCGCGGAGGAAGCCGAAGCGGGCGAAGCAGACGAAGTCGAGCCGGCGGTCGAGTGCGAGGAAGAGGACGAAGAAGAAGAGGTCCCACCCCAGTGCCGGCTGCAGAGCGCCGACGCCGCCGTCTCCGCCGACCTCGTCCACCGCAGGCTGCATCTCGCCCTCCGCTACGTCGCCACCGACTCCGCCCCGGTCGCCATCAGGTACGTCCTGCGGGGCAGCCGCGGCCCGCTGGCCCTGCCGAGCGAGCGGCCGCGCCTCGGCCGCGCCGGCGTCTATCGCGCCACCCAGCCGCTGACCGCATCGCAGGCGAGGAAAGTGGCCGCGGCGAGGAGCTTCTCGGTCCAGGTCTCCCCCGCCGGCGCGCCCGACTACTGCGGCGAATACCTCGACCAGTCGCTGACCGTGCGCCACGGCGCCCACGGCGCCCCGATCTGGACCGACGGCGAAACGACCTTCCGCCACGCCCGCCAAGCCTGACGAGCGCCGTCCCTCCCCCTCCCCCCTCCTCCTCATGACCTTTTTCGCCCACAGGGCGAAAAAGGTCATGAGGAGAGCACGCCGACGCGCCCGGTTGGCGCCCGGTTGACGCACCATGGTCTTGGCGGCCGGCTAGTTGGCCGAGGCGGCTGCGGTCTTGTTGAGGTAGTCGCGGACGAACTCGTCGAGGTCGCCGTCGAGGACCCGCTGGACGTCGCCGACCTCGTGCTCGGTGCGGTGGTCCTTGACCATCGTGTACGGGTGCAGAACGTAGCTGCGGATCTGCGAGCCCCAGGCGACGTCTTTGACCTCGCCGCGCTGGCGGGCGAGCTCCTCGGCCCGTTTGCGCTCCTCGAGCTCGATCAGCCGCGAGCGCAGCAGCTGCATCGCCACCGCCCGGTTCTGCATCTGGGAGCGCTCGTTCTGGCACTGGACGACGACGCCGGTCGGCAGGTGGGTGATCCGCACCGCCGAGTCGGTCTTGTTGACGTGCTGGCCGCCGGCGCCGGAGGCGCGGTAGGTGTCGACCCGAATCTCGGCGTCGTCGATCTCGACGTCGACGTTCTCGTCGACCACCGGCCCGACTTCGACCTGGGCGAAGCTGGTGTGGCGGCGCGAGGAGGAGTCGAAGGGCGAGATCCGGACCAGCCGGTGGACGCCGCGCTCGGCGGCGAAGAGGCCGTAGGCGTTCTCGCCGCGAGCGATGAAGGTCGCCGACTTGAGGCCCGCCTCCTCTCCCGGCGAGGCCTCGACCATCTCGACGTCGAAGCCACGGCGCTCGGCCCAGCGCAGGTACATGCGGAGCAGGATCTCCGCCCAGTCCTGGGAGTCGGTGCCGCCGGCGCCGGCATGGACGCTGACGACGGCGTCACCGGCGTCGTACTTGCCGCTGAACAGGCGCGCCTCTTCGAGCTCGGCGAGGCGGCCCTCGACCGTGCTCAGCTGACCGCCGAGCTCCGCCGCCAGCTCCTCGTCCTCGGCCGCCATCTCGGCGAGGTCGGAGAGGTCGGCGACTTCGGCCTCCAGCCCGCGGAAGGTCTCGAGCCGGCGCTGGGCACGGGCATGCTGCGCCGAGATCCCGGCCGCCGCCTCCTGGTCGTCCCAGAAGCCCGGCCTGCCCATCTCCTGCTCGAGGCGCTCGGCCTCGGCCTCCAGCCCAGCCGGGTCAAAGATAGTCCGAGAGCAGGGACAGCTGCTCGCGGACGGCGGCGAGGCGGGACGCGACGGACTCGGTTTGGGCGGCGTCGGCCATCGAGCGAAGACTACCCGTGGGCGAAGCCGTACTCGCGCAGGGCGGCGTCGCGGTCCTCGTAGGGGCGCCAGCTGAGGACGCGGCGGTCGCGCAGCTCGAAGGCCCAGGCCAGCGGGTCGGTGCCGGCGCGGGAGCCGTCCTCCTCCCAGTGCCAGTGGCGCTGGACGAGAGCGACGGCGCGACCCCCTCCCCCCTCGGTCCCGTCCTCGTAGAGCTGCTCGAGCTCGATCGTCTGCTGAACGCCGCCCGGCTTGCGCGTCGCCCAGACCCGGGCCGCCTCGCGGCCCTTGCGCAGCCCCTTCATCGAGTGCAGCTCAACCTCCGGGTCGAGCACGGCGACGAACGCGTCGAGGTCGCGCTCGTTGAAGGCGCGGATGAACTCGCGGACGGGGTCGGTCACCGCAGTACGCCCCCTGAGGGTGTGGGGGCAAGCAGCTCGGGGGACGCAGGGAGGAAGACGAGGGGAGCGCACTCTAGTGCGTGACCCGAAGGCGACCGACTGAGGACCCCGAGATGCGCCGCCACCACGCCCTCAGGCGCCGTGGCACTTCTTGTACTTCTTGCCACTGCCACACCAGCAGGGATCGTTGCGGCCGATTTTGTCGTGCTCGTCTTTGACCACGGTCTCGACCACCTCGCCGTTGGCGGGGCCGGCAGCCTGCGCGGCGGCGGCGACCTCGACCGCGCCCCCGGCTCCGGCGGCAACCTGCTGCAGAGCGGAAGGCTGGGCCTCGAGCGTGCCGCCGGAGTAGTCGAGGTCGGCCGGCTCGGCATCGGTCGCGGCCGGCGGGGCCTGACCCGGTTCGATCTGGATCTCGGCGTGGTAGACGAGCTTGCTGAACTCCTCCCAGATCGAGTGCATCAACTCCTCGAACATCGAGTAGCCCTCGTTTTTGTAGGCGACCAGCGGGTCGATCTGGGCGAAGCCGCGGAGGTGGATGCCTTCGCGCAGGTAGTCCATGTCGAAGAGGTGTTCGCGCCAGCGGTTGTCGATCACCTGGAGCAGGATCGAGCGCTCCAGGTAGCGCATCAGCTCGCCGCCGAGCTGGGCTTCGCGCTCGTCGTAGGCGTTCATCGCGTCGTCGTCGAGCTCTTCCTTGAGCTGCTCGCGGTCGACCGCCTCGGGAGCCATCGAACCGACCTCGACGCTGACCGGCCAGATCTGGCGCAGCTGCGTCTCCAGCTCCTCCATGTCCCACTCTTCGAGGATGTCGCCGGCTGTGTACTCGTCGACCAGCCGCTCGATCACGCCCTCGATTTCGTCGCGGGCCGTCTCCGACATGTCGCGGCCTTCGAGGATCTCGCGGCGGTAGCGGTAGACGATGCGGCGCTGCTCGTTCATCACGTCGTCGTACTCGAGCACCCGTTTGCGGATCAGGAAGTTCTGCTCCTCGACCTTCTTCTGGGCATTCTCGACCGTTTTCGTCAGCATTTTCGCCTCGAGCGGGACCTCGGTGCCGTCGTCGTCGACCGGGCCCAGGCGGTCGAGGATTTTGTAGATGCGGTCGCCGGCGAAGAGCCGGATCACGTCGTCTTCCGCCGAGAGGTAGAAGCGCGACTCGCCGGGGTCGCCCTGGCGGCCGGAGCGGCCGCGGAGCTGGTTGTCGATCCGCCTGGACTCGTGGCGCTCGGTGCCGCAGATGAAGAGGCCGCCGAGCTCGCGCACCTCCTCGGCCTCGGCCTTGCAGCCCGGCTCGAGCTCCGCTGTCTTCGCCGCCAGCGCCTCCTCGTAGCCCTCGCTGTCGTGGGTGATCCCCTGCCGCTTCAGGTCGTGGATCGCGAGCTGCTCGGGGTCGCCGCCGAGCTTGATGTCGACGCCGCGACCGGCCATGTTGGTGGCGATCATCACCGCGCCCTTGCGGCCCGCCTGAGCGATCAGCTCGCCCTCTCGTTCGGCGTGCTCGGGTTTGGCGTTGAGCACCGCGTGCTCGATCCCCTGCCGCTTCAGCGCCTCGGAGATCATCTCGGAGACCTCGACCGAGACGGTGCCGACCAGGACCGGCTGGCCCTTCTCGTGGCGGCTGACGATCTCGCCGAGCACGGCCTGCCACTTGCCGTCTTTGGTTTTGAAGATCTGGTCGTTCTGGTCCATCCGGACCATCGGCCGGTTGGTCGGGATCTCGACGACCGGCATCTTGTAGATCTTCATGAACTCGGTCGCCTCGGTCAGCGCGGTGCCGGTCATCCCGGCGAGCTTGTCGTAGAGGCGGAAGTAGTTCTGCAGGGTGATCGTGGCGAGCGTCTGGTTCTCCTCGCGGATCGCGACGCCTTCCTTCGCCTCGACGGCCTGGTGCAGGCCCTCCGACCAGCGCCGCCCCTCGAGGATGCGGCCGGTGAACTCGTCGATGATCATCACCTCGCCGTCGATCACCGCGTAGTCCTGGTCTTTCTTGTAGAGCGACTCCGCCTTCAGCGACTGGACCAGGTGGTTGACGAGGTTGCCGTGTTCGCCGAGGTAGAGGTTGTCGACCCCGAGGAATTCCTCGGCCCGTTTGACGCCCCGCTCGGTCGGGGCGACGGTCTTGTGTTTCTCGTCGTACTCGTAGTCGTAGTCGACGTCGGAGGTGTCGCGCGACTCGCCGAGCGATTTCAGCTTCTCTTTCGCCGGCACGCCGACCAGCTGCTTGGCGAGGCGGGCGAAGGTGTAGTAGGTCTGGGCCGCCTGTTCGGGCTGACCGGAGATGATCAGCGGCGTCCGCGCCTCGTCGATCAGGATGTTGTCGACCTCGTCCACGATCGCGAAGTTGTGATCGCGCTGGACGCAGTGCTCGAGCGCCCCCGCCATGTTGTCGCGCAGGTAGTCGAAGCCGAACTCCGAGTTGGTCCCGTAGGTGACGTCGAGCGCGTACTTGCGCTGCCGGGTCTCGTGATCGTCGCCGTCCTGGAGCGCGTCGACGGTGACGCCGAGCGCCTCGTAGATCGGCTTCATCCATTCCGAGTCGCGGCGCGCCAGGTAGTCGTTGACGGTGACGACGTGGACGCTCTTGCCGGCGAGCGTGTTGAGGAAGACGGGCAGGGTCGCGGTCAGCGTCTTGCCCTCGCCGGTTTTCATCTCGGCGATGCCGCCGTCGTGGAGGACCATGCCGCCGATCAGCTGCACGTCGTAGTGGCGCTGGCCGGTGGTCCGCCGCGAGGCCTCGCGGCAGAGGGCGAAGGCCTCGGGCAGCAGATCGTCGAGCGAGGTGCCCTCACGGGCGCGCTCGCGCAGCTCGTCGGCGACCTCGCGGATCTCCTCGTCGCCGAGCGCTTCCATCTCCGGCTCGAAGCGGTTGATCGCCTCCGCGCGCTTCTGGTAGGCCTTGAATTTCCGGCCCTCCCCCGCGCGCAGGGCCTTCGTGACGAGGTCCATTGCTGGCATCGGTCAAGAGTAGCGGGGGCAGCGGGGCAGGCGCCCCACCGCCACACGCGAACGTGCGGCTTACCCCCTTGCCGGCGACCGCCCGCGGGCGTAGCATCGTTGCACGAACGGACAAGGAGGCCCCTCATGCGGATTGAGATTCGTAGCCGGAACGTCGATCTGACCGATGACCTGCGTGAGATGGTGCGCAAACGCTTCCAGCGCCTCGGTCGGCAGGTATCGACGCTGGCGACGCTCGACGTGGTCCTCTCCGAAGAGCGCAACCCCTCGATCCCCGACCGCCAGGTGGCGGAGGCGACCTTCTATCTCAAAGGCGTGACCCTCCACGCCCGCGAGGCATCGCCGGAGATGGCGCACAGCGTCCACATGCTGGCCGAGGACGTACGGCGCCAGGTCAAGAAGCACCGCGACCTGCGGCGGAAGCGGCGGCAGACGCGCAAGCTGGTCGGCGAGTTCCGGGGGCGGACTGCCTGAGGCGGGTGAGGGCCGGCCCAAGGGACGAAGGCTTCGCGAGGGGGAGGGGCGGGGTGTCCCTCTTCACTCGGCCGTGTCGTCGTTGGGGAGTCTTCCGGCTGGCGCCCGCAGCCCAGCCCTCCTCAGCCGCAAAACGTTCAGAGGGACACCCCACCCTCCCCTAGTAAGGCCGACGTCCGACGCCCCGGGACCCCAGACCCCAGCAAGAACCCCCACCCGCGCCCGCTGCCAAAGCTTGTAAGGGACGAAGGGGGCGGTGATGGAAGTGCGTTCTCTTTTCGCCCTGCTGGCGTTACATCCCGTGTTCCTTGTGGACGCTCTGGGTCCGAAAGGAACCACGGGATGGGAGAACGCCGGCTTTGTAGGGCGCTCCTAACGGTCGCCAGGCGACCGTTAGGAACCACGCGATTGGAGGCCTTGGTCCCTTGGGGGCTCTTCGAGACGCTGGGTTTGGGGTTCGTCCCTTGGGAGCTCTTCGAGAGACGCTGGGTCTGGTCCTTTTGAAGCTCTGGGCAAGGGGCGGGGCCGCGTTTTGTCCGGGAGCTCCCGGGGTTGGGGGGCCGTGGACTCTTCAGGGAGGGTCGGGTGACCCTCTGAACGTTTTGCGGCTGAGGAGGGCTGGCCCTCGGGCGAGAGCTCTCCAACTCCTCGACGACGACACGGCCGAGTGAAGAGGGTCACCCGACCCTCCCGACCAGCCCCTCGTCCCCCCCGCCCCCTGCGAGCCCCCGTCCCTTGCAACAGGCCCCGCGTCCCTTTCAAAGCCGCCGGGCGAACGTCACCGCAACCACCCGCTTGGCGCCGGCCGCGCGCAGGACCTGGGCGCAGGCGGTGAGCGTCGCCCCGGTGGTCAGCACGTCGTCGACCAGGACGACGCTGCGGGGGACGTCGGCGACCTGGCGGACGAGGGGCGGGTGGGCGAGGCGTTCGGCGCGGCGGCGGCCGACCTGACGCCGCCCGCCGCGGCGGGCGAGGCACGCTGCCAGCGGCGCGTCGAGGCGTTCGGCGAGGGCGGCGGCGAGCTCGCCGGCGGGATCGAAGCCGCGGCGGCGCAGGCGGGCGGGGGCCGGCGGGACCGGGACGAAGGTGCCGCTGAGGAGCTGGGCTGGGGCCAACCAGTGAATGCGGTCGGCCATCAGGTCGGCCACCCGCAGGAGACGGCGGAACTTGAGCGCGGCGACGAGGTCGCGGGCGACGCCTTCGTGAGCAGCCGAGGACCAGGCCCGATCGAATCCCGGCGGGCCCCTGCCGTGCACGGGCTCGGCTTCGCCGAGGCGGCGGGCGCAGCGGGTGCAGAGAACCGCCTCCGGCCGGCAGCCGCGCCCGCAGGCCGCGCAGAGCGGCGGCGCGAGCCCGAGCGCGAGTGCGGGCAGGATCTCCATGCTCCGATCCTGAGCGGGAGCGGCGCACGCGTGGCGCGCACAGTGTCAGAGGTCAGGCGCGACTTCGTGCCTAAATGCGCTCCGAACGTGGCGCTCGGATGACGGGGGCGCTCCAGGCTGCGCCGGCCGCTCAGGCGACCGGGGCGCTCAGGCGGGGCCGAAGATGCCGCCGACCGCGAGGGAGGCCGCCGGCAGCTCGGCGCCGGGCAGCACGATCACCTCTTTGAGCCGCGACCCGGCGCCGACCCGGGCGCCGTCGCCGATCACGGCCGGGCCGTCGATGCGGACGTCGTCGGCGATCTCGGCGCCCGGCCCGATCAGCACCGGTCCCTTCAGCTCGCCCTCGTCGGCGGCGGCGGTGCCGCTGCGAAAGCCGTCGCAGGTCTCACCCTCACGCTCGACCGCGACCGCGCCGGTCAGCGCGTCGACGGTGCTTTCGCGCAGCTCGTCGAGGTTGCCGATGTCGTTCCAGTAGGCCTCGATCTCGTGCGAGTAGAACGGCACGTCGGCCTCCAGCAGCCGCGGGAAGACGTCCATCGCCCAGTCGGCGAAGCCCTCCGGGTCCCCGTTCCCCGCCGCCTTGCTGGCGCCGGGCCCGGGAAAGAAGTCGAAGACCTCGGAGCGGAACATGTAGATGCCGCAGTTGGCGAGGTCGGAGAGGGCCTCGGCCGGGTCCGGCTTCTCCTGGAAGCCCTGGATGCGGCCGTCGGAGCCGGTGATTGCGACGCCGAACTGGCTCGTGTCCTGGACTCGCTTGGTCGCCAGGGTCGCGATCCCGGCGTGGGATTCGTGCACTTCGCGCATCGCCGCCAGGTCGATGTCGGTGAGCGCGTCGCCGGAGATGATGAGGAAGGAGTCGCCGAGGAAGTCGGCCACCTTGCGAACGCCGCCGGAGGTGCCGAGCAGGTGCTCCTCATAGGAGTAGCTCAGCTCGAGCCCGAAGCGCGAACCGTCGCCGAAGTGATCGCGGATCAGGTCCGGGAACCAGTGCAGGTTGGCGATCGCCTCGCTGAACCCCTGGCCGGCGAGCAGGCGGACGATGTGCTCCATCACCGGCCGGTTGAGGACCGGGACCATCGGCTTGGGCATTCGGTAGGTGATCGGCCTCAGCCTGGTTCCCAGGCCGGCCGCGAGGATCATCGCGCGCACGGCGGCACCGTACCGGACCGGCGGCGCCGGCCAGCGGGCAGGCCTACTGCGGCCGGCCCATCTGCTGCTTGAAGCGCTCGATCGCCTCGACCGGCAGCGGGTCCACGCCGCGCCGCTCGGCCAGCTCGAGCGAGACCAGGTCGCCGAGCACGACCCCCCAGAGCAGGCGCTCGACCCGCGTCTCGCCGAGCGTCTCGAGACGCAGCGCCGTGGCGGCCTCGCCGACCGCCGCCGCGGTCAGCTCGAAGCGGCGGCGTTCGCGGGGATGCTGGTCGCGATCCTCGAGGAAGACACCGGCGAGGCCGGCACCGGCGGCGGCCTCGTTCCAGCCGCAGATCTCGTTGTGGTCGGCCTCCGGCAGCTCCGCCCAGAAGGCGGGGAGCTTCGCGTTCTCGTTGATCTGCGACTTCCAGCGACGCGCGACGGGCGCCGTGAGGTCGGAGCCGTAGAGGACCGGAACCGCGCCGTCGAGGCGGGCCGCGATCTCGGTGGCCTGCTCCCGCAGCGGCTGGAGCTGTTCGGCGAGGAAGGCGGCGGCAGCGTCGATCTCGGTGTGCAGGCGCGGCCCGGCGCCCGCCAGGCCGGCCAGCTCGGCGGCGACGACGAACATGTAGGCGACCGCGGCCCGCGGCTGGAAGATGCCAGGCAGGCCGATCACGGGGACGCCGGCGGCACGCGCTTCCTCGACCAGCGAGCCGCCGGTGCTGGCGACGAAGCGACGGGCGCCGAGCGCCTCGGCGGCCGTGAAGCAGGCGAGCGTCTCCTCGGTCTCCCCGGAGTAGCTCGTGCAGAGCACGGTCCACTCCGAGGTCGCCCAGCTCGGCAGCGAGTATCCGCGCACGGTGGCGAGCGGGCGGGTCAGGCGGTCGCCGAGGGCAGCGGCGGCGAGGTCGCCGCCGATCGCCGAGCCGCCCATCCCGCAGACCAGCAGGCCGGCCGATTCGCTCCCCTCCAGCCGGGCGCTTTCGACCCTCCAGAGGGCGTCGCGCAGCTGGTCGGGGATGCCAAGGACGTCGTCGATCATGGGGCCGGAACGGTCTCCCCCTCGCCGATGACGGCGGCGGCGAGGTTCGCACCGGCTGCCACCCTAACGCCGGCGGCAAGGATCGAGTCGCGAACGCTGGCACCGGCGCCGATCGTGCAGCCGTCGAGCAGCACCGAGCCGGTCAGCTCGGCACCCGCCTCCACCCGGCAGCCGGAGGAGACCACGGCGCGCGGCCCGACCCGGGCCGCGGCGTCGACCCTGGCGCCGGCGTCGATCAGGAGGCCGGGCGCGGTCGCCCGCACCCGGGTCTCGACCCGCCCCTCGAGGATGTCCCAGCTCGCCTGCAGGTAGCGCGCGGGCGTGCCGATGTCCATCCAGTAGCCCTCGAGTCGCACGGCGCCCAGGCCGGCGCCGACCAGGCGCGGGAACACCTCGCGCTCGATCGAGACCTCGCGGCCGGGCGGGATCAGGTCGAGCACCGAGCGCTCGAGGACGTAGGCCCCCGCATTGATCTCGCCCGGCACCGCCTCGCCGGTCTTCTCGAGGAAGGCGAGCACGGCACCATCCTGGTCGGACTCGACGAGGCCATAGGCGGAGGAGTCCTCGACCGGGTGGACGGCGATGGTCGCCGCCGCGCCGCGCTCCTCGTGAGCGCGCAGCAGGGCGCCGAGGTCGAGGTCGCAGAGGACGTCGCCGTTGAGCGCGAGGAAGCGCTCGCCGAGCCGCTCGCCGAGCTCGTCGGCGGCGAAGCGGAAGGCGCCGGCGGTGCCTCGCCGCTCCGGCTCCACGACGTAGGTCAGCGGCGTCCCCTGGTGCTCCTCCTCGCCCAGCGCCGCCCGCAGGACGTCCGGCAGAAAGCCGCAGGCGAGAACCACCTCCTCGACACCGTGAGCGGCCAGCCACTCGACCATGTAGGCGAGGAAGGGGCGGTCGACCAGCGTCAGCGCCGGCTTCGGCACCGCGTCGGTGAGCGGGCGAAGGCGGGTGCCCTCGCCGCCGACCAGAACCAGGGCCTGCATCTACTCGGTCGCGGCCGCCGCCGGCGCCTGCGGCTTGCCGATCCCGTCGTAGTCGAAGCCGGCGCGGCGGAGCGCCGCGGCGTCGAGGAAGTTGCGCCCGTCGACGATCAGCGGCCGCGCCATCCTCGCCGCCACCTCGGCCCAGTCGAGCGCGGCGAACTCCGGCCACTCGGTGACCAGCACGGCGGCGTCGGCGCCCTCCAGCGCGGCGAGCGCCGAGTCCGCCATCTCGACCGTGCCGAGCAGCTCGCCGGCCCGCTCCCGGGCAACCGGGTCGTAGGCGACGACCTCGGCCCCCTCGCCCTGCAGTCGCGCCGCCAGCACCAGGCTCGAGGCCTCGCGCATGTCGTCGGTATCGGGCTTGAAGGCGAGGCCGAGCAGGGCGATGCGGCGGCCGAGCAGCGACCCGAGGTGCTTCTCGAGCTTGCCGACCACGCGCCGCTTCTGCAGCTCGTTGACCTCGATCACCGAGTTGAGCAGCTGGAAGTGGTAGCCGGAGTTGCCGGCGAGCATCTTCAGCGCCGAGACGTCCTTCGGGAAGCAGCTGCCGCCGTAGCCGATCCCGGCGCGGAGGAAGGCCGGGCCGATGCGGCTGTCGAGGCCCATGCCGCGGGCGACTTCGCCGACGTCGGCGCCGACCTCCTCGCAGACGTTGGCGATCTCGTTGATGAACGAGATCTTGGTCGCGAGGAAGGCGTTTGAGGCCAGCTTGATCATCTCGGCGCTGGCCACGTCGGTGCGGAGGATCTCGCCGCCGAGCGGCGCGTACAGGGCTTCGACCGCGGCCGCGGCATCCTCGTCGCCCGGGTCGGCGCCGATCACGACCCGGTCGGGGTGCATGAAGTCGGCCACCGCCGAGCCCTCCTTGAGGAACTCGGGGCAGGAGACGTAGGCGAGCCCGGGCATGTCGCGGCGGATCGCCTCGCCGGTGCCGGCCGGCACCGTGCTCTTCATCACCAGCGCGTGCTCGCCGTCCTCGGGCAGCTCCTCGACCACCGCCCGCACCCGGGAGAGGTCGGCGTCGCCGGAATAGGTCGGCGGCGTGTCGACGCAGACGAACAGCAGGCGGGCGCGGTCGAGCACCGTGGCCATCTCGGTCGTGAAGGTGATCCGCTCGAGGTTGCGCCTCAGCATCTCCTCGAGCCCGGGCTCGTGCACGGTCGCCTGGCCGCGCGCCAGCGACTCGACCTTGGCCGCGACGATGTCGCGGGCGACGACCCGGTGGCCGAGCTCGGCGAAGCAGACGGCGGTGACCAGGCCGACCCAGCCCACCCCGATCACGCCGACCGCGTCGGGCTCCCGGCTCATTCGCGCGCTCCCTGCTTCTTCTTCGGCTTCTGCTTCGGCATCATGAAGGCGACCGACCTCGCCATGCCGATCATCTGCTTGTTGGTGAAGGTCTTCAACAGGTCGTTGGCGATCCAGTAGCTGTTTTCGCCGCGGTGCCAGGCGACGAGGTTGATCTGGCTGCCGTCGACGTAGACCTCGAATTCGCGGCCGTTGATCGTCACCGTTTCGCTCGGATTGTCGAGGATCGGCGGGTCGGGCCAGTTGTGGATCCCCTGGACGCCGAAGTAGTGCGGCCCGTCGGGGAGGTCGGCAACAAGCACCATCCGGTAGGCCTCGTAGCGGTTGGAGCCCTTGTCGACGCTTTCCTTGATCCGGTAGACGTAGGGGTCGACGACCTTTTCGTAGGGGTTGCTTTCGACGTAGGTCGCGCCCGAGGGCAGCCGCGTCGGGTAGAAGATCGGGAAGTGCCCATGGACCCGGCGGGCGGCGACCTTGGCCTCGGCTTCGCCGGCTTCGCGGGCCGGCACCAGTTCGTCGCTGCCGGGCTTGACGATCTCGGCGATCCGTTCCTTCTTCGGCTTCTTCTTTTCCTTCTTCTTGCCCTTCCCCTTGGCCCGCTTGGCCTTGCCGCCGCTGCCCGCGGAGCGTTCGGCTTCTTCTTCGCCGGTGCCTTCGAGGGTCCCGCGCGGGCCCGTGCTCGCTTCGATGCCGAGGAACTGTTCGACGGCTTCGTGGATCGCTTCCGGCGACGCGGTGACGTAGCTCGGGCCCAGTTCGGCCGGGAAGTGGACCTCCTTGATCGGCACGTTGCGGACCGAGAGGAAGAGCTTCAGCACTTCCAGCATCGTCTCCTTGTTGCTGATGTCGGAGGTCGTGTACTTGGTGAAGATGTTGATCAGGTCTTTTTCGCCGCCGCCGATGAAGACGTCCTTGACGATGTCGCCGACCGAGACCCGCTCGCGGGCCGAGCTGATGAAGTCCTGCTGGCGGGCGGAGCGGACGATGTCGGTGTCGGTATGGCGGTAGCGCACGTACTCGAGCGCTTTCTTGCCGCAGAGCAGCTGGTAGCCGGGCTGGACGTTGATTTCGGCGTACTGTTCGGAGGGCGCCACGCCTTCGTTCGAGTGGTAGTAGCGGCGATCGACGTCGGTGAAGACGCAGCCGATCGCGTAGACGGCCTGGACGAAGCCGAGGAAGTCGACGTTGACGACGTGGTTGATCTTCAGCCCGGTCAGTTCCTTGACGACCCGCAGCGTCAGCTTCGGGCCGCCGTAGGTGTAGGCGGCGTTGAACTTGGTCGTACCGACTTCGGGTATGTCGACCTTGAGGTCGCGCGGGATCGACATCACCGCGATCGCCTGCTTTTCCGGGTCCAGGCGCAGCAGGATCGTCGTGTCCGAGCGGCCGGGGTCTTCGGCGAATTCGGCGCCGGCGCGCTTGTCGGAACCGAGGATGAGGATGTTCTCCGGTTCGCCGGCTTCGACCTTGGAGAGGAACCGCTCGACCTTGTTGCCGAAGCGGTGGTTGTGGGAGAGCGCCTTGGCGACGCTGTCGAGGTAGACCAGGACGCCGGTCGCCGTCGCCGCGGCGGCGACGGTGATGATGATCAGCCCGCCGAGCGCGAACCGCCACCAGAAGCGCTTCTTCTTGGGCGGCGGCTCGGCGTCGCCCTCCGGCGGCGGCTTGCGCGGGCCCCACCCGGGCAGCTGCTGCTCAGTCATCGCCGCCCTGCTCCGCGACCGCCGCCAGGAAGGATTCCAGCGCCTGCCGGTAGCTGCTCAACGAGGAGACCGAGACCCACTCCTCGGGCCCGTGGTGGCCGGCGCCGACCGGACCGAACTCGACCGCCGGCACCCCCGCCCGCAGAAAGGAGACCGCGTCGGAGGCGCCATCGCGGCCGACGCTCATCGGCTCGCCGTCGTGATGCGGCGCCGCCGCCTCGCGGAGCCGCCGGACGAAGGGCGAGTGAACGTCGACCGTGGCCGGCGGCAGCGCCAGCAACGGGCTCACCGCGGCGCCCGAGGCGGCCCGAACTTCCTCGGTGATTGCCTCCGGATCCTGTCCGGGCAGGTAGCGAATGTCGACGTCGATCACGCATCGGTCAGGCACCTTGTTGAGCGCGTCGCCGCCCCAGATCCTTCCCAGGTTGACCGAGGGGCGGTCGAAGAGCTCGGAGCTGTGTCGAGCAAACGGTAGCGACTCGATAGTGCGGAAAACGTCGATCGCCCCCAGAACCGCGTTGTCGCCGAGCCACGGCGTCGAACCATGGGCGGCGCGCCCGGCGACCTCCAGCCGCAGGGCCAGGACTCCCTTCGCGGCGATCCCGATGTGCAGGTCGGTCGGCTCTCCGGTGATCGCGAAATCGCCGATGAAGCCCGAGTCGACGAGGTGGTTGCAGCCCCGCTCGACCCCCTCCTCGGACTCCTCGTCGCCGACCATCCCGAACCGCACCCGCACCCGGTCCTGGTCCTGCATCGCGGCGGTGACGACCATCATCGCCGCCAGCGCCCCCTTCATGTCGTAGGCGCCGCGGCCGTACAGCCGGTCGCCCTCCAGCCGCGGCTCGAACTGCCCGGGCCGCCCAGGGACGACGTCGATGTGACCCTCGAGCACCACCGTCGGCGCCGCCTCCGGGCCGACCTCGGCCCGGATCACCGGCAGCCCCCGCACCAGGTCGTGCTGGGCCTCGATTCCGCGCGCCTCGAGCCATCCTTTGACGTAACCCGCGGCCTCGCCGATGGATTCGGGGTCGCAGGTTTCGTAGCTGATCAGGTGCTGGGTGAGGGCGAGGACTTCGTCGGTCATCGGATCACGCATCTTGCGGGAGGTTGGCGAGGGAGGGTCCGGTCGTGCTCTGGGCGAAGCCAGTCACGCGCCCTGCCGGGGGCCGTACCGGATGATTGTGCCCGCCCATGGCGGGCAGAGGATTCCTCCGCCCGCGGCGACGAAGCACCAACGCCATCGGTGGAGCCTCGGCGCAGCGAGGCGTGAGCGGTCTCGGAACGACTGAGAACGGGAGCCGAGGTGCCGCTCTCGCAATGCCTCAACTCGCGAGAGAAAGGAATGCTTCGGCGCGGACCCTGTCTTTCTCGGCCCGCGCGTACTCCGCCGTCCCCTCCTCGCTCTCGGCGCAGCGCCGTTCGGCGTCGGCGAGCTGCTCCTTGAGCACGCCCGGGTCGAGGTCCTCGGGCGGGACCGCCTCCTCGAGCAGCAGCCGGGCGCGGTTGCCGAAGACCTGGAGCCAGCCATGGGCCTGGGCGTAGCGCCGCGTCTCGGAGTCGGAGATCTTCAGCCGCAGCTCGGTCGGCCGCAGCGCCGCCAGCAGCGGCGTGTGGTTGGCGAGGATGCCGATCTCGCCGACCTCGGTGCGGGTCGAGACCTGGCGCGCTTCGCCGTTGAAGACCTCACCCTCGGGGGTGAGGACCTCGACGTCGATCATGTGCTCGGCGGCCATCGCTGCTCGCTCCCGGCGCGGCTAGGCCGCCGCGCCGGCCTTGGCGTTCTCGGTGACCTGGTCGATCGAGCCCTGCATGTAGAAGGCGCCCTCGGAGAGCTCGTCGTGCTCGCCGTCGAGGATCTCGCGGAAGCCGCGGACCGTCTCGGCGACCGGCACGTACTCGCCGGAGCGGCCGGTGAACTGTTCGGCGACGAAGAACGGCTGGCTGAGGAAGCGCTCGATCTTGCGCGCCCGCGAGACCGTCTGTTTGTCCTCGTCGGAGAGCTCGTCGATGCCGAGGATCGCGATGATGTCCTGCAGCTCTTTGTAGCGCTGCAACACCTCCTGGACCTCGGTCGCGGTCCGGTAGTGCTCGTCGCCGACGACGTCGGGCTTGAGGATCGTCGAGGTCGAGTCGAGCGGGTCGACCGCGGGGTAGATCCCTTTCTCGGAGATCGCCCGCGAGAGCGCGGTCGTCGCGTTGAGGTGGGCGAAGACCGAGGCCGGAGCCGGGTCGGTGTAGTCGTCGGCCGGCACGTAGACCGCCTGGATCGAGGTCACCGAGCCGCGGTCGGTCGAGGTGATCCGCTCCTGCAGGCCGCCCATCTCGGTCTCCAGCGTCGGCTGGTAGCCGACCGCGGAGGGCATCCGCCCAAGCAGGGCCGAGACCTCCGAGCCCGCCTGGACGAAGCGGAAGATGTTGTCGATGAACAGCAGCACGTCCTGGCCGCCCTGCTCGCGGTAGTACTCGGCCATCGTCAGGCCGGAGAGGGCGACGCGCAGGCGGGCGCCGGGGGGCTCGTTCATCTGACCGAAGACGAGCATCGTCTTGTCGATCACGCCCGACTCTTTCATCTCGAGCCAGAGGTCGTTGCCCTCGCGCGAGCGCTCGCCGACGCCGACGAACGCCGACAGCCCGGAGTGCTCCTCGGCGATGTTGCGGATCAGCTCCTGGATCAGCACCGTCTTGCCGACGCCGGCACCGCCGAACAGCCCGACCTTGCCGCCTTTGGCGTAGGGAGCGAGCAGGTCGATGACCTTGATGCCGGTCTCGAGGATCTCCTGCGTCGGGGTCAGGTCGGAGGCCTTGGGAGCCGGACGGTGGATCGGCCAGCGCTCGCCCTCGGGGATCTCCTCGCCGTTGTCGATCGGCTCGCCGAGCAGGTTGAAGATGCGGCCGAGGGTGACGTCGCCGACCGGAACCGTGATCGGGCCGCCGGTGTCGACGACGCGGTCGCCGCGGCGGATGCCGTCGGTCGCGTCCATCGCGACCGCGCGGCAGCGGTCGTCGCCGAGGTGCTGCTGGACCTCGCAGACCAGCTCGGTCGCTTCGCCGTCGCCCTGGGTCTCGATCACGATCGCCGAGTAGATCTCGGGCAGGCCGTCGGGGAAGACGGCGTCGATGACCACGCCGGTGATCTGCTCGACGCGCCCTACGTTGGTTCCGGTGCTTCCGTTGCTCTCAGCCATGAGTTCCTTTTCCTGGTGTTCCTAAGTCGGTTCGCCTATCCGAGCGCCTCGGCGCCGGCGACGACCTCCAAGATCTCCTGCGTGATTTCGGCCTGGCGCACGCGGTTCATTTCCAGCGTCAGGTCGTCCATGATCGCTTCCGCGTTCTCCGCCGCGTTCCGCATCGCGGTCATCCGCGCCCCCAGCTCGGAGGCGGCGGACTCCAGCAGCGCCCGGTAGACGGAGATCGTCACGTACTCCGGGATCAGGCGGGCGAGCAGCTCCTCGGGATCGGGCTCATAGCTCCACTCCGATTTGCTCTGCGCCCGCTCGGCGTCGGTTTCCTCTTCCTCGGCCGCCCGCTCCTCTTCGGCGCCCTCGCCGATCACCTCCGCCTGCTGCAGCGGCAGCAGGGTCTGGCGCCAGACGTGCTGGGTCAGCGGCGAGACGAACCGGTTGTAGATCATCTCCACCCGGTCGAGGTCCTCGTCGACGTAGCGGGCGGTCAGCTCCTCGCCGATCTCGCGCGCGTCGGAGAAGGCGGGACGGTCGGTGAAGCCGGTGTAGGCCCCGCTCACCTCCTGTTTGCGGAAGGTGAGGGCCGAGACGCCCTTTTTGCCGACCGCGGCGAACGAGGGCTCCGCACCTTCCTCGCGGACCCGCGCCGCCAGCCGCATCCCCTCGCGGATGATGTTGGTGTTGAAGGCGCCGGCGAGGCCACGATCGCCGGTGACCAGCACGATCCCGACCCGTTTGACGTTCTCGCGCTCGACCATCACCGGGACCCGGGGGATGCCCCCCGCGTGGGCGGCGGCGGTCCGGGTCAGCTTCCGCATCCCCTCCGCATAGGGCCGCAGGTCCTCGATCCGCTGTTCGGCGCGGCGCAGGCGCGCCGCGGCCACCATCTCCATCGCCCGCGTGATCTTGTTGATGTTCTTGATCGACGCGATCCGGCTTTTGACTTCCTTCTGGTTGGCCATGGGCGGGTGGCGGCGGCAGGATCAGGCCGCCGCCTCCTCCTTCTCGCCCTCGCCCTCGCCCTCGGCGGCCGCGGCGGTGCGGGCCGGGGCCTCACGCTCCTCCAGCGATTTGACGCGGTCGGATTCGCCCGCCTCGAGCGGGTCGCCGTGCTCGTCGAAGTCGGGCCCGAAGTCGTCGACGAAGTCGGCGATCGCCTTGCCGAGCGCCTCCTCGTCGGCGTCCTCCAGCTTGCCGGTCTCTTCGATCCGCCCCAGCAGGTCGGCGTTCTCGGCGTGCAGGCGGGCCCGCAGGTCGCCGAGGAACTCACCGACGCGGTCGACTTTGATCCGGTCGAGATAGCCGCCGGTGCCCGAGTAGATCGAGGCGACCTGGTCGCCGACGCTGAGCGGTTCGCGCTCTTTCTGTTTCAGCAGCTCGACCAGCCGTTCGCCGCGGGTCAGCGCTTTCTGGGTCTCAGGATCGAGCTCGGACCCGAACTGGGCGAACGCCTCGAGATCCCGGTACTGGGAGAGGTCGAGGCGCAGTTTGCCGGCGACCTTCTTCATCGCCTTGGTCTGCGCGTTGCCGCCGACCCGGGAGACCGAGATGCCGACGTTGATCGCCGGCCGCACGCCGGAGAAGAAGAGGTCGGACTCGAGGAAGATCTGACCGTCGGTGATCGAGATCACGTTGGTCGGGATGTAGGCCGAGACGTCGGACGCCTGGGTCTCGATGATCGGCAGCGCCGTCAGCGAGCCGCCGCCGAGCTCGTCGTTGAGTTTCACCGCCCGCTCCAGCAGCCGCGAGTGCAGGTAGAAGACGTCGCCCGGGTAGGCCTCGCGACCGGGTGGGCGGCGCAGCAGCAGCGACATCTGCCGGTAGGCGGAGGCGTGCTTGGTGAGGTCGTCGTAGACGCAGAGCGCGGCTTTGCCGTTGTAGAGGAAGTGCTCCCCATCGCGCAGCCGGCGTAGGGGGCGATGTACTTGATCGGCGCCGCCTCGTCGGCGGGAGCGGCGACGATGATCGTGTTCTCCATCGCCCCGTTCTCCTCCAGCGTCTCTTTGAGCTGGACGACGGTGGACATCCGCTGCCCGATCGCGACGTAGATGCAGATCAGGTCCTTGTCCTTGTTGTTGATGATCGTGTCGATCGCGATCGCCGTCTTGCCGGTCTGGCGGTCGCCGATGATCAGCTCGCGCTGGCCGCGGCCGATCGGGATCATCCCGTCGATCGACATCAGGCCCGTCTGCACCGGTTCCTCGACCGGCTGGCGCTGGACGACGCCGGGGGCTTTGAACTCGGCCGGGCGGGTCTCGGTGGTGGCGACCTCGCCGCGGTTGTCGAGCGGGCGGCCGAGCGGGTCGACCATGCGGCCGAGCAGCGCCTCGCCGACCGGGATCTCGAGCAGGTGCCCGGTCCGTTTCACGGTGTCGCCCTCGACGATCTTGTCCCACTCGCCGAACAGCACGGCGCCGACGTTGTCGGCCTCGAGGTTCAGCGCCAGGCCGGTCACCCCGTGGCCCAGGTCGAGCATCTCCAGCGCCATGCAGTTGTCGAGGCCGTGGATGCGGGCGATCCCGTCGGCCACCGAGAGGACGGTGCCGACCTCGGAGAGGTCGGCCGAGTCGGTCTCCAGGCCCTCGATGCGCTCCCGCAGAATGCTTGCGATCTCGTCCGGCTTGATCTCCATCGGGTGCTCAGTTCCTCCTTACGCCGCGGTCGCGACGGTCTTTCGAAGTTTCTCCAGGCGACTGCGGATGCTCGCGTCGAGCACCATGTTCCCGACCTGCAGGACGATGCCGCCGATGATCCCGTCGTCGACGCGACTCGACAGCTCGACAGCCTCGCCGGTCTGCCGTTCGACCTCCTCGCCGATTCGGGCGACGACCGCCTGGTCGAGCTCGACGGCGCTGGTCACGGTGACGTCGAGGCGGCGGTTCTCCTTCTTCCACATCTCGTCGAGCTCGCGGCGGATCCGGAAGATTTCCGGCATCCGGTGCTTCTCGACCAGCAGCTCGAGGAAGTTGATCAGCTCCGGCTCGGCGCCGGAGATCGCCCGCTCCAGCCCCTGCCGCTTGTCGGCGGAGGAGAGGTAGGGGCTGAAGAGGAAGACCTGCAGGTCCTGGTTGCGTTCGACCACGTCGGCGAACTGGGCGAGCTGGGACTGCAGCGAGTCCAGCTTGCCCCGGTCCTTGCCGGCCTCGAACAGCGCCTGGGCGTATACGTGGGACGCCTCCGGCACTAGTTCTCCGATCCGGAGAGGGTCGAGAAGTCGACCTCGGCGAGCGCCTCCTCGACGAGCCGTTTCTGGTCCTCGGCGGAGAGCGTCCGGCGGGTGACTTTCTCGGTCGCCAGCACGGTCAGGTCGGCGACCTCGGTGCGGATCTGCTCGAGCGAGCGGCGCGTCTCGGCTTCGATGTCGCGCTTGGCCTGAGCGACCAGCTCCTCGCGTTTCTCGCGGCCCGAGGCGGTCGCCTCGGCTTCCGCCGTCTCCGCCGCTTTGCGGGCGCGGGCGATGATGTCGTCGGCCTGCTCGCGAGCCTCCGCCAGGCGGCCGCGGTACTCCTCGAGCAGCTCGTCGGATTCGCGCCGCTGGCGCTCGGCGGTGTCGAGCGACTCGGCGATCGTCTTCGCCCGGCGGTCGAGCGCCTCCTGGATTTTCGGGAACGCGAACTTGGCCAGGACCCACATCGTGATCCCGAACAGGACCAGCGTCCAGATCATCAGGCCCAGGCCCGGCGATACGAGGAAGCTGCCGCCTTCTTCTTCGCCCCCGGACTCGGCGGCGAGGACCAGCGTGGATATGAGCCCGACCGGATCCATCGACCTAGAGGAAGAAGGCGATGAGGCCGAAGATGAACGTGTAGAAGGCCACGGCCTCGGTCAGCGCGAAGCCGAGCCAGCGGATGCTCTGAAGCTCGTCTTTCATCTCCGGCTGGCGGGCGACCGACTCGATCTCCTTACCGAAGATGAAGCCGATGCCGATGCCGGCGCCGATCGAGCCGAGCCCGGCGCCGACGCCGAGCGCGATCGCCTTGCCGGCCGCTTCCACGCCTTCGTCGGAGACGGCGGCGACGACAGGGGACAGATCCATTGAAAAGCGCTCCTTTTTCTAGTGACTGGCGGAGGTGGCTCCGCCGAGGTAGATGGCAGTGAGAGTGGCGAAGATGAACGCCTGCAGGGTCGCGATAAGGCCGACCTCGAGGATGAAGAAGAAGAACGCGAGCGGGAAGGTGAGGGCGCCCAGGGCGGCGATCCCGAGCAGGACGGCAAGCCCGCCGCCCATGAACAGGAGCAGCAGGTGGCCGGCGAGGATGTTGGCGAAGAGTCGGACGGAGAGCGAGATCAGCCGGGCGAAGTGGGAGACCGCCTCGATCACGAAGATGAAAGCCTTGGCGGCCGGGTTCATGTTCTCCAGGCCGGGCGGCAGCCAGCTGGCGAGGTACTTGAAGAGGCCCTTGGAGCGGACGCCCTCGACGTGGTAGGAGACCCAGACGACCAGCGTGAGGACGAGCGGGATCGAGAGGTTGGCGGTCGCCGCGTAGATCGCGAAGGCGGGGACTTCGACGCCGAAGATGTTGATCTCGTGCTCGGTGTTGGTCGGCAGCGGCAGGAAGCCGAGCATGTTCGAGAACCAGATCCAGAAGAAGAGCGCGGCGACGAAGGGAAACCACTTGGACGCCATCTTCGAGTCCATGTTGCCGCCGGTGATGTTGCTCTTGGTCATGTCGTAGGCGACCTCGATCGCGGTCTGGACCCGGTTGGGCTTCTGCTGCATCCGCTTCGCGATCCAGAGCATCGTCCAGATCGTCAGGCCGCTGGCCAGCAGCAGGTAGAGGACCGCCTTGTTGATGCTGAGGTCGACGCCGCCGATGTGGATCCCGATCCACTCTTCGAGCTTGAACTCGTTCTGCGGCTTGAAGGCTTCGTTCTTGCCGCTGCTGCCGAAGATCAGCAACATCAGGATCGCCAGCGCGAGGTAGGTGCCGAGGCCGATGAAGACCTTGGCCTTGGTGCTCAGCCCGCCCGCCTTGGGCGCGTCGCTCTGCGGCTCGACCGCGCCGGCCGGCGCGGTCACGGGCGTTCCCTGGTCGGGCATCTAAGCTCCCTGCCCTTCGGGCTCGCCGAAGAGGTGAGCTAGGCCCTGCGCCGCGAAGGCGACGGTGAAGAAGACGAGGACGGTGATCGCGGCGGCGAGGCCGGCTTCGCGGTCGGAGAGGCCGACCAGGAGGACCGCGGTCGCCATCAACCAGACCCGGCCGAGCGTGGTCGCGGCGATGATCCCCATCGCCTTCTGCCGGTTGCCGGCCCGCAGCTCGGCGCTCGCCCGCCGCGCGGCGAGGACCTGGATGCCGCGCTGCAGCACCCAGCTGCCGGCCGCGACGGCGTAGCCGAGGAGCGGAAAGTCGCCCACGATGAACACAACCAGCGCGACGGCTAGCAGGAGTGGGTCGAGGTACTTAGGAGGAGACATAAATACGCCCGTCTCGGGGGTGAGCGGGCAGCTTCGCGACTATATCCGAACCGGCGAAGATTCGGCTTGACGAAGCCACTTCGTGAGGGTTGCCACTACCTCACGCCGCGTTTCTCGCGTGGCGGGGGCGGCTCCAGCTCGATCGCCTCGAACTCGCCGGTCTCAGGATTGATGCGGCCGCGGCGCAGCTTGAGGATCTCGAGCACGTAGATCAGGTAGACGCTGTAGGCGAGGGCGCCGATCAGCAGCAGCAGGATCACGGCCGTCCAGAGGAAGTCGAAATGGCCGTGGTTGTCGCTGTAGGGGATGAAGCGCAGGGCCAGCGCCAGAGCCGACATCACCATCGTCCAGGCGTAGAGGTAGGCGATCGTGCGGCGCTGCGTGAAGCCCTTGTTGGCCATCCGGTGGTGGAAGTGCCAGGCGTCGGCCTGGTAGATCGGCTGGCGGTATTTGAGCCGCTTGGCGACGACGAAGCCGGTGTCGAGGATCGGCACCGCGAGGACGATCAGCGGGAAGGCGAGGGCGATCACCGCGTTGGTCTTCAGCGCGCCCTGCACCGAGGCGGTGGCCAGCAGGAAGCCGAGCAGGTTGGAGCCGGTGTCGCCCATGAAGCTGGAGGCGGGCGGGAAGCCGTGGCGCAGGAAGCCGAGCGCGGCGCCCGCGGTCAGGGCGGCGAGGACGCCGGCGGCGTTGCGTTCGAGCGAGAGGGCGATCGCCGCCAGGGTGATCGCCGCGATCGTGCAGACGCCGGCGGCGAGGCCGTCGACCCCATCGAGGAAGTTGATCACGTTGACGACGGCGACGATCCCGAGCACGGTCAGCGGGTAGGCGGTCCAGCCGAGGTCGAAGCCGCCGACGAAGGGCAGCGTCAGGTTGTCGACGCGGACGCCGGCGCAGACCGGGATCAGCGAGGCGGCGACCTGGCCGATCAGCTTCGGCAGCGCCGGCAGGCCGTGGATGTCGTCGACCACCCCGACCGCGGCGATCGCCACCGCTCCCAGCAGGATCGCCCGGCTCTGGCCGTCGTCGGGAAGCCAGATCCAGCCCGCGAGCTCGACCCCGGCGAGGATCGCCAGGCCGGAGAGGCGCGGCATCGGCCGGTCGTGCAGGCCGCGCTCCTTCGGCAGGTCGATCGCGCCGACCTTGAAGGCGAGCCGCTCGGCGTAGGGCACCAGCAGCCACGCGACCGCCGCGGCCGCGAGGAAGGCGAGGACGGCGTCGGTGGTCGTCGGGCCCATGCGCTCTGCCCGGTTAGGAACGATCGGGCGGGTTCAGGCTACTTGAGGCCGCGGGCGCCGAGCTCGCCTGCGCGCCGCGGACAGCGAGCCGGTGAGAAACCGCGCATCCGCGCTCAGGCGATGGCGCTGAGCGCGCCCTCGACCAGGATCGCCGGGTCGCGGGGGTGAAGGACGCCGACCGGCGTGGTCCGCCTGGCGAAGACGAGCTCCGCCGGGTCCTCGAGCACCCGCAGCCGCCCTTCCTCGATCAGCGCCTCGTCGACCCCGCCCATGCGGCCGCTGAACGTCGTGTAGACGGGCGTGCCGAGGGCGACCGCCTCGCGGTTCATCGTCCCCCCGGCGCTGACCACGAGGTCGGCGAAGGCGATCAGGCTCTGGGCGTCGATCGCCCGGTCGGGGACGACCAGGTTGGGGGCCGCCAGCGCCCGCGCCGCCTCCCCCTGGGCGGCGGTGCGCGGGATCAGCACCGCCTGCGCCTCCTCCGGAGCGGCGGCCACCCGGCGCACGGTCGCGCCGTAGACGTCGTTGGGGGCGTGGTACTCGGAGGTCTCCGGCGGCGGCCGCAGGACGACGATCGCCTTCTCGCGGTCGAGCCCGAGCTCCCCCAGGACCGCCGGGTCGGGCTCGAAGCCGGCCAGGTAGTAGTCCTCCTTGAGGCCCGGGAAGCGGACCAGCTTGCGCTCCGGGGCCCCGATCCGGCGCAGGCGGTCGAGCGGGATCGAGTCCGGCACCAGGACGCGCCGTGCCTGGCGGAAGGCGATCTGGCGCTGCAGGCCGCCGAACTCGTAGTCCTGCATCTGCGCGGATGCGATCCGGAAGGCGCCGGCGACGACGGCGAGGTCGACCGAGCCGTGGCCGAGCGCGAGCTGCGGCCGCCGCCGCCAGACCAGCCGCGCCAACCGTGCCGAGCGCCCGCCGAGCGCCCGCGCCTTGCCGAGCCGGGAGGCACCGCCGTGCGCGCCGACCGCCGTGTAGGGGAAGCCGAGCCGGTCGAGGATGCCGAGCGTCTGCCCGTACTCGCGGGTCGTGATGAACACCTCGTGGCCCTGCGCCTGCAGCCGCTCGATGATCGGCCGCAGCACCAGGGGATGGGCGGCGGCGGTGCAGTCGACCCAGATTCTCATCGGCGCCGACCCTAGATGATCGGTGCTGGGGTCAGGCCCTCCGGAGGCGGCCCGCGCGCCGCCGCGCCTCAGACGGCGCTCGGCGTCAGCTGCGGGTAGAGCGGGTAGCGGTCCATCAGGACCGCGGTGCGCTCGGAGAGGGACGCCTTCTGGGCCTCGAAGTCGGGGCCGAGGGCGGCGGCGATGACGGCGGCGACCTCGGTCAGGTCCTCCTCGAGGAGGCCGCGGGTGGTCAGCGCCGGGGTGCCGATCCGCAGACCGGAGGGGTTCATCGGCGGCCGCGGGTCGAAGGGGATCGTGTTGCGGTTGACCGTGATGCCGATCGCCTCGAGCCGGTCCTCGGCGCTCTGGCCGTCGAGCTCGGTCGGCGTCAGGTCGACCAGCACCAGGTGGACGTCGGTGCCGCCGGTGATCACCGGGATGCCGCCGGCTTCGAGACCCGCGGCGAGGGCGCGGGCGTTGGCGATCGTCTGGCGCTGGCGCTCGCGGAACGGCTCGGAGGCGGCGATCCCGAGCGCCACCGCCTTGGCGGCGATCGTGTGCATCAGCGGCCCGCCCTGCTGGCCGGGGAAGATCGCTTTGTCGATCGCTTTCGCGTGCTCCTCGCGGCTCAGGATCATGCCGCTGCGGGGCCCGCAGAGAGTCTTGTGGATCGTCGTCGTGACGACGTCGGCGTACGGCACCGGGTTGGGATGCTCACCGGCGGCGACGAGGCCGGCGAAATGAGCCATGTCGACCATCAGCTTGGCGCCGACCGAGTCGGCGATCTCGCGGAAGGCGGCGAAGTCGAGCTGGCGCGGATAGGCCGACCAGCCGGCGACGATCATCGCCGGCTTGTGCTCGGCGGCGAGCCGGGCGACCTCGTCCATGTCGACGCGGTGGTCCTCGCGACGCACGTGGTAGGGCACCGGGTTGTAGAGCTTCCCCGAGACGTTCAGTTTCATCCCGTGGCTGAGGTGGCCGCCGTGGTCGAGGGCGAGGCCGAGGATCGTGTCGCCGGGTTCGATCAGCGCCATGTACGCGGAGTTGTTGGCCTGGGCGCCGGCGTGCGCCTGGACGTTCGCGTGCTCGGCCCCGAACAGCGACTTGGCCCGCTCGATCGCCAGTTCCTCGGCGACGTCGACCTCCTCGCAGCCGCCGTAGTAGCGGCGGCCGGGGTAGCCCTCGGCGTACTTGTTGGTCAGCACCGAGCCGACCGCTTCGAGGACCGCCTGGGGGACGAAGTTCTCCGAGGCGATCATCTCCAGCGTGCGCTGCTGACGGCGCAGCTCGGCGCCGAGCACGGCGGCGATCTCCGGGTCGACCTCGGCCAGCGGGGCGGTCTGGAAGTTGTCGGGCAGCTCGGTCACGTTGGGAACCTCTCGTCGCGGACGGCGCGACGATAGCAGCGGCTCGGGATAGGCTGGGAGGCGTGCGAGCCCCCCGCCTGTTCCTCGCCGCCGCGACCGGGCTGGCGCTGCTCTGCACGATTCCCGCCGCCGCGCCGGCGGCGGCGCCCAACCCCTGCCACGGTCCGCTGGCGCGCCACCTGCGCTGCCCCAACCTGCGGATCGGACCGCCCGCGGAGATGTACGTCCAGTACGCCGGCCCGAGCCGGGTGCTGCTGCGGGCGACGAGCGATGTCCGCAGCCGCGGCCTGGGACCGATCGAGCTGCACGGCCGCCGCAACGGCTGGCGGACGATGAAGGTCAACCAGCGGATCTACCGCAAGGGCGGCGGCCATCTCGACGTCCGCACCGACGCCAGCCTCCGCTTCACCAACGTCGGCTCCTACTTCGGCGGCTCCTACTGGAAGGTCCACCAGCTGGCCCGCTTCGAGCTGCGGCGGCTGCGGCCCGACGGCACGCTCGGCCCCGTGCTGCGGACCAGCCCGAAGCTGAACTACTGCCTGCGCGACCTGGCCCTGACGCGCCCCGGCCGGCGCTCGCCGCGCGCCCGCCACTACCCGGGCTGCAACCAGAACCCGTACCGCAACCGGGTGACGCTCGGCACCTCGGTCGGCTGGTCTGACATCTACCCCGCCACCTACGACAAGCAGTGGATCAACGTCGCCGGCCTGCACGGCTGCTTCGCCTTCGTGATGACCGTCGACCCCAAGCACCTGCTGTTCGAGTCCGACGAGCACGACAACTCGGCGCGGCGCTTCGTCCGGCTGCCGTTCGGCGGCAGCCCCGGCTGCTGACTCAGTCGACGCCGACCGAGGCCAGGGCGCTGATCAGGTCTCCTTCGGAGAGGGCGCCCTGGCGCAGCACGGTCCAGGAGCCGTCGCGGTCGAGATCGGCCAGATCGACCACCGTCGAGGGCAGCCCGCCCAGCTCGCCGCCGTCGATCGCGAGGTCGACCGCGGCGACGATCTCCGCCGGGACGTCCTCGAAGCGCGCCGCCGGCGGATCGCCGCTGCGGTTGGCGGAGGTCTGGAAGACCGGGCACATCGCGCCGGCGAGCGGCCCGGCGATGAGGCGGATGCCGAGCTTCTCGGGGTTCTCCCGGCAGGCGAGCGGGTAGCGGCGCCCGGGGTTGTCGACGACCAGGGTGACCGGGCCGGGCAGCAGCGCGCTGACCGCAGCGGCGGCGCGCGGGCCGAGGCCGGCGACCAGCTCGCGCATCGCCAGCGGCGAGAAGTACATGACGGCCGAGGACTTGCCGGCGCCGCGGCCCTTGATCTGGTGGATGCGGACGACCGCCGCCGGGTCGAGGGGGTCGCAGGCGAGGCCGTAGAGGCCGTCGGCGGGAAAGAGGGCGACGCCGCCCGCCGCGATGCAGCGTTCCAGCTCCGTCCGCGCCTCGGCGCTGTCGGCGGCGACGATCGGCGGGCCGCTGCCGACCGTCATCGGGCGCCCCCTTCGCGTCCCGGGACACCGCGCTCGGCGGCGCGGGGCGGCTGCGGCCCGGCAGGCGTGGTGGCGAGCACCACCCGCTCGATGCCAGCCAGATCGCGGCGCGCCTCGGTGCGGGCGAAGCCGGCCGCGCGCGCGAGCGCCGCCACTGCCGGCGCCTGGCCCTCCCCGACCTCGACGGCAACGGCGGCGGCCACCTGCGGGCCGAAGGACGGCTGGGCGAAGAGGGCGCGGTAGGCGTCGAGGCCGTCGGCTCCGGCGAGCAGCGCCTCGCGCGGCTCCCACTCGGTGATCTCGGGCTGCAGGCCGGGCCAGTCGCGCTCGGCGACGTAGGGGAGGTTGGCGAGCACGAGGTCGAAGCGCCGCCCGGCGGGCAGGCTCCCGTGCTGGAGCTCGACCCGTGCGGCGAGGCCGAGCCGCGCCGCGTTGGCGCGGGCGACCTCGAGAGCGGCGGCCGAGGTGTCGCTGGCGAGGACCTCGCAGCCGGGAAGCTCGTCGGCGACGGCCAGCGCGATCGCGCCGCTGCCGGTGCCGAGGTCGAGTAGGCGCGCCGGCCGGCGCTCGAGCGCCACCTCGACCAAGAGCTCGGTCTCCGGGCGCGGCACCAGGACGCGCGGGTCGACCGCCAGCTGGAGCCGCCGAAAGCCCCTGCGCCCGACGATGTAGGCGACCGGCTCGCGCCGCAGGCGCCGCCTGACCATCGTCGCGAAGCTGCGGGCGGCGGCCGGCGGGATCTCCGCTCCCGGGTCGGCCGCGAGCGCCGCGCGCCCGGTCCCGACCGCCTCACCGAGCAGCAGCTCGGCATCCAGCCGGGGATCTTCGACGCCGGCGGCCGCCAGCGCGTCGACCGCCGCCGCCAGCGCCTCGCGCACCGCTGTCGTCCCCGCAACCGCTGGCATCAGCCGACCGCCGCGGTCTCCAGCCTCCGGCGTTTCTCCTCGGCCGAGAGCGCCTCGGTGAACTCGGTGAGCTCGCCGGCGAGAACGCCGTCGAGGTTGTGGGAGGTGTGCTTGATCCGGTGGTCGGTGACCCGGCCCTGGGGGAAGTTGTAGGTGCGGACCTTCTCGGAGCGCTCGCCGCTGCCGACCTGGGCCCTGCGCTCGGAGGCGATCTTCGCCTGCTGCTCGGCCAGCTCGCGCTCGTACAGCCTGGCCCGCAGGACTCGCATCGCGCGCTCCTTGTTCTGCAGCTGGGACTTCTCGTCCTGCATCGAGACGACGATGCCGGAGGGTTTGTGGGTGATGCGGACCGCCGAGTCGGTCGTGTTGACCGACTGGCCGCCCGGGCCGGAGGAGCGGTAGACGTCGATCTGCAGGTCGTTCTGGTCGATCTCCACCTCGACCTCCTCGACCTCGGGCAGGACGGCGATCGTCGCCGTCGAGGTGTGGATCCGGCCCTGCGACTCGGTCTCCGGCACCCGCTGGACGCGGTGGGTGCCGCCCTCGTACTTGAAGACCGAGTAGGCCCCCTCCCCCTTGATTTCGAAGGTGACCTCCTTGAAGCCGCCGACCTCGGCCGGGGACTGGGAGAGGACTGCGGTCGAGAAGCCGCGCTGCTCGGCGTAGCGGGTCAGCATCTTGTAGAGGTCGCCGGCGAACAGCGCCGCCTCGTCGCCGCCGGTGCCGGCGCGGATCTCGACGATCACGTTCTTGGCGTCGTTGGGGTCGCGCTCCACCATCGCCAGCCGGATCTCCTCTTCCAGCTCGGCGAGCCGCGCCGGCGCCTCGTCCAGCACCCTGCGCAGCTCCTCGTCCTCGCCCTCGGCGAGCAGCTCCCGCGCCCCCTCCAGATCGTCCTTCAGGGTCGAGTACTCGCCCGCCAGGCGGCGGGCCGGCTCCAGCTCGCGATATTCACGCCCGACCTCCGCATACCGCGCCCGATCGCCGATCACGTCCGGATCGGACATCTGCGCCTCGAGCTCCGCGAAACGGGCCTCGATCTGTTCGACGAGCTGGTCGATCATGGTGGGGCCTAGCCTAGAAGCTCGGCGGGGCGGGGGCAGGTCCGGCGGACGGCCAAGGGACGAAGGCTTCGCGAGGGGGAGGGGTGGGGTGTCCCTCTTCACTCGGCCGTGTCGTCGGGGGAAGCTAGCTCCGCCCGAAGCCCAGCCCTCCTCAGCCGCAAAACGTTCAGAGGGACACCCCACCCCTCCCTGGCAACAAGAACCGCCGCCCGCGCCGCTCCCAAAGCTTCAAGGGACGAAGGCGCCCCGCCGAAAACGCAGTTCCGCTCGCTATGCGAGTGAAAGTGCGTTCTCAACGGGCGGTGATGGAAGCGCGTTCTCAAGCACCGTTGAAAGCGCCAAGGCATCCCGTGGTTCCTTGTGGACGCTCTGGGTCCGCAAGGAACCACGGGATGGGAGAACGCCGGCTTTGCGGAGAGCGTGGTTCCTAACGGTCGCCAGGCGACCGTTAGGAACCACGCGATTGGAGGCCTTGGTCCCTTGGGGGCTCTCGAGAGACGCGGGCTTGGTCCCTTGGGAGCTACTGAGAGACGGTGGGCTGGTCCCTTTCAAGCTCTGGGCAAGGGTGCGGGGCCTCGTCTTTGTCCGGGAGCTCCCGGGGTTGGGGGGCCGTGGACTCTTCAGGGAGGGTCGGGTGACCCTCTGAACGTTTTGCGGCTGAGGAGGGCTGGCCTTCGGGCGACAGCTTCCCCAACTCCCCGACGACGACACGGCCGAGTGAAGAGGGTCACCCGACCCTCCCGACCAGCCCCTCGTCCCCCCCCCCCGCGAGCCCCCGTCCCTTAGCGGGGCCGCGCGAGCCGTCCCCACGCCCGCGCGCCAGACTGAGGGCGTAGTCCCCCGCCCCGTCCGTGAACCAGCCGCACAGCTCGAGCCCCGCTTCGGTGTAGACGCACTCGAGCCGCTCGCGGGTGAACTTGGCCGAGATCTCGGTCCGCATCTCCTCGCCGGCGGCGAACTCGATCTCGAGGTCGAGGCCGTCGAGGCGGACGCTCTGTTCGGCCAGGGAGCGCAGGCGGATGTCCATCCGCTCCTCGCGGGCGTCAAAGCGGGCGACGTGCTCGAAGGCGTCGAGGTCGAAATCGGCGCCGAGCTCGCGGTTCAGCACGTTGAGGACGTTCTTGTTGAACTCAGCGGTGACCCCGGCGGCATCGTCGTAGGCGGCCTCCAGGCGCGCCGTCTCCTTGACCAGGTCGGTGCCGAGGAGGAGGTGGTCGCCCGGGCCGAAGAGGCCGGCGATCCGGGTCAGGAACTCGCGCCGCTCGCCGGGATAGAGGTTGCCGATCGTGCCGCCGAGGAAGGCGATCAGCCGTGCCGAGCCGTCGCTGTGGATGCGCTCGAGGTCGACCTCGAAGTCGCAGACCAGGCCGCGCACCTCGAGGCCGGGGTACTCGCCGACCAGGCGGCGAGCGGTCTCCTGGGTGATCTCCTCGGAGATGTCGACCGGGACGTAGGTGCGCAGGCTGCCCGCCGCCCGCATCGCGTCGAGCAGGTGGCGCGTCTTGGAGGCCGAGCCGGACCCGAGCTCGACCAGGGTGCCCGGGGTGCCGGCGGCGGCGAGGATCTCCGCCGAGCGGTCGCGGAGGATCTCCCGCTCGCGGCGGGTCGGGTAGTACTCGGGCAGCTCGGTGATCCGCTCGAACAGCTGCGAGCCGCGCTCGTCATAGAAGTACTTCGGCGAGAGCTCCTTGGGCGAGGCGGTCAGGCCCTCGCGCACATCATTCGCCATCGCGGCCGCGGCGTCGGCGTCGAGGTGGACGTCGATCGCGATCACGCCGCCTCCCTCGCGCAGCGGATGCCGGCGAAGATCTGGCGGCGCTCGGGCAGGTCCCAGTTGCGGAAGCTCGGCCGGACGACGCGCGGGTGCGTCGCCCAGGAGCTGCCGCGCAGGACCCGGAAGGCGTCGCCGAAGAAGACCTCGGAGTACTCGCTGTAGGGGAACGCCTCGAAGCCCGGGTAGGGCAGGAAGTGCGAGGCGGTCCACTCCCAGACCTGCCCGACGTCGCCGAGGCGCGGCCTCGCCGCCTCCCACTCCTGCTCCGTCGGCAGGCGTCCGCCGGCCCAGCGGGCATACGCGTCCGCCTCCTCCCAGGAGACATGGACGACCGCGTGCTCCGGTGCGACCGGAGCACGGCCTCCGCGCGCCGTCGCGATCCAACCGTCCCCGTCACGCTCCCAGTGGAGCGGCGGCTCGGCTCCGGTCTCCTCGACGTACTCGACGTAGGAGGCGTTGCTGACGGGGGAGCGGTCGATCCCGAAGGCCTCGAGCCGCACCTCGTGGCGGCGGCGCTCGTTGTCGTAGGCGAACCCGCCGGCCGGGGCGCCGATCTCGTAGGTACCGGCCTCGACGAGGACGGTCTCCGGCTCCCCGGGATGGAGCGGCTCGGTGCCGAGCTGCAGGCCGGGCTCATAGCCGTCGACCAGCTGCAGCAACTGCAGCATCGTCTCCTGGTGCTGCAACTCGTGCGCCAGCAGCATCTCGTAGACGAAGCCGTCGCGCAGGAGCGGGTCCTCGACGTCGGGACCGACCGCGACCGTCTCCAGCACCTCGAGCGTGCGCGCGCGCACGTCCGCCATGTATTCGCGGAGCTCGGCGTCGCGCAGGATCGGCAGCTGCCCGCGCGTCTTGCGCGGGTTCTCGATCGCGTCGTAGAGCCGGCCGAGGTTTCCGCGCAGCGGCTCCCGCCGGCCGATCGTCTGCACCAGCCAGAGCTCCTCGAAGTTGGCGATGTGGCCGAGATCCCAGGCGAGCGGGCTGAGGATCGGCGAGTAGACGCGGTTGAGCTGGTCGTCGTCGAGCGGCTCGACCAGGTCCAGCGTCCGCTGCCGCGCCTCGGCGAGAGCGTCCGCGATCGCTGCCTTGGAGTTTGCCGTCACCTCGGTGGCGATGCGACAACCGTACACAGCTGTGCTTACGCGCTTGTGAACCGCTCAGTTCACATCGTCCCTGCCGGCCCCGTCGCGCCGGCGGGCCTCCCTCGCCGGTACCGCTCGCCGCCGCGACACGGAGGCACGGGCGGCGCGTCGCCGGTAGGGTCCGGCGGCGATGAAGGTCGAGGGCAGCGGAGCGCTGGTCGCAGGCGGGGCCTCGGGGCTCGGCGCCGCGACCGCCCGCGCGCTCGCCGTCGGCGGCGCCCGGGTCACGGTCGCCGACCTCGACGCCGAGCGAGGCGAGGCGCTGGCGGCGGAAATCGGGGCTCGCTTCGTCGCTGCCGACGTCACCGACGGCGACTCGGTCGGCGAGGCCGTCGAGACGGCCGCCGCGGTCGAGGGCGGCCTGCGGATCTCGGTCTGCTGCGCCGGCATCGGCTGGGCCGAGAGGCTGGCGCGGGCGCGCGGCGCCCACCAGCTCGAGCCGTTCTCGCGGGTGATCAACGTCAACCTGGTCGGCACCTTCAACGTGCTCCGCCTGGCCGCCGCGGCGATGATCGAGAACGACCCCACCGAGGACGGCGAGCGCGGCGTCTGCATCAACACCGCCTCGATCGCCGCCTTTGACGGCCAGATCGGCCAGGTCGCCTACTCGGCCTCCAAGGGCGGGATCGTCGGCATGACCCTGCCCGCGGCGCGCGACATGGCCTCCCAGGGCGTGCGGGTGATGACGATCGCCCCCGGCCTCTTCGACACGCCGCTGCTGGCGGCCCTTCCCGAGGCGGCACGCGAGGCGCTCGGCGCCGGCATCCCGTTTCCCTCGCGGCTCGGCCGGCCGGAGGAGTACGCGCTCACCGTCGGTCAGATCGTCGCCAACCCGATGCTGAACGGCGAGACGATCCGCCTCGACGGCGCCCTGCGGATGCCGCCGAAGTAGCGGCGCCGCCTCGCGTGCTCAATCGGTGCCGGCGGCCTCCGGGTCGCGCCAGATCGCCTTCAGCCAGGGCGGGCTGATCGCGAAGACCGCGTGCTCGTGGGCGGCGATCGGCTCCAGCGGGACGACGTGGACCCGCCGGCCGGGCGTGAAGCGGGCGCGGTCGTGGTGGCCGGCGGCGTTGCCCGCGTGGCTGCCGCCGGAGACGAGCAGCAGGTGGGTCTCCGGCCCCCAACCCCCTTCGGGGCGCGCGTCGAGCAGTTCGGCCAGCTCGGACAGCGGGCCGAGGCCGGCGTCGGAGAACCAGTTGACGTCCTCGCGCGAGTAGTTGTAGCCGTTGTGCGAGGAGGCCCGCTCGGAGACCGACCCGTCGGGCCCGATCCGGATCTCGACCCCCTCCCAGTCGTCGCGGTGGTAGCCGGCCTCACCCGCCACGGGCACGTCCCGGAGGGTGGCCGAGTCGGCGTAGTAGGTGAAGTACTCGAGGTAGAGGTTGCCGGCGCGCGGGCCGGAGCAGTCGGCCCCCGCGGCCTCGGCGTCCCCGCTCATCCCCGCGCGACAGTCGACGACGTGGACGAAGGCGGTGACGGGCAGGCGCTCGTCGGTGCGGTGCACCAGCCCCTCGCCGCCGGCGTCGCCGCAGCTGCTGCTGCGGCAGCGGCGGAAGTCGACCGGGACCGCTCGCGAGCCCGCCTCGAAGACCAGCGTCGGCATGTGCCGCCGTACCAGCCTCCCGACCTCGTCGCCGTAGGCGGCGATCAGCACCGGCTCGTCGCCGCAGCCGTCCGCCAGCGCCGCCGCGCAGAGGATCCGCGAGGCCAGCGCTCGCGCCAACCCGGTCCCCGGCACCTCCGCCCCGACCGCCACCAGCCCCGCGAAGACGAGCGCGAGCGCGCACAGCATCCCGACCCACTCGACCGTTCCCTGCCCGCGCTCGCCGCCCACCTACCCTCAAGGCGTCGGCGGGCGACTCTCACCCCCGCTCCCGGCCGCGATGCCGGAGTCTGCCGCCGGCGGACCGCCGGCGGCCGCGCGCGGCTAGAGGTTCTCGATCTCGGCCGCGATGTCCGCCGCCGCCTTTTTGGCGTCGTCGAAGAGCATCGAGGTGTTCGGTTCGTAGAAGAGGTCGTTGTCGATGCCGGCGAAGCCGGGGCTGAGGGAGCGCTTGATCACGATCACCTCGTGGGCCTCGGAGACTTCGATGATCGGCATCCCCGCGATCGGCGAGTTGGGGTCGTTCTTGGCGGCCGGGTTGGTGACGTCGTTGGCGCCGATGACGACGGCGACGTCGGTGCGGGGCAGCTCGGGGTTGATGTCCTCCATCTCGCGCAGCTGCTCGTAGGGCACGTCGGCCTCGGCCAGCAGCACGTTCATGTGGCCCGGCATGCGCCCGGCGACCGGGTGGATCGCGTAGTTGACCGTGACGCCGCGCTTCTCGAGCTGGTCGGCGACCTCCTTGAGCGCGTGCTGGGCCTGGGCGACGGCGAGGCCGTAGCCGGGGACGAAGACGACCGAGTCCGCGTAGGCGAGCTTGATCGCCGCGTCCTGGGCGCCGATCGAGGTCACCGGCCGCTGCTCGCCCGAGCCCGCCGCAGCCGCCGGGGCGCCGCCGAAGCCGGCGAAGAGGATGTTGGCGACCGAGCGGTTCATCGCCGTCGCCATCTCCAGGGTGAGGATCGTTCCCGAGGAGCCGACCAGGGTGCCGGCGACGATCAGCGCCACGTTTTCGAGGGCGAACCCGGCGGCCGCCGCGGAGAGCCCGGTGAAGGCGTTCAGCAGGCTGATCACGACCGGCATGTCGGCGCCGCCGATCGGCAGCACGACCAGGTTGCCGAGCAGCGCGGCGGCAACCAGGATGATGATGAAGAGGGCCTGGGAGGGCGGGTCGTTGTTGATCGAGATGACGACCGCCAGGACGATGCAGCCGACCAGCAGGACGCCGTTTATCACCTGCTGGCCGGGGACCGCCAGCGGCCGGGTCGGGATCAGGTCCTGGAGCTTGGCGAAGGCGATGTTCGAGCCCCAGAAGGAGACCGAGCCGACGATCGCCGCGAACAGGGTCGGGATCAGCTCCTCCAGCGGCACCGCGCCGCCGAGGCTGATCCCGTGGCGGATCTCCGACCAGGCGATCAACGCCACGGCGCCGCCGCCGACGCCGTTGTAGAGGGCGACCATCTGCGGCATCTCGGTCATCTGCACGCGGACCGAGGCGATGAACCCGATCGCCGAGCCGACCGCGAGCCCGATCACGATCAGGCCCCAGTTGCCCATCCCGTCCAGCAGCAGGGTGGTGAGGACGGCCACCGCCATCCCGCCGGCGGCGATCATGTTGCCCTGCTTGGCGGTGGTCGGGTGGGTGCCGCGTTTGATCCCGACGATGAACAGCGAGAAGGCGAGGATGTAGAGCGCCGTGGCGGCGTCGCCGCCCGGCTTCAGCACTGCCAGCGCGGTCATTTGCCGGTGCCGCCCTTGCCGTCGCCGCCCTCGGCCTTTGGCTTCGGCTTGCGCGAGAACATGCCGAGCATCCGGTCGGTGACCATGAAGCCGCCGACGATGTTGATCGCGCCGAAGATCACGGCGATCGTGCCGATCACGTACTCGAGGCCGTCGTCGGCGTAGCCGAGCACGATCAGGCCGCCGAGCATGACGATGCCGTGGATCGCGTTGGTCTGGCTCATCAGCGGCGTGTGCAGGGTGGTCGGCACCTTCGAGATCACCTCGAAGCCGACGAAGACGGCGAGCACGAAGATCGTCACCTCGGTCATCACGCTCATCGCTATCCCTCCCTCCCGGCGGCCCGCTCGTTGCGGATCTGCCCGCCGTCGGTGATGCAGGCGGCGGCGAGGATGTCGTCGGAGAAGTCCACGTTCAGCTCACCCTCCTCGCTGACCATCAGCCCGAGCAGGTTCTCGAGGTTCTTGGCGTAGAGCTGGGAGGCCGGCACCGGCAGCTCGGA
This sequence comes from Solirubrobacterales bacterium, assembly GCA_046330305.1. Lineage (GTDB taxonomy): Bacteria > Actinomycetota > Thermoleophilia > Solirubrobacterales > 70-9 > VAYN01. Next base: position 52,659 of record JAXLTA010000012.1, on the reverse strand, counting down.
GGCCAGGTTGCGCGGCCCGATCACCTTCACCCCGCCCTCGATCACGGTCTCCCCCACCTGGGTCAGCTCGCAGTTGCCGCCGGTCTCGGCCGCGAGGTCGACGATCACCGAGCCCGGCGCCATCCCGCGCACCGCGGCGGCGGTGATCAGCAGCGGCGCCGGCCGGCCGGGGATCGCGGCGGTGGTGACGATGATGTCCTGCTTGGCGGCGTTCTCGGAGAGCGCTTCGCGGACCTGCTCGTTCTCCTCCTCGGTCAGCGGCCGCGCGTAGCCGCCCTCGCCCTCGGCGTCGGGGATGAAGTCCAGTTCCAGCGGCCGGCCGCCGAGGCTCGCGATCTGCTCCCAGGCGGCGCGGCGGATGTCGAAGCCGGTGACGATCGCGCCCAGGCGCTTGGCGGTGGCGAGCGCCTGCAGGCCGGCGACGCCGGCGCCGAGGACGAGGACTTTGGCCGGCGGCACGGTGCCGGCGGCGGTGGTCATCATCCCGAAGAAGCGGCCCGACTCGCGGGCGGCGATCAGCATCGCCGCGTACCCCGCGGCGGCGGCCTGCGAGGAGAGCGCGTCCATCGCCTGGGCGCGGGTGGTGCGCGGGATCGCCTCCATCGCGAAGGCGGTGACCCCGGCCGCGGCCAGCGCCTGGTTGGTCTCGGCGGCGACCCACGGGTTGAGGTGGGAGACGAGGAGCTGGCCGGAGCGGAGCCTGCCGATCTCCGCGGCGCTCGGCACGGCGACGTGGAGGACCACGTCGGCCCCCCAGGCGGCCTCGCCGTCGACCAGCTCGGCGCCCGCCTCCTCGTAGGTGGCGTCGGGGTGGCCGGCGGCCTCGCCGGCGCCGCGCGCGACCAGCACCTCGACCTGCTCGTTGCGCTTCAGCGATTTGACCACGTCGGGGACGAGCGCGACGCGGCGCTCTCCCTCGACGGACTCTTTCGGCACTCCGATCTTCATACCCTGCGGCGCGGAAGGTTATGGCAAAGGGCTAACTCCGCGTCCCCACCCCTGCCAGCGAGGCGAGTCGCTCGAGCGTGTGCAGCCGCTGGCCCGGGTCGAGCTGGGCGGGGGCGACGATCAGGCGGTCGATGCCGGCGGCGCGGAAGCGCTCGATCCGCTCCGCCACCTCGGCCTCGGGCCCGACCAGCGAGGTGACGTCGACGATCTCGTCAGGCAGCGCCTCGAAGGCGCCGCCCCGGTCGCCGGACTGGAAGCGGCGCTGGACCTCGTCGGCGACGGCGCCGAAGCCGTAGCGGTGGGCGAGGTCGACGTAGAAGTTCGTCTTGCGGCTGCCCATGCCGCCGAGGTACAGGACCAGCCCGGCCTTGACCACGTTGCGGGCCAGCTCCAGGTCGCCGTCGATCGCGACCTGCAGCGAGGGCGAGATCTCGAGGTCGGCGCGGCTGCGGCCGCCCTTGGCGAAGCCCGCCTCGAGGTGTTCGCCCCAGATCGCCTCGAACTCCTCGACACTGAAGAAGATCGGGATCCAGCCGTCGCAGATCTCGGCCGCCATCGCCACCGATTTGCGGCCGATCGCGCCGACGAAGACCGGGATCCGCTCGCGCAGAGGGTGGAAGTTCAGCTTCAGCGCCTTGCCCTCGCCGCCGGGGAGCGGCAGGTCGTAATGCGTGCCGTGATGCTCGAGGGGGCCGCCGCGGGCGACGATCTCGCGCACGACTTCGATGTACTCGCGGGTCCGCCCCCACGGCTTCGCGTAGGGCACCCCGTACCAGCCTTCGGAGACCTGCGGCCCGGAGGGGCCGAAGCCGAAGATGAAGCGCCCGCCCGAGAGCTTGTCGATCGTCGCCCCGGCCATCGCGGCCGCCGCCGGCGGCCGCGCCGGTACCTGCAGGACCGCGCAGCCGAGCTTGATCCGCTCCGTCTGACCGGCCAGCCAGGCGAGCACGCTGACCACGTCGGAGCCGTAGGACTCGGCGACCCAGACCGACTCGAACCCCAATCCCTCGGCGGCCCGGACCAGCTCCAGAGCCTCCTCGCCGGCGGGCCCGATGCCCCAGTAGCCGAGGTTCAGTCCGAGCTTCAGTGACATCCGGCCCCGACCCTATTGAATGTGAGCGTGGGACCGGCCAGCGCATCGCCCGACCAGGGCCTCTCCGAGGCGGAGGCGAAGGCCCGCCTGCGCCGGCTCGGCCCGCCGCCGGAGACCTCCTCGCGCTCGGTCTCGAGCATCGTCGCGGGGAACGTCTTCACCCTCTTCAACGCGATCATCGCCGTCTTCTTCGTCCTCGATCTCGGGCTCGGCCTCTACGCCGACTCGATCTTCGGGCTGATCGCCGTCATCAACTCCTACATCGGCATCCGCCAGGAGCTGAAGGCGAAGGCGACGCTCGACGAGCTCGCCGTCCTGGTCGCGCCCCACGCCCGCGTCGTCCGCGAGGGCTCGGTGCGCGAGCTGCTGGCGACCGAGGTCGTGCCCGGCGACGTGATCGCCGTCAGCCCGGGCGACCAGCTGATCGCCGACGGCGAGGTGATCGCCAGCCGCGGCCTCACCCTCGACGAGTCGCTGCTGACCGGCGAGGCCGACGGCATCGCCAAGGAGCGCGGCGACCGCGTCCTCTCGGGCTCCTTCTGCGCCTCGGGGTCGGGCCACTACGAGGTCGACGCGGTGCGCGAGAAGAGCTACGCCGGCCGCCTCGCCGGCGAGGCGAAAGCGTTCCGCCACCCGCCCTCGCCGCTGCAGGAGGAGGTCAACCGGGTGATCGTCGCCTGCACCTACGTGATGCTGCCGCTGGCGGCGGTCCTCCTGATCACCCTGAAGATCCGCAACACCGGGCTGCAGGAGGCGGCGCAGACCGCGACCGCCGGTTTGGTGACGCTGATCCCCGAGGGCCTGGTCCTGCTGATGAGCGTCACCTTCGCGGTCGCCGCCGTGCGGCTGGCCCGCCGCAACACGCTGGTCCAGCAGATGAGCGCCAGCGAGAGCCTGGCCGCGGTCGACACGATCTGCGTCGACAAGACCGGCACCCTGACCGAGGGCGAGCTGCGGCTGGCGACGGTCGTCTTCGCCGAGGGCATCGACCCGGCTGCCGGCGCCGGCGCGATCGGCCGCTTCGCCGCCAGTGCCGGCGACCGCAACAAGACGCTCGAGGTGATCGCCGAGCGCTACCCGGCGGACCCGGTGCCGATCAGCGCCGAGGTGCCGTTCTCCTCGGAGTGGAAGTGGAGCGGGCTCTCGCTCGCCGACGGCAGCGGACCCTCGACCTACGTCCTCGGCGCCCCGGACATCCTCGCCGAGGCCGGCGCCCTGGCGCTGCCCCCCGGGCTGGCGCAGAAGCTCGACGAGGAGACCGCGGCGGGGCGCCGCGTCGTCGCCTTCGGCTCGACCGCCGAGGCGCTGCCCGAGGAGCCGGCGAGCGCGCCGGCGCCGCGCCTGCAGCCGCTGGCGCTGATCGTGCTGGAGGAGACGCTGCGGCCCGACGCGGCGGAGACGATCGCCTTCATGAAAGCCCAGGAAGTCGACCTCAAGCTGATCTCGGGCGATGCCGCCGCGACCGTGACCGCGGTCGCCTACGCGGTCGGGGTCCCCCGCACCGCCGGCGTCGTCGAGGGGCCGGACCTGCCCACCGACCCCGACGAGCTGGCGGCGGTCGCGCTCGCCAACACGATCTTCTGCCGGATCAAGCCGGAGCAGAAGAAGGCGCTCGTGGCAGCGCTGGTCGGCGCCGGCCGCTACGTGGCGATGATGGGCGACGGCGTCAACGACGTGCCGGCGCTGAAGCAGGCGCGGATGGCGGTGGCGATGGGCTCCGGGGCGCAGGTGACCAAAGGCGTCGCCGACGTCGTCCTGCTCGAGGACGAATTCTCGCGCCTGCCCGAAGCGGTCGGCGAGGGGCGCCGGATCGCCCGCAACATCCACCGACTCGGCCGCCTCTACCTGACCAAGAGCGTCTACGCGGCGACCCTGATCCTGCTCGTCGCCGTGCCCGGCCTCGCCTTCCCCTTCCTGCCCCGCCACCTGACGCTGGCGGCCTTCCTGACGATCGGGATCCCCTCCTTCGTCCTCGCCCTGGCGCCCTCCGACGGCCCGCTCTACCGCGGCCGGCTGCTGCGGGCGCTGGCGGCCTTCGCGGTGCCGGCGGGGGTCGCCACGGCGCTGGCCTCGATCATCTCCTTCTTTCTCGTCGACACGGTCGCCGGCGCCAGCCTCGAAGCCGGCCGGACCGCGGCGACGACGACGCTGATCGCTCTCGGCCTCGCCTTCATCCTCCTGCTCGAGCGCGGCCCCGGCCGCGAGCACATCGCGATCCAGAGCTACATGCTGGCGATGATCTTCGGCCTCGCCGGCCTCTACGCCGGCATCCTCGCGATCCCCCCACTGCGCGACTTCTTCGAAATCGTGCTGCTCACCTCGGGCCAGTGGTTCATGGCCCTGCTGGCCGGAGCGATCGGCCTGACGATCGCCAGCGTGATGTGGCGGCTGCCGATGATCGAAGACTGGGAAATGCCGGCGGAGGCAGAGGGCGAGACGTAGTACGGCTGCATGCGACGGCGCCGCGTTCGAGGGCTCGTTTCGCGGCCACGGGCGCCCGGGAGCTCGAACAGCCCCGCGCGTTGTTGAAGCTCCGACATCCAGCGCCCCCGGCCTCTCAATCCCGTGGTTCCCTGCAGACGCCAGAGGTCCCCAAGGAACCACGCCCTTCCCAGGGCCGGCGATTCCCCATCCCATGGTTCCTTGCGGACCCAGAGCGTCCACAAGGAACCACGCGACCTCCTCGTCCCTTACCAGCTGACGAGAACGCGCTTCCACCCGCAGGCCGCGAGGACGAACTTTCGCTCGCCATGCGAGTGGAAGTGCGTTCTCGGCGGGGGAGGGGCTTCGTGTCCCGCTGGCCTCCGGCAACCTCCCGGACCTCCTCGCGGCTCGTCTCAGCCCCGCGGCGCGATCACGAACTGGGTGACGAGGAGGTTGGCGGCGAGCTTGGTCTCGCCGTCCCTGGTTCGCCGCATGCGCGCCTCGGCGACGAGCGTGTTGCGGCCGACGTGCAGCGGCACGGCCTCGGCGACGATCTCGTCGCCCTCGCGGCCGGAGGCAAACGCGTTCAGCTTCAGCTCGATCGTGGTGAAGTCGTGGTGCGGCGGGATGTTGCGGAAGGTGACCCAGGCGGCGACGGTGTCGCCGAGCGCGGTCCAGACGCCGCCGTGGACGTAGCCGCCCGGGTGCAGGTGGCGGCGGTCGACGACGATCCGGCCACTGGCCCGCTCGCGCTCGATCTCCAGCGGCTCGATGCCGAGGTCGCCGGGGAAGCTCTCGCGGGCGAACTCGCGGATGTGCTCCGCGGTCACCTGCGACATGTCGATCGGGTCCCGGCTCACCGGCCGCTCAGTTGAGCCGCTCGACCAGCATCGCCTTGCCCTGGCCGCCGGCGACGCACATCGTCTCCAGCCCGATCTGGTGGTCGTCGGTCTCCATCACGTTCAGCAGCGTCCCCATGATGCGGGCGCCGGTCATCCCGAACGGGTGGCCGAGGGCGATCGCGCCGCCGTGGGTGTTGAGCTTCTCTTCCGCGATCCCGCATTCGGCCATGATCGGGATCACCTGGGCGGCGAAGGCCTCGTTGAGCTCGACCGCGTCGACGTCGTCGATCGTCATCCCGGCCCGCTCGAGGACCTTCTTGATCGCGCCGATCGGGGCGACGCCCATCAGCTCGGGCTCGTTGCCGTACGTGGCGGCGGTGATGATCCGGGCGCGCGGCGTCAGGCCCAGCTCCCGGGCCTTGGTGTCACTCATCAGCAGGACCGCGGCGGCGCCGTCGTTGAGCGGGCAGGAGTTGCCGGCGGTGACCCCGCCGCCGCCGAAGGCCTCGGGCAGTTCGGCGAGCTTCTCCAGGCTCGAGGAGGCGCGCGGGCCGTCGTCCTTGGCAACCTCGGTCCCGTCGGGCAGCTTCACCGGCGCGATCTCGCGGTCGAAGAACCCGTCTTCCTGCGACTTCACCGCGAGTTCCTGGGAGCGCTGCGCGTACTTGTCCATCTCGGCGCGGCTGACCTCGTACTTGTTGGCGACGTTGACCGCGGTCTCGCCCATCGCGATGTAGGCGTCGGGCTGGCCGTCGTTGCCTTTCAGGTTGTCGTTCTGGTCGGCGGCGCCGGCCGCCTCGGTGCGCTCGTTGTAGCGGCTCACCCACTCGACGCCGACGGCGAGGTAGGCGTCGCCCTCCCCGGCCTTGATCGCGTTGCCGGCGTGGCGGATCGCGTCGAGGCTGGAGGAGCAGTAGCGCGAGACGGTGACCCCGTTGACCTCCTGCGGCAGCTTCTCGGAGAGCAGCGAGATGATCCGGGCGAGGTTGAAGGCCTGAAGCCCCTGCGGCATGCCGACGCCGCAGAAGACGTCTTCGATCAGCGCCGGGTCGACCTCGGGGTTGCGCTCGAGCAGCTGGTCGACGACGTAGGCACCCATCTCGTCGGGACGCAGCTGGGCCAGCGAGCCCTTGAAGGCGCGCCCGATCGGCGTGCGGATGGTGTCGACGATCACTGCTTCGGGCATTCGTTCTCTCCTTGCAGAGCTGGTGGGTCCGGTCGAAGTCGGGGGCGGAGCGTAGTGGACCCGCCATTCGGGGGTATCGTGCGAAAACGCACTAAGTTTCCCTTCATCGTCCAGGGGGAGCGTTACATTCGCCTCAATCCAGCACGCGCGAGCGTGAGCCATGCCGGGGAAGCGGCAGCGAAAGGAGGTCCCTTGATGCCTGAGGGCTACTGCGTCAAAGAGCGGAAGAAGGTCGAGATCCAAGACGCCAAACAGGTGACGATGAAGAACGGTCGACCGGCGATCCAGGGCGTCTGCCCCGACTGCGGGACCAAAATCTTCAAGATCGGGAAACTGTAGGCGCCTGAGCTTGAACCCGGGCTGCGTCCGTTCCGTACAAGGTTGCGGATGCAGCCCGGGGCCCTTAAGCGAGAGCGGGACGTCCGCGAGGCCTACGCGGCGCACTCCGGCGAGCTGTACGGGTTCGCCGTCCGCTCGCTCGGCGACGCCGGGCTCGCCGAAGAGGCGGTGCAGGAGACCTTCGTCCGCGCCTGGAAGGCCGGCGACAGGTTCGACCCCGAGCTGGGCTCGCTGCGCACCTGGCTGTTCGCGATCCTGCGCAACGTGGTGATCGACATGGGTCGGGCCCGCGCGGCGCGCCCGCGGGTCGCCGAGGGCGGGATCGAGCCCTCGGTCGAGCCGCTCGAGCAGGCGCTCCTCTCCTGGCAGGTCGAGGAGGCGCTGCGCCGGCTCGGCGACGACCACCGGCGGATCCTGGTCGAGACCTACTACCGCGGCCGGCCCTACGCCGAGGTCGCGGCCGAGCTCGGGATCCCCGAGGGGACCGTGAAGAGCCGCGTCTACTACGGGCTGCGGGCGCTGCGGGTGGTGCTCGAGGAGATGGGCTATGAAGACTGAGAGCTGCCGGGAGTGGCGCGAGTCGCTCGGCGCCTACGCGCTGGGGCAGCTGCCCGCCGAGGAGCGGGCGGCGCTGGAGGCCCACCTGGAGGGCTGCCCGAGCTGCCGCGAGGAGGCGCGCGCCATCGACGGCGTCGCCGCCCTCCTTCCCCTCGCCGATCCCGAGCGGCTCGGGCCGGCGCCGGCGCCGCCGCGCGAGCTAGGCGAGCGGGTGATGGCCGCGGTCGGCGAGCAGCGACGCGGCCGATGCCGGCGGCGCCGGGTCCGGCTCGGGCTCGGCTTCGGCGCCGCGGCGGCCGCCGCGGCCGCGATCGTGCTGGTGCTCGTCCTCGGCGGCGGGGGCGGCGGCACGGGCCAGCCGGGGCCGCGCCAGGAAGTCCGCTTCGGCTCCGTCCCGCAGGGGGTGGAGATCACCGCGCTGCTCGAACCGCACGCCTTCGGGACCGAGATCCGGATGTACGTCGACGGGATCAGGTCCGGCACGCTCTGCAAGGTGTTCCTCCGCGGCGAGGACGGCAGGCGCTACCCGGCCGGCAGCTTCCGGTACCGGTGGGGGGCCGACTCGGAGGCGGTCCTGAGCTCGGCGCTCGACCTCTCGCGGACCGCCGCGATCGGGGTCCGCGCCGGCGACCGGACCTTCGTCGCCCCGGTCACGCCGGCGGCGACGGCGAGCAGCGCCCCGGCGCAGGAGGCGAACGCCTGAACTCGAAGCATTCCGGGACGTGAGCAAGCGCAACTACGTCCTGGAGCTGGTGGCGGTCACCGCGGTCCTGGCGCTCCTGCTCGCCGCCTGCGGGGGCGGCGGCGAGACCGGCGGCGAAACCGGCTCAGCGACGGAGACGAGCGCCGCGCCCGAAGTCCACACCCCGGCCAACGGCGAAGCCGAAGAAAGCGGCAACGCCTACGTCTCGCTGGCCAGCGCCCCCGGCCTCGGCCTGATCCTGGTCGACTCCGAGGGCCACGTCCTCTACGCCTTCGCGGGCGACTCGGGAACGACGTCCTCCTGTTACGGCGCCTGCGCCAAGGCCTGGCCACCACTGCTCACCGAAGGCCCGCCGCAGCCGAGCAACGGCGCCGCGCCCGGCCGCCTCGGCACCACCCGCCGCAGGGACGGCACCACCCAGGTCACCTACGCCGGCCATCCGCTCTACACCTACGCTGCCGATCGCAGGCCCGGCGAAGCAACCGGCAACGCCAGCACCGCCTTCGGCGCCTCGTGGCACGCTCTCAAGGGCAGCGGCGAACCCGCCGCCTGACCCGGGTCCCCCAAGCCCACCGCCCCCCTCCCTCCCCATCTCGTGGTTCCTTGTGGACTCCCACCGTCCACAAGGCACCACGACATCCCCGCAGCCCACCAATTCGCATGGCGCGGTTCCTTTAGGACGCATACCGACCGGAAGGAACCACGAGTGCGGGGGGCTGGCCGCGCGGGCCGGAGAACGCGGCTCAGCGCTTGCGGTAGGCGGCGACCGGCGGGACGAGGGCGCGGATCTCGGCGAGGAGGCGGGCCGCGAGCTCGCCGGGGTCCTCGTCGGGGCGGGGCTGGCCGCCGGCGGGGTCGAAGAAGCGGACGCGGATGCGGGGCCGGCGGGGGAAGCCGGTGAGGTCGGCGGTGCCCTCGACCGCGACCAGGCTGACGTGCGCCTCGGGCAGCTCGAGCGCGAGGCGGCCGATCCCGCTGCGGGCGCGCAGCACCTTGCCGCGCGAGCGGGTCCCCTCGGGGAAGATCCCGATGCAGGCGCCGGCGCGCAGTTCGGCGATCGCGTTGGCCAGCGCCTGCCGGTCCCCCGTGCCGCGCTCGATCGGGATCTGGCCCATGCCGCGCAGAATCGGTGCCAGCGGCCTGATCTTCCAGAGCTCGGCTTTGGCCAGGGCGCGGATCTGCCGGCGCCGGACCGCGGCGACGCCGACCATCACCGGGTCCCAGTGGCTGTCGTGGTTGCCGGCGATCAGCAGCGGGCCGGAGGCGGGCAGGCTGTCGAGCCCCTCGACCCGCAGGCGGCCCCAGAGCGCGACCGGCCGGTTCACGGCCATCGCCAGGCGGTAGGTGCGGCTCGGCTCGCGCATCCGCCGGTAGTTCTACGCGTTTTCGGCGGCGACCGCGCGGCGGAGGACGTCGCGCAGCGTGCGCTGGTCGGCGGCCGAGAGGGCGCGCAGCCACTGCGGCGGCTCGCTCAGCTCGCCCATCGCCCGGCGGCGCAGGCGCTCGCCCTTCGCGGTCAGCTCGAGCGCCTTGACGCGGCGGTCGTGCTCGGCCGGGCGGCGGCGGCCGAGACCGCGGGCTTCGAGCGCGTCGGCGATCCCGGTCACGTTGGAGGGGTCGCAGCGCAGCTGCTCGGCGATCTCCCCCATCGTCCGCGGCTGCGGCAGTCGCAGGAGGGCGCTCAGCGTCGCCGGCGTGAGGCCGAGGCCGCGCGCGACGTCGACCAGCCGCGGCGGGTAGACCAGGGACGCCAGCAGGCCCCAGGCCTCGTACTCGACGCCGCCGGCTTCCAGGGCGCCCGGCGCGGCCCCACCGGACTCCTTCCTCGTCGCGTCCCTCTTCGCCATCGATCGCTATCGTACCTCAATCTTTGATAGGTTCAAATATTGAGCCTGGCATTCAATCTGGCGGAGGAGCGATGGCGGCAGAGACGGGAGGCAGCAACGGGATCGAGGTGGAGGGCCTCGTCCGCGAGTTCAAGAAGGGGCCGCGCGCGGTGGACGGCATCGATCTCGCCGTCCGCCCCGGTGAGATCTACGGCTTCCTCGGGCCCAACGGGGCCGGCAAGTCGACCACGGTGCTGATGCTGACCACCCTCCTTCCCCCGACCGCCGGCAGCGCCCGCGTCGCCGGCTTCGACATCGTCTCCGAAGGGCCGCGGGTGCGCGCGGCGATCGGCGCCGCGCTGCAGGAGGCGGCGCTCGATCCGCTGCTCAGCGGCCGCGAGCACATGCGCCTGCAGACCGCGCTGCACGGGATCGCGAAGGCCGAGCGCGAAGCGCGCGGGGCGGAGCTGCTCGACCGGGTCGGCCTCGCGAAGGCGGCCGACCGCCGCGTCGGCGGCTATTCGGGCGGGATGAAACGCCGCCTCGACCTGGCGCTGGCCCTCGCCCACCGGCCACGCATCCTCTTCCTCGACGAGCCGACGACCGGCCTCGACATCCAGAGCCGCACCTCGCTCTGGGAGGAGGTCGCGCGCCTCGCCAGCGAGGACGGCGTCACCGTCTTCCTCACCACCCAGTACCTCGAGGAGGCCGACGCGCTGGCCGACCGGGTCGGGATCATCGACCACGGCCGGATCGTCGCCGAGGGCACGCCGGCGGCGTTGAAGGAAGAGATCGGCCGCCCCACGGTCGAAGCGCTGCCGCGCGAGGCGGCCGACCAGGAACGGCTCACCGCCGTCCTCGGCCGCTTCGGCGAGCCGGCGGGCTCGGGCCCCAAGGGCGTCGCCGTCCGGCTCCGCGAGGGCGAGTCGCAGCTGGCCGAGATCGTCCGCGCGCTCGACGCCGAGGGGATCGCGATCGAGCACCTGCAGCTGCACGCGCCCTCGCTCGACGACGTCTTCCTCGCCAAGACCGGCCGCTCGCTGGAGGGCGCCGAGGAGGCCGAGGCGGAGTCCGAGGAGGCGGCGGCGGAGACGCCCGCGGCATGAGCGGCGGCCTGCGCACCCAGGTCGGCCAGCTCGCCCGCCGCTCGGTCCTGCGCACCCTGCGCCAGCCGGCGCAGATCGTGCCGGCGCTGATCTTCCCGATGTTCCTGCTGGCGGTGAACTCCGGCGGGCTCAAAGACGCCACCAACCTGCCCGGCTTCCCGACCGACTCCTACCTCACCTTCGCCCTCGCCGTGCCCTTCATGCAGGGCGCCCTCTTCTCGGTGATGAACGCCGGCACCGACCTCGCCCGCGACATCGAGACCGGCTTCCTCAACCGGCTGGCGCTGACCCCGCTGCGCGGTGCGGCGCTGCTCAGCGGCCTGCTCGCGGGCGCCGTCGTGCTCGGCTTCGTGCAGGCGGTCGTCTACCTCACCGTCGGCCTGGTAGCCGGCGCCGAACTCGCCGCCGGCGCCGGCGGCGCTCTCGTGATCGTCGCCCTGGCGGTGACCATCACCGTCGCCTTCGGCAGCATCGGCCTCTTCGCGGCGCTGCGCAGCGGCAACGGCGAGGCCGTGCAGAGCCTCTTCCCGGTCTTCTTCATCTTCCTCTTCCTCTCCTCGCTGGCGCTGCCGCTGGAACTGATCCAGACCGACTGGTACCGGGCGATCGCCACCGCCAACCCGGTCTCCTACCTGCTGCAGGCGTTCCGCTCGCTGCTGATCGAAGGCTGGAACCTCGGCGAGCTGGCGCTCGGCTTCGCGATCGCCCTGGCGCTGCTCGCGATCGGGATGTACGCCGCCTCGGCGGCGCTGAAGACCAGGCTGGTGCGGACGTGAGCGCGCCACCGACCCCCGGCCTGCGCGCGGTCGCCCTCGCGGTCGCCTGGCGCAGCATCCACAACTACCTCTCCAACCCGGCCTTCCTGGTCCCCTCCCTGGTCTTCCCCCTGTTCTTCTTCATCTCCTTCGCGGGCGGGCTCTCGGCGATCGCCAACGTGCCGGGGTTCGACTTCCCGACCGGCTACACCGCCTTCCAGTTCGTCTTCGTGCTGCTGCAGTCGGCCGCCTTCGGCGGCGTCTTCACCGGCTTCGGCATCGCCCGCGACTTCGAGACCGGGTTCGCCCGCCGCTACCTGCTCGCCGCCGGCAACCGGGGCGGCATCGTTGCCGGCTACGCGGTCGCCGCCCTCGTCCGCGCCCTCGTCACCTGGGCGGTCCTGACCGTGGTCGCGCTCGTCGCCGGGATGAACGTCGACGGCGAGGGGATCGAAATCTTCGGCCTCTACGGGCTGGCGATCCTGGTCAACCTGGCGGCGACGATGTGGGCGGCGGGGATCGCGATGCGCGTGCGCTCGATCCAGGGCGGCCCGCTGATGCAGTTCCCGGTCTTCCTGATCCTCTTCCTCGCGCCCGTCTACGTGCCGCTCGACCTGCTCAGCGGCTGGATCCACGCGGTCGCCTCGGTCAACCCGGTGACCGCGCTGCTGGAGGCCGGCCGCGGCTTCATCTCGGGCGACCCGGTCGTCGTCGGCCTCGCCTTCGCGATCGCCGTCGTGCTGCCGGTGCTGTTCGGGCTCTGGGCGCGCGGCGGCCTGCGCCGCGCCGAAGCTGCCGGCTGAGAAAAGGCCGTGAAACCGGTGGCGAGCGCTTGACAGGACAGGCCCGTCGGAGGGAGGATCGCGGCGTGTCTCGGTCTTCGCAGCGCAGGGTTCCCGCGGCGGTTGCCGTTCTCGGCGCCCTCGCGCTCGCCGTCCTGGCGCTCGCGCCGGCGGCGCTCGCCGCCCCCAAGGGCTTCAAGTTCGGCGTCGCCTCCGGCGACGTCAGCAGCAACTCGGCGATCCTCTGGGCCCGCGCCAACAAGCCCGGCAAGGCACAGCTGCAGCTGGTCCAGCGCGGCAGCTTCGGCAAGTGCGACCCGGCGTCGGCGAAGAAGAAGCTCGTCGCCAAGGCGCAGAAGGGGAACGACCTGACGGTGCAGCTGAAGGTCAACGGCCTGCAGCCCGGACGCACCTACAAGTACCGCTGGTGCATGGCCGGCGGCAAGCTCAGCGCGGTCGGCCACTTCGACACCGCGCCGGCGCCGGGCCAGGCGAAGACGATCCGGTTCTCGGTGACGGGCGATCAGGACGCCTCGCCGCTGCCCGGCACCAGCACGCCCTACTGGAACGACTTCGGCGTCTGGCGGCAGATCAAGAAGGAAAACAACAACTTCAACGTGCTGATCGGCGACACGATCTACTCCGACTCCGAGGTGCCGGGGGTGGGCGGCGTCGCCGGCACCGCGGTCACCGTGCCCCAGAAGTGGGCCAAGTACCGGCTCAACCTCGGCCAGAAGCCCTGGACCGCGGTCCGCGGCGGCACCTCCTACTACGCCCACTGGGACGACCACGAGTTCATCAACGACTTCGCCCGCTCCGAGAGCGTCTTCCCGGAGGAAGGCGGCAACGTCGTCTACGACGGCGAACAGCTCTACAAGAACGGGGTCAAGGCCTTCCGCAACTACAACCCGGTCACCTACTCGGCCAAGAACGGGATCTACCGGACCTTCCGCTGGGGCAAGAACCTGCAGCTGTTCTTCCTCGACGAGCGCTCCTTCCGCAGCGCCCGCGCCGACTACGGCGGCGCCTGCGACAACCCGCCGGGCAGCGGCAACCCCGACCTGGCGCCGACCGCACCGGAAAGCAACCGCAAACTGTTCGCGACGCTGGCGCCGCAGCTGCTGCTGGCCCCGCCGCCCGCCTGCCTCGCCGCGATCGAAGATCCCAACCGGACGATGCTCGGCCAGCACCAGCGCGAAGTCTTCGAGCGGGCGATCAAGGCCTCGACCGCCACCTTCAAGGTGATCGTCAACGAGGTGCCGATCCAGCAGTTCTACGCGCTTCCGTACGACCGCTGGGAGGGATACGCGCACGAACGCACCGAACTGCTGACCTTTCTCAAGGACAACGTGAAGAACGCGGTCTTCCTCACCACCGACGTGCACGCCAACATGGTCAACGACGCCCGCCTGCAGACCCTCGGGCCGGGCGGCCCGGTCAACACCGGCATCACCGAGGTCACCACCGGCCCGGTCGCGACCAAGACCTACGCCGGCGAGATCAACGGCACCGTCGGCAGCGAAAGCGCCGCCACCGCGATCCGGGCCTTCTTCTTCAACGCCTCGCCGCCGACCGGGGTCGGCATGCAGTGCTCCGCGATCGACAGCTTCAGCTACGCGCAGGTCAGCGTCCGCAAGACGGCGCTCACGGTCGAACTGAAGGACATCGAAGGCAAACCGGTCCAGAACTCGGCCAGCCGCACCAAATCCGCGGAAGACTGCCCCAAGATCGTCATCCCCGCCCAGTAGCGCGGGCGCCTCGCCTAGAACGCCTGGATGTGGGAGACGAGCCGGCCGTCGACGAGGCTGTGGACGGCGAAGGCGGGCGGATCGCCGCAGAGCTCGATCTCGGCCAGGTCGTAGGCGAGGCGCGCCTGCTGGTAGGTGCTGGGGATCGCCAGCGCCGGGCGCCCGGCGATCTGCCCGACCAGCGGCCGGTGGACGTGCCCGGACACGGTGCCGAGCACCTGTGGGTGCGCCGCCAGGACCCGTTCGAGGCCGGCGCGGCTCTCCGCCTCGAGCCCGATCTCGTCCCAGACCGCGATCCCGAGCTCGAGCGGCGGGTGGTGCAGGGCGACGAGCGTGGGCCGCTGCGGTGCCCGGGACAGCTCCGCCTCCAACCACCGCAGCCGGCCTGAGTCGAGGGCCCCGGCGTCGCTCCCGGGCCGGGTGCTGTCGAGCGCCAGCAGCCGCAGGGGCCCGAGCTCGGCCGCGTACTGAACCGGATCGGCCCCCTCCCCCGGCAGCTCGAAGGCGCGCCGCAGCCCGGCGCGGTCGTCGTGGTTGCCGGGGATGACGTAGGCCGGCAGCTCCAGCTCGGCCAGCAGCTCGCGCGCCAGCTCGTAGTCGCCGGCCGCGCCGGTCTCGGTCAGGTCGCCGCTCACGATCACCGCCTCGACCCGTCCGGGGAAGCGCTTGACGGCGGCGACCGCGGCGCGGGTCGTGGCCACCGGGTCGCCGGCCGACCACCGCGCACCGAGGTGCAGATCGCTGATCTGGATCACAAGCGGCGGGCGGGCTGGCATGACTAAGTGACGAAGCTCACTCTTCTGGGTACGCGGGGCAAGCAGTCTGCATCTCTGGCCCAGCAGGGTAAACGGGACGTCCCCGGTGCCGGGCCGCTGGCCCGCAACTAAAGTAGATCCGAGCATGTCGCAAAAGCCACTTGAGCTGATCCTCGCGCGCAACCTGATGTCGGCGCTCTCGACGCCGGCCTTCCTGGTCGACGAGGGCGGCCTGCTGGTCTTCTACAACGAGGCGGCGGCGATCCTGCTCGGCCGCCGCTTCGACGAGCTGGGCGCGGTCGGGCCCGAGGAGTGGGGCGCAAGCTTCGGCCCCTTCGGCGAGGGCGGCGAGCAGATCCCCTATGAGGAGCTGCCGCTGGTCACCGCGGTGCGGCAGGGGCACCCCGCCCACGCCAGCTTCACGATCCGCTCGGCCGACGGCGCCAGCCACGCGGTCGAGGTCTCGGCCTTCCCGATCCTGACCCCGCACGGCTCCCAGGGCGCGATCGCGATCGCCTGGCCGGCGCCGGGCTCGGCGGGCAACGGGACGGCGGCGTGAGGGTCAAGCTCTGGGGCACGCGCGGCTCGATCCCGGCCCCCGGCCCGGAGACCGTCCGCTACGGGGGCAACACCTCCTGCGTCGGCGTCACCCTCGCCGACGGCTCGCTGCTCGCGCTCGACGCCGGCAGCGGGATCCGCAGCCTCGGGCTGACCCTCCCCGACCAGCCGGCGCGGCTGCACATCCTGCTCACCCACCTGCACCTCGACCACATCCTCGGCCTCGCCTTCTTCGCCCCGGTCTTCCGGCCGCGGGCGGAGATCGTGGTCTGGGGCCCGGCCTCGCCCGAGGCCTCGCTGCGCGACCGCATCGCGCGCTACGTCTCGGCTCCGCTCTCGCCGCTGGAGGTCCGCGAGCTGCCCTGCGACGTCTCCTTCCGCGCCGCTCCGCAGACCGAGTGGGAGATCGGCTCGGCGCGGGTGCGCTGCGCCGCCGTCGCCCACCGCGGGCCCACCCTCGGCTACCGGATCGAGGAGGCGGGTGCCTCGCTCACCTACATCCCCGACCACGAGCCGGCGCTCGGCGCCGACCTCGAGGCGCTCGAGGACGAGTGGATCTCCGGCTTCGACCTCGCCCGCGAGACCTCGTTGCTGATCCACGACGGCCAGTACGCCGACGAGGAGTACCCGAGCCGGGTCGGCTGGGGCCACTCGGCGGTCTCCCACACGCTTGCCTTCGCCCACCGGACGGGCGCCGAGCGGACCGTGCTCTTCCACCACGACCCCAGCCACACCGATGCCCGCCTCGACGCCCTGCGCGAGGAAGCGCGCAGCGGCTGGGCGGCGCTCGGCGGCGACCGGGAGGCGATCGAGGTCGGCGCCGAGGGCGATGAGTACGAGCTGGCGCCGCGGCGAGCCGGAAAGGCTGACGCCGCGCCGGCGGCGAGCACGGCCTAGACGCTCGCACGGCGGGGTGGCGGCGCCGTTAAGCTGTGCGCAACTTCCCGCGCTCGCCCTTTCGCCCCAGTGACCGCGCCCGATTCGCCAGCCCTGAAAGCCGCCCTCGACCGCTCGGCGCTCGTCACCGACGCGCTCGCCTGCGCGCGCGAGGCGCACGCCGGGCAGGTCCGCAACGGCAGCGGCGGCATGCCCTACGTCGAGCACCCGATGATGGTCGCGGCGCTGCTCGCCGAGCACGGCTACGGCGAGGAGGTGGTGGCGGCGGCCCTGCTCCACGACGTGGTCGAGGACAGCGAGACGACGGTCGGCGAGCTGCGCGAGCGCTTCGGCGAGCCGGTCGCCGGCCTGGTGGCGGCGCTCAGCGACGACGAATCGATCGAGGACTACCGCGAGCGCAAGGAGGAGCACCGGGCGCGGGTGCGCCGGGCCGACGGCGACGCGCTGGCGATCTACGGCGCCGACAAGCTGACCAACGTCGAGACCCTGCGCGCCGCCTTCGCCCGTGAAAGCGCCGCCGTCGCCGAGGAATTCAAGGTGCCGCTGGAGCTCAAGCTCGAGGTCTGGCGGGGCGACCTCGAGATGCTCCGCCGCGAGAGTCCCGAGCTGCCCTGGCTCCCCCGCCTCGCCGAGGCGGTCAGCCTTCTTTCGGCGGATCTAGCAGCGGCAGGCCCTCGCGCCGGTACTTGAGCCGCCGCTTCAGCGGCAGCGCCGCCCAGAGCAGGATGAAGATCGTGAGGGCGACGACGGTGGTGACGATCGTCGCCCCGGTCCCGAAGAGGAAGTCGGTGACGAGCATGATCGCGCAGGTCATCGCCAGCGCCAGGGAGGCGAGCCCGGCGATCGCCAGCCGGTTGGAGATGAAGACGAGGCGGTGCTTCTGCTGGTAGCGGAAGGTGAGGCGGTGGTAGGCCGAGGGGGCGATCAGCAGCGCCGCCGAGAGCGCGGTCAGCATCAGGGTCGCGAAGTAGATCTTTTCCCCGAACGGCGAGACTTCGCTGAACCGCTTCTGGAAGGGGACGGCGAGCAGGAAGGCGAACAGCACCTGGACCCCGGGCAGGGCGACCCGCAGCTCCTGCAGCAGCTCGCCGAGGTTGCGGTCGAGCCGTTCCTCCTCGGTCTCGTTCCTCCCGGAGGGGCGATCCGCCATATTCGGCACCATAACCCGGGTGCGGTCCCCCTCAAACCAAGCGCGCACCGCGGTCGTGCTCTTCAACCGCGACCTCCGGGCTCGTGACAACCCGGCGCTCGCCGCCGCCGCGGCCGCGGCGCGGACGGTGCCGTTGTTCGTGCTCGACGAGCGGCTGCTCGGCTCGCGCTTCGCCGCCCCCAACCGGGTCGCCTTCATGCGCGAGGCGCTGGCCGACCTCGACGCCTCGCTCCGCGCCGCCGGCGGCCGGCTGGTCCTGCGCCGCGGCGAGGTCGTCGCCGAGGCGATCGCGCTCGCCCGCGAGAGCGGCGCCGCCGAGCTGCACGTCAGCGCCGACTACAGCGCCTACGCGCGGCGGCGCGAGCGCGCGCTGGCCGCGGCCTGCGAGGCGGCCGGGATCGAGCTCACCACCCACCCGGGGACGACGATCGTCCCGCCGGGGGCCGTGACCCCCGCCGGCGGCGACCACTTCAAGGTCTTCACCCCCTACCACCGCGCCTGGAGCGAGGCGCCCCTGCGGCGCCCCTGCCCCGCGCCGCGTGCGCTCGCGGTGCCCGGCGGGCTGCGCAGCGAGCGGCTGCCGGCCCTCGCCCGCCTGACCGGCGGCGAGCTCTCGCCCGGCCGCGCCCCGGGTGGCGAGAGCGAGGGCCGCGCCCGCGCCCGCGCCTTCCTCCGCGACGGCCTCGCCGCCTACGGCGAGCGCCACGACGACCTGCCCGGCGACGCCACCTCACGCCTCAGCCCCTACCTGCGCTTCGGCTGCGTCTCGCCGCTGGAGCTGATGCTGGCGGCGCGCGAGCGCCGCGGCGGCGGGGCCTTCGTCCGCCAGCTCTGCTGGCGCGACTTCCACCACCAGGTGCTCGCCGCCTACCCGGATCTGCCGCGCCGCGACTACCGCCCCCGCGGCGACCGCTGGTCGCGCTCGCGACGGGCGCTGGCGGCCTGGCGCGAGGGCCGCACCGGCTACCCGCTCGTCGACGCCGGCATGCGGCAGCTGCGCGCCGAGGGCTTCATCCACAACCGGGCGCGGATGACGGTCGCCTCCTTCCTGGTCAAGGACCTCTACGTCGACTGGCGCGAGGGCGCCCGGCATTTCTGGGACCTGCTCAGCGACGGCGAGATCGCCAACAACGCCGGCAACTGGCAGTGGGTCGCCGGGACCGGCAACGACACCCGGCCCAACCGGGTCCTCAACCCGGTGCGCCAGGCCGAACGCTTCGACCCCGAGGGCCACTACGTGCGCCGCTACGTCCCCGAGCTCGAGCCGGTCCGGGGCAGGGCGATCTTCCGCCCCTGGCTGATGGAAGGGTTCGAGCGGCTCGGCTACCCGGAGCCGATCGTCGACCACGAGGAGGCCGTCGCCGAGTTCAGGGCGCGCCGCGAGGGCTGAGCGCCGTCCGTCCCGCCCGACGCGAGAGAAACCGCGCTTGCACCGGGCCGCGGCGTAGGATCGCCGGATGGGACGTCTGGCGGTGATCCTCGGCAGCAGCGCGCTCGGACCGGGCGGCGGGCAGATCGCCGCGGCGGCGGCCGAGCACGGCGCCGCGATCGTCCAGCGCCACAGCGGCGACCCCTACCTGCTGCCGCACGAGATCGACCACGCCGCCAACCTGCGGGCGCTGGCCGAGCAGGGGTGCGACCGGGTGCTGGCGATCTCCTCGGTCGGCTCGCTGAAGCCCGAGCTGCCGGTCGGCACCGTCGTCTGCCCGGACGACTTCATCGCGCTCGGCGTCGGCCCCACGATCTACGAGGACGCCCGCGCCCACACCGCACCGGGCTTCCACCCCGGGTGGCGGGCCGAGGTCCTCACCGCCTGGGAGGCCGGCGGAGTCGCCGCGATCGACGGCGGCGTCTACTGGCAGACGCGCGGCCCGCGCTTCGAGACGCCGGCGGAGATCCGGCTGATCGCCGCCCACGCCGACGTGGTCGGGATGACCGTCGCCGCCGAGTGCATCCTCGCCCGCGAGCTCGGGCTCCACTACGCCGCGCTCTGCATGGTCGACAACGTCGCCAACGGCCTCGGCGCCGGCGAGCTCAGCGTCGCCGAGCTGGAAGCCGATCGCGTCGCCAACGCCGGCATCCTCCGCGACGGTCTCGAGGCCGTCCTGCCGCGCCTCGGAGCGGTCGGCCGATGAGCGCCGCCTTGACCGTGCTCGACGCCTCGCTGGACGGCCAGCGGGTCGGCGTGCGCTGCGCCGCGGGCCTGATCGAGGCGATCGGGCCGGAGGTCGTTGCCCAGCCGGGGGACGAGACGATCGACGCCGCCGGCGCCCCGCTGGTGGCGCCCCTGATCAACGGCCACACCCACGCGGCGATGACGCTGTTCCGCGGCTCGGGCGGCGATCTGCCCCTGATGCCGTGGCTGCGGGAGCGGATCTGGCCGGTCGAGGCGAAGCTCGACGACGATGACGTCTACTGGGGAGCGCGGCTGGCCTGCGCCGAGATGGTCCGCGCCGGGACGACCCACTTCTGGGATATGTACTGGCGGCCCGGCGCCACGGCCCGTGCGGTCGCCGACTCCGGCATCCGGGCGACGATCGGGGCGCCGCTCTTCGACATCGACGGCGACACCGAGAAACTGCACCGCTGGGCGCGCGAGAGCCTCGAGATCCTGGAGCCGGCGGCGGCCGAGAACCCGCGGATCAGCGCCGCCCTGGCCCCGCACGCGATCTACACGGTCAGCGAGGGCTCGCTGCGCTGGATCGCCGAGCTGGGTGCCGAGCGCGGGCTGGCGATCCAGATCCACCTCGCCGAGACCGCGAAGGAGGTCGAGGACTGCATCGCCGCCCATGGCGAGCGGCCCGCCGCCTACCTCGACCGGCTCGGGATGCTGAACGAGCGCACGCTGCTAGCTCACGGCGTCTGGCTCGACCCCGGCGAGCTGGCGCTGATCGCCGACCGCGGCACCACCGTCGTCGCCAACCCGGTGGCGAACATGAAGCTCGCCGTCGGCGGCGTCTTCCCCTACCCGGCGGCACGGGCGGCGGGCGTCAGCGTCGGGCTCGGCACCGACGGCGCCGGCTCCAACGACTCGCTCGACCCGCTCGCCGACCTCAAGTTCTTCGCGCTGAGCCAGAAGCACGCGGCCGGCGACCCGACCGCGATCGACGCCGCCGAGGCCTGGGCGGTGGCGACCGGCGCCCGCGCGCCGCTGCTGGGGGCGACGCCGCTGGCGCCCGGCCAGCCGGCGGACTTCCTGCTGCTCCGCGGCGGCTCGCCCGAGCTCGGGATCGGCGACCTCACCGAGGGCCTCGTCTATGCCGCCAGCGGCGCCGCCGTCGACACCACCGTCGTCGCCGGCCGCGTCCTGATGCGAGGCGGCGAGATCCCGGGCCTCGAGGAGATCGTCGCCCGCGCCGCCGAGCGCGCCCGCCGCCTCGGCCTCTAGCCCCGGCCCCGCACGGACCCTCCGCCTCCTCATGACCTTTTTCGCCCTGTGGGCGAAAAAGGTCATGAGGAGAGGCCGATGGCCGGCACGTTTATACCCCCTGGGGGTATTTGATAGGGTTCCCGGCATGGTCGGATATGGAGCGGACAAAGAGCAACTGTTGAAACGGCTGGCGCGGATCGAGGGTCAGGTCCGCGGCGTCTCGCGGATGGTCGAGGAGGAGCGCTACTGCATCGACGTGCTGACCCAGATCAGCGCGATCGAGGCGGCACTCGACAAGGTCGCGCTGGCCCTGATCGACGACCACACGCGCCACTGCGTGGTCGAGGCCGAGGGCGGTGAACGGGCCGAGAAGGTCGAGGAGCTGATGGCCGCTCTGGGCCGGTTCGTCGCCCGGTGAGCGGCGTGCTCGACAAGGTCTGGCAGGGGATCGAACAGTCCCTGCTGATGGCCTACGAGGTCTGGTGGGCGCTGGTGCTGGGCTTCGCGATCTCGGCGGTGGTCCAGGCCTGGGTGCCGCGCCAGCGCATCGAAGGCGCCCTCTCGGGCACCGGCTTCGTCCCGGTGGCGAAGGCGACCGGGCTCGGCGCCGCCTCCTCCTCCTGCTCCTACGCGGCGATCGCGATCGCCAAGTCGCTGTTCCAGAAGGGCGCCTCGGCGGTCACCGCGCTGGCCTTCCAGTTCGCCTCAACCAACCTCGTCTGGGAGCTCGGGCTCGTCCTCTGGGTCCTGATCGGGTGGCAGTTCGCCCTCGCCGAGTACGTCGGCGGCATCGTGATGATCGCGCTGATGGCTGGGCTGCTGCGGTTCTTCGTCTCACCCCGCCTGGAGCGGCGGGCGCGCGAGCACGCCCGCGCCGCCCAGACCGGCCACCAGCACCACATGGCGGGCGAAGAGCACCCGAGCTGGCGCTCGCGGCTGACCTCGGCCGACGCCTGGTCGGACGTCGCCCACAACTTCCGCGGCGACTGGCAGATGCTGTGGAAGGAGATCTCGCTGGGCTTCCTGCTGGCCGGCTTCATCGGCCTGCTCGGCGACGAATTCTTCAACGGCCTCTTCCTCACCGATGCGCCGCCGCTGGTGCGCACGGTCGAGAACGTCCTGGTCGGGCCGGTGATCGCGATCCTCAGCTTCGTCTGCTCGGTCGGCAACGTGCCGCTGGCGGCAGTGCTGTGGTCGGGCGGGATCAGCTTCGCCGGCGTGATCGCCTTCATCTTCGCCGACCTGATCGTGATCCCGATCGTGCTCGCCTACCGCAAGTACTACGGAACCGAGTTCGCGCTCAAGATCACGGCGCTGATGTTCGTCACGATCGTCGCCGCGGCGCTCGTCGTCGACGGCCTCTTCGGCCTCTTCGGCCTGATCCCCGACACCCATCCCACCCGCGCCGACGTCTTCGGCTCGGTCGCGCTGAACTACAAGCTCTTCCTCAACGTGCTCGGCACGCTGATCTTCCTCGCGCTCTTCTGGCTGACCCGCCGGCGCGGGGTCACCGACCCGGTCTGCGGGATGAAGGTGGACCGCGAGAAGGCCGTCCGCATCGAGCACGAAGGCCACCCGGTCTTCTTCTGCTCCGACCACTGCCGGGAGAAGTTCGAAGAAAAGCGGGTATAGGGTCGTCCACAGTGTCCCCGGAAGCGGCCGCTACCGATATCCAGCCGGAGTTGGGCTCCGGCGCATCGTCCGTCAGCTTCCAGGGCGCGACGAAGCGCTACCCGGGCGCCGAGCGCCCGGCCGTCGACGGCTTGACGCTGGAGGTGGCGGCGGGCGAGATCTGCGTCTTCGTCGGCCCCTCGGGCTGCGGCAAGACGACCGCGATGCGGATGGTCAACCGGATGGTCGAGTTGAGCGACGGCGACGTGCTGGTCGGCGGTGAGTCGGTGCGCTCGCGCGAGCCCGCCCGGCTGCGGCGCGAGATCGGCTACGTGATCCAGGAAATCGGCCTCTTCCCCCACCGGACGATCAGCCAGAACATCGGCGCGGTCCCCCAGCTGATGGGCTGGAAGAAGGACCGGATCGCCGCCCGCAGCGCCGAGCTGCTGGAGCTGATCGGGCTCGACCCCGCGCTCGGCGACCGCTACCCGGCCCAGCTCTCCGGCGGCCAGCAGCAGCGCGTCGGCGTCGCCCGGGCGCTGGCGGCCGATCCGCTGGTGATGCTGATGGACGAGCCGTTCGGGGCGATCGACCCGATCAACCGCGAGCGCCTGCAGAACGAGTTCCTGCGCCTGCAGCGGGAGATCCGCAAGACCGTCCTCTTCGTCACCCATGACATCGACGAGGCGATCAAGATGGGCGACCGGATCGCGATCCTGCGCGAGGGCGGCCACGTCGCCCAGTACGCGACGCCGGCCGAGATCCTGATGGACCCGGCCGACGAGTTCGTCGAGGACTTCGTCGGCGCCGACCGGGCGCTGAAGCGCCTGGCGCTGATGCGGGTCGCCGACATCGACCTCTGGCGGGCGCCGCTGGCGCGCGCCGGGCAGGCGACCGGCGAGGTGCGGGCCGAGCTCGACGCGCCCGACGTCGAGGTCCCCTACGCCCTGCTCGTCGACGGCGAGGAGCGCCCGCAGGGCTGGCTCTCGGCGCGCGACCTGGCCGCGGCGACGGTGCCCGAGCGCCCCGACATCCCGCTCGGGCCGGTGCTCGATCGCGACGACGTGATGCGCGACGCGCTCGCCGACCTGCTCCAGGGCGAGTCGCAGTACGCGGCGGTGACCGACCACCACGGCCGGGTCGCCGGCATCCTCTCGGTCGAGATCATCTCCGAGTTCCTCTCCTCGCCCGAGGCGAAGACCGACGAACACGGCGCCGCCGAGCGGCCGCTCGCCGAGGATGGCTAGCGGGCTCGGGCTGCCGCTGGCGGCGGCAGGCGAAGTCGGGGAAGGGTTCTTCAAAGACCGCACCGCGGAAGGGCTGCCCTGCCAGGCGAGGCCGAGCCACCTGTTCTGCTGGGACTGGGCGCGGGAAAACATCGACCGCTACGGGACGCCGACCGTGCAGCACCTCGAACTGGTTCTGATCTCGCTGTTGATCGGGTTCGCGGTCGCCTTCGTCCTCGCCCTGCTCGCCCACCGCCAGCGCTGGCTGAAGTTCCCGCTGCTGGCCGGCACCGGCATCCTCTTCACGATCCCGAGCCTCGCCGCCTTCTTCCTGCTGCTGCCCATCACCGGCCTCGGCAAGACGACCGCGATCATCGTGCTCGCCGTCTACACGCTGCAGATCATCTACCGCAACACGGTGCTCGGGCTCGAGAACGTGCCGCGCTCGGTGATCGACGCCGCCCGCGGGATGGGCCTGACCGAGCGCCAGATCCTCTGGCGGGTGGAGCTGCCGCTGGCGACCCCCGAGATCATCGCCGGGCTGCGGATCGCGGCGGTGAGCACGATCGCGATCGCGACCCTGGCCGTCTTCGTCAGCGCCGGCGGGCTGGGGACCCAGATGTACGGCAGCGGCAACCTGACCTTCCCGACCAGCATCATCATCGCCGCCGCGATCGTCGTCCTGATGGCGCTGGCCTTCGACGCGGTGCTGCTCTCGATCCAGCGGCTGACGACGCCCTGGCGGCGGGCGAGGGCGATCTGATGGCCGCCGCCCCCCTCCCCCTCGCCTCCTTCACCGGCGCGATCGAATTCATCTTCACCCCGCAGCCCTCGAACGTCACCGGCGGCGAGCTGGTCGGCGGCTTCTCGCAGTCGATGGAACTGCTGCTGACCCAGATCGAGGTGACGGTCCTGGCGCTCGCGATCTCGCTGGCGATCGGGCTCCCGCTCGGGCTCCTGCTCGGGCACCGGGGGCGCGGCGAACTGATCGCCGTCGGGCTCGGCAACGCCGGCCGGGCGATTCCCGAGCTGGCGATCATCGCGCTGGTCGCCTCGCTGATCGGCGTCGGCCTGATCACGGTCACCCCGGCGCTGGCGATCCTCGGCATCCCGCCGATCCTCACCAACGCCTACGTCGGGGTCCGCCAGGTCGACCCGGCCGCGGTCGCCGCCGCCCGCGGCATGGGGATGACGGAGCTGGAAGTGATCCGCCGGGTCGAGCTGCCGCTGGCGATCCCGACGATCATGGGCGGCGTGCGCGGCGCCGCAATCGTGATCGTCGCCACCGCGACGATCGCGCCGCTCGCCGGCGTCGTCACCCTCGGCGACTACATCATCAACCGGAGCGTCTACGGATCAGACGGCGTCCTCGCCGGGGCGATCCTCGTAGCCGTGCTGGCGCTCGTGCTCGAGTTCTCGCTCGCCGGGCTGCAGCGTCTGCTCACTTCGGATGGGTTGAAGCTTCAGAAATCGTGACCGGTTCCAGACAAAGCAAGGAGGCAGCAAAAGTGAGGACCGACAAGACGAGATGGCGAGCGGCGCTGGCGGCGCTGCTGGCCCTGGCCCTGGCGCTCGGCGCCGTCGCCTGCGGCGGCAGCAGCAGCAGCTCCGAAGCGAGCTCCGGCTCCGAAGCGACCAGCGCCGAAGGCGAAGAAGAAGGGGGCTCGGGCGAAGGCTCGATCGTCGCCAACCCGGAAAACCGCAAGTCAAGCTGAAGATCGGCTCGAAGAACTTCCCGGAACAGGAAATCCTCGGCGAAATCTACGCCCAGGCGCTGACCGCGGCGGGGTACAACGTGACCAGCGCGCTCAACCTCGGCTCCGAAACCGTGGCGCTGCAGGCCGTCAAGTCGGGGCAGATCTCCGGCTATCCCGAGTATGCCTCGACCGCGCTGACCTCGTTCTTCGGGCTCGAACCCGAAGAAGTCCCGTCCGACGCCAACGCGGCCTGGGAAAAGGCGAACGAAGAATTCGAAAAGGAAGGGCTGGTCGCCTTCGAACCGACCCCGTTCGCCAGCGCCAACGCGGTCGGCACGCTGAAATCGACGGCGGAAAAATACGGCCTCGAAACGGTCTCCGACCTCGAAGGCGTCTCCGAAAAGCTCAGCCTCTACGGCTCGCCCGAGTGCCGCGAGCGGATCGACTGCCTCGCCGGCCTGGAAAAGCTGTACGGGCTGAAGTTCAAGGAATTCAAGCCCGTCGACATCAGCCTCCGCTACACGGTTCTGGAAAAGAACCAGGCGGACCTCTCGATCCTCTTCACCACCGACCCGCAGCTGGCGGCCGAGAGCGACAAGTTCGTGATCCTCGAAGACGACAAGCACGTCTTCCCGGCCGGCAACATCATCTTCGTCTCGAAGAAGTCGACGGTCGAAGAAGCGGGGCCCGACTACGAAAAGACGATCCTCGAAGTGCAGAAGGGCCTCAGCCTCGAAGTGATGCAGGAGCTCGACGCCCGGGTCGAACTCGAAAAGGAAACGCCGAAGGCCGCGGCCAAGGCCTACCTCGAATCCGCCGGCTACATCGCCGGCTGACCCTCGCCAGTCGTGGTTCCCTGCCCGGCCCGTCCGGACCGGGGAACCACGACTCGGCCCGCAGGGGGCGCCAGCTTCGATCGGCACCCCTCCCGCTCCCTCCCCCACCCCGATCCCGGTCGAACCGCGGTTCCTTCTGGACGCCCAGCGTCAAAAGAGAACCACGGCTCCTGGAACAGGCGCGATTGCCGAGGTCCCGGTTCCTTTCGGTCGCCAGACGTCCACAAGGAACCACGGGATCGGTGCGGGGCGCCGCGCGCGGCCGCTCGTCGCTCGGGGGTGGGTCAGCGGGGTGGGTCAGCGAGTCAGGCGAGGGCGTGCTCGCGCGTCCCCGGCTCCGCGCCTGAGGGCTCGCGCGTCCGCTCGGGCACCGGCAGGGATGCCCGCTCGGACGGTCGCTCTGGCGCCGGCTGCGGCTCCCGCTCGGGGACCAGGAGTTCCTCGGTGAGGACGCCGGCGCCGCGGCGGCGGCGCAGGCGGGCGAAGCTGACGCGCGCGGCCCAGGCGGCGGCGAGGCCGGCGACGCCGGCGAGAACCAGGGCCACCCGCGGGTCGTAGGTTTCCGCCAGCCAGCCGCTGAGCGGCCCGCCGAGCGGGGTCGAGCCGAGGAAGACCACCGAGTAGAGGGCCATCACCCGGCCCCGCATCTCCGGCGAGACGGCGAGCTGCAGGCTCGAGTTGACGGCGGCCGCGAAGGTGACCGAGGCGGCGCCGAGCGCGACCAGCGCCGGGATCTCGAGGGCCAGGGCGGGCATCGCCGCCGCCAGCAGGGCGCCGACGCCGAAGGCGAGCGAGGCACCGGCGATCAGCTTCGGCCCGGTGCGCCCGCGCGAGCCGTTGACGAGAGCGCCGGCGATCGAGCCGACGCCCATCGCCGAGACCAGCACCGCGTAGGCGCCGGCGCCGCCGCCGAAGCTGAACTTGGCCAGCAGCGGCAGCACCACCTGGAAGTTGAACCCGAGCGTGCCGACCAGCGCCATCAGCGCCAGCGGCACCGCCAGCTCCGGCGTGCGGATCGCGTAGCGCAGGCCGGCGCGGATCGCGCCCTTGCCCCGCGGCGCGGCCGGGGCGGTGTGCAGCCGGGCCGGATCCATGCCCCAGAGAGCGAAGATCATCGCCGCGAAGGTCGCCGCGTTGACGGCGAAGCAGGGGACGACGCCGAAGGCGGCGATCGTGATCCCAGCCAGCGCCGGGCCGACGATCCGGGCCGCCTGGACGATGACGCTGTTGAGGCTGACCGCGTTGACGACGCGATCGGGGCCGACCATCTCGAAGACGAAGCTCTGCCGGGTCGGGTTGTCGATCGCGTTGGCCGAGCCCATCGCGAAGACGGCGAGGAAGACCATCCACGGGGCGGCGACGCCCGCCGCCGTGACGGCGAAGAGGAAGAGCGCCGGTACCGCCATCAGCAGCTGCGTCGTGATCAGCAGCTGGCGCTTCGGGAAGCGGTCGGCGAGCAGCCCGCCCCAGGCGCCGATCACCAGCATCGGCAGGAACTGCAGCGCGGTGGTGAGGCCGACGGCGACGCCGCTGCCGGTCAGGCTGAGGACCAGCCAGAGGGCGGCGACCGTCTGCATCCAGGTGCCCGAGAGGGAGATCACCTGGCCGACGAAGTAGCGCCGGTAGTTCGGGACCTCGAGCGAGTTGAAGGAGCGGCGCAGGTGCTTGCTCACCCGCGCTCGCCCTCCCGCGGTTCGCCTTCGCGCATCCGGTCGAGGATCTCGGCGGCGCGCTCCAGCGTCGCGATCTCCTCGCCGGTCAGGTCGCGCATGCGGCGTGCCAGGTAGGCGTTCTTGCGGCGGCGCAGGCGGCGCAGCCGCTCGCGGCCGGAGGCGTTGACCGCGACCAGGGAGCTGCGCCCGTCGCCGGGGTCCGGGGTCCGCTCGATCAGGCCTTCGCGTTCCAGGCAGCCGAGCGTCCGGGTGATCGTCGGCCGCTTGACGCGCTCGATCCCGGCAACCTCGCTCGGGGTCAGCGGCCCGTGCCGCTCGATCGTCGCCAGCGCCGCGGTCGAGGTCGGCGTCAACCCGGCGCTCTCGGCGGCGGCCTCCTGCCGCAACCGGCGCCCGGTGCGGACGATCGCCAGCCGCAGCTTCGCGGCGACGTCGGTGAGTGGGGTGTCCTTCGGATCTGCCTGCATAGTTAGCGTTGATAATTAGTTTAGCAAACCACTTCTGCGGGGGCGCCTCCCCCGTCGTGGCGGCTTCAGCTTCCCTTTAAGCGATTTTGGGTAGCGTGGGAGCGAGTGACCGAAAGCGCGATCAGCGTCCGCGGGCTGCGCAAGTCCTACGGCGAGCACGAGGCGGTGCGGGGGATCGATTTCGACGTCGCCGCCGGCGAGGTGTTCGGGTTCCTCGGGCCCAACGGCGCCGGCAAGACGACGACGATCGAGATCCTCGAGGGCTACCGCGAGCGCAGCGGCGGCGAGGTCTCGGTCCTCGGCGTCGACCCGGGCGCGCCCACCCGCGCCTGGCGCAACCGCGTCGGCCTGGTCCTCCAGGAGTGCGAGCTCGACCCCCTGTGGACGGTGCGCGAGGCGGTCGGCCTCTTCGCCCGCTTCTACGAGCGTCCGCGGCCGGTCGAGGAGACGATCGAGCTGGTCGGGCTCGCCGACAAGCGCGACGCCCGCGTCGGCACCCTCTCCGGCGGCCAGAAACGGCGCGCCGACGTCGCGATCGGCATCGTCGGGGATCCCGACCTGATCTTCCTCGACGAGCCGACCACCGGCTTCGACCCGACCGCGCGGCGCGAGGCATGGAACATGATCGAGGGCCTGAAGGCGCTCGGCAAGACCGTCTTCCTCACCACCCATTACATGGACGAGGCCCAGCACCTCGCCGACCGGGTCGCGATCCTGCGCGACGGCCGCATCGTCGCCCAGGGCCGCACCGAGCAGCTCGGCGCCGAGATCGGCCACCGCACCGTGATCGGCTTCCTGCTCGGCGACGGCCTCTCGCTCGAGGACGTGCGCGGCGCGGTGGAGGCGGCGGTCACCGCCTCCGGCAACCAGGTCGAGATCGAGACCGATCGGCCCCAGCGCGACCTCTACCGCCTGCTCGAGCTGGCCGAGCGCCGCGGCGCCGAGCTCGCCGAGCTCGAGGTGCGGCGACCGAGCCTCGAGGACGTCTTCCTCGATCTCACCCGCGGCGAGGAGCCGGCGTGAGGGGCGGCGCCGCCGGCGACCGCGGCATCGTCCTCGCCCAGGCCCGGCTGGCGATCCTGGTCGCCCTGCGCACACCGCGCACCCTGATCTTCACCGTCGCCTTCCCGCTCGTCTTCCTCGTCCTCTTCAACTCGATCTTCATCCACGGCGGCGACCAGACGACGACGCTGCCGAGCGCGGTCAAGCTCAGCGCCCAGGCCTACTTCACGGCCGGCATCGTCGCCTACGCCGTCGCCCTCTCGACCTTCACCACGCTGGCGGTCTCGCTCACCACCCAGCGCGAGAACGGGCAGCTGAAGCGCTACCGCGGCACGCCGATGCCGCCCTGGACCTTCATCCTCGCCCAGATCTGCCGGGCCTCGGCGCAGGCGCTGGCGATGACGGCGCTGCTGCTCGCGGTCGGCGCGGTTGCCTACGGCGTGCCGGTCCCGGGCTCGACCTTCCCCGCCTTCGTGCTCTACGTCGTCCTCGGCACGGCGACGATGTGCGCGCTGGGGATCGCGCTGACGCCGTTCTGCCCGAACGCCGACGCGGCCTCGACGATCGCGCCCTTCACCGTCGTCATCCTCGCCTTCTTCTCGGGCGTCTGGATCCCGGTCGACCAGCTGCCGCACTGGCTGGAGACGGTCGGCAAGGTCTTCCCGCTCTACCACCTGGCGCTCGGCCTGCAGACCACGCTCTCGCCCCAGGCCTCCGGCAGCGGCCTGGAATGGGACAACGTCCTGATCCTGCTCGCCTGGGCCCTGCTCGGCGCCCGGATCGCCGCCAGGCGCTTCCGCTGGGAGCCGATCTCCGCCCGCGACTGACCCTCCTCATGACCTTTGTAACCCCCTGGGTTACAAAGGTCATGAGGAGTCGCGACGAGGGGGTCAGGCGGCGTAGCGCTTTTCGGCGCGGGCGCGGGCCTTGGCGGCCTCGACCTCGCGGTTCTTCGGCGGCGCCGCGGTGACGAGGCGGTCGAGCAGCGTCCGGGTCGCGGCGGCGACCGCGGCGACGGCCTCCTCGAACGCCTCGGCGTTGGCCTGCGAGGGCTTGGTCGAGCCGCTGACCTTGCGCACGTACTGCAGCGCCGCGGCCTCGATCTCCTGCTCGTTCGCGGGTGGGTCGAAGTTGTGGAGGGTTCTGATGTTTCGGCACATGGCGTCGATCTTAAGGGCGCCCCGGCGGAGCCGCGGCCGACGGCGGGTCGGATCGTCGCGGCAGCTTCGATTGCGGACCGAACCTGGCCTAAATGTCTCTTAGCCTCGCCCGGAACAGCACGAGTCGAGAAGAGACGACCCGGCCCCTGTGCAATCCTCGGGCCGATGAAGGAGAGCCGCCGATGACCGATACCGCAACCGCCCGCGACAAACGCTGGGTCGCCCTGGCCCTGCTCTGCGTCGCCCAGTTCGTGGTCGTGCTCGACGCCTCGATCGTCAACGTCGCGCTGCCGACGATCGGCGAAGCGCTGGACTTCACCGAGAGCAACCTGCCCTGGGTCGTCAACGCCTACGTGCTCACCTTCGGCGGCTTCCTCCTGCTCGGCGGCCGGCTCGCCGACCTGCTCGGCCGCCGCCGCGTCTTCATGGCCGGCCTCGTCCTCTTCGCGCTCGCCTCGCTGGCCGGAGGGCTGGCCTCCAACTCGGGCCAGCTGATCGCCGCCCGCGCCGTGCAGGGGCTCGGCGCCGCGATCCTCTCCCCCGCCGCCCTCTCGATCGTCGCGACCACCTTCCGCGACGGCGCCGAGCGCAACAAAGCGCTCGGCATCTGGGGCGCGGTCGCCGGCTCGGGCGGCGCCGCCGGGGTGCTGCTCGGCGGCGTCCTGACCGAAACCCTCGGCTGGGAATGGGTGCTCTGGGTCAACGTCCCGATCGGGATCGCGGCGGCGCTGATCGCCCCCAGCCTGATCGCCGAGACCCGCGCCGAGGACGAGGTCCGCCACTTCGACATCGCCGGCGCGGTGACGATCACCCTCAGCCTCTCGGCACTCGTCTTCGGGCTGCTCGACGCCGAAAGCGCCGGCTGGGGCTCGGCGCAGACGATCCTCACCCTGCTCGCCGCGGCCGTCCTGCTCGCCGCCTTCGTCGCCGTCGAGCGCCGCTCGCGGGCGCCGCTGGTGCCGTTCTCGATCTTCCGCGTCCGCACCATCACCGGTGCCAACGTGGTCGGCATCCTGGTCGGCGCCTCGCTCTTCTCGATGTTCTTCTTCATCTCGCTCTACATGCAGCAGGTGCTCGGCTACAGCCCGATCAAGGCCGGCCTCTCCTACCTGCCGCTGGCGGTCTCGATCATCCTCTCGGCCGGGATCGCCTCCCAGCTGGTGACCAAGGTCGGGTTCAAGCCGATCCTCGCCACCGGGATGGTGCTGATCGCCGCCGGGCTGGTCTGGTTCTCCCAGATCTCGGTCAACGGCAGCTTCCTCACCGACATCCTCGGGCCCTCCCTGCTGGCCGCGGTCGGCCTCGGGTTCGCCTTCGTGCCGGTCACGATCGCGGCCGTCTCCGGGATCGAGGACCGCGAGCAGGGCCTTGCCTCGGGCCTGATCAACACCTCCCAGCAGGTCGGCGGCGCGCTCGGCCTCGCCGTCCTGGCGGCGATCGCCAACGGCATCATCGGCACCTCGCCGGACCCGGCGAAGCTGGTCGAAGGGTTCCAGGCGGCCTTCCTCGTCGGCGCCGTCTTCGCCGCCCTCGGCCTGCTCGCCACCCTCACCCTGATCCGCACCTCCGACAGCCGCGCCCACGTCGAGCTCGGCAGCGAGCTCGCGGTCGAGACGGAGTAAACAGGCAACCGGCGCCCGGCGTCGAAGTGGGCGGCGTGAGCTCCGCCCCCGCATCGACGCCGGCACCGGCCCGCTACCCGCCGGGCATGGACGCGCGCAGCACGCGCGTCGCCGAACGGCTCAACACGCCGATGCTGATTGCGGCGGCCCTGACCCTGCCGACGGTGGCGATCTCGGAGTCGCACCCCGGCGGGGCCCTGGAGACGATCGCGATCACGCTCAACTGGGTCACCTGGGTCGCCTTCCTGGTCGAGCTGGTGGTCATGCTGGCGGTCGTCCCGGACCGCTGGGCATGGGTCAGGCGCCACCCGCTCGACGTCGTCATCGTCGTCCTCACGCCGCCGATCCTGCCGGCCGGGCTGCAGAGCCTGCGGGTCCTGCGGCTGCTCCGCCTGCTGCGACTTCTGCGCCTGGCCCAGCTCTCGCGTGAGGTCTTCTCACTCGAGGGCCTGCGCTACGCGATGCTGCTGGCGCTGCTCACCGTGGTCGGCGGCGGTGCCCTCTTCGCCGCCTTCGAGAAGCACAACCAGCACCTCGACTTCGGCGAAGGCCTCTACTGGGCGGTGACGACGATGACCACGCTCGGCTCCAATATCTACCCGACGACGACCGGCGGCGAGATCGTCTCGGTCGCGATCATGACGATCGGGATCGGCTTCGTCGCCCTGCTCACCGGCGCCTTCGCGCAGCGCTTCCTCGCCCCCGAAATCACCCAGCTCGAGGAGGAGCTGCAGGAAGAGGAACTGAGCGCCGAGGCGGTCGCGCTGCGCGAACTGAAGAGCGTCCAGGAACAGCTGCAGGCGCTGCAGGTCGCGGTCGAGCAGCTCGCCCGCGAGCGCGGCTAGTCGCCGCTCTGCTCGGCGGCGATCTTCGCCTCCAGTTCCTGCATCACGTCCGGGTCGCGCAGGGTCGTCACGTCGCCCAGGGCGCGGCCCTCGGCGATGTCGCGCAGGAGGCGGCGCATGATCTTGCCGCTGCGGGTCTTCGGCAGGTCATCGGCCCAGATGATCCGTTTCGGGCGGGCGAATTTGCCGATCCGCTCGGCGACCTCGCCGCGCACCTCCTCGATCAGGGCGTCCGAGGGCTCGGTGTCGCCCTGGAGGGTGACGAAGGCGCAGATCGCCTGGCCGGTGTCCTCGTCGTGCTGGCCGATCACGGCCGCCTCGGCGACGTGCTCGTGGGCGACGATCGCCGACTCGACCTCCGCCGTGGAGAGCCGGTGCCCGGAGACGTTGACGACGTCGTCGATCCGCCCGATCACCCAGAAGTAGCCGTCGCCGTCGCGGCGCGCCGCGTCGCCGACCAGGTAGCGCTCGGTGCCGAAGCGCTCGAAGTAGGTCTCGACGAAGCGCTCGTCCTCCTTGTAGAGGCCGCGCAGCATGCTCGGCCAGGGCCGCTCGAGGATCAGCAGCCCCTGGCCTTCGGCGATCGGCTCGCCGTCGGACTCGCCGACCACCTCGGCCGAGACCCCCGGGAAGGGCGTCGTCGCCGAGCCCGGCTTGGTCTGGGTGATCCCCGGCAGCGGCGTGATCATGATCGCGCCGGTCTCCGTCTGCCACCAGGTGTCGACGATCGGGCAGCGCTCGCCGCCGATCACGGTGTGGTACCAGAGCCAGGCCTTGGGGTTGATCGGCTCGCCGACCGAGCCGAGCAGGCGCAGGCTGGAGAGGTCGAATTCGCCCGGGATCTTCGCCCCCCACTTGATGAAGGTGCGGATCGCGGTCGGCGCCGCGTAGAGGATCGTCGCCTTGTAGTCGGAGATCAGCTCCCACCAGATGCCTTTGTGGGGGTAGTCGGGAGCGCCCTCCCACATCACCGAGGTCGCTCCGTTGGCGAGCGGGCCGTAGACGATGTAGGAGTGGCCGGTGACCCAGCCGACGTCGGCGGCGCACCAGTAGACGTCCTCCTCGGGCTTGAGGTCGAAGACGTAGCGGTGGGTTGTCGTGACCCCGGTCATGTAGCCGCCGGTGGTGTGCAGGATCCCCTTCGGCTTCGCGGTCGAGCCCGAGGTGTAGAGGATGAAGAGCGGGTGCTCGGCCTCCATCGGCTCGGCCGGGCACTCCTCCGCGGCGCGCTCGAGCACCTCGTCGTAGAAGACGTCGCGGCCCTCGCTCATCGGGCACTCGATCTGAGTGTGGCGGACGACGACGATCGTCTCGATCGAGTCGATCCCCGCCATGTGCTCGTCCACGGAGGGCTTGATCGGCGCCGTCTTGCCCTTGCGGCGGGCGCCGTCGACGGTGATCAGCGCCTTGGCCTGGCTGAAGTCCATCCGCTCGGCCACCGACTCGGCGGAGAAGCCGCCGAAGACGACGTTGTGGGGGGCGCCGATCCGGGCGCAGGCGAGCATCGCGACGACCACCTCCGGGATCATCGGCAGGTAGATCCCGACCACGTCTCCCTTGCCGACGCCGAGGTCCTTGAGCGCGTTGGCAAAGCGCTTGACGTCGCGGTGCAGCTCGGCGTAGGTGATGTCGCGGGTCTCCCCCTCCTCGCCGCGCCAGTGGTAGGCGACCCGCTCGCCGCGCCCGGCCTCGACGTGGCGGTCCAGGCACTGGGCGGAGGCGTTGAGGCGGCCGTCGGCAAACCACTTGTAGAAGGGCGGGTTGGACTCGTCCAGGGCCTCGCTCGGCTCGGTCTCCCAGTCGAGCAGCTCCCGGGCCCTGGCCAGCCACCAGCCCTCGGGGTCGGCGGCGGCCTCCTCGTAGACCTTCGGGTCCGACCACAGCGCCCGCTCTTGGAACTCGGCCGGCGGCTCGAACTTCTCGATCTCGAGCATCGCCTCGAGCTGCGCCTCGAGACTGCCCGTCCTCTCCTCCGTTGCCATCGGCCCTCTCCTCCTTGCTCGCTCGCTTTCGCTATTTCAGCGACCCACCGGGATCGTCGCTATTTCAGCGGACCCACCGGGATCACCGTCCGGCCGAAGGTCGAGTTGGTGACCGCGGCGAACGATGCATACCAGGCCACGACCGCGGTCGCCAGCCCGAGCCA
This sequence comes from Solirubrobacterales bacterium, assembly GCA_046330305.1. Lineage (GTDB taxonomy): Bacteria > Actinomycetota > Thermoleophilia > Solirubrobacterales > 70-9 > VAYN01. The sequence continues at coordinate 17,334 of JAXLTA010000012.1, read as the reverse complement.
GCCGCCGACTTCGATCAGCCCTTCGCTTTCGTTGGCGTTGCCGATCCCGAGGACGATGAAAGTCGCCGCCAGCAGAGCGAAGACGGCGGCGATCGCGACCGTGGTCCGCAGCGAGGCGATGAACATGTAGGTGGTGAAGATCCCCCACGAGATCAGGTAGAGCCCGACCGCGGCGCCGACGTGTCCGGCGGGGATGTCGCCGACGAAGAACGTCACCAACGCCCAGAACGAGATCCAGAAGGCGCCGAACGAGGTGAAGGCGACGGCACCGAAGGTGTTCCCGGTGCGGAACTCCCACATCCCCGCCAGCAGCTGCGCGATCCCGCCGTAGGCGAGCGCCAGGCCGAGCACCACGGGCTCGGCTTCGTGGCTGACCAGGCCGGCGTTGAACATGCTGAGGACGAAGGTGGTGAGGGCGAAGCCGGCCAGCCCGAGCGGCCCGGGGTCGGCCGGTTTCCAGCCCAGTTCCCTGGTCGTCGTCGCCGGTTCCTCGCCGCTGCTGCGCGGCCGCGGTACGGATACGGTCTCCATGGCGATCTCCTTTTTCCGAGGTGACTGTTCCCAGACCCACCTCGCCGCTACCCAAGAGACGTCGGACCAATCAGGCGACGACAGCAATCTGACGATGCGGCCCCAGCTCAGGCCTGGCGGTGGCGCAGGGTCGCCTGGGCGGCGGCGACGCGGGCGACCGGAACCCGGTAGGGCGAGCAGGAGACGTAGTCGATGCCCGATTCGTCGAAGAAGTCGATCGAGTCGGGGTCGCCGCCGTGCTCGCCGCAGACGCCGAGCTTGATCTCCGGTTTCGTCGTGCGCGAGAGCCAGGCCCCCATCCGCAGCAGCTGGCCGACGCCGGGGGTGTCGAGGGTCTCGAACGGGGAGCGGTCGAAGACGCCGATCTCGATGTAGCGGCCGAGGATGCGGCCCTCGATGTCGTCGCGGGAGAAGCCGAGCGTGGTCTGGGTCAGGTCGTTGGTGCCGAACGAGCAGAAGTCCGCCTCGTGGGCGATCTCGTCGGCGCGGATGCAGGCTCGCGGCAGCTCGATCATCGTCCCGATCGCGTAGTCGCGACCCCGCACCAGGTCGTTGCCGGCGGCGGCGCGCTCGACCTGCTCGCGGAGGATCTCCAGCTCGCGCATGTAGTCGACCAGCGGCACCATGATCTCGGCGTGGACCTCGACGCCGGCTGTGCGCGAGGCGGCGAGGGCGCGGAAGATCGCCTGCAGCTGCATCTCGTAGATCGCCGGGAAGAGGACGCCGAGCCGCACCCCGCGGGTGCCGAGCATCGGGTTTACCTCCTGCAGGGAGCGGACCCGGCCGAGGTCGTGCTCGAGCGCGGCGGCGTCCTCCGAGCCCTCGCGCCGCGCCGCCGCGAGGCGCTCTTCGATCTCGGCCAGCGGCGGCAGGAACTCGTGCAGGGGCGGGTCGAGCAGCCGGATCGTCACCGGCAGGCCGTCCATCGCGGCGAAGATCGCTTCGAAGTCGCCCTGCTGGAGCGGCAGCAGCCTGGCCAGGCCGGCGTGGCGCTCCTCCTCGTCGTCGGCGAGGATCACCGCGACGATCGCCTCGTGGCGCTCCTCGCCGAAGAACATGTGCTCGGTGCGGCAGAGGCCGATGCCTTCGGCGCCGAAGGCCCGCGCCCGCGCCGCGTCGGTCGGCGTGTCGGCGTTGGCCCGGACGCCCAGCCGGCGCAGCTCATCGGCCCAGCCGAGGACGGTTTCGAAGGCCTCGCTCATCTCCGGCGCGACCAGCGGCACGTCGTCGGCGGTGACGGTCCCGGCCGAGCCGTCGATCGCGACCCGATCGCCGGCCCGCAGCACCACCTCGCCACCGAGCCGCACCTCGCCCGCCGCTTCGTCGATCTTCAGCGCCCCGGCGCCGGTCACCGCCGGCACCCCCATCCCGCGCGCGACCAGCGCCGCGTGGGAGGCCTTGCCGCCCTCGGAGGTGAGCACGCCGCGGGCGGCGTGGAAGCCGCCGACGTCGTCGGCCTCGGTGAACGAGCGGACCAGGATCGTGTCGCGGCCTTCGGCGGCGGCCTCGATCGCGGCCGCGGCGTCGAACACCGCCTCGCCCTTGGCCGCGCCGGGGGAGGCGGCGACGCCGCGGGCCAGCACCTGGTACTCAGCGCCGGGGTCGAAGGTCGGGTGCAGGAGCGTGTCGAGGGTCTCCGCGTCGATCGTCAGCAGCGCCCGCTCGGGGTCGAGCAGCCCTTCGGCGACGGCGTCGACGGCGAACCGCACGGCGGCCTGGGCGGGGCGCTTGGCGTTGCGCGTCTGCAGCATGTAGAGGCGGCCTTCCTCGACCGTGAACTCGGTGTCCTGCATGTCGCCGTAGTGGCGCTCGAGCGTCCGCAGGATCTCCATCAGCCGCTCGCTCACCTCCGGGTTCCACTCGGCCAGCTCGGCGATGTCGCGCGGCGTCCGCACGCCGGAGACGACGTCCTCCCCCTGCGCGTTGGGCAGGAAGTCGCCGGAGGGAGTCGGCTCGCCGGTCACCTCGTCGCGGCTGAAGGCGACGCCGGAGCTCGAGCTCTCGCCCTTGTTGCCGAAGACCATCTGCTGCACGTTGACCGCGGTGCCCCAGCTGTCGGGGATGCGGTTGAGGCGCCGGTAGGTGACCGCCCGCTCGCCGGTCCAGGAGCGGAAGACGGCGGCGACCGCCTGGCGCAGCTGCTCGCGCGGGTCGCTCGGGAACTCATACAGCTCCTGGAAGGCCTCGGTCAGCCGGCGCAGCGCCGCCGCGTCGAGCTCGACGTCGAGCTCGACCCCGAGCCGCTCCTTCTCGGCCGCGATCAGGTCCTCGAAGCGGCGGCCCTCGATGCCGAGGACGACGTTCCCGTACATCTGCACGAAGCGGCGGTAGGAGTCCCAGGCGAAGCGCTCGTTGCCGGTGCGGGCGGCGAGGCCGGCGACCGAGTCGTCGTTGAGGCCGAGGTTGAGGACGGTGTCGAGCATCCCCGGCATCGACTCGCGAGCGCCGGAGCGAACCGAGACCAGCAGCGGGTCCCCGGGGTCGCCGAGCCGCTTGCCGGCGTGCTCTTCGAGCCTGCCGAGCGCCGCCGCGATCTCCTCCTCGAGCCCGTCGGGGAAGCCGTTGCCGCCCTCCATGTAGGCGACGCAGGCCGCGGTCGTGACCGTGAACCCGGCCGGCACCAGGTCGGCGCCCAGCAGCCGGGTCATCTCGGCGATGTTGGCGCCCTTGCCGCCCAGCAGCTCGCGCATCTCGCGCGAGCCTTCCTCGAAGTCGTAGACCCACCGGCTCATGAACCCGCACCGTACACGACGCCATGGACTTGTATACAAGTCGCCTATAATGAATTGACCGGAGAGCGGCGCGGCGGCGCCTGCGGCGCCCGCGGGCGAGGTCCGCGCCGGTCGCTCAGAAGGCGAAGATCGCGGTGCAGGTGACGCCGGCGACGATGCAATAGATCCCGAACGGGGTCAGCCGGTTGGTCTCGAAATAGCGCAGCAGGAACTTGACCGCGACCCAGGTGGTCGCCGCGGCGGCCAGGGCGGCGACCAGGGCCTGGCCGCGGACGCCGTCGCCGGCGGCGCCGAGCAGGTCCGGCAGCTTGAGGAAGCCGGCGGCGGCGATGATCGGGGTGGCGAGCAGGAAGGCGTAGCGGGCGGCGTCCTCGTTGGAGAGCCCGGTGAGCAGGCCGCCGCCCATCGTCACCCCCGAGCGCGAGATGCCGGGGATCAGGGCCAGCGCCTGGGCGGCGCCGATCGCCAGCGCCTGGCGGAAGCCCATGCGGGCGATCCGCGGGTCGCTGTCGCCTTCCCAGTCGCCCGGGCGCGGCGCCCGCCGCCGGTAGCGCTCGAAGACCAGCAGCAGGATGCCGTTGATCGTCAGGAAGATCGCCGCCGACGTCGGCGAAGCGAACAGCGTCCGCAGCGGGTGCTCGAGCAGCAGGCCGAGGATCCCGGCCGGGATCGTGCCGACGACGATCACCCAGCCGAGGCGGGCGTCGGTGTCCTCGGGATCGAGGCGGCCGCCGTCGCGCAGCGAGCGCCAGAGCCCGGCGAAGATCCGCTTCCAGTCCTCGAGGAAGAAGAAGAAGAGCACGATCGCGGTCGCGCAGTGGGTGGCGACCAGGAAGGCGAGGAAGAATTCGTCGTTCTGGTGGATGTCCCAGCCGAACAGGCTCGGCGCGATCACCGCGTGGCCGAGGCTGGAGATCGGAAACGGCTCGGCGATCCCCTGCAGGGCCCCGAGGATGATTGCCTGGAGGTAGGAGATCGGTTCCACGCGCGAGCGGGCGAACCTATGCGCGGCACCTAAAGCGCGGCTGAGCGGCGGGTGAGCCCGCTCTTAGTAGCCCGGCGGGTGGCGGACGATGAAGCCTTCGGGCGAGTCGACCCAGGGGTCGTGCCAGCGCGGGCCGGGGCCGCCGACGGTGTCGAAGGCGATTCCGGCGATCACCATCCAGGCGTGTTCGGCGTTGGCGTAGACGGTGATCCACTTGCCGGCGCCGGCTTCTCCCCAGGTCTCCAGGCCGGTCGAGTCGAGCGGGCTTTCGAGGAAGCCGCCGCCGTGCAGGGCGAAGCTGACCGCGCCGGAGCAGTCATAGCCCGAGGATTCGAAGGAGCCGTGGCCGCCGCCCCAGATGTAGGGGGTCATCGCGATCGAGTTGGCGGCCGCGATCGCGTCCTTGACCGCCTGCGGAGCCGAGGCCGGGGCGCTGGCTTCGCTTTCGTTGATCACCTGGGCGCGTTCGCCCGGGTTGAGCGGGGCCGGGACCTGCGCCATCGGTGCCCCGGTCGAGGCGCTGCCGCCTTCGGAGGCGATCTGGTTGGCGATCGAGGCGAGGTTGTTGCTGAGCGCTTCTTCCCGCGACTCGAGCGATTCGAGGGTCTGGCGGCGGGCCGCCTGGGCGCTCTTCAGTTCGGCGAAGCGCGACTCGGCTTCTTCGCGGGCGGCGGCGGCTTCGGCCTCCATCGCGGCGACGGCGTCGCGCGCTTCTTCGACTTCGTCGCGGTGGCTGCTGAGGTGCTTGACCGCGCTCGTCACTTCGTCGCGCAGCGTCTTCACCCGCTCGACCACGGCGTCGTCGTAGGCCTGGACCCGGTTCAGGTATTCGGTCTGCGCCGACATCTCGGCGAAGTCTTCGGATTCGAGGATCGCGTTGACGATGTCCGGCGAGCCGGCCTCGTAGATCGCGACCAGCCGCTGGCGCAGGATGCCCATCGAGCGCCGCAGCTTGTCACGCACTTCTTCGAGGTGTTCGCGTTCCTTTTCCAGCGCCGCGGTGGCGGCCTGCAGGCGGGCTTCTTCTTCGCCGAGTTCGCCTTCCAGCGCCGCCTGTTTCTGGCGCAGCGCCGAGACTTCGCCGATCATCGAGTCGATCGCCCGGTTCTGTTCGGCGATCGTTTCCGCCAGTTCGCTCTGGTTGGCGCGGACGCCTTCGAGCTTGTCGCGCGTGCTTTCCAGCTTTTCCTGCGGCGTCTCGGCCGGGGCGCTCCCCTGCCAGAGCGCGGCAGCTACCGTGAGGGCGGTCAGGAGGAGCGCTGCGAGGAGCAGCGCGCGACGCCTGAGAGCGCCCGGGTGGGTGTCGGTGAGTTGAGCCCGCATCGGTTCCAGGCCGGCCCCGCGAGGCGGGTTCGGCAGTGGGTCGCGCAGGCTAGCGAAGTCGGCTGAAGATTGTGAGGAGTTGCTAATAACCTGCAACTTCCCTTGCAAATCGGGCGGTTTCGGAGCCCCTTGCAGGACTCCGAAACCGCCCGTAGACGCCTTTGAGGGGGCCCCTGCGGCCCCTGCGGCGGCAGCTCAGGTGAGCAGTTTGGCCTTCGCCTGCTCGAACTCCTCGTCGGAGAGCGCGCCCTTTTCCTTCAGCTCGTTGAGCTTGTGGAGTTCGTCGGCGGCGGAGCCGCTGTGAGCCTGCTGGCGGACGTATTCGTCGAAATGCTGTTTGGCCTCCGCCTGGGCCTTGATCGTCCGGTCCCGCATCCCGGCGCCGCGTGCGATCAGGTAGACGAGCGCCGTCAGGAACGGGATGAAGACCAGGAAGAGGACCCATACCGCCTTCCACCAGCCGGACAGCTCATGGTCGCGGAAGAGGTCGGTGAGGATCGTGATCAGGATCCAGATCCAGATCACGAAGAAGAAGATCTCGAGCGCAATGAGGAGGAGTTCCCCAAAGCTGATATCTGCGAGCGGCAAGGGCGCGTCCTTTCGTGTGGTGCGGGGATCTGGCGGCACGAGGTGCGCCGCCAGTGAGTAAAGCTATCCGTCCTCGCGGCCCTCTGCATCCGTAGTTTGGAGACCGAGCCGCCAGCTGAACAGGGTGACGGCCACCGAGGTGGCGAGATTGAGGCTGGAGACCCCCTCCCGCATCGGGATCGAGACGCGGGCGGCGGCGCGCTCCAGCAGGCCGCGGCTGAGCCCGTGGCGCTCGGTGCCGAAGGCGAGGACCGCGCGGGCGGGGAGGCCGCCGGGGCGCATCGGCTCCCCCTCGGGGTCGATCGCCAGCAGCGGCCGCGGGCTCTCCGGCAGCGCCGCGACCGCCCCGACGGGCAGGGCGAAGTGCAGCCCGGCCGCGCCGCGCACCGCGTCCGGGTACCAGGGGTCGTGCTCGCCGGTGGTGACCAGCGCCGCCGCGTCGGCGGCCGCCGCGACCCGCACGCAGGCGCCGATGTTGCCCATGTTGCGCGGGTCCTCGAGCAGCACGACCGGGGCCTCGCGCGGCGCGGCGAGGACCGCGGCGAGGTCGAACGGCGGGCGGCGGGCGATCGCCACCACCCCGGTCCGCGGCACCTGCGGCACCAGCCGGGCCAGCGTCTCGGCGTCCACCGTCCCGACCCGGTCGGCGAGCCGGCCGGCGAGGTCGGGAGCGAGCTCGGCCGCCAGCGCCTCGAGCTCGGCGGGATCGACCGCGACCGCGTCCTCGAGCTCGGCCCCGAACCGCAGCGCGTGCTTGAGCGCGTGAAAGCCCTCGACCACGACCAGCTTGCGGTCGCGCCTGGCGCGGCGGTAGCGGTGGATCAGCTCGTCCCCCACGCCGCCCATCATGCCGGGGCGGAGCCCGGGCCGCCGCCCGGCCGCCCGTCGCCGGTCCGCCTCAGCCGCGGACGACCTGGAACTGGCCCATCAGCCCGTGGTCCTCGTGGTCGAGCATGTGGCAGTGGATGACGAATTTGCCGGTGTAGTCGGAGAGATGGCCGGCGACCAGGATGCGTTCGCCGGGATAGACGAAGAAGGTGTCCTTGAGGCAGTGTTCCCAGGGCGGCGGCTCGCGGCCGTCGCGCTCGAGCAGGTACCAGTCCGTGTGGTGCAGGTGCATCACGTGGGCGACGCTGGTCCGGTTGTGGATCTCCCAGGTGACGGTCGAGCCGAGCCGCGGGAAGGCGTCGGCGTAGGCCGGGTTGAAGGTGCGGCCGTTGAGCAGCCAGGTGGTCTTGAAGAGGCCGCCGATCGTGATCGTCCAGCGGTGGTCGGGCCTGCGGCTGACGTGGCGGGTCCAGGCCGGCAGCGGCCGCAGGCGGCGCGGCACCCGGGTGCGGTCGGCGACGCGCGCCGAGCCGACCCGGAACTGCATCAGCGCGCCCGAGTAGCTGTGGGAGCCGCTGACGTTGCGCCCGGCGTGGCGGCCGCTGCTGCGCAGCTCGACCGTCTCGCCGCGGGCGGCGGAGAAGTCGACGAGCAGCTCGGCTCTCTCGGCGGGGCCGAGCAGCACTTCGCGCCGGCGCACAGGCGCCGGCAGCAGGCCGCTGTCGGTCCCGATCTGGACCATCGGGGCGCCGTTGGACAGGTGCAGGGCGTAGCTGCGGAAGGGTGAGACGTTGAGGATCCGCAGCCGGTAGCGGCGCGCGGCGACGCGGTGGTGGGGCATGTAGGCGCCGTTGACGAGCACGCGGTTGCCGAAGACGCCGTCGCCGGGCGGGCGCAGGTTGTCGGCAAACGGGTCGGTGAGCTGGTTGTGGCGGTTGAAGCTGCGCTCGGCGATCAGCAGCGGCAGGTCGTGCTCTCCCGCCGGCAACGGCAGCGAGGCTTCGAGCTCATCGTCGACGATGAACATCCCCGCCAGCCCCTTCCAGGCGTGGGGCGCCGTGCGGTCGAGGCGGTGGTCGTGGTACCAGCGAAAGGCGCCGCGGACCGGCCGGCCGTCCTCGACCAGGTCGTAGACGTAGGTTTTCCGCTTGCCGGGGCGGATCAGCAGGTCGTTGCCCGACTGGCGGGCGGTCAGGTGGGTGGGGATCTGGCAGTAGAAGGAGGACGGCTGGGAGGCGGTCAGGCCGCCCGGCTGGCCGTCGAACTGGGTGCGGTTGTGGCCGCCGTGGAAGTGGACGGAGAGCTCGCCCGCCTTGGCCGGCAGCTCGTGCCGGAAGGTGACCCGGGTGCGCCGGCCGGCGGGCCGGCGGATCGTCGGCCCCGGGAAGGTGCCGCCGTAGGTCCAGAGGCGCGTCCGCCGCCCGGGCAGGATCTGCGCCTCGGCCTCGCGGATCGGGATCTCGAGCTCGGCGCCTTCGAGCACCCGGGGGATCGGCAGCGCCGCCCGGAACGGGACGGCCGCCTCGGCCGGCGGCGCCTCGCCGGCGAGCGAGGGCAGGCCGAGGCCCGCCCAGCGCGGCATCGCCGCGGCGAGGGCGCCGCCGCCGAGGGCGCCGAGGAAGGCTCGGCGCCCCAGGCGGGGTGTGGATTCTGGCCGCTCGGACGTGGCCCGGAAGCCCGTCGTGGGCCGCTCGGACGTCGCCCTAGCTGGCCGGCGTCGATTCGAACTCCGGCAGCACCTTCACCTTGCCGTGCATCCAGGGGTGGACGGCGCACATGAAGTAGAGCGTCGTGCCCGCCTGCGCGGTCACCTCCTGACTGATGGAGTCGCCGGCCTTTTCGGTGAACCAGGAGTCGCCCTTCTTCGTGTTCGAACCCATCGTGCTCCAGCCCGCGGGCCCGGCCTTGACCGGGTTGACCGAGATCTTTTCCGTCTTCGGGTTGAAGCCGTGCCATTGGGCGATCGCCATGCAGATGTGGCCCATCGTGAAGCAGTTCTTGCGCTGCGGGCCGGTCTTCGGCTGAACGCCCTGCTTGACCAGCGAGAAGGTGTGGGGCCCGACCTGTCTCGGGTTGGTCTTGTTGACGATTTCCAGTTCGTCGCCCTGGGTGACGCTGGTCGGGCCGACGAATTTGAGCTTGCCCTTGGTCAGCTCGATCTGGATCGTGTCGGTCTTGCCGGTCGGCGTGACCGCGGCCGAGGCGAGCGCCGGGACGAGCAGGGCGCCGAGCGCCGCGATCGCGAGGACGGCGCCGATCAGGGCGCCGGGCTTGACCGAACGTGGATGCCAATTGCGCAAGAAAGTGCCTTTCTAGATGGTTGGTCGGGTCGGACGAGACCCTCACGAGCCGGAGCCAACCTAGTCGGGCGCCCACGTGCCGTCAATCCCATAATTTTGGAGGCACGATGCTGGACCGCTGGCCGCTAGCCTAGGGCCATGGCCACCTACCTCCACACCTGCTACCGGATCGGCGACATCGATCGCTCGGTCGCCTTCTACGAGAAGCTCGGCTTCGAGGAGATGCGGCGGATGCCGATCGGCGAGGAGGCGATCAACGTCTTCATGGGCCTGCCCGGCGACGAACCGCGCCTCGAGCTGACCTACAACCACGGCGTCGCCGAGTACGACCTCGGCACCGGCTACAACCACATCGCGGTCGGCGTCGACGACCTCGACGGCACCCTCGAGCGGCTCGCCGCCGAAGGCGTCGAGCCGGAGAAGCCCCCCTATCGCCCCGGCGGCCGCACCACCGGCAGCCGCATCTGCTTCGTCCGCGACCCCGACGGCTACCGGATCGAGCTGATCGAGCGGGGCGACCTGACCGAGTAGTCCCGCGGGGCGCGGCTGTGCGGCCCGGCGCGGCACGACCGCCGGCGGCTGAGCGCCGCCTCGAGGTCGCGCCGCGCGGCCGGGCGGCTCAGTGGTGGTTGGCGCCGTGGTGTTTCTCGTGGCGCTTGATGCATTCCTGCTTCTTCTTGCCCGTCATCCGCTTGCAGGCGTCGTCGCGACCGTGGCCGCCGTGGTTGGGGCCGGCGGCCTGGGCGATGCCGGCGCCGCCGACGGCGAGCGCGGCGCTGACTCCGGTGACGGCGATCAACTTCGAGATCCGGTGAGACACTGCGTACCTCCTGTTTCGTGGGGGTTTGGAGCCGGTCGCAACCGGCAGGACCCACCCTGCCGGGAGCCGCTCAAGGCGCCGGCCAACCCGGGGTAAAGCCTGGGTAAAAGGACGCCGGCTCCTGCGGTCACCACGTCCTACGGGCCGGGGAGCGCCCTCGTTCGAAAGGTCGCGGACGCCCTCTTCAGGCGACGCCGGCGAGGGGCAGCAGCTCGGCGAAGGAGTCGACGACGTGGTCCGGGCGGGCGGCGCGAGCCTCCTCGGGGTGAAAGCCGAAGGTGACCGCGACCGTGATGGCGCCGGCATCGCGGCCGGCGAGCACGTCGTTGGGCCCGTCGCCGACGTAGAGGGTCCGTGCCGGCGCCGCTCCGAGCGCGGCGATCGCCGCCGTCACCGCCTCGGGGTCGGGCTTTCCCAGCGCCACCTCGTCGCCGCTGACGCTGGCGTCGAGCAGCGCCCCGATCCCGGTCCGCTCGGCTTCGAGGTCGAGGCGGCGGCGCGCCTTCGAGGTGGCGACGCCGAGCCGCAGGCCGGCGGCACGCAGCCGCGCCAGCGTCGCGAGGACCTCGGGAAAGGGCTCGATCGTCGCCTGCTGGGCGACGTAGACGCGGTGGAAGACCTCCTCGATCCGCTCGTACAGCTCGGGATCGCCGCCGGCGATCTCCTCGAAGGCCTCCTGGCCGCGGACCTGGACGATCCGCTCGACGTCCTCCTCGGCGGTCGGGAACGGCTCGCCGATCACCTCGGCGGTGGTTTCGCGAAAGCTCGCGACCAGGGCCCGCTTGGAGTCGACCAGGGTGCCGTCCCAGTCGAAGACGACGGCCTCGACGCCGCGGTCAGGCCGGTGGCTTGTGGTTGCGGGAGTGCTTGGCGACGTGGACGACACGGAAGGCGCGGGTGGCGGGGCTCGAATCGACCTCGCCCGAGGCGAGTGCCTTGACACTGAACCGATACCTGCCCGGCCGCAAGCTGTAGGTCCGCGGCGATTTGCAGGATTTGAAAACCGGCTGCGGCCACCGCTTCGATTTCTTCACCTTCTTGCCCTCGCGCGCCTTGACCAGCGCGCATTCGAAGCTCGAGCCGGCGACCGACGAGCTGAAGCGGAACTTGACCGTGGCCCGCTTGCCGGTCGTCTTCACCGTGCCCTTGGGCCCCTTCTCGAGCTTCGTCTGGGGGGCTTCGGTCGGCGGCGGCGGTGGCGGCGGCTGCGGGGGTTCGAGCCCGGAGATGCGGGCGACGCCTTCGGCTTCGTTCTTCGCCAAGGTGACCCAGAGGGTGTTGTCGGGGCCCGGTGCGATCTGGCGCGGCGATTCTTTCGGGAGGCCCCCGAGGAAGGTCTTCTCCCCCGTCGCGGTCATCCGGGTAAGGCCGCCCTGGGCGAACTGGACGATCCAGTACGCCTGGTCGGCGCCGACCGCGACGCCGAAGGGGTCGCCGAGCAGTTCGCTCGATTGGGGCGGGTTGGGCGGGGAGATCAGACCGACCTGCTCAGGCGTGGCGCCGGGTGCGGAGAAGGCGATCTGCCCACCCGCCCCTCCGGCGACCCCCTGTGACGCGCCCCCGATCGGGAAGTCGACCTCGGTTCCGGCGGTGGTGAGAGTCACGATCCGGTTGCCCGCGCCGCCGTCGGCCACGGCGAGCAGCGAGCCCGCGACGTCGATGTCTTTCGGTGCCAGGCCCGCGACCGGGAACGGGGTGTTGACTTTGGGGTCCGCCGGGGAGATCCGGAGGACGAGGTTTTCGGTCGCGACCCAGAGTTTGCCGTCTGGCCCGGTGACGATCGGGGACGGGCCGGCGATCGAGATGATGGTCGTGGCTTTCGTGGTGCCTTTCGGATCCGAGGGCAGGAAGCTGGCGACCGCGTTGACGCCGGTCACCCAAAGCCGGCCTTCCGGGCCGACCGTGATCCCGTGGACCTGCGACATCCCTTCGAGTTCGAAGGCTTTGACTTCACCCGACGGCGTGATCCTGGCGACGTCGTTTTCCCCGTCGCTCGCGGTCACCCAGATGTTCCCGTCAGGGCCCGCCACGAGCTTGTCGTTCGTTTCGACCCCTTTGACGGGGAACACCCCGTTCACCGCCGGCGCCCCGAGGGCCGGCGCGGCGAGCGCGCAGGTCAGCGCCAGGACGAGCAAGAGCGCGGGAGCGAAACGCTTCATCGCCGTCGATTGTAAGCGTCCTGACAACCCCTGTGGACGCCTGTTGGGAAAGCCGAGCTAGCCGGCGGAGACGCCGCCGTGGACGGGCGCCGCGGGTTCCGGGGCGGCCGGTTCGGGGCTCGCTTCTTCGGCTTCTTCTTCGGCTTCGGCTTCTTCTTCGGCTTCTTCTTCGGCTTCGGCTTCTTCTTCTTCTTCGCGCTGCTTTTCTTCTTCTTCGGCTTCTTCGCCTTCTTCCTTGCCCGAGCCGACTTCCGAGTAGGAGCGCGTGTGTTCGCTGCTGAAGGGGGAGAGTTCGGGCAGTTCGCTCGGAACTTCGAATTCGGGGCATTCGCCTTCGGCGGCGGCCGACATGTAGCTCTGCCAGATCGGGCCGGCGGTGGGCCCGCCGAAGCCGGTGTATTCGCGGGTGTTGGCGTGGCCGACCCAGACCGCGGTCGAGTACTTCGGCGTGTAGCCGACGAACCAGGCGTCGGACTCTTCCTCGGAGGTGCCGGTCTTGCCGGCCTCGGAGGTGCAGCCGATGCTGGTGTAGCCGGCGCCGGTGCCTTCGGTGATCACGCCCTCGAGGATCCTGGTCACTTCCCAGGCCTGGCCCGGGGTGAGGACGCGCTTTCCCTCCTTGGTCAGGAGGTTGTCGACCTTGCCGTTGGGGAATTCGACCTTGCTGACCGCGGTCGGGTCGTGGTGGACGCCGCCGTTGGCGAGGGTCGCGTAGGCGTCGGCCATTTCGAGCGGGCTGACGCCGTAGGCGAGGCCGCCGATCGCCTCGGCCGGGACCGACTGCAGTTCGGCTTCGATCCCCATTTCTTCCGCGGTTTCGGTCACCGCTTCGGGGCCGACGTCGAGGTCGAGCTGGGCGAAGACGACGTTGACCGACTCGTGGGTGGCGGTTTCGAGGTCCATCACGCCGCCGCCGGCCTCGGCGTTGTGGACGTTCCAGTAGCCGCCGCCGGGAATCGCCAGGGTGATCGGCGAGGTGCCGTTGTAGTAGGTGGAGCTCGGGTCGATGCCCTGCTTGATCGCGGTCGTCAGGACGAAGGTCTTGAACGAGGAGCCCGGCTGCCGTTCGGCCTGCCAGGAGTAGTTGAATTCGTCTTCGCCTTCGGCGGGCGGGCTCGAGGCGAGGGCGACGATCGCGCCGTTGCTGGGGTCGACCGAGGCGAGGCCGGCGACCGGGCCGCCTTCGTAGCAGACGTAACAGGATTCGGCGATCGCGTTTTCGGCCCGTTCCTGCTGCGCCGGTTCGATCGTCGTGTAGGCCTTGAGGCCGCCGTTGCGGACCGTGTTGACGCCGTAGCTTTCGATCAGTTCGCTTTCGACCAGGTCGTAGAGGAACTGGTCGCGGACGTGCGAGTACTTGTGGCCGCGGTCGAGGCCCAGGCCGTGGGTCTTCGCCTTGCGGTATTCGGCCTGGGTGATGTAGCCCTGTTCGACCATCGTCCCGAGCACCTCGTTGCGCCGCGCCAGGGCCGCCTTCGGGTTGTAGAAGGGGTTGTATTCGGAGGGCGCCTGCGGCAGGCCGGCGAGCAGCGCCGCCTCGGTCAGGTTGAGGTCCTTGGCCGGTTTGTTGAAGAAGACCTGGGCGGCAGCTTCGGCGCCGACCGCGGTGCGGCCTTCGATCGTCCCGTACGGCGCCGTGTTGAGGTACTGGGTGAGGATCCACTCGCGGTCGTGCTTGGCGAACAGGTCTTCGGCGAGGTGGGCTTCGACCAGCTTTCGGTGCAGGGTGTCTTCGGGGTTCTGGATGTAGAGGTTGCGGACCAGCTGCTGGGTGATCGTCGAGGCGCCCTGGACCGGTTTGCCGCCGGCCAGCAGGTCCTCCCAGGCGGCGCCGACGATGCGCTGGGGGTCGAGGGCGCCGTGCTGCCAGAAGCCCTTGTCCTCGATCGAGATCGTCGCGTTCTTGAGGTTTTCGGGCAGCTCGCTTTCCGAGATCGGCTGGCGGATCACGTTCGAGCGGATGTACCCGATCAGGCTGCCGTCGGCGGCGTAGATCGCCGAGGTCCGCCCCTTCTGCACCGGTTTGAGGCTGGTCAGCGGCGGCGCCGAGTTGTAGATGTTGAGCGCCCAGGCGGCCGCGATCCCGCCGGCCACGACGCCGGCAACGAGCAGCACACCGATCACGATGATGACCGTGCGCCAGACGTGGTGGGGCTGCTTGCGCCGGCGCCGGCGCATTCGGCTAGTCATGAAGCCCAAAATTGTAGAGAGCGCCCGGCCCCGCCCGGCGCTCTCGCCCGCCGTTGACCGCGCCCGTGCAGGCGCCGGCTAGGAGCGCAGCTTGTAGCCGGCGTTGAAGAGGCGCAGGTTGAAGGCGAAGAGCACGGCGGTGGCCGCGCTCAGCGCCAGCAGCGAGAGCGGGATGCTGACTTCGGTGTAGCCGACGAACCCGTAGCGGACCAGGGAGATCATGTAGAAGATCGGGTTGAACCGGGTCAGCGTCTCGAACGGCTGCGGCAGCAGCGATGCGGAGTAGAAGACGCCGCCGAGGAAGATCAGCGGCTGCAGGACGAAAGTCTGGGCAAAGGCCACGTCGTCGAACTGCTCGGCGCGGACGCCGATCAGGACGCCGAGCTGCGAGAAGAAGAAGCCGACCAGGAAGAGCGCCGGGATCAGCACCAGGACGTTGTCGACCGGCAGGCCGACGAGGATCACCGAGACGACGAAGGTGATCGCCGCCACCATCAGGCCGCGGACGAAGCCGCCGAGCGAGAGCGCCAGCAGCAGCTCGCCCGGCGAGGCGGGCGAGGAGAGCTGGTCCTGGATCGCCCCCTGGAACTTCTGCTGCAGGATCGAGGAGGAGTTGTTGGTGAAGGCGTTGGTCGCCCAGGCCATCATGATCAGGCCCGGGATCACGAAGAGGATGTATTCGATCCCGTGCAGTTCCTTGATCCGCGAGCCGAGCGCGGCGCCGAACACGGTGATGTAGAGGAAGGTTTCCAGCAGCGGCCCGCCGAGGGTCTGTTTCTTGATCTTCATGAACCGGTTGATCTCGCGCCGCCACAGCGTCGCAAACCGGATCTGGTCGGGGCTCATCGTCCAGCCGGCCCTCACGCCTCGACCTCCTCCTCGACCGGGATGTGGGACCGCGAGAGCTCCTTGCGGCCGACCAGCGCCAGGTAGGCGTCCTCGAGGCTGGCGACGCCGAAGCTCTCGGCGACGTCGCGGCTGCCGCCCTCGGCGACGATCTCGCCGCCGGTGATGAAGGCGATGCGACTGCAGAGCTGCTCGGCCTCCTCGAGGTAGTGGGTGGTGAGCAGGATCGTCGTCCCTTCCTCGTTGACTTTCTGGACGTAGTGCCAGAGCTCGAGGCGGAGCTCGACGTCGACGCCGGCGGTCGGCTCGTCGAGGATCAGCAGGCGCGGGCGGTGCATCATCGCCCGGGCCAGGATCAGCCGCCGTTTCATCCCGCCGGAGAGGGCGCGCGTGCGTTCGGCCCGCTTCTCGGTCAGCGAGAACGTCTCCAGCAGCTCGGTCGTGCGCTCGCGGCGCTCGCGCTTGGGCATGCCGAAGAACCCGGCGTGGTAGTCGAGCGACTCCTCGACGGTGAGGAACCAGTCGAGGTTCGGCTCCTGCGGTGCCAGACCGACCGCCTGGCGCGCGTCGGCGTAGTCGTGGACGGCGTCGTGGCCGAAAATCTCGATCGACCCCGAGGTCGGCTGGGCGAGGCCGGTTGTGCAGTGGATCAGCGTCGACTTGCCGGCGCCGTTGGGCCCGAGCAGGCCGAAGAGCTCGCCGTCGGGAATGTCCAGCGAGACGGCGCGCAGCGCTTCGACCCCCGAGGGGTAGGTCTTGACCAGGTCGTTGATGCGCAGGGCCGGGTGCTCCATCGGCGCCGGAATCTAGTGGGGCGAGGGTCCCGGCCTCGATCTCGGCTCTGCTGCGCGGCGGAGTGACCGGCGCGCCGCGGCGTCGATCCCCGATCGGACGGAGCACCGCAAAACCTCGGGCACGTCCGTATAAGTGGGGGCATGAGCGCCCCTCTGCTCGCCGTCGACGCCCCCTCGATGCTGTTCCGCGCCTTCTACGCCCTGCCGAAGACGATCGTCGGCCCCGACGGCAAGCCGGTCAACGCGCTGCTCGGCGCGGCCAACCTGGTGCTGCGGGAGGTCGAAGCCCACCGGCCGCGGGCGGTGGCGATGTGCTTCGGCCCCGACGCCGCCGCCTACCGCGTCGAGCTCTACCCCGCCTACCACGAGAAACGCGAGGAGGAAATGCCGGAGGAGCTGGAACCGCAGCTCCGCTCCTGCCGCGACTTCTTCGCCGCCTTCGGCTGGACCGTCGCCGACAGCGAGGACCTCGAGGCCGACGATCTGCTGGGGACGCTGGCGCGGCGCGAGGAGGAGGCGGGCGGCCGGGCGCTGATCCTGACCGGGGACCGCGACATGTACCAGTGCGCGACCGCGGCGGTGACCGTCCTCTACGTGCGGACCGGCGGCGAAGGGGCCGAGCTGGTCGGCCCCGAGGAGGTCCGCGAGCGCTACGGGATCGGGCCGGAGCTGGTGCCGGACTTCATCGCCCTGCGCGGCGACCCCTCCGACGGCCTGCCCGGCGCCAAGGGCGTCGGGCCGAAGACGGCGGCCGAGCTGCTGCGCAAGCACGGCTCGCTGGAGGGGGTGCTCGAGGCGGCGATCCGCGAGCAACGGCCGAAACTGCGGGCGGCGCTGATCGAAGGCCGCGAGGACCTGATCGCCTTCAAGGAGATCGCGACCCTGCGCGACGCCGGCGTCGAGCCGCCGCGGGACGCGCCGACCGACTGGGCCGGGGCCGCCGCCGCGGCGCGCGAGCGCGGCATGAAACGCCTCGCCGAGCGGCTCGAAGCGGCGGCGGGGTAGGCGAGTGTCGAGTTCCTCTCGCGATCCGAGAGCAGCTCGACACGAGCCCCTGCCGCTGCGCCGCGAAGGGCAGAACCGCAAGCGCTGGCGCTACGTCGGGTTCTTCGGCGAGGAGGTGATGCTGTGCGCGGCGCGGGTCGAGGTCGGCCCGCTCGGCCAGTGCTTCTGGATCCTCTGGGACCGCGGCGGGCGCCGGGAGGCGGCCCATACCTCGCTGCGACCGGGAAGCCGCG
>JAXLTA010000011.1:0-250285 GCA_046330305.1 Solirubrobacterales bacterium | reverse complement strand
AGCTGGCGCGGGCGCACCCGGCGGCGGCGGCCAACGTCCTGCGCACCGCCGAGCTGCTGCGCGAGGAGGCGGAGGTCCTCGACGCGCTGATCGCCGCCGAGCTGGCCGCCGGCAACGGCGCCGGACGGGGCCGGATCCGGCTCGAGCGCCTGCGCGAGCTGCACCCGGCGCTGCGCCGCCTCGTCGTCCAGCAGCTCGCCGACAGCGCCGCCGGGCGCCCGGTGCCCGGAGCCGCGCGGCGGGCGGAGGAGGTCGCGGCGCTGAGCCGCGGCGGCTCGATGCTCGACCTCGGCGGCGGGGTTCGCGCCGTGCTCGAGCGCGGCGTCGTCCGCGCCGAGCGCCCCTGACCTCCGTAGACTCACGTCAAGTGACGGACCCGGCGATCGGCGAGACCCTCGTCAGCAAAGAGGACCTGCAGCGACGGGTGGCCGAGCTCGGCCAGGAGATCAGCCGCGACTACGAGGGCCGCGACCTCGTCATGGTCGGCGTCCTCAAGGGCGCCGTCCTCTTCCTCGCCGACCTGATGCGCAGCGTCAGCGTCCCCTGCGAGATCGACTTCATGGCCGTCTCGAGCTACGGCTCGCAGACCGCGTCCTCGGGCGTCGTCCGCATCCTCAAGGACCTCGACGCGCCGATCGAGGGCCGCCACGTGCTGATCGTCGAGGACATCATCGACTCCGGCCTCACCCTCCAGTACCTGATGCGCAACCTGCGCGCCCGCAACCCCGCCTCGCTCGAGGTCTGCGCACTGCTGACCAAGCCCGAGCGCCTGCGCGTCGATCTCTCGCCGCGCTACCTCGGATTCGAGATCCCGAACCGCTTCGCGGTCGGCTACGGGCTCGACCACGCTCAGCGGCACCGCAACCTCGATTACGTCGCCGCGTTGGTCGAATAGACCGCAAATCTGCCCTGGTACGCTGATTTCTACCCTTGAGGCGTTTCTTCAAAAGCGCAGCCTTCCCGATCCTGCTGGTGGTCATCCTGGCCTTCGTCGCCCAGCGCTGGATCAGCAGCCCCGACGGCGGGAAGACCCCTTCCTACACGCAGATCGTCAAGGAAGGGGGGATGATCGAAAAGGGCGAAATCGAAAAGGTCTCGATCAACGTCAAGGACTCGACCCTCGACGTCACCGAGACCGAAGCGGCCGGCGGTGAAAGCTTCTCGACCGGGTACCCGCCGCAGACCGAACCCGAACTCCTCAAACGGCTCGAAAGCGCACCGAACACCGAAGTCTCGGTCCATGGCACCGGCGGCTCCAGCATCCTCTCGCTGCTGACCTACATCCTGCCCTTCGTCCTCTTCTTCGGCTTCTGGATCTTCCTCATGAACCAGATGCAGGGCGGCGGCAGCCGGGTGATGAACTTCGGCAAATCGAAAGCCAAGCGGATGTCGGTCGACGCGCCGAAAATCACCTTCCGCGACGTCGCCGGCGTCGACGAGGCGACCCAGGAGCTCGAGGAGATCAAGGAATTCCTCGAGAACCCGAAGAAGTTCCAGGCGCTGGGGGCGCGGATCCCGAAGGGGGTCCTGCTCTACGGCCCGCCCGGGACCGGAAAGACCCTGCTCGCCCGCGCCGTCGCCGGTGAGGCGGGGGTGCCCTTCTTCTCGATCTCCGGCTCGGACTTCGTCGAGATGTTCGTCGGCGTCGGCGCCAGCCGCGTCCGCGACCTCTTCGAGCAGGCCAAGCAGAACTCGCCCTGCATCATCTTCATGGACGAGATCGACGCCGTCGGCCGCCACCGCGGCGCCGGCATGGGCGGCGGCCACGACGAGCGCGAGCAGACGCTCAACCAGCTGCTGGTCGAGATGGACGGCTTCGAAATGAAGGACAACATCATCCTCATCGCCGCCACCAACCGGCCCGACATCCTCGACCCGGCGCTGCTGCGACCGGGCCGCTTCGACCGCCAGGTGGTCGTCGACCGCCCCGACCGCAAGGGCCGCAAGCAGATCCTCGAGGTCCACACCCGCGGCAAGCCGCTGGCCCGCGAAATCGACCTCGACACGCTGGCCGGCCAGACCCCCGGCTTCACCGGCGCCGACCTCGCCAACCTGATCAACGAGGCGGCCCTGCTGACCGCCCGCTCCGGCAACCGCGAGATCTCGATGAAGGAGCTCGAGGAGGGGATCATGCGGGTGATCGCCGGTCCGGAGAAGAAGACCCGGGTGATGAGCGAGAAGGAGCGTCTGGTCACCGCCTACCACGAGGTCGGCCACGCGATCGTCGGCCAGCTGCTCGAGAACACCGACCCGGTGCACAAGATCTCGATCATCAGCCGCGGCCAGGCGCTCGGCTACACGATCAGCCTGCCGACCGAGGACAAGTTCCTCACCACCCGCGCCGAGCTGACCGACACGATGGCGATGACCCTGGGCGGCCGCGCCGCCGAGGAGATCGTCTTCGGCGAGATCACCACCGGCGCCTCCAACGACCTCGAAAAGGTGACCGAGACGGCGAAGCAGATGGTGATGCGCTTCGGCATGTCGGAGCGGCTCGGGCCCCGCGTCTTCGGCCACGATCGCGGCCAGCCGTTCCTCGGTCGCGAGTTCTCCTCCGAGCCCGACTACTCGGACGAGATCGCCCGCGAGATCGACGACGAGATCCGGCGCATCGTCGAGAGCGCCCACCAGACCGCCAAGGGGCTGCTCAACGAGCGCCGCGACGACCTCGAGCGCGTCTCGAAGCTGCTGCTGGAGCGGGAGACGATCGACGCCGACCAGTTCGTCGCGCTGCTCGAAGGAAAGTCGGAGGAGGAAGTCTTCCACGACGACGAGGAGCCCTCGCCGCCGGCCGCCGAGCCGGCTCCCGAGCCCGAACGACCGGCCCGCGAGCCGCGCCCGGCACCGCGCCCCCGCCCAGGCTTCGCCGGCGGCGACGCGTCCTGATTGCGGCGATCTGACCGGCGCCTGGCGGCGTCCTCGGTCGCTCGCGTGCGGAGCACGCCACGCTCCCTGCGTCCTTGCCATGCTTGGTCACATCGCCGCAATAACCCCCAGCTTGATGGGCGTCGTCAACGTGACGCCGGACTCGTTCTCCGACGGGGGGCTTTATCTCGATCCCGCGGCGGCGGTCGCCCATGGCGAGGAGCTGGTGAGGGACGGGGCGGTGATCCTCGACATCGGCGGCGAATCGACGCGGCCGGGGGCCGAGCCGGTGGGCGAGGCCGAGGAGCTGGAGCGCGTCGTGCCGGTCGTCGCCGGGCTGGCCGGGGCGGGGGCGGAGATCTCGGTCGACACCTCGAAGGCGGCGGTCGCGGCGGCGGCGCTGGCGGCCGGCGCCTCGATCGTCAACGACGTCACCGCGCTGCGCGGCGACGCCGAGATGGCCGCGCTCTGCGCCGACCGCGGCGCCGGCCTAGTCCTCATGCACATGGCCGGCACGCCGCGGACGATGCAGCGCGAACCGCGCTACGGCGACGTCGTCGCCGAGGTCCGCGCCTTCCTCGCCGCGCGGATCGAGGCGGCGCTGGCGGCCGGCGTCGCCGAGGAGCGGATCTGGGTCGACCCCGGGATCGGGTTCGGCAAGACGGCCGCCCACAACTTCGAGCTGCTGCGCCGGCTCGCCGAGCTGCGCGAGCTCGGCCGCCCGATAGTCGTCGGCACCTCGCGCAAGAGCTTCATCGCCGCCGGCAACGACGGGTCGGCTGCCGGCGAGCGGCTGGGCGGCACGATCGCCTCCTCGGTCCTCGCCGCCGTCGAGGGCGCCGACGTGCTCCGCGTCCACGACGTCGCCGAGCTCGCCCAGGCCCTGTCGGTGGCGGCGGCGGTGCTCGGCCAGAAGCTCGGCTAGGGTCCAGGTCGAGATGAACCCGGACGGGCACAGCGGGGTGGAGACCAGCACCGAAGTCGAGCTCAGGGGCCTCTCGATCTACACCCACCACGGCGTCTCCGAAGCCGAGCAGGAGGTCGGCCAGCGGCTCGAGTTCGACGTCTCCTTCGACGTGCCCGACTGCGACGCGGTGCTGACCGACCGGCTCGAGGACACGATCGACTACTCGCAGGTCTGCGACATCGTCGCCCTCGCCGCCACCGAGCGCAGCTACCGCACGCTCGAGCGGCTGGCGCAGGTCGTCGGCGAGCGCCTGATGGAGCGCTACGGGTGCGAATCGGTCCGCGTGCGCGCCGCCAAGCCCGAGCCGCCGCTGCCGCTGGCGATCCAGGAGGTCGCCGTCGAGGTCACCCAGGAACGGGCCGCTGAGGACGAGGACACCGGCCCTTCCGGGGGTTGACCCGGTGGCCGCCGCGGTTGCGCGGACCGGGTATCTCGGCCTCGGCTCCAACGTCGGCGACCCGCGCGCCCACCTGCGGGCGGCGCTCGAGCTGCTGCCCGCCCGCGGCGTCGCGGTGGAGGCCGTCTCCTCCGTCTATGTGACCGAGCCGATCGGGGAGATCCTCGACCAGCCGGATTTTCTCAACGCCGCGGTGCGGATCCGGACCGAGCTCGGTCCCGAGGCGCTGCTCGACGCCTGCAAGGAGGTCGAGGCCGAGCGCGGCCGCGCCTTCGACCTGCCGCGCCACAGTCCGCGGCCGCTCGACGTCGACCTGCTGCTGCTCGGCGACCTCGAGCTGCGCAGCGAGCGGCTGACCCTGCCGCACCCGGAGGTGAGGAGCCGCCGCTTCGTGCTGGCGCCGCTGCTCGAGCTCGACCCCGACCTGACCCTGCCGGACGGGACCCGCCTGGCCGACGCGCTGGCGGCCCTGCCGGCGGGCGAGCAGCGGGTCGAGCGCTCCGGCTGGCTGGAGATCGGCTGAAGGGCGCGCCAGCCGGTTCGCCTGGCCTGACCGAGCCGGGGCGCCGAACGCCCCCGTAGCGCGTCCGGATCGACGAGGCCCGATCCGGCGGCGCGCCCTTCGCCTGCCGGCCGAACCCCAACCGGCTTTTCGCGGCATCCCCGAAAGGGACATCGCGACCGCCGACCCTAAACGCGCCCGGCCGAATCGTGAATACTCGATTTTCAGGCAGCGCCTGATCTGTCAGAAATCCGACACTCAGCTGGCGGCGAGGCCGCCGAGCCACTCGGGCGGCAGGACCGCCGGCATATGTCCCGGGTAATCGGGCACGAAGCGCGCCGCGAGCGCCCCGGCGGGGCGGCCGGCGATCGCCGGCCGCAGGTCGTCCATCGTCATCGCCAGGCCGATGCTGGGTGCGATCTGGAAGTCGGCGGCGGTGGGGTCGGGGCCGTTCAGGACCCCGGCCTCGATCCAGGCGTCGATCCGGTCCAGCAGGGCCGGCAGCCGCGTCAGGTCGGCGCGGACGTTGGCGTCGCTCGACTGGTTGAAGCGGGCCGAGAGCGCGACCAGCGGCGCCCCGGTCTTGACCGCGAGGCCGATCGGCACCCCCAGGCGGGCGCCCTCCGAGTAGCTGCGCAGCGGCGCCCGGTCGCGCTTGAAGCACCACCAGAGGATCTGGCGGATCGGGTGCTGCAGCTCCTCGTCACCGAACCGCTCGGCCTCCTCGACCGCCGCCCGCCGCTCCGGGTCGGCAGGCAAGAGCGGCGGCTCGGGTACCAGGCGCTCGAGCTCGCGGGCGATCTGCCGCGAGCCCTGCACTCGGGAGCCGTCGATCTTCAGCGCCGGCACCGTGTTGCCGGGGAAGCCGAGCGCCCGCAGGGCCAGCTTCGAGACGACCGGCATCAGGTCGGTACGCCGGTAGGCGATCCCCTTGTGCTCGAGCATCAGCTGCACGGCGATGCTCGGGTGCGAGGCCGGGATCACGTAGAGGCGAGCGTCCACGCCGCGATCCTATGCACATAGGCAGCGCTTTGGCCACCCAGCCAGTCGGGGCCGCGCCGCCGCCGGGCGCCGCCAGCGATAATCGGCCGGTGCTGCTCGCGGTCGACATCGGCAACACCCAGACCCACCTCGGCGCCTTCGAGGGCGAGACCCTGGTCGAGCACTGGCGCTTTCAGACCCGCTCGGGAGCAACCGGCGACGAGCTCGCCGAGCGCATCGCCGGGCTCTTCTCGCTCTGCGAGATGTCGTTCACCGAGGTCGACTCGCTCTGCGTCTCCTCGGTCGTGCCGCCGCTCGGCGCCCAGTTCGAGCGGCTCAGCGAGCGCTACCTCGAGGCGGAGTGCCTGACGATCGGGCCGGGGGTGAGGACGGGGATGCCGATCCGGATCGAGAACCCGCTCGAGGTCGGCGCCGACCGCCTGGTCAACGCGATCGCCGCCTACGAGCGCTTCCAGGACGCCTGCATCGTCGTCGACTTCGGTACCGGCATCAACATCGACGCGGTCTCGGCCGAGGGCGAGTACCTCGGCGGCGCGATCGGCCCCGGCCTGGAGATCTCGCTGACCGCCCTGATCGATCGCGCCGCGCGGATCACGCGGATCGACCTCGGCGAGCCGGAGGCGGCGATCGGCCGCTCGAGCCGGGCGGCGATCGACTCCGGGTTCATCTTCGGCTTCGCCGGCATGATCGACGGCATCGTGCGCCGGATCGAACGCGAGCTGCCCGAACCGCGGCTGATCGCCACCGGCGGCCTCGCCGCGGCGGTGGTCCCGTTCTCGGAGACGATCGAGGAGGTCGACGACATGCTGACGCTGACCGGCCTGCGCCTGATTCATGAGCGCAACGCCTGAGCAGCCGCCGCTCACCGAGCCCTTCGAGATCGGCGGCGTGCGGCTCGCCAATCGGGTGCTGCTGGCGCCGCTGGCGGGGATCGGCAACTGGTTCGTCCGCCTGCAGGCGAAACGGCACGGAGCCGGGCTGGCGGTCTCCGAGATGGTCTCGAGCTTTGCCCTGCACTACCGCAACGAGCGCACCCTGCGCGACCTGATGCGGATCCACCCCGACGAGCACCCGATCTCGATCCAGCTCTTCGGCCACGACGCCGAGGTGATGCGATCGGGGGCGGCGATCGCCGCCGAAGCCGGCGCCGACCTGATCGACATCAACATGGGCTGCCCGGTGCCGAAGGTCCGCAAGACCGGTGCCGGGGCGCAGCTGCTGGCCGATCACGACCTCGCCCTCGCCCTGGTGCGCGGCGCCGCCGCGGGCAGCGGCCTGCCGGTGACCGTCAAGCTGCGCTCGGGCATCGCTGCCGGCGACCGCTCCGGGTTCGAGCTGGCGCTGCGCCTTGCCGAGGAGGGGGGAGTGGCGGCGATCGGGTTCCATCCGCGGGCGGCGGCAAAGGGGCACAAGGGCGCCCCGGACTACGAGCTGACGCGCGAGCTGGTCGAGCGGGTCGACGTCCCGGTGATCGTCTCCGGCGGCCTCAGCGACGCGGCCGCGGCTCGCGCGGCCTACCGCGAGTCCGGTGCCGACGCGGTGATGCTGGCGCGCGGCTCGCTCGGCAACCCGTGGCTGTTCGAGGAGCTGACCGGCGAGCGCGTCGAGCCGCCCAGCCGCGAGGAGGTCGTCGCCGAGCTGCTCTGGGTGATCGATCGCGCCGAGGAGCATCTCGGCGCCGAGCGCGCCGAGCGCTACCTGCGCAAGTTCTACCCCTGGTACGGCGAGCGGCTGCAGCCGCCGGCGGAGGTCGCCGAGGAGCTGCAGAGAAGCGCCGATCTGAACCGCGCGAGGGAGCTGGTGGCGGCCCTCGGGCAGCCCGCCGGGGTTGCTTAAGGGCCTCGCTATAATCCCGCGACTCCGTGCCCGGGTGTCGGCCTTTCAGGGGCCGCACCGGGGCGTTTTTTTCGGTCAGGGAGCCCGGCTCAAGGCTTCCGCAACCCAATAAGCGAGGTAGTGCAACGTGAGTCGTCAGGCGGTAATCACCCCGGAGGGTCTCGAGAAACTGAAAGAGGAGATCGAGCACCTCTCGACGACGAAACGCCGCGAGGTCGCGGCGCGGATCAAGGAGGCGCGCGAATTCGGCGACATCTCCGAGAACGCCGAATACGACGACGCCAAGAACGAACAGGCGCTGCTGGAGACCCGCATCGCCCAGCTCGAAGAGCGCCTGCGCCGCGCCACCGTGATCGACGAGAAGGCGGTCGGCACCGACGAGGTCGGCTTCGGCTCGGTCGTCCACGTCAAAGACCAGAAAACCGGCGATTCGCAGAAATTCCAGATCGTCGGCTCGACCGAGGCGAACCCGCTCGAGCACAAGCTCTCGAACGAGTCGCCGATCGGCAAGGCGCTGCTCGGCCACAAGCGCAACGACATCGTCACGGTCGAGGTCCCGCGCGGGCCGAAGAAAAAACTCAAAATCACCAAAATCGAGAAGGCCTGACGGCCGCGCGGCCCGGCGTCGAATGAGTGGCGAGCCGAGCGAGACGCCGCCGACCTCCGAGGTGCTGAAGGACCGGCGCCGGAAGCTGGAGCGGATCCGCGAGTCCGGTGTCGAGCCCTTCCCCCACGAGTTCTCCGGCCGCGAGGAGATCGCCGAGGTGCGGGCGGCCCACCAGGGGCTGGCGCCGGGGGTCGAGACCGAGTCGCGGCACCGGATCGCCGGGCGGCTCGTCGCCCGGCGCGGCCACGGCAAGGCCTGCTTCCTCGACCTGCGCGACGGCAGCGGCCAGATCCAGCTCCACGCGCGGGAGGACCTGCTCGGCGAGGAGCCCTACCGGCTGCTGGTCGAGCTCGACCTGGGTGACATCGTCGGGGTCGAGGGCACGGCGATGGCGACGCGGCGCGGCGGCGAGCTGTCGCTGGCGATCGATCGCTGGCGGCTGCTCGCCAAGAGCCTGCGGCCGCCGCCGGACAAGTTCCACGGGCTCGAGGACGTCGAGACCCGGCTGCGCCGCCGCGAGCTCGACCTGATCGCCAACGAGGAGAGCCGCCGGGTCTTCCGCGTCCGCGCCGCCGCCGTCTCCGAGGTCCGCCGCTGGCTCGACGAGCGCGGCTTCGTCGAGGTCGAGACGCCGGTCCTGCAGCCGCTCTACGGCGGCGCCCTGGCGCGGCCCTTCACCACCCACCACAACGCGCTCGACCGCGATCTCTACCTGCGGATCGCGACCGAGCTCTACCTGAAGCGGCTGGTCGTCGGCGGCATCGACCGCGTCTACGAGCTCGGCAAGGACTTCCGCAACGAGGGCATCTCGCACAAGCACAACCCCGAGTTCACGATGCTCGAGTGGTACGAGGCCTACGCCGACTACGAGAAGACGGCTCACGACCTCGAGCGCCTCGTCGCCGACGTCTGCGAGCGGGTGCTGGGGACGACCCGGGTGCGCCGCGGCGAGGTCGAGATCGAGTTCGCCCCGCCCTGGCGCCGGCTCAGCCTGCGCGAGGCGATCCTCGAGCGCTCCGGCCTCGACATCCGCGAGCACCCGACCCGCGAGGCGCTGGCGCAGGCGATGGGCGGCGCGCCCGATCCGAAGGAGGGCTGGGGCAAGCTGGTCGACGGGCTGCTCTCCCGTGACGTCGAGCCCGGCCTGATCCAGCCGACCTTCCTCTTCGACTACCCGGTCGAGCTCTCGCCCTTCGCCAAGGCCCACCGCTCCGAGCCGGGCGTGGTCGAGCGCTGGGAGGCCTTCGTCGGCGGGGTCGAGATCGCCAACTCCTTCAGCGAGCTGAACGACCCCGACGAGCAGCGCCGCCGCTTCGAAGCCCAGGCCGCCGAGATCGCCCGCGGCGACGAGGAGGCCCAGCCCTTCGACACGACCTTCATCGAGGCCCTCGAACAGGGCATGCCCCCGACCGGCGGCGTCGGCCTCGGCATCGACCGGCTGGTGATGATGCTGACCGGCGCCCAGACCCTCCGCGAAGTGGTGTTGTTCCCGGCCATGCGGGGCTGACGGCCTCGGTTGGGCGGGGGCCTCCTTAAGGGACGGGGGCTCGCAGGGGGTAGGGGCGACGAGGGGCTGGTCGGGAGGGTCGGGTGACCCTCTTCACTCGGCCGTGTCGTCGTCGGGGAGTTGGGAAAGCTGTCGCCCGAAGCCCAGCCCTCCTCAGCCGCAAAACGTTCAGAGGGTCACCCGACCCTCCCTGAAGAGCTCCACGGCCCCCAACCCCGGGAGCTCCCGGACAAAGACGAGGCCCCGCCCCCTTGCCCAGAGCTTGAAAGGGACCAGGCCCAGCGTCTCTCGTAGCTCCAGGGACGAACCCAAGCCCACGTCTCTCGAAGAGCCCCCAAGGGACCAAGGCCTCCAATCGCGTGGTTCCTAACGGTCGCCTGGCGACCGTTAGGAACCACGCCCTCCGCAAAGCCGGCGTTTTCCCATCCCGTGGTTCCTTGCGGACCCAGAGCGTCCACAAGGAACCACGGGATGCCTTGGCGCTTTCAATGGTGCTTGAGAGCGCGCTTTCATCACCGCCCGTTGAGAACGCACTTTCACTCGCATAGCGAGCGAAACTGCGTTTTCGGCGGGGCGCCTTCGTCCCTTTGAAGCTTTGGGAGCGGGCGCGGGCGGCGGTTCTTGTTGCCAGGGGAGGGGTGGGGTGTCCCTCTGAACGTTTTGCGGCTGAGGAGGGCCGGGCTGCGGGCGAGAGCTTGAAGCTTCCCCCCGACGACACGGCCGAGTGAAGAGGGACACCCCACCCCTCCCCCTCGCGAAGCCTTCGTCCCTTGGCCGTCGGGGATCTGGGCCGAACGACCCCCCGTCCCGCTAACCGACCGCCGACGATTCTCGGACCTCTCCCGCCAGCTGCTCGAGATAGGTGTCGAGGTCCTTCGCGGAGAGGCCCTGCGGTTCGGCCTGCAGCTCTGATTCGGCGACCGGGCCGCGGGGGCCGCCGACGACGGCGATGCGGTCGGCGCGCTTGCTGCCGTCGCCGACCAGGGCCAGGGCGCCGTTGACGCCGCCGGGCAGCATGCCGGTGAAGACGCGGTCGGGCTTGAAGGGGAGCTTCGCTTCGGCGTGGGTCGCGGCGAAGTGGAGGGGTTCTTCGAGCGCCAGTTCCCGTTTGCGGGCGAAGGCGCGGAAGAAGGCCTCGGTCGAGTACTTCTCCGCCGCGGTGCGCACCCGCTTGCGGTAGACGAAGAAGAAGATGATCGCCACCAGCGCCGCCTCGATCGCGGCCAGCAGCACGAAGGCGCCCTGGACGGCGAGGACGATCGGGATCGCCGCCCCCGGGATGTTGAGGACGAGGGTCAGCAGCACGGCGTACTTGAGTGCGTAGAGGATCGTCCCGGGGGCGGCACGCATGTAGCTCCTGAAGCTGCCGGTCGCCTCGCCGACCGACTGCGGGGTGCCGACGTCGACCCTGGTCAGGGCCTTCTCCATGGCGGGGTCGGCCAGCTTCGGATCCTTGGCGGCCTCGGCCTCGGCGCCGCCGGTCGCCGTCTCCTCGAGGGACTCTTCGCGGATCAGGCCGGCGAGGTGGGCGGCGTCGGCACAGAGCGTCTCCAGCTTCTCGGGGACGTTGAGATAGGTGTCGCGGGCGACGCAGAGGACGCCGGCGGCGAGTTCGAAGCCGAATTCGTCATCGCTGCGGGCGAGCCAGTCGATCAGCGCCGGCGAGAACAGCTGCATCGTCCAGTTCTGGCTCGCGCCCTTGTAGGCGTAGGCGCTGGCGCCCTTCAGGCCCTTGTGGCCGCCGAGGTCGACCTTCTGCATCTGGTCGAGGCTGCCGGCGACCCCGCTCATCTTGCTGCCGGCGCCGGAGAAGCCCAGGTAGGGCATGAACCCGATGCTCTCCGGCACCCGGGTGACGACGAGCGTGAACGGGCGCTCCTCGTGGTGGGTGTGGTCGTCGGAGTCGGTCCAGGTGTAGGTGTAGGTGAAGTGGGCGAGGGTGCCTTCCATCCCGCCGGGCAGGGCGCCGGTCGCGGCTCCCTCGACGGTCCCGTCGCGGCACAGCAGATCGCCCTGTTCGGGCAGCTCGGCGCGCTCGGAGAACGCCAATCCATGCAGCTCGGCGAAGCGTGCGATGGCGTCGGCGGGCGGCACGACGGGATCCTATCGGCGGGTTTCCCCCCTGATCGAGGCGCAAATGTGCCAAGTTGCTCTCAAAAGCCCGCTCTTAGCGCACGGCCGGGGCGCCGAGCCGGGGATGCGGGCTCGGTAGAGTTAAGGGACAGAAGGGCGCCATCCGATAACCAGGAGGCGCCCGCCGGTACTAACTCGGGCCTTCCGGGTTCGAGAGCAAAGAGGTTTCATTTGTTCGAGCGATTCACTGAGCGAGCCCGTCAAGTCGTCGTCCTGGCCCAGGAGGAGGCGCGCACGCTCAAGCACAACTACATCGGCACCGAGCACATCCTGCTCGGGCTGCTGCGCGAGGAGGAGGGTCTCGCGGCTCGCGTGCTCGAGTCGCTGGACATCACCGTCGAACGCGTCCGCTCGCAAGTCGTCCGCATCGTCGGCTCGGGTGAGGAGGTCACCTCGGGCCAGATCCCGTTCACCCCGCGCGCCAAGAAGGTCCTCGAGCTGGCGCTGCGCGAGGCGCTCAGCCTCGGCCACAACTACATCGGCACCGAGCACATCCTGCTCGGGCTCGTGCGTGAGAACGAGGGCGTCGCCGCACGCATCCTGCTCGACTTCGACGCCGACTCCGACAAGATCCGCAACGAGGTGATCCGGATGCTCTCCGGGCCCGGCGGCCGGCGCCAGGGCAGCGGTGGCGGCGCTGGCTCGGGCGAGGGCAAAAAGTCTTCCAAACTGCTCGACCAGTTCGGGCGCAACCTGACCCGCCTCGCCGAGGAGGGCAAGCTCGACCCGGTGATCGGCCGCGAGACCGAGATCGAGCGGATCATGCAGATCCTCTCGCGCCGCACCAAGAACAACCCGGTGCTGCTGGGCGAGCCCGGGGTCGGCAAGACCGCGGTCGTCGAGGGCCTGGCGGCGCGGATCAACAAAGGCGAGGTCCCGGAGCTGCTGAAGAACAAGCAGATCTACACCCTCGACCTGGCCGCCCTGGTCGCCGGCTCCAAGTACCGCGGCGAGTTCGAGGAGCGCCTCAAGAAGGTGATGAAAGAGATCACCCAGCGCGGCGACATCATCCTCTTCATCGACGAGCTCCACAACCTGGTCGGCGCCGGCGCCGCCGAGGGGGCGATCGACGCCGCCTCGATCCTCAAGCCGGCGCTCGCCCGCGGCGAGCTGCAGACGATCGGCGCCACCACGCTCGACGAGTATCGCAAGTACCTCGAGCGCGACTCGGCGCTGGAGCGCCGCTTCGCCCAGATCAGGGTCGACCAGCCTTCGCCGGAGGACACCGTCCGCATCCTCGAGGGCCTGCGCGAGCGCTACGAACAGCACCACCGGGTGACGATCAACGACGAAGCGCTGGCTGCCGCCGCCGAGCTCGCCGACCGCTACATCTCCGACCGCTTCCTGCCCGACAAGGCGATCGACCTGATCGACGAGGCGGGCTCGCGGATGCGCATCAAGTCGATGAGCACGCCGCCGGTCTACCGCGACCTCGAGGAGGAAATCGAGGTGACGCGGCGCGACAAGGAGGCCGCGATCGAGGCCCAGGAGTTCGAAAAAGCCGCCAACCTGCGCGATCAGGAGCGGCAGCTGACGACGAAGAAGCGCCAGCTCGAAGACGAGTGGGCCGAGGGCGAGAACGGCGAGCGCCCGGTCGTCGGCGAGGAGGAGATCGCCGACATCGTCTCGATGTGGACCGGCATCCCCGTCTTCAAACTGACCGAGGCGGAGACCAAGAAGCTGATCCGGATGGAGGAGGAACTCCACAAGCGGGTGATCGGCCAGGAGGTCGCGATCACCGCGGTCTCGAAGGCGATCCGCCGCTCCCGCGCCGGGATCAAGGACCCGAAGCGGCCGGCCGGCTCGTTCATCTTCCTCGGCCCCTCCGGGGTCGGCAAGACCGAGCTCGCCCGCACCCTCGCCGACTTCCTCTTCGGTGACGAGGAGGCGATGGTCCGGATCGACATGTCCGAGTACATGGAGAAGCACGCGGTCAGCCGCCTGGTCGGCTCGCCGCCCGGGTACATCGGCTACGACGAGGGCGGCCGCTGACCGAGGCCGTGCGCCGCAAGCCCTACTCGGTGCTGCTGCTCGACGAGATCGAGAAGGCGCATCCGGACGTCTTCAACATCCTCCTGCAGATCCTCGAGGACGGCCGCCTCACCGATGCGCAGGGCCGCACGGTCGACTTCCGCAACGCGATCGTGATCATGACCTCGAACATCGGCGCCTCGGAGATCTCGAAGAACACCTCGATCGGGTTCACCGTCTCCGACGAGACCGGCATGTCCTACGACGACATGAAGAACCGGATCATGGGCGACCTGAAAAAAGTGTTCCGCCCCGAGTTCCTCAACCGGATCGACGAGGTGATCGTCTTCCACAAGCTCTCCAAGGAGGAGGTCAAGGAGATCATCGACCTGATGATCAACCGGGTCCGTGTCCAGGTCGCCGAGCACGAACTGCAGCTCGAGCTGGCCGAGGAGGCAAAGGACATCCTGGTCGACAAAGGCTGGGACCCCTCGATGGGCGCCCGCCCGCTGCGCCGGGCGATCCAGCGCTACATCGAGGACCCGCTGGCCGACGAAGTCCTGCGCCAGGGCCAGATGATCCCCGGCTCGACCGTGCTGGTCGAGCGCGATCCCTCCGGCGACGAGGAGGACCGGCCGCTCAGCCTGAAGATCATCCCGCCGCGCAAGCCGGAGCAGAAGGCTCCGCCCCAGGAGCCCGAGAAGGTCGGCGTCGGCGCCAAGAAGGGCGACGACGAGGACCACGAGGGCGACGGCGGAACCCCGCTTGCGCCCGGTGCCGACGGCGAGTCCTGAGTCGCGGGCAGCGATGAGGGACCCCGGCCGCAGCGCGATCGGCACCTGGAGCGGCGGCCGGTTCCTTCACTTCGGCGAGGCGATCGACGAGGACCGGCTGGCGGCGCTGCTGGCGCCGGGGGAGGGGATCGACACCGTGCTGACCGCCGACGCCTACGGCCAGGGCGAGGCCGACCGCGTCCTCGGCCGCGCCCTCGCCGGCGCCCCGCGCGAGTCCTACTGCGCGATCGGGGCCGTCGGCCACGACTTCTACGAGGGCGAGCGCGACGGGCCGAAGGGCTTCCCGCGCTTCACCGATCCGCGCCTGCGCGGTCCCGGCGCCTACGCCGACTACCTGCGGATGGCGACCGAGCGCAGCCTCGAGCGGGTCGGGATCGATGCCTTCGACGTCCTCCTCCTGCACAACCCGGACCGCACCGGCTACACCAGCGAGGCGGTCTGGGAGGCGATGTCGGCGCTGCGCGAGGACGGCCTGGCGGCGAGGATCGGCGTCGCGCCGGGGCCCGCCAACGGCTTCACCCTCGACCTGATCTCCTGCCTGGAGCGCTTCGGCGACCGGATCGACTGGGCGATGATCATCCTCAACCCCTTCGAGCCCTGGCCGGGCGAGCTCTGCCTCGACGCCGCCTCGCGCCACGGGGTCGAGGTCCTGACCCGGGTCGTCGACTACGGCGGCATCTTCTGGGGCGACATGAGCGCGGGGATGGAGCTGGGGCGCACCGACCACCGCTCGTTCCGGCCCGCCGGCTGGATCGAGGCCGGCCTGGAGAAGCTGGCGCGGGTGATGCCCTACGCCGAGCGCTCGGGCCTGACGCCGATCCAGCTCGCCTGCCAGTGGAACCTCGCCCACGACGCGGTCGCCTGCGTCGCCCCGACCCTGATCCAGGAGAGCGGGCCGCGGGCGCGGCCGATCGAGGACAAGCGTGCCGAGCTCGCCGCCCTGCCCGGCGAGGTCCGCCTCTCCGAGGAGGACGTCGCCGCGATCCGGGCGATCGGCGACAACGCCAACTGCATGGCGCTGAAGGGCGGCACGCCGGAATTCGAAGGCGATGAGCTTCCCGACCGCTGGCCGGTCAGCGAGGAGCTGGCGGCCGTCGGGGCGCGCTGGGGCATCGACCCCGATCGCGACCTCGTCAGCACTCACTGAGGGGCCCCGTCCCGCCGAGAACGCACTTTCGCTCGCATCGCGAGCGAAAGTGCGTTCTCGGCGGTGGTCTGCACCGCATGGAAGGGTGGGCCGGCGGCCGTCCCGGGGCGGCGTTATTTTCCGCGCCATGCCGCGCAAGTGGTGGACCCTGATCGGCTCCTGCGCCGGCCTCTTCCTGCTGATGCTGGACTCGACCGTCGTCGCCCTGGCGCTGACCGCGATCCGCCACGACGTCGGCGCGACGACCGAGGGCCTGCAGTGGGTGATGAACGGCTACCTGCTGACGATCGCGGTTCTCGTCGTCACCATGGGCAGGCTCGGCGACATGTTCGGGCGCAAGCGCGTCTTCGTCATCGGCATGGTCCTGTTCGCCGCCGGCTCGGTGCTCTCCGGCGCCGCCGGCGATGAGCTGGCGCTGATCGCCGGCCGCGTCGTGCAGGGGATCGGGGCGGCGGCGATGCTGCCGCTCTCGCTGGCGCTGGTCGTCAACGTCTTCCCGGCGGCGGAGCAGCCACGGGCGCTCGGCATCTGGGCGGCGGTCTCGGCGGTGGCCCTGGCGATCGGGCCGCTCGCCGGCGGCGCCCTGATCGAACTCGACTGGCGGGTGATCTTCTGGATGAACCTGCCGATCGCCGCCCTCGGCGCCGCGGTCACGCTGGCGGCGGCGCCGGAGTCGACCGACCCCGCCGCCAACCACCGGATCGACTGGAGCGGGCTGGCGGCGCTCAGCGTCGGCCTCACCGCGATCGTCCTCGCCCTGATCCAGTCTCAGGCCTGGAGCGCCCTGCCGCTGGTCGCGCTGGCGCTGCTCGGCGTCGCCGCGGTGGCCGCCTTCTGGCGGGTCGAGCACCGGGTGCGGCAGCCGATCGTCGAATTCGCCCTCTTCCGCAACGGCCCCTACTTCGGCGCCAGCGCCGCCGCCTTCGCCCTCGTCGGCTGCTACTGGGCGGTGATGTTCTTCCAGCCGCAGTACCTGCAGGACGCGCGCGGCAACGCGCCGATCGTCGCCGGCCTGATGATCCTGCCGGTGACCGTGCCGATGGTCTTCATCTCCCCCTTCTCGGGTCGCCTGATCGGCCGCTTCGGCGCCCGCGGCCTGATGACGACGGGCATGGCCGTCGGCACGGCCGGCCTCCTGGTCCTCACCTTCATCGACCGCACCAGCCCCTACGGGCTGCTGCTCGCCGGCTACCTCCTGTTCGGCATCGCGCTCGGGCTGGTCTACGCGCCGATGTCGACCGCCGCGATGGCGGCGATGCCCGGCGAGAAGGTCGGCATCGCCTCCGGGGTGTTGGCGATGGATCGGGTGCTGGCGGGCGCCGTGGCGCTTGCCGCGACCGGCGCCCTCTTCCACGCCCTGCTCGGCGCCGGCCGCTCCTTCTCGGCCGCGGTCGCCGGCTCGACCTGGATCGCGGTCGTGCTCTGCGCGATCGGCAGCGTGCTCACCTGGCGCTTCGTCCGCGACCCCGCCGCCAGAGGCCCTGACCCCGCAATCGCCGGCAAGCCGCCGCCCGGGGAGCTGCACCGGCACCAGCACCATCGCAGCTTCCACCTCGGCGCTTGACAAAGCCCATCCCGACCTGTCCACTAGGATATGCCCCAGACCGCATTCCAGAGCGCTTTTTGGCATCCTCTTAGTTGATGCCTTCTTTGTCAGGGGATGCGCTTCATGAGCTGTCTGAACGTCAGGATCCCCGCCTACTGAGAGCCCTCGACGTGGTCGCGCCCGGCGGCGCCCTGCGCGAGGGGATCGACAACATCGTCCACTCTCGGACCGGAGGGCTGATCGTCGTCGGCGACCTCGACGACATCTCCCACCTGCTCTCCGGCGGCATCAAGCTCGACATCGACTACACGCCGGCGATGCTCTACCAGGTGGCGAAGATGGACGGCGCCATCGTGCTCAACGGCGAGGCGACCAAGATCGCCTGGGCCAACGTCCAGCTGATGCCCGACCCGACCATCCTCAGCTCGGAGACCGGGACCCGCCACCGCACCGCCGAGCGCGTCTCCAAACAGACCACCGCCCTGGTGATCGCGATCTCCCAGCGCCGCGACGTCGTCTCGCTCTACGTCGAGGGTGCCAAGTACATCCTCCAGGACATCCCCGCGGTGCTGGCCAAGGCCAACCAGGGCCTGGCGACCCTGGAGAAGTACCGCGAGCGCCTCGACCAGGTCTCCTCGCGCCTGACCGTGCTCGAGTTCGAGGGCGGCGGCGTCCTCCACGACGCGCTGGCGGTCCTGCAGCGGGCCGAGCTGGTCACCCGGATGGCGGTCGAGGTGGAGCGCTACATCGTCGAGCTCGGCACCGAGGGCCGGCTGATCGAGATGCAGCTGGAGGAGACGATGGTCGGCGTCGCCGCCGACAAGACGGCGCTGATCCGCGACTACAGCGTCGAAGACTCCGAGGAGAACCTGATCGGCGTGCAGCAGGCGCTGAGCCGGATGCCGCACCAGGACGTGCTCGATTTCGGCCGGCTCGCCGAGCTGCTCGGCTACGACCGCAAGGTCAACACCCTCGACTTCCCCGTTGCCCCGCGCGGCTACCGCGTGCTGGGCCGGGTGCCGAGGATCCCCAAGCTTGTCGTCCAGAAGATCACCCACGAGCTGGGCGGGTTGGAGGAGGTCCTGGCGGCCTCCGAAGCCGACCTCGCCGCCGTCGACGGAGTCGGCTCCACCCGAGCCAAGGACATCCGCGAGGGGCTGCGCCGGCTCCAGGAGGTCGAGCTGGTCGACCGGTACTTGCAGAGCTGACGGCGACAACCGCCGTCGATGAAGAAAGGAGTCAGCGATTACCGAGCTAGATGAGGCGACCGTGGAAGAGGTCTTCGAGGAGGACGTTGTCTACGTCTGCGACTTCGAGGAGGGTGACAAGGTCGTCTACCCGCACCACGGTGCGGGCCTGGTGCTGACGAAAGAGACCCGTGAGCTGATGGGGACCGAACGTGAATACCTCACGATCAAAATCCTCCACAACGAGCTGACGGTGATGGTCCCGTGCGAGAACGCCGGCAAGGCCGGCCTTCGACGCGTGATCGACGAGGAGGAAATCAAGAAGGTCACCGCCGTCCTCACCGATGACGTGTCGGAGATGCCGAAGAACTGGAACCGGCGCTTCAAGTACAACCGCGAGAAGATCAAGACCGGCGACGTGTTCGAGCTGGCCGAGGTCGTCCGCAACCTGGCCATCCGCGAGATGGAAAAGGGTCTCTCGACCGGCGAGAAGCAGATGTACACCCGGGCGAAGAAGATCCTCGCCTCGGAGTTCATGTACGCGCTCGACAAGGACGAGGAGGGCGCGGAGGAATACCTGGACGGGCTGCTGGAGGAGCGCTTCGCCACCACGGCGTAGCAGCCCGGCGGCAACCGCAGTCATCGCGGCCGCCGGCTCCGGGGAGCGCCTCGGAGCCGGCGGCCCGAAGGCATTGGTGCCGCTCGCCGGCCGGCCGATGCTGGAGTGGTCGCTGGCGGCCTTCGGCGCGTGCCCCGGGGTCGCCGCGATCGTCGTCGCGGCGCCGCCCGGCGCCGTGCCCGGGTCGGTGGACCGCCCGCCGGAGGAAGGTCCTGCCGGGCCGGTCGAGGGCGGGGGAGGGGCGCCGGTTCGCTACGTCGCCGGCGGGGCGACGCGGGCGGAGTCGGTGGGCAACGCGCTCGCGCTGGTCGAGACCGAGCTGGTCGCGATCCACGACGCGGCGCGGCCGCTGGTGACGCCGGCGCTGGTCCAGGCGCTCCTCGCCGCCCTCGAGGCGGCGCCGCAGGCGGCCGGGGTGATCGCCGCCGCCCCGGTCACCGACACGATCAAGCGCGCCGGATCGAGTTCGACATTGACCACGAAATACGTGGGAAATGTCGAGCTCAGGGTGACGGAGACGATCGACCGCAGCGCCCTGTGGGGGGCGCAGACGCCGCAGGTGTTCCGGACGGCGGTGCTGCGCGAGGCGCTGGCGGTGGACGAGGCCACCCGTGACGCGGCCACGGACGAGGCGATGCTGGTCGAGCGGGCCGGCGGCGCGGTGCTGATCCACCATTGCGTCGAGCCGAACCTCAAGGTGACGACGCCGCTCGACCTGCGCGTCGCCGAGCTGCTGCTGGCCGAGCGCGGGACGGCGCGCTAGATCCGCCCGCCCCGCCGGGAGCCCAGCCCCGCCTCGCGCCCTGCCGGGGGCAGGGGCCCTACCGGGATCCCGGGTCGCCGCGCCGGTCGCTGAGCAGGAGCCAGACCAGGACCGCGGCGAAGGTCAGCTGGCCGACGCCCAGGGCGGTGCCGAGGTTCGGGGCGCCGAGAGCGAGGGCGAGGAGCGCGCCGGCGGCGAAGGCGAGGGCGAGGATCAGCAGCTGGCGGGCCATCCGCGGCGCAGTCTAGGAGGCGGGAGATCGCCCGGGGCGCCGTTGTCCTAGTCTCGCGGCATGCTCACCGACTACCACCTGCACCTGCGGCCCGACGAGGATCACACGACCGCCTCGCGGTTCTTCAACGCGGCCAACGTCGACCGCTACCTGGAGGCCGCCGCCGCTGCCGGGATCGAGGAGCTCGGCGTCTCCGAGCACGTCTACCGGTTCCGCGAGGCGCTCGAGATCTGGAGCCACCCGCTCTGGATCGAAAACGCCCGGGACGACCTCGACGAGTACTGCGAGTTCGTCCGCTCGACGCCGCTCAAGCTGGGGATCGAGTGCGACTACGTGCCGGGGGCGGAGGAGCGCACCGCGGCGCTGCTGGAGGGGCGCGACTTCGATTACGTGGTCGGCTCGGTGCACTTCATCGGCGACGGCGACGCCGCCGTCGATCACGAGGGCTTCGACGTCTGGGAGTCGGTCGGCGACCCGGAGCGGATCTGGGCCCGCTACTTCGAGATGCTCGCCGAGTGCGCCCGCACCGGCCTCTTCGACATCCTCGCCCACCCCGACCTGGTCAAGGTCTGGGGCCGGGCGCGGCCGCTCCCCGAGCGCGACCTGCGCGCCTTCTACGAGCCCGCGGTCGAGGCGATCGCCGCGAGCGGGATCGCGGTCGAGATCTCGACCGCCGGCCTGCGCAAGCCGGTCGGCGAGCTCTACCCGGCGCCGGCCTTCGCCGAGATGTGCGCCGAGGCCGGCGCGGCGTTCGCGCTCTCCTCCGACGCCCACCGCCCCGAGCAGGTCGGCTACGAATACGACCGCGCGATCGATCTGCTCGATCGGCTCGGGGTCACCGAGCTGAGCGTCTTCGAGCGGCGGCGGCGCACCCAGGCCCCGCTCGGCAGCCGCGTCGGCTAGCGCCGGCTGCGAGAATCGGCCCATGGTCGGGATCGGCTACGACAGCCACCGCTTTGCCGCCGGGAGGCGGCTGGTGATCGGCGGCGTCGAGATCGACCACGAGCAGGGCCTCGCCGGTCACTCAGACGCCGACGTCCTCACCCACGCCGTGATCGACGCCCTGCTCGGCGCTGCCGGGCGCGGCGACATCGGCACGATGTTCCCGCCCGAGGACGAGACCTGGCGCGACGCCGACTCGATCGACCTGCTGCGGACGGTGGTCGGCACCCTGCCGGCGGCGACGCTGAACGTCGACGCGACGCTGATCTGCGAGGCGCCGCGGCTCGGCCCCTACAAGGCCGAGATGGAGCGGGTCCTCGCCGACGCGACCGGCGCCCGCGTCAACGTCAAGGCGACCAGCAACGAGGGCATGGGATGGATCGGGCGCGGCGAGGGGATCGCCTGCGTCGCCGTCGCCATGCTGGAGGACGAGTGAGCCGCCTCGCGGCCAGCCACCTGGCTCGCGAGCCAATAGTCTTCACCGATCGATGGCGAGCGCGAGCGCGAACCTCTCGAGCCTGAAGTCCTCGCTGGCGGACTCCGCCTTCGAGGCCCGGGTCCTGCGCGAGGCGGGGATCCTGGCCCCGATGCGCCCCGACAAGGCGCTGAAGGTGGGGTCGACCTTCCTGCGCTGGGGAGCCTCGCCGGCGACCGGCGTCGCCACCGCCGCGATCCACCACCCGCACGAGCTCGCCGTCATCGACGAACGCGGCTCGCTCACCTGGGAGCGCCTGCAGCGCCGCTCCAACGCGCTCGCCCACTCCTTCGCGGCGCTCGGGATCGGCCCCGGCGACGGTGTCGGGATCATGTGCCGCAACCACCGCGGCTTCCTCGAGGCGACCCTGGCGACGGCCAAGCTCGGCGCCAGCGCCCTCTACCTGAACACGATGTTCGCCGGCCCGCAGCTGGTCGAGGTGACCCGCCGCGAGGGGCCCAAGGCGCTGGTCTACGACGAGGAGTTCGCGGGGCTGCTCGACGGGGTGCCGGACTCGGTGCACCGGGTCGCCGCCTGGACCGAGGCGGGCGCGGGCGGGGCGGAGCTGACGCTCGAGCAGCTGATCGGCGCCGGCTCCGACGAGGACCTGAAGCCGCCGCCGGAGAAGCCGCGCTTCGTGATCCTCACCTCGGGAACGACCGGGACGCCCAAGGGCGCCCAGCGCTCCAGCCCCGACGGCCTCTTCACCCTCGCCGCCCTGATCGACAAGATCCCGTTCCGCAGCCGGATGACGATGATGATCGCGGCGCCGCTGTTTCACTCCTGGGGCTTCTCGCACTTCATCATCAGCCTGCCGACGGCCGCGACGATGGTGCTGCGCCGCCGCTTCGACCCGGAGGAGACGCTGCGCGCCGCGCAGCGCAACCGCGCCGAAGTGCTGGCGGCGGTGCCGGTGATGGTGCAGCGGATCCTCGAGCTGCCCGACGAGGTGCTCGACGCCTACGACCTCTCCTCGCTGCGGATCACCTCGCTCTCGGGCTCGGCGCTCCCCGGCGAGCTGGCGACGGCCTGGATGGACCGTTTCGGCGACAACGTCTACAACCTCTACGGCTCGACCGAGGTTGCCTACGCGACCGTCGCCACCCCCGAGGACCTGCGCGCCGCCCCGGGGACGGCCGGCAAACCGCCGCGCGGGACCCGGATCAAGCTCTACGACGAGGAGGGCAGGGAGGTGCCGCAGGGCGCCGTCGGCCGCATCTTCGTCGGCAACGACATGTCGTTCGAGGGCTACACCGGCGGCGGCAACAAAGAGGCGATCGACGGCCTGCTCTCCAGCGGCGACGTCGGCCACTTCGACGAGGCGGGCCGCCTCTTCATCGACGGCCGCGACGACGAGATGATCGTCTCCGGCGGCGAGAACGTCTTCCCGCGCGAGGTCGAGGACCTGCTGGCCGACCTCGACGGCGTCGTCGAGGTGGCGGTGATCGGCGTCGAGGACTCCACCTTCGGCCAGCGCCTCAAGGCCTTCATCGTCCTCCGCGACGGCGCCGAGCTGACCGAGGCCGAGGTCAGCGCCCACG
Source organism: Solirubrobacterales bacterium (assembly GCA_046330305.1). GTDB lineage: Bacteria > Actinomycetota > Thermoleophilia > Solirubrobacterales > 70-9 > VAYN01. The sequence goes on along the minus strand of JAXLTA010000011.1, from coordinate 227,252 downwards.
TCAAGGCCAACCTCGCCAGCTTCAAGGCGCCGCGCGAGGTCGAGTTCCTCGCCGAGCTGCCGCGCAACGCGACCGGCAAGGTGCTGAAGCGCGAGCTGCACGAGCGCGAGGCGCAGAGGTCCGGCTGACCGGGTAGGTTTGGCGCTTGATGAGTGATCCGGCTAGGCAGCTGAAGACGGTCGGCGAGGCGTCGGGGGCGATGCAGGGCGTCGCCCAGCAGGCGCTCGAGTGGGTGAAGGTCAGCGAGGAGCGGCTCGCCGCCGCCGAAGCACGCACCGAGAAGGTCCGCGAGGAGCTCAAGAAGCGGGCGCTGGAGACGGTCAGGGGCTTCTCGGAGCAGGCCCGCGAGCGGGTCGCCAAGGAGCGCGCCGCGCGCCAGCAGGCGGAGGCGAAGCTGGCCGCCGCCGAACGCGCCCGCGACCGCGCCGAGGAGTCCTTCGAGGAGCTGCAGCGCCGCGGCGAGGGCGAGCGCGAAGAGCTGCTCGGTCGCGTCGCCGCCGCCCGCCGCGAGGCCGACCAGGCCCTGAGCGAGGCGCGAGCGGGGGTCGAGGTCGAGGTCGAGCGCCGGGTCGAGGAGGCGCGGCAGGAGATCGTCGCCGAGGCCGACCGCCGCATCGCCGCCGCCGAGCAGCGCGCCGCCGACGCCGAGGCGGCCGCCGAGGAGGCGCGCCAGACCGCGGTGCGGCTCGAGACCGAGATCGAGCAGCGGGTGATGGAGGGCACCGCCGAGGTCCGCCGCGAAGCCGAGGAGAGCGTCCAGCGCCTGGTCGAGAAGGTCGAGCGCAGTGCCGAAGAGGCGGCGCGAGCGCGGGCCGAAGAGCAGGTCCGAGCCGAGTCAGACCGGATCCGGGTGCAGGCCCAGCGGCGCGAGGAGCGGATCCGCGAGGCGACCGAGAGCGAGATCAAGGCGAGCGCCAACAAGGCCAAGCGCGAGGTGCTGGCGGCCGCCGACGAGGCGGCGCCGACCTGGATGCAGCGCAACCCGACGCCGGTCTCCCAGAGCGGCTACCGCACCTTCTAGCGGCGCCCGCTCGCGCCGCTGCCGAGTTGCTCACGCACGCGGGTGAGGAACTCGACAGGCCGGGGTTAGGGCTAACCTGCGCCCGATGCGCGAGGTGAGGATCAAGGACACGCTGAGCGGCGAGCCGCGGACGCTCGATGCGAGCCGGCAGGTCGGGATCTATGCCTGCGGCCCGACCGTCTACAGCCGCATCCACATCGGCAACGCCCGCCCCTTCGTCGTCTTCTCGCTCTTCGCGCGCTTCCTGCGCAGCGAGGGATACGACGTGAAGCTGGTCGTCAACGTCACCGACGTCAACGACAAGATCTACGCGGCGGCCCGGGCGAGCGGCGCCGAGTCGGCCGCCTTCGCGCGGCAGATGACGACCGCCTACTTCGAGGACACCGACCGGCTCGGCCTCGGTCGTCCCGACGCCGAGCCGCTGGCGACGCAGACGATCGCCGGGATCGTCGAGCTGATCGCCGAGCTAGTCGCGTCCGGCCACGCCTACGAGTCGGGCGGCGACGTCTACTTCCGGGTCCGCAGCTTCGACGGCTACGGCAAGCTCTCCAACCGCCGGCCCGAGGACATGGACCAGGGCGAGGAGGCGGGGTCTGCCTCGCTGAAGGAGGACCGCCTCGACTTCGCGCTCTGGAAAGCGCACAAGCCCGGTGAGGACACGCGGTGGGACTCGCCCTGGGGCCCCGGCCGGCCGGCCTGGCACATCGAGTGCTCGGTGATGGCCGAGCAGGAGCTCGGCGCCGAGTTCGCCATCCACGGCGGCGGCTCGGACCTCGTCTTCCCCCACCACGAGAACGAGATCGCCCAGTCGGAGGCGGCCGGCCGGCCCTTCGCCCGGACCTGGATGCACAACGGCATGGTCGAGGCGGGCACGGAGAAGATGTCGAAATCGGAGGGCAACATCTTCCAGCTCTCCGAGGCGCTCGACCGCTACGGGCGCGAGGCCGTGGTCCTGTATCTGATCTCGGGCCACTACCGCCAGCCGCTGGCGTTCGGGCCGGAGCAGATGGAGCAGGCGGTGGCCGGCGTCGAGCGGGTGCGGAACTTCTTTCGCGAGCACCCCCTGGGCGGCGGGTCCTCGGGCCCGTCGCTCGCGCGCCGGCTCGAGAGCTTCCGCGAAGCGCTGGCGGACGACTTCAACACTCCCAGGGCTCTGGCTCAGGTGTTCGAGCTCGTCGGGGATGCGAACCGGGGCGAGGTCGCGGCGGCGGACGCGGTTCCCGTCCTCGCCGAGATGCTCGAGCTGCTCGGGCTCGGAACGCTCGCCCAGCCGGATCGGGACGGCGAGGCCGACTCCGCCGCGCGGGAGCTGATGGCCGAGCGGGAGGAGGCGCGGGGGGCGAAGGACTTCGCCCGGGCCGACGAGATCCGCGAGCGGCTGGCCGAGATGGGTTGGGAGGTCCGCGACTCGGCCGAGGGCCCGAGGCTCGTCCCCCGCTGAGGCCCGTGCCCGCCGAGATCATCTACGGCAAGCAGCCCGTGCACGAGGCCGAACGCGGTCGGCGGCGGGTGCGGCGCGTCTGGCGGGCGCCGCGGACCCCTGCCGCCGAGCTGGAGCGGCTCTGCGGATCGCCCGACCACCAGGGGGTCGTCGCCGAGGTGGATCCCTACCCCTACGGCGACCCGGTGGCGCTGCTGCGGCTGGAGGGCGCGCTGCTGGTCGCGCTCGACCAGGTGCAGGACCCGCGCAACCTGGGCGCGGTCTGCCGCTCCGCCGAGTTCGCCGGCGCGGCCGGCGTCGTCGTCCCCGAGCGGCGCGCCGCGGCGGTGACCGCGGCCGCCTGCAAGGCCTCGGCCGGGGCGGTCGAGCACATCGCGGTCACCCACGTCCGCAACCTCGCCGACTGGCTCGAGCAGGCGAAGGCGGCCGGGTTCTGGATCTGGGGCGCCGACGCCGGCGCCGAGGACGCCCCCTGGGGCGTCGACCTGACCGGCTCGACGGTGATCGTGCTCGGGGGCGAGGGCAAGGGCCTGCGCCCGCGGGTGGCGCGGGCCTGCGACGGCCTGATCGCGCTGCCACGCCACGGCAGGGTGGAGTCGCTGAACGTCTCCGCGGCGGCCGCGGCGCTGCTCTCGGAGGCCGTCCGCCAGCGCGCCTGAGCCGTCGCGAGAAGTCCTTCTTCGCCCCTGCGCCGACGAGGCACATGCAACGGCGTTTGCAGAAAGTCGCAATTTGGGGTTGACAGAACTCCGCGAAGCCGTAAACATGCCGGGCCACATAAGCCTTAACCTCAGCTTTAGCTTCTGAGGTCGAGGTCGGAATGATTGGCGGCGCCCCTGGGGAGGTAAGCGGCGCCACGACCCTTCAGCAAGGAGAAGGATCTGTGGCTCTATCGACCCCTACGCTCGCCCAGCACCAGTCTAACCCTCAAGCAGAGCTTGATGATCACTACCTGGTCGCCCTCGCCAAGGAGGGCCGGCCCGACGCCTACGACATGATCGTCCGCCGCTACCGCGGCTTCGTCCGGCTCAAGGCGTCTTCCTATTTCCTGCTCGGCGGCGAGTCCGACGACCTGATCCAGGAGGGGCTGCTGGGCCTCTACAAGGCGATCCGCGACTATCGCTCCGACCGCGAGTCGAGCTTCCGCAACTTCGCCGAGCTCTGCATCACCCGCCAGATCATCACCGCGGTGAAGACGGCGACGCGCAACAAGCACACGCCCCTCAACCAGTACGTCTCCTTCAGCCAGACCCCGGCGGCGGCCGGCGACTCGGAGACCACCCTGGACGAGATCCTGCCGGGCCCGAGCGTCCACGACCCCGTCAACCAGGTGATCGCGACCGAAGAGCTGGCCAGCCTCGTCGCCTGCCTCTCGGGCACCACCGGGGTTCTCTCGGACCTCGAGAGCCGGGTCCTCTCGCTCTACCTCGACGGCCACTCCTACGAGGCCATCGCCGAGCGCCTCGAGTGCGACACGAAGACGGTCGACAACGCCCTGCAGCGGGTCAAGCGCAAGGTCGGCACCCACCTGACCTCACGCGAGGTGGCCGCCTAGCGGCGCCCGGCCTCAGGCGCGTTCCATGTCGGCGAGCACGTAGTCGAGCAGTTCGCGGCCGTGGTCCGAGGCGACGGCGATGTCGTCGGCCTTGACTCGGACCCGGTGCAGCGACTGCATGCGCAGCACGTCGCCGTCGGTGCGGTGGTTGGGGAAGACGCCGGAGTAGGAGACGCCGAGGCGCTCGAGCTCATCGGCGACCAGCGCCGTCGCCGGCTGCTCCAGCGGCAGGTCGACGTAGACGGCGTCGAGGCCGAGCCGGTGGAAGAGGTGGTGGCGCTCGGCTCCGACCGCCTCCGCCAGGTCGGCGCCCGGAGCGGTGACGGTGATCAGCGCCAGGTTGTGGTCACGCTCGACGGTCACGTGCAGCTCGGTGCGGGGCGCCAGCGCCGCCGCGGGCGGCGGCACCGCCAGCGTGCCCCGCAGCCCGCAGAGGGCGAGCGTCTGGCCGACGATCTCGTGGTGGCGCGGCGGCGCGTACACGCGGCGCTCGAGCCCGTCGTTCAGCTTCGCGTAGAAGAGCGCCGCCGACTGGCGCCGGGAGCGGCCGCCCCCGGCCGCGTCGTTGTCGACCGAGTCGGGGATCCAACCGAGCAGGAACCCGGTCTCGTGGGCGCCGAGCTCGATGTTCGCGCGCTGGCTGTAGGGGTGGGCCGCGGTCGCCTCGCTGAACATCCCCGCCAGCCCCTGCTCGCGGGCCCAGTCCATCAGGAACCGCTTGGTCCGGGTGAAGAGATGCTGCCCGCGCGCCGCCGGCATCGTCACCGCCTGGCCCGAGTGGCCGACGGCGTCGCCGGCCGCCGCCAGGCTCATCCCCTCGTGGCAGAGCAGCTCGCCGGCACCGGTCTCGGCGACGCAGGAGACGTAGCGGCCGTCGGCCAGCCGCGCCGCCACCTCGCCGGGGTCGTAGACCCAGCGCACGTCGTAGGTCTGGCCGTAGGCGGCTTCGATCGCGGCGGTGAGCACGGCACCCTCATCGGGCTGCAAGAACCTGAAGTTGACGTCCATCTCCACCCTTATCGCCACCCTGCCCCGCCTAGCTGAGCATGCATGTTGACGCGGACACACATGGCGCTCGGGCTTGCCCCCTCGCCGAAGGCGACTATAGGCTGACTCCTGTCAGAGTTCCGACAAAAGGGGAAGGTCAATGGCTCGTCGTCTCGCATCGCCCTGGCGGTTACTGCTGGCCGTCGTCTGCTGCTCGGCGGTGGCCTGGCCGGTAACGGCGTCCGCCGCGAACTCAGGCGACGGAAGTCGCCCTCGTGCCAGCGGCGGATGCTCGTCCCATGACCCAGGAATCTCGGTGGGGGTGACGAGACCCTTCTCCCGTGCGGCCGAATGCTGCAACGCCATCAGCCTGGGGCGGCCTTCTCCGCTCGCCGGCTCCAGCGAATGCTCGGGGTCACAGAACGAAGGCTCAGGCTCGGGCAAGGGTCGGAGCAAGAAATGCGCCAAAGCCGACAAGCGCACCTATACCGAGGCCTATGACCTCAACCACGGCGGCAAGACGCACGGAGAATTGCGCGTAACCCTTCACTTTTGCCTCAAGAACGGTTCGGTCAGCAGGCCGGTTTCCTACACCAAGAAGCTGAAGCGAAAGAACGGGACCAAGGACAAGCTTCAGTTCGAGTCCTGGCTCATCCCGGAACTGGAACTGGGCAGCGACGGCCTCAACCTCACGGTGCATACCGTCCGGGTCAAGCAGAACCGAAGCGGCGCGTTCGACTATCACTGGGAAATGAACGACCACTCATGCATGGTCGTCGCCGTGAAGACGAACGGCAACGCGGAACGCGGGAACAACCCGTGGCCGCATTGCCTGGAAATGGACGAGCTGTAGGCGGCGGCGCTGGGTCTTCGCCAGCCGAGGGCCGGAGGTCAGCCCTCGAACCAGATCGTGAATTCACGGTCGACGATCAGGCTGGAACCGAAGGTCGTCACCCGGACGGGCGCCGAGGCGGTGCGGCACTCGGTCCAGTTCGGGCTTTCTCCCTGACGGGCGAAGCCGACCGCGGCGACCGCGTAGGAGCTCGCGGCTTCGAACCCGTTCGTGTATGCGGTCGCCACCGCGCTCGTCGCCGCTGCGGGAATGCTGCTGAAGCAGTAGGTGCCGTTGCCGGCCCGGTACACCTGCGAGGCGCTGATCCCCTGCGACAGCGAGGGGATGAGTTTCCCGTTGGGGCCGACGGTGGCCCAGGCCAGAGCGGTTCCCGGCGCCCCGGGATCTCCCTGTGCGCCGCGCTCACCCTGCGGTCCGACCGGCCCTCTTGCGCCCGGCGGCCCCTGCTCGCCGCGGGCGCCCGTCGGACCGACCATGCCGGCCCTCGCGCTCTTGCTCAGCTTCCTCGGTGTAACGGCCGCGTCTTTCAGCTGTTTGGTGCCGACGCTGTCTTCCGGCAGAACCTGGCTGGCGGCGAAGGCGGCGCCCCCGCCGAGCAGCAGGAAGAGGCAGAGCGTCGAGGCCACGTTGGCGTAGGTGAGTCTCTTTCGGGGTCGATCCATGGACGGCCTTTTCCGCTCGATCCGCGTGGCAGCACGCATGCTCAACCCGTGCCAGCCACCCCGCAACGTGGGCGTACCGCAGGCTTTTCGGGGGAGGGCGCCCCACGGAAAGGCCCTGGCAATGGCGCCAGGGGTCTAAATTCCAGAAGCGAGGAAACGGCGTCACAAAGCCGAAAGCAGGTACCGCGCCCGTCTAGCTCAACTGGCTAGAGCACCTGATTTGTAATCAGGAGGTTGCCGGTTCGATCCCGGCGGCGGGCTTGGGTTTGCGGGTGCGCCGGCCGGAGAGGGCGTAGCGGTAGACGAGCAGGGCGAGCACGATCGCCGCGCTTCCCAGCACCATCGCCCTGAACCAGAGGCTGGCCCCGTCGGTGCCGGCGCCGAGCGCGTGCAGGACGGCGAGGACGAAGACCGCCACCGTGGCCCGGTGGATCTGGCGCCAGCGGCGGGCGCCGATGCGCCGCCGCCAGTAGTAGGTCGGGCCGAGGAGGAGGGCCAGGTAGCCGGCGAGGATCCCCATCCCGGTCCACGCCGGGCGGTATTCGAGGGTGAAGGGGATCGTGATCCCGGTGATGCCGGGTTTGAGCCAGGCGTCGCCGAGCAGGAGGACGCCGTGGAGGCCGATCGCGACCAGCGCGGTCAGCGCCACCTGCTCGTGGATCTTGAGCAGGTTGCGCTTCAGGCCGGGGCGGTGCGGCAGCTTCGAGGCCATCGCCAGGCCGAGGATCACCGCGGTGGCGATCAGCAGGAAGGCGACGATGCCGGCCGCCCGCGAGGCGAGCCACCACGGGTACTTGGCGGGATCGGGCTCAGCGACCATTGCCTCGCTCCGGCCCCTCGGATCCCTCCTCGCCGACGGGCGCCGCCGGGGCCGCCTTGGCCGGTGTCGACTTCGCGGCGCCGGGGGGAGCGGGCACCTCGGTCGGCCCGGAGAAGAGCGCGTAGGCGGCGAGCCCGGCGAGCGCCAGGACGATCGCGACCGCCGCGATCCGGGTCGTCAGGGAGGGCCCGCCGATCTCGGCCCCGGCGGCCGCGCTCGCCGGGCTCATGGCGGCGGCACCGGGGAGGTGCGGGTGACGATCGCGCTGGCCTGTTCGGCGGTGGTGCCGGTCGCGCCCTTGCCGGCGGCCGGCTGCGAGATCGCCGGCGGCGAGACGATGCCCGGTCCGAGCGAGGGGTCGCGGCCGCTGCGCACCTGGATCGCGAGCAGGGTGAGGACGACGAAGAAGAGGCCGAGCGCGGCGGTGATGACGCCGAGCGGGCTCGGGGTCCGGGGGCGCCTCGGGGTGGGCTTGGCGGTGGCTTTGGGCTCGGGCATCGCGCTCAGGCCTCCCCGCAGACGCGGAAGCCGTAGCCCCGCGCGAACCCGGTCAGCGCCCGGGCGGAGTCGTCGAGCTCGGAGCGGAGCTGCCGCAGCCGCGGCACGTCGGTGGCAGCCAGTGCCCTGCTCATCTCGGCCCGCAGGGCGAGCTGTGACCTGATCGGTTCGAAGACGTTGGCCTTCAGCACCGCGGCGTCGCCGGGGGGCGGCGGCACGGCTTCGACCATGCGCAGCTCGCGCCAACCGAGCGCGATCGAGTCGTCGTAGGTCCGGACCGCCTCGGCGGTGTCAGGTGAGGACCCGACCCGCTCCTGCTGGCTGGCGCGATCGGAATCCAACCGTTTGCAGATCGCGTCGATCCTGGTGACGTAGGCGCGGCGGGCCGGGTCGGCGACCCGCGTCACCCGTACCGGCCCGGCGCCGGAGGGCTGCTGGCTCTGCGTTACGCCGGGCGGCGCCGCTTCGGTTCCGGCCTCGGTCTCGGCGCGGCGCGTGTCGCCGCCGCAGCCGATCAGGACCGCCGCCGCCAGGGTGCCGAGCACGAGAGCCGATGCGATCCGGGCCGGCATCGTTCCTCAGGGATAGACCTGCTCGCCGCTGTCCTCGTCGAAGACGCTGATCGCGACCGAGGGACAGGCTTCCGCCGCCTCCATGATCAGCTCGGGGGGTCCGCTGCCGATCACGCGGGCGACGTCGTCCAGCTCGAAGACCTCGGGGGCGATCGCGACGCAGTCGCCGTGGGCGGCGCAGGCTGCCTCGTCGATCCGCGGTACATATGCCATCTCGGACTCCTTTCCTCGCGCCGGTGCGGCTGCTCTCGATCCAGCTGCGAAGGTAGGCTGGGCGCGGCGCCACGGCATCCGTTGTTTGCCGTGCGCCGACACCGGTTTTGCCCGCATCACCGCGCGTCCAGTGGCGAGATGAGCGAACACGAGACGGCCTTCGAGTCGATGGGGTCGGTGGTCAGGATCCTGATCGGAACGGGGAGCGAGGACGCCGGGGCCGCGGCGAGCGCGGCCGCGGAGCAGCGTCGCTTCCTCGCCCGCTTCACCGCGGCGCTGTCGCGGTTCGACCCTGCCAGCGAGCTCTGCTCGCTGAACGCCGATCCGCGGCCGGTGGTGCCCTGCTCGCCGCTGCTGCGCACCGCGGTGCGGGCGGCGGTCGGCGCCGCCCGGCGCAGCGGCGGCCTCGTCGACCCGACCCTGCTCGACGAGATCGAGGCGGCTGGCTACGTCGGTTCCTGGCAGGGCTCGACGGCGAGCCCGGCCGAGGCCCTGGCGGCGGCGCCGCGGCGCCGGCCGGCGCGGCTGCGCCCCGACTCGGCCTGGCGCGCGTTCGAGGTCGACGACGAGGCGGGCACCGTCTCGCGGCCCCCGGGCGCGCGGATCGACAGCGGCGGGATCGGCAAGGGGCTGGCGGCGGACCTGGTGGCCGCCCGGCTGCGGCGCTTCGGCCGCTTCGTCGTCGACTGCGGCGGCGACATCCGAATCGGCGGCGCCGATGCCCTCACCCACCCCTATGAGGTCCTGATCGAGCACCCGCTCAGCGGCGAGCGGGTCGCCGCCCTGCGGCTCGGTTGGGGCGGGATCGCGACCTCGGGGGTGAACGTGCGGCTGTGGCGCGGCGAGGACGGCCGCTTCCGCCACCATCTGCTCGATCCGGCGAACGGCGAGCCGGCCTGGACCGGCCTCGTCGGCGCCACCGCCCTCGGGGCCAGCGCGGTCGAGGCGGAGACCCTCGCCAAGGCGGCCCTGCTCGCCGGGCCCGAGGGCGGTCGCGAGCTGCTCGCCGAGCTCGGCGGCCTGGTCGTGCACGACGACGGGCGCGTCGAGCCGGTCGGGCCGATCGCGCTGCGGCGGCTGGGGCCTGGCGGGGGCTAGCTGCCGCCGCGGGGGCTAGCTGCCGCCGAGGATGCGGGCCTTCTCGGCGGCGAACTCCGCGTCGGTGAGGATTCCCTTCTCGTGCAGGGCGCCGAGCCGTTCGAGCTGCGCGAGGCGGGCTTCCTCGCCGCCGGGCGGGATCGTCTGGAGCGGCTCGGTCGCCGCCTCGGTGGTCGGCGCCTCGGTGGTGGGGGCCTCCTCCTCGGCACCCGGCGCCGGCGGGCGGCGCACTTCGGGCAGCCGCAGTTTCGCGGCCCGCTCGCCGAGATTGGCGCCTTTGACCGCGGCGACGACCCTGTCCCGGGTGCCGCCGAAGGTGTCGCTGAAGCGCGCGTCGGGGAACTCCTCCTGGGCCTGCTTGCGCAGCTCGTGGATGCCGAAGGCGGCCATCGCCGCCAGCACCAGCGTCGTCAGGAACGAGCGGACGCCCTGGTTCGCGGCGGAGAGGAAGTAGATGCAGACGACGATCGCGAGCCCGGTGTAGACCCAGGCGGGGTAGCGCTCGAGGGCCGGCGCCATCACCCTGCGGGTGGCGCGCGCCGGCTTGGTCGGCGAGGCGAGCCAGCCGGCGGCGGCGAAGAGGACGCCGACGATGATCACGGTGACCGCGATGCTGACCATCAGCGAGGTGCCGATCGACCAGGCGGCTTCGCCGGCCGGCTTCACGCTCTCGGTCTTGACCAGCTGGCCGACGACGATGCCGCCGGCGATCTGGCGGGCGACGATGACGGCGAAGCCGGCGGCGATCAGCCCGACGCCGCTGAACAGGACCGTCACCCAGCGGCCGCCGCGGGCGAGGTAGATCGCGAGCGCGAAGACCAGCAGGGTGAGGACCGAGAGGACCAGGGCGAGGCCCTTGATCGCGACCGCGATGTTCTGCGCCGTCTTCAGTTCGCTCGACTGGAGGATCTCGATCTGGCCCGCGTCGGGCGGCAGCTTTTCGGCCAGGCTCTTGCCGATCCCGATCTGGCTGGCGAGGTTGGTGATCAGGCTGCCGAGGTTGAGCCTGACGTCGCCTTCGGAGGTGGAGACGGCTTCTTTCTTGTCTTCGAGCACCGCCAGCAGCTGTTCGTGCGCTGTCCGGTTGGCGTCTTCCCAGAGCGACTGCGCCGTGGACGTTTCCAGGACCTTTTCCGCCGCCTGGCCGGCGACCTGGCGGACGCCGCCGGCGACCGGGCCGGCCAGTTCCTTGATGTCGCTCGGCAGCCGGCTTTCGAGTTCCTTTTCGACGTCGACGTTTTCGTAGATCTGGTCGACCAGGTAGTTCGCCAGCGCCGAGCGGATCTTCGAGTCCTGCAGCAGCCTGGAGCTGGTGTTGACCCAGTCGGTTGTGTTCAGCGCCTGGCGCTCGATCCAGATCGCGAAGACGCTGAGGAAGGCGAGTACCGACCCGAGCACGATCAGGCCTTTGACCGTCCGTCGGCGCGCCCGGCTCATGGCGAGCAATGCTATACGTGCCTCATGAAGCTAGAGGGCATCCACCACATCACGGCGATCACCGAGAACGCCCAGCGCAACGTCGATTTCTACGCCGGCGTGCTGGGGCTGCGGCTGGTCAAGAAAACGGTCAACCAGGACAGCCCGACCGTCTACCACCTGTTCTTCGCCGACGAGCGGGGCGACGCCGGCTCGGACCTCACCTTCTTCGAGTACCCGGGGGCCCCGCCGGGCCGCGCCGGCGCCGGGATGGTGCACCGGATCGTCTGGCGGGTCGGCGCCGAGGCGGCGCTCGAGTTCTGGACCGAGCGGCTCGCGGCCAGCGGGATCGAGTCGCGCCGCGAGGGCGCCGGGCTGATCTTCGCCGACCCCGAGGGCCTCGAGCACGAGCTGCTGGTCGTCGACGTGCCCGACGCGCCGTTGGTCGCCGAGCACCCCGAGGTGCCGGCCGAGCACGCGCTGCAGGGCTTTCACGCGGTGCGCGCCTACAGCGCCGCGCCAGAGGCCAGCGACCGCCTGCTCGAGGCGCTCGAGTTCGAGCGGGTCGACGGCGCCTGGGAAGCGCGCGGCGAGCAGCGCGGCGGCCGCTACCTCTACGACGAGCCGCCGGCGGAGCCGGGCCTGCAGGGGGCCGGCAGCGTCCACCACGTCGCCTGGGCCTCGACCATCCCCGAGCACATGGAATGGCGCGAGAAGGCGATCGCCGGCGGGGCCCGGCCGACCCCCGAGATCGACCGCTTCTACTTCAAGTCGATCTACTTCCGCGAGCCGAGCGGGGTGCTGTTCGAGATCGCCACCCTCGGCCCCGGCTTCACCGTCGACGAGCCGCTCGAGCACCTCGGCGAGAAGCTGTCGCTGCCGCCGGACTTCGAGCACCTCCGCGACGAGGTCGAGCCCAACCTGCGCCCGGTCGTCAACCCGCGCGCCGCCGAGGGCGCCGGGCGCTAGCGCCCACTCGCCCACTCGTCCGGAGTCGCGGTAACTGGGGCACCGCTCGCGTGTAGCGCTCTGCGTGACCGCCGAGCGCCTGGCCTCCTACCACGCCTACACCCGCAGGCACAGCGTCAACTGGGCGCTCTACGCGGCGGCGCGGCTCTTCCTCGTCCCCTTCTTCCTCGTCTACCTCCGCTACTCGCGGCGCGGCCGCGAGCATGCCCGCCACGTCAAGGGCGGCCTGATCGTCGCCTCCAACCACCGCAGCTTCCTCGACCCCTTCATCGTCGGCGGCTGCCTGCCCTGGCGGCGGCCGATGAACTACGTCGCCAAGGTCGAGCTGTTCGAGCGCCGCTGGCAGGGCTGGCTGCTCTCGCGGCTCGGCGCCTTCCCGATCCGCCGCGGCGAATCCGACGAGGAGTCGATGGAGACCGGACGCCAGATCGTCGAACGCGGCGGCACCGTCTGCATCTTCCCCGAGGGCACCCGGATCCGCACCGGCAGCCTCTCGAACCCGCGCCGGGGGGTCGGCCGGCTGGCGCTGCAGACCGGGGCGCCGGTGATCCCGACCGCGGTGCTGGGGACCGAAAACGTGCGCCGCGGCTGGCGCATCCGGCCCCGCAAGGTGAAGGTGCGGATCGGCAAGCCGATGACCTTCCCGCGGGCCGAGGAGCCCTCCAAGGCGCTGGCCGAGACCGTGACCGCGCGCATCTGGCCCAACGTCCAGCTGCAGTGGGAAGACCTCGGCGGGCTGCCGCCGCTGCGCCGGGCGGCGGTGATCGGCGCCGGCAGCTGGGGGACCGCGGTCGCCGTCCTGCTCGCCCGCGGCGGACTCGAGGTCCAGCTCGGCGCCCGCACGCCCGAGCGCCTCGCCGAGCTGATCGAGGAGGGCGAGAACCGGCGCTACCTGCCGGACGTCCCGCTGCCGGAATCGATCGACCTGCGCCTCGCCTCTGAGATCGAGCTCGACGGCCTCGACCTGATCTGCCTCGCGATCCCCTCCAAGAGCCTGCCGCAGGCGGTCGGCGCGATCGCCGACCGGGTCGGCGGGCGCTCCTCGATCCTGCTGATGACCAAGGGCCTCGTCGCGCCGCTGGGCCAGCTGCCCTCCGAGTACGTCGGCGAACGGGTGCGGGCGCGGGCGATCGCCAGCCTCGGCGGGCCCGCCCACGCCCGCGAGGCGGTCTCCGGCCTGGCGGCCCTGGTCCTCGCCTCGGCCGACGCCGACCTCCGCCAGCAGCTGGGCGAGGTCTTCGACCTCGCCGGCCTGGTCTGCGAGCGCAGCCGCGACGTGATCGGGGTCGAGATGGCCGGCGCGGCGAAGAACGCCGCCGCGCTCGCCGCCGCCGCCGCCGAGCAGCACGGGCTGAACGCCGCCGGGATCGCCACCGCCGAGATCTGGAGCGAGTGCATCGAGTACGCGATCAGCCGCGGCGCCGAGCTGGAGACCTTCTCGGGGCTGGCCGGGGTCGGCGACCTGACCGCGACGATGATGGCGCCGACCGGCCGCAACCGCCGCGCCGGCGAGCTGCTCGGGTCCGGCACCCCGGCCGCCGAGATCCCGGGCCTGATCGGTCAGGCCTCCGAGGGCCTCGACACGACGCCCCTGCTCGCCGCCGCCGTCGCCGCCGCCGGCTTTCCGGCCGGGGCGCTGGCCGGCCTCGCGGCGCTGATCGCCGGCGAGCTCGACGCCGCCGCCTGGGTCGCGGGGCTGCGCCGTGCCGAGGGAGCGAGGCGAGCCGCGTGAGGCCGATGGAACTAACCTGGGGCGGTGAGTGCGTCGGAGAACGTCGAGCCGGGGGAGCTGGAGCCGGCGCGGAAGGCGGAGCTCGACCGCGCCTTTGCCGAGTTCTACCGGCAGTACCTGCGCGACGTCTACTCCTACGCCTACTACCGGGTCGGCAACCACCACGACGCCGAGGACCTGACCGAGCAGGCCTTCCTGCAGGCCTACCGCCACTTCGACCGCGCCCGGCGGGAGTCCGACGGGCGCCCGCTGCGGCCGTGGCTGATCCGGATCGCCCACAACCTCGCCTCCAACTACTACCGCGACCGCTCGCGGCGGCCGCAGACGCCGCTCGAGAGCGCCGACCCGATCGCCGCCCGCCACGACACGGTGGCGATCGCCGAGGGCCGGGAGGAGCTGCGCCAGGTGATGGCCAATCTCGATCACCTCTCCGAGGACCGGCGCGAGGCGCTGATCATGCGCTTCGCGCTGGGCATGGACAACCGCGAGATCGCGCGGGCGATGGGCAAGTCCGACGGCGCCACCAAGGTCCTGATCCATCGCGCGATCAAACAGCTGCAGGAGGAGATGAGCGCCGATGAGTGAGCCGGGGCACGGGACCAGCTGGGACGTCGAGAGCCTGCTGGCCGACGCGCTGGCGCCGATCGAGCCGCCCGAGCGGCTCTCGGGCCGGATCGAGGACACGCTGGCGGCGATCACCCAGGCGGCCGCCGAGGAGCTCTCCGGCTGGGCCGAAGAGCTCTCCGAGGAAGAGCTGCACGCGCTGCGGGACCCGCGCAACTGGGTGCGGCCGGTGGTCGCGGTCGGCGCCGGCAGCCTGGCGACCGGGGCGCTGGTCGTGCTCGAGCTGCGCCGCCGCAGCCGGCAGAAGAGCGAGAGCGGCCTACGCGCCCTCGCCGGCGGGCTGCGCTCGCGCCTGTAGCGGGGTCGCGGCGGCGGCGGCGAGGCCGAGCAGGCCGAGCCCGAGGTGCAGCCAATCGTCGCCGCCGGAGGCGGGAAGGAAGCCGAGGACAGCCTCGCCGGGGCCGAGCGCGAAGCCCCAGATCGCGAGCCCGGTGTAGAGCGCGCCGAGGACCAGCGCGTAGCGGCGCGAGGCGACGCCGGCGCAGAGCAGCCCGAGCAGCCCGGTCGCCAGGTGCAGCAGGTTCAGCCAGCCGTTGACGGCGAAGGCGCCGAGTGCCTCTTCGACCTCGCCGGGGGCGCCGAAGGAGGCGCTGTAGAAGAAGCCGAGGGTGCCGAGCGCGACCAGCAGCAGGCCGGCCGCGGCGGCGTACAGGCGGGCGGGGCTGGCGGCCTCCATCGGCGCCGATTGTAGGCTCCGGTGTCTCGATGGCCACCTGCTACCGCCACCCGGATCGGGAGACCGGGGTCTCGTGCTCGTCCTGCGGGCGCCCGATCTGCCCCGACTGCATGACGCCGACGCCGGTCGGCATGCGCTGCCCCGAGTGCGCCCGCCAGAAGACGAAAGTGGTCCGCAACCCGACCGGGGCGCCGGGCCAGCTCAGCGCCTACCCGGCGACCGCGGCGCTGATCGCGATCAACGTCATCGTCTACCTGGTCGAGGTCGCCGGCGGCGGCGGGGGGATCGGCGGCCTGACCACGCAGCGGATCTACGACATGGGCGGACTCTGGGGCCCCGCCGTCGCCAACGGCGATTGGTGGCGGCTGATCACCAGCGGCTTCCTCCACGTCAGCCTGATGCACATCGGCTTCAACATGCTGCTGCTCTTCATCCTCGGCCGGCTGCTGGAGCCCTCGCTGGGCACGCCGCGCTTCCTCGCCCTCTACTTCGCGTCGCTGCTGGCGGGCTCCTTCGGCGTGATGCTGGTCAGCCCGGACACCGTCTCGGCGGGCGCCTCCGGGGCGATCTTCGGCCTTGCCGGCGCGACCTTCGTGATCGCCCGCGGCCGCGGCATCGACGCGCTGGCGGCCGAGATCGGGTTCCTGATCGTGTTCAACCTGGTGATCACCTTCGCCGCCTCGAACATCAGCGTCGGGGCCCACGTCGGCGGCCTGATCGGCGGCACGATCTGCGCCATCGCGATCGTCGCCGGCGAGCGCGGCGCCTACGGGCGCCACCGCCTGCCGGTCGAGCTGGGGCTGATGCTCGTCGTCGCCGCGGTCTCCTTCGTCGGCGCGCTCGCCGCCGCCTGAGGGCCGTGCTACCGGCGCGGGACCGGGGCGCGGAGCGGCTCGAAGCCGGGGCGCCCCGGTGGCGGGACGAGCCGGGGGTGGAGCAGGTGGGCGAGCAGCTCGACGCCGTCCACCAGCCGCGGGCCGGGATCGGCGAAGCCGGCGTCGGCGTCGACCGCGAAGACGCGCCCGGCGCCGAGCGCAGCCAGCCGCTCCCAGTGCTCCATCGCCTGGGCGCGGGCGTCGGCGAGCGAGCCGTCGGGCATCACCACCACGACCTCCGGGGCGAGGCTCGCCAGCGCCCCCCAGGCCACCTCGGGCGGCTCGAGCCCGGGGTCGCCGGCGACGTCGACGCCGCCGGCGATCGAGATCATCTCCGGGATCCAGTAGCCGGCCGCGCGCGGCGGCTCGAACCGCTCGAGCGCGACCACCCGCGGCGCCGGCGCCTCGGCGACCGCGGCGCGGACCGCCGCCAGGCGGCCCTCGAGCTCGCCGCGCAGCTCGCGGGCGTGCGCTTCCATCCCGGCCGCCTCGCCGAGCCGCACCACCTCTTCCAGCATCTCGCTCAGCGTCGCCACCCGCATCAGGAGCCCAATATCGCACCATCCGCGGGTGCCGCGGGGCGGGTAGCTATATTCCGGGAGCCTCATGGCCGAGGACGTCCCAGCCCGAAGTACCGGGCCGCATAGCCGATGAGCGTAGTCCTGCTCGTCCTGATGCTGCTGTTGGTCGCGGTCAACGGCTTCTTCGTCGCGACCGAGTTCGCGATCGTCCGCTCGCGCCGAGCGCGGCTCGAGCACATGCGCGACGAGGGCAACCGCGGCGCCGTGCTCGCGCTCGAGATGATCGACCACGTCGACGAGTACGTCGCCACCTCCCAGGTCGGGATCACGCTCGCCTCGCTCGGCATCGGCTTCCTCGGCGAGCCGGCCCTGGCGGCGCTGCTGGAGCCCGTCTTCGGCAACTTCTTCTCGCACGCCGTCGCCCTCGGGATCTCGATCGCGATCGCCTTCATCATCGTCACCTTCCTGCACGTGATCCTCGGCGAGCAGTCGCCGAAGATGCTCGCGATCGCCCGCGCCGAGCCGGTCCTGATCCGGATCGCCCGGCCGCTGCGCTTCTTCCGCGTCGTCCTGCACCCGTTGATCGTCGCCACCAACGCCCCCGCCAACTGGGTCGTCCGCACCTTCTTCCGCGTCGACACCGACCAGGTCGCCGAGGAGACCTCGCCGGAGGAGCTGCGGCTGCTGATCTCGCGCGGCGCCCAGCGCGGCCGGCTCGACCCCGGCGAGGCGGGGATGCTGGGCGGCGTCTTCCACCTGCACGAGCAGGAGGCGCGCGAGGTGATGACCCCGATCCCGGCGGTGATCACCGTCGACTCCTCGGAGACCGTCGAGGCGGCGCTGCGCCGCTGCGTCACCTCCGGCCACACCCGGCTGGTGGTGATCGAGGACGACAACCCAGACCGCGTCAAGGGCATCGTCCACAACAACAGCCTCGCCCGGCTCTACATGAGCGACGGCCCGGAGGCCGGGATCGAGCCGGTCATCCGCGACGCCCTGATCGTGCCGGAGACGCGGCCGCTCGACGACCTCCTGCACGACCTGCAGGTCCAGCGCACCTCGCTCTCGGTGGTCGTCGACGAGTACGGCCGCACGGTCGGGATCGTCGCCGTCGAGGACATCCTCGAGGAGGTCGTCGGCGAGATCGAGGACGAGACCGACCCGCGGGCGGCGGCGCTGCGCCAGCTCACCAACGGCGACTGGTTCGTGCGCGGCCACGTCTCGCTCGGCGACCTCGCCGACGCCGGGATCGATCTGCCGGCCGACTCCGACACCTACAACTCGGTCGGCGGCTACGTCTTCGGCGAGCTCGGGCGGCTGCCCAAGCGCGGCGACTCGATCAGCATCGACGGCTACACGATCCGGGTCGAAGCGGTGCGCGAGAACCGGATCGAGGCGGTGCGGATCAGCAGTTCCGTCCGTCCGGCGGCCTAGCTTCTCCGGGCAACCCGCGATCCCCTGACAGTTGGAGGTACGGCATGTGGGTTGTACGCCTGACCGACAAGCAGCTCGAGGTGCTGCGAGCGCTGCTGCGGGCCGAGGAGCATCTGGGGCCGGCGTTGAAGGGCTCGATCGAGGCGCTCGAGCTGGCCCGCTGGGACGATCTTCCCGAGGCCGAGCTGCCGTGGGATCAGGTCGAGGACATCGCCCGCGCCCAGCAGATCTCCGAGGCGGACGTCATCTGGGACCTCTCCGGCCGCAGGAAGACGGCGAAAACCGAGTAGTTCAGTCGTATGAGTAGAAGCCCTGGCCCGACTTGCGGCCAAGCTTCTCGGCGCCGATCATCTCGATGATCAGCCCGGGCGGCTTGTGGGCCTGGTCGCCGGAGTCGGCGTAGAGCGCGTCGCCGATCGCCTCGGCGACGTCGAGGCCGACGAAGTCGAGCAGGGCGAGAGGGCCCATCGGGTAGCCGGCGCCCAGTTTCATGCAGGCGTCGACCTCGCCGGCGTCCATCCCGGTCCGCTCGACCATCCGCACCGCGTCGAAGAGGTAGGGGAAGAGCAGCCGGTTGACGACGAACCCGGCCTGGTCGGGAACCTCGACGGCGGTCTTGCCGAGCGCCGCGCACCAGGCGAGGGCGCGCTCGCGCGAGCCGGCGGCGCCGTCGGGGAAGCAGACCTCGACCAGCTGCATCCGCGGCACCGGGTTGAAGACGTGCAGGCCGAAGAGCTTCTCGGTGCCGGCGGCCCGCGCGATCGCCGCGATGCTGAGCGAGGAGGTGGTGGTCGCCAGGTCGGCGCCGGGGCAGGCTTCCCCGAGGGTCGCGATCAGCTCGCCCTTGGGCTCGAGCTCCTCGATGATCGCCTCGACGACGACGTCGCAATCGGCGAGGTCGGCGGGGTCCGTCGTGACCCGCAGCCGCGAGGGTTCGGCGCCCTCGATCTTGGCGCAGGCGGCGACCACTTTCTCCTCCGCGCGCCAGGCCGAGGCCTCGCTGCGGGCGAGCAGGATAGTCTCCGCGGTCGTGGTCGAGACCGCCGCGAGCCCGGTGGCGATCGCCCCCGACCCGGCGATCCCCGGACTGTCGTACCCCTTGTTTGTGCTCATCACAGCCGGGGTTCCTATCACGCCCCCCTACCATTGTGCGGAGCGCCCGATAATCCCGATTGACGAATCAATCGACTGCGGAAAACGGAGGACTCGAGATGGACAACGGAAACGGTCGCCTTGCCGGTCGCGAGGTGGTGATCGTCGAGGCGGTGCGCACGCCGATCGGCCGCGGTCACCCCGAGAAGGGCTACTACAGGGACGTCCACCCCTCGACCCTGCTCGCCCGCAACCTCGAGGAGCTGGTCAAGCGCGCCGGCATCGATCCGCTCGAGGTCGGCGACGTGATCGGCGGCTGCGTGCAGCAGTTCGGCGAGCAGACCTTCAACGTCACCCGCAACGCCTGGCTGCAGGCCGGCCTGCCCGAGGAGGTGCCGGCCACCACCGTCGACCGCCAGTGCGGCTCCGGCCAGCAGGCGGTCAACCTGGCGGCGGCGCTGATCGCCTCCGGCGTGCATGACGTGGTGATCGGCTGCGGCGTCGAGCACATGGGCCACAACTCCTTTGCCGCGGGGCTGAAGGTGCAGGAGGAGTACGGCTACGCCTTCACCCCGGAGCTGATGGAGCGCTACGAACTGATCCCGCAGGGGCTCTCGGCCGAGATGATCGCCGACCGCTGGGAGATCCCCCGCTCCGAGCTCGACGAGCTCGGCCTGCGCTCCCAGGAGCTGGCGATCAAGGCGACCGAGGAGGGCCGCTTCGAGCGCGAGATCATGCCCTTCCAGGTCAACGGCGACACCCACGTCACCGACCAGGGCCTGCGCGAGACGACGCTCGAGGCCCTGGCCGGCCTCAAGCCCGCCTTCAAGCCCGACGGCAAGATCACCGCCGGCAACTCCTCGCAGGTCTCCGACGGCGCCGCCGCGGTGCTGCTGATGAGCCGCGAGAAGGCGGAGGCCCTGGGGCTGGCGCCGCGGGCGCGTGTCTACGACCAGACCACGGTCGGGGTCGACCCGGTGATCATGCTGACCGGCCCGATTCCGGCCACCGAAAGGCTGCTCGAGCGCAACTCGATGCAGATCTCCGACATCGACCTGATCGAGATCAACGAGGCCTTCGCCTCGGTCCTCGCGGCCTGGCGGCGGGAGATCGAGCCGGACATGGACCGCGTCAACGTCAACGGCGGCGCGATCGCCCTCGGCCACCCGCTCGGCTCCTCCGGCGCGCGGCTGATCACCACCCTGCTGCACGAGCTCGAGCGCAGCGACAAGGAGATGGGCCTGGTGACGATGTGCTGCGGCGGCGGCCTCGGGACCGGCACCCTGATCCAGCGGGTGTGAGCCGTTCGGACCGGCCGTGCCGCTAGCGTGCGGCCGGTCCGAATCATCAATCAGGGGAGGAAACCCGTTGAGCAAGCGACTCTTCGCTCTGCTTGTCGGCGCTCTCACGTTGCTTGCCCTCGTCGCCGCCGGCTGCGGCGGCGGCGGTGACAGCAGCGGCGGCGAAGCGCTGACCAAAGCCGAATTCATCAAGCAGGGCGACGAAATCTGCAAGCAGGGCGAAGCCCAGCTGGAAGAAGAAGCCGAAGAATTCGCCGAAGACAACAACGTCGACACCGAAAACCCGACCAAGGCCCAGCAGGAAGAAGTGATCAAGACCGTGGTCGCGCCGGCGCTGCGCAAGCAGGCCGAAGAACTCGGTGAACTCGGCGCCCCGAGCGGCGAAGAGGAAGCGGCGGAAGAAATCGTCACCTCGCTCGAAGAAGGCAGCGACGAGATGGAAGAAGATCCGGGGAAGCTGCTCGAAGGCAACAACCCGGTCGAAAAGGCCAGCACCCTCGCCAAGGAATTCGGCTTCAAGGAGTGCGGCAACGAATAGCCCGCCGCCCCGGCAGCGCTCTGATCGGTCACTGGCCGGACGGCCAGTGACCGATATGCTGCCGGCTCGATGGACCTGACGCTGTCGCCATCGGAGGAGGAGTTCCGCGACGAGGCGCGCGCCTGGTTGCAGGCCAACAACCCCGGCCCCGAGCCCGAGGGCGGCCTCGACGAGGTGATGGCCTTCCGCGGCGAGTGGCAGCGCCGGCTGCACGAGGCCGGCTGGGCCGGGATCTCCTGGCCGAAGGAGTACGGCGGCCGCGGCGCGACCCTGATCGAGCAGGCGATCTGGGTCGACGAGGCGACCCGCCAGGAAGCGCCCAGCCCGGCCAACGTGCTCGGCCTGGCGATGGGCGGGCCGGTCGTCATCGCCCACGGCACCGAGGCGCAGAAGGCGCGCTACCTGGAGCCGATCCTGACCGGCGAGGAGATCTGGTGCCAGGGCTTCTCCGAGCCGGAGTCGGGCTCCGACCTGGCGTCGTTGAAGACGCGGGCGGTCAAGGACGGCGACGAATGGGTGGTCAGCGGCCAGAAGGTGTGGACGACCTTCGCCCAGTACGCGAAGTGGTGCATGCTGGTCGCCCGCACCGACCCCGACGCCCCCAAGCACCAGGGCCTGACCTACTTCCTGATGGACATGGAGCAGGAGGGCGTCGAAGCCAAGCCGCTCGTCCAGATCACCGGCGAGGGCGAGTTCAACGAGGTCTTCATCAACGAGGCGCGGATCCCCGACGAGAACGTCGTCGGCGGGGTCGGCAACGGCTGGGGCGTCGCGATCACGACGCTGATGAACGAGCGCGCCGGGCTCGCCTTCGGCGCCATCGCGCAGATCCAGAACAGCCTCGCGCGGCTCTCGCGGCTGGCGCTGGAGGAGCGCGAGGAGGGGGGCGGGGCGCCCGCCGAGGACTCGCACTACCGCCAGCGCATCGCCCAGCTCCACATCGAGGCCGAGGCGATGCGGCTCGGCGCCTACCGCGGCCTGACCAAGACGATGCAGTCGGGCATCCCCGGCCCCGAGGGCTCGCTCGGCAAGTGGCAGTGGGCCGACATCAACCAGGGCCTCTCCGAGCTGGCGCTGGAGCTCGAGGGCGCCTACGCGCCGCTCGCCCGCGGCGCCGAGCACGCCGTCGCCGGCGGTGCCTGGCAGTACTCGTTCCTGCGCTCGCGCGCCAACTCGATCGAGGGCGGCACCACCGACATCCTCAAGAACATCATCGCCGAGCGGGTGCTCGGGCTGCCGCGGCTGCGCTGAGATGTACTTCGACCTCACCGACGAGCAGCAGGCGATCCGGTCGACCGCGCGCGAGTTTCTCGCCTCGCGCTTCAAGTCGGAGCGAATCCGCGAGATCGCCGCCGGTGAGAGCGGCTTCGACGCCGAGGGCTGGCGCGAGATGACAGAGCTCGGCTGGGCCGGCCTCGCCGTCCCCGAGGAGTGGGGCGGCCAGGGGCTCGGCATCGTCGACCTCGCCGTCCTCTTCGAGGAGATGGGGTACGCGCTCGCCCCCTCGCCGCTGCTCTCGAACACGGTCGCGGCGCTGGCGCTGACGCTGTGCGGCTCCGACGACCAGCGCGAGCGCTACCTGCGGCCGCTGGCCGCCGGCGAGCTGCGCGGGACGCCGGCGCTCTGGGACGCCGGCTCCACCGCGACGCCCGGCGCCTTCCGCATGCGGGCGCGGTCGGAGGGCGATGAGACCGTGCTCGACGGCGAGAAGGTGCTGGTCCTCGACGCGGCAAGCGCCGACTTCTTCCTGGTCGCGACCGCCGACGGCCACCGCCACGTCGTGCCCGCCGGCGCCGCCGGGGTCAGCGTCCGCGAGGAACCGTCGATCGACCCGACGAGGCGGGTCTCCAGCGTCGCCCTCTCCGGCGTCCGGGTTGCCGCCGAGGACACGCTGCCGGCGCCCGGCGCCGCCTACGAGGCCGTCTTCGACCGCGTCATCGTCGCCCTCGCCGCGGAGTCGACCGGGGTCGCCCAGCGGGCGCTCGAGATGGCGGTCGCCTACGCCAAAGACCGCCACCAGTTCGGGCGTCCGATCGGCGCCTACCAGGCGGTCTCCCACCGCTGTGCGCAGATGCTGCTGGAGACCGAGAACTCGCGCTCGACGGTCTACGGCGCCGCCTGGGCGGCCGACGCCGAGCCGGACTCGCTGCGGGTCGCCTCCTCGATGGCGAAGGCCTACTCCTCCGACGCGGGCTGGCGGGTCCCCGATGCCTCGATCCAGGTCCACGGCGGGATCGGCTTCACCTGGGAGCACGACCTCCACTTCTTCCTCAAGCGCGGCCGCGCCAACGCGGCGCTGTGGGGCGACGCGCACTGGCACCGCGAGCGGGTCGCCGCCGCGGTGCTGAGCCGCGCCGCCGCCTGAGCGGTCCGCGGATGGGGGCGCTGGAGCGGATCTCGGTCGCCGCGATCGGCAACTCGGTCGCCGACCTCGAGGCCGACGCGCGGCGCGCGGAGGCCGCCGGCGTCGAATGCGTCTGGGCCCCGGAGCTGTTCCGCAGCGCCGTGACCCAGGCCGCCTACCTGGCCGCGCGCACCGAGCGGATCGGCGTCGCGACCGGGATCGTCTGGGCCTTCACCCGCAGCCCCTTCATCGCCGCCGTCTCCGCCCTCGACGTCGACGAGATGTCGGGCGGGCGCTTCCGGCTGGGGATGGGAGCCGGCGTCAAGCGGCTGAACGAGACCTGGCACAACGCCGAGTACGGGCGGCCGGCGCCGCACCTGCGCGAGGCGATCGAGGCGACGCGGCTGATCATGCGCCAGGCCTCCGGCGGCGAGCCGATCCGCTACCGGGGCGAGTACTACGACATCGACATCCGGGGCTGGGTGCGGCCGCACCCGGCGCCGCGCGAGGCGGTCCCGATCTACGCCGCGGCGATGCAGGCGGGGATGGCGCGGATGGCGGGCGACGTCGCCGACGGCCTCGTCGGGCACCCGATCCAGAGCCTGCGCTGGATCGAGGAGGTGGTGGTGGCGGGCTTCGAGACCGGGCTGCGGCGCAGCGGCCGCGAGCGGCGCGACTTCGACTACCTGCCGACGGTCTGCTGCGCGATCGACGAGGACGAGGGGCGGGCGCTCGACCGCGCCCGGCGCACGCTCTCCTTCTACGCGACGGTGAAGACCTACATGCCGATCTGGGAGATGCACGGCTTCGGCGACAACGCGGTCGCGGCCGGGGAGGCCTTCCGCCGCGGCGACCTCGCCGCGGTGCCGGCGGCGATCAGCGACGAGATGGTCGAGACCTACTGCGCCGCCGGGCCGCTCGACAAGGTCCGGGCCCGCGTCGAGGCGACCGCCGAGCGCGCCGACGGCCTCTTCCTGACGCCGCCGACCTACTTCATCTCGGCCGAGGAACTGAGCGAGTTCCAGGACCGGATCGTCGCCGCCTTCGGCCCGGCGGCGTGAGCGCCGGGCCGGGAGCTCGCGAGCTCGAGGTGCTCGACCGCGTCCGCGCGATCCCGCCGGGCTTCGTGCGCAGCTACGGCGACGTCTCGCCCGGCGCGCCCCGCTTCGCCGGCTCGGTCCTGTTCGCCGCCGAGGATCCCGACCTGCCCTGGTGGCGCGTGGTCCGCGCCGACGGCTCGCTCGCCAAGGGCTCCCGCCAGCGCGCCCTCCTCCTCGCCGAGGGCGTCCCCTTCCACGGCGAGCGCGTCGACATGTCCCGCGCCCGCCTCCCCTGAACCCACCCAGCCCTCATCATAACCGTGGTTCCTTGCGGCCGCCGGGCGACCGCAAGGAACCACGGGTTGGCCTCTGAGCTCGCGACGGCGACCTGTGGTTCCTTCTGGACCCAGAACGTCCGCAAGGAACCACGAGTTGGGGGGTCAGGGCGCTCAGCCGTTGCGCATCTCGCGCTGCACGTCGGCCTCGGTGATCTGACCGCTGGGGCCGTAGGCTTTCCAGCCCTGGGTGACGAGGGCGATCGCGACGCCCAGGATCACCCACACCGGCCAGAAGTAGCCGCCGCCGGCGAGGGCCCAGATCACGACGGTGACGACGACCGCGAGCAGCCCGCCGCCGGCGATCCCCTTGAAGTCCTGCTTCATCTTCAGGCGCTGGATCGCGAGTTCGCGCGCGTTCTCGTCCTTGACGATGCCTTCCTCGGGGGCCCGCGGGGTGTCGGTCATGGCGGGATCGTAGCGCCGCGGGGGAGGCTCAACCACCCCCCGGGGCGCGGTGCCCCGCGGCCGCCGCGCGACCTCAGGGCACCACGGGACGCCGGGTCAGTGGCAGACGACGAGCAGCTGGAAGTCGGCGTCCTCGTTGCCGCCGTTCTTGTCGCGGGTGTGGACTTCGACCGCGTTGGGATTGGCGGGAGAGATGTTGGTCTGGGCGTAGCCGGAGGCCGGCACGGTGGTGCCGGCGTTGTTGCGGGCCGCCAGGTTGGCGCAGCCGGAGACGTTGACCGGGAAGATCACGTTGACGGCGCCGCCACCCTCGACGACGGTGATGCCGGCGTCGCTGGCCCGGTTCAGCGTCGCGTTGGTCGCCCCGTTGGGGTTGTCGACGACCGCCCAGTAGGTGTGGGCCGCGCGCTTGGCGGCGGGGACGACGCCGAGCTTGTTGAGGTTGATCTGGTAGCCGGTCAGCGTCTTGTGCTTGAGCTTGCCGGCGCCGATCGTCTGCTTCTGGATCGCGCCGCCGTTGATCGACTTCGCCGCGTAGGCGGTGCCGCCGAGCGCGACGACCAGGGCGATCACGGCGACGACCATCGCCGGGGACGGACGGCGCAGCTTGAACGTCTTCATCTGGACTCCCTTCCAGTTCGTTGCCTGGCCCCCTAAGACCGGGGGCGGGGGAAAGTCGCGCTTCGCCTACCCCGCAAGCGCGTCGACGAAGCTCGCGAAGGCGTCCATGTCCGTGACCGCCGGGCCGTGCCCCGGCAGGATCAGCGAGGGCTCCAGGGCCGCCAGCTTGCGGATCGAGCGCCGGTTCTCGGCCGGGTCGTAGGTGAAGATGTCCGGCGGCTCCTTGATTCCCGGCAGCCCGGTCGCGTAGCTCATGTTGCGGATCACGTCGCCGCAGATCGCCACCCGGTCGCTCTCGCGGAAGAAGATCACCTCGCCGCGGGCGTGCCCCGGGGCGTGGATGACGCGGAAGCCGGCCACCTCGTCGCCGTCCCGCAGCACCCGCTCGACCGGGTGGGGCGGCCCCTGCCAGAGCGCGCGGACCACCCGGTTGACCGGGTTGGAGGCCGCCGCCTCCTGCACCGGGCGCCTGCCCTCCATCGCCGCGACGTCGTCGGCATGGCAGGCGAGCGGCACCCCGCGCGCCTCGCAGATGTCCCTGGCGACGCCCTGGTGGTCGGGGTGGACGTGGGTCAGCGCCAGCAGCGAGATCTCGATCCCCTCCAGCTCGGCGAAGATCCGCCGCCGGTCCCAGCGGCGGCCGGCGTCGATCAGGACGTCGCCGGCGAGGTAGACGTTGATCGTCGGCGCCGGGATCTCCTTCAGCCGCCAGACGCCCGGGGCCATGAACCTCACGCGGACGCCTCAGTGGGAGATGCCGAGGGTGCCGCGCGGGTCGCCGCTGTGCTCGGCGAGGTCCTCGAGCCGCGCGATCTTCCGTTCGCCTTCGACCCGGGCCGGATGGCCGGCGGGCAGCGGCGCGATCAGGCGTTGGATCCGGTTGCGGACCTGGAGCGCGAAGTGGGGCGTCGAGGCCCCGGCGAGGGCGCGGATGTCCTCGGCGGTCACCTCGCCGGCACGGCCGAGCAGCTGCGGGCTCTCGGCTTCGCTCATCCTTCGCCGCCGATCCTGGCAAGCTCGGCCAGCTCGTTGACTTCGGCCTGCTGGTTCACGTCGATCGCCTCCTGGTCGCCGATCACCCACACATGGTTGTAGAAGGCGCGGGTCGGGTTGTTCGTGTAGCCGGGCTTCACGTCGAGAAAGTAGCTGCGGACTTCGGCGGGGAGCTTAGCCGCGCTGTCGGTGAGCAGCAACGGCCCCCAGGTCCCCGAGCCGGAGAGCGCCGCCGCGGCGGCCGCCGCCAGCGGCGCTTCGGCGCGGGCGAGGACGAATCCATGGCCGGGGTCGTTGACGTTCCAGCCGAAGCCGGCGCCGCCGTCGAAGCGGGCGAAGGCGACCGCGTTGGCGACCGGATCGTCGCCGGCGACGCGCTTGGCGGTGCCGGCGATCTTGCGGATCCCGGCGAGCACCTTGCCCGAGATCGCCGCCGCGGGCCCGAGCACGTAGACGGGGACGCCGGCGTTTTCGCGCAGCGCCGTCGCCGTCGCCGCCGGCAGGTCGTCGCGTTCGGCGAACAGCACCGGGTCGCCGGAGCGGGCCGCCCAGGCCGCGGCGGGTACCGCCAGTTCGGGCGCCGAGGCGGGGGCGACGACGATGTGACGCGGCCGGGACCCGGCGAGGCGACGGCGCAGCTTGGCGATCTCCGCGGCCTCGGTGGCCGCGTCGCGCGAACCGAGCGCCGCCGTCCGCAGCTCGTCGGGGACGGCGACGCCGCCGATCCGGAAAGCCTGGGCGCCGCCTTCGAACCCGGCCGGCGCCAGCGCTTCCAGCGCTTCGGCGGTGACCTCGGGCAGCTCCCGGCCGGAGATCAGCAGCGGCGCCCGCACCGGTTCGGCCATCAGGACGGCGGCGGCGACGGCTCCGGCCCAGTCTTCTTCGCCGACCAGGGCGACCGCCGCGGGTCGCTGGGCGGCGGTCCGCGAGGGGAAGGCGGCGAGCGCGGCGGCGGCGGCGACCGCGGGCGCGTCGGCGCCGCCGACCCGGGTCGTGTTGTTGGTGGCGAAGCCGGGGAAGCCCAGCGCTTCGGCGCCCTGCGCGCCGCCGTCGGCCGCCGGTTCGGCTGGCGGCGCGGCGCTGGTCGTCCCTGTCCCCTCCGGCGCCGAGCCGCCGCCGGTGCCGCCGAGCACGGCGGCGAGGATGAAGGCCACCGCTACAGCGCGAGCGCCGCCAGCAGCATCGGCGTCAGCGGCCTCGGCCGGCGCCGCCGGCGGCGGCGCGGCGGCGCGGCGGGCGGCGGCGCGGCGCCCGCGGCGGCGGTGGGGGAGGGGCGCCGGCCGGCTCTGGCTGCGGCGGCTCCGGTGCGGGGGGCTCGGGGGCACGCGGCTCCGGTGCGGGTGGCTCTGGGACACGCGGCTCCGGTGCGGGTGGCTGCGGCGCCGTCGGGGGCGCCTCTGGCCGCGGCTCTTCCGGCGCCGCCGCCGCCTCCGGCTCGCCCGGCCCGGGCGCCTCGGGCGGCAGGTCGGCGTTGATCGGCTTCTCGCGCTTCACCGGGCCAAAGCTACACGGGTCGGTGACAGGATCGAGGCCGGCTCCCCGCCGGTCCGGCCACCGCTTCAGGTACAGTTCGCACGGACTGGCTGACTGACCAGTCAATCGGCCTCAGGCAGAGGGAACCGGCAGAAAGGCAGCGATGAACTTCGAACTTACCGACGAGCAGCGCGAGTTCAAGGACCGCTGCCGGACCTTCGCCCGCGAGGTGATCCGGCCCGCGGCGCGCAAGCACGACGAAGACGAGAGCACCCCCTGGGAGGTGATCCGGGAGGCGCGCAAGCAGGGCTTCCAGGGCCTCGAGGCGATCCAGCGCTCGGCCGCCGACGGCGAGGGCCAGATGCAGCTGATCTCCTCCGAAGAGCTCCACTGGGGCTGCGCCGGGATCGCGCTCGCGATCGGCGGCTCCGGGCTCGCCGCCGCCGGCATCGCCGCCAGCGGCACGCCCGAGCAGATCGCCCAGTGGGTGCCGGAGTGCTTCGGCGCCGGCGAGGAGGTCAAGCTCGGCGCCTACGCGGTGACCGAGCCGCAGGCCGGCTCGGACGTCAAGAGCCTGAAGACGACGGCGCGGCGCGACGGTGACGAGTGGGTCCTCAACGGCACCAAGGTCTTCATCACCAACGGCGGCATCGCCGACGTCCACGTCGTCGTCGCCACCGTCGACCCTGCGCTCGGCACCCGCGGCCAGGCCTCGTTCGTGATCCCCAAGGGCACGCCCGGCCTGGCGCAGGGCAAGAAGGAGACCAAGCTCGGGATCCGCGCCTCGCACACCGCCGAGGTCGTGCTCGACGACTGCCGGATCCCCGCCGAGTACCTGCTCGGCGGCGAGGAGAAGCTGCAGAAGAAGCTGGAGCGGGCGCGCTCGGGCCAGAGCTCGCGCTCGGCCGACGCCCTCGCCACCTTCGAGATCACGCGGCCGATCGTCGGCGCCTCGGCGCTGGGGATCGCTCAGGCCGCCTACGAGTGGACGCTCGAGTACCTCGACGGCCGCGAAGAAGGCGGCGTGCCGATGCTGAAAGCGCAGCGGATCCAGCAGACGCTGGCCGACGTCGCGACGGAGATCGAGGCCGCGCGGCTGCTCGTCCAGCGAGCCGGCTGGATGGGGCGCAACGGGGTGCCGATGACGGGCGGCCAGGGCTCGATGTCGAAGCTCAAGGCCGGCGACGTGACGATGTGGGCGACGACGACGCTGATGGACCTGGTCGGCCCCTACGCGCAGAGCACCGAGTGCCCGCTGGAGAAGTGGTTCCGCGACGCCAAGATCTACCAGCTGTTCGAGGGGACGGCCGAGATCCAGCGCATGGTCATCTCGCGGATGCAGGCGCGCGACTACGCCGAACGGCTCGAATTCGGCGCCGAGGTGGCCGCTCGGGCGATCGCCGCGCAGGAGCCCGTCGCCGCCTGACCTATCCTCGGGGCGATGCACGGCCCCGGCGGGCATAGCCACAGCCTCGACGCGCGGCGCGCCGACAGCCGGCGGCGGATGTGGGTCGCGCTGGCGATCAACGTCGTCATGCTGGTCGCCGAGGCGGTCGGCGGTGTCCTCACCGGCTCGCTGGCGGTGCTCGCCGATGCCGGCCACCTGCTCTCCGACGTCGGCTCGATCGCGCTGGCGCTGTTCGCGGCGCGGCTGGCGTCGCTGCCCGCGGCGGGCCGGCGCACCTTCGGCTACCAGCGCTCCGAGGTCCTGGCGGCGCTGGTCAACGGCCTGCTGCTGGTCGCGGTCAGCGTCCTGATCGCGGTCGAGGCCGTCGGCCGCTTCTCCGACCCGCCGCCGATCGAGGCCGGCGGCGTCCTCGCCCTCGGCTTCCTCGGCCTCGCCGGCAACGTCGCCGCGACCTGGGTCCTGGCGCGCGGCCAGCGCGAGGACATCAACCTCGAGGGGGCGCTGCGCCACTCGGCCGCCGACGCGCTCGGCTCGCTCGGCGTGATCGTCGCCGGCGGCGTCGTCCTCGCCGGCGGCTCGGACGTCGTCGACCCGGTGGTCTCGTTGCTGATCGCGGCGCTCGTCCTCGCCTCCTCCTGGCGCCTGATCAAGGAGCCCTTCGACGTGCTGATGGAGGCGGCGCCGGCCGATCTCGACGTCGAAGGGATGGGGCGGGCGATCTGCCGCGAGGACGGCGTGCGCGAGGTCCACGACCTCCACGTCTGGACCGTCACCTCGGGCTTCGGCGCGGTGGCCGCCCACGTCGTCGTCAGCCGCGGCGCCGACCGCGACCTGATCCGCCGCCGACTCGAGCTGACGCTGCGCGAGCGCTTCGGGATCGAGCACACGACGCTGCAGATGGAGGAAGAGGCCGCGCAGGGCCTGCTGCGGGTCGAGAACGCGCCCGGCGAGGGGCTCTCCGAGCGCGCCCCGGGTCGCTGAGCGCAACCGCGGTTGCAGGGACTTTGCGCCGCTCCGGCCGGCAAACCGGCTTGGCTAGCCTCGGCTCGATGCCCCTTCCCCGTTCCGTCGCGACGGCGCTCGTGACCGTCGCCGCGGCGCTCGCGGCGCTGCTCGCCGCCGCCCCCGCCGCCCCCGCCGCCGACCTTCGCTCCCAGCTCGAAGCGAAGGAAGCCAGCCTGGAAGCGGTGCGCCAGCGCAAGGGGGTGCTGACGACGACGATCGCCGCCAACAAAGCTCGGATCGAACGCCTCACCGACCAGGTCGCGGCGATCCGCACCCGCGAGGCGGCGGTCCGCGCGAGGCTCGCCGCCACCCAGGCCGAGCTCGACCGGGCGAGCGCCGAGCTGCGCAGCGCCCAGCGCCGTCTCGACCGCGCCCGCCTCCATCTGCGGCGGGCGCTGACCGTCCTGCGCGAACGGCTGGTCGCGATCTACAAGGCCGGCGACCCCGACCTCTTCAGCGTGATCGTCTCCTCCGGGGATGTCGGCGAACTGGCGGCGCGCAGCGAATACCTCAACCGGCTGCAGAGCGCCGACCAGGCGGTGGCCGGCCGCGTCCGCGACCTGCGCGACGAAGTCGCGGCGAGCGTCAGCCGCCGCCGCAACTCGATGCTGCGAATCGAATCGGCGCGGAACTCGATCGCCGCCGAAGAGTCGGCGCTGGTCAGCACGCGGGCCGCGCTCGGCGGCCGCCAGCGGGCGCTGGTCGACGCCCGCCGCAGCCGCGAAGCGGCGCTGGCCCGGATCAGCCTGCACGAGGAAGAGCTCGACGGCTCGGTCGCCGCGATCCAGGGCGAGATCGCGGCCCAGCTGGCGGAAACCGGCTCGGCGCCGCTGCCGGCGGGGCCGATCCAGGAAGGCAGCGGCGGCCTGATCTGGCCGGTCGACGGGCCGATCGCCTCCGGGTTCGGCGGCCGTGACATCGGCGCCGGCTACGAGTACCACCCGGGCATCGACATCGCGGTGCCGGAAGGAACCCCGATCCGCGCCGCCGCCGACGGCACCGTCGCCCTGCAGCAGTCGGAGGCCGAAAGCGGCGGCTACGGCAACTACACGTGCCTCGACCACGGCGGCGGGCTCTCCACCTGCTACGCGCACCAGAGCTCCTTCGCGGTCTCGCTCGGCGACTCGGTCAGTCAGGGCGAGGTGATCGGCTACACCGGCTGCACCGGTTACTGCCTCGGTCCCCATCTCCACTTCGAGGTGCGGATCTACGGCCAGGTAACCGACCCGATGGGCTACCTTTAGCAATAGGCAGATGATTCGCCAGGCGCGCACTTATCTGGTGGGCGCGATGTCGGGAGCGACGCTGATCGCCGTCGCCATCGTGGCCTTCGTGCTGCTCGTGACCGCGCAGGTCTTCGAGGCCTGGCCCGTCGCCGCGCTCGGCGGCGGCGAGGACCAGGGTCAGGTCTCCGAGGCCCGGGTGGTGCCCGGCTCCGGCGTCGCTCCGGCGCGGGCCGGGGCTGGCTCCGGCGCCGCGGCGGCCGCCGCCGCACCGACCGGCGCTGCCGCCGCCGGCGCGGCGCCCGGCAGCGGCCGGGGCGGGGCCGGCGGCGGCTCCCAGCCCCAGGAATCGAGCTTCGCCGGCAGCCCGGAAGGCAGCGTCGGCTCCGAAGGCTCCGGTGGGTCGGGCGGCTCCGGTGGCTCGGCTGGGTCCGGCAACACGGGCGGCTCGGGCGGCAACCCGACCCAGCCGAGCGGCGGTTCCGGGGGCGGCGGCTCGAGCGCCAGCTCGACCTCGACCCGGGTGAGCGAAACCGTCAACACCACGGTCAGCGGCGTCGACGAAGAAGTCCTCGGCGGCGCCCTCCAGGAAAGCGGCGTCACCGAAGCCACCGAAAGCGTCGTCAACGGCGTCGCCGGCCCCGAATCGGTGGTCGGCCAGACGGTCGACGAAACGGTGAAGGCCGCCGGCGGTCTGCTCGGCGGAAAGCCCTGACGGCGCCGGGTCGCGCACTCGTCAGGCACAATGCGCGCCAATGGCGGACGCGGAGCAAGCGGGATCGGTGCTGGGCGGGGACCCGATCGCGGGCTCGGCGGTCTATCCCGCCGGCAGCCGGGTGAACGAGCGCGGCCATCTCGAGATCGCCGGCTGCGACGTCGTCGAGCTCGCCGAGGAGCTCGGCACCCCGGCGTATGTCTACGCCGAGGATGAGATCCGCGCCCGCGCCCGGGCCTACGTCGAGGCCTTCGCGAGCCGCCACTCGGACTTCGAGGTCCTGTTCGCGAGCAAGGCGCTGCCCTGCACGGCCGCCTACCGGCTCTGCGCCGAGGAGGGGCTCTCGGTCGACGTCGCCTCCGGCGGCGAGCTGCACATGGCGCTCCGGGCCGGGTTCGACCCGGGCCGCATCCACGTGCACGGCAACAACAAGAGCGACGAGGAGATCCTCTTCGCCGCCCGGGTCGGCGTCCGCCACCTGATCATCGACTCCTTCGACGAGATCGAGCGCTGCGAGCGGCTGCTCGAGGGC
Organism: Solirubrobacterales bacterium; assembly: GCA_046330305.1. Classification (GTDB taxonomy): domain Bacteria; phylum Actinomycetota; class Thermoleophilia; order Solirubrobacterales; family 70-9; genus VAYN01. The sequence goes on along the minus strand of JAXLTA010000011.1, from coordinate 194,257 downwards.
CGCCAGCGGGTGCTGATCAGGGTGACGCCGGGGATCAAGCCCTCGACCCACGACTACATCACCACCGGCCAGCTCGACTCGAAGTTCGGGTTCGGCCTCGAGGACGGCCTGGCGGCGCGGGCGGTCGAGCGGGTGCTGGCCTCCGACCGGCTCGAGCTGGTCGGGCTGCACGCCCACATCGGCTCGCAGATCTTCGAGCTCGAGCCCTACACGCTGGCGATCCGCGCGCTCGGCGAGCTGGCCGGCGACTGGTGCCGGGTCGTCAACGTCGGCGGCGGCCTCGGCGTCGCCTACACCGCCGCCGACGAGCCGCCCTCGATCGAGGAGTACGTCGACGTCAAGGTCCGCGGCGTCGCCGAGGTCTTCGGCTCCGGGGTGCGGATCCTGGTCGAGCCGGGCCGCTCGCTGGTCGCCAACGCCGGCGTCACCGCCTACCGCGTCGGCACCGTGAAGGAGATCCCCGGCGTGCGCACCTACGTCGCCGTCGACGGCGGCATGTCCGACAACCTGCGGCCGATGCTCTACGGCTCCCGCTACGAAGCGCTGATCGCCGACCGCGCCGGCGAGGACCCGCGGACGCCGGCCACCGTCGCCGGCATGCACTGCGAGTCCGGCGACGTCGTCGTCCGCGACGCGCTGCTGGCCGAGCCGGCGGTAGGCGACGTCCTGGTCACGCCGGCGACCGGCGCCTACGGCTACGCGATGGCGAGCAACTACAACGGGGTGCCGCGGCCGCCGGTCGTCTTCTGCCGCGACGGCGAGGCCCGGGTCGTCGTCCGCCGCGAGACCTACGAGGACCTGACCGCGCGGGACGTCGATGCCTGACCGCGGCCCCAAACCGGTCCGCATCGGGCTGCTCGGCCACGGCAACGTCGGCGCCGCCTTCGACGAGCTGCTCGCCGAGCGCGCCGAGGCGGTCGAGGCGGCGACCGGCCGCCGGCCGGAGCTGGCCGGCGTCCTGACCCGCTCGCAGGGGGATTTCGGGGCGATCCTCGAGCGCTCCGACCTGATCGTCGAGCTGATGGGCGGGACCGACCCGGCGCGGCAGTTCGTGCTCGACGCGCTGCGCGCGCGCCGCCCGGTGGTGACCGCCAACAAGCAGCTCCTCGCCCAGCACGGCGACGAGCTCTTCGCCGTCGCCCGCGAGGCCGGGGTGCAGCTGCGCTTCGAGGCGGCGGTGGCGGCGGTGATCCCGATCGTGCGCACGATCCAGGAGAGCTTCGGCGTCACCCGGATCGAGAAGGTCTACGGGATCGTCAACGGGACGACCAACTTCATCCTCACCGAGATGGGGGCGAGCGGCGCCGGCTACGAGGAGGTGCTGGCCGAGGCCCAGCGGCTCGGCTACGCCGAGGCCGACCCCTCCGACGACGTCAGCGGCGCCGACGCGGCGGCGAAGATGGCGATCCTCGCCCGGCTCGCCTTCCACACTCCCGTGGACCTGGCGCAGGTCCCCTACGAGGGGATCGAGGCGATCGCGCCCGACGACCTCGCCTACGCGCGCGAGCTCGACCTGACGCTGAAGCTGCTCGGCGTCGCCGAGCGCCGCGACGGCGGCATCAGCGTCCGCGTCTTCCCCTGCCTGCTCTACAGCGGCCACCCGCTGGCGCCGATCGAGGGCCCCTTCAACGCGGTGATGGTCGAGGCCCCGGCGATCAACGAGGTGACGATGTCCGGGCCCGGCGCCGGCGGCCTGCAGACCGCCTCGGCGGTGCTCGGCGACGTCGTCTCGATCCTCGCCGGCGACACCCCCGTGCACGAGACCCGCACCGAGCTGCCGATCGTCGCCGACGTGCCCTCCTCCTTCTACCTGCACCTCGAGGTCGCCGACCGCCCCGGCGTCCTGGCCCGGGTGGCGACGGTGCTGGGTGACCACGAGATCTCGGTGAAGAGCGTCGTCCAGCGGGGGATCGGGGAGGACGCGCGGCTGGTGATGGTCGTCCACGAGTGCCTGGAGTCCCGCTTCGCGGCGGCGGTCGCGGCGCTCGGCGAGCTCGACGACATGCGGGCGCCGGCCCGCTACATCCACGTGATCGAGGAAGGCGCCTGATGGCGGCCGGGCTGATCGACCGCTACCGCGAGCGGCTCTCGCTCGAGCCCGGCGACCCGGTCGTCAGCCTGCGCGAGGGCTCGACGCCGCTGATCGACGCGCCGCGCCTCTCGGAGCGGATCGGCGCCCGCGCCTACCTCAAGTTCGAGGGCCTGAACCCGACCGGCTCCTTCAAGGACCGGGGAATGACGGTGGCGGTCTCGCGCGCCAAGGGGCGCGGGGCGGAGGCGATCATCTGCGCCTCGACCGGCAACACCGCCGCCAGCTGCGCGGCCTACGCGGCGCGGGCGGGGATGCGCGGGGCGGTGATCGTTCCCGAGGGCAAGATCGCGATCGGCAAGCTGGCGCAGGCGCTCATGCACGGAGCCCGGGTCGTCGCTCTGCAGGGCAACTTCGACGACGCCCTGCGGATCGTCCGCGAGCTCGCCCACAAGCACCCGATCGAACTCGTCAACTCGGTCAACCCGCACCGGATCGAAGGCCAGAAGACGGGCGCCTTCGAGATCGTCGAGGAGCTCGGCGGGGCGCCCGACGCGCTGGCGATCCCGGTCGGCAACGCCGGCAACGTCACCGCCTACTGGCGCGGGTTCCAGGAGGAAGCGACGGCGCCGCTCCTCTACGGCTTCCAGGCGGAGGGCGCGGCGCCGCTGGTCAGCGGCGAGCCGGTCGCCCACCCAGAGACCGTCGCCTCGGCGATCCGGATCGGCAACCCGGCCCGCTGGGAGGAGGCGATGGCGGCCTTCACCGCCTCTCGCGGCCGCGTCGCCGCCGTCTCGGATTCCCAGATCCTCGACGCCTACCGCTGGCTCGCCGACTCCGAAGGCGTCTTCTGCGAGCCGGCCTCGGCCGCCTCGGTCGCCGGCGTCCTCGCCCACGGCCTGCCCGCGCCCGAGGGCGTCGCCGCGCCCGAATCGGTCGTCTGCGTGCTGACCGGCCACGGCCTCAAGGACCCCGACACCGCGCTCGGCAAAGCTCCCGCGGTGATCGCCTGCGACAACGACCTCGCCGCCGTCGAGCGCGCCGTCTTCGATTGATGACGGCGCGGCGGCGAGTGGTCCGGGTCCCGGCCTCCTCGGCCAACCTCGGGCCGGGCTACGACGCGATGGCGGCGGCGGTCTCCCTGTACCTCGAGCTCGAGGTCGAGGAGGTCGGCGAGTACTCCTTCGAGAGCGGCGGGCTCGACGTGCCGAGCGGCCGCGAGAACCTGCTCGTCCGCGCCTTCGAGTCCCTGCACCCCGCCGACGGGATCGCCTTCCGGCTGCGCAGCGAGATCCCGCTGGCGCGGGGGCTGGGATCGAGCGCGGCGGCGATCGTCGCCGGCCTCGCCGCCGCCGACCACCTCTACGAGCTGGCGCTCTCCAGGGCGGAGATGCTGGTCCGGGCGAGTGAGATCGAGGGCCACCCGGACAACGTCGCCGCCGCGATCTACGGCGGCTTCGTGGTCTGCGGCGCGGGCGAGGACGGGAAGCCGCTGGCGGCCCGCTTCGACCCGCCCGACGGGCTCGAGGGGATCGTCGTGATCCCGCCCGAGGAGGTCTCGACCGAGCGGGCGCGGGAGGCGATCCCGGCCGAGGTGCCGATCGCCGACGCCGTCGCCAACGTCTCCTCGGCGGCGCTGCTGGTGCTGGGCCTGCGCAGCGCCGACCTCGACCTCCTTGCCCGCGGCCTCGGCGACCGGCTCCACCAGCCGCGCCGCCGCGCCCTCTACCCGCGCTCGATGGAGATCGTCGACTCGGCCCGGGAGCTGGGGGCGCTGGGGGCGACGATCTCCGGCGCCGGGCCCACCGTGCTGGTCTGGACGACCTGGCAGGAGGCCGGCAAGGTGGCGGCGGCGCTGGAGGAGCGCTGCGCCGGCTGGGCCGAGGTGCGGCGCCTGCCGTTCGCGCCGCAGGGCGTCGACGTGCCCGAGCTGTAGCGAGGCGCGCCCGCGCCGCGAGGCGCCATCTCGGACGATCGGCCATGCCGTCGCCGGGCGGAGATACCATCGCGCCATGCCCACGCTCCCGAAGTCCAAGCTGCTCCTGCCCCTCGCGCTCCTCGCCCTGCTCGCCCTGCCGGCTCTGGCCCAGGCGAAGATGGCGTTCGTCCGCGGCAACCTCAAGACCACGGTCTACGTCGCCAACGACAACGGCTCGGGGATCCGCAAGGTCGGCACCGGGGCGACGCCCCACGTCTCGCCCGACGGGGCGCTGGTCGCCTACTCGCGCGAAGGCGCCGGGCACAAGTCCGAACTGGTGGTGGCGAGGACCGACGGCGGCGGCGCCGGCAAGACCCTGATGGTCAACTGGCGCGAACCGTACTCGCTGGCCTTCACCTCGAACTCCGAACAGCTGCTCGCCGTCCGCGGGCCCGAAATCGGCAAGCGCAAGCTGGTCCTGGTCACGATCGCGACCGGCGCCCAGAAGGTGATCGCCAGCGGCTACTTCTACGGCTTCTCCTTCGACCCCGAAGGCAAAGAGGTCGTCTACGCGAAGGCCAACAACGAAAAGTACCCGCCCCGCAGCGACGTCTACCGGGTCTCGGCGGCGGGCACCGGCACGGTGGCGCTGACCCGCGACCACGCCTCCGAGTACCCGCTCTGGGGCCCGAGCGGGAAGATCGTCTTCGTCAAGCTGCTGGAAGCCAACAAGCGCAAGTACGGGCCCAAGAACGAGCTCTACCTGATGGACGAAAACGGCAAGGGCGTGAAGCGGCTCACCCACACCAAGGTCGACCCGCTGCTGCAGGGCCTGTTCCCGACCGCCTGGTCGGGGGACGGCAAGCGGATCCTCGCCCAGTTCGGCGGCCAGGACACCACCTACGCGGTCGGCGTCGACGCCCAGACCGGCGCCCAGCACCCGATCCAGAAGGCGACCGAGCAGGGCCTCGTCGGCGCCGCGCTCTCCGCCGACGGCAAGACGGTCTTCGGCTTCGAAGGCGGCTTCGAAGGGGGCTCCAAGCGCAATGTGGTGAAGGTGCCGTTCTCCGGCGGCAAGGCGACCGTGCTGGTCAAGAACGCCTTCGAACCGAGCTTCGGAGGCTGACGGAGGGCGACCGCGATGGCGGCCGGCTACACGATCAGGCACCGCGACGAGTTCGAGACGGTCGCGGGCTCGGGCGACTCGACCTGGCGCCTGGCGCGCAGGGAGCTAGGCACCTCGGCGTTCGGCTTCAACCTGGTCGAAATCGAGCCGGGCGGTCAGATTCCCGAGCACGACGAGAGCGGGAGCGGCCAGGTCGAGCTCTACGTGATCCTCGAGGGTGAGGCGGTGCTGCGGATCGAGGGCAGCGACCACCCGGCACCGGCGGGAACCTTCGCCTCGATCGAGCCGCCCGCCTCGCGCACGATCCTCAACCGCTCCGACGGCAAGGTCACGGCGCTGCTGATCGGCGTCCAACCGGAGGGCGGCTACCAGCCCATGAGCTGGGCCTAGCGGCCCTGGTATACCCGCGTTTGCGGGGGGTTTCGAGAACGCGCGGGAGCCTTTGCGGCGCCCGCCTATACTTCCCGGACCTGTCAACCCGTCGCGCGCCCGCTCGAAGAAGGCGCGGATCCCGGGAGGTCACAATGTCGAAGCACCAGTCACCTGGCGCGCAGGTCGAGCGCTACTCGCCCGAGCGTCCCTATAAGCCTCTGGTCTCTCCGCCCAGCGTCGAGGACAAGGACGCCTGCGCGATCTACGCCTCGGTCCGCAAGGACGCCAGCGCCAGTCACGAACCGCTCGAGCTGGCGATCCCGGCGATGCAGAAGATGCTGCACCGCGCCGGCAATGTCGACGGCGAGGGGGACGGCTGCGGATTGCTGCTCGACATCCCGCGCAAGATCTGGTCCGAGGAGGTGCGCGCCGGCGGCCACGACCCCTCGCTGACGCTCGACGACGCCTTCGCCGTCGCCCACGTCTTCATCGAGCGCTCCCAGGACCGCGAGCAGGTCCAGCACGACGCCCGCGAGCTGCTGGGCGAAGGCGGCTTCCGGATCCTCGCCGAGCGCGAGGGCAAGGTCGACTCGACCGCGCTCGGCCCGACCGCGCGCGAGGAGGAGCCGGTCTTCTGGCAGCTCGGCGGCCTCGTCCCCGAGGCCGCCCGCCGCGACCCGATCCTGTTCGAGCTGCTGATCGAGCTCGAGCGGCGGCTCGGCGTCCACGTCCCCTCGTTCTCGGCGACCACCTGCGTCTACAAGGTGATGGGGACGCCGAACGTGCTCGGCTCCTACTACCCGGACCTGCGCGACGAGCGCTTCGAGACGATCGGCTGCTTCGGCCACAACCGCTACTCGACCAACACCTGGCCCTCGTTCAAGCGCGTGCAGCCGTTCTCGATGCTCGGGCACAACGGCGAGATCAACACGATCGAGCAGCTGCGCCAGGAGGCCAGGATGCTGGCCGTCCCGGTCCAGCCCGGCTCCTCGGACTCCCAGGACCTGAACCTGACGATCGCGGCGATGGTCAGCCGCGAGGGGCTCTCGCTGGCCGAGGCGATGGAGATGGTGGTGCCGCCGATCGTCGCTGAGATCCGGCGCCTGCCGGAGGACCTGCACGGCTTCTACATGTACCTGCACCAGGCGATGGGGCCGTTCGCCCAGGGCCCGGTCGCGCTGATCGCCCGCCACGCCGACGAATGCGTCTTCTCGGCCGACGCGATGGGGCTGCGGCCGCTCTGGCAGGTCGAGACCGAGGACGACTTCGTCTTCAGCTCCGAGCCGGGCGTCGTCTCGGTCCACAGGATGGTCTCCGAGCCCAAGCCGCTGGCCCCGGGCGAGAAGGCGCTGCTGCTGATCGACCGCGAGGCCCGGCGCTCGACCCTGCACCCGCACGACGAGATGCTGCGGATCGTCAGGGACGCCTGGACGCGCCGCAACGGCGCCGAGGCGGTCGCCGGCTACGAGCGGGCGCTCGAGACCGGCGGGCCGCTCGAGGGCGACGACGTCCCCGGCTACTCCGAAGCCGGTCCCGAAGAGCCGGTCAAGGTCGAAGACCGCGTCCTCGCCGGCTTCGGCTGGCAGCGCGACGACGTCAAACTCGTCCAGCAGATGGCCTCCAACGGGGCCGAGCCGGTCGGCTCGCTGGGCTACGACGGACCGCTCGCGGCGCTCTCGCCGGAGCGCCAGAACCTCGCCGACTACTTCAAGGAGACGGTCGCCGTCGTCACCAACCCGGCGCTCGACCGCGAACGGGAGCTGGAGCACTTCTCGACCCGGGCGCTGTTCGGCCGCCGGCCCTCGCTCGACTCGGCCGGCACCGACACCGGCACGGTCGAAACCGAGTTCCCGGTGATCCTCGGCGGCCACCACGGCCTGGCGCCGCTCTCCGACAAGACCTACCGCAAGATCGCCCGCGACCACCACACCTACCTGCTGGAGGACCTCTGGGAGGAGTTCCGCGGCCGGGCCGGCGCGGTCGACATCTCGTTGCTGGAGTCCGAGACGACCGCCGGCGCGATCGAGCGGATCAAGCAGGAAGCGGTGAAGAAGGTGCGCGACGGCGCCGAGCTGGTGATCCTCACCGACCGCACCGTCTACGACGCCGAGCGCCGCTACCTCGACCCGCACCTGGCGACCTCGGCGGTCGACCAGGCGCTGAAGCAGTTCAGGGTCCAGACCGGGGAAGAGAACCTGCGCCGGCGCTGCGGCCTCGTCCTGCGCTCGGCGGCGCTCCGCAACGTCCACGACGTGATGCTGGCGCTCGGCCTCGGCGCCAACGGCGTCTGCCCCTACACGATGGTCGAGGTGATCTGCGTCGAGGACTACGAGACCGACGTCGGCAACCTCTGCGCGGCGCTGCGCAAAGGGATCGAGAAAGTGATCTCGACGATCGGGATCCACGAGGTGCGCGGCTACGCGCGCCAGTTCTCCTCGATCGGGATCAAGCCCGAGCTGGCGGAGATCTTCCAGACCGAGGCCTTCGCCGCCAGCGCCAGCGGCGGCACCGGCTTCGCCGAGCTCGACGAGGACACCAACGAGCGCGCCCGGGTGCTGAGCGGCGAGGACACCAGCGCCAAACCGGCGAAGACCTTCCGCTTCTACCCGAAGGTCTACAAGGCGGCGATCGCCACCGCCAACGGCAGCGGCAGCTACGAGGAATACTCGGAGAAAGTCCGCGAGCTCGAGAAGCAGAACCCGATCTCGATGCGCCACGTCATGGGCCTGAAGGGGGACCGCGAGCCGGTCGACCCGGCCGGCGTCGATGCCGGCGTCGGCCACCACGACTACCCGATCGTGATCTCCTCGATGAGCTTCGGATCGCAGTCCGAGCCGGCCTTCCGCGCCTACGCGGAGGCCGCCAAGGCGACCAACATCCTCTGCATGAACGGCGAGGGGGGCGAGATCCGCGACATGTACGGCCAGTACCGCAACTGGCGCGGCCAGCAGGTCGCCTCGGGCCGCTTCGGCGTCTCGGCGGAGATGCTGAACAGCTCCTACGTCGCCGAGATCAAGATCGGCCAGGGCGCCAAGCCCGGCGAGGGCGGCCACCTGCCCGGCAAGAAGGTCTCGGCCAAGGTCGCCGCGGCGCGTAACGCGGCGCCCGGCACCGACCTGATCTCACCCTCCAACAACCACGACCTCTACTCGATCGAGGACCTCGCCGAGCTGATCGACGAGCTGAAGACGGTCAACCCGGACGTGCGGGTCTCGGTCAAGGTCCCGGTCGTCCCCAACATCGGCACGATCGGGCTCGGGATTGCCAAGGCGGGGGCCGACATCATCACGCTCTCGGGCTTCGAGGGCGGCACCGGCGCCGCCCGCCAGCACGCCCTCCGTCACGTCGGCCTGCCGAGCGACATCGGCACCCGCGCCGTGCACCGGGCGCTGATGGAGGCCGGGCTGCGCAACCGGGTCGAGATCTGGGCCGACGGCGGCTACCGGACCGGCCACGACATCGTCAAGCTGCACTGCCTCGGCGCCAACCGCGTCGGCTTCGGCACCCTGGCGATGGTCAGCCTCGGCTGCACGATCTGCCGCGGCTGCCAGCTCGACACCTGCCACGTCGGCATCGCCACCCAGATCGAGACCACCGAGGAAGCGGCCGAGCACGGCCTGAAGAAGTTCACCCCGCAGGAGGTCGATCGTGCCGCCGAGAGCTGCGCCCGCTTCTTCTCCTCGATGGGCGAGGAGGTCAAGCGGGTCGTCGCCTCGCTCGGCTACGAGCGCGCCCAGGACCTGGTCGGCCGCTACGACCTGCTCGAGCAGGTCGCGGCCCGCGACCGGATCGACCTGGCGCCGCTGATCACGCCGCTGGAGGAGTTCCTCGACCTCGAGCCGCTCGACCTGCCGGTCGCCGAGGAGGCGCTCGACGCGCGCGCCGAAGCGGGCCTCGTCGTCGCCCGCCCGATCCGGATGGAGGCCAAGGCGGCCTCCGCGGAGATCGCGGCGCTGGCGCCCGAAGTCTGCTCGGGCCGGACCGTGCGGACCGAGTTCCCGCGCCCGACCGACGCCAACGACCGCGTTCTCGGCACCGAGCTGGCCGGCGCGATCGCCCGCTCGCGGGTCTTCGAGGACGGGCCGGAGCCCAGCGACGAGGTGCTCGCCAGCCTCGAGTTCAACGGCGGCTCGGTCGCCGGCCAGGGCCTCGGCGCCTTCAACGCCTACGGGGTCTCGATCCGGGTCGAGGGTGGCGCCCAGGACGGCGTCGGCAAGGCGATGCTGGGGGGGACGATCGCGATCCTCAAGGGCGAGGGGGCGCGCGGGCGGCGGCTCAACGGCTCGGTCGGCAAGTCGTTCGCCTACGGGGCCCAGCGCGGCCGGCTCTACGTCCAGGGCTCGGCCGACTCGCGCTTCTGCATCCGCCTCTCGGGCGCCGACGTCGTGCTCGGCGGCGAACCGCAGGAGGCGATCGACGACCGCCGCGGCTGCATCGTCGACCGCGCCAACGCCAAGGGCTTCGCCTTCGAGTACATGACCTCGGGGCGGGCGATCGTGCTCGGCGACCTCGGTCCCTGGGCCTGCGCCGGGATGACCGGCGGCCGCGTCTACGTCCGCCACAACGCCTTCGGGATCGACCGCGCCGCGATCGAGCGGCGCCTCGGCGAGGGCGCCAAGGTCGAACTCAAGGACCTCGACGCCGAAGGACTGCTCGACATCGACGACCTCCTCAACGGCTACGCCGAGGAGCTGCGGGCGACCGACCAGGTCGAGGAGGCGGAGCGCGTGCTGGAGCTGGCCGCCGACGCGACCAGCAACTTCATGATGGTGATCCCGCAGAAGGTCCAGGCGGATCCCAGCATCTCCACCGAGTAGAGGCGAAGTCGCGGGTTGACCACGCATAGCGTGGTCAACCGCGGACTCGCGGATCAGGAGTCCCTGGTGAGCAGGTCGGCGACGGCGCGGACCTCGTCGAGGAGGCCGTCGAGCATGCGCTCGGTCTCGGTGTGGATCCGGTACTCGGCGGCGGCGCGGTCGGCCTCGACCTGGTCGATGCGGCGCTCGAGCCGCTCGGTGCGCTCGTCGACCTCGCGGATCGCCCGCTCCAGCCTGCGCTCGGTGCGCTTGACCCGCTTCTTGACGTAGAGCCGGGTGTCCTCGCGCAGGTCGTTCAGCTCGCGCTGGAGGTCGGCGCTGACCGGGGCGCTCTGCTCGGCCAGCACCTCTTCGACCCCGCGGCGGACGCGCTCGATCTCCTGGTGGAGTTCCTCGCGGGCGCGCTCGGCGGCCGCGGAGATCGCCGGGGACCCGTGTGGCAGCTCCGGGTCGACCGGATTCGGTACGGCGTTCACGAGCGTGATGCTACGCCCGGCGGTGGCCGGAAAGAGCGGCCGCGCCCCGTCCGACGGCGACCGTCGCCGGCTCGCGGCGCCCGCCGGCCGCTAGACGACTATCGCGTAGAGCTCGAAGCGGCCGATCGTCAGCCGGTCGCCGTCGGCCAGCGGGCCGAGGTCGACCGCGGCGCCGTTGACGAAGACGCCGTTGAGGCTGCGGTCATCGAGCACCTGCGCCTGCTGGCCGGGCTCGGCGACGATCAGCGCGTGGCGGCGGGAGACGGTCGGGTCGTCGAGGACGAGGTCGCAGGCGGGCCCGCGGCCGATCCGGGTCCAGCCGCGGTCGAGCGCGGTCCTCACCAGCGAGCCGCCGTCGTCGCGGTAGGCGAGGTAGGTGCCGGGGGCGAGCCCGCGGCGCGCCTCCGGCAGCCAGTCCGGCGGCTCGGTGTCCGCCGGCAGCGCGTGCTCGACGGTCCGCTCGCCGTGCTCCTGGCGGGCGAGGAAGATCGAGTCGCGCCGGAAGCGCGAGCTGCCGCAACGCGGACAGGCGGGCAGCGGCTCGGGCTCCTCCAGCGTCAGCTGGGTCCCGCAGCGCAGACAGAAATAGGTCCCCGAGCCCGGCCTCGAGCCGGGCGAGAAGCTCCCGCCGGATGAGCCGAAGCCGACGCTGTCGAAGATGATGGGCTCCTTTCCGCGCGCTCTCAGGCGCCTGTCAGGGACCATATACCCGGGCCGCGGGCGCGCCACCACGGATCGCTCGCCCGGGCGCGCGTCGCGGCCGCGGGGCGGCCGACTAGAATCGCGCCGCGATGGGCCCGATCCATGCCGAAGTCGAAATCGACGCCCCCCGCGAGCGGATCTTCGCGGCGATCGCCGATCTCTCGCTGCGGCCGTCCTTCACCGACCACTTCCTGACCGGGTTCCGGCTGACCCGGCTCGAGCCCCGCGGCGTCGGCGCCGGCGCCCGCTTCCGGGTCAAGGCGCCGCTGCGCTCGCCCTGGGAGGACACGACGATCGTCGAGCAGACCGAGAACACGCGGGTCGTCGAGCGGGGCGCGGGGGGCCGCACCAACCGGATCCGCACCCACACGGTCTGGGAGCTGACCGGCGGCAGCGGCGGCCAGACCCGGCTCACGGTCACGCACTGGACCGAGCCGGCCAACCCGCTCGACGCCGCCGTCGAGAAGCTGAGCGGAGCCGCCACCTGGCAGCGGCGCGGCTGGCGGGAGGCGCTGCGGCGCCTGCGGGAGGCGATCGAGGGCGACCTCCCGGCCGCCGAGCGGATCGCGGTCGCCGGCGGCAACCGCTACGCGACCGGCATCCCCTGAGGGTCCTTTATAGACTCCCGCGCGCCGATGTCCTCCAACCGCAAGTTCGCGCTGCCGCTGTTCGCCGCCCTGGCCCTGCTCGTGCTGGGGCTGGGGGCCGCCGCCTGCGGCTACAAGACCGAAGACAAGAAGGTGCCCGAGGGCCAGTCGGTCTACCTCGGCGACCTGCAGTTCAACGTGATCTTCTCGCGCTACCTGAACCCGAACGACAGCGAGGACGCGGCCTACCTCGAAGGCCAGCCCGAACCGGGTGAGGGCGAAACCTACTTCGGGGTCTTCCTCCTCGTCCAGAACGAAAACAACGAACCCAACGTGCTGCCCGAGACGGCGACGATCACCGACGTCGACAACCAGGAATACGACCTGATCGAAAGCGAAAGCCTCTACGCCTTCCCGTTCGGCGGCGAAGTCGAAGAACAGGAACAGATCCCGGTCCTCGACTCGACCCCCCAGCAGGGCCCGATCGAGGGCTCGCTGGCGCTCTTCCTGCTGCCCGAAGCGGCCAACGAGAACCGGCCGCTGACGCTGCACCTCGCCAACGCCGAGGGCGAAGAAGTCGAAGTCGGCCTCGACCTCTAGCCGGGTCCCGGCGGCGCCGCGGCGCCTCAGAGCCCGGCGCTGAGCACTTCCGCCGCGGCCGGCGCCGCGACTTCGCCGCCCGCCGCTTCGGCTTCGATCAGCAGCACGCCGATCGCCAGCCGCGGCTTTTCCGCCGGCGCGAAGGCGGCGAACCAGGCGTCCTTGCGCTGCGGCGGGTTTTCTTCGTTCTCGGTCCCGGGCTTGGGCCCGAGCTCGGCGGTGCCGGTCTTGCCGGCGACCTGGGCTTCGGTGATCGCACCGGCGGTGCCGGTGCCTTCGACGACGACCCCGACCATCAGTTCGGTCAGTTCGTCGGCGATCTTCTTCGACATCACCCGCACCGGCTCGGCCTCCGGCCGCAGCTTGGCGTTCTTGACGACCGAGGTCGGCTCGCGGACGCCGTCGTTGGCGACGGTCTGGGCGACGCTCGCCATCTCCAGCGGCGTCGCCTGCACTTCGCCCTGGCCGATCGCCGAGACGCCGAGGTCGACTTCGCTCCCGATTTCCTGCGGGATCGTCGATTCCGCCGGTTCCAGCGCCGCGACCAGGTTTTCGGAGTAGAGGGTCGGCGGCGAGTTGAAGCCGAAGCGCTCGGCGGTGGCGACGAAGGCGTCGTTGCCGATCTGCGGCCCGAGCGGGGCGAAGTCGGCGTTGCAGGACTCGGCGAAGGCCTGGCGGAAGGTTCCGCCGCAGATCTCGCCGTTGGCGTTTTCGATGAAGCGGCCGCCGACGTTGACCCCTTCGGTGTATTCGAATTCGTCGTCGAGCGAGACCAGGCCCTTCTGCAGGGCGGCGGTCGTGGTGACGATCTTGAAGGTCGAGCCGGGCGGCTGGGGAGCCGAGTAGGCCTGGCCGGCGAGGGCGCGGACGTCGCCGTTGCGGGCGTCGAGGACGGCGATCCCGCCGGCGCGCCCGGCCAGCGCGTTGACCGAGGCTTCCTGGATTTCGGGGTCGATCGTGGTCTTCACCGGCGCCCCTTCCTTGGGCTCGGACTGGGCGAGGGTGCGGGAGCCGGATTCGGAGACCGCCTTCAGGGTGCCGCCGGGCGTGCCGGCGAGGCGGGCGTTGAGCGCCTTCTCGAGGCCGCTGATCCCGACCGGCGTTTCCGGACCGAAGCCGCGGCGGGCGAGCCTCGGCAGTTCTTCTTCGGAGGGCATGCCGATTTCGCCGACCACGTCGATCATCGAGTCGCCGAGCGGGTGTTCGCGTTCATCGGCGGAGCCGGCGGCGAGCGGCGTGCCGTTGTTGGCGAGGATCGGCGCCCGCGGCGCCAGTTCGATCTCGGCTTCGAGCTGCTCACCGGGCCGCAGCCCGGGGAAGGCGAGGCTCGGGTCCCAGGCGACGCCGCCGTCGGCGAAGGGCAGGGACAGCTGCTCTTCGAAGCGGCCGAAGGCGACGGTCCTGACCGCCATCGGGACCGGCACCAGGGTGGCGCCGTTGCCGGATTCGGGGTCGCCGGCGGAGCCGGCCTGCAGGCCGGTCAGCGTCGCGGTCTGCTCGGCTTCCCGGTAGGCGGAGGCGAACTGGCCGGGGCTGACCTTTTCGCGCGAGGCGTCGTTCAGCTCTTCGTACATCGCCTTGAAGTCGTTGCGCGCCCAGGCTTCCGCGAACCGGTTCGCGGCTTCCTTCTGCGGCGACCCGGGGGCGCCGACCGCGGCGCCGACGACGAACGCGACTATGGCGACTATGGCGAGGGGAACGGTGCGGGTGATCAGCCGCCGCCGTCGCTCCACCTCGGGAGGCAACCTTTTGGCCATTGAAGCTTGAAAGGTATTAGAGCCCAGGGTCGCCAGGAAGCGACCGCGACCTGATTCCATTCAGGGATGACCGTGCTCGATTGGGCGATCGTCGCCTTCACGATCGCGCTGGCGATCTGGGGCTACCGCCAGGGCCTGATCGTCGGGGCCCTGACCCTGGCCGGGTTCGGGCTCGGCGCGTTTGCCGGCAGCCGGCTCGGTCCGCTGGTCCTCGCCCAGGGCGCGGACTCGCCCTACGCGCCGCTCTGCGCCGCTCTCGGGGCATTGCTGACGGGCGCCGCGGTGGCGGTCACGGTCGAGAGCTTCGCGCTCGGCCTGCGCGAGCGCCTGCTCCGCCACCGGGCGCTGCACCACGCCGACGGCGCCGGCGGCGCGGCGCTGATCGCCGCCGTCGCGCTCGGCCTGGTCTGGGTCTTCGGCGCTGTCGCCCTGCATGCCCCGGCGACCGAGCGTCTGCGCGCCGACGTCCAGGAATCGGTGATCCTGCGCAGCCTCAACGACGTGCTGCCGCCGAGCGGTCCGGTCCTGAACGCGCTCGACCGGGTCGACCCGGCGCCGTCGGTGCTCGGGCCCTCGACCCCGGTCGCGCCGCCGAGCCAGGCGATCGCCCGCGACCCCGACGTGCTCGCCGCCGGGCGCTCGGTGGTGCGGGTGCTGAGCACCGCCTGCGGGCTGGGGATCGAGGGGTCGGGCTGGGCCGTCGCGCCGGGGCTGATCGTCACCAACGCCCACGTCGTCGCCGGCGCCGACGACACCACGGTTACCACCCAGGACGGCGCCGAGCTGGCCGCCACGCCGGTCTTCTACGACGTCCACGACGACCTGGCGCTGCTCCGGGTCGGCGCCGACGTCCCGGTCCTGCCGATCTCCTCGCGGCGCCCGGTCGGCGCCGCGGCCGCCGTCCTCGGCTACCCGGAGAACGGCCCCTACGCGCTGTCCCCGGCCCGTATCGGCGAAACCCGCGAGACGATCAGCGAGGATTCCTACGGGCGTGGCCCGGTCGACCGCACGATCGTCTCGCTCGGCGGCAGCGTGCGCAGCGGCAACTCCGGCGGCCCGCTGGTCGACGCCGCGGGCCGCGTGGTCGGCACCGTCTTCGCCACCACGACGAGCGGCTCGCCCGGTGGCTTCGCGATCCCCGCCGAGCTGGTCCGCAACGCCATCCGCCGGGCCGGTTCCGAAGTCGACACCGGCCGCTGCACGGGCTGAAATCCCGGCTGCCGAGCACTTACGTTCAGTAAGGTCGTGAACATGGAGTCGGCCGCCCCGACCAGGGCCCACCCCGAACCGCGCGCCGAAACGGCCGAGCCGGTCGCCGCCGGCGGCCGCGAGGGCGGCGTCTGCCCGCATTTCCACCAGGCGATCGAGCTGATCGGCAAGCGCTGGACGGGAGCGATCGTCTGCGCGCTGACCGAGCGGCCGATGCGCTTCGGGGAGCTCGGCAGGGCGATCCCCGGCCTCTCCGACCGGCTGCTCTCCCAGCGCCTGCGCGAGCTCGAGGACGAGGGCCTGGTCCAGCGCGCGGTCGAAGCCGCCTCGCCGGTGCGGGTGACCTACTCGCTGACGCCGATGGGCCAGGAGCTCGACCCGGCGATCCGCGAGCTGCGCAGCTGGGCCCGCCGCTGGAAGCGCTCCTGCTGAGCCCCGCCGGGCCCGTCGGAAGGGTGGAATAGCCTGGGTCGATGGATCTGCCTGGGCCGTTTCCCGTCGGGCGCTACGCGCGGAAGATCCGCGAGGAGATGCGCAGCCGGGCTCGCGTCCAGCTGCTGGGCGAGGTGACCGGCGTCGGCCGCAGCCGCAAACAGGTCTTCTTCGAGCTGCGCGACAGCGAGGGCGCCGTCCCCTGCACGATGTGGCTGGCCGACTTCGAGCGGGCGCGGCTGCCGGAGGGGTCGCTGCGCGACGGCGCCGAACTGGTGATCGGCGGCGGGCTCGACTACTTCGTCGGCAGCGCCGCCGCCTCGCCGAGCTTCTCCTTCCGCGCCACCCAGGTGCGGCTGGCGGGCGAGGGCGACCTGCTGGCGCGGCTGGAGGCGCTGCGCAAGCAGCTGCGCGCCGAGGGCCTGTTCGAGCTGCAGAAGCAGCTGGCGCGCCCGCGCCTGCCGAAGACGATCGGGGTGGTGACGGCGGAGAACGGCGCCGCCGGCCGCGACCTGCTCGCCGGGCTGGCCCGCCGCGGCTGGGCCGGCAGCGTCGTCTGGGCCCATGCCCCGGTCCAGGACCGCCACGCGGCGCCGGCGATCGCCGCGGCGCTGCAGGAGCTGGCGGCTCGGCCCGAGGTCGAGGCGATCGTCGTCACCCGCGGCGGCGGCAGCCTCGCCGACCTCTGGGCCTTCTGCGACGAGACCCTCTGCCGGACCGTGGCGCTGCTGCGCGTGCCGGTGGTCAGCGCCGTCGGCCACGAGCGCGACTCGACCCTGATCGACGACGTCGCCGCCGTCGCCTGCTCGACGCCGACCCACGCCGCCGAGGCCGTGGTCCCGCTCGACTGCCTGGCGGCGCGCCGCGATCTCGAGCGCGCCGCGAGCTCGCTGCGGCGCTGCGGCGAGGCGGCGATCGAGGCGCGGGCGCGCCACCTCGGCGCGCTGGCTCGCGGCCCGGCGCGCGCCCTGCAGCGCGAGCGCAGCGGCCTCAACCAGAAGATCCGCGAGATCCGCGCCGCCTCCGAACGCGGCCTCGCCGAGCGGGACGCCTTCCAGCGCCGGATCGTGACCGTCGTCCTCGGCCGCGCCCAGCGCCGGGCGCTGCAGCGGTCCGAGGCGGCCCGCGAGCGGGAGCGGCGGCGCGGCGCGGCGCTGGAGCGCTCGGCCGAGCGGGCCCTGCAGCGCCGCCGCGAGGCCCTGCGGCGGGCGGCGGTGGCGCTGCGCGCGCACGACCCGGAGCGGACCCTGGAGCGCGGCTACGCCCTGGCCGAGACAGCGGCGGGGGAGCCGGTTACGACCGCCGCCGGCGCGGCCGCCGCGAAGGCGGTCAGACTGAGGTTCGCGGATGGACGCGTCGCGGCGGAGATCGGGGGAGAGGTTGAGCGAGAAGCCTGAGAGCTACGAGGGCGCGGTCGAGCGGCTGGAGGAGATCATCGACCGGCTCGACTCCGGCCAGGCCGGCCTGCGCGAGACGCTCGAGCTCTGCCGCGAGGGCCGCGAGCTGGTCAACTACTGCGCCGCCGAGCTCGACGCCGTCGGCGAGGGCCTCAAGGAGCTACGTCTGGACGAGCTCGCGGCGAGGCTCGACTCGCAGGCCACCTGAGCGGCGCATCTCGGCGTCCTCGGTCGCTCGCGTGCAGAGCACGCCACGCTCCCTGCGTCCTTGATCTGCTTGCTCAGGCCACCTGAGAACCAGGCGGGAGTCAGGTCTCGGCCGGCTGATGAGGTCCCGAGCAGAGGTTGCCCAGGGCCGGGCAGCCGCGGCAGAGGTCCCAGTCGCGGCGCGACCGCGGGGCGACCCGGAAGTCGCCGCCGAGGATGTGGCGCACGGTCGTTTCCAGGTGCTGGCGGGCGGCGGTCATCTCGGCCTGCTCGAGCGTCGTCAGGACCGGGTCGGCGGGACGCTCGAGGAAGACGTAGGCGACCTCGACGGCGGCGGCGCCGAGCGACTCCGCGGCGGCGAGGGCGTAGATCGCCCGCTGGGTCTCGTAGCGGCCGGCGTGATCGGCCGGCTTCGCCCCACCGAGCCGGTCGGTCTTGTAGTCGACGACCAGCGGCGGTGCCCCCTCGCGCTCGACCAGGAGATCGATCGAGCCGCGCAGCACGGTCTCGCCGAGGCCGAGCAGGATCGGCACCTCCGCCCGCACCCGGCTCGCCTGCGTCTCGATCCGCTCGCGCAGCGGCGAGCGCAGCCACTCGCGCACCGGCGCCAGCAGCGACTCCGGCCCGCCGGCGCCGAGCGCCAGCCCGGCGGCCAGCGAGTGGCGGCGCGCCAGCTCCTCCCCCGGCTCGCGCCAGCCGTGGCCCTGGCTCCACTCGAGCAGCGCGTGCACCGCCGCCCCGCGCGCCGTCCGCTCCTCCCGCGCCGAGGGTGAGCCGCTTCCCACCCCCGTCTCCGCGTCCTCGCCCAGCAGGCCCAGCGTGGCAGAGCTCTGGCCGGCCGTCGGCGGCGCGGCTCTGCTGCGCTGGGAGGGGAGGGGCCGTGGGGGGAGGCCGAGGACGCGTTCCATGTAGAAGCGGTACGGGCACTCCTCGTAGGCGTGGATCGCGGTGTAGGAGAGCGGCCGGTTGGGGACGGTCGGCGGCCGGCGGTGGACGAGCGGCGGCGGGCCTTCGCCGAGCTCGCGCTCCTCGCCGCCTTCGCCGCGGGTCGCGGTCAGCTCGGCGGCGCGCTCGGGCGAGGGGAGGTTGACGCGGACGGCGATCTCGGCCGCCGCGAAGCTCGCCTCGAGGCCGGGGCGTGGCTGCGGCGGCGCCACGGTGAGCGTCGAGTCCTCCTCGCGGGGCAGCGCGAGCGCCGTCACCAGGCGCTCGATCACCGGCGTGCTGGCCCGCACCCCGTTCCCCGCCTCGGGCCTGACGACGCCGCTCAGGATCAGGTGGCGCTGGGCGCGGGTGGCGGCGACGTGGAAGAGCCTCAGCCCCTCCTCGGCGTCGCGCTCGCGCGCCTCCTCCAGCAGCTCGCCGTATTCGTAGAGGTTGATCGCGGGGCGGCCGAGCTGGCGCCACTGCATCCCCACCCGGGGCGGCTGCTCGCGGCCGAGCAGCAGCGCCGGCGGCCGCGCCCCGGCCAGCAGGCTGCGCGCCAGGTCGGGCACGGCGACGACCGGGAACTCGAGCCCCTTGGCGTTGTGGACGGTCATGATCCGCACCCCGTCGTGGCCCTCGGCGGCGGTCGCCGCCTGGGCCTCGGCGTCGGCTTCGGCCCGCACCGCGAGGAAGTCGAGCAGCCCGCGCAGGTCCCGGCCCTCGCGCGCCTCGTACTCGCTCGCGAGCCTGATCAGCTTGCGCACGTTGGCGTAGCGCGCCTCTCCGGCCGGGCGCATCAGCACCGCCAGGTCGTAGCCGGTCTCGGTGCTCACCGCCTCGACCAGCGCCGCCAGCGGCAGCCGCGGCGCCCGCTGCCGCAGCGAGGAGACCCGCGCCAGGAAGGTCGCCAGCAGCTCGCGCTCGCTGGCCGGGATCTGCTCGAGGCGCTCGGGCGCGGCGATCTCCATCTCGCCGGCGCCCGCGGCGCGCTCGAGCGCCGGCCAGACGTGACGCCGCGGCCCGGCGGCGGCCCGCAGCAGCCAGAGCGTGTCGGGAGCGACGGCGCAGGCCGGCGAGGCGAGGGCGCCGAACAGGGCCTGGTCGTCGAGCGGGTTGGCGACGACGGCGAGCAGGGCGCAGACGTCGGCGACCTGCTGCTGGGACCAGTAGCCGCGCCCGCCCACCACGTAGGGCGCCAGCCCGGCGCGCTGGAGTGAGTCCTCGTAGGCGTCGAGGTGGGTGAAGGCGCGCAGCAGGACGACCATCTCGCCCCGCGCGACGCCGCCGTCGGCGAGCTCGCGCAGGCGCGCGGCCAGCGCCCGCGCCTCGGCCAGGCAGGCGAGCGGCGTGCGCCCGTCGATCGCCGGCCGCAGGTCGATCCCCTCCTCGTCCCAGCCGTCCCGGGCGGTGAGCAGCAGCTCGACCGCGCCGCCGCCGGCCGCCTCGGAGCCGACCCGCAGCGGCCGGTAGGAGTCGCCGAGCAGCGCCGCGCCGAAGTGGTTGACCGCGGCGACGACCTCGGGCCGGGAGCGGAAGTTGCCGCTCAGCGCGAGCAGCTCGGCGTCGGGCCGCCGGGCCACCTCCTGGCGCTGGGCGCGGAAGACCTCGAGGTCGGCGTGGCGGAACCCGTAGATCGATTGCAGCTCGTCGCCGACCACGACCAGCTCGGTTCGTGGGCCGCGCAGCGCCTCGATCAGCCGCAGCTGCAGCCGGTTGGTGTCCTGGAACTCGTCGACCAGGAGGTGGGTGAAGCGGGCGCGGTAGGCCTCGCCGACGTCGGCCCGCTCGAGCAGGCGGGCGGCGAGGATCTGCAGGTCCTCGAAGTCGATCCCGCGGCGGCGCTCCTTGGCCGCCTCGTAGGCGCCGCCGAACAGCGCCAGGAGCTCGCCGACGTGGCGGTAGGCGTCGCCGCCCCCACCGGCCTCGGCGCGGCGCGCGATCGCCGCTTCGAGCGCCTCGCGGTAGGAAGCGAGGGCCTTCGCGGTGCCGCCGAGCGCCAGCGCCCGCAGCTCGTCGATCTCCGGTGCGGCGCCGGGCGCGGTCAGCTCGCGCCGCGCCAGCTCGAGCGCCTGGCGCCGCTCGTCGCCGTCCTTCAGCTCGGCCAGGCACTCGCCGGCGGCCGCGGCGGCGCGCGCCAGCGCCGCCGCCGGGTCGGGCGCCGGCGGCACGGGCAGGCGCGGCTCCGCCTCGCCGCGGCTGCGCAGCTCGGCGTGGACGCCGATCAGCAGGGCGCGCAGCTCCTCGATCCCATCGGCGGCGACCGTCTCCTCGCGCGCCCCGCGCTCCTCCTCGCCGCCGGCGGCGAGGAAGTCCGCCAGCGCCCGCTCGAACGCCTCGCGGCCGGCGCGGTCGGCCTCCGGCGCGTCGAGCACGCGGAAGCCGGGGTCGATCCCGGCCGCCACCGGGTGCGCCGCCAGGACCCGGTTGCAGAAGCCGTGGATCGTCATCACCCAGGCGCCGCCGATCCGGCTGAGCAGCTCCGCCGCCCGCTCGGAGCCGGCCGCCGCCCGCCGCGCCAGCTCGGCGCCGATCCGCTGGCGCAGCTCGGTGGCCGCCTTGTCGGTGAAGGTGAAGGCGAGCACCGCGTCGCTCGCCAGCCCCTCGTCGACGACGAGGCGGCAGTAGCGGTCGACCATCACCCCGGTCTTGCCGGTCCCGGCGCCGGCTTCGAGCAGGACGTCGCGGCCGCGGCTGGCAACCGCCGCCGACTGCTCCGGGGTCGGGGCCCGGGCGCTCACCGTTCCGCGTCCTCTTCAACCTCGACGTAGCGAGGGGCGCGGTCGCGGCGGCAGATCGGGGCGTAGGTGCAGAACTGCGGGCAGACGTCGTGGCCGCGCAGGCCGGGCCGCGGCCCGGGGTCGCGGCGGATCTCGCCGGCCCGCATGCGGGCGACGATCTCGCCGGCCCGCCGGCGCGAGTCCTCGAGCAGCTCGGCGAACTCCTCCTCCTCGACGACGTCGCGGTCGTAGAGCCGGTAGCCGGCGAGGGCGCCGGCGGCGCCGGCGGCGATGACGCCGCGCGGGCGCCGCGACGAGGTGCCGCGCAGGGGGTGGTAGAGGCCGCCGACCGGGGCGGCGCCCCAGTGCTCGGCCACCGCCAGCAGGTAGAGCGGCAGCTGCAGCTTCGCCTCCTCCTCGAACTTCTGGCGCGCGGTCACCGCGCTCGAGAGCTTGTAGTCGAGCACGACAGCGCGGCCGTCGGCGGCGCGGTCGACCCGGTCGATCGCGCCGTGCAGCCCCCAACCGCCGAGGTCGAGGGTCGGCCGCTCGCTGTCGGGCTCGGCGCCGAAGCTGGCCTCCAGCAGCCAGGGGACGAAGCCGCCGGTCTCGCGCGCCGCCTCCTCGGCGAGGAAGCGGTCGAGCAGGCGGGCGACCCGCCGCACCATCGCCCGCTCGGCCGGGTGCTCGCCGATCTCGCGCTCGCCGACCAGGTCGGCCAGCAGCTCGCGCCCGCGCCCGCTCCAGGCCGGCAGCGAGCCGGGGCGGGGGAGGGGGTCGCCGCCCGGGCGCTCGGCGTAGAGCCGCTCGAGGACGCCGTGCATGAGGCCGCCCTGGACCAGCGGGTCCGGCGCCGGCTCGAGCGGCTGCGGCGCCAGCTCGTGGTCGGCGAACCAGCGGTAGGAGCAGACGTCGAACAGCTCCAGGGTGGTGCCGCCGTAGGCGGCGACGTTGGCAAGCGCCTCGATCACCGCCGGGTTGGTGAGCGGGCCCGGGGCCCGCGAGGCGGCATCGGCGCGGCGGGCGGCGGCGAGGCGCCCGCGCAGGCGCTCGGCGAGCGGGCCCTCGACCCCGGCGGCCCCGATCAGCGCCTCGCCGTCGGCGGCCGGGCCGTGGGCGGCGAGGGCCCGTGCCAGCTCGTCCTCCGACGGCGCCTCGGCCAGCGGCTCGACGACCCGGGCGAGGTCGCGGACCCGGGTCGTCACGGCGGCCGCCGGGTCGAGCAGGCGTTCGACCTCGTCGAGCAGCGGCGAGCGCGCCTCGGCGCCGCCGTTCTCGTCGCTGTCGCGCCAGCTGAGGTGGAGGCCGCGCCGCGGCAGCGCCAGGCAGGCGCCGAACAGGTAGCGCTCCTCGGCCTCGGTGTCGCGGCGCGGATCGAGGCCGAGCCGCAGTCGCTGCGCCTCGGAGAGAAAGGGGTCCGAGCCGCGGTCGCGGCGCGGGAACTCGCCGTCCTGCAGCGAGGCGACGAAGACGTGGTCGAAGCGACCCGCACGCAGCTGCTGAGGCCGGGCGATCCGCACCCGTCCCTCGACCGGCCCCGACCAGACGCGGAAGGAGAGCGTCTGGAGCGTCCCCGCCAGCTCCTCGGCGGCGGGGCAGAGCTCGCCCAGCTCGGCGAGCTCGGAGAGCGCGGCGGCGATCGCGCCGGCGGCCCGCAGCTCGAGTCCGTCGCCGGGGCCGAGCGGTGGCCCGTCGCCCTCGCCCCGCAGCGGTCGCGAGGCCATCGTCGCCGCCAGCGAGCCGACCTCGGCGCAGAGCGCCGCCGGGGACAGGGCCGCGGCCTCACGCAGGCGGAGAAGGTCGTGCGGCGGCTCGCCCTCCTCGCCCTGCCAGCGGGCCAGCGCCGTCGCCGCGTCCTCGACCCGCCCCTGACGCAGCCTCCGCTCGAACCAGTCGACGCCGCCGGGGCGCAGCCCGGACGGTCCCCGCATGTAGCGCAGCAGGTCGGCGGCACGGCGCCTGCCGAACTCCGCCTCCAGCAGCGCCAGGAGGGCGCCGCCCACCGCCGTGGCGGCGACCGGCAGCTCGGCCTCCAGCGCGGTCGCGATCTCGTTGCGCTCCAGCGCGGCGGCGATCTCCGGACCGCGCCGGCCGGGGTCGCGCAGGGCGATCGCGATCGCGGCCGGCTCGGCGCCGTCGTGGACCAGGCGCGAGACCTCGGCGGCGATCGCCTCCGCCTCGCCGCGAGCGCCGGCCGAGCGCAGCAGCGTCAGGCCCTCGGCGGCGGCCAGCGGCGCCGCGGCGGGCTCGCCGAAGCGAGCCGCCAGGGCGAAGAGCGCGGCGCTCTCGGTGCTGGCCGGGTCGGCGGCGGCGGTCTCGGTGGCGGCGATCCCGATCCGCTCGCCGAGCGCCTCCAGCAGCCCCGCCCGCGCCGCCAGCGCCGCGTTGCCGGGCGCGTAGGTGAGCGCGACCGTGACCTCGGCGCGGCCGGCGAGCGCGGCGAGCAGCTCGAACTGGTTCGGGGTCAGGTCGTCGAAGCCGTAGAGGAAGACCGGGCGCCCGCGCCACAGCGCCTCGTCCGCGGCGAGCGCGGCGATCGCGCGGCGGGCGACGCCATGGCTGTCGAGGCGGCCGAGCCGGTCGCGGGCGGCGGCGTAGGCGGCGAACAGGGAGGCGATGTCGGCGAGGTAGGCGGAGCCCTCGAGAGTGGCCGCACTCGCCTCGACCTCCTCGGGCTCGACCGCGGCGCCCTGCAGCTCGTCGAGCAGGCGGGCCAGCGCCGGCGCGAAGCCGGGGCGGCGGGCGGAGCGCCGCAACGGCCCCAGGCCCCGCGCCCCGGCGGCGACCGCGGCGACCAGGCGCGAGCGCTGGGCCGCGCTCAGCATCGCCGACGGCGGCGACCCGGCAGCGGTCGCGATCGCGCCGAAGAGGGCGCCGAAGGTCATCGCCTGGGCGCCCAGCGCGGCGCCGCCCGCGCAGAGCTCGCGCTCGAAGGAGAAGACGGCGTCGAGGGTGGGGACGACCAGGACCGGCTCGCTCGCGAGCTGCGCGGCGAGGCGGGCACGGACCAGCTCCCGCTTGCCGGAGTTGGGAGGTCCCTGGATCAGCTTCAGCGGCACCGTCCCACCCTATGCACGGCCCCGGCGCGCAGCCCGGACCGGCGGTCGCCGGGAGCGTCCGGCGGCTCCCGCAAACTGCGGCTCATCGGACGCCCTTTTGCCGTCTACAGGCCCCTCTAGATTGACCTCCAGCTCATGTCCCTCTGCTTCGTAGACCCAGCCGACGCGATCCGCGCGATCGCCGACTCGATCGGTCGCGAGGCCCGCCGCCAGCTCCTCGGCGAGGCGGTGCGCGCCTGGGTCGACGAGATCCCCGAGTCCGAGCTCGAAACCCACTACGCGAAGGCGATCGCCGAGCTCGACGAGCACGACCTCTCGATGCTCGCCGCCTGGCACGGCTCGCTCGAGATCGGCCAGCCGGTCCCCAACCGCGACTTCCTGATGGGCGCCTTCAGCTCGCTCGGCGAGAACCGCCGCGAGGCGCTCAAGCTCGCCGCCGGCTTCCGCGGCGAGGAGGCCGTCGACGCCGGCGTGACCGAAGAGGACGCGCTGGAGCTGGTTCTCGGCCTGCTCGCCCCGCCCCGCCTGATGCAGCTCGCCGTCGAGGCGGTCGAGCTGTACGTCTGGGACCGCGCCGGCAGCGACAACTAGCGGCGCTCCACCCAGGCGCACCTCGCCGAGTGGCTGAGCTGACGAGGGAAGCGGTGCCCAGCCTGCCGCCCGGGCTGATGCCCGAACTCCGCCTCGTCAGCAGCTTGCGCCGGTAGAGGTCGCCGTGCCCTTGGCGGAAGGACGGGCGGCCTGATCGCGCCCAACGGCTGGCGCCTGCCGTTCGCCCGGCGCTGGCGCGAAAGCTCGGCGATGCGCCCGCACTAGGCGAGCGCGGCGCGGATCTCGGCGATCGCCTGCTCGTTGTCGCGGAAGTGGACGGCGCGCAGGCCGAGCTCGCGGGCGGCCTCGCAGTTCAGCTCCATGTCGTCGACGAAGAGGCAGCTCTCGGGCGCCAGCCCGAGCCGCTCCAGGGTCAGCTCGTAGATCCGCGCTTCCGGCTTGCGGGCGCCGACGAAGGCCGAGTCGACGACGGTCTCGAAGATCTCGTCGACCGGCAGCTTCGCCCGCCAGACCGGCTCCCACTCGCGAACGTTGTTGGTCAGCATCGCCATCCGCAGCCCGTCCTCGCGCAGCTCGCGCATCAGCCCGATCATCTCCTCGTTCGGATCCAGGGTGCCGAGGAAGACCTCGCGGAAGCGGTGCAGGTGGGGGCGGTGGCCGAGCAGCGGCTCGAGCCCGTCGCCGAGGCGGGCGAGGAAGTCGGCCTCGCTGAGCTCGCCCCGCTCCATCGCGTAGAGCGGGTTGGCGCCGTCCGCCTCGGTGATCGCCCGCAGCGCCCGGCCGAAGTCCTCGGGCGAGACGCCGATCTCGTCCTGGAGGGCGAGGAAGGAGGGCAGCAGCGGCGTCGTCAGCACGCCGCCGAAGTCCGAGATCACCGCCAGGGCGCCGCCGCGCACCGGTCCGCCGCCGGGCTCAGCCATCGGTGCGGGCGACCTCGTAGTGGCCGAGGCCCTCGCGGCCCTCGACCGACCAGCGGAAGAAGGCGATCCGCGAGTCGAGCCCGCGGCGGTGGACCGCGACCGAGCTGATCAGGGTGCCGGCGCCGCGCACCGGCCGCGCGTCGTCCTCGTCGGCCCACAGCTCCAGCGTCGCCCGCCGCTGCACGCCGTCCTCGCCGTACTCGGTCGAGATCAGCGCCTCGCCGAACTCGACCGGGGCCGCGTCGGGGTCGCAGAGGACAGCGGCGACGTCCTCGTCGCCGTGGCCGGTGCCGCCGTCGGGGAGCGCCGAGCTGAGCGCCAGCAGACCGCCGTCGGCAAAGACGATCCCGATCGATCGCCGCACTATCTGCCCGCGGTCGCTCACGCGCGGCAGCTTAATGTCCGCCGCCGCCAGGCGTCCGGGGCCCGCTCGCGGCGGCCTCATATCCTCCCCGCCGATGAGCACCCTGGCGATCCGCGATGCCGACCCCGCCCGCGACGCGGCAGCCTGCGCGGCGATCTACGCGCCCAGCGTCGAGTCGGCCGCGACCTCGTTCGAGGAGGTCGCCCCCGACGCCGCCGAGATGGCGGTCCGGATCGCCGCCGTCGCCGCCACCCACGCCTGGCTCGTCGCCGAGGACGGGGGGGAGGTGGTCGGCTACGCCTACGCGGTTCCCTACCAGCAGCGGCCCGCCTATCGCTGGACGGCCAGCGTCTCCGTCTACGTCGCCTCCCACCGGGTCGGGGCCGGAATCGGGCGGGCGCTCTACGAGGAGCTCTTCGACCGGCTGCGCGGGCGCCGCTTCCGCACCGCCTGCGCCGGGATCACCCTCCCCAACCCAGCCAGCATCGCCCTGCACGAGCGGCTCGGCTTCGTCCAGACCGGGATCGGCCGCGCCGTCGGCTGGAAGCTCGGCGCCTGGCGCGACGTCGGCTACTACCAGCTCGAGCTGGCGCCGCCGCCCGACGGCGAGGGCCCGCCCCCCGACCCGTTGCCGCCACCCGGGCCCACCGAGCGGGCCGGCTAGCATGGAGTCATGACTGAGGAACTCGAAACCCTGACCGAGGAGGACGTCTACGAGGCGCTGGAGGAGGTCATCGACCCCGAGCTCGGCCTCGACTTCGTCTCCCTCGGGCTCGTCTACGACGTCAACATCGAGAGCGAGGACGTCTACATCACCTTCACCCTGACGACCCCGGCCTGCCCGATCGGCCCCCAGGTCTCCGAGCAGATGAGGGAGTTCGTCGGCGACCTCCCGGGCGTCTCGGCGGTCCACCCGAAGATGGTCTTCGACCCCGCCTGGTCGCCCGAAATGATGACCGAGGAGGCGAAGTTCGCGCTCGGGTTCTAGCCCGGCGCGCCTTCAGTCCTCGTCGACCCGCGGCAGCTGGCGGCCGGCACCGTTGCCGTTCTCGCTCGGCATCTCCTCGGCGCTGACGTCGTAGTCGTAGTGGCGGTTGGCGCCGGCGTCGCTGCCGGGACCCCCCGACCCCGCGCCGGGGCCGGGGCCGAACGGGCCGCGGCCGAAGACCCCGCCGGCGCCCGACATCCCGACCACGGCGAAGCGCCCCAGCGTCAGGCGCTTGAGGCCGGCCCGGGCCAGCGCCCGCGTCGGCGGCACCAGGAGGAAGACGCCGACGATGTCGCTGAGGAATCCCGGGGTCAGCAGCAGCGTGCCGCCGATCACGATCAGGACGCCGTCGGCGACCTCCTTGCCGGGGAAGCGGCGTTGGGCGAGGGCCTCGTTGAAGCGGCGCCAGGCGCCGCGACCCTGGTGGCGGAGCAGCATCGAGCCGGCGATCGCGTCGAGCAGGAGCAGCAGCAGGGTCGGCCAGAGGCCGATCAGTTCGCCGACCTTGATGATCACGAAGAGCTCCGCGATCGGGACCACGATGAAGAGGACTACGAGGATTGCCACTCCTCAAGGGTAGGGAGTGGCGAGCGCCGCCAGCGCCCGCTGGTGCGCACCGAGAGGGCGCCGACCCCGGCCAGCATCGCCGCCAGCGCCGCCAGCGAGGCGGCGTTGCCCGCGGCGCTGCCGTGGATCGTCTCCGCAAAGAGGCCGACGCCGAGGAGGACCGAGACGACCGGATCGACCACCGACTCGGTGGCGATCGCCGGGGCCAGGTCGCCGGCCTGCAGCGCGATCTGGCTGACCGCCATGCTGAGCAGCGCGACCAGCAGCGCCGCCCAGACGACCCAGCTGCCGAGCAATGGCCCGATGCCTTCGTGCAGGCGTTCGGCCAGGCCCTTGGTCAGCGCCCCGTGCAGGCCGAAGAGGATCCCGGCCGCGGTCCCGGCCAGCGCCGCCCGCCGGTTCGGCCGCCTTCCCCGCGCCGCCCAGACCAGCGCCGCCGCGGCGGCCGCCGAGCCGCCGCCCCAGGCGAGCCAGGCGCCGGCGCTCGGTTCGTCGACCCCGCCGACCGGTTCGCTGACCAGCAGGAAGGCGGCCAGGCCGGCGGCGGCGAGCAGGGCGGCGAGGAGGTCGCGCCCGTCGATCCGCTGGGCCGAGAGCCGCGCCCCGATCGGCAGCGCGAAGACCATCGTCATCGCCAGGATCGGCTGCACGACGACCAGCTGGCCGCCGGAGAGCGCGGCGACGTGGAACCCGTATCCGATCCAGACCAGCACGATCCCCGCCAGCCAGACCGGGTTGCGCGCCAGTCGCAGGAGGAAGAGCGGGCTGCGCGCCTGCCGGTCGCTGGCGGTCATCGCCACCCGCTGCTGCAGCACCGTCGCCAGGGCGAAGATCAGCGCCGCGACCAGCGCCAGCAGGATCGGGATCACGGCCGCCTGCGGAGGCTCACGCGGCGGCGGCGGCCTCGGTGGCCGCGGCCTGCAGCTCGGCGAGCGCCTCGTTGAGCCCCTCGCTCAGCGTTTCGACGTCCTCCATCGAGTCGTAGTCGGCCAGCAGCCCGAACCCGACCTTGCCGTGGTAGCTCATGATCGCCACCGCCAGCGCGTGGTTCTCGGGCAGGAAGGCGATCGGGAAGACCTCTTCCATTTCGCGCCCCAGCACGTAGAGCGGCAGCTGCGGCCCGGGGACGTTGGTGACGATCAGGTTGAAGAGCCGGGTCGAGAAGTTGATCCGCGAGGCCTGGGCCAGCAGCGTCGGCGGCGCGAAGTCGTTGAAGCGCGAGATCACTTCGGCGCCGAGCGCCTGCTTGGAGCGCTTGAGGCCGTCCATCGCCTCGCTGATCACCCGCAGCCGCCGGACCGGGTCCTCGATGTAGACCGGCAGCGGGCCGCGCATCAGCGTGATCCGGTTGCCGAGGTCGCCGTGCTGGTCCTCGGTCCGGATCGAGACCGGCACCAGCGCCCGCAGCTCGAGCCCCTCGGTGCGGATGCTGCGGCTGTGCAGCCACTTGCGCAGCGCCCCGGTGACGACGGCGAGGACGACGTCGTTGACGGTGCCCCCGAGCACGTTCTTGATCGCTTTGAAGGTGTCCAGCTCCGAGCGGGCGAAGACGTAGCGCCGGTGCGGCCCGATCGGCTGGTTCAGCGGCACGTCGGGGGCGGGGTCGGCGAAGGCGCTGACGATCTCGCTCAGCCCCTCGAGCGCCTCGACCGCGCGCCGCGCCGTGTGCTCGGGGTGGCGGACGGCGCCGACGGCGCGCTCGGCCAGGGCGACCGGCGCCGCGATCGCGTCGCTGATCCCGCGGGCGACCAGCTGGGTCGTGCTCGGCTCGGGGGCCGGGACCCAGTCGTCGCTCACCTGGGCCGGCTCCGGGACCGGCTCGAAGTCGAACAGCACGGTGCCGATGTCGACGCCGGAGATGCCGTCGACCATCGCGTGGTGGGTCTTGGTCAGGATCGCGAAGCGGTCGCGTTCGAGGCCCTGCACCAGCCACAGCTCCCAGAGCGGCTTGGAGCGGTCGAGCTGCTGCGAGAAGACGCGGCCGGCGAGCTGCTTGAGCTGGGCCTCGCCGCCCGGCTCGGGCAGGGCCGTGTGGCGCAGGTGGTAGGTGAGGTTGAAGTTGACGTCGTCGGCCCAGAGCGGCCGGCCGGCCTCCAGCGGCGGCACGACGAGCTTCTGGCGGAAGCGCGGCACCAGGTGCAGGCGGCCGCGCACGTGCTCGACCAGGTCGACGTATTTCGGCGGCGGGCCCTCGAAGATCAGGATCGCGCCGACGTGCATGTGGCTCGAGGAGCTCTCGTTGGTCAGGAACGAGGCGTCGACCGCGGTCAGGCGGTCCAGGTGGTTTCCCTCCGTGCTCACCAGCACAAGGCTAGCTGCGAGCGACCTCCACGGCCAGTCGCGCGGTCCCCTGCAAGCGGCGCCGGCCGGCGAGGCCCCGGGCCGGAGGTGGCCCCCGGTACCCTGGAGACATGCCGGCCACCGCCTCAGCCGCGCCCAGGCGCGTCCTGCTCGCCGCTCCGCGCGGCTACTGCGCCGGGGTCGATCGCGCCGTCCAGACCGTGGAGCGGGCGCTCGAGCTGCACGGGGCGCCGGTCTACGTCCGCAAGGAGATCGTCCACAACAAGCACGTGGTCGAGGAGCTCGCCGAGCGGGGCGCGATCTTCGTCGACCAGGAGACCGAGGTTCCCGAGGGCGCGATCGTCGTCTTCTCGGCCCACGGGGTCGCGCCGGCCGTGCACGAGAACGCCGCGGCGCGCGGGCTGCGCACGATCGACGCCACCTGTCCGCTGGTGACCAAGGTCCACGTCTCGGCCCGCCGCTTCGCCGCCGAGGGCTACACGATCATCATGATCGGCCACGAGGGGCACGAGGAGGTCGAAGGCACGACCGGTGAGGCGCCCGGCGCGATCACCCTGATCGAAACCGCCGACGAGGTCGAGGCGCTCGAGGTGCCCGACCCCGGCAAGGTCGCCTTCATCACCCAGACGACCCTCTCCGTCGACGAGACCGCCGAGGTGATCGCCGCCCTGCGCGCCAAGTTCCCGGCGATCGTCAGCTCCAAGTCCGACGACATCTGTTACGCGACCACCAACCGCCAGATCGCGGTCAAGCAGCTGGCCCGCGAGTGCGAGCTCGTCCTCGTGATCGGCTCGACCAACTCCTCCAACTCCAACCGCCTGGTCGAGGTCGCCCGCGAACACGGTGCCGACTCCCACCTGATCGACAACCACACCCAGGTCCAGGAGTCCTGGCTGGAGGGGGTCGAGACGGTGGGCATCACCTCCGGCGCCAGCGCCCCCGAGGAGCTGGTCGCCAGCCTCGTCTCCTTCTTCCGCGAGCGCGGCGCCGAGGACGTCTCCGAGCTGCGCACGGTGCATGAGGACGTCCGCTTCATGCTGCCCAAGGAGATCCGCGAGGAGCTCGCGGCGCGGGCCTAGCGCCCGCGGCCTTGACCGCCACGAGCGTCCTGTAGGAGACTCGCGACCGGGTCGTCTCGTCGCCGGGACCCGAAACCGCTCCGAAGGAGGGACCATGTACGTGAGGATCGCGCGGTTCGACGGTGGCGAGCGCAGCTGGGACGGGTTCGCGGACCAGATTCGCGAGTCGATTCGCGACGGTGCCCGGGGGACGCCGCTGGAGGGCGCGATCGACTCCGTCCAGCGGGTGATGCTGCTGGCCGACCGGGAGAGCAACCGCGGCGCCAACCTGATCGTCTGCGAGACCGAGGAGGGCCTGCGCCGGGTCGACGCGGCGCTCAACGAGATGACCCCGGAGCCGGGGCGCGGCTCCCGTACCTCGGTCGAGATGTTCGAGGTGCTGCTCGACGAGCAGCCGCCCTCCTGAGGGTCTACGGCACGCCCGGGGCGAAGCTCACCGACCAGACGCGGAGGCCGGGAGAGGGGCGCAGGAGCAGGCTGTGGGCCTCGTGGCCGGGGTGCTCGGCGATCGCGTGGAGGCCGGGGTGGGGGCCGACGGGAACGGGTTCGAGCCAGGCGCCGTCGAGCTCGGCCTCGACCGCGCCCTCGCCCTCGACGGTCAGATAGGCGCCGCCGGCCTGGTAGTCGAGGGCCAGGACCGGGTCCTCCTCGCTCGGCGTCCAGGGCGTCTCCCAGGAGCCGCCGGGGAAGACCTCCGGGGTGGGGGCGATCACCTCGATGCCGGGCGCGTCGGTGGCGCGCAGGGGCGCCATCGGGGCCGGCAGCTCGCGCAGCGCGTCGAGCTCGCGCAGCTCTTCCTGGATCGCCTCCTCGGTCGCCCGGTACTCGCCCTCGCCGAAGTGGGCCCAGGCGAGAGCGCCGCCGAGGCTCCAGAGGAAGAGGCTGGGCCAGCCCTCGCAGCCGTAGGCGTGCCAGAGGTCGCGCTCGGCGTCGATCGCAACCGGGTACTCGATGCCGAGCGCAGCGACGCCGGCCCGCACCGCCTCGGGGTCGGCGCCGAAGGGGAAGCGCGGCGACTGGATGCCGATCAGGCTGAGGCCGAGCTCGCGGTAGCGGCGCCCCCACTCGCTCAGGTAGGGGATGGTGCGGACGCTGTTGAGCTGGGCGAAGTCGAAGAAGTGGACGACCGCCGGGCCGCCGGCGGTCAGCGCCGGCATCGAGTCCGGCGGCGCGCCGAGCCAGACCAGCGAGTCGGGCAGGTCGGGGGCGGCGATGTTGTCGCGACCGGGGCGCACGGGCAGGGACGTTATCCTGGGCCGCCGTGCTCCAGCTCGCCGCCTTCTTCCTGCCCGCAGCGCCGCTGCTGGCCCTGTTGGTGGCCCTGCTGCTCGGCCGCTATCCCGGCCATGAGGCGATCGTCCGCCTCTCCGAGCGGCTGGCGGCGCGCTCGGCCCGGCGCCGGGCCCCGTCGCGGCGCCCGCCGCGCCTGCGGGCCGCGCTCCTTCGCCCCCGCCGGCGGGCTGCTGCTCGCCCTCGCCCTCTGCGGCCGGGCTCCGCCCCAGCCCGCGTAGTCCCGACTCGAAACGCCGACTCGTGGTTCGTTGTGGACGGACCGCGTCCGCACCGCACCACGATCGGCCCTGAGCGCGCGCGGCGCCGCCGCGCGCCCGAACGAGGGGAGAAGACCTCCCGATGAGACACGCGAAGAAGCTCCTGCTGCCCCTGTCCGTGGCCGCCGCCGCGCTGGCCCTGGCTGCCTGCGGGACCGGCGGCGACACCGCGGCCAGCGGCTCGACCGCCGCCGGCGGTGGCTCGACCGCGCCGCAGAAGCCGCCGGCCGAAACCGACGGCGGCCAACCGGTGCCGACGATCGACTTCGAAAACGGCGAAGCGGTCGGCGGCATCGAGCAGATCGAAGTCAGCCGCGGCGAAGACGTCCGCTTCAAGGTGCACTCAGACGTCGCCGAAGAGGTGCACGTCCACGGCTATGACCTGATGAAGGACGTTGCCGCCGGCGGCACCGTCGAATTCGACTTCCCGGCTGAAATCGAAGGCATCTTCGAGGCCGAGATGGAGGGGGTCGCGGTGCAGATCCTCGAACTGCAGGTCAATCCGTGAGCTGGCTGCCGTTCGCGCACGCGCTGGTCGCCCGGCAGGACCTGCCGGTCCCGGCCTGGCTCTTCGCCTGGGGAGCGTCGATCGTCCTGATCGTCTCCTTCCTCGCGCTGGCGGCAGCCTGGCGCAGGCCCCGCTTCGAGCGGCCGCATTGGCGGCCGCTCGCGGCGGGGCTCTCGCGCGCCCTCCTGGCGGCGCCGACGCAGGCGCTCTGCGGAGCGGCCGGCGTCTTCCTGCTCGGCTTCGCGATCTACGCCGGCCTGCACGGGAGCGAGGCGCCGGATCGCAACTTCGCCCTCACCTTCCTCTTCGTCACCTGCTGGCTCGGCTTCCCGATCTTCTCGGCGCTGCTCGGCGACGTCTTCCGCCCCTTCAACCCGTGGCGGGCGGTCGGCCGGCTCGCGGGCGCCGCCTTCTCGGCCGCCGCCGGCCAGCGGCCCGTCCACCTCGCCTACCCGCAGCGGCTCGGCCGCTGGCCGGCGGCGGTCGGCCTGATCGCGGTGGTCTGGCTGGAGGTC
Source organism: Solirubrobacterales bacterium (assembly GCA_046330305.1). Taxonomy (GTDB): domain Bacteria; phylum Actinomycetota; class Thermoleophilia; order Solirubrobacterales; family 70-9; genus VAYN01. Next base: position 160,581 of record JAXLTA010000011.1, on the reverse strand, counting down.
GTCTACGGGGCCAGCGGCGGCGTCGCGGTCGGCCTCTCGCCGCATGCCGCCGCGGTCGCCGCCTGCGTCTACACGGTCTACACGCTGGCGATGATGGCGCTGTTCGGGGTCGAGGCCTGGTGCGAGCGCGGCGAGGTCTTCTCGGTCTACTTCGGGATGTTCTCGCGGCTCGGCTGCTTCGCCGTCGAGGACGGCCGCCTCGGCCGCCGCCGGCCGCTGGCCGCCGCGAGCGGCTGGGCGACCCTGCCCGGCTCGGCCGCGGTGGTGATCGCGTCGATCGCGACGACGAGCTTCGACGGCGCCCAGGAGGGCGCCTTCAAGTCGGCGATCGAATGGGTCTATGACCGCTTCGCGGAGACCGGGATGGACCTGACGGCCGCCCTCCGCCTCACCGACACGATCTTCATGGCGGCCTGCTTCGCCGGCGTCGGCCTCGTCTACCTGCTCGGCGTCCGCGGCATGCGCACGGTGCCCCGCGCCCCCTCGTTCGCCAGGCTGCGCGCCGGCTTCGCCCACAGCCTGATCCCGATCGCGCTGGCCTACCTCATCGCCCACTACTTCAGCCTCTTCGTCTTCCAGGAGCAGGCTCAGTTCACCTACCTGCTCTCGGACCCGCTCGGCACCGGCACCACCGACCTCTTCGGCACCGCCTCGGGCGGCGTCGACTACACCGTCATCAGCGCCACCGCGATCTGGTACGTGCAGGTCGGCGCCCTCGTCGCCGGCCACGTCCTCGGCCTCACCCTGGCCCACGACCGCGCCCTCGTCTACTGGCCCGACTACCGCGACGCGACCCGCTCGCAGTACTGGATGCTGGCGGTGATGGTCGCCTTCACCTGCTTCGGCCTCTACCTGCTCTCGGCGGGCAACGGGTAGGGAGGAGGAACGTGCCCCCGCTCGCCTCGATGCTGCCCCTGGCCCACCTCGGCCACTGGCTCTGGGTCTTCTACGTGATTCCGGTCCTGATCGTCGTCGCCGGCATTGCCCTCAGCTCCCGTTCCCAGAAGCGGAGAGGCGGGGACGACCCACCCGCGGGTGGTGCCGGGGGCGATCCCGAGCACGGAGGCGAAGCCCCCGCCGGCAGGGATCCCCCCCGGTGACAGGAGCCGCGGGGCGGGTTGCGTCGCGCTAGAGGATCTCTCCGAGGCGGCGCTCGAGGGCGGCGGAGATCTCGTCGCGCACGGGGCCCTCGGCGAGGCGCTCGACCAGCGACTCGAGGAAGCCTTCGATCACCAGCCCCTTGGCGACCGCCTCGTCGAGGCCGCGCGAGGTCAGGTAGAAGAGCTGGTCCTTGTCGATCTGGGCGATCGCCGCGGCGTGGGTGCAGCGGACGTCGTCGGCGAGGATCTCGAGGCCGGGAATCGCGTCGGCGTGCGCCTCGGGGGAGAGGAGGAGGTTGCGGCTCTCCTGGAAGGCGTCGGTCTGCTGGGCGCCGGGGTCGACCTTGATCATCCCGCGCCAGACCGCGGTCGCGCCGGCGGCGAGGACGCCGCGGAAGGCGAGGTCGGAGTTGGTGTTCGGCGCCGCGTGCTCCTGCAGCGTGTCGAAGTCGAGGTGCTGGCCGGCGGCGCCGGCGTAGCCGCCGGTGACCCGGGCCTCCGAGCCGGGGCCGGCGAGCTTGGTCTCCATCCGCACCTTGCCGCGGCCGGAGCCGAAGCCGAGCGCGGCCCAGTCGAGGCGGCCGTCGCGGTCCACCTGGGCGCGCTGGGTGGCGAAGATCCAGGCGTCCTCGGAGATGTCCTGGGTGTTGACGTAGCGCAGCGTCGCGGCCTGGCCGACGGCCAGCTCGACGACGGAGTTGAGCAGCCCGTCGACGTCGTCGGCGGGCGAGGACCAGTGCTCCCAGACCTCGGCCTCGGCGCCCTCCTCGAGCACGATCAGGGTCCGCCAGGCGACCGCGCCGCCGCGGGCCTCGACCGGGACGTGCACCCGGATCGGCTCGCTCAACCTGACGCCGCGGGGCACGTGGATCAGCACGCCGTCGTTCCAGCTCGCCTCGTTGCGGGCGACGAACGGGTCCTCGACCGGGACCAGCGAGCCGAGGTGGGCTTCGAGCAGCTCGGGATGGGAGGAGATCGCCTCGCCCAGCCCGATCACGGTCGCCCCCTCGGCGCCGGCGAGCTCGGCGGCCGCCGCGACCGGCTCGTAGGCGTCGAGGTCGAGCCCGGCGAGGTCGGTGAATTCCCAGCCCTTGGCCCTGTGATCGGGCAGCGGGAGGCTCTCCGCCAGAGAGGCGCCGCGACGGCGCCTCTCCTCCAGCCAGCCCGGTCGGGTCGCCAGCTCAGCCAATGGAGCCCTCCATCTGCAGCTCGATCAGCCGGTTGAGCTCGACCGCGTACTCCATCGGCAGCTCCTTGGTGACCGGCTCGATGAAGCCGTTGACGATCATCTTCGAGGCCTCCTCCTCGTCGAGGCCGCGGCTCTGCAGATAGAAGAGCTGCTCGTCGCCGATCTTGGAGACGGTGGCCTCGTGGCCGATGTCGGCGTCGTTCTCGTCGATCCGGATCGTCGGATAGGTGTCCGAGCGGGAGTCCTCGTCGAGCAGCAGCGCGTCGCAGACCACCTTGGAGCGGGCTTCGGCGGCGCCGTCGGCGACCTCGAGCAGGCCGCGGTAGGTCGAGCGGCCGCCGTCCTTGGAGATCGACTTGGAGAAGATCGAGGACGAGGTCTTCGGCGCGGCGTGGATGATCTTGCCGCCGGCGTCCTGGTGCTGGCCGGCGCCGGCGAAGGCGATCGAGAGGATCTCGCCGTGGGCCTCGGGCCCGAGCAGGTAGATCGACGGGTACTTCATCGTCAGCTTCGAGCCGAGGTTGCAGTCGACCCACTCCATCGTCGCCTTCTCGTGCGCGACGGCGCGCTTGGTGACCAGGTTGTAGACGTTCTGCGACCAGTTCTGGACGGTCGTGTAGCGGACCCGTGAGCTCGGCTTGCAGATGATCTCGACGACCGCGGAGTGCAGCGAGTCGGTCGAGTAGACCGGCGCCGTGCAGCCCTCGATGTAGTGCACGTCGGAGCCCTCGTCGGCGATGATCAGCGTCCGCTCGAACTGGCCCATGTTCTCGGTGTTGATCCGGAAGTAGGCCTGCAGCGGCATCTCGACCTTGACCCCGGCCGGCACGTAGACGAACGAGCCGCCCGACCAGACGGCCGAGTTCAGCGCCGCCAGTTTGTTGTCGTTGGGCGGGATCACCGTCGCCCAGTGCTCGCGCACGAGGTCCTCGTGCTCGCGCAGGGCGGTGTCCATGTCGGTGAAGATCACGCCCTGGGCCTCGAGCTTCTCGTTGACCTGGTGGTAGACGACCTCCGACTCGTACTGGGCGCCGACCCCGGCGAGGAATTTGCGCTCGGCCTCGGGGATCCCGAGCCGGTCGAAGGTGTTCTTGATGTCCTCGGGCACCTCGCTCCAGTCGCGGCTGTTCTTATCGGAGGCGCGGACGAAGTAGTGGATGTCGTCGAAGTCGATCTGGTCGAGGTCGCCGCCCCATTTCGGGGTCGGGCGCCGTTCGAAGTGGTCCAGCGCCTTGAGCCGGAAGTCGCGCATCCACTGCGGCTCGTCCTTGTAGTCGGAGATCGTTTCGACGACCTCCCGGGAGAGGCCCTTGGGGGCTTTGTAGGCGTAGCCCGTCTCCGGGTCGTTGAACCCGAACTTCTCCTTGTAGTCGGCGTTGATGCCGGCGAGCTGTCGTTTCTCTTCGAGTACCTCGGGCGTTGCCATGTCAGTCGACCTCCAGCTGGATCGTGTCGTCGGCGATCGTCACCGGGAAAGTCTGTACCGGCGCGAAGGCGGGAAGGGTCCTCGGCCTGCCGCTCGTCAGGTCGAAGAGGGAGCCGTGGCGGGGGCACTCGACGGTGCAGGCGGCGGGATCGAACTCGCCCTCGGCCAGCGGCCCGTTGTCGTGGGAGCAGCGGTCCTCGATCGCGTGCAGCGTGCCGTCGCAGTTGAAGACGCCGATCTTGCGCCCCTCGTGCTCGACCAGCCGCATCTCGCCCGGCCCGAGCTCGGCGGCCGGGCAGACGGCGATCGTCGTTCCCGCGGTGTCAGTCAAAGCTTTCGTTGGCTCCCTGGGTTGGTTGTGCGTATCGAGACTTAATCCTACTTCTGAAGTCGGATTTTAGCGGGCACCCGGGCTCGGCCCGGCGCTGAGGCGCATTTACCCCCCGGGGGGAGAGATGCGCCTGCTTCACCGGATCGCGATGAGTTTCGGCCGCGGGCGTGGTCTTATTGCCCGTAAGCCACCACGAGGGAGAGGAAACGAGATGAGCGAGAGAAGCAGCTACGCGCCCGGCATCGCCAGCTGGGTCGAACTCAGCGGCACCCCGGACGTCGACGCCAGCGAGGCCTTTTACCGCGAGGTCTTCGGCTGGGAGGTCCCCGAGCTGCCGAGCTCCGCGGAAATGGGCGGCTACCGGCGCGCCAAACTCGGCGGCCGCGACGTCGCCGGCGTCTCGCCGCGGATGCAGGACGGCCAGCCGACGGTCTGGGCGACCTACGTATCGGTCGCCGACGCGGCGGCGGCGATCGCCAAGGTGCGGGAGGCCGGCGGCCAGGTGATCGTCGAGCCGATGGACGTCATGGACCTCGGCACGATGGCGGTCTTCGCCGACTCGACCGGGGCGGTCTGCGGGATCTGGCAGCCGGGCACCTTCATCGGCGCCGAGCTGGTCAACGAGCCGGGGGCCTTCTGCTGGAACGAGCTGGAGACCCGCGACCCCGCCGCCTCGAAGGCCTTCTACGGCGCCGTCTTCGGCTGGGAGTTCGACGACCACGACATGGGCGAGATGGGGACCTACACCGAGTGGAAGCTGGGCGGCGAGCCGATCGGCGGCATGGTCGACATCACCGGCCGCGTCCCCGAGGAGATCCCCGACCACTGGATGGTCTACTTCGCGGTCGCCGACGCCGACGCCGCGCTCGCCAAGGTCGGCGCCGCCGGCGGCTCCGTCATGTTCGGGCCGGTCGACATCCCCGCCGGCCGGTTCGCGATCGCGAGCGACCCGCACGGCGCCGCCTTCGCCGTCATCAAGCTCTCCGCAGAGGGCTGAGCGCCGGCGCCGCTGTCGACCTCCGGGCCCGGGCGGCCCGGAGGGTCGGCGGCGGCGTCAGAGCGCCGCGGCTTCGGCCGGGTCGCCGGCCTCGCCCTCGTCCTCCCATTCGGCGGGTTGGCCGAGGGAGGCGCTCTTGACCACCTTGAGGCCGAGCATCGCGCACTTCATCCGGGTCGCCGAGATGTCGATGCCGAGCAGCTCGAGGACGAACTCTTTCGGCAGCTGCAGCAGCTCCTGGCGCGTCTTGCCGACCAGCTCGTCGGTCAGCAGCGAGGTCGCCGCGGTCGAGATCGCGCAGCCCTTGCCCTCGAAGGCCACCTCGGCGACCCGGTCGTTCTCGTCGAGGCGGATCGTGACGTGCTGTTCGTCGCCGCAGAAGGGGTTGGTGTCCTCGAACTCGAGGTCGGGGTGGTCGAGGTGGCCGAAGTTGTGCGGCCGCTTGTAGTGCTCGAGGATCTGGTCGCGGTAGAGCTCGTCCATCGCCACCGAGGCTAGCGCAGCGGCGCCGCCGCGCTCAGAGGCCGAAGACGCGGCGGGCGTCTTCGAGGCCGGCGACGAGGCGGTCGATCTCCTCGCTCGTCGTGTAGACGCCGAAGCTGGCTCGCGCCGTCGCCGCGACGCCGAGGCGGTCCATCAGGACCTGGGCGCAGTGGTGCCCGGCGCGGACGGCGACCCCGTGGCGGTCGAGGATCTCGGAGACGTCGTGGGCGTGGATGCCCTCGATCTCGAAGGAGACCGGGCCGACCCGATCGGGCCCGCGCGGTGGCCCGAAGACCCGCAGGCCGGGCACCGTCGCGACCGCCTCCAGCGCGTAGTCGGTGATCTCCCGCTCGTGCTCGCGCACCGCCGCCATGCCGATGCCGTCGAGCCAGCGCAGCGCCGCGGCCATCCCGATCGCCTGCGCGATCGCCGGCGTGCCCGCCTCGAAGCGGGCGGGGACGTCGGCGTAGGTCGTGCCCTCGCGCGTCACCTTGCGGATCATCGAGCCGCCGCCGAGGAAGGGCGGCAGCGAGCGCAGCAGGTCGAGCCGGCCCCAGAGCGCGCCGATCCCGGTCGGCGCGTAGAGCTTGTGGCCGGTCACGGCGTAGAAGTCGACGCCCAGCTCGGCGACGTCGAGCGGCAGCTTCGGCGCCGCCTGGGCTCCGTCGGCGAGGACCAGCGCCCCGGCCGCGTGGGCGAGGCGGGCGATCTCGGCGACCGGGTTCTCGGTTCCGAGCACGTTGGAGACGTGGGCCACGGCGACCAGCTTCGGGCCGCGCTCGAGCAGCGCCGCGAAGGCCTCCATCTCGAGCAGGCCGTTCTCGCCGACGGGCGCCCAGTCGATCTCGGCCCCGACGCGCTCGGCGAGCTGCTGCCAGGGGACGATGTTGGAGTGGTGCTCCATCTCGGTCAGCAGCAGCCGGTCGCCGGCGCCGAGGTTGGCGTCGCCCCAGGCCCGGGCGACGAGGTTGATCGCCTCGGTCGCGTTGCGGACGAAGATCACCTCGCGCCGGTCGCCGGCGCCCAGGTGGTCGGCGACGGTCGCCCGCGCCCCCTCGTAGGCTTCGGTCGCCTCGGCCGAGAGCGTGTGCGAGCCGCGGTGGACGTTGGAGTGGTGGCGGCGCTCGTAACGGTCGACCGCCTGGATCGAGGCCAGCACCCGCTGGGCGCTGGCGCCGCTGTCGAGGTAGGCGAGCGGCTGCCCGTTGACCTCCCGCTCGAGCGCCGGAAAGGCTGCGCGGACCTTCGCCAGCGGCAGGGTGGAGCTCTGCGCGGCGGTCGGCTCCATCGCTGCCGGGGCTAGGCCGAAGCCGGCGCCCCGACCTCCTCGCGGATCCAGCCGTAACCCTTCTCCTCGAGCACGCCGACCAGCTCCGGGCCGCCCTCTTTGACGATCCGGCCTTCGAACATGACGTGGACCTGGTCCGGTTTGACCATGTGCAGGATGCGCTGGTAGTGGGTGATGATCAGCACTCCCATGTCGGGGCCGCTGAACTTGTTGACGCCTTCGGCGACCGTCCGCAGCGCGTCGATGTCGAGGCCCGAGTCGGTCTCGTCGAGGACCGCGATCTCCGGCCGCAGCAGCGCCAGCTGCAGCAGCTCCATCCGCTTCTTCTCGCCACCGGAGAAGCCGTCGTTGAGGTAGCGGCTGTTGAAGTCCTTCGGGATGTCAGCCAGCTCCATCGCCTCCTGGGCGACGCGGGCGAAGTCTTTGATCTTGATCGCCTCTTCGCCGCGGGCCTCGCGGTGGGCGTTGATGATCATCCGCAGGTACTTGCTGACCGAGACGCCGGGGATCGCGACCGGGTACTGGAAGGCCATGAAGAGGCCGGCCTGGGAGCGCTCCTCGGGGTCGGCCTCGGTGATGTCCTCGCCCTTGAAGGTGATCGTGCCCTCGGTCACCTCGAGCGCCGGGTGGCCCATGATCACGTTGGCGAGGGTCGACTTGCCGGAGCCGTTGGGGCCCATCAGGGCGTGGACCTTGCCCTTCTCGACGTCGAGGTCGAGGCCTTTGAGGATCTCCTTCTCCTCGACCTTCACGTGCAGGTTGCGAATCTCCAGCTCAGCCAATGTCTCTCCGTTTCGGGGTCTTGTGAAGTTCAGGCGGCGCTGCCGAGGGCGGCGGCGCGGCGCTCGGCGCTGTGGGACGAGAACTCGACCAGCTCGGCCAGGGTGGTGCCGGCCAGCGCCTTGGTGACGCCGCCCTGCACCCGCATCCACAGCAGCTTGGTCGAGCAGGCCTGGTCGCCGTCGCTCTCGTGCGAGCAGAGCACTTTGCCCTCGGGCGCGTCGTGGAAGCACTCCATCGGCGCGATCTGGCCTTCCAGCGCCTCGACCACCGCGTCCATCGTGATCTCGGTCGCCGGCTTCGCCAGCCGGTAGCCGCCGTGGGCGCCGCGGGTCGAGGTGACCAGGCCGGCCTTGCGCAGCTTCGCCACCAGGTGCTCCAGGTAGGAGAGCGGCAGGCGCTCGGCTTCGGCGACGGTGTTGAGCGAGATCGGCGCCGAGCCGGGCTGGCGGCCCAGCTCGACCATCAGGCGCACTCCGTACTCGGCTTTGGTCGAGAACAACATGTCCTCCAAATCCTACCGAAGCGGTCGGTTATGCCCCTAGGGCTCGATCAGGCCGCGGCGGATCGCGTAGCGGACCAGCTCGACCCGGTCGCGCATCCCGAGCTTGCGCATCGCGTTGGCACGGTGGTTCTCGACCGTCTTCTCGGAGAGGTGGAGGAGCTCGGCGATCTGCCTGGTCGTGTGGGCCTCGGCGACCAGCTTGACGACCTCCTCCTCGCGCGGGGTCAGCTCCTCCTCGCCGGCCGAGCCGCGCTCGAGCACGTCCTTGATCAGCATCCGCTGCGCCTCCGGGGTGAGGAAGGGCTCGCCGCGCTCGACCGCGCGGATCGCCGCCAGCAGGTCGGTGTCGGCCTGGGCCTTGAGCACGTAGCCGGAGGCGCCCGCCTTCAGCGCCTCGAACAGGTAGCGCTCGTCGTCGTGCATCGAGAGAATCAGGACCGAGACGCCGGGCGCCTGCTTCTTGATCTCGCGGGTCGCCTGCAGCCCGGTCAGCTTCGGCATTTTGACGTCGATGATCGCCAGGTCGGGCCGCTCCCGCACGGCCAGGTCGCGGGCCTCCGCCCCGTCCGCCGCCTCGCCCACCACCTCGATGTCCGGCTGGCGTTCGAGCAGCAGCCGGATTCCGGAGCGGACGATCCCGTGGTCGTCGGCGATGATCACCCTCATCGGGTCGATTCTCCCGGCACGGTGAGGCGGACGGTGGTGCCGGCGCCCGGCCGCGACTCGATCGTCAACTCGCCGCCGATCAGCAGGGCGCGCTCGCGCATGCCGCCGATCCCGAGCCCGCGGCCGCCCTCGTCGAAGGCGAAGCCGCGGCCGTCGTCGGCGACGGTCAGGGCGACGCCGCCGTCCCGGCGGCGGCGCAGCGCCACCTCGACCCGGCGGGCCCCGGAGTGGCGGGCGGCGTTGGAGAGCGCCTCCTGGGCGACCCGGTAGACGACCAGCTGGGCGTCGTCGCCGAGGTCGGAGAAGTCGCCCTCGGCCTCGAACCCGGCCTCCACCTCGCCGCGGCCGACCTGCTCGACCTGCCCCGCCACCGCCGCCGCCAGGCCGAGGTCGTCGAGCGCGGTGGGGCGCAGCTGGCGGGCGAGGGAGAGCAGCTCGCGCATCGCCTGGTTGGCGAGCGCTTTGGTCGCCGCCAGCTCCGGCTCGAGCTCGGGTGGGGCGGCCTCGCGCGCCGCCTCGAGCCGCAGCAGCAGGCCGGTCAGCGACTGGTTGACCTCGTCGTGGAGGTCGCGGGCCAGGCGCGCCCGCTCCTCCTCCTGGGCGGCGAGCGTCGCCGAGCCGGCGCGCCGGCGCTCGGCTTCCAGGCGCCGCATCATGCGCAGGAAGGCGAGCTCGATCCGCTCCACCTCCTCGGTCTCGCCGACGCCGTCGATCGAGGCCGGCAGCGGCCCGGGCCGGCTCAGGTCGACCCTCTCCATCTCCTCGATCAGGTGCTCGAGCGGCGCGAAGCGGCGCCGCTGGCGCACCAGCTCGAGGGCGAGCGCCGCCAGCGCGGCCACCAGGACGACGATCACCACGACGCTCATCGGCCAAAGCCTAGGCCGTGGCGAGTTGCTGACCCTCGTGCGTGAGCAGCTCGACAGCGCCTAGGGGGCGGCCGGGGCGCAAACGGGGGCTGGCCCCTATTGGCCGATGGCGCCCGCGGTGCCATCCTCTTGCCATGACCACCACCAAGCAGTCCACCTTCGGCGCCACCCTGCGGACCACGATCCTGCTGGCGTCCCTCTCCGGCCTCCTGGTCGCGATCGGCTACCTGATCGGCGGCGTCGGAACGGCCGCGCTCTTCCTCGTCTTCTCCCTGCTGATCAACCTCGGCTCCTACTTCTTCAGCGACAAGCTGGCGCTCAGCATGGCCCGCGCCAAGCCGATCGAGGAGTCCGAAAACCCGCGCCTGTACCAGATCGTGCGGGAACTGACGACGCGCGCCGGCCTGCCGATGCCGCGCCTCTACATGATCCCCAACGACCAGCCCAACGCCTTCGCCACGGGCCGCAGCCCGAAGCACTCGGCGGTCGCGGTCACCCGCGGGATCACCAAACTGCTCTCCGAGGACGAGCTGCGCGGCGTCCTCGCGCACGAGCTCACGCACATCCGCAACCGCGACATCCTGATCCAGTCGGTCGCCTCGGCGATCGGCTCGGCGATCACCTGGATCGCCTACATGCTGCTCTGGTTCGGCAACGACGACGAGTCGCCGCTGGGCGCCGCTGCGGCGCTGGCGATGTTCCTGCTCGCGCCGATCTCGGCGACGATCATCCAGCTCGCGATCTCGCGCCAGCGCGAGTACGCGGCCGACGCCGGCGGCGCCGAAATCTGCGGCAACCCGGAGTCGCTGGCGAGCGCGCTGCTGCGACTCGAGCAGGGCGCCGCGGCGATGCCGATGCAGGTCAACCAGGCGGCCGAGCCCCTCTACATCGTCAAGCCCTTCAAGGGGCAGGGGCTGGCGAGCCTGTTCTCGACCCACCCGCCGATCGAGGAGCGCGTCCGGCGCCTGCGCCAGATGCGGCCCTCGCTGTAGGCGGTCTCCCCGAGTTTCCTCGTCCACTCCGGCGGCCGAGGCGAGCCTCTAGCCTCGCCTCGGCCGCGCGTCGGAGGGACGATCCAGGCCGCGCCCACGGCTCGCTATACTTTTTGAAGTAAAAGCCGATCCGATTTAGGGGATTTACTTCATGGCCACTGTCCCAGAGACTGAGCAGATCCAGACGATCGAGGAGATCCAGCCCTTCGAGGCCGCCGCGGAGATCGAGGGCGGCGACGTCGTCCTGATCGACACCCGCGAGCCGCACGAGTACCAGGAGGCACACCTCGAGAACGGCAGGCTGGTGCCGCCGGGTCTGCTGGCCGACGAGATCGAGGGCGCGGCGCCGAACAGGTCGGCGCGCACGATCCTCTACTGCCGCTCCGGCAACCGCTCGGCGATCGCCGCCGCGCAGATGCAGGCGATGGGCTACGAGAACGTCGCCTCGATGGAGGGCGGGATCATCGCCTGGCAGGAGCTCGGCCTGCCGGTCGTCGCCGCCTCCGGGATGACCGCCGAGCAGCGCGAGCGCTACTCGCGGCACACGCTTCTCCCCGAGGTCGGGGTCGACGGCCAGGTCAAGCTGCTGGGCGCCAAGGTGCTGCTGCTCGGCGCCGGCGGGCTCGGGGCGCCGACCGCGCTCTACCTGGCCGCGGCCGGGGTCGGCACGATCGGCCTCGTCGACGACGACGTCGTCGACGCCTCCAACCTGCAGCGCCAGGTGATCCACAACACCGAACGCATCGGCCTGCCCAAGACCGAGTCGGCGCGGATCTTCATCGAAGGGCTGAACCCCGACGTGAAGGTCGTCGAGCACAACGGCCGCCTCGACGCCGGCAACATCCTCGAGATCATCGAGGACTACGACATCATCGTCGACGGCGCCGACAACTTCCCCACCCGCTACCTGCTCAACGACGCCTCGGTGCGGCTGCGCAAGCCGGTCGTCTCCGCCTCGATCCTCGGCTTCGACGGCCAGATCTCGACCTTCGTCCCCTACGAGGGGCCCTGCTACCGCTGCCTCTACCCGACGCCGCCGCCGGCCGAGCTGGCGCCGAGCTGCTCCGCCAACGGGGTGCTCGGGGTGATGGCCGGGACGATGGGCACGCTGCAGGCCAACGAGGTGATCAAGCTGATCCTCGGGGTCGGCGAGCCGCTGGTCGGCCGCCTGCTGCTCTACGAGGCGCTCGGCACCCGCTTCACCGAGCTCAAGGTGCGGCGCGACCCGGACTGCCCGATCTGCGGCGAGCACGCCGAGCAGGTGCCGGAGTCGGAGATGGGCAGGTTCCCGGATTACGACGCTTTCTGCGCCGGCGCCGGTGGCGACCGCTAGGCCGCTGCGAGGCGGCGCATCTCCGGGTCCTCGGTCGTTCGGATCGGGTCACGCACCGCAGTGCGCTCCCCTCGCCTCTCTCCCTGCGTCCCCCGACCTGCGCCGCCTCGCGGCGGCCTAGGCTAGGATCTCGCGTCTGATGGCCACCGTCCGCATTCCACCCGTCCTGCGCCAGAAAGCCGGCGGCCAGTCTGAGGTCGAGGCCGCGGGTGCCGACGTCGGCGAGGTGCTGCGGACGCTGATCGGGACCTACCCGGACACCGAGGCGCAGCTTTTCGGCGAGGACGGCGAGCTCAACCGCTACGTCAACGTCTACCTCAACGACGAGGACGTCCGGGTGCTGCAGGGGCTCGAGACGGCGGTCTCCGACGGGGACACGGTCGTCATCCTGCCGGCGATGGCCGGCGGCTGAGACGGGCCGCGTCTCAGCGGTCGAGCACCAGGCCGAGGAACTTCCTCGTCCGCTCCTGGGCGGGGCTCTCGAGGACCTGGCGGGGGTTGCCCTGCTCGACGATCACGCCGCCGTCCATGAAGACGACGCGGTCGCCGACCTCCTTGGCGAACTCCATCTCGTGGGTGACGCAGAGCATCGTCATCCCTTCGTCGGCCAGCTCGCGCATCGTGTCGAGAACCTCTTTGACGAGCTCCGGGTCGAGCGCGCTGGTGACCTCGTCGAACAGCATCACGTGCGGTTCCATCGCCAGCGCCCGGGCGATCGCCACCCGCTGCTGCTGGCCGCCGGAGAGCCGTTCGGGGTACTGCTGCATGCGGTCGCCGAGCCCGACCCGTTCGAGCAGCGCGGTCGCCTTCTCACGAGCTTGCGCCCGCGACTTGCCGAGCACCTTTTCGGGCGCCATCGTCACGTTCTCCAGGGCCGTCTTGTGGGGGAAGAGGTTGAACTGCTGGAAGACCATGCCGACCCGCTGGCGGACGAAGTCGAGGTTCCAGCCGGCCTCGCCCTCGCCCGAGCCCGGGCCGCGGCAGATCGCCTTCCCCTCGAGGTAGATGTCGCCGTCCTCGGGCGGCTCGAGCAGGTTGACGCAGCGCAGCAGCGTGCTCTTTCCCGACCCGCTGGGCCCGAGGATGCAGACGACTTCGCCTTTCTCGACGTCGAGGTCGACGCCCTTGAGCACCTCGAGCGGGCCGAAGCTTTTGTGAATGTCGCGCAGGCTGAGGATCGGTTCCGCCATCTAGGCCACCTCGATGTGGGAGCCGCGGGTGATTTTCAGCTGGTTGCGCTTGATCAGGTAGTCGACCACCCGGGCCAGCGGCAGGATGATGACCAGGAAGAAGATCGCGGTCAGCGTCAGCGCCGAGCTGTTCAGCCGTTCCGCCAGGACTTCGCGGCTGACCAGCACCGCCTCGCTGAGCGAGATGACGCTGATCAGGGTGGTGTCCTTCAGCAGCGAGATCAATTCGTTCAGCATCGGCGCCGGGATCTTGGTCACGGCCTGCGGCACGACGACGTTCCGCATCGCCTGGAAGTGGCTCATGCCCAGGGAGCGGGCCGCTTCCATCTGGCCGCGGGGGACCGCTTCGATCCCCGCCCGGTAGACCTCGGCGCTGAACGCCCCGTAGACGATGACCAGGGCCGAGACCCCGTACCAGAAGGGATCGGGGCGCCCGAACCAGTGGGGAATGCGGACTTCCTGGGGCAGGAAGGTGAGGAACGGGACACCGCCGGAGATCATCAGGATGATGATCAGGATGGGCACCGCCCGGAAGACGTCGATGTAGGCGATCGTGAGGAACCGGACCGGAGCGGCTTTGCGGCCCGGCAGCTGGCGCAGCAGCGCCAGGACCAGTCCCCAGATCAGCGCCACGACCGCGGCGACGGCGAAGACCAGGAGGTTCTGGAGGAAGGCGACGAAGACTTCGCCGAAGTGTTCCCCCATAACGTTGAAGTTGAAGTACTGATTGAAAAACTGGCTCATCGCCGTCTCCTATAGATGCGTCCGGAGCGAAAGGGGGCGCCGTCGCCGGCGCCCCCTGTCTCGTTTCGAATCCACTCCCGCGCGACCGTCGTCGCGCTCAGCCCTGGAACTCCTTCGGCGGTTCTTTGTGGAACCACTTTTCGTAGATCGTCGTGTAGGTGCCGTCGGAGATCACTTCTTCGAGCCCCGTGTTGATTTCTTCGAGGAGTTCGGTGTTGTCCTTGGCAACCGCGATTCCATACTCTTCTTCCGTCGGGACGCTTTCGGCGATTTCGACGCCGCCTTCTTCTTCGATCGCGTTCTGGGCGACCGGCTGATCGATGATCACCGCTTCGACCGTGCCGGCCTTCAGCGCGTTGATCGCGTCCGGGCCTTCGGGGTAGGGCCGCAATTCGCCGGCGTTGGCTTTTTCCTTCCCGAGCGCGAGCCCGGTCGTGCCCTGCTGGGCGCCGACGACCTTGCCTTCGAGTTCTGACAGGCCCTTGATTTCACTGCCTTCTTTGACCAGGACCGCCTGTTCGGAGAGGTAGTAGGGATCCGAGAAGGCGACTTCCTTTTCGCGTTCGGGGGTGATCGTCGCCGCCGAGATCACCGCTTCGAACTTGCCCTGGCCGACGTCGCGGAAGATCGTTTCGAACGATGTGTCCTGGAATTCCGGCGTGCGCCCGATCTTTTCCCCGATCGCGTCCATCAGTTCGATGTCGAACCCGGTGTATTCGCCCGATTTGCCCTGCTCGAAGGGCGGGTAGGGGATGTCCGAGCCGACCGTGAGGGGCTGGCCTTCTTCGCCCCCGCCGCCGGCTTCGGTCGATTCGCTGGTGGCTTCCGTCGGTTCGCTGCTCGAGCTGCTGCTGCCGCCGCACGCCGCCGCGAACGACGCCAAGGCGACGAGCAGGACCGCGAGCAGCGCGGTCACCCGGATGCGTCTCATCAAAGCGATGCCTCCTCCTCTGGTTGCTGAACCCGGGCGAAGATACACGCCGAATGGCCGAGAAGGTTTATCCACCGGGCCAAATCGCCTCGCTACACTTTCTGAAGTAACGGGAGCGCCGCAAGCCATGGACCAACTGCTCAACAGACCCTGCGGGGGACGCTTCGGCAACATCGTCGAGTCGATCGGCAACACGCCCCTGGTCGAGCTGCCGCGGCTCTCGCCGAAGCCCGACGTCCGCATCTACGCCAAGCTCGAGGGCCGCAACCCGACCGGGTCGGTCAAGGACCGGGTGGCGAAATCGATGATCGAGACGGCCGAGGCCGAGGGCGCGATCGAGCCGGGGCAGACGATCCTCGAACCGACCTCGGGCAACACCGGCATCGCGCTGGCGATGATCTGCCGCCGCAAGGGCTACCCGGTCAAGGTCGTGATGCCCGACAACGTGACCGAGGAGCGAACCCAGCTGCTGCGCATGTACGGCGCCGAGATCGTCTACTCAGAAGGCGCCAAGGGCTCCAACGGCGCCGTCGAGCTGGCCCTGGAGATGGCCCAGGACCCGAACTACTACATGCCCTACCAGTACGGCAACGAGGCCAACCCGCTCGCCCACTACAACGGGACCGCGGTCGAGATCCTCGAAGAGCTCGACGAGGTCACCGCCTTCGTCGGCGGCCTCGGCACCGGCGGCACCCTGATGGGCAACGGCCGCCGCCTCAAGGAGGCCAACCCGGAGACGCTGATCGTCGCCGCCGAGCCGATGCAGGGGGAGCTGGTCCAGGGCCTGCGCTCGCTCGAGGACGGGTTCATCCCGCCGATCATCGACCTCTCGATCCTCGACCGCAAGATCATGGTCTCCAACCGCGACGCGATCGTCTGGACCAAGCGGCTGCTCGACGAGGAGGGCATCTTCGCCGGCGTCTCGGCCGGCGCGATCGCCGCGATCGCCGCCCGCATCGCCGGCGAGCTCGACGGCGGCAACGTCGTCTTCCTGGTTCCCGACGACGGCTGGAAGTACCTCTCCAGCGGCGTCTACACGAAGCCGATCGAGGAGATCGAGAACCTCGACTCCACGGTCTGGTGGTAGGGCCCGCCGATCCCCGCTAGCCTCGCGGCCGTGAAGATCTCCCAGCAGCTGATCGACGAGATGATCGCGCACGCGCGCGAGGACCTGCCCAACGAGTGCTGCGGGATGATCGGCGGCAGCGACGGCGTCGCCACCGAGGTCGTCCGGGTCGAGAACGCCGCGGCCAGCCCGCTGCGCTACGAGATGGACCCGCAGGAGCAGTTCAACGCCCTGAAGAAGATCGAAGGCGACGGCGGCGAGCTGCTCGGGATCTACCACTCGCACACCAAGAGCGCCGCCTATCCCTCGCAGACCGACGTCAACCAGGCCGTCGCCTGGCCCGAACAGGTCTACGTGATCGTCTCCCTCGCCGACGAAGACGCGCCCGACGTCAAGGCCTACCTGCTCGCCGACCTGAAGATCGCCGATGTCGCGCTCGACGTCGCCTAGCCGCCATCGCGGCTCCCACAGCCGCGGCGCCCACGGGGGCGGCGGCTCCGGCGAGGGGGACGGCGAGGGCGGCGGTGGCGGCGGCGGCGGGGGCGGCGGCCGCCTCGTCAAAGTCGGCTTCGGCCGCACCCAGGCGGAGGCCGAGATGCTGCAGGGGCTGCTCTCGGAGGCCGGGATCCCCAGCGTGCTGAAGCGCAGCGCCGGCTTCGAGAATCCCGGCTTCCTGGTCGCCGGCCCGCACGACGTGCTGGTCAACCATGACCAGGCCCCGCGCGCTCGCGAGGTCCTCGCCGAGACGATGATCGAGGACGAGGACGCCGAGCGCGCCGAGCTCGAGGGCGAGATCGGGGGCGCGGTGGGTGGCGGCGGCGCGACCTCGCCGGCGCGTCTCGCGCTCTGGGTCGTCGGGCTGACCGCGCTGGCGTTCCTGGTGATCTGGGTCCTCTACGAGATCAGCTGAGCGATGAGCGAGGCGCCGGAAGGCAAGCGCGACGGCGACCTGGCCGAAGTCGCCTTCGCCAAGGACCCGGTGCAGGCGGAGATGCTGAAGGGGCTGCTGGAGGGCGCCGGTATCCCCAGCCTGCTGGAGCCGACCGGTCTCAGCGGGCTCCAGCTCGGGCTCGGCAGGCTCTACTCGGGCTTCGGCGGCGGCGGCCAGCGGGTGATGGTCCACGCCGGCCGCCTCGAGGAGGCGCGGACGCTGCTCGCCGAGACGCTGGTCGGCGAGGACGAAGAGAGCTGGCCCTGGATCGTCGGCCCCGACCCGGACTGAGCGCGCCGCTCAGGCGACGCCGGCGGGGCGGACCATCGTCCGCAGGTAGTCGCGCCAGGCGGCCTCGATGTCGCGGATCCGGGCGTCGAAGGCGTCTTCGAGGGTGACGGCGGGCCCGCCGGGGAGGAGGCCGTCGACGAGGCGCTCGCAGGCCTCGGGCCCGCGCTCTTCCTCGAGCAGGTCGAAGATCGTGCCGCCGAGGATGACGGCGTCGCGGCGCGAGGGGGGGAAGGCGGGGCTGGAGCTCTCCTTGAGGCGGCGGATCACCGCGGCGCGGTAGAGGCCGACCTGGCGGGCGAAGTACTGGGCGCCGCCTTCGACCAGCCAGGCCCACTGCAGGTAGCGGAGGAAGCGGCGCGGCGTCCAGGAGGGCGGCAGGGCCTGGTTGTTGACGGCGATCACCAGCTGGGCGTAGAGGCGCTCGGCGGTCCCGCGCAGGGCCTCGAGCGAGTCCTCGCCGGCGGCGCGCCTTTCGAGGTGGGGGTCGTTGAGGACGTGCAGCTCGGTCGCCATCGCCCAGCCGGCGAGGTAGCGGCGGCCGGCGGGGGCCGCCGACCAGCGCGCCGCCGGCAGGAACGGGTGCGCGGCGGTCAGCCAGAGCGGGTTGGTGTGGACCACGACCGTCACCTCGTCGGGCATCCGCGGAAAGCGGTCTTCGAGGCGCAGCCGCAGGTTCTCCATCCGGTCCAGCGTCCGCTCCGCGAACGCGGCGTCGTCGGAATCGTGTCTCGCCGTGAACGAGAGCGACTCGGTTTCAGTCCACGACACGAGCCGAGACTAGCGCCAGGCGCGGCCGCTCAGACGAGGGCCGGCTCGGCGTCGCCGCACAGCTCGCGGATCTCGGCCCGGGCCCGGTCGAACTCCTCGTCGGCCATCACCGGCGTGCCCTCGAAGGGCAGTTCGCGGTCGATCTCGACCCAGGAGCGGCAGCCGTGGTACTCGTCGCGGACCCGCACCGTCACCGGGCGCGGGATCCGGTGGACCCGCAGGAGGAGGATGTGAAGCGGGTGGCGCCGCTTCCAGTTGAGCCGCTTCTCGGCGTAGTCGGGAGTCCAGATGTAATACGGCGAGAGGCAGTCGAGCGTGCGGCGATCGTTGATCGTGACGTGGTCGGTCACCTCGGCCCAGGCGCGCAGCCGCACCCGGTCGGGCTGGGGGATGCCGCCGTCCTGGAGCAGCGCCTTGGGCGGCGGCTCCTCGTCCGGCCAGACGCCCTCCTCGAGCGCGCGGCGCAGCTCCGGGTGGTGGGACTGGCGGACCAGGTCGTTGCGCTGGTGGTCGAAGGTGGGGTAGAGGAAGAACCGCTCGTGCTCGAGTTCGAAGTGCTTGTTCTCCTCGCGGATGCCGCCCTTGCGCAGGGTCAGCAGCTGCTCGCCCTCCGCGAGGGCGCGGACCGTTACAGCCCATTCCTTTAGAGCGATCGGCATGTGAAATCAGTACCTGCGAGCTACGAGTCGTTCATCGACGGGCGGGGGGTGAATCTGGCCGTAGAACAGGCGCTCCGCCCCCGCTCGGATCGCGCATTCTAGACGAGCGGCGCCGAATTACCAAATAAAAAGGTGGCTAATTTCGGCCGCCGCCGCCGGGCGTTTCGAGCCGCAGCCGGTCGCCCGGAGCGAGCTCGCCGTCGGCCTTGCTCGGCAGTGGCCGGCCGTTCAGGAGGTTCGCCCCGGGGGCGCCGTTTTCGGCTCCGTGACTGCCTTTCGGCGGGTGTCGGCGGCGCTCGGTGATGAGTGTGAACCGCATCGGCGCCAGCGCTTCCAGCTCCCGGATCATGCCCTCGCCGCCGGTCCTGGCGCCCTCGCCGCCGCTGCCGCGGCGAAGTGAGACGTTGGTCACACGAAGCGGGAACTCGGTCTCCAGCGCCTCGACCGGGGTGTTCAAAGTGTTCGACATCGCGACGTGGATCGCGCTCGGGCCGTCGGCCTCCGGACAGGCGCCCTGGCCGCCGCCGATCGTCTCGTAGTAGGTGAACCCCGCGCCGGCCAGCGTCAGGTTGTTCATCGTGCCCTGGCCCTGGGCCGGCACCGGCCGGGCGCCGGCCAGCGCCGCGATCACCAGGTCGGCGACGCGGCTCGAGGTCTCGACGTTGCCGGCGGCGACGGCGGCCGGGAAGCTGGCGTTGAGCAGGCAGCCGGGCGGGGCGCTGACCTCGATCGGGCGGTGGGCGCCGGCGCAGGGCGGTGCCTCGGGATCGGTGAGGACGCGGACGGCGAAGAAGGCGGCCGACCTGGTCACCGAGAGCGGGCAGTTGAGGTTGCCGCCGACCTGCGGGTCGGTGCCGGCGAAATCGAGCCGCAGGCGCTCGCCCTCGACGGTCGCGGCGAGGCGCAGGAAGACGTCGCGGCAGTCGCTGGCCGAGTCGTCTTCGAGCACGTCCTCGGCCACGTAGGTGCCGTCGGGGAGGGCGGCGAGCGCCGCCCTGGTGCGCCGCTCGGAGTAGTCGAGGATCGCCGCCATCCCGGCGCGCAGGGCGGCGGCGCCGTGGCGCTCGGCGAGCTCGATCAGGCGGCGCTCGCCGACCCGGTTGGCCGCCTGCTGGGCGCGCAGGTCGGCGAGCCGCTGCTGGGGCGCCCGCATCCGCGAGGCCAGCCGCTCGAGCAGGGCGGCGTCGACCCGGCTCGGCGCGATCACGACGCCCTCCTCCTCGAGCGTGTGGGAGAAGGCCGGCATGCCGCCCGGCGTCGGCCCGCCGATGTCGGCGTGGTGGGCGCGGCTGGCGGCGAACCCGAACAGCTCTCCGGCGACGAAGACGGGCGAGATCAGGGTCACGTCGGGCAGGTGGGTGCCGCCGCGGTAGGGGTCGTTGAGGATCCAGGCGACGCCCGGCTCCTGCTCCTCGCCCAGCACCGCGGCGACCGCGTCGGGCATCGAGCCGAGGTGGACCGGGATGTGCTCGGCCTGCATCACCAGCTCGCCGCCGGCGTCGAAGAGCGCGGTCGAGCAGTCGTGGCGCTCCTTGATGTTGGCCGAGTAGGCGGACCGGATCAGGGTCGCGCCCATCTCGTCGCAGGCCGCCCGCAGGCCGCCGATCAGCACCTGCAGGGTGATCGGATCGAGCTCACCCATCCCGCGGTTCCTTCCGGTCGCTCGGCGTCCAAAAGGAACCACGAGACGGTAAAAGAAGCGCAGACCTCATCTCGTGGTGCCTTCCGGACCGATGGCGTCCGCTTGGAACCGCGCGACGATGGTGCCGGCGTCGTCGACGCGGGCGCTCCAGCCCGGAGGGAGGACCAGGGTCGCCTCGGGAAGCTCGAAGACGACGGGGCCGGCGGCCTCGGCGCCGGCGGGGGGCTCGCCGCGCAGGACCGGCGTCTGGACCCACTCCTCGCCGAAGCGGACCGCCCGGATGCTCTCGCGCAGACGGCCCGCGGGCGCCGCCTCCGGCCGCGGCTCGGGGCCGGCGACGACCAACGCCAGGTCGATGTCGACGAGGACGACCTCGCCGCTGGGGTCGCGGTGGCCGTAGCGCTCCTCGTGGGCGGCCTCGAAGCGCTCGCGGAGGTCGGCGGGGTCCGGGCGCGCCGGTCCGGGGACCGGCAGCTCGAAGGCCTGGCCGGCGTAGCGCATCTGGAAGGTCAGCTCGACCTCGGCGCCCTCGAAGCCGTCGGCCTGGGCGGCGACCAGCGCCCGCACCTCGGCGGCGATCCGCTCCGCGGTCAGCTCGGCGCCGGTCAACATCACCGTGCGCGCGGTGTCGCGGCGGCGCTCGGAGGCGCAGAGCCCGAGCGCCGAGAGGACGCCGCCGGCGCGCGGGCAGAGGATGGTCTCGATTCCGAGCTCGGCGGCGATCGCCGCCGCGTGCATCGGGCCAGCGCCGCCGAAGGGCAGCAGCGCGAAGCGGCGCGGGTCGACGCCCCGCTCGACCGTTACGACGCGCAGTGCCCGCACCATCTCCTGGTTGGCGACGCGGACGATCCCGGCCGCGGTCCGCAGCGGGTCGAGCCGGAGCGGGCGGCCGAGCTCGGCGAGCGCCGCCGCCGCCGCCTCGGCGTCGAGGGCGACGCCGCCGGCCAGCTCCGAGTCGGCGGCGAGGTGGCCGAGCAGCAGGTTCGCGTCGGTCACGGTCGGCTCGCTGCCGCCCCGGCCGTAGCAGGCGGGCCCCGGCTCGGCGCCGGCCGAGCGCGGCCCGACCCGCAGCGCCCCGCCGGCGTCGACCCAGCCGACCGAGCCGCCGCCGGCGCCGACCGTGTGGACGTCGACCATCGGCAGCTGGATCGGGCGGCCGTCGACCTGGCGGGAGTCGGTGCGGCGCACCTCGCCCGCCTCGACCACGCAGACGTCGCAGGAGGTGCCGCCCATGTCGAAGCCGAGCGCGTCGCCGTCGCCGCTGAGGCGCGCCAGCAGGCCCGCCCCGACGGCGCCGCCGGCCGGGCCGGAGAGGACGCTCCAAGCACCGGCCCGCGCCGCCTCGGCGGCCGGCGCGACGCCCCCCGAGGAGCGCATCACGAGCGGCGCCGGCAGGCCCGCCCCGGCGGCCGCCTCGCGCAGCCGGCCCAGGTAGCGGTCGAGCAGCGGGCTCAGGTAGGCGTCGATCACCGTGGTCGAGGTCCGCTCGTACTCGCGGAAGCGCGGCAGCACCTCGTGCGAGACGGAGACGTGGACGGCGGGCAGGTCGGCCCGCAGGCGCTCGGCGATCGCCCGCTCGTGGGCGGGGTCGAGATAGGAGAAGAGCAGGCAGACCGCGACCGCCTCGACGCCGGCCCCGGCCAGGGCCGCCGCCAGCCGCGCCGGCTCACCCTCGGCGAGCGGGGCGATGACCCCGCTCGGCCCGGTCCGCTCCGCGGCCTCGAAGCGCAGCTCCGGCGGGACCAGCGGCGCCGGCTTCGGCGTGCAGAGGCGGTACAGCTCGGGCCGATTCTGGCGGCCGATCTCGAGCACGTCGGCGAAGCCCGCGGTGGCGACGAGCGCGGTCCGGGCCCCGCGTTCCTCGAGCAGTGCGTTGGTGCCGACCGTCATCCCGTGGGCGAAGACCTCGACCTGCTCGGCGCCGGCCGCGGCCCGGTCCAGCACCGCGGTCAGCGCCGACATCACGCCCTCGGTCTCCTCACCCGGTGTCGTCGGCACCTTGGCGCTGTGGACCCGCCCTCCGTCGAGCAGGACCGCGTCGGTGAAGGTGCCGCCGACGTCGACGCCGAGCAGCACTCAGCGCCACTCCTCGCGGCGGGCGGTCCCGTCGGCGGCGATCACGATGTGGATCCCGTCCAGCGCCGGATCGGTCTCGGGGCAGTCGATCCGCAGGTGACCTCCCCGCGACTCCGCCCTGGCCAGGGCGGAGGTCGCGATCGCCCCCGCCAGCGGGTAGGGGTCGGAGATCAGCCGGGCGAGGTCGTCGGGGTTGCGGGTCGGGCCGGCGTAGCGCCAGACCCGGTCGCGGGTCTCGTCGGTCGGCGGCACGAAGCGCCATGCCGGCGGCGCCGGGCGAGGCTCCCGGCGCTCCTCCGCCAGCGCCGCCAGCGCAGCACGGGCGCCGAAGACGAAGCACTCGCTGAGTGAGTTGGAGGCGAGGCGGTTGGCGCCGTGCAGCCCGGTGCAGGAGCACTCGCCGACCGCGTAGAGCCCGGGGACCGAGGAGCGGCCGTCGAGGTCGACCGCGATGCCGCCCATCGTGTAGTGGGCGGCGGGAGCGACGGGAACCGGGTCGCGGCGCGGGTCGAGGCCGGCGCGGGCGAGCCCGTCGAACACGTTGGGGAACCGGGTCGGGTCGATCTCCCGCAGGTCGAGCGCGACGCTGGCGCTGCCCTCGGCTCGCATCTGGGCGAGGATCGCCGCGGTCACCGCGTCGCGCGGCGCCAGCTCGTCGGTGAAGCGCTCGCCGTCGGCGCCGAGCAGCTTCGCGCCCTCGCCGCGGACCGCCTCGGTGATCAGGCGGCCGTCGAACTCGGTGCCCGGCAGCGCCAGCGCCGTCGGGTGGAACTGGCAGAACTCGAGGTCGGCGAGATCGGCGCCGGCCGCCGCCGCCAGCACCGGCCCGGCGCCGATCGCCCCGCGCGGGGTCGTCGTCCGCCGCCACAGCGCCGCGGCGCCGCCGGTGGCGACGACGGTCGCTGCCGCGCCCACCTTGCCGCTGTCGGTGATCACCCCGTGACAGCGCTCGCCGTCGCTCCAGAGTGCCAGCGCCGAGGTCCCCTCGAGTACCTCGATACGGTCCTCGGCGGCAACCATCGCCGCCAGCTTCGAGGTCAGCTCGCGACCGGTCTGGCTGCCGCCGGAGTGGACGATGCGCCGCGCCGCGTGCCCGCCCTCGAGCCCGAGCGCCAGGCGACCCTCGTGATCGAGGTCGAAGACGACCCCGCGCGCCTGCAGGTCGCGGACGGCGGCCGGCGACTCCTCGACCAGCACCTCCACCGCCGAGGGCCGGCAGAGGCCGCGGCCGGCGGCAATCGTGTCGGCGGCGTGGCTGGCGGGGGTGTCGCCGGGTTCGAGCGCGGCGGCGAGCCCGCCCTGGGCCCAGAAGCTGGCGCTGAGGCGCAGCGGCGTGCGCGAGACGACGCAGACGCTGCCGCCCTGCTCGGCCGCCCGCAACGCCGTCCAGAGCCCGGCGGCGCCGCCGCCGACGACGGCGACGTCGAACTCGTGGCCGGCGGCTATCGGCCCTCCGCCTCCCGGCGGATCGTGTCGAGCTGCGCCCGCAGCCAGGCCGCCGCGGCTTCCCGGGCGCGCGCCTGCTCGTCGGCCACCGACCGCTCGGAGCGCCGGGCGCGCTGCTCGGCGGCGGCGATCCGTTCCTCGGCTTCGTCGGCCAGCGATTCGACCTCGCCGAGCCGCTCCTCGGCGGTCGCGAGCGCCCGCTCCTTGGCGGCGCGGATCTCCTCCAGCTCTTCCTCGTGGGCGAGCCGGAGCTGCTGCAGGTCGCGCTCGGACTCCGCCCGCGCCTTCTCGAGGTCGGCCTCGAGGGCGCGGATCTCGGCCTCGGCGCGGCGTTCGGCCTCGCTCGCCAGCCGCGCCGCCTCGGCGAGCCGCTTTTCGGCCGCCTCGACCTGCGCGCTGAAGCTGCCGACCGGGTTCTCGCCGCTCATCCGCCCAATCTATTACGCCCCGCGGCCAGCGCGCGATAGACGGCGATCACGCGTTCGGCCATCCGCGGGGCGGCCAGCGAGGCGGCGCGGGCGGCTCCCTCGACCCGCGGGTCCGCGGCGTCGAGGTGGCGGGCCGCGAGCGGCGCCCAGCGCTCGGCCTCGAACTCGGCGCAGAGGCAGCCGGCGATCCCGGCCAGCGCGTAGGGCGCGATCCCGACCGGCGTCGAGAGAACCGGCACGCCGCAGGCCAGCGCCTCGATCGCGGTCATCCCGAAGCCCTCGTACTCGGAGGTGACGAGGACGGCGCTGGCGGCGTTCATCCAGAGCGGCATCTGGTCGGGGTCGATCGCCCCGCCGGTGAGCAGCTCGGCCCGGCAGCGCGCGGCCAGCGCCGCGGCGCGGTCGTGGCGCTTCTCCGGCCGGCCGGGGTTGGCGGGGAAGAGCAGGTAGCGGCCGCCGGGGTCGAGGCCGAGGCGCCGGCGCGCCTCCTCGCGCCCGAGCGGCTCGAAGCGCGACAGGTCCGGTCCGCAGGGGAGCACGGCCGAGCCGGGGACCGGCGGCAGGCCGGGCCGGCCGTCCTCGGGGCGAAAGAGCGCCCGCGAGACCGCGGCGGCCAGGTCCACCCGCCAGGCGAGCCGGCGCGAGAGCGGCCCGACGACGCCATGGCGGACGTCGGTGCCGTGGAAGGTGACCAGCAGCGGCGAGGCACCGGCCAGCTTCGCCACCCAGCCCGCCAGGCCGTAATGGGCATGGACGAGGTCGAAGCGCTCGCGCCTCAGCAGCGCCCGCAGCCGCCGCGTGGCCGGCAGGTACTCGCCGCGTCCCGGCGGGAAGCTGAAGAGGTCGACCTCGACCCCGCGCTTTCGCACCTCATCGACCTGGTCGCGGACCCAGCGGCCGCGCTGCGGCGCCCCCTCATCGGGCTCGAAGTTGGTGACGACGAGGACGCGCACCCCGGCCAGGGTAGCCGCGCACCGGGAGCCGCGCTGGCGGAGCCGCGCCGCGGCCCCGGCCGCGGCGGCGCCGGCGGGGCCTCAGAGGAGCTGGACGGGCAGCGTCTTCAGCTGGTTGATGAAGACCGATTCGACGTACTCGGGCTGGCCCGCCAGCTCCATCTCCGGGTAGCGGGCCAACGTCTCCTCGAGCAGGATGTTGAGCTCGAGCCGCGCCAGCGCGGTGCCGAGGCAGAAGTGGCGGCCGCCGGCGCCGAAGGCCTGGTGCTCGGGATTGCGGGTCACGTCGAAGCGGTCGGGATCCTCGTAGCGGGTCTCGTCGCGGTTGGAGGAGACGTACCACATGACCACCTTGTCGCCCTCCTTGATCTGCCTGCCGTTGAGCTCGGCGTCGCGCGTCGCGGTGCGGCGGAAGTGGGCGAAGGCGGGGAACATCCGCAGCGACTCCTCGACCGCGCTCGGGATCAGGGCGGGGTCCTCGAGCAGCAGCTGGCGCTGGTCGGGGTGTTCGATCAGCGCCCGCATCGCACTCGCGTAGGTCGCCTTGGTGCTGTCGTTGCCGGCGGCCATCAGCAGGAAGAAGCCCATCACGATCTCGTGGTCCTCGAGCTTCTGCCCTTCGACCTCGGCGTGGACGAGCACGCTGGTCAGGTCGTCGGTCGGGTTCTCGCGCCGTGCGGCGATCAGCGCGTTGCAGTGCTCGAAGATCTCCGGCAGGGTCTTCTCGACCGCCCCCTCGACGCCTTCGGGGTTGAGGTCGGGGTCGCTGGCGCCGAGCATCGCGTTCATGAGGTCGGCCCATTTCGCGTCGTCCTCGGGGGGGATCCCCATGAAGCTGCCGATCACCCGCGAGACGGCGGCCTGGCCGACGTCGACCACCAGGTCGCAGGTCTGCCGCCCCTCGAGCCGGTCGAGGACGTCGCGGACGATCCGCCGGATCTCCTCCTCGTGGGCGGCGATCCGCTTCGGCGTGAAGCCGGCCTGGAAGAGCGCCTTGATGCGATCGTGCTTGGGCGGGTCCATGCCGATGAACATCGCCCGCATCAGCTCCAGCGGGAAGTTGGCGGTGACGGCGACGATGCCGCCCTTTTCCGAGGAGTAGGTCTGCCAGTCGCGGCTCACGCTGTGGACGTCGTCGGCGGTCGTCACCGACCAGAAGCCGGCCGACTCCGGGAACTCGGGCACGCCGGCGCTCCAGTGGACGGGGCACTCACTGCGCATCCGCTTGAACAGGGCGTGGGGCGGGCCGTCCGGCCACCGCTCGCGCTCGATCACGAGCACTTCGTCGAGGTTCTCTTCGCTGACCGCCATCCCATCTCTCCTCCGGCTCGGGTACTCCCGCATGCTACTGGCTGGCCAGCCAGTTTGCTCCTGGCGGCGGCCGGCCCGTTCGCCGCACGTCGGTGGGTGGGGAAATACGGACGGCGCTTGCGGCAGGCCGGGCTAGCGTCCGGTGTCGCGATGGATACCGTCGAGATCGAGACCGCGGCCGCGAGGCGAGGGAGCGCCGGCGGTCTCGATCCCACCCAGACCGCGATCGGGACCTGGAGCGGCGGCAACTTCCTGCCCTTCGGTGTCAGGCTCGAGGAGGAGCGGCTGCGAGCGCTGCTGCGGCCCGACGCCGGCGTCCGCACCGTGCTCAGCGCCGACGTCTACGGCTGCGGCGCCGCCGACACCATGCTGGGGCGGGCGCTCGAGGGCGTGCCGCGCCAGGAGTACTGCCTCCTCGGCGCCGTCGGCCACGACTTCTACGAGGGCAGCCGGGTCGGGCGCGGCGGCTTCCAGCGCTTCACCGACCCCGCCCTGCGCGGGCCCGATCAATACGCGGGCTACCTGCGGATGGCGACCGAGCGCAGCCTCGAGCGCTGCGGCGCCGATTGCTTCGACGTCCTGCTCCTCCACAACCCCGACCGCACCGGCTACACCAGCGAGGCGGTCTGGGAGGGGATGCGCGGGCTGCGCGAGGCCGGTCTCTGTCGCCGGGTCGGGATCGCGCCCGGCCCCGACAACGGCTTCGTCCTCGACCAGATCGCCTGCCTGGAGCGCTTCGGCGAGCAGATCGACTGGGCGATGCTGATCCTCAACCCGTTCGAGCCGTGGCCGGTCGAGCACGTGCTGGCGGCGATGGCGGCCCACGAGGTCAGGGTGATCACCCGGGTCGCCGACCACGGCGGCGTCTTCTGGGGAGACGTGCGGCCCGGGCACGCCTTCCCGCCCGGCGACCATCGCACCTTCCGGCCGCCGGGCTGGGTCGAGGCGGCGAACCAGAAGCTCGACGCGATCCGGCCGATCGGCGAGCGCCACGGGCTGACGCCGCTGCAGCTCGCCTGTGCCTGGAACCTCTCCCACGAGGCCGTCGCCTGCGTCGCGCCGACCCTGCTGCAGGAGCTGGGGCCGCAGGCGCGGCCGGTCGAGGAGAAGCGCGCCGAGCTGGCCGCGGTGGCGCCCGACTCGCCGCTCTCGGCAGCCGAGGTCGAGGAGATCCGCCGGCTCGGCGACAACACCGGCAGCGTCCCGCTGAAGGGCGCCAGCCGCCAGTACTCGGGCGTCGAGCGCGCCGACCAGTGGCAGATGACCCCGGCGCTCGAGGACGTCGCCGCCCGCTGGGGCATCGACCCCGACCGTGACCTCCAGTGTCCCGCCGATCCACGCGACATGCGCGAGCGCGGCGCCAGCCGTGCCGGCGTGCCGCAGACGCTCGACCAGCGCCTGTACATGCAGCTGCAGGCGCTGGTCGGCGTCCCCGACGCGGCGGAGCTAGTCCAGGCGCTGCGGCGGGCCGGCGCCGCCGGCGTCGTCTACGAGAGCGCCGCCGAGCCGGGCCTGGCGGCGCTGCTGCTGCTCGACGGCGATCCGGGGGCGCTGCTGGAGGCGGCTCGGGCAGTGGCCGCCGACGCCGCCGTGGCCGGCGCCGAGCGGCGGCGCGAGCTGACGATGTACGGGCGGACCTACGGCTCCGGGCACGAGCCCGACCTCGAGGACTGGCTGCTGCGGGCGCCGCCGCGAAAGCTCGCCGCGCCCGAGAACGAGTGGGCGGTCTGGTACCCGCTGCGGCGCAGCGCCGACTTCTACCGGCTCGGCGACCGCGACCGCGGTCGCGTCCTCGCCGAGCACGGCAAGGTCGGGCGCACCTTCGTCGAAGCGGGATACGCCGACGACGTGCGGCTCGAGTGCTTCGGCCTCGACCCCGCCGACAACGAGTTCGTGATCGGCCTGCTCGGCAGCCGCCTCGACCGGCTCAGCCGGCTGGTCAAGGCGATGCGGCCCACCGAGCACACCGCCCGCTACATCGAGCGGCTCGGGCCCTTCTTCGTCGGCCGCCGCGCCGGCCACACCCTCGACTGAGCCCGTGCGGTGCGCACCTTGTCGCCCTGTGGGCGACAAAGTGCGAGCGGAGGCCCGGTGGGGGACGTTTTCGCGACCACCCCGGCGGCTGTAATCGTCGGCGATGGATGCTCCACCCGAGCAGGCCGCCGACCTCCACGGCGCCGACGTCCGCGACGCGATCGCGATCCTGCTGGCGCTGGCGGCGGGGGCGGTCGACGCAATCAGCTTCCTCGGCCTCGGCGGCGCCTTCTCGGCCAACATGACCGGCAACGTCGTCCTGCTCGGCGCCGCCGCCGACCACGGCTTCGGGGAAGCGCTGCTGCGTTCCGGGGCGGCCCTGGCCGGCTACGTCGTCGGCGTCTACGTCGCCGCCCGGGCGGTGCGGGCGGTGGGCGGCGAGCGGATGGCGCCGGGCGAGCTGTGGCCAGGCTGGATGACCGCCGGCCTGGCGGCGGTGGCGGCGGTCGAGTGCCTGGTCCTCGCCGGCTGGCTGGCGAGCGGGGGGCGCCCCGGCCTCGGCGCCGAGGCGATCCTGCTCGGGACCTTCGCGCTGGCGATGGGGGCGCAGGGTGCCTTCGTCCACCGGCTCGGCCTCAGCGGCGTCACCACGACCTACGTCACCGGCACCCTGACCGGATTCCTCAGCGAGCTGGCGACCGCCTCGGGCAGCGGCCGCAACCGGCTGCAGCGGCTCAGCATGGTCCTGGCGCTCTTCGTCGGCGCCGCCGCGGCGGCGCTGCTCGTCCTCCACGCGCGGCAGGCGGCGGCGCTGCTGCCGCCGCTGCTGACCGGCGCCGCGATCGTCCTCGCCGTGCGCGGCTTCGGCCGCCGTCCGGCCGGCGCCTCGGCCTGACGCCCCGCCCGACGTCACGAAGAGGTCGCGAAGGCGCCACAGAGTTGGCCCACTCGCGTCTTGTTCCGTGCGCCGTCGCCTTCCAGCATCGATGGCCAACCGAGAAAGGAGGCAACCATGATCTACGCGCTGATGGGCTACGGGCACGCGCTTCTCGCCAGGGCCTACGATCGCGCCGCTCGCCGGGTGGCGGCGATCCGCCGCCTGGCCGGCGGCGAGGCGGGGCAGGGGACGGTCGAGTACGTCGGCCTGATCCTGCTCGTCTCGCTGCTGATGGTCGGCATGGTCGCGGCGATGAAGGGGTTCAACGGCAAACAGGGGACCGAGCTCGCCGACGTGATCGTCGACAAGATCAAGGAGGCGGTCGACAAGGTCTCGTTCAAATAGGCGATTGGCGCTTTCTTCTCGGATAGCGAGAGGAAGGCGCCAATGCCGCCGCGTGAAAGACTCAAGCCCATGCCAGCCTCACGCAGCTACGACCGGGCGCCGGCCGACATCAGGCCGGTGACGATCGACAAGGGCTTCGTCGAAAGCGCCACCGGCTCGTGCCTGATCTCGGTCGGGCGCACGCGGGTGATCTGCACCGCCTCGGTCAGCGAGACGGTGCCGCGCTGGATGATGGGGCGCGGCAAGGGCTGGGTCACGGCCGAGTACGCGATGCTGCCGGCCTCGACCGGGGAGCGCAAGCAGCGCGACATCTCGAAGGGGAAGCAGGATGGGCGGGGGGTCGAGATCCAGCGCCTGATCGGCCGCTCGCTGCGGGTCGTGGTCGACTTCAAGGCGCTCGGCGAACGCAGCGTCTACGTCGACTGCGACGTGCTGGAAGCCGACGGCGGCACCCGCTGCGCCTCGATCACCGGCGGCTACGTCGCGCTTCACCAGGCCTTCGAGCGGCTGCTGGAGCGCGAGCTGATCGAGACGATGCCGCTGACCGGGACGATCGCCGCGGTCAGCGCCGGGATCGTCGACGGCCGTGCCCTCTGCGACCTCGACTACAACGAGGACTCCCAGGCCGAGGTCGACGCCAACGTGGTGATGACCGGCGACGGCGGCCTGGTCGAGGTGCAGGCGACGGCCGAGCGGACGCCGCTCTCGCGCGCCTCGCTGGACGAGCTGCTGGCGCTCGCCGAGGGCGGCATCGCCCGCCTCCGGGAGGTCCAGGAGCGGGCCTAGTGGGCCGTCGCGGGACCGGGAGTGGAGCGATGGCCAAGCCCCAGCTGACGCTGGCGACCGGCAACCGCCACAAGCTGGCCGAGATGGCCGAGCTGCTGCCGGGCGTCGAGCTGAGGCCGCTCCCCGATGGGTTCGAGATGCCGCCGGAGGACGGCGACAGCTTCGCCGCCAACGCCCTGATCAAGGCCCGCGCCGCGCACGCCGCGGCGGGCGCCGCGGGGCGGGTGCTCGCCGACGACTCGGGGATCGAGGCGGAGGACCTGGGCGGCGCTCCCGGCATCCGCTCGGCCCGCTACGCCGGGGCCGACGCCGACGACGACGCCAACCTCGACAAGCTGCTGCGCGAGGTCGACGCGGCCGGTGGCAGGCGCCGCGCCGCCTACGTCTGCGTGCTGGCGCTGGTCGAGCCCGACGGCGCCGAGCGCCTCTTCGAAGCCCGCTGCGAGGGGCGGCTGCTGCGCGAGCGCCGCGGCAGCGGCGGCTTCGGCTACGACCCGATCTTCGTCCCCGACGACCTCGCCCCGGGCGACGAACGGACGATGGCCGAGCTGAGCGCGAGCGAGAAGAACGCGATCAGCCATCGCGGGCGGGCGGCGCGGGCGCTGGCGGCCGAGCTCGGGCTCGGGCCGGTTGCGGACGGGGAGTAGGGCCATGGGCTCCAAACGGAGCGCGGCGGCGCTCTCGATCGCCTCCAACTCGGTCCTCATCGTGCTCAAGCTCGTGGTCGGCGCGCTCACCGGCTCGATCGCGATCATCACCGAGGCGGTCCACTCGACGATCGACCTGGTCGCCTCGGTGATCGCCTACTTCTCGGTCCGCGCCGCCGACGAGCCGGCCGACGCCGAGCACCCCTACGGCCACGAGAAGGTGGAAAACCTGGCGGCGGCGATCGAGGGCATGCTGATCCTGGTCGGGGCCGGGGTGATCATCTACGAGGCGACCCACCAGCTGGTCAAGGGCTCGACGGTGCAGCGGCTCGGCCTCGGCATCGCCGTGATGGGCTTCTCGCTGCTCGCCAACCTGGTCGTCTCGACGGTCCTGCACCGGCGGGCGAAGGAGACCGAATCCCAGGCCCTGGAGGGCGACGCCGCCCACCTGCGAACCGACGCGATGACCTCGGCCGGCGTCCTCTTCGGGCTGCTGCTGGTCGAAATCACCGGCGACGCGGTCTTCGACCCGATCACGGCCCTGGTCGTCGCCGTGGCGATCGTCTGGGCGGGGTTCAGGATCCTGCGCCGCTCCTCCGGGATCCTCGTCGACGAAGCGCTGCCCGACGCCGAGATGGATCGGATCGAGGCGGCGATCGCCGCCGCCCGCACCCCCGAGGTGGCCGGTTACCACAAGCTGCGCGCCCGCCGCGCCGGCAGCCGCCGCCACATCGACTTCCACGTCCAGTACCGCTCCGGCACCAGCCTCGAGCGCGCCCACGAGCTGGCCCACCTGATGCGGGATGAGATCGAGGCGGCGATCCCGCAGTCGGAGGTCCTGATCCACGTCGAGCCGGAGACCTCCTACCGCGATGCGGCGGGCGGCGGCCCTTTCCGGGCTGGGTGAGGGCGCGCGGTGGCGCCGCCCGGCCGTCCTAGGCCGGCGGCAGCAGGTTGACGGCCGCGGCGAGGCCGACCGCGATCAGGGTCAGGGTGTAGCCGGTGTAGCCGCTGACCGCGAAGAGGATCGCGGCGATGGCGCAGACCACGACGACCGTTATCCAGGAGGCTCGGGCGAGGCTCATCGGCCTGTATCTTCGCCGAAGTGCCCGACGACGCCGCCACCACGATCGCTCCGGGCGATGCCGCCGCGGCGTCGCTGGCCTTCCTCACGGAGATGTCCCCGGACCTGCGCGGGGGGGCGATCCTCGACGGCGAGGGGACGGTTCTCGCCGCCTCGGGCGAGCCACGGCGCTGGCAGGAGGATGCCGCCGAGCTGTTCGCCGCCGCCGACGGGGCCGGGGGCGGGCCGGTCGAGCAGGTCCATCTCGGCACCCAGGAGGGCGAGATCTTCGCGCTGCGCGCCCACGGGCTGGCGGCCGTCGTCGTCGCCGAGCGCTTCGCCCTCTCCTCGCTCCTCTTCTTCGACATGCGGGCGACGCTGCGCGATCTGGCGCTCGGCGCGTCCGGCGGGCCGCAGCACGCCGAGGACGGCGAGCCCGGGTGACGCCGCCGAAGCCGCACCGGGTCCTGCTCGACCGCGTCTCGGGCTACGCCGACGAGGCAGCCGCCTACATGCGCCGCCGCCGCATCGACCGCAAGCCGTTCGCCCGCCTCTACTACGCCGGCGGGCGCAGCGCCGACCACGCCCGTGACTCCGACGCCGGCGCCGAGCTCTTCGTTGCCGCCGGGCGCCTGATCGAGCTGGCGGGGAGGCGGCCGAAGTGAGCGAGCTGCTCGAGGCGGCGGTCGCCGAGCGGGTCCTGTCCCGCGCTCTCGCCAACGGCGGCCGTTTCGCCGAGGTCTTCGCCGAACGCCGCCACGGGGCCTCGATGGCGATCGACGAGTCGCGGATCGAGTCGGTCCAGTCGGGCGCCGAGGAGGGCGCCGGCGTCCGCGTCGTCGACGGCAACACGACCTACTTCGCCCACGTCGACGGGCTCGACCCCGCCGATCTGGAGCGCGCCGCGGACGAAGCCGCGGCGGCGCTGCGCGGCGAGCGCCGCCAGCCGGCGGCGCTGAGCGCCCGGGCCAGCGAGCCGCTGCCGATCGCGGTCCGGCCCGAGGACGTGCCGCCCGAGCGCAAGGCCGAGCTGCTGCGCGAGCTCGACGAGCGGGCGCGGGCCAAGGGGCCGGAGATCGCCCAGTTCACCGCCTCCTACGCGGAGGCGCGGCGCCAGGTCGCGATCGCCAACTCCGACGGGCTGCTGACCGGGGACGACCGCACCCGCACCCGGATCGGAGCCCAGGCGGTCGCCCGCCGCGACGGCACGGTCGAGACCGGCGCCGAGACGCTGGGAGCCCACCGCGGCTTCGAGCTGCTGGAAGACGATCCGGGACAGATCGCCGAGCAGGCGGCGGCCAAGGCGCTGACCCTGCTCGACGCCGGGCCGGCGCCGTCGGGCTCGATGCCGGTCGTGGTCGGCGGCGGCTTCGGCGGGGTGCTCTTCCATGAGATGACCGGGCACGGGCTCGAGGCCGACCACATCCAGAAGGGGGCCAGCGTCTACGTCGGCAAGCTCGGCGAGCAGGTGGCCCAGCCCCTGCTCAACGCCTACGACGACGGCCGCCTCCCCAACGAGTGGGGCAGCGACGCGATCGACGACGAGGGCGTGCCGACGCAGAAGACCCAGGTGATCGAGGACGGCCGCCTCGTCGCCTACCTCTACGACCACCTGACCGCCGAGCGCGACGGCGTCGCGCCGACCGGCAACGGCCGCCGTGAGAGCTTCCGTCACCTGCCGATCCCGCGGATGACGAACACCTACATCGCCCCGGGCGAGTCGAGCCCCGAGCAGATGATCGCCGAGGTCCAGCGCGGCTTCTACGCGGTCTCCTTCGGCGGCGGCCAGGTCGACCCGGCCACCGGCGACTTCGTCTTCGGCGTCTCCGAGGGCTACCTGATCGAGGGTGGCCGGGTGACCCGGCCCTGCCGCGGCGCCACCCTGATCGGCAACTGCCTGGAGGCGCTGGCGGCGATCGACGCGGTCGGCGACGACTTCTGGATGAAGACGGGAATCTGCGGCAAGGGCGGCCAGCGGGTGCCGGTCGGGACCGGCCAGGGCCACGTCCGGGTCGGCGCCATGACCGTCGGCGGGACCGAGCGATGACCGCCGAGCTGAGCGAGATCGCCCAGCGCGCGGTCGCCGCTGCACAGGCGGCGGGCGCGGGCGAGGCCGAGGCCTACGCCGGCCGCGACGCCGGCCGCGAGGTGCGCGTCCACGGCGGCGAGGTGGAGAGCTTCACCGCGGCCGTGCAGGCCGGCGTCGGCGTCCGCGCCTGGATCGGACACCGGGTCGGCTATGCCTATGGCACCGACCTCAGCCGGGCCGGGGTGGAGGCGATCGCGGCCCGCGCCGCCGCCGCCGCCGCGGTCGCCGACGAGGACGAGTTCGCGGCGCCGCCGGCGCCGGCCGAGGTCGAGGCGATCGCCGGGCTGAGCGACCCCGGCCTGGCCCAGAGCAGCGCCGACCAGGTCGCCGAGCTGGCGCTCACGGTCGAGCGCACGGCGCTCGCCGCCGACCCGCGCGTCGCCGGCGTCGAGCAGGTGGTCTACGCCGATTCGGCCGACCGGGTCGCGATCGCCTCCTCGACCGGGATGGCCGGCGAATACGAGGCCTCCAGCTGCTTCGCCTACCTGCAGGCGCTGGCCGAGGGCGAGGGCGCCCGCGAGACCGGGCTCGGGTTCGGCCTCGGCCGCGGTCCCGCCGATCTCGACCCCGAGGCGATCGGGGCCGAGGGCGCCGCCCGGGCGGTCTCGATGATCGGCGCCGCCAAGCCGGCCTCGCGCGCCTGCCCGGTGGTGCTCGACCCGACCGTCGCGGCCAGCTTCGCCGGCCTGATCGGCGCCGGCCTCGGCGCCGGCGCCGTCCAGCGCGGCCGCTCGCCGTTCGCCGAGCGGCTCGGCGAGGAGCTGGCCAGCACCGCCTTCGTCCTCTTCGACGACGGCCGCGACCCGGAGGGCTCGAGCTCGGCGCCGTTCGACGGCGAGGGCGTGCCGCGGCGGCGGACGGCGCTGATCGAGGGCGGCCGCCTGCGGGCCTTCCTCTACGACACCTACACGGCGAACCGCGGCCAGGCGCAGTCGACCGGCTCGGCGGCCCGCTCGGGCTACCGCTCGCTGCCCTCGGTCTCGACCTCGAACCTGATCGTCGCCCCCGGCGAGCTCAGCCTCGAGGGGCTGCTGGGACGGGCGGGGGAGGGTGTCTACGTGACCGACGTCGCCGGCCTCCACTCCGGGGTCAACCCGGTCACCGGCGTCTTCTCGGTCGGCGCCTCGGGGCGCGCGATCCGCGACGGCGCCCTGGCCGAGCCGCTGCGCGAGTTCACGATCGCCGGCGACCTGGTCTCGCTTCTGGGCGCGGTCACCGCCGCCGGATCGGAGTCCCGCTGGGTGCCGTTCGGCGGCTCGGTCAGCACGCCGCCGCTGCTGGTCGGCGAGATGGCGCTGAGCGGTTCGTAACAATCGATACTAATGTGGGCGAGGTTACGCCGTGGCCGCTGTTAGGGTGCGGCCGGACTTCAACCCTCTAGGAGGAATTCCGACGTGACCAAGGCTGAGTTTCTGGACCAACTTGCAAGCGACGAGCGTCTCGGCAGCAAAAAGGCCGCCAGCGATGCTGTCGACGCCGTGCTCGACGCGATCACCAACGCGCTTTCCGCGGGCGACGAGGTCAGCTTCACCGGCTTCGGCAAATTCCACGTCGCCGAGCGCGGGCCCCGGCAGGGCGTCAACCCCCGCACCGGCGAGCGGATCACGATCCCGGGCGGCAAGGTTCCCCGGTTCTCCGCGGGTTCGGCCCTGAAGACCAAAGTCAAGGGCTGAATACCGAAGCATTCGCGGATCGGCTGGCGGCGCTCGTCGAAGAGCGCCGCAGCCAGATCTGCCTCGGCCTCGATCCCGACCCGGCCGGCCTGGGCGGTCTCGGGGCCGCGGCGGCGGCCGCGGACCCCGCCGAGCGCGCCGCGGCGGCGGTGCTCGAGCACTGTCGCGGCCTGATCGACAGCGCCGGTCCCGCCTGCGTCGCGGTGAAGCCGCAGCTCGCCTGCTTCGAGCGGCTCGGCGCTCCCGGCTGGGCGGCGCTGGCGGCGGTCGTGGCCGCCGCCCGGGAAGCGGGCCTGCTGGTCGTCGCCGACGGCAAGCGCGGCGACGTGCCGATCACCGCGGCCGCCTACGCCCAGGCGCTGGTCGGCGAGACGCCGACGCCCTGGGGTCCGGTCGCCGGGCTCGGGGCCGACGCCTTCACCGCCAATCCGCTGCTCGGGCTCGACGCCCTGGAGCCGCTCGTCGCGGCGGCCGCCGCTGCCGGGGCCGGGATCTTCGCCCTGGTGCGGACCAGCAACCCGGGCGCCGCCGACGTCGAGGACCTGCCGGCGCCCCAGGCGCCGCTGCACGAGCGCCTCGCGGATCTCGTCGACGGTCTCTCCGGGCGGCTGCTGGGCGAGTCCGGCCTGAGCGGGATGGGAGCGGTCGTCGGCGCCACCGCGCCCGAGCACATCGGGCGCCTGCGCGAGCTGATGCCGCGCTCGATCTTCCTCATCCCCGGGGTCGGCGCCCAGGGCGGTCAGCCGCAGCTGCTCGGCCCGGCGTTCGGCGCCGGCCCGGCCTCGGCGCTGGTCGCCGCCTCCCGCGGCATCGCCGGCGCCGAGGACCCGGCCGCCGCGGCGGAGCGCCTGCGGGCGGCGATCTGGGACATATCGACCAGCTGACGACGCCCGGCGCCACTACGATCCTCGCTCGGAACCCGTCCGCCACCCTGCTCGATGAAGAAGCGCAACAGCATCATCGCCCGCATCCTCGCCGCCCTCGCCCTGATCGCGGTGATCGTCGCCGTGGTGATGATCGTCTCCCACAGCCTCAAGGAAGACTCCTCGAGCTCGAAGAAGACGGGCGCCAACCACCACGCCAAGAAGCACAAGCCCAAGCAGCAGAAGACCAAGGCGAAGACCTACGAAGTGCAGTCCGGCGACACGCTGACGGCGATCGCCGCCAAGACCGGGCTGACGGTCGCGGAACTGCAGGCGCTCAACCCCGAAGTCGATGCGCAGAACCTGACGGTCGGCGAAGTCCTCAAGCTGCGCGAATGAGGTGGGGGCGGTCCGCGGCTGCCGCGCTGCTGGCGGCGGTGCTGCTCGTCTGCGCTCTCGCGCCGGCCGCTTCCGGCACCGAGCGGCAGGGTGACCGGGAGGCGCCCGGCACCGCGAAGAAGAAGAAGAAGAAGCAGCAGCACAAGCAGACGAAGAAGAAGAAGGCGCCGATCCCTGGGCCGCCGGTCGACGCGCGCTCCTGGGCCCTGATCGACGCCCGCACCGGCGACGTGATCGTCGCCCACGACGGCCGCCGCCGGCTGCCGATCGCGAGCACGACGAAGCTGATGACGGCCTGGGTGACGCTGAAAGAGGCGCGTCTGGGGGAGATCGTCCGCGCCCAGCCCTACGAGGCCGAATACGGCGAGTCGCTGATGGGTCTGCGCACCGGTCAGCGGATCAGCATCCGCGACCTGCTCTACGGCCTGATCCTGCGCAGCGGCAACGACGCCGCCCACACGCTGGCGATCGACGTCGCCGGCTCGGTCCCGCGCTTCGTCGTGCTGATGAACCGCTACGCCGCCGCGCTCGGCCTGCACGACACGCACTACGCCAATCCGGTCGGGCTCGACCAGAAGGGCAACTACTCGAGCGCCCGCGATCTGGCGGCGCTGACCAAACGGCTGCTCGAAGTGCCGGCCTTTGCCAAGATCGCCGACTCGCGCGAAGCGGTGCTGCGCAGCGTCCGGCCGCGGCGGACGATCGAGACGATCAACGAGCTGCTGCTGATGGAGCCCTGGGTGACCGGGGTGAAGACCGGCCACACCTGGGGCGCCCTCTACTGCCTGGTCGGGTCCGGCCGGCGCGGCGGCGTCAGCCTGATCTCCGACGTGCTCGGCGCCCCCTTCGACGAAGAACGCTTCGCCGCCAACCTGCGGCTGCTCGAATACGGGTTCGACCAGTACTCGAGGCGGGTCCCGGTCCACGCCGGCCAGGACCTGGCCAACCCCGAGATCCGCTACAGCGGCGGCGCCCTGCCGCTGCGCGCGGCGCGCTCGCTCGCGGTCGGCGTCCGCAAGGGGCAGAAGCTCGACGTCGCGGTGCGGGCGCCGAGCGAGGTGGAGGGCCCGATCGACCGCGGCCAGCGCCTCGGCAGCGCCACCGTTTTCGTCGACGGCCGCCGCGCCGGCACGGTCTCGCTGCGGGCTGGGCGCGCCGTGCCGAAGGCGAGCAGCTTCGACCGCGCCCGCGACTTCGTCCGCCACCATCCGATCCCTATCGCCGCGGCGGCGTTCGTGATACTCCTTGCGGGGCTACTGCTTTTCTGGCTGCTGCGCGGCCGCCGAAAGAGGAAGTCGACCCGGGTGAACGCCAAGTGATCCTCACCGTGACCCTCAACGCAGCGATCGATCGCACGGTCGCGGTGCCGAACTTCCGCCTCGGCCGGCGCCACCGGGCGGTCGAGAGCCGCACCGTCGCCGGCGGCAAGGGGATCAACGTGGCCCGGGCGCTGAGCCTGCTCGGCCGGCCGGTGATCGCTGCCGGTTTCGTCGGCGGCCCGACCGGGACCCGCGTGCTCGAACAGCTGCGCGAGGAATCGGTGCTGACCGACTTCACCCGGATTGCCGCCGAGACGCGGATCAACCTGGCGGTGATCGACCCCACCTCCGGGGAGCAGACCGAGATCAACGAGCGCGGGCCGGCGGTCAGCCCGGAGGAGGTCAAGACGCTCTTCGAACGGATCTCCTACCTGGCCGGCGGCGCCAAGGTCTGCGTCCTCGCCGGCTCGCTGCCGCCCGGCGCCGGCGACGACCTCTACGCCCGCCTGATCTCCGACCTGCGCCGGCGCGGGCTGCCGGTCGTGCTCGACGCCGAGGGGGAGGCGATGCTGGCCGGGGTCCGGGCCGGCGCCTCGATGGTGACGCCGAACGAGCGCGAGGCGGAGGAGCTGGTCGGCCAGGAGTTCGCCGACGGCTCCGACCTCGCCCAGGGCCTGGTCGAGCTGACCCGGCTGGGCGCCGCCGAGGCGGCGATCACCCGGCCCGACGGCTGCGTCGCCGCGGTGGGCGAGGGGGCCGAGCGGCGCCTGCTCGAGGTCCACACCGAGCCGCTGGAGCCGGTCTCGACGGTCGGCTCGGGCGACGCCTTCGTCGCCGGCTACGTCGCCGCCCGCTACGAGGACCGCTCGCCCGAGGACTGCCTCGCCTACGGGGTCGCCTGCGGCGCCGAGTCGACCCAGCACTTCGGCGCCGGCACCGTCGACCGCAACCAGGTCGAGCGCCTGCTCGGCGAGGTCGCCGTGCACGATTTGGAGGTCCCCGCCGAAGTGTAGGCTGGTTGATTCAACGCCAGCCCTGGAGGACTCACTTGGAAATCGAAATTGGCCGCGGCAAGAAAGGGCGGCGCGCCTACGGATTCGACGACATCGCGATCGTTCCTTCGCGCCGGACCCGCGACCCTGACGACATCGACATCAGCTGGACCCTGGGTCCCTACCGCTTCGAGATCCCGCTCCTCGCCTCGGCGATGGACGGGGTGGTAAGCCCCGACACGGCGGTGTTGGTCAACCAGCTCGGCGGCCTCGGGGTCCTCAACCTGGAGGGCATCTGGACCCGCTTCGAGGACGCCGAGGAGAAGCTCGAGGCGATCGCCGCCGCGCCCAAGCACGAGGCGACGCGGCTGATGCAGCAGATCTACTCCGAGCCGGTCAAGGAGGAGCTGATCGGCCGCCGGGTCGAGGAGATCAAGGCCCGCGGCGCCGTCGTCTGCGGCTCGCTGACGCCGCAGAAAGTCCGCGACCACTATGAGATCGCGGTCGAGGCCGGGCTCGACATCCTCGTCATCCAGGGGACGGTGATCTCGGCCGAACACGTCTCGACCGCGGTCGAGCCGCTGAACCTGAAGGAGTTCATCGCCGACGTTCCGGTGCCGACCGTGGTCGGCGGCTGCGCCTCCTACTCGACCGGTCTGCACCTGATGCGGACCGGGGCGGTGGGCGTCCTGGTCGGGGTCGGTCCCGGCGCCGCCTGCACCACCCGCGGCGTGCTCGGGATCGGCGTTCCGCAGGCGACCGCGATCGCCGACGTCGCTGCCGCCCGGGCCCAGCACATGCTGGAGACCGGCGAGTACGTCAACGTGATCGCCGACGGCGGCATGCGCACCGGCGGCGATGTCTCGAAGGCGATCGCCGTCGGCGCCGACGCGGTCATGGTCGGCTCGCCGCTGGCGCGCTCCAAGGAGGCCCCCGGCCGCGGCTTCCACTGGGGGATGGCGACCTTCCATCCCTCGCTGCCGCGCGGTACCCGCGTCTCGACCAAGCAGGACGGCACGATGGAGGAGATCCTGCTCGGCCCCGCCCAGGAGAACGACGGCACCTTCAACCTGATGGGGGCGCTGAAAACCTCGATGGCGACGACCGGCTACGAGGACATCCGCTCCTTCCAGCGGGCCGAGGTGATGGTCGCCCCGGCCCTGATGAGCGAGGGCAAGAAGCTGCAGAACGAGCAGCACGTCGGCATGGGCTCCAACGGCCGGGCCGCCGTCTCCGCGGGGGTCGCGGTCAGTGACGATTGACGGAGGCGGACCCGCGGATGGCTGAGCCGCTCGTCGCCGACCTCGACGACGAGCGGACGTCCGTGTCCGCGGCGAAGCTCCCCCCTGATGACGTCAAGGGGGTGGAGGAGGTGCTGGTCCTCGACTTCGGGGGCCAGTACTCGCAGCTGATCGCGCGGCGGATCCGCGAATGCGGGGTCTTCGCCGAGCTCCTGCCCTCGACCGTCTCGGTCGAGGCGATCCGCGAGCGCGGTCCGAAGGCGCTGGTCCTCTCCGGCGGGCCGGCCTCGGTCTACGAAGAGGGCGCGCCCTCGTTCCCGACCCAGCTCCTCGACCTCGAGATCCCGCTGCTCGGGATCTGTTACGGGATGCAGGCGATGATGCTGGCGCTGGGCGGCCGCGTAGAGTCGGCCGAGGCCGGCGAGTTCGGCCGCACCGACCTGATCCTGCGGGACGGAGGCGGCCGCCTGCTCGGGGGCCTGCCCGAGGAGCAGAGCTGCTGGATGAGCCACCGCGACGCCGTCTTCGAGGCGCCCGAGGGGTTCGCCGCGCTGGCCTCGAGCCCGAGCTCGCCGGTCGCCGCCGCCGAGATGCCCGACCGCGGGCTCTACGGCATCCAGTTCCACCCCGAGGTCGTCCACACGCCCTACGGGACCGAGATCCTGACCCGCTTCCTGCGCGACATCGCCGGCTGTGTCGAGCAATGGTCGCCGCAATCGGTGATCGCCGAACAGGTCGAGAAGGTCAAGGCTCAGGTGGGCGAGGGCCGGGTGATCTGCGGCCTCTCGGGGGGCGTCGACTCCTCGGTCGCGGCACTGCTCGTGCACCGGGCGGTCGGCGACCGCCTCACCTGCGTCTTCGTCGACCACGGCCTGATGCGGATGAACGAGGCCGAGCAGGTCGTCGCGGCCTTCGAGCAGTTCGGCATCCCGCTGGTCCACGTCGAGGCCGAGGAGCGGTTCCTGGCGAAGCTGAAGGGCGTCGACGACCCGGAGACCAAGCGCAAGATCATCGGCACCGAGTTCATCCGCGTCTTCGAGGAGGAGGCGGAGAAGCTCGAGGACGTCGACTTCCTGGTCCAGGGCACGCTCTACTCCGACGTGATCGAGTCCGGCGGCTCCGACCACGCGGCGACGATCAAGTCCCACCACAACGTCGGCGGTCTGCCCGAGGACCTCGAATTCGAGCTGGTCGAGCCGCTGCGCATGCTCTTCAAGGACGAGGTCCGCGCGGTCGGCGCCGAGCTTGGCCTGCCGGAGCGGATGGTCTGGCGCCAGCCGTTTCCCGGCCCCGGCCTCGGCATCCGGATCGTCGGCGGCGAGGTCAACAAGGAGCGGCTCGACATCCTCCGCGCCGCCGACGCGATCCTCCAGGAGGAGATCCGCGCCGCCGAGCTCTATCGCCAGCTCTGGCAGTCGTTCTGCGTCCTGCCCGTCGTCCGCTCGGTCGGCGTCCAGGGCGACGGCCGCACCTACGCCTACCCGATCGTGATCCGCGCCGTCACCTCCGACGACGCGATGACCGCCGACTGGGCTCGCCTGCCATACGACCTGCTCGAGCGCGTCTCGAACCGGATCATCAACGAGATCCGGGACGTCAACCGAGTCGCCCTCGACATCTCCTCGAAGCCGCCGGCGACGATCGAGTGGGAGTAGCCGGTTGCGGGTCGGGCCCCCTG
This sequence comes from Solirubrobacterales bacterium, assembly GCA_046330305.1. Classification (GTDB taxonomy): domain Bacteria; phylum Actinomycetota; class Thermoleophilia; order Solirubrobacterales; family 70-9; genus VAYN01. The sequence continues at coordinate 118,243 of JAXLTA010000011.1, read as the reverse complement.
TAAGGGACGGGGGCCGGTGTGGGCGGGGGCTGGTCGGGAGGGTCGGGTGACCCTCTTCACTCGGCCGTGTCGTCGTCGGGGAGGGAGGCTCTCGCCCGCAGCCCAGCCCTCCTCAGCCGTGAAACGTGTTCAGAGGGTCACCTGACAAGACGAGGCCCCGCCCCTTGCCCAGAGCTTGAAAGGGACCAGGCCCAGCGTCTCTCGAGTGGCTCCCAAGGACGAACCCCAAAGCCCCAGCGTCTCTCGAAGAGCCCCAAAGGACCAAGCCCCCAGTTTCGTGGTTCCTTGTGGTCGCCTGGCGACTTGGCTGAAGGAACCACGCCTCCGCAAAGCCGGCGTTTTCCCATCCCGTGGTTCCTTGCGGACCCAGAGCACCACAAGGAACCACGGGATGCTCGGCAGCTTTCAATGGCGCTTGAGAGCGCTTCCTCATCGCCCGTTGAGAACGCACTTTCACTCGCATAGCGAACGGAACTGCGTTTTCGGCGGGGCGCCTTCGTCCCTTTGAAGCTTTGGGGAGCGGGCGCGGCGGCGGTTCTTGCTTAGGAGGGGTGGGGTGTTCCTCTGAACGTCTTGCGGCTGAGGAGGGCTGGGCTGCGGGCGAGAAGCTTGAAAGCTTCCCCCCGACGACACGGCCGAGTGAAGAGGGACACCCCACCCCTCCCCCTCGCGAAGCCTTCGTCCCTTGGCCCGTCGGGGGACCGCCCCGACCTCCATCCCCGCGCCGCCGAGGCCGGACCGTATAGCCTGCCGGTCAGATGGCGGAGTCCTCCCAGGTCAAGCCGGATCGCAACCTCGCGCTGGAGCTGGCGCGCGTGACCGAGGCGGCGGCGCTCGCCTCGGCGCGGTGGGTGGGCCGCGGCGACAAGATCGCCGCCGACGGTGCTGCCGTCGACGCGATGCGGCTCGTCCTCGACTCGGTCGCGATGGACGGCATCGTCGTCATCGGCGAGGGGGAGAAGGACGAAGCGCCGATGCTCTACAACGGCGAGCAGATCGGCGACGGCACGCCGCCGCGGGTCGACATCGCGGTCGACCCGCTGGAGGGGACCCGGCTCTGCGCGCTGGGCATGCCCAGCGCGATCGCCGTCATCGCCCTCGCCGAGCGCGGCTCGATGTTCGACCCCGGGCCCTGCGTCTACATGGAAAAGATGGCCGGCGGCGAGGAGATCGCCGACCTGCTCGACCTCGACCGGCCGCTGCCGGAGACGCTGGCGCTGATCGCCGAGCGCAAGGGCGGCAGCATCGGCGACGTGATCGTCGTCATGCTCGATCGCCCCCGCCACGAGGACGCGATCCGGGAAGTGCGCGAGGCCGGCGCCCGCATCCGCCTGATCACCGACGGCGACGTCTCGGCGGCGCTGCTGGCGGTCAGCGAACGCTCGCCGGTCGACCTGCTCTGGGGGATCGGCGGCACGCCGGAGGGCGTGATCTCTGCCGCCGCCCTGAAGTCGATGGGAGGGCAGTTGCTCGGCCGGCTGTGGCCGCGCAACGACGATGAGCGCCAGGCCGCGCTCGACGCCGGCTACGACCTGCAGCGCGTCCTCACCGCCGACGACCTCTGCTCGGGCGAGGACGTCTTCTTCTCGGCCACCGGCGTCACCGACGGCGACGTCCTGCAGGGCGTCCGCTACCGCGGCGCCGGAGTCACCACCGAATCGCTGGTGATGCGCTCGCGCTCGGGCACCGTGCGGCGCATCCACGCTCGCCACGACCGGACCAAGCTGCGCCAGATCCTCGGCCACTCAGCCGAGCGCTACGGCTGAGCGGAACCGACCGAGCCCGGCGGCGGAAGCGTCGGTGAGACCCCGGCTCAGCGGCCGGCGGCGAGCCGGCCCCGCTCGGCGCGGGCCGTCTCTTCGCCGACGAACGGCACCAGCAGCTCGAAGGTCAGTTCGGGCAGCTGGCCGGGCAGCTCCGCCGTGCGGTCGCTGACGACCGCCTCGTAGACCCGGGTGACGGTGCCTCCGAGCGCCAGGCGCGCCGCCCGGGGCAGGTCGGGGGTGGCCGCGAAGCCGGCGTCGAGCAGCGCCGTGAAGCGCGTGAAGACGGCGAGCAGCCGCTCGCGCGCGCCCGGACCCACCCTGCTCATCTCGACCATCACGAAGCGCCCGGCAGCGGGATCGGCAGCGAACCAGCCCAGCGCCGCCGCCAGCCCGGCGCTGACCCGGTCCACCCAGGGCCCCGGGACCTCGTAGGCGGCGCGCACCTGCGCCTCGAGGTCCTCGACGAGCAGCGCGTGGGCGGTCCGCATGCAGGCCAGCTTGTCGTCGAAGAGTTCGTAGAAGCTCTCGCGCCCGACCCCTGCCACCGCGAGGATGTCCCCGACCGTCGTGGCCTCGTATCCCTTCTCGGCGCTGACGCGCACCACCGCCGCCAGCAGGCGCTCGCGCTGGGAGCTGGTGACGATCTCGCGGGGCAGGCCGTGACGGCCGCGCGGCAATCGGCACCGCCGCAGGTCCGCGAACCCCTCGCTCATGCCCGCAGCAGCGGCCCGGGGTGGACGTCTTCGGCTGCGAGGCGCGATTGCCGCCTGGCCTCCTCGTGGCCGGTGAACGGAGCCAGCGCCAGGTAGACCACGTCCGGGTGCAGCTGCGGCAGCTGCTCCGGGCGGCCGGCGGCGACGACGGCGAAGACCAGGAGCTGGGCGCGTCCCGAGGCAAGGCCCGGGTCGGTTTCGGCGCCGGACGGGACCCGCCCGCGCCACAGCCGTTCCAGCGCCCCGACCAGGATGTCGCGGTAGCGCAGCGGGGCCAGCGGTTCAACCGCGATCGCCTCGGCGCTCAGCAGCCGCGCCAGCTCGGGCCGGGCCGCGAGCTCCTCGAGCAGCGCCGCGCTGGCCCTGCGCACCGCCTCGACCGGCGAGTCGGCGCCCGAGACGGAGCCGGCGGCGACCTCCCGCAGCCGCTCGAGGCAGAGGTCGAGGGTGGCGTCGAAGCAGGCGCGCTTGTCGTCGAAGTGCTTGTAGAAGGTGGTGCGCGAGACGCCGGCGCGGGCGACGAGGTCGCCGATCGTCGTCGCCGCATAGGTCTTCTCGGCACAGCAGGCGAGCATCGCCTCGACGATCCGGTCCCGTTGCGACCCGGCGCCGAGGGTCACCGACGAGCTCCCAAGCTTTCGCCGATTTCAGAACTCGACACTTTTTGCATCAATGTGATTGTTTCATTCCGCGCGGCGATTCGCTCGCCGGCGCGGATTTATCTCCGCAATCAGCGCATGGCGAGGGGGCCCGCGCATAGGGCATCTCTCCCGTGTCGTGGTACTCGTAGCGCAGTGAGTTGATCACCCCCCCGAGCATCAGTGCCAGGCTGAGCACGTAGAACCACAGCAGGGCGATGAGGATGAAGCCGAGAGTGGAGCCGAAGCGGGCGAGGCTCGAGATGTTCGCCAGGTAGATCGGAAAGAGCCAGTTGGCGAGCCCGGCGGCGAGGGTCACGAAGAGGGCGCCCGGCCAGACCGCGCGCCAGGGCATGTGGCCTTTCGGCACCGCCCAGAAGATCACGCCGCAGATCAGGAAGGTGGCCAGCAGGGCGGCTCCCAGCAGCAGGATCGTGTCGAGCGCGCGGATGTGGGAGAGACCGAAGGGCAGTTTGTCGGTGCTGGAGACGACCGCGCTCTCGATCGTCGGCGCGAAGATACTGGCGGCGATGAAGAGCAGGACGACGCCGAGCATCGCGAAGGAGAACCGCTTCTGCTCGACCCAGCCCCGGCACTCGACGTGGTAGATGCGGCAGAAGGCGGTGTCCATCGCTCCCCAGAACGAGGCGCCGATCCAGAGCGAGCCGAAGAAGGCGGCGATCCCGATCGTCGTCGAGTTGTCCTGGATGCGGTTGAGGACGTCGGTCAGGGTCTGCTGCTCGACGTTGGGGAAGAGCCGCTGGAGGTCGTTGAGGACGCCTTCCTCGACGCCGCCGATCCGCAGCACCTGGCCGAACACGAAGAGCACCAGGAGGGCGAACGGGAAGACCGCGAGCATCAGGTTGTAGGCGACCATCGCCGCCAGCCCGGTGACGTTCTCACGGTAGGCGCGCTGCCAGAAGGCACGCAGCCAGGAAGCCGTATTGGAGGGGGAGGCGGGCATTGACTTTACAAACTGAAGCGACTACCATGCGAACAGGCGTTTGACGAGTTTGACGCCCGCCCCATCGGGCAAGATGCTGTGAAAGCCTTATTCGCGGACCGGGTCGTTGGTCCGCTTTTTCATCGTTCGGCGCGACTTTCTGCCCGTCGGGGCATTTAATCGCCCAGGACTAATTATCGAGCGCGAGGGAAACGAGTAGACACGGATGCTGGTAGCAGAGCTTCAGGAGTTGGAGGAGGTCAAAAACCTCATCAATCGCGGTCAGCAGCTCGGCGTGCTGACCTTCGGGGACGTGGCTTCGGCTGTCTCCGAGGTGGATCTTGACGAGTCTGACGTAGAGGACCTCTACGGCCACCTCGAGAAGTCGGGGATCGAGCTCGTCGAGGACATGGACCCCGCCCAGAAAGCGGCGGCGGAAGCGATGCCCGCGGACACCGGGAAAAAAGGGCGTCGGCGCCAGAAACAGGCGCTCGACCTGAAACCGGACATGACGACGGACTCGCTGCAGCTGTTCCTCAAGGACATCGGCAAAGTCCGCCTGCTGACCGCTCAGGAGGAGGTCGAACTCGCCAAACGGATCGAGCGCGGCGACCTCGACGCGAAGCAGAAAATGGTCGAGTCGAACCTGCGGCTGGTCGTCTCGATCGCGAAAAATTACCGTAACCAGGGCCTTCCCTTCCTGGACCTGATCCAGGAGGGCACGCTCGGCCTGGTCCGCGCGGCGGAGAAGTTCGACTACCGCAAGGGGTTCAAGTTCTCCACCTACGCGACCTGGTGGATCCGGCAGGCGATCGCCCGCGCGCTGGCCGACAAGGCGCGCACGATCCGCATCCCGGTGCACGTCGTCGAGAAGCTCAACAAGATCGGCCGCGCCGAGCGCAAGCTGGTCACCGAGCTCGGCCGTGAGCCGGACGCCGGAGGAGATCGCCGAGGTGACCGGGATCGACCCCGAGGAGGTCGACTCGATCAAGCGCTCCGCTCAGGCCCCGGTCTCGCTGGAGAAGCCGGTCGGCGACGAGGAGGAGTCCGAGTTCGGGCAGTTCATCGCCGACGAGAAGGCCGAGTCCCCGTTCGACCGGGCGGCGGACCTGCTGACCAAAGAGGCGCTGAAGGAGGCGCTCGAGAACCTCTCCTACCGCGAGCGTCGCGTGCTCGAGCTCCGCTACGGGCTCGGCGGCGAGCACCCGCGGACCCTGGACGAGGTCGGGCGGACCTTCAACGTCACCCGCGAGCGGATCCGCCAGATCGAGAACCAGAGCCTGAAAAAGCTGCAGAGCCTGGGCGAGGCCCAGAAACTGCGCGAGGTCGCCTGACGGCACGGGAGCGCGCCTGGCGGCGTCCTCGGGCGTTCGGCTCGGGTCACGCACCAGTGTGCGCTCCCCTCACCTCACTTTCTGCGTCCTTGCCAGGCGCGCTCCCGCACTCGCCAGGGGTGCGGCCTTCCGACGCTGGACGCCGGTAGCGGCAAGCCGCATTGCGGCTGGGTTTAAGGGCTGGACGGTCCCGACCGATAAAGGTCGGGATGTTCGAAATCGATTCAGCCCTGCGCACCCTCGTCGAGCGGGAAGGGTCGGACCTGCACGTCAAGGTCGACTCGCCGCCGGTTGCCCGCATGCACGGCGAGCTGATCCCGCTCGAGGGCTTCGGGATGCTGAGCGGCGAAGACACCGAGAAGGCGTTCCATGACATCGCCGAGGTGCGCTCGCTGACCGAATTCGAGGAGGACGGCGAGGCCGACTTCTCCTACGCGCTGGCCGGGGTCTCGCGCTTCCGCGTCAACTGCTTCCGCCAGCGCGGCGCGATCTCGATCGTCTGCCGCGCGATCCCGTTCGAGATCCGCTCGATCGAGGAACTCGGCCTGCCCGACGTCGTTCGGCGGCTGGCCGAGGAGCCGCGCGGGATCGTGCTGGTCACCGGCACCACCGGCTCGGGCAAGAGCACGACGCTGGCGGCGATGATCGACCACATCAACGAGACGCGGCCGCGGCACATCATCACGCTCGAGGACCCGATCGAGTACCTGCACGCCGACAAACGCTCGATCATCAACCAGCGCGAAGTGGGCTCGGACACCAAGGGGTTCGGCCGGGCGATGCGGCGGGTGCTGCGCCAGGACCCCGATGTGATCCTGATCGGCGAGATGCGCGACGAGGAGACCGTGCGGACCGCGCTCTCGGCGGCCGAGACCGGCCACCTGGTGCTCTCGACCGTGCACACGCTCGACGCGACCGAGACGATCAACCGCATCGTCGACTTCTTCCCGCCGCACCTCCAGCACCAGTCGCGGGTGATGCTGGCCGGGACCCTGAAGGGGGCGATCGCCCAGCGGCTGGTCCCCGACCTCACCGGCGAGGGCCGGGTGCCGGCCTCCGAGGTGATGGTCGTCACCGGTCGCATCCAGGACCTGATCCTCAACCCCGACGAAACCGGCAAGATCACCGAGGTCATCGCCGAAGGCGAGTACTACGGGATGCGGACCTTCGACCAGTCGCTGCTGCAGTACGCGATGGCCGGGCGGATCACCGAGGAGACGGCGCTCGAGTACGCCTCCAACCAGCACGACTTCAAACTGATGCTGGCGGCCGGCGGTCAGCGAGCCTCCGGCATCGAGCAGCTTCACGCCCACGACGGCGAGGCGGTCGCGCGATGAGGGAGCAGCTGAACGAGAACCCGATCGTGCAGGTGGCCCTGATCGGTGTCCTGGTCGCCGTCGCCCTCTTCGTCTTCGTGCTGAAACCGGGCGGCGGCAGCGAAGAAGAAACGGCGAGCTCGGCGGGACCGACCGTGGCCAGCGTCAACGGCGTCACCGCGACCGGCGACAGCCCCGGCGAAGCGGTCGAAAACGCGGTCGCGAACCTCGAAGAAGGGAGCGTCGCCGCCGCGGCCCCGGCGGGCTCGACCCCCGTCTCGGTGCCGGCGCCGCCGCCGCCGGCCGAATACCGCGCGGCCTACCGCGCGAACAAGACCGTCGTCCTGCTGATCGTCCACAACGGCGGCATCGACGACCGCCGCGTCAAGGTCGCCAGCGAAGCCCTGGCGGGGATGGAAGACGTCGCCCTGATCGAAGTGCCGGTGCGCCAGCTGCCCCGCTACGCGGCGATCACGGTCGGCCTGCAGATCAACCGGGTGCCGGCGCTCGTCGCCGTCCGCCCGCGCAAGCTCAGCGGCGGCGTGCCGCAGGCCAGCGTCGATTACGGCTTCCAGACCAGGGAGACCGTGGTGCAGGCGGTTCGCGACGCCTCCTACAAGGGGCCCGAACGGTCCTACCACCCGGAATGAGCCGGCGATGAGCTCCAACGACCAGACCCGCTACCCGAGCCACCTGCAGCCGGTGCCCGACTCCGGCACCGCCGCGGCGCCGGCGATGCCGCCGCCGGGCGAGAGCCTGACCCCGGGCCTGACGCCGCCCCGCTCGCGCGGCCGCGCCCAGGGCTTCATCACCGACGTCCTGATCGAGCTCGGCTACGCCTCGCCGGAACTGGTCGAGAACGCGGTCGAGGCGGCGCGTGGTGCCGGCCGCCCGCCCGAGGCGCTGCTGCTCGAGCGCGGCGTGATCAACGAGGACCAGCTCTCGCGGGCGATCGCCGAGCGCTACGGCCTCGACCACGTCGACCTCTCCCTCTTCAACGTCGACGTCGCCGCCGCGGCGCTGTTCCCGGTGACGATGGCGCGCCGCTACCAGGCGGTCCCGGTCGGCTACGTCGATTCCCACACCCTCCTGGTCGCCGCCGCCGACCCGGCCAACGTCCTCGCCGTCGACGACATCCAGATCGCCACCGGCCTCGACTGCCGCATCGCGGTCGCCGCCCGCTCCGACGTCGAGGGGCTGCTGGTCCGGCTCGGGACCCTGCAGAACGCCGCCGCCGAGGCGGTGATCACCGAAGCCGAACCGGAAACCGAGGAAGAGGAGCTGGCCGCGGTCAGCGAGATGCAGGTCAGCGCCGAGGACGCGCCGGTGATCAAGCTCGTCTACAGCATCCTCGCCCAGGCGGTGGGGGAGGGTGCCTCCGACGTCCACCTCGAGCCCGAAGAGGGCGAGCTGCGGGTCCGCTTCCGCGTCGACGGCGTGCTGAAGGAGTCGGCGCACGTCCCCAAGCGGCTCACCGGGGCGGTGATCTCGCGGCTGAAGATCATGAGCGAGCTCGACATCGCCGAGAAACGGGTGCCGCAGGACGGCCGCGTCAGCGTCGCCGTCGACGAGCGCCGCATCGACCTCCGCGTCACCACGCTGCCGACCCAGCGCGGCGAGGGGGCGACGATCCGCATCCTCGACGAAAGCAACGCCCAGCGCACGCTCGACGAGCTCGGCATGGACGGTTCGGCCCGGGCCCGGTTCGAGAGCGCCTTCCAGCAGGCCTACGGGGCCGTCCTCGTCACCGGTCCGACCGGCTCGGGCAAGAGCACCACGCTCTACGCGGCCCTCGGCGAGCTGAACGAGATCGAGAAGAAGATCATCACGATCGAGGACCCGGTCGAGTACCGGATCGACGGCGTCAACCAGATGAACGTCAACCGCAAGGCGGGCCTCGATTTCGCCACCGGCCTGCGCTCGATCCTCCGCGCCGACCCCGACATCGTCATGGTCGGCGAGATCCGCGACGCGGAGACGGCGCGGATCGCGATCGAGGCGGCGCTGACCGGCCACATGATGCTGACCACGCTGCACACCAACGACGCGCCCGGCGCGATCGCCCGGCTCGGCGAGATGGGCATCGAGACCTTCCTCACCGCCTCGGCGGTCGACTGCGTCGTCGCACAGCGGCTGGCGCGGCGGCTCTGCCCGACCTGCAAGCGCCGCAAAGTGATCACGCCGGCGGCGCTGGCCGAGGCCGGCGTCCGGGTCGGCGCCGAGGTCGAGGGCTACGAGCCGGTCGGCTGCGCCCGCTGCAACCAGAGCGGCTACCAGGGCCGGGTCGGGATCTACTCGGTGATGGAGATGAGTGAGCGGCTGAAGGAATTGACGATCGCCCACGTGGGCGAGACCGAAATCGCCGCCGTCGCCCGCGAGGAGGGGATGCTGACCCTGCGCGAGGACGGCATCGCCAAGGTCCGCAGCGGCCAGACCAGCCTCGAGGAGGTGCTCCGTGTCACTGCCTGACTTCGACTTCTCCGCCGTGCTCTCCCAGATGGTCCAGACCAAGGCCTCCGACGTGCACATCACGCCCGGGTTCCCGCCGGCGATGCGCGACAGGGGCCAGATCACGCCGATGGAGGGCTTCCCCGTCCTCAACCCGCAGCAGACGCGCGAGGTCGTCTACGGGATCCTCAACGACGACCAGCGCAAACGCTTCGAGAACAACAAGCAGCTCGACTTCGCCTACGCGATCCCCGGCGTCGCCCGCTTCCGCGTCAACTGCTTCTTCCAGCGCGGCACGGTCAGCGCCGCCTTCCGCCTCGTCCCCAAGGAGATCCCGGCGCTCGACTCGCTCGGCGTCCCCCAGGTGCTGCGCGACCTGGCCGAGAAACCGCGCGGCTTCGTCCTCGTCACCGGCCCGACCGGCTCGGGCAAGAGCACGACGCTGGCGGCGATGATCGACGTCATCAACTCCTCGCGCCAGGACCACATCCTGACGATCGAGGACCCGATCGAGTTCCTGCACACCCACAAGCGCTCGATCGTCAACCAGCGCGAGATCGGCTCCGACGCGCCCGACTTCGCGCTCGGCCTGCGCGCCGCCCTGCGAGAGGACCCCGACGTGATCCTGGTCGGCGAGATGCGCGACCTGGAGACGATCTCCACCGCGCTGACCGCCGCCGAGACCGGCCACCTGGTCTTCGCCACCCTCCACACCCAGTCGACCTCGCAGACGGTCGACCGCATCATCGACGTCTTCCCGCCCGAGCAGCAGGGCCAGGTCCGGACCCAGCTCTCGATCGCTCTGCAGGGCATCGTCACCCAGCAGCTGCTGCCGACCCTCGACGGCCGCGGCCGCGCGGTCGCCTGCGAGGTGCTGGTGCCGACGCCGGCGATCCGCAACCTGATTCGCGAGGGCAAAACCCACCAGATCTACGGCGCCGTGCAGACCTCGGGCGCGGTCGGGATGCAGACGATGGATGCCGACCTGGCGCGGCTGGTGCGGGGCGGGCGGATCGGCCGGGCGCTCGCCGAACAGCGCGCCTCGGTGCCGGAGGAGCTCAACCGGCTGCTCGGCGGACCGCCCGCCGACGCCAACGGAGGCGCCGTCGCCGGAGTCGCGCCCCCGGTCGGGGCCGCGACGACGCCGAACTACCTCGCGGGGGCCTAGGCGATGGCGGGCGCGACGACCTTCGAGTTCCGGGCCATGGACCTCGCCGGGACCACCTCGATCGGCGAGCTGGAAGCCGAATCGAAGGCCGCCGTCGGCGAGCAGCTGCGCCAGCGCGGCCTGATCGTCCTCGACGTCAGCGAGAAGCGGCGGCAGGTCAAGATCGAGGACTACTTCCGCCGCTTCCGCAGCGTCGACATGCGCGAGCTGGCGGTGTTCTCGCGCCAGTTCGCGACCCTCGTCGCCTCCGGCATGCCGATGCTGCGGACCCTGGAAACGCTCGAGGACCAGACCCAGGACGAGGAGATCAAGGCGGCGGTCGCCGGCGTGCGCTCGGACGTCGAGGCCGGCAGCTCGCTGGAGAAGGCGATGGAGCGCTACCCGCGCGTCTTCGACCGCCTCTACCGGGCGATGGTCCGCTCCGGCGAGCAGTCGGGCCGCCTCGACGAGGTCCTCGACCGCGTCGCCTTCCAGGTCGAGAAAGCCGACTCGCTGCGCCGCCAGGTCAAATCGGCGCTGATGTACCCGGCGCTGGTGTTCGGGGTCGCGATCGTGGTCCTGATCGTGATCGTCGCCTTCGTCATCCCCGTGTTCGCCGGCATCTTCGAAGAACTGGCCGAAGAACACCCCGAGGAAAAGGCCGAACTGCCGATGCCGACCAAGCTCTGCGTCGGCGCCTCCGAACTGCTGACCGGGTACTGGTTCGTGCTGATCCCGGGCATCGTCCTCGCCTTCTTCCTCTTCTTCAAGTGGAAGCAGACGGACCGGGGCAAGGACGCCTGGGACCGCTTCAAACTGCGAATCCCCTTCAAGATCGGCGACGTGATCCAGAAAGTCGCGCTGGCGCGCTGGTCGCGAACCTTCGCCGGCTCGGTCGAGGCCGGCGTGCCGATGCTGCAGGCGATCCGCCTCACCGGTGAGACGGCCGGCAACATCGTCGTCGAGCAGGCGATGGACGACGTCTACGCCTCGGTCAAGCGCGGCGGCACCCTGGCCGGGCCGATCGAGAAGAACCCGATCTTCCCGCCGATGGTCGGCCACATGCTCTCGGTCGGCGAGGAGACCGGCCAGCTGCAGCCGATGATGTCGAAGGTCGCGGACTTCTACGAGGCCGAGGTCGACGCCAAGGTGAAGGCCCTGACGGCGCTGATCGAGCCGGTGATGATCGTCTTCGTCGGCGGCATCGTCGGGTTCATCGTGATCGCGATGTACCTGCCGATGTTTTCGATCTACGAACACATCCGGTAGGCCCCGGATGGGGTAGACGTTTGTCCGGCTGCCGGCTTCGATTTGCCGGTAGGCGTTCGGGATGGATCGGCAGTTTTGTGTTTCCCTTACCCCACTTTTCCGTACGTTCGGAGCGAAAAGCGGCGGTTCTCGAAATCCCCGCGTGCAGCGCTAAAGGTGAGCCTCCCGGCGCCGATGAGAACCCTGCAAACAATGCCAGTGCCTCGGTTCGATGGTGAATCCCGGGCTTGGCGCACGATAGGTCCAACAGGAGGTACCTATGATGCTCCAGAACCTCCGGGCACGAATTGGGGCCCGGCTCAGCGGCGACAAGGAGGCAGGGTTCACCCTGATCGAGCTCCTGGTCGTCATGCTCATCCTCGGCATCCTGGCCGCGATCGCGCTGCCCGCCTTCTTCAACCAGAAGGAAAAGGCCGGCGACGCCAAGGCCAAGGAGAACGCCCACACCGCACAGGTCGCGATGGAGACCTACGCCACCGAAAACGGCGGCGCCTACACCGGTGTGACGGTTGCAAAGCTGCACGCCATCGAGCCGACCATCCCCGCCACCGAAGCGGAAGCCGGCAAAGAAGGCCTGCGGGTCTCGACCACGGCCGCCAACAAATACAAAATCGAATCGGAGTCCTCCAACCTCCACACCTTCTCGATTGTCAACGAAGCTGGCGCCCTCACCTACCCGTGCACCCCGAAAGAAAAGGGTGGGTGCCCTGCCAGCGAAAAATGGAACGAATAACGTTCTGACGAACGTCCGCGACTTGGTATGAGACAGCCAAGCGCACGCATCGCCGAGGGGCGGGCCCGTTGGGCCCGCCCCTCGCTGTGTCTTCGCACCGGCGCCGCGACGCTGCTCGCCTGCGGCCTGATCTCGGTCGCGGCCGGCGCGGCCGCGGCGGCGCCGCCGGCGCCGATACTCACGGGAACCGATCCCGAATCCCCGGGCCTCAGCCTGACGCCGGTGGTCCACGGCAGCTCCGACGGAGTCATCAAATCGTCCTTTCCCGGCGTGCGTACCGGCGCGATCGGCCTCGCCGGGCCGGCAACCACCGTCTACCTCTATCCCAACAAGACCTGCGAAGGGTCAGCCTTCGGCTCGGCTCTCGCGACCGACTTCGACACCAGTGGCATCCAGGTGACGGTCGAACCGGAAACGACCACCTGGATATCGGCGAACGTCGAAGACGAAGTCGAAGGCTTCTCACCCTGCTCGAACGCGATCGCCTACCAACAGGTCAAAGAACTGCCGCACAAAGAAGAACCGCCCCCGGGTGGCGGCGGTGGTGGGTCCGGCAACAACTCCGGCGGCGGCACTCCCCTGACTCCACCGGCGCCGCCGCGCCTGCGCCTGCTGCCCTCCGGCCTCGCCAACAGCACCATCCCCACCGTCGCCGGCTCCGCGCCCGGCGCCAGCCTGGTCAGGCTCTATGACGTCGCCAACTGCAGCGGCACGCCGCTGATCAAGGTCTCGCCAGGCCAGCTCGCCGGCGGCGTTCCGGTTCGGGTGCTGCCCAACGCGATCACCGCCTTCTCCGCGGTCTCGGTCGGCGCCGGCGGCGTCTCGGGCTGCTCGGCGCCGGCCTACTACACCGAGGACTCGATCCGCCCCCGCACGCGGATCACGATGGGACCCGCCTCCAAGACTCGCCGGCGGGTCGCGGTCTTCCGCTTCATCGACACCACCGGCACCCTGCCGGGGACGCGGTTCTTCTGCCGCGTCAACCGCGCCAAGTGGAAGTCGTGCAGCTCGCCGATGAGGATCAGCAACCTGCACCCGCGCAAGTACGTCTTCCGGGTCAAGGCGGTCGACCCGGCGGGCAACGGCGACGCCAAGCCCGCCAGGCGCAGCTTCAAGGTGGTCCCCGCACCGTAGGCCCGTCGCGCCGGATAGGTAACCGGCGCTCCGCGTAGAAACTCCGCCCATGGCCGCGGCCATCGTCATCGCCTTCCTCTTCGGCCTCGCCGCCGGCAGCTTCGCCACCGCCGCCGCCCACCGGGTGCCGCGGGGGATGCCGCTGGTCTTCGCCCGCTCCGAGTGCCCGGCGTGCGGCGCGCAGATCGCCGCCCGCGACAACGTCCCGGTACTCGGCTGGCTGGTCCTCCGCGGCCGCGCTCGCTGCTGCGGGGCGCCGATCTCGCCCCGCTACCCGCTGACCGAGCTGGCCACCGCCGCGCTCTTCGCCGCCGTCGTCGCCGTCCACTGGGACGATCCGGCCGAGATCGCCCTCGACCTGATCCTGACGACGATGCTGGCGGCGGTCACTCTCACCGACCTCGAGCAGCGGATCATCCCCGACAGGATCCTGCTCGCCGGCTCGATCCTCGCGCTCGCGATCGTCATCCCCACCGATCCCGGCAGCCTGCCCGAGCGCGCGATCGCCGCCGTCGGCGCCGGTGGCCTGTTCTTCCTCGCCGCTCTCGCCTATCCGGGCGGCATGGGCCTCGGCGACGTCAAGCTCGCCGCCGCGATCGGGCTCTTCCTCGGTCGCGCCGTCGCCCCCGCCGTCCTCTTCGCGCTGATCGCCGGCTCCGCGGTAGGCCTCGCCCTGATCGCCCGTCACGGCTCCGCTGCCCGCAAGATGGCGATCCCGTTCGGCCCCTTCCTCGCCCTCGGCGCCGTCCTCGCGATGCTGGTCGGCGAACAGCTGCTCGACGCCTACCTGGGCTGAGCGGGCTGACCCGCCGCGGGCTCGGCGAGGTGCGGCGTCGGAAATCGAACCGCGGGCGTTTCGCGGTCGCTCCTACGGTGCAGTATGGGGCCATGAGCTCGAAGCCGGCGCCGGTCAGGATGCTGTCACCCCTGCTGTCCGCCCTCGCCGCGCTCGTCGTTCTCGCCGCTCTGCTGGGGCCGATGGCCGAAGCCGGCGCTGCCGCCGGCCGGGGCGCCTCTGCCGCCTGCGCCCGCCACGGCGAACGGCACCGCGCCCGCTGGCATCCGCCGGCCAGCACCCGGCCCTGGCAGTGGCAGCTGCAGGGTGAGATCGACACCAGCGTGCCGGCCTGCGTCTACGACGTCGACGGCTTCGAAACGTCCGGGCGCACGGTTGCGGAGCTTCACCGCAAGCACGTGAAGGTCATCTGCTATCTCGACGTCGGCAGCTGGGAGAGCTACCGGCCCGACAGGGCCGAGTTCCCCAGGTCGGTGATCGGCCGTAAGTACGAAGGCTTCCCCGACGAGCGCTGGCTCGACGTCAGCCGCTTCCACCTCTTCGCGAAGCCGCTCGAGCAGCGCTTCGAGATGTGCGCGCGCAAGGGCTTCGACGCGGTCGAGCCCGACAACATCCAGGGCTGGGAACCGGAAAACAAGACCGGCTTCAAGATCACCAGAGCCGACCAGCTGCGCTTCAACCGCTGGGTCGCCCGCCAGGTGCACGGGCGCGGCATGTCGGTGGCGCTCAAGAACGACGGCCGCCAGGCCAGGCAGCTCCTGCCGCAGTTCGATTTCGCGGTCGTCGAGGAGTGCTTCCAGTACGACGAATGCGGCTACTACCGGCCCTTCATCCGCGCCAACAAGGCGGTCTTCGAGACCGAGTACGAACAGCAGCCGAAGCAGTACTGCAAGGCCGCGCTCGCGCTCGGGTTCTCCTCGATCCGCAAGTCCTACGACCTCTTCGCGAAGCCCTGGATTCCCTGCCGCCGGCTCTAGCGGCTGGCCAGGCCTACCCTTCGGGATGCCGGTGCGGCTTCCCGAGCGGGGCCTTCTTCGGTTCCTTGGAGGCGACCAGGTGGATGCCGGTGACTTCGATCTTGAAGGTGCGGCCCTCGCCGCCGTAGACGACCGTCTCCGGCAGCCCGGCTTCGAGCGCCAGCAGCTGGCAGGTCGAGGAGCCGATCACGCACCTGGCGTCGCCGAAGAGGCCGGTGACGTCGGAGGAGACCAGCATCAGGGCCTTCTTGCCGTCCTTGCTCGAGCCCATGTAGGTCAGGGCGGGGGCTTCGCGGCTGGGCAGCATGGTCAGCTCGGGCAGGTTGTGGCGCACGGTCGTCTTGCGCCCTGCCTTGGCGAGGACCGGCGCGCCGCCGGCGGTGCCGCCGTCGGCGCTGAGGCTGTTGCCGGCGACCGCCAGGCTGTTGCCTTCGACGCTGCCGGTGGTGACCCGGACGTCGATCGCGTAGGAGTACCAGGTGACCCCGCCCGGTTCGCCCGGTTCGCCGCTCTGCCCGCCCGACGATTCACCCGAGCCGCCCGGTTCGACGGTGACTTCGGTTTCTTCGCCGGTAACTTCGGTGATCGTCGTCGAGCCTTCGCCGCCGGCTTCGCTCGTACCGCCGGCCGCGCTGCCGCGCTGCCCGTGGCGGTACTGCTGGTTGAAGGGGTTCTTGCTGGTCAGGTGGTCGAGGCGCCGGCTGTAGGCGCGCAGACCCGGCGCCGACTTCGCGACGAGCTCGTCCGCCCGGCCGCCGGCTTCGGCAGTCGCCGTCGCCCCGCCCGCGGAGCCGGCGCCGCCGCCGGTGGCGCCGCCGGACTTGCCCAGCAGGAAGGGTACGGCCACGATCGCGACGATCAGGATCGCTGCGAGCGGCAGCAGGTGGCGGTCCTTGAGGTCGTAGTACAGGTCCCGGAGAAAGCCCGGCACCTTGATCTCCGAGAGCTTGATCTCCGGCCCCTTCTTGAGGAAGTTCATCGCGCTTCCCCGCTTTCGGTGCTCGACGCCGCGCTCGCCGCCGAGGTCGCGGCGGCAGCGGCGGTCGTCGGCGTGGTCGGCGCCGGTTCAAGCGGCGTCGCCCCGGCGGTCAGTCCCTGGCTCGGCGGCAGCAGGTAGGTCGTGATGTCGAAGCTGGCGGCGAGGTAGGGGAAGCCGTGTTCGCCGTCGGGGTTCAGGGCGAAGCCGTCGATCGTCGTCAGGCGGCCGTTGACGTTGAGGCTCGAGCCGTCGGCGTGAACCATCTTGTCCAGTTCGCCGATGAAGTCGGCGATGCGGAAGAAGTTCCCGCGCAGCGAGAGGCTGTAGGGCATCACCGCGAGGCCGGCGGGACCGATTTCGGCCCCCAGCGGAAGCAGCGACGCCGAGGCCTCGGTGGGAGGCACCGTTTCCGCCGCCGGCGTCGCGGCCGAGGACCCGGTGGTGGCCGTGCTCGGCGGTGCCACGTTCGCCCCTTCGGCGCTGGTCACCGGGAGCGCGGTTTCGCCCTGCCCTTCGAGCTGGATCGAGTCGAACTTGACCCTGGTGCGTTCGGCGACGCGGTTCAGTTCGACCAGCAGGGAGGAGGTTTCGTCGCTGGCCGGCACCGCCTGACCGAGGTCGACCAGCTGGCGGTAGTCGTCGGGGAAGGCGCGGCGCGCGGTTTCCGCCTGGGCGACGGTTGCCTGCGCCTGTTCCCGGGCGATCTTCATCCCTTCGATCTGGCTGCCCAGTTCGTCCGCCTTGTCGCGCTTCGGTCCGAGCAGCAGCAGCCAGAAGGCGACCGCCAGCGCCGCCACGACGACGATCGAGACGATCAGCCGGTTGCTGGAGGAGGATCCCACGCTCACCCTTCTCCTTCCGGGGCGGAGGCGGTGGTCGATTCGCCTTCCGCGGGCGCTTCCGCCGGGGGGGCCGCTTCGCCTTCGCCTTCACCGCTGGCGGTTTCGGGGATCGGCGCGGCGTCGAAGGCGACGACCATCTGGAACTGTGCGATCCACTTTTTCGTCTGGCAGGTCGAGGTGCTGGCGGAGGAGCCGCCTTCGGTGCCGGAGCCGAAGCCCAGCGAGGAGAACTGCACGCCGACCCGGGTGACGCCGTCGATCTGCTTCAGGGCCTGGATGAACCCCGCCACGGCGTCCTGGTTGCGGCCGCAGCCGTAGAGCTGCAGGGCCGGGCCCGGGACGTTCGATCGGATCGCGACCGATGCTCCCCCGTCGGGGCTGACGCCGGGCGTGACCGTACCGGTCAGGTTGGTGAGCCAGACGTTGCCGGGCAGCACCAGAGCCAGTTCGTGCATCACGCGCTGCCAATCGAAGCGGCTGTCGGCGAGGCTGGCGACCGTCGCCAGCCGCTGTTCACGCACGCTGTGGAATTCGGAGTAGGAGGCGAGGCGCTGGGCCTTCGCTTCCGCCTGCCGGGTTTCCTGCTGGACGCTGACGATTTCCGCTTCGCGTTCGGAGATCTGGTTCTCGCTGACGACGAGGACGACGACACCGAGCAGGAGCGCGGCGAGGAAGCCGACGATCACGTAGGCGACGGGGCCGCTGCGCATCGGCCGGTGGCTGCCGGGGCGCTCCTCCTTGGGAATCAGGTTGACGGGGCGCACGCTTCTACCCGTCCAGGGCGATGCCGAAGGGCAGGGTCAGACGCGAGGCGAGCGCCGGGTCATAGCCCGCGAGAGCGCTGGGTCGGCCGATCTCGACCGGCAGGCCGAGGGTCGAGTGCATCCGCTCGGGCAGACCGGCGATCGCGCTGCCGGGCCCGCAGAGGACGACGCGCTCGACCGGCACCGCCGTTTCCTGTCCCCCGTAGTAGTCGAGCGAGAGCCGCAGCTCGCCGAGCAGCGAGTCGGCGCCGCGCTCGATCGTGGCCCGCACCCGTTCCACCAGCGCCGGGTCGCCGCCCAGCTGGTCGGGCGGCGTGGTCAGGCCGACGTATGCGATCCACTGCCTGGCGTGCTCCGGAAGCAGTCCCGTGCCCGAGACGAGGCTGCCGACGATGTCCTCGAGCCCGGTCGGCGAGACGCGGGTGAACAGACAGGAGCGGCCCTTGGCGATCGCCAGGTTGGTGGCGTCGCCGACGTTGCAGTAGAGGACCCCGCGCTGCGCCGGCTGCTCGCCGGCGATCGCGTCCTCGCGGTAGGCCGGCGCCAGCTCGCCGAGCGCCCTGATCATCCCGAAGGCGGAGAGGTCGACACCGACCGGTTCGAGGCCGGCCTCGTGCAGCGGCCGCAGCGAGGAGGCGACCATGTCGCGGCGGGCGGCGACGACGATCACGTCGATCTGGGGCGGGCCGTCGCCCTGGGCGGCGACGCCGCCGACGACGCGATGATCGAGCACCGCCTGGTCGATCGGCATCGGCAGCTCCTCCTGGGCGGCGAACCGGACCGCCGAGTCGAGCTCGTCGGGATCCTCGATCGCCGGCAGCCGCAGGGTCCGGACGACAACCCGCTGGTTGCCGATACCCAGCCGTACGCGGCGTCCGAGCCGGTTGGCCTCGAACATCTCGCTCAGGGCCGCCGTCACCGTCTCGGGATCACGGACCTCGCCGTCCTCGAAGGCGCCGACCGGCAGGGGCTGCACCGCGGCCGCGGTGACGCTGGCGGAGCCGTTGACGTGGACCTGGGCAGCCGCGACGCTGCCGGCCTCGAGCTCGACCCCGACCAGATCCTCGTCGCGGGCCTGGGCGAGCCGGAAGCTGCGGTTGCGGGTCAGCCTGAAGCTCGGGCCCTTGAGAGACGGCAGGCGGAGGCTGGGGCCGCCGCTGGGGCGCGGCAGCCTCAGGTCCTTGAGGCTGATCTCCTTCTTGAGGGCGTCGGGAATCATCGGGATCGTCGGGGTGCGAGCCGCACCATCTCTTTCATCGACAGATCGGCGCCGAAACTTTTGCCCTGGGCGGGCGCCGCCGGGCGCCTCTCATCCGACGGTCTCCCGGCCGATCACCCAGTCCGACTGCACCGGTTCGATGAAGCTCGGCGGCGCGATCGTGTGCAGGCGTTCGTCGTATTCGTAGTTCTTCAGGTAGCCGGTGCCGCCGCTGGTGCCAACCGCCCCGCGGTACTTCTGGGCGATCGCTCCCTGAACGGTCAGGGTTCCGAGTTCGGCGCCGCAGTTGTAGCTGTCGACGATGAAGGAGTGGTTGATCGCCAGGATCGCGGCGTCGATTTCGAGGTTTTTCAGGATGCCGGCGGCGTTGCCGTTGCATTCGTACTGGTTCCGGGTGCTGTTGAACCGCCGTTCGACCGGGTGGTAGACGCGGATGAAGTTGTTTGCGATCAGCCCGAGGACCGCTTCTTCGCTGGTCTGGGTGATGTTGCCGGTGACGACGATGTCGTTGCCGGCGGCGATCGTCAGCGGCTTGCTGTAGGTGCCCTGGACGTAGACGTTGCCGCATTCCGAAGTCGCTTCGTACTGCGTGAGGAATGGGGAGTAGGCGCCGGTGCAGGAGATGTTTTCGACGTAGATGATCCCGTTTGCCGGCAGCGCCCCCGAGTAGACGACGGTCCCCCCCGAGCAGGTGCTGGTCGAGCCGGTGCGGACGGTCATCGTCGCGCCGCTGAGGCAGATCTTGACCTGGCCTTTGAAGCGGAACTGCGCTTCGGCGAGGCTGGCGAGCGAGGCGTTCGTCGCCGGCGGCAGCAGGGCCGGCGAGTTGGTGGTGAAGGTGCCGGCGAAGTTGGGCGTGCCGGTGCAGCTGGAGCCGGAGTGTTCGATTTCCTTGGTGGAGTACCAGCCCTGCGGCGGCGCGCTCACCTCGACCGGGTCGTTCGCGTTGCGGCCCAGGGTCGGTTTGCCGCAGATCGCGAAGGCGTCGTTGGTGTGCATCGGCCCCTTGATGTTGTCGCCGCTGACGAAGGAGATGACGTCGCAGTAGTTGCCGCCCGAGTTCGGGATCGAGGTTTTGTAGCGGCCTTCGGCCATCGTCTTGGAGCACTGTTCGTAGGCACCTTTGATTTCCGATTCGGTGCTGTAGGTGACCGGGTCGGAGGTCTCGAGCTGGGTGAAGTAGACGTAGTCGAGAAAGCTCGCCGGCTTGAAGGTGGCGGTGATCGAGACCTGGGTTTCGCCGGCGAAGCCGGTCGAGCGAACGCGGAAGGTCCCCTTCATCGTGCCGCTGGGCTGCAGCATGCTCGCGGTCGCCGTCGAGATGTTGGTGCCGTCACAGGTCGAGTAGCCGCTGACCGGCAGCAGTTCGATCGCGTAGCTGGCGCTGGTCGAGCCGGGCACGGTCCGCCGGTTCGTGGTCGAGCCCGGCTGGTTGACCGCGGTCGGCGTGCCGACGTTGGTGCATTTGGCCCAGTAGCCGTTGTCCTTGTGCAGGTGGTAGGCGTATTCGTCGAGGCCCGCCTTCGCCGCCTCGTAGGCCTGCTTGCGGGAGTAGTCCCGGAAGGTCATGTGGGAGTCGCCCTGGACGGCGGTGACGGCGACCGCCGCCAGCATCGCGACCAGGGCCAGGCCGAGGACGGTCATGATCATCGTGAAGCCGTCTTCACCGCGGCTCCCGGCTTGTCGGATGCGCTGCTGGATCGTCTTCATTGGCATGGTGAGGCGGTCGCGTTTTCGTTGAACGAGGGAGGCGTGAGGCGCAGAGCGGCGGCGTCCTGGATGACGGCGTCGGCGCCCTGATCTGCCACCTGGGCGGGGCTGGGGGAGACGTCGATCCCGATCCCGACCTGGATCGTCCTCGCCGCTTCGGCTTCGCTGAGCGGGCTTGCCGGGAGTTCTTCCAGGCCGCCATTCTTGTAGGCGTAGTAGCGGAAGATCGCGGTGCTCGGGGAGATCGCCGCGACCTGGGTCATCAGCTGCTGGGTGGCGCCCGCCGTCGTCGCGAAGGACCACGAGGGCGCGGAGCCGCTGGCGTAGGCGTAGTCGGACCTGGTCAGCGTCCCGCCGCTGAGTTTGATCCTGGTTTCGACCGGCGTCGGCGCCACCGCCTGGCCCTGGCCGCTGGCGGCGTGCACGAAGCGCAGTTCGGTGCCGGTGCTTTCCTTTCTGATCGGCGCGAGCTTCGGGTAGATGCAGGCCGAGTGGAGTTCTTCGGTGATGCGGGCGAGGACGATGCGCCCGTTCTGCGTCGCTTCGACGCGGGCGCTGACCCGGGCGCTGCCGTGCATGGTGACGACGACGACCATCGTCAGGGCGCTGAGGATCACCATCCCCATCATCAGCCCGACCATCAGCTCGACCAGGGTCGTGCCGCTCTGGTCGCGGAGCCTCGCGCTCGGGGTCATGGGCATTCCCCGCTGCCGTACGTTTCAGAGCCGGAGCTGACGCTGCCGCTGAGCGGGATTTCGAGGGTCAGGCTGGTGCCGCTCGAGAGGTTCTTCACCGAGACGCCTGACTGCGCCCGCCAGCGGCTGCCGCTGGAGACGCAGACCTTGTAGACCCCCCACGGCTGCCCGGGTTCGGTCATCCTGCCGGTGGCATCGGTGGTGAAGACCCGCTTGACGTTCGTGGAGCCGCTTTTGCAGCTTTCGTCGGTGAGGGTGACGCGGGCGCCGTTGACGGCGCTGCCGCTCTTCTTGACGGTGAGGAAGAGGGCCGGCATCTGGATCTGGCCGGTGTTGACGGTCGTGTTCCGGGCCACGATCGGCGTCGCGCGAGCCGCGGCTTCCGTCGGCAGGTTCGTTTCGCAATAGCCCGGATAGACGGTGTCCGCTTCTTTGAACGGGAACAGCGTCATCGGCGTTTCCAGTGCCGTGAACCGGGTCCCGCCCGGAGTGCCGAAGGCGTCGGCGCCGCTCGGCATCAGCGAGTTGTAGACGACGATCGAATCGGAGGAGGCGGTCTTGAAGGCCGCGCCTTCCTTGTATTTGAATTCGGCCCTTATCGCTCCCGGCTGGTCGTAGAGCAGCTGCACCGGGCTGGTCGTCGCCGTCTGCACCCCGATCGTCTTCGTCCACGGCGAGGGGTTGCCGTCGGCGTCGACGAACCCCGCCGCTTCGGTCTTGACGCTGTAGTTGCCGACCGGCAGGTCGAAGAACGCGGCGCACCCGTTGGCGTCGGTGCTGCCGCTGAAGGTGCCGGCGCCGGTGCCCGAGATGCCGAGGCCGGACACCTTCTGCCCCTGTCCGTTTTCGACCGTGAAGAGGAGGGCGCCGTTGTTCGGGTTGAGGGAGCCGTTGGAGGGGGCGACGACGCTGTTGAGCGTGACCGACCTGCGTTCGTTTTCCCAGGTGACCTTCGACGCGATGCGGACGTAGTCCGATGCCGAGCTCCCCGATGCGCACGACGAGTCGCCCCCGGTCGAGTTGTTGACGAAGCGTCCGGTCGAGAGCACCGTGTATTTCGTGCCATCGAGGGTCACATTGCGTTCCTGTGCCAGCCGGTTGAGGCTGGTCAGGCGCATCGCCCGCATCCGGGCCTGGTCTTCCTGGGCCACCGAGTAGGCCGTTGCCTTCTGGCGCTGGTCGGCGGCCGAGCGGGTGGTCGCCGTCATCAGCGCCAGCACCGCCCCGGCGACGATGAGGATGATCAGGGCGCTGACCAGCACCTCGATCATCACGAAGCCGCCCTCCGCGGGGCGGTGATTGAGGCGGGCGTTCGGCATCGAAGATGCATCGGCGCCGGGGCCTGAATCTTGAGCGGGCGCATACCCGGAATTCGGGATTGCGATGGGCTTTGGGCCAAAGCTTCAGTAAGTGAAGCCATATGGCTACACTTGGTGAAGTCCGGTTTCACCCCTGACCCTCGGATTGGCCGAAATGAGCGAGAGCAGCAACGCCGATTGTCCCGTCTGTCGCACGGCCGAAGTCGTCTGCGGGAAGTGGACGCTGCTGCTGATCCGCGATCTGGCCGACGGCAGCCGCCGATTCTGCGAGCTGGAGCGGTCTCTGGAGGGGATCAGCCCCCGCACGCTGTCGCTGCGGCTGCGGGCGCTGGAGGCTGACGGGATCGTCGAGCGCCATACCTACCCCGAGGTTCCGCCCCGGGTCGAGTACGCGCTGACCGAGAAAGGCGTCGCCCTGGTGCCGCTGATCGACGACATGCGCACCTACGGCAGCCGCTGGCTCGGGGCCGGCAGCGAAGCTCCCGCCGCGGCCTAGATCAGCCGCCGCCACTCGATCAAACGTCCAGTCCGCGCCGGCCGCGGCGCCCTGCAAGGGATCGTGCAGGCGCAGGAGCGGCGCTCGGCGCCCGGAAGCCTGGGGCGTGCGTGACTTCCTCCTCAACGACGCGCTGCAACGCCTCGCCACCGAGGCCGCGACGCGGTTCGCGACGCTCGTCGCCGCCGGCGAGGAGATCCCCTTCGACGTCGCCGCCGACGCCGGCGAGGACTCGCCGTTCTTCAGCTACGTGCCGCTGACCGGCCGCTACGTCCGCGACCATGCCGAGGAGCTGGCGGCGCTGCCCAGCTTCGCCGCCGCCCGCGAGGCCGCGGTCGAGGCCGGCGTCGCCGCGCCCTATCTCGAGGCCCGCGGCGAGGCGGTGCCGGCTGACCCGGGGGCGCGCGCCGCCCTGATGCTCAGCGTCTTCTTCGCCTCGCTCTGGGAGGGGGCCAGCTCCTTCGCCCTCGACCGCGCCCGGCTCGAGGAGGCGATCGCGACGCTCGACGCCGAGGCCGCCGACGCCGACGAGGCCGAGGTCGTGATCGCGCCGATCGTCGGGCTGCGGATGAGCACGCCGCGGCTGACCCTGCCGCACGGCGTCTGCATCGTCCGCGCCGACTCGATCGAAGCGCCGGTCGAGGCGATGCGGAGCGAGGGCATGGGCCGCGCCGCCTGGGAGCCGCAGTTCCTGGCGGTCGCCGAGCAGGATCCCGACCACGGCGCCGACGGCGCCGTCCAGCAGCTGCGCGAGCTGATCAGCGTGATGCGGCTCTTCAAGGCCGGCGGCATCGGCCTCGGCCCCTACGCCTTCGCGCCGACCGGGGCCGAGACCTGGCGCCGGATCCCGACCGGGGCCGCGGCGACGCGGCCGGGCGGCTACCGCCTCAGCGAGAGCGAGGCGGGGGCGCTGGCCGAGTTCGCGACCACGCTCGAGTCCCGCCCCGACCCCGACGGCGCCCTCACCTGGGCGGTCGGCCGCTTCGAGATGGGCTGCGAGCGCGAAAGCCCGCTGCAGGGGCTGAGCGACCACCTGCTGGCGCTGCGCGCGGTGCTCGAGGGCCACGGTCCGGTCGGCGCCTCGCTGCCGATGCGCGCCGCGGCGCTGATCGCCAGCGACGGCGAGATGGACCGCATCGAAGCCCGCGAGCAGGTCGAGGAGACGCTCGAGCTGGAGCGGGCGGCGATGAACGGACGCTACGTCGAAGGCGCCGCCGAGCTTGCCCTCTGGGCCGAGGAGAAGGCGCGGACCCTGCTCCGCGCCGCGGCGCTCGGCGAGCTCGGCAACGACCTGATCGGGACCGCCGACGAGACGCTGATCGCCACCGGCCTCGCCGAGGGCGACGCGGAGATCACGGTCTCGGTCGTCGCATCCCCCGCGGACGACTTCCCGCTGCCCGAGCCCCCGCTCGAGGACGGGTTGGACGCCGAGCTCGAGCCGCAGCTGGAGCTCGAGGCCGCCCTGCCGGAGCCGACCGCCGCCGAACTGCCGATCTTCGACCACGAGGAGGAGTCCGAGATGCAGGAAACCCGGATCATGGAGCCGATCCCGGCCGAAGACGAGATCAAGATCACGGCGACGCCGTGGCTCGACGAGATCGCCGACGCCCGCCCCGGCGACTCGCTCGAGTGGCCGGCGCCGCCGAGCGATCGCGACATCCAGCACCGCGAGCGGATCGACACCCCGCGGGTCCGCCACCTCTTCCCGGTCCCGGACTCCGACTGGGAGGTCTCGCACCTGGAGTTCGAATACGAACGGCCAGGACATCGGCGCCCTGACGAAGCCCTGGCCGGCGCATCTCGGCGTCCTCGCTCGTCACGTGCAGAGCACGCTCCTCGCTGCGTCCTTGAGCTGCTTGGCCAGGAGCCGTCAGGGCCGGCCGGTCGCGGCCAGGGCCTGCCGCAGGTCGGCTCGTACTGCGGCAGGGCGCTCGTCCAGCTGGGCGCCGGTGCAGCGGCGGACCGCGGAGCCGGCCCGGCGGAGCTCGAGCTCCGCCGGTGGTCCCCCCTCGCGGTGGGGGCCTAGGCGCGGCCAGCGGCCATCGCCACACGCTCCTCGCCGGTCGCGAACAGGTAGCGGTTGATCTGCGCCAGCCCGGCGAGGTCGTGGACGTCCTCGTCCAGGTAGGGGACGCGGATGACGCCGCGGGTGCGCAGCTCGCGCGCCAGGTGCTCGATGTTGCGGGCGTCGCGCTCGGCCAGAGCCTGGTAGTCGGCGAAGTTGGCGGCGACGCGCCGGCCGAGGTCCTCGTCGCCGAGGCGCTCGGCGAGCATCGCCGGCAGGTCCTCCCGCTTGGCGCCGCGCAGCTTCTCCGCCGGGTAGTGGACCTTGTTGACGATGACGCCGCCGAACGGCAGTTTCGCCTCGACCAGCTTGCGATGGAAGTAGACCGCCTCGTCGACCGGCTCCCCCTGCGGGCCGCAGACGACGAGGAAGCAGGTGCCCGGGTCGGCGAGCAGCTTGCTGACCCGTTTGGCCCGCGCCTGGAAGCCGTCGACCATGCCGCTGAAGGCGTTGAAGAACTCGGCGAGGTCGGCGATCAGGTCGAAGCCGACGATCCGCTTGAAGACGCTGAGCGCGACCGCGGCGCCGCGGCCGGCGACCTTGGCCGCCAGCCCGGTCGGCTTCATGAAGACGCGCAGCGATTTGCCTTCGATGAACTGGGTGAGCCGCTTCGGGGCGTCGAGGAAGTCGAGCGCGTTGCGGGTCGGCGGCGTGTCGAGGACGAGCAGGTCGAAGTCGCCTTCGGTGTGCAGCTCGAACAGCTTCTCCATCGCCATGTACTCCTGCGAGCCCGCCAGCGCGCCCGAGATCTGCTGGTAGATCCGGTTTTCGAGGACGCGGTCGCGCGACTCCTCGTCGGGCGCCTGGCGCGCGATCAGCTCGTCGAAGGTCTGCTTGGGGTCGAGCATCATCGCCCACAGCTCGCCGTCCATCTCGACCCCCTGGGCGGCGAACAGCGCCGGGTCGACCCGGCGCGCCTCGTTGCCGAGCTCCTTCATGCCGAGCGAGTCGGCGAGCCGCTTCGCCGGATCGATCGTCAGCACGCAGACCTTCAGCCCGCGGGCCGCCATGCCGCTGGCGATCGCCGCCGAGGTGGTCGTCTTGCCGACGCCGCCGGAGCCGGCGCAGATGCAGATCGACTTGCCTTCCAGCACCTCGTCGAGGGTCGGCATCAGGTCAGCCTCCGCGAGAGCCGCCGCGCCGCCTCGACCCCGAGCTCGGGCTCGAACAGGAAGGGGAGCGTCTTGACCGGCGCCTCGACCCGCCGCCGCAGCCGCGCCAGCTGCGCCCGCTGCGAGCGGGCCCGTCCGAACTCCGAGAGCGCCGCCCGCGCCGCCGCCCGCCCGGCGCCGTCCTCCTCCGTCGCCAGGCGCGCCAGCTTCTCGGCCTCGTGCGTCGAGAAGCGCTCGGGATAGAGGCCGTTGAGGTAGACGCGGTCGACGGCGACGCCGACCTCGTCGCGCAGGTCGCGCTCCAGCGCCGCCGACTCGTTGACCGGCATCTCCTCCGGCAGGGCGACGATCGCGGTGCCGGTGATCGTGGTCCTTGATGAAGCGGTCGAGCGTCTGCGCCTGCGAGTGGATCGGGCCGACGCGGGCGATCGAGGCGAAGGTGCGCGGCGTCTGCAGGAAGCCGACGCCGTGGCCGGTGGCCGGCGCGTCGACGATCACCAGGTCGTACTTGCGGCCGGACTTGACCTTGCGGTCGAGCTGGGCGAGCTCCCAGATCTTGCCGATCGTGACCAGCTCCTTGAGGCCCGGCGTCGCCGCCGCGAGGTAGTTGAAGATGCGGCTGCGGAACAGCATGTCGCGCATCGCCCGCACCTTGAGCTGGAGCAGCACGTACTCGCGCATCGACTCGTCGGGGTCGATCGAGATCGACCACAGGTTCTCCTCCATCTCGACCTCGTGGAAGCCGACCTCGGCGTGGTCGAACATGCGCGAGGCGTTCTCCTGCGAGGAGACCTCGCAGACGATCGTCCGCTTCCCCTCGGCGGCGGCCCGCAGGCCGAGCGCGACCGCGACCGTCGTCTTGCCGACGCCGCCCTTGCCGGTGACGATCACGAGTCGCTTGTCGAGGAGGTCGGGAATCGGGCAATTCCTAGCAATTTCGGCAGCGGGCAGGAAAAGCGGCCCGCCATCCGAATATCCGCGCAATGGGATTTCTAAGCCGAAAGAAGCCAAAGCCCGCGCCCGTCGCCGTCGAGGAGTCGCACCCGATCGACGAAGACCTGCAGCGGATGGAAGAACTCGTTCCGCGTCAGGATGAGGGCTCGCGGTCCGCGGGTCCTGCCGCCGAGATGGACACGCCGTCCTCGCAGGCAGCGGACGAGATGCCCCACCCGACCCCACCCGCCGGCGCGGCGTTCGAGGCCGACGCGAGCCGGCCTGCGACAGCTGAAGCGGACGAGGACTACTCCGAGGCCGAGGCCGACGAGGGCGAGGTCGCGGTGGCCCGGATCAACGACGGGGTCGAGGTGCCCGAGCGGGTCACCGGGCCCGAGGCGCCCGCCGAGCGCCCGCCGGCGCAGCAGCTGGTCGAGGCCAAGCCCGAGGGCCCGGCGCGGATGAGGCCGTCGGACCTGATCGCGCCGAGCCGCGCCGACTTCGTCGTCGAGCAGGAGGCCGAGCCGCAGGCGCCGGTCAAGCACGCCGACGTGATCGCCTTCGCCAACCAGAAGGGCGGCGTCGCCAAGACGACGACGACGCTGAACCTCGCGGTCGCCCTGGCCGAGTCCGGCCACCGCGTCCTCTGCATCGACCTCGACCCGCAGGGCAACCTGACGATGAGCCAGGGGATCGATCCCGACAAGGTCGAGACGAGCCTCTACGACGTGCTGGTCAACGACGTGCCGATCTCCGAGATCATCGCCGAACGCGAGATCGACATCGCGGTCGCCTCGATCGACCTCGCCGGCGCCGAGATCGCGATGAGCACGAAGATCGGCCGCGAGCGCTCGCTGGAGAAGGCGCTCAAGGAGGTCAGCGGCGAATACGACTTCATCTGCATCGACACGCCGCCGAGCCTCGGACTGCTCACGATCAACGCGCTGACGGCGGCGAACAAAGTGATCGTCCCCGTTCAGTGCGAGTATCTGTCGATGCGTGGGCTGGTCCAGCTTCAGAACACCCTGCGGATGATCCAGGAGAACCTCAACCCCGACGTCCACATCGAGGGCATCCTGCCGACGATGCTGGACTCGCGGACCGTCCACGCCAAGGAGGCGGTCGAGATCCTCGAAGAGAACTTCGGCGACCTCGTCTTCCGCTCGCGCATCCGCAAGGCGATCAAATTCGCCGAGGCGCCGGTCAAGGGGTCCAGTGTCCTCAAGTACGATTCGGGGTCCAGCGCCGCGAACTACTACCGGGAGCTGGCCAAGGAGGTTCTGGCGAATGGCTCGGCGTAACAAGCGCGCAAGCATGCGGGAGGGTCCCCTCGCCGACCTCTTCCGCTCGACCTCCGACGACGCGCCGCGCTACGGCCGCGACGATCCCGCCGAGGCGCGGCAGGCCGCCGAGGAAGCGGCGCGCGAGGAGGCGGCCCCCGCCGCGAGCGGCGCCGCCGGCGCCGACCCCGCGCCGGCCGCGGGCGAAGCGCCCGCCCCTCGGCCGGCCGCGGAGGAGGCCACGGCGGTGGACGCCGCGCCCGCGGAGCCGGCACCCCAGGCTTCCGCTCCGCCCGAGCCCGAGCCCAGCTTCTTCGATCAGGCCGCCGAGGAACCGCCCGCCAGCTCCGAAACGCCCCCCGAGCGGCTCAAGCGCGTCTTCTCCGAGGAGCCGCGGCCGCGGGTCGAGCGTGAGGATTACCTGCCCGGCACGCCGCGGTACGGTCGCGAGGAGCCCGCCTACGAGCCGCCCGGCAGCGGCGAGCCCCACCAGCCGGTGATCAAGGTGGTCGGCGTCGGCGGCGCCGGCGTCAACGCTGTCAACCGGATGGTCGACGCCCGCATTCCGGGGGTCGAGTTCATGGCCGTCAACACCGACCTGCAGTCCCTGCAGCTCTGCGTCGCCGACGTCACCGTCCACATCGGCGACGAGCAGACGCGCGGCCTCGGCGCCGGCGCCGATCCCGAGGTCGGCCACCGCTCCGCCTTCGAAGAGCAGGACAAGATCAAGCGGCTCTTGAAGGGCTCCGACATGGTCTTCGTCGCCGCCGGCGCGGGCGGTGGCACCGGCTCCGGCGCGGCTCCGGTCGTCGCCCGCCTCGCCCGCGAGGTCGGCGCCCTGACCGTCGGCATCGTCACCAGGCCGTTCAGCTTCGAGGGCAGCCGCCGCGGCACCCAGGCCGAAAAGGGAATCGAAGAGCTGGCCGCCGAGGTCGACACCCTGATCGTCGTCCCCAACGACCGCCTGCTCCAGGTCCTCGACCAGCAGACCTCGATGGTCGAGGCCTTCCAGGTCGCCGACGACGTGCTGCGCCAGGGCGTGCAGGGCATCTCCGACCTGGTGACGCTGCCGGCCGTGATCAACCTCGACTTCGCCGACGTGCGGACGATCATGTCCGACGCCGGCCGGGCGCTGCTCGGGATCGGGATGGCCTACGGCGACGAGCGCGCCGTGCTCGCCGCCGAAAAGGCGATCTCCTCGCCCCTGCTGGAGACCTCGATGGAGGGCGCGCGGGCGATCCTGCTCTCGATCACCGGCGGCTCCGACCTCTCCCTGGTCGAGGTCTCCGAGGCGGCCAAGGTGGTCGGCGAGGCGGCCCACCCGGACGCCAACATCATCTTCGGCGCCAACGTCGACGACGAGCTCTCCGACCAGATCTGGGTCACCGTCGTCGCGACCAGGTTCGACGGCCGCCCGAGCGCGCCGCGCCGCGCCGCCGAGCCGACGATCCGGCGCACGAAAGAGGAGCCGCGGCGGGGCCGGGGCGAGCGGGGCGGCAGCCGCGAGGGCGATCTCGGCATCGACGTCCCTGAGTTCCTGCCGGGCTGAGCGGCGGCCCCGTTGCCAGGGGTAGTCGCAGCCGGCCATCCGCGCACGGCCGAGGCCGGGGCGGGCGTCCTGCGCGAGGGCGGCAACGCGGTCGACGCGGCGGTCGCCGCGGTGCTCGCCTCCTTCGCGGTCGAGAGCCCGCTGACCGGCTTCGGCGCCGGCGGCTACATGATGGTCGGCCGGCCCGGCGGCGAGGTCGCCCTGCTCGACTTCTTCGTCGCCGCGCCCGGGCTCGACGGGATCGAGCGGCGGGCCGAGCTGGCGCCCGTCCCGGTCCGCTTCGACGCGGCGACCGAGCAGGTCTTCTACGTTGGCCCCACCTCCTGTGGCGTGCCCGGCACCGCCGCCGGCCTCCTCGCCGCGCTCGAGCGCTACGGCTCGGCGCCGCTCGCCGACCTCGTCGGGCCGGCGGTCGAGCTGGCCCGAGAGGGGGCGCCGGTCAATGCCCAGCAGGCCTACATCCTCGACATCCTGGCCCCGATCCACGAGCGCCTGGCGGGCACCCGCGAGCTCTACGCGCCGCACGGGCGGACCCTGCGCGAGGGCGAGGACTTCCGCTTCCCCGAGCTGGCCGAGGCGCTGGAACGGTTCGGTGCCGAAGGGGCGGAGCCGTTCTACCGCGGCGAGGTGGCGGCGGCGCTGACCGAGTTCGTGGTCGCCAACGGGGGGACGATCGGCGCCCGCGACCTCGCCTCCTACGAAGCGCTGACGCGGCGCCCGATCGCCGCCCCGTTCCGCGGCGCCGAGGTGCTGACCAACCCGCCGCCGTCCTCGGGCGGCATCCTGATCGCCTACTGCCTCGGCCTGCTCGAGCGGCTCGGGCCGCGCAGTGGGCCGGAGCAGCTGGTCGCCGCGATGGGGGCGGCCAACGACCTGCGCGATCTCGAGTTCGCCGAGTCGCTCTACGAGGAGGGGATGGAGGCCGGGGTGCTCGACTCGCTCGGGCTCGACGCGGCGGCCGCCAGCCTGCTCGGCTCGACCACCCACGTCTCGGTGCTCGACGGCGACGGCATGTGCGCCAGCGTGACCTGCTCGAACGGATCCGGCTCGGGCGTGCTGGTCCCGGGGACCGGGGTGATCCTCAACAACATGCTCGGCGAGGAGGACCTCAACCCGCTCGGCTTCCACAAGATCGCGGCGGGGCGGCGGGTGCCGTCGATGATGGCGCCGACGATCGTCCGCCGCGACGGCGAGGTGGCGCTGGTCCTCGGCAGCGCCGGGTCGAACCGGATCCGCTCGGCGATCCTGCAGACGGTCGTCCGGGTCGTCGAGCAGGACCTGCCGGTCGCCGCCGCGGTCGCCGCGCCGCGGCTGCACTTCGAGGGCGGCGTCGTGCAGGCCGAGCCCGGGATCGACGAGGAGGCGCTGGCCCGGCTGCAGGGGAGCGGCAGAGCGGTCTCCCGCTGGCCGGCGATCAACCTATTCTTCGGCGGCGTGCAGGCGGTGGCGCGGGATCCACGGACCGGCGCCCTCAGCGGCGGCGGCGATCCGCGGCGGGGCGGGGCGGTCGCCGAGGCATGACCGACTTCGAGGCCGAGGGGCTGCTCGACGGTCTCGACGGTCAGCCGCGGGAAGCACGGCTGGCGCTGCTGCGCCAGCTCAGCTCCGAAGGCGTTTCGCTGGAGGAGCTGCGCCGGGCGGTCGCCGCCGGGCGACTCACCCTGCTGCCCGCCGAGCGGGCGATCGCGGGCGAGGGCCCCCGCTACACGGCGGCCGAGATCGCCGAGCGCTCGGGCGTGGACCTCGACCTCTTGCGGCGGTTGCGCGCCGCGCTCGGCGTCCCCTACGGCGATCCGGACGAGCGCGCCGCGACCCAGGCCGATCTCGAAGCCGCCGAGCGGATCCGGGCGCTGCTCGACGCCGGCCTGCCGGCCGAGGGCCTGCTGCAGACCGCGCGCACGGTCGGGATGGGGACGGCGCGGATCGCCCAGGCCAACCGCGAGCTGACGATCCGCAGCCTGGCCCAGCCCGGAGACACCGAACGTGACGTCGCCGCCCGCTTCGCCGCCGCCGCCAAGTACCTCCTGCCGCTCGTCGACCAGACCCTCGTCTACGCCTTCCAGCTCAACCTGCTCGAGCAGGTCCGCCGCGACGTGCTCGGCGCCGCCGACCTCGCCGCCGGGGAGATCGGCGGCGCCGTGGAGCTGACGATCTGCTTCGCCGACCTGGTCGAGTTCACCAGCCTCGGCGAGGAAATCGCGCCGGAGGAGCTCGGCCTCGTCGCCGGCCGGCTCGAGGAGATGGCGACGGCCGTCGCCGAGGCGCCGGTGCGGCTGGTGAAGACGATCGGCGACGCGGCGATGCTGGTCTCGGCGGAGGCCGAGCCGCTGGTCGGCGCCGCCCTCGACCTGATCGCCGCCGCCGAGGCCGAAGGCGACCAGTTCCCGCTGCTGCGAGCCGGCCTCGCCACCGGCCCGACGCTCCCCCAGTCGGGCGACTTCTACGGCCGCTCGGTCAACCTCGCCAGCCGCATCACCGCGATCGCCCGCCCCGGCAGCGTCCTGCTCGACACGGCCACCCGTGAGGCGGCCGGCGAGCGCTTCCGCTACTCGCGGGCGGGGGAGAGGCACCTCAAGGGCATCGAGGGCCGGACCCGCCTCTACCGCGCCCGACGCCCGGCGCCGGACCTACGCTGAAAAAGCAGTCTCCAACCTCAGAGCTCGGCCGGCTTCTGTGCGCTGACCAGGAGGTTGTAGAAGAGCTCGGCGGGCAGGTGGGGCTCGAGGTAGCGGGTGTCGAGCTTCTGCAGGGCGATGTAGCTGCGGAAGGCGAACCGGCGCCAGCGCAGCGGGACCGAGTCGGGCTCGGCGCTCGACTCGACCGTGCGCAGGCCCCAGCCCCAGGCGTTGGCGAGCAGCTCCTCGCCGCCGACGCGGCGCCGCTCGAAGCCGGCGTCGCGCAGCAGCCGGCGCAGGTCGGCGGGGGCGAAGGCGTGGACGTCGACCTCGCTCTCGAGGCGGTGGCCCTCGGACTGGTCGGCCTCGGGGACGAGGCGGCGGCGCGACCTGGTCAGGCGGCGCCAGGCGGGCGCCGCCAGCAGGCCGGCGCGCTTCGGCAGCGCCGCGAGGCGGTCGCCGTAGCGCGAGGGCTCGCCGGCGAAGGCGATCAGCCCGCCGGGCCGCAGCACCCGGCGGAACTCGGCGAAGGCGCGGTCGAGGTCGGGAATGTGGTGGAGGACGGCGTGGCCGAAGACGAGGTCGAAGCTCTCGTCCTCGAAGGGCAGGGACTCCGCCTCGGCGACCACGGTCTCGACCTCGAGCCCGAGCGAGCGCGCCGTCGCGGCGAGGCGCTTCAGCATGCCCGCCGAGATGTCGGTCGCGGTCAGCCGCCCGATCGTCCCCAGCTGGACCAGGTTGAGCGAGAAGTAGCCGGTTCCCGAACCGATCTCGAGCGCCTCGGCGAAACGGCGGCCGTCGAGCCCGCCGACGGCCTTGGCCAGCTTCAGCCGCACCTGCTCCTGGCCGATCGCGCCGAAATCGATGCCCCACTTGGCGTCGTACTCCTCGGCCGCGGCATCGTGGTAGCGGGTGTTGACGTCCTTGATGTGCTCCGGCGTCGCGGTCGGGGAGGCTGGCATCGGGCGGGAACTCTACGCGGAACCGCGCAACCGACCCGCGTCGATACGGTCCCCGGGGTGGAGGGTCAGTACTTCCAGCTCAACCAGCCCCCCGGCGTGCCGCCGCTGCCGCTGACCGGCGAGCGGACGCTCCCCGACGTCCCCGAGGAGAACTACTGGTACCGGCGCCACCTCGCCGTCTACGAGTGGATCGCCGCCCGCACCGCCGGCCGGCGGGTGGTCGACATGGCCTGCGGCGAGGGCTATGGCTCGGAGGTCCTCGCCCGCGCCGCGGCGAGCGTCGTCGGCGTCGACGCCAACCCCGAGGCGCACGAGCACGCGCGGCTGCGCTACCGCCGCCCGAACCTGCGCTTCGAGCGCGCCCCGGTTGAAAACTTCGCCGAGCCCTGCGACGCGGTGGTCTTCCTGCAGACGATCGAGCACGTCCAGGACGCCGGCGCCGTGCTCGACCACTTCCGCACGATGCTGGCGCCGGGCGGCGTCGCCTACGTCTCGACGCCCAACCTGCTGACCCTGGCGCCGCCCGGAGCGGAGAAGTCGGACAACCCCTGGCACGTGCGCGAGTACCGCGCGGCGGAGTTTCGGGCGCTCTGCGAGGCCCACTTCCCGCGGGTCGAGCTGCTCGGCCTCTTCCACGCCCGCAAGCTGCGGGCTCACGAGCTGGCGCTGAAGCTCGGCTGGGACCGGCTCCACAGGCGGCTGGGCCTGACCAGGCGCTTCTATGACCGCTTCACGCCGGCGATCGCCGCCTCCGACTTCCGGCTGCGGCCCGGCGACCTCGACCGCGCCCTCGACTTCCTGGCCGTCTGCCGCGGCGAGCGATGAGGCGGTCGCCGGCATGAGCCGGCGCGCGAGCGCCGGCGACCTGGCGCTGGTCCTGCACTCGCACATGCCGTACGTGGAGGGCTTCGGGACCTACCCGTTCGGCGAGGAGTGGCTGTTCGACGCGGTGATCCGCTCCTACCTGCCGGTGCTCGCGGTGGCGCGCGACCTGACGATGACGGTGACGCCGGTGCTCGCCGACCAGCTCGAGGACCGGGCGACAGCCCGGCGGCTGCGCGAGTTCCTGGTCGAGTTCCGGATCGGCTCGGCCGCGGATGACCTCGCCGACGTGCCGCCGCAGTGCCGCCCCGCGGTCCAGGCCGAGCTCGAGCGCTGCGAGCGGGCCCTGGAGCTGCTCGACGCCGCCGCCGGCGACCCGCTGGCCGCCTTCCAGCGCGCCGCCGGCGAAGGCCGCGTCGCGCTCGCCGCCTCCGCCGCCACCCATGCCGTCCTGCCCCTGCTCGCCACCCGGGCCGGCCTGCGGCTCCAGCTCGACGCCGGGATCCGCTCGCACCGGCGCCGCTTCGGCTGGGAGGGGGGCTTCTGGCTGCCGGAGTGCGCCTACGCGCCGGGCCTCGAGTGGCGGCTGGCCGAGCACGGCGTGCGCTGGTTCTGCGTCGACCAGAGCGCCCACGAGGAGCCGCTGGCGGCGCTGGCGCCGGTCGCCACCGAGGCCGGCCCGGCGGCGCTGACGATCGACTGGGAGGCGGTTGGCTGGCTCTGGGCGCTCGACGGCTACCCCTCCGACCCCGACCACGTCCAGTTCGACGGCAAAAGCATGCGCGGGGTGCGGATCTGGCGGATCGGGGGCGGCGCCTACGACCCGGCCGCCGGCGCCGCCGCGGCGCGCCGCCAGGCGGCTGAGTTCCTGGCCCGGATCGGCGCCCGGCTGCGCGCCTACCGGGAGGAGCGGGGGCGCAGGGGCCTGGTCGTCTTCGCGATCGACACCGAGCTGCTCGGCCACTGGTGGACGGAGGGCCCGGTCTGGCTGGAGGCGGTGCTGGAGGGCGCCGCCGCGGCCGGCGTCCGCCTCGTCGACGTCCCCACCGCGCTCGCCGAGCACGAGCCGCGCCGCCGGCCGCTGCGCGCCGCGACCTGGGGGGAGGCGAAGGACTTCCGCACCTGGGACTCGCCGGCGGTCGCCGACCTCGCCTGGGGCGCCCGCCGGCTCGAGCTGCGGCTGCTGCGGGCGCTCGGCGCCGGCCTCGGCGGCGGCGCGGCGCTGCGCGCTGCCCGCGAGCTGCTCGCCGCGCAGGCCAGCGACTGGGCCTTCCTCGACGGCCGCCGCCAGGCGGGCGACTACGCCTTCCGCCGCGCCACCGAGCACGCCGAGGCGATGCTGGAGGCCATAGACTCCGAACTCGACACCGATCCGCGCATGCGTTCGCTGGCTCCCGACCTCGACCTCGCGCCCCTGCTGGAGCCCTAGCGGCTCGCTGGAGAATCCACCCGAGATGACCAGAGTCCTGATGCTCTCCTGGGAGTACCCGCCGCTGATCGAGGGCGGCCTCGCCCGCCATGTGCGCAAGCTCTCGGAGGCGCTGGTCGAGCTCGGCGTCGAGGTTCACGTCCTCACCCGCGGGGGGGAGGAGTCGCCCGCCGAGGAGCGCTGCGCCGGCGTCCACGTCCACCGCATCGTCGAGCCGAAGCGGCCGACCGAGCTCGGCGAGTTCGTCACCTGGGTCGGGAGCATGAACTCCGACATGCTGGCCGCCGGGGTCGAGCTCGGCGACGAACTCGGGTTCGACCTCGTCCACGGTCACGACTGGCTGGTCGCCAACGCCTGCGACCACCTCGCCCGCCGCTTCGACGCGCCGCTGGTGATGACGATCCACGCCACCGAGTACGGCCGCCACCAGGGCTGGGTCGACAAGCACCCGCAGACCCACATCCACGGGGTCGAGCGCTGGATCGCCAACCGGGCCGAGCGGGTGATCGCCTGCTCGCAGTACATGGGCGACCAGGTCGTCGAGATCTTCGGCGTCGAGGAGGATCGGGTCAGCGTCATCCCCAACGGCATCGACCCCGCCGACCTGCCGCCGCCCGCCGCCGCCGAGCTCGCCCGGCTGCGGGCCAGGTTCGCCGCCCCCGAGGAGCGGCTGGTGCTGCTGATCGGCCGGCTCGTCTACGAGAAGGGCTTCCAGCTGGCGCTGGAGGCGATGCCCCGGGTGATCGAGGAGGCGCCGGGGACCCGCTTCCTGGTCGCCGGCTCCGGCACCCACGAGAAGGAGCTGCGCCGCCAGGCGAGGGAGCTGAAGCTGATGCGGCACGGCACCTTCCTCGGCTGGATCGGCGACGACGTCCTGCAGGCGCTCTACCGGATCGCCGACCTCACCGTGGTGCCCTCGATCTACGAGCCGTTCGGGCTGGTGGCGCTCGAGGCGATGGCCTCCGGCTGCCCCTGCATCGTCGCCGACACCGGCGGCCTGCGCGAGGTGGTCCCCCACGAGGAGGCGGGACTGCGCTTCCGCCCCCACGACTCCGAGGCGCTGGCCGAGGTCGCGGTCCGGGTGCTGACCGACGAGCGGCTCGCCAACCGCCTGGTCGCCGAGGCCCACGAGCACGTGCGCCGCTTCGAGTGGGCGGGCGTCGCCGAGCGGACGGCGGCGCTCTACGCCGAGCTCGCCGGCGCCGCCCTCGGCCCGGCCTGAGCGGCGGCCCCCGCTCGCCGCCCGCGGCTCAGCGCCCGGTCGGTGGTTCCCGCCGCGGCTCGTCCCTGCCCTCCGCCGACGGCGGCGACAGGGTGCTCGGCGCCGTGGGATCGGGCTCGACCGGTTCGGGCCAGCGCAGCTTCCGCGGCGCCTCGCGCATGCGGATCACCCGGGCCGGGATGCCGGCGACGACCGCGTTGGCCGGCACGTCCCTGGTCACCACGGCGTTGGTGCCGACGATCGAGTTGTCGCCGACGCTGACGCCGCGCAGGATGCAGGCGCCGTAGCCGATCCAGACGTTGGAGCCGACGACGACGTCGCGCTTGTAGATCCCCTGGTGGCGGATCGGCCGCTCGACCTCGACGACGCCGTGGTCGAAGTCGATGAACATCGCCCGGTCGGCGATCACGCACTGCTCGCCGATCCTCACCCGCTGATAGGCGGAGATCGTGCACTCCTGGCCCATCACCGTCTTGGGCCCGATCTCGACCAGGCCCTCGTGGCAGCGGATCTTGGTCCCGTCGCCGATCCAGACGAAGCGGCCGAAGCGGATCTCGGCGTCGCGGTGGGCGATCTGGATCTCGAGCCCGCGGCCGAGGAAGAGCATCCCGTCGGTGCGCCAGCGGTGCCCCGCCGGAGTCAGCCAGCGCCGCCAGCAGAACCGCCACAGCAGCCGGGCGTAGCGCCAGTTCAGCATCCGGTTGCGGGCCAGGAAGCGGAGCATCGCGGGGCAACTCTAGTCGCCCACCGGCGAGCGCCACCGGCGCCGCCGCGCGCTGCCGGCCCGTTACTTAGACTGCCCTCCCGGATGACTGCGGAGCAAGCCAGCGAGAGCCGCCAGGCCTCGCTCGCCGAGCGCCTCCTGGCCGGCGACAAGCGGGCCCTGGCGCGGGCGATCACGCTGATCGAGTCGGACGACCCGGCCGGGTGGGAGCTCGTCCGCACCGTCTACCCGCAGACCGGCAGGGCGCGGATCATCGGCTTCACGGGGCCGCCGGGGGTGGGAAAGAGCACCCTGATCGGCGCCCTCACCGGCGAGCTGCGCAAGGCCGAGCGCGAGGTTGCGGTGCTCTCGATCGACCCCTCCAGCCCGTTCACCCGCGGCGCCCTGCTCGGCGACCGCATCCGCCTCACCGAACACTTCCTCGACAAGGGCGTCTTCATCCGCTCGATGGCCTCGCGCGGCGCCCTCGGCGGCCTTTCCGAGGCGGCGCTGCAGGTGGCGCTGGTGATGGACGCCGCCGGCAAAGACGACGTCCTGATCGAGACCGTCGGCGTCGGCCAGGCGGAGATCGACATCGTCGACCACGCCGACACGATCGTGCTGGCGCTGATGCCGGGCTCCGGCGATTCGATCCAGGCGCTGAAGGCCGGCGTGATGGAGATCCCCGACGTCATCGTCGTCAACAAGGCCGACCACCCGATGACCGACACGATGGTCCGCGAGGTGCGGGGGGTGCTGGCGCTCTCGCAGGACCCCGAGGGCTGGAAGGTGCCGATCCTGCGCACCGAGGCGGAGCGGGGCGAGGGCATCGAGGAGCTGGCGGCGAAGATCGACGAGCACCGCGCCTTCATCGAGGCCGCGGGGACGCTGGGAGAGCGCCGCGCCCGCAACCTGCGCAGCGAGGTGCTCGGGATCGCGACCTCGCGGCTGCGCCGCAGGCTCGAAGCGGAGGTCGCCGAGGATCCCGACACCGCCGCCCTGCTCGACCGCGTCGTCCACCGCGAGCTCGACCCCGCCTCGGCCGCCGCCGAGCTGCTCGAAAAGCACGTCGATGACTGAGCCGGCGCTGCTGCCGACCCTGGAGGAGGTCCAGACCTGGACCGGCGCCGAGGTGACGGAGCTGGGCGGCGCCAAGATCGGCCACGTGCACGGCTGCTTCGTCGACGACGACAGCGGCGAGCCGGCCTGGCTGGTGACGCGGCTGGGGCGCCGCCGCCGCGGGATCCGGATCGTCGCCGTGCCGCTCGGCTTCTGCGCCGGCGCCCCGTTCGGCGTCTGGGTCGCGCAGGAGGGCGAGAGGCTGGCCACCGCCCCGGTCGTCGACCCGGCCCGGCCGCTGCTGCGCGAGCACGAGCTGACGATCTGCGAGCACTTCGGGGTCAGCGAGGCGGTCGGCCGCGCCGCCGAGGTGCTCGAGCGCCCGGCGGGCGCGGTGACCGCGGCGCCCCCGCGCGCCTGAGCCGCCGTCACATCCTCGTAATCCCGGTCTGCGACCGTTGTGGCGATGGTCCTGCTGATCCTCTTCGGGTTCGTGGCCGGGGCGGCGACGGCGGTCTCGCCCTGCGTGCTGCCGGTCCTCCCGGTCGCGCTTGCGGCCGGCGCCGCCGGCGGCCGCCGGCGGCCGCTCGGGATCGTCGCCGGCCTCACCGTCTCCTTCACCTTCGCGGTGATCGCCCTGGTCTACGTGATCGAGGCGCTCGGCCTGCCCAACGAGCTGCTGCGCGACCTGGCGATCGGGGTCCTGCTGGTCTTCGGCGCCGTCCTCCTGGTGCCGCCGCTCGCGGCCGCGCTGGAGGCCCGGCTGAGCCGCCTCAGCAGCCGCCTCGCGCCGCGCCGCGGCCGCGGCGGCGAGGGGTTCTGGACCGGGTTCGCGCTCGGCTGCAGCCTCGGGATCCTCTACGTCCCCTGCGCCGGTCCGATCCTCGCCGGCGTGATCACCGTCACCGCCTCGCAGAGCTTCGACGCCGGCCGCCTCGCCGTCGCCCTCGCCTACGGCGTCGGCTCGGCCGCCGTCCTCTACCTGCTGATGCTCGGCGGCCGCCGGCTGGTGCGGCCGCTCGCCCGCCGCGGCGGCGCCCTGCAGTTGGCGACCGGGGCGGTGATGATCGTCGTCGCGCTGGCGATGGCGGGCGAATACGACATCCGCTTCCAGCGCGACGTCACCGCCGGTCTGCCGTCGTTCCTGGTCAACCCGGCGGAAGCGCTCGAGAACACCGCCTCGGCACGGGCGGCGCTGGCCCGGATCGACGGCATCTCGCCGCACGGGATCGGCTCGCGCGCCGCCTCGGGCGCCGGAGCGCGGTCGGCGGGTAGGGGCGGAGCGAGCGGCGCGCCGGCGGTGCCGGAAACGGTGCCGCTGCAGGACTACGGCGAAGCCCCCGAATTCACCGACACCGAGCGCTGGTTCAACACGCCGGGCGACCGGCCGCTGACGATGAAGGGCCTGCGCGGGCGCGTCGTCCTGGTCGACTTCTGGACCTACACCTGCGTCAACTGCATCCGGACGCTGCCCTACCTGAACGCCTGGAACCGGCGCTACGGGAAGGACGGGCTGACGATCGTCGGGGTCCATACGCCCGAGTTCCCGTTCGAGCGCGAAGCCGGCAACGTCGAGGCGGCGATCGCCCGCGAAGGGATCGAATATCCGGTCGTCCAGGACAACGAACAGGGGACCTGGAACGCCTACGGCAACCTCTACTGGCCGGCCGAGTACTTCATCGACGCCGCCGGCCATGTCCGCTACGCGCACTTCGGCGAGGGCGAATACGCCGAGAAAGAACAGGTGATCCGCGAGCTGCTGGCCGAAGCCGGCGACCGCGTCCCGGGCTCCGACGCCACGGTGCGTGGCGCGGTGGCGCCCTCCAACGGGGTGACGACGCCGGAGACCTACCTCGGCCCCTACCGCGCCGAACGCTTCACGAACTCCGAGCTCTCGCCCGGGCTGCACGACTTCACCGCGCCGGCCGAAGTGCCGGCGAACGAATTCGCCTTCCGCGGCCGCTGGCGGATCGCGCTCAAATCGGCGACCGCCGCCGGCGGCGCCCGCCTCGACCTCAACTTCGGCGCCCGCCGCGTGTACCTCGTGCTCGGGTCGGCGGGGCGGGCGCGGCGGGTGCGGGTGATGCTCGACGGCCGCCCGATCGCGGCGGCCGCCGCCGGCGCCGACGTGCGGGACGGCGTCGTCACGGTGCGCGGCCACCGCCTCTATGAGCTCGTCGACCTGCCGCGGGTCGAGCACCACCTGCTCGAGCTCGAACTGGAAGCGGGGGTGAGCGGCTATGCGTTCACCTTCGGTTAGGGTCAGAATCGAGCCGGTGGCCGAGGACGCGCCCCGCACGGTGCTGGTCGTGGACGACGAGCCGACGATCGTCGAGATCGTCGGCCGCTACATGGAGCGCGCCGGCTACGCGACCTACGAGGCGGGCGACGGCCCGACCGCCCTGCGCCTGGCGGCCGAGAAACGGCCCGACCTGGTCGTGCTCGACGTGATGCTGCCGGGGATCGACGGGATCGAGGTGATGCGCCGCCTGCAGGAGGGCGACGGCAAGCGGGTGGCGGTGATCCTCCTCACCGCCCGCGGCGAGGAGTCCGATCGCCTGGTCGGGTTGCGCAACGGCGCCGACGACTACGTGGTGAAGCCGTTCTCGCCGGCCGAGCTGGTCGCCCGCGTCGACGCGGTCCTGCGCCGGGTCTCGCCGCCGGCCAGCCAGGAGCCGCCGATCGAGCGCGGCGGCCTGCGGGTCGAGCCGGCGACCCGCCGGGTCCTGCTCGACGGCGAGGAGCTGTCGCTGACCCAGCGCGAATTCGACCTGCTCGCGTTCCTGATCATGCACCCCGGCCAGGTCTTCTCGCGCGACCAGCTGATGGAGGCGGTCTGGGGCGAGATCTTCTACACCGACACCAGCACGGTCACGGTCCATGTCCGCCGGCTCCGCGCCAAGCTCGGCGACGACAGCGCCGAGCCCCGCTTCGTCGAGACGGTCTGGGGCGTCGGCTACCGGTTCAAGGCATGACCAGGGGCGTGCTGATCGCGGTCGTCGCCTTCCTCGCCGGGGCCGCGGCGGTCGCCGTCCCGCACGGGATGGGAGCCGAGCAGATCGCCCTCGCCGTGCTTGCCGCCGGCGGCATCGCGGTGGCGGCGGCGCTCGCCGTGCGGCTGGCGATGGAACAGCGTTCCCAGCGCGAGATCGAGGAGATGCGCCGGGCGCTCGTCGCCGCGGCCTCGCACGACCTGCGCACCCCGCTGGCCTCGCTGCGGCTGCTGGTCGAGTCGATCGACGACGGCGTCGTCACCGGTGAGACCCGCGACCGCTACCTGGCCCAGATCCGGACCCACGTCGCCGCGCTCAGCGGCCTCGTCGACGACCTCTTCGAGCTCTCGCGGATCGAGGCCGGCGACATCTCCTGGACGATGCGCCAGGTCGAGCTGCGTGAGCTGATCGACGACACCGTGGCGGCGATGCGGGCGCCGGCCGAAGCCCGAGGGGTGCGGATCGAGGCCGAGCTGCCGGCCGACCGGGTCCTCGCTCGCGCCAACGCGGAGAAGCTGCAGCGCGTCCTCTTCAACCTGATCCAGAACGCGATCCGCCACACGCCGGCCGACGGCAGCGTCGTCGTCCGCGCCCGCAGCGAGCCGGGCGGCGGCGTCGAGGTCGAGGTCGCCGACGACGGCGAGGGGATCCCGGCGGGCAGCGGCGAGCGGGTCTTCGACGCCTTCTACCGCGGCGACGCCGCCCGCGCCGAGGACGGCGCCGGCCTCGGCCTCGCGATCTCACGAGCCATAGTCGAGGCCCACGGCGGCCGCATCTGGCTCGAGGACGGCCACCCCGGGACCAGGGTGCGTTTCACCCTGGACGCCGCATAGCCCGGCCTGGACGCCGCACAGCCCGGCCTGGACGCCGCACAGCCCGGCGCGGGCCCGTGTGGCAGAGCTTTTCCCCGCATAGCGTGAGAAATGACAACCACGCGGGGGCGGCAGGTGTGGGGTGCCGGCCCGGCGCTACAGCTGCAGGCTCTTCACCTGCAGCATCTCCTCGATGCCGTAGCGCCCGTTCTCGCGCCCGTGCCCCGATTGGCCGTAGCCGCCGAAGGGGGCGAGCGGGTTGAAGCGGCCGCCGTTGATCTCGACCTGGCCGGTGCGCAGGCGCCTGGCGACGCGGATCGCCCGCTCCTGGTCGGCGGACCAGACGCCGCCGGCGAGGCCGTAGGGGGTGCCGTTGGCGATCCGGACGGCGTCGTCCTCGCCCTCGTAGGGCTCGATCACCAGCACCGGGCCGAAGATCTCCTCCTGGGCGATCGTCATCGCCGGGTCGACGTCGGAGAAGACGGTGGGGCGGACGAAGTAGCCGCGGTCGAGCCCCTCGGGCGGCTCGGCGCCGCCGGTCAGCAGGCGCGCCCCCTCCTCGAGGCCCTTGCGGATGTAGCCGCGGACGCGCTCGCGCTGGACCTCGGAGACCAGCGGTCCGAGCCTCGTCCCCGGATCGAAGGGGTCGCCCGCGACGAAGCTCTCGGCGGCGGCGACGGCCAGCTCCTCGGCCTCGGCGAGGCGCTGGCGCGGCACCAGCATCCGGGTCAGCGCGCTGCAGGTCTGGCCCGAGTTGAGGAAGCACTTGCCGACCCCGTCGGGAACCGCCCGCTCGAGGTCGGCGTCGTCGAGGATCAGGTTCGGCGATTTGCCGCCGAGCTCCATCGCCACCGGCTTGACGCCGGCCGCCGCCAGCTCGGAGACCCGCCTGCCGGCCCGGGTCGAGCCGGTGAAGGAGATCATGTCGACGCCGGGGTGGGCGGCGATCGCCTCACCGACCACCGGCCCGGTGCCGGTCACCAGGTTGAAGACGCCGGCGGGGAGGCCGGCGGCCTCGATCACCTCGGCCAGCAGGAAGGCGTTCAGCGGCGTCACCTCGCTCGGCTTCAGCACCACCGTGCAGCCGGCGCCGAGGGCGGGGGCGACCTTGACCGCGATCTGGTTGAGGGGGTAGTTCCAGGGCGTGATCGCGCCGACCACGCCGACCGGCTCGCGCAGGACCCGCGAGTTGCCGATCTCCTCCTCCCAGGCGATCTCCTCGATCAGCTGCGGGATCGAGCCGAAGTGCACGGCCGGCAACCCGGCCTGGATCATCTCGCTCAGCTTCAGCGGCATCCCCAGCTCCTGGGAGATGGTCGCCGCGATCTCCGCCTTGCGCTCGTTCAGCCCGGCGGCGATCGCGCCCAGGTAGCCGGCGCGCTCGGAACGGGGCGTCTGCGACCAGGAGTCGAAGGCGGCACGGGCGGCGGCGACGGCCCGGTCGGCCTCGACCGGCGTGCAGGCCGGGATCGTCCCCATCACCTCCTCGGTGGTCGGGTTGACGACCTCGAGCGTCTCGCCCCCGCTCGGCTCGACCCACTCGCCGCCGATGAAGACCCTCTCGCGCACCTCTAGCTCAGCCGCCGCCGCCATCGCTGCTCCTCTCTCGCGGACCCATTCTCCTGTCGCCGTGGACGCTAGCGGCTCGGCCGCGCGCTTCACCGCGGCTGACTGTCGCCGGTGACGATGTGGCCTTTCGGGCTAAGGGGTCTCGCCGGTGAGGTGCCCCGCCGCGGCCACGGCCGCCTCGAGGCCGGGGCCGGCGACCTGGCGGGCGTCGCGGGCGGTGAGGACCTGGCCGCAGCTCGTGCAGACGCCACGGTCGTTGACCTCGCCGCCGCACTGCTTGTGGACGATCAGCCGCGGCGGGCCCTCGGGGCCGGCCGAGTACCTGTCGCCCCAGTGCAGCAGGGCGATCAGCGCCGGCCAGAGGTCGAGGCCCT
The DNA here is from genome assembly GCA_046330305.1 of Solirubrobacterales bacterium. Taxonomy (GTDB): domain Bacteria; phylum Actinomycetota; class Thermoleophilia; order Solirubrobacterales; family 70-9; genus VAYN01. The sequence continues at coordinate 73,506 of JAXLTA010000011.1, read as the reverse complement.
TCTCGGTGAGGAAGTACTCGTGGCGGGGCGGGCTCGCCTGGTAGGCGCGGCGCTCGAGGATGCCCTCGTCGACCAGGCGTTGCAGTCGTGCCGAGAGCACGTTGCGGGCGATTCCGAGCGACTCCTGCATCTCGCCGAAGCGGCGGTTGCCGTTCATCACGTCGCGGACGATCAGCAGCGACCAGCGCTCGCCGATCACCTCCAGCGATTTCGCCACCGAGCAGATCTGGCCGGGGTAGTCGTTGCGCAGCACGAGCCGATCTTCGCACACTGGGTTGCATCAAGCAACTCACTGCGGTAGGCTCGCGCCCGACATTGGTTGCATCATGCAACCGACCCCGACGCGATCGGAGGCGATCGAGATGAGGCTGATTCACAGACCGAGGAGCGCGCGCCGCGGCAAGCCCCCGCGGATCGCGATCAGCCAGGCGGAGATCACCGCCGACCTCCTCTACCCCGCCCAGCCGCGCGAGGCGGCGCGGAGGCCCGAGGCGCGGTGGCGGGGCGAGGGCCGGTGAGCGGCGAGGGCGCCCTGCTCGACGGCGAGGCCAGCGCGGTCGAGATCGCGGAAGCCTTCGCCGCCGCCGACCCGGCGGGCTCGCGCAGCCGCACGCTGGTCTGGCAGGACCCGGTCGCGACCGCGGCGGCGGGGGCCGAGATGAGCGGCATGGAGTACATGCGCGCGCTCCTCACCGGGGCGATGCCGCCGCCGCCGATCGCGGTGACGATGCGGCTGCGCCCGATCGAGCTGGAGGAGGGGAGGGTGGTCTTCGAGGGTGAGCCCGGCGAGGAGCACTACAACCCGATCGGCGTCGTCCACGGCGGCTACGCGGCGACGCTGCTCGATTCCGCGTTGGGCTGTGCCGTGCACACGACGCTGCCGGCGGGCGTCGGCTACGCCTCGCTCGGCCTCGAGGCGAAGTTCGTCCGCCCGATCACGCGGGACACCGGCCGTGTCCTCTGCGAGGCGACCGTCGTCTACCGCGGGCGGCGGCAGGCGACCGCCGAGGCGCGGCTGACCGCCGCCGCCGGCAAGCTGCTCGCGCACGGCATCTCGACCTGCATCGTCCTCGGCGGCTGAGGTGGGGGCGCCGCTCTCAGCCGGCCGCGCGCCGGGCGAGGTCGACGAGCAGGCGGACGCCGTAGCCGCTCGCCTCCTTGCCGGTGTAGGCGCGGCCGACGTCCCAGGCGGTGCCGGCGATGTCGATGTGCGCCCACGGCGTCTCGTCGACGAACTGCTCGAGGAAGCAGGCGGCGGTGATCGTCCCCGCCTCGCGCTTGGCGCCGAGGTTGGAGAGGTCGGCGACGGTGCCCTTCATCAGCTCCCGGTACTCGTCGTGCAGCGGCAGCCGCCAGGTCAGCTCGCCGGTCGCGGCTCCGGCCTCGATCAGCTCGGCGGCGAGCGCGTCGTCGTTGCCGATCACGGCGGCGTAGGTCGAGCCGAGCGCGATCAGGACCGCGCCGGTCAGGGTCGCGAGGTCGACCAGGCGCTCGGCTCCGAGCTCGATCGCGTAGGCGAGCGCGTCGGCGAGGATCAGCCTGCCCTCGGCGTCGGTGTTGTTGACCTCGACCGTCTTGCCGTTGTACTGGGTGATCACGTCGCCCGGCTTGATCGCCGTCCCGGAGGGCATGTTCTCGGTCGCCGGCACGATCGCGACGAGGTCGACCGCGAGCCCGATCTCGGCGATCGCCGCGACGGCCTCGAGCACGGCGGCGCCGCCCGACATGTCGAACTTCATCTCGTTCATCCCGGCGCCGGGCTTCAGCGAGATGCCGCCGGTGTCGAAGGTGACGCCCTTGCCGACCAGCCCGAGCCTGGGGCCGGAGCCGCCGCCCTCGTAGCGCAGGACGATCAGCCGGGGCCCCTCGCTGCTGCCCTGCGAGACGGCGGCGAGGCCGCCCATCCCCATCGCGACGATTTCCTCGCGGCGCAGGACGTCGACCGCGACCGAGCCGAACTCGCGGCCGATCGCCTCGGCGCGATCGGCGAGGAAGGACGGGGTGGCGAAGTTGGCCGGCGTGTTCTGCAGGTCGCGGGCCCGGTTCTGCGCTTCGGCCCCGATCCGGGCCGCCTCGGCGGCGGCGCCGAGCTGCGGCGGCCCGAGCAGGGTCAGCGACTCGAGCGCGGTCGGCGGCTCGTCGGCGTCTTCGCGGCGGAAGCGATCGAACCGGTAGGCGCCGAGGATCGTGCCCGTGACCAGGGCCTCGGCGGCCACCTCCGGCGCGACCGCGTCGGGCAGCAGCCAGGCGATGGAACCGAGCCCGAGCCGACCCGCCTCCTGCGCCGCCAGCGCCGCGGCGACCCGGAAGCGCTCGGCGTCGGCATCCGCGCGCTCGCCGAGGCCGACCAGCAGCGCTCGCGAGCCAGAGTCGGGGAAGACGGGGGAGAGGGTCTTGAAGCTGCTCTTGGCCGCGGCCGCCCCGGTCGCCTCGGCCAGCTCCGCCGGCGGCTGCTCGCCCTGGTGGAGCGCGGCGACCAGCAGCGCCGCGCCGGCTTCCCCCAGCTCTGTGTCGCGGACCTCGATCTTCACCGTCGCGAGTCTATGCAGGTATCGTCAGCGGCCGGTGCTTGGCCGCGGCAGGGCCAAATTCAAATCGCAGATGAAAGGGAGTAGATGGCCAGCTCAGTGATCCTCGGAACCGCCCGCACGCCCGTCGGCAAGATGGGCGGGACGCTCGCTTCGGTCGACGCGACCGACCTCGGCGGCACGGCGATCGGGGCCGCGCTGGACCGCTCCGGCGTCGGCGCCGAGCAGATCCAGCAGGTCGTCTTCGGGCAGGTCCTGCAGGCCGGCCAGGGCCAGATCCCCTCGCGCCAGGCCCAGATCAAGGGCGGGATCCCGCGCGAGGTGCCCTCGGAAACCGTCAACAAGGTCTGCGCCTCGGGCATGCGCACGCTGGGGCTCGCCGACCAGGCGATCCGCGCCGGCGACCTCGAGATCGCCGTGACCGGCGGCATGGAGTCGATGAGCCAGGCGCCCTACCTGCTGCCGAACGCGCGCTTCGGGTTTCGGATGGGCGACGTCAAGGCCCTCGACGCGATGACCCACGACGGGCTCACCAACCCCTTCACCGGCAAGCAGATGATCAACGAGGCAAGCGAGGTCTCCAACGAGCTCGAGATCACCCGCGCCGACATGGACAAATTCGCCGAGCGCAGCCAGCGCCTCGCCGCCGAGGCGACCGAGGCCGGGCGCATCGCCGAGGAGATCGTCGCGGTCACGGTCAAGGGCCGCAAGGGCGAGACCGTGGTCGAGGTCGACGAGGCGCCGCGGCCGGAGACGACGCTGGAGACCCTCTCGAAGCTGAAGGCGGTGGGCGGCGAGGGCGCCACCCACACCGCCGGCAACGCTCCGGGGGTCAACGACGGCGCCGGCGCGATCGTCGTCGCCTCCGAGGAATGGGCCGAGCGCGAAGGCAAGCGCCCGCTCGCCAAGGTCCTCGCCTACGCGACCGTCGCCGACGACTTCGCCTACCTCGCCCGCACCCCCGGCAACGCGGCGCTGAAGGCGCTCGAGAAGATCGGCAAGACGCCGCAGGACGTCGACCTCTGGGAGATCAACGAGGCCTTCGCCTCGGTCGTGATCGGCTCGATGCGGATCCTCGGCATCGACGAGGAGAAGGTCAACGTCAACGGCGGCGCGATCGCCTTCGGCCACCCGATCGGCGCCTCCGGCGCCCGCATCGTCGGCTCCCTGGTCCACGAGCTCGGCCGCCGCGGCGGCGGCCTCGGCGTCGCGGCGATCTGCTCGGGCGGTGGGCAGGGGGACGCGATCGTGGTGGAGGTCGCCCCCGCCTAGGGGCCGGCCCGCGACGAGCGAGCATGCAGCGGGCCGCTGCCTTCTTCGATCTCGACAAGACCCTGATGGCGGGGTCGAGCGGGATGCAGTTCGCCCGCGTCGCCACGCGGCAGGGGATCGTCGGGCGCCGGCAGCTGGTCAGCTGGGGGGTCGAGCACCTGCGCTACCGGCTGCGCGGCACCACCGACGAGCGCACCAGCGAGGTGCTGCGGGTCGCCCGCGACCTGATCCGCGGCGTGCCGGCGGTGAGCATCGCGCGGATGCAGCCGGAGGTGATGGCGGCCATCCTGCCCCGCGTCTACCCGCAGATGCTGGCCGAGGTCCACGCCCACCAGGACGCCGGCCGGCCGGCCTTCATCGTCAGCGCCGCCGGCCACGACGTGGTCGAGACGCTGGCCGACGTGCTCGGGATGGAGGGCGGGATCGGCACCCGGTACGAGGTCGACGCCGACGGCCGGTTCACCGGCCGCCTCGACGGGCCGTTCGTCTACGGGCCCGGCAAGGTCGAGGCGATGGAGGCCTTCGCGGTCAGCCACGAGATCGACCTCGGCGCGTCCTACGCCTACTCCGACTCGCTCTCCGACCTGCCGATGCTGCGCGCCGTCGGCAACCCGGTCGCCGTCAACCCCGACCCGCCGCTGGCCGCGATCGCCGCCGAGGAGGGCTGGCAGACGCTGCGCTTCGAGCGCCTCGGCCGGCGACTGGTCGCCATCGCGGTGACGGTGCTGGCGACCGTCGCCGGCTTCGGCGCCTCGCGGGTGGCGGCGCGCCGCCGGCCGCCGCCGCGCCGCCTCCCGGGCCGCCGCTGAGCGCCGCTTTGGGGTGTCGAGCCTGTCGACCAGCGGTTGACAGGCTCGACAACTGGCTGATGCCGCCAGCGCGGCAAGGCGCGGCGGGCGAACCTGAGGGCGCTGTGCGGGTCGCGCACGGCGCCGGTCGCGACCAGAACCGCGAAGCCGAACCCGACCAGCAGCAGGGCGACGCCGACGACGATCCCGAAGAACCAGGCCTCGCCGCCAGGCGGGCGGGCAATCTTCCGTAGATCGGCACACCGGCGGCGCCGGATCGCCGCAACGCTCGCTCTCTAGGCTGGCCCGCCAGTGAGCGCCCGCGCCTGGACCCTGTTCGCCGCCGTCTCCGTGATCTGGGGGCTGCCCTACCTGCTGATCAAGGTCGCGATCGAAGGCGGCATGCCGCCGCTCTCGATCGCCGCTCTGCGGGTCGCCCTCGCCGCGCTGGCGCTGCTCGCCCTCGCCCGCCGCGCCGGCAGCCTCGGCTCGCTGCGCGGGCGCTGGCGCTGGCTGGCGATCTTCGCCGTGGTCGAGGTCGCGCTGCCCTTCCCGCTGATCTCCGCCGGCGAGACGCGGATCGAGTCCTCGACCGCGGCGATCCTGATCGCCACGGCGCCACTGGTCGCCGCCGTCCTGGCGCTGCGCCTCGAACCGGAGGAAAGGCTGGGCGGGGCGCGGCTGGCCGGGCTGGTGGTCGGCCTCGCCGGCGTCGCGGCGCTGGTCGGCGTCCACGTCGAGACCGGCGGCGGCGAGCTGCTCGGGATCCTCGCCGTCCTGCTTGCCGCCTGCGGCTACGCGGCCGGGGCGATGATCCTCAAGCACCGGCTCGGCGGCCTGGACCCAGTCGCCGCGATGGCGGCGACGATGGCGATCGCCGCCGTGCCGCTGGCTCCGCCCCTGGCCCTGACCCTGCCCGGGGCCGAGGTCAGCGGCGGCGCCCTCCTCGCCGTTCTCGCCCTCGGGCTGGTCCCGACCGCGGCGGGCATGGTGCTGATGGCGATGCTGGTCAGGGAGGCGGGGCCGGGCCGCTCTCTGGTCGTCACCTATCTCAACCCGGTCGTCGCCGTTCTGCTCGGCGTCGTCTTCCTCGGCGAGAACCCGGGGGCCGGGGTGTTCGCGGGGCTGGCGCTGATCCTGCTCGGCTCCTGGCTCTCGACCGAAGGGCGCCTGCCATGGCTGGCGCGGCGGCCGTCGGAGCGCCCGACCGAATAAGCTTCGCCGCGGATGGAGGCTGCAACCGCACGCAAGATCCGCGTCGTCGTCGCCAAGCCCGGCCTCGACGGCCACGACCGCGGCGCCAAGATCATCGCCCGCGCCCTGCGCGACGCCGGCATGGAGGTGATCTACACCGGGCTGCACCAGACGCCCGAGCAGATCGCCGAGACGGTGATCCAGGAGGACGCCGACGCGGTCGGGCTCTCGATCCTCTCCGGCGCCCACATGACGCTGGTCCCGAAGGTCGTCGAGCTGCTGCGCGAGCAGGGCGTCGATGACGTCCTCGTCACCGTCGGCGGCACGATCCCGGCCGATGACATCCCGGAGCTGAAGAAGCTCGGCGTGGCCGAGGTCTTCACCCCCGGCGCCGGCACCGACGAGATCGTCGAGTTCATCCGCGGCGCCGCCGGCGAGCGTCACGCGACGGCCTGAGGCACGGTCCTGCACCGATCGGTGCATACGTCCCTCGTTCCGGGTATATTGCTGATTGACTCGTCAGTCAACCACTGGCCGACAATCGGTAAGATCCCCGCCCGCAGCGGGACAGCGAGGCGCAAACCGCCGCCCGCGAAGACCTGAGAATCATCCCCAAGGAGGCTTCAACTTGAAGATCTGCGTCCTCGTCAAGGAGGTTCCGGACGCGGCGGTGCAGAAGCGCATCGACCCCGGCACCATGCGTCTGGACCGCAGCGGCGAGAAAAACCTCAACCCCTTCGACACCCACGCCCTCGAGGCGGCGATGCAGATCAAGGAGGGTGGAGCGATCCCGGTCGAGGAAGTCGTCGCGGTGACGATGGGCCCGGACTCCGCCGTCCGCGCCCTGCATAAGGCCGTCGCGCTCGGCGCCGACCGCTCGGTGCATCTGTCCGACGACGCCCTCGCCGGCTCCGACGTCTGCGCCACGGGCTACGCGCTCGCCAAGGTGCTCGAGTCCGAGAGCCCCGACCTCGTCCTCCTCGGCCAGCAGTCCGACGACGGCGAGTGCTACACGATCGGCGCGGTCGTCGCCGACCACCTGAAGATGCCGTCGCTGACCCAGGTGATCAAGATCGACGTCGCCGACGGCAAGCTGCGCTGCGAGCGTCAGGCCGAGTACGGCTACGACACGGTCGAGGTCGAGCTGCCCGCCGTGATCAGCGTCGGCGACGCGATCAACGAGCCGCGCTACCCGAGCCTGAAAGCGATCATGGGCGCGAAAAAGAAACCGCTCGACGCGAAGGCGGCCGGCGACGTCGGCATCGAGGCCGGCCAGGTCGGCGCCGAGGGCTCGAAGACCGCCGTGCTCGCGCTCAACCCGCCGCCTCAGAAGGAGGCCGGCGAGATCATCGAGGACGAGGACACCAACGAGACGGTCGAAAAGATCGTCGCCTGGCTCGACGAGAGGAAGCTGATCTAGATGTCCGGAATCTTGGTTTACGCCCTCCACGACGACGAGGGCAACTTCAACAAGAACTCGCTCGGCGCGATCTCCGAGGCGGCCAGGCTGGCCGCTGAGATCGGCGGCGAGGCGGCGGCGCTGGTCGTCGGCGACATCGCCGACGATGCCTGCGCGGCGCTCGGCAACTACGGCGCCGCCAAGGTCTACCGGGCCAAGAGCGTGCCGGAGGGCCTGGCGCAGCCGATCGTCGACGCGATGGCGAAGGTGATCCAGGACAACGGCATCTCCTACGCGCTGTTCGGCGGCGGCCTGCTCGGTTTCGAGATCGGGGCCGGTCTGACCGCCCGTCTCGGCGCCGGCGTCACGATGGAGGTCACCGAGGTGAAAGTCCAGGACGGCAAGCTCGTCGCCGAGCGGCCGATCCTGCAGGACTCCCAGATCGCCGACGTCGGCTACGTCGGCGAGCCGGGGATCATCATCGGCCGGCTCAACGCCTTCGACGCGAACGAGACCGGCGGCACCGCCGCGGTCGAGGACGTCGAGGTCGAGCTCTCGCCCTGGTCGACCAAGGCGACGATGGTCCAGCGCGGCGAGCAGCGCGGCGCCGACGTCAACATCGAGGACGCCGACATCCTCGTCGGCGGCGGCCGCGGCCTCGGCGCCGCGGAGGGCTTCAAGCTCGCCGAGGAACTCGCCGAGTCGATGGGCGGCGCCGTCGCCGCCACCCGCGCGGTGGTCGACGCCGGCTGGTACCCCTACGCCGCCCAGATCGGCCAGACGGGCAAGACCGTGGCTCCGAAGCTCTACCTGGCGGCCGGGATCTCAGGCGCGATCCAGCACAAGGTCGGGATGCAGAACTCGGAGAACATCCTCGCCATCAACAAGGACCCCAACGCCCCGATCTTCGAGTTCTCAGATCTCGGTGTGGTCGGCGACCTGCACAAGATCGTGCCCAAGCTGACCGAGGCGATCAAGGCGAAGAAGGGCGGCTGAGCTCCGGCTCGGCCCCTCTCCGCGAAAGGAGTTCGAGATGCCAGCAGTTGCGCCGAGCGAGTTCCCGCCGCCGTTCGACCCGGCCAGCGCGATCGGTCCGCCGACCGACGCGCCGGACGACCGGATCGAGGTGGGCGTCGCGATCGTCGGCGGCGGGCCCGCCGGCCTCGCCTGCGCGAACAAGCTCCTGCAGCTGCTGGAGGACGAGCCGGAGCTGTCCGAGAAGCTGGGCGAAGTGCCGGTGGCGGTGATCGAGAAGGGCAAAGTCGCCGGCGCCCATCTTCTCTCCGGCGCGAACATGAAGCCGTCGGCGATGGAAGAGCTGTTCCCGGATCTGCCGAAGGAGGAGTGGCCTGTCTATCAGGAGGTGACCAAGGACGCGGTCTACCTCCTGACCGGCAAGGCGGCGATGCCGCTCAAGCCGATGCCGCCGAACTTCCGCAACCACGGCAACTACGTCACCTCGGTCTCCAAGCTCGGCCGCTTCCTCTCCGACAAAGCCGAAGAAGCCGGCGCCTACATCCTCACCGAGACCGCGGCGACGAAGCTGCTGGTCGAGGACCGGATCGTGCGCGGAGTCCGCTCGGGCGATCGCGGCCGCGGCAAGGAGGGCGAGGAGATGGCGAACTTCGAGCCGGGCTCCGACGTGGTCGCCAGGGCGACGGTGCTCGCCGAGGGCACTGTCGGTCACCTCACCTACGCGGCCTATGACTACTTCGACCTGCATGGGGCCGATCCGATGCGGTGGGAGCTCGGGGTCAAAGAGGTCTGGGAGGTGCCGAAGCCGCTGGACCGGGTGATCCACACGATGGGCTGGCCGCTGCGCAAGGCGCCGCGCTTCAATGAGTTTGGGGGCAGCTTCATCTACCCGATGGGAGAGGACAAGCTCTGCATCGGGCTGGTCGCCGGCCTCGACTACACCGACGCGACCTTCAGCGTTCACGACGCTCTGCAGCTGCTGAAGACCCATCCGTTCATCAAGAACCTGCTCGAGGGCGGCAAGCGGGTCGCCTGGGGGGCCAAGACGATCCCCTCCGGCGGCTACTTCGCGATGCCCAAGACGCTGGCGGTGCCGGGCATGATGGTCGCCGGCGACGCCGCCTCGATGGTCAACGTGCCGACCCTGAAGGGCGTCCACTACGCGATGCACGCCGGCATGTACGCCGCCGAGACGATCGTCGAGACCTTGAAGGCGGATCCGGAATCGGTCAACTTCGAGGCCTACGACCGCAAGGTCCGCAGCTCGATGATCGAGAAGGACCTCTACCAGTCGCGCAACATGCGCCAGCCCTTCTCCAAGGGCTTCTTCCTCGGCGGGGCTCTCGCCTCGGCGATGACCGTCACCAAAGGCGCCTTTCCGGGCGGTCACTGGAAGCAGGAGCACGACTCCGAGGTCGGCATGGAGATCGGCCGGGCGGGAGACACCTACCCGAAGGCCGACAACGAGCTGACCTTCAACAAGCTCGACTCGGTCTTCCTCTCGGGCAACGCGACCCGCGACGACGCGCCCAACCACGTCCGCATCCAGACCCGCGTGCCGCGCGAGGTGGCCCAGACCTGGGTCTCGATGTGCCCGGCGCAGGTTTACGAGATCCCCGAGGACCAGCTCGCCGGCGGCGCCACCGAGGTCGACGTTCACGTCACCGCCTCCAACTGCGTCCAGTGCGGCGCGATCACCGCCAAGGGCGGCCGCCTCACGCTGCCCGAGGGCGGCGACGGCCCGCTGTACCAGGAGACCTAACAGGGTCCTCGGGCGTGGGGCCCCGTAAGGGACGGGGGCTCGCAGGGGCGGGGGACGAGGGGCTGGTCGGGAGGGTCGGGTGACCCTCTTCACTCGGCCGTGTCGTCGTCGGGGAGTTGGGGAAGCTGTCGCCCGCAGCCCAGCCCTCCTCAGCCGCAAAACGTTCAGAGGGTCACCCGACCCTCCCTGAAGGCTCCACGGCCCCCCAACCCCGGGAGCTCCCGGACAAAGACGAGGCCCCGCCCCCTGCCCAGAGCTTGAAAGGGACCAGGCCCACCGTCTCTCGGAGAGCTCCCAAGGGACCAAGGCCTCCAATCGCGTGGTTCCTAACGGTCGCCTGGCGACCGTTAGGAACCACAACCTCCGCAGACACGGCGTTTTCCCATCCCGTGGTTCCTTGCGGACCCAGAGCGTCCACAAGGAACCACGGGATGCCTTGGCGCTTTCAACGGTGCTTGAGAACGCGCTTCCATCACCGCCCGTTGAGAACGCACTTTCACTCGCATAGCGAGCGGAACTGCGTTTTCGGCGGGGCGCCTTCGTCCCTTTGAAGCTTTGGGAGCGGCGGGCGGGGGTTCGTGGGCCTGGCCCGGGGCGTCGGACGTCGGCCTTGCCAGGGGAGGGGTGGGGTGTCCCTCTGAACGTTTTGCGGCTGAGGAGGGCTGGGCTGCGGGCGAGAAGCTTGAAAGCTTCCCCCCGACGACACGGCCGAGTGAAGAGGGACACCCCACCCCTCCCCCTCGCAATGCCTTCGTCCCTTGGCCGTCCCTCGCACCAACCCACGCCCCGCCCCGCCCGAATAGGCTCGGCCGATGCTCGCCCTCGGGATAGCGGCCGCCGTTGGGGCCTCGGTCCTCTACAACACCTCGATCGCGCTGCAGGCCCTCGAGGCGCGGGACGTGCCGCACGAGCACTCGCTGCGCGTCTCGCTGCTCGGCCGGCTGCTGCGCAACCGCCGCTGGCTGGGGGCGACGGCGCTGGGGCTGGCGGGGTGGCCGCTGGAGATCGCGGCGCTGCTGCTGGCTCCCCTGACCGTCGTCCAGCCCTGCCTGGCCAGCGGGCTGGTGGTCCTGCTGTGGCTCGGCGTGACCAGGCTGGGGGAGAGGCCCGGCCGGCGTGAGTATCTGTCGGTGGCGGCGATCGTCGCCGGGGTGGGCGGGGTCGCGCTCTGCGCGCCGGACCGCAGCACCGACCACGCGGCGGCTTGGGCGATCGCCCTCGCCCTCGCGCTGGTCGCGCTGCCGATCGCTCTGCCGTACGCACTGCGCGGCCGCGGCGGTGCGGCCGGGACGATCGCGGTCGTCAGCGCCGGCTTCGGCTACGCCTGGACGGCGATCGCGAGCAAGCTGCTGACCGACGAACTCGCCGCCGGCACGCTGCTGGTCGCCGCCGCCTGGCTCGCGACCGCGGCCGCCTCGGAGGGCCTGGCCCTGCTGAGCGAGATGAGCGCGCTGCAGAAACGGCCGGCGACCCACGTCGCCCCGGCGATGTTCGCGATCCAGGTGATCGTGCCGGTCCTCCTGGCGCCGCTCGTGTTCGACGAGAGCTGGGGCAGCACTCCGCTCGGCGGCGTGCTGCTGGTCGCCTTCATGCTGGTCGCGCTCTCTGGCGTCGTCCTGCTCGCCGGCTCGCAGGCGGTGGGCGCCGTGCTCGACGAGGCCCACTCCAAGGACGAGCCGACCCCGCCGACCCCGATCCCCTGAGCTCCTATAAGCGGAGCTAAAAGTCGTCCATGCCTCCGCCTGAGGTCCGGATTCGCTGGTAGCCTTGCGCGCGCTCGGCGGCCGTAACCAGTCAACCCGCCCGACACGACTGCAGGAAGACCACTGAAGGAGCCAGTTTGGGGCCCGTAGAGAAAACCCGGCCCGACGCGAGCAGCTTCGCGATCGGGTTCGACCACCGCGACCGCGCCAGGCTGTTCGAGCTCTGGACCGAGGTCCTCGACTCCGAGCAGTGGTCGGAGGGAGCCAAGCTCGCCGCCTTCGAGGAGCGCTGGGCGCGGTGGAACGGCCTGCCGAGCCTCGGGCTCTCCAGCTGGGCCGGGGGCGCGCTGGCCGCGCTCGAGTACGCGGGGGTCAAGGGCGAGACCGTGCTCTGCCCGTCGAACACCTTCATGGCGACGCCGCTCGCCGCGATCGGCGCCGGCGCCGAGGTCGAGTTCGTCGACTGCAACCGCGAGGACCTCTGCATGTCGTTCGCCGATTTCGAGCGCAAGGCCGAGCGCCACAAGCCGCGGGCGGCGATCCTCGTCCACATCGGCGGCCACCTCGCCTTCGACGCCGCCGAGATCGCCGCCTATTGCCGCGACAACGGGATCTTCCTGCTCGAGGACTGCGCTCACGCGCACGGGGCGGACTGGAACGGCGAGAAGCCGGGCGGCTTCGGCGACGCCGGCGTCTACTCCCTGTACGCGACCAAGACCGTCTCCACCGGCGAGGGCGGCGTGCTCGTCTCCGGCGACGAGGGTCTGATCGAGTTCGCCCGGAAGTTCCGCAACTACGGCAAGTTCGAGCACGAGGTGGACGGCCTCAACTTCCGGATGAGCGAGTTCACCGCGGCGCTGGCGCTGGTCCAGGCCGAGCGGATGGAGGAGATCGTCGCCTGGAAGAACGATTACGCTCGCGAGCATCTCGACCCCCTGCACCCGGCGCGGCTCGAGCTGCCCCAGGGAATGACCTCCGGCCTCTACAAGTACATCGTCTTCGAAGAGCTCGAGAAGAGCACGGGCAAGGTCTACGACCAGCCCTGCCACCGGATCATGGGGCGCTCCGACCAGCTCCCGAACACCGACTGGGTCGCCGAGAACCATTGGTGCGTTCCGCTTTACTATCGGCCCGAGAGCCGCGCCGCGGCGCTGGGCGAAGGAGGGGAGTGACAATGAGGGTCCTGGTCACCGGGGGCGGCGGCTTCATCGGCTCCCACGTCGTCGATCGCCTGCTCGCGCGCGGCATCACCCCGCGGATCTTCGACCTCAGCGCCTCGCCGTACCACTCGCCGCTGGAGGTCGAGACCTTCACCGGCAGCATCACCGACGCCGCCAACCTCGACCTCGCGATGCGCGACTGCGACGCGGTCATCCACCTCGCCGCGGTCGCCGACGTCGGCCACGTCCTCGCCGACCCGGTGCTCGCCGAGGAGGTCAACACCCGCGGCACGCTCAACGTCCTCGAGGCGGCCTGCCGGGCGAAGGTGGGCCGCGTCGTCTACGGCTCGACCACCTGGGTCTACAGCGACTGCCCCGAGCAGGAGGTCGACGAGGAAACCCCGATCCCGGCCCCGCGCCACCTCTACACCGCGACCAAGCTCGCCGGCGAGACCTACTGTGCCGGCTACGCCGAGCTCTACGACCTCGAGAGCACGGTTCTGCGCTTCGGGATCCCCTACGGCCCGCGCGCCCGCGCCGCCGGCGTCGTCGCCAAGTTCACCGACCTCGCCTTCGAAGGCAAGCCGCTGACGATCGCCGGCGACGGCAGCACGACCCGCAGCTTCATCTACGTCGAGGACCTGGCCGACGGCATCGTCGCCGCGCTGGCGCCGGAGGCGGCCGGCCGCACCTACAACCTCTCCGGCGACGAGGTGGTGACGATCCTCGAAATCGCCGAGCGGGTCCAGGAAAACACCGACAACTGCGAGATCGTCCACACGCCGCCGCGGCCGGGCGACTTCCCCGGCAAGACGATCTCCAACCGGCGGGCGCTGGAGGAGCTCGGCTGGGAGGCGAAGACGAACTTCAGGGAAGGCGTGCGCAAGTACGTCGAATGGGTCCGCAACACGACCCGCCCGCCGGACCCCGTGCCGAGCAAACGGCCTTCGCTGAACGGCAACGACCACGCCGCCGGCGCCCTCCTCGCCGGCGCCACCCGGCTCGAGGAACGCCAGCCCCGCGTGCTGATCCTGACCGCCGACATCGGCGAGGGCCACGACCTTCCCGCCCGGGTGATCAAGGCCGACCTGGAAGCCGATCGGCCCGAGGCGACGGTCGAGATCGACAACGGGTTGGAGGCGATGGGCAAGGTGCTCTCGGCCGTCGTCCGCGGCGGCTCGCGCTTCACCTTCCGCTGGGCCAACTGGCTGTTCGACATCCAGTACTGGCTGATCACCAAGTTCGGCCCGACCCGCTGGCTGGCGCACCACCTGATGTACCTGTTCGGCGCCCGCGGCCTGCTGCGGATGATCCACCGCCACGACCCCGACGTGGTCATCTCGACCTACCCTGGGACGACCGCCGTGCTCGGGATGCTGCGCCAGAACCGGCGCCTCGAGGTGCCGGTCCAGTCGGCGATCACCGACCTCGCCGGGCTGCGCTACTGGGCCCATCCCGGCGTCGACCTGCACTACGTCACCCATCCCGAGTCGATCGAGGAAGTCGAGCAGCTCGCGGGCCCCGGCAGCGTCGAGTGGGCCCAGCCACCGATCTCGCCCGAGTTCCTGATGCCGCGCACCCGTCGCGACGCCCGCGAGGCGCTCGACATCCCCGCCCATGCCCGCATGGTGCTGGTCTCCGGCGGCGGCTGGGGGATCGGCGACCTCGAGGGCGCGATCAACACCGCGCTCGCCGACGACGACACGCTGGTTGTCTGCATCACCGGCCGCAACGAGGTCGCCCGCGACCGGCTCGAGAACCGCTTCGGCAGCGACGAGCGGGTGCGGATCGTCGGCTTCACCGACCAGATGAGCGACTGGATGGCGGCCGCCGACGCGATGATCCATGCGACCGCCGGCCTCACCGTGCTCGAGGCCCACATCCGCGGCTGCCCGGTCGTCTCCTACGGCTTCCACGCCGGCCACCTGCGTGCCAACAACGCCGCCTACGAACGGTTCGGCCTGGCGGAGGTCGCCCGCGACGAGCACGAGCTCGAGTCGGTGCTGCGCCACCTCACCAACGAGCGCCGCTCGCCCGACTCCTCGTTCGCCTCGCTGCCCTCGATCGCCTCGCGGGCGCTCAGCGTGCGGCCGCGGGTCAAGCCGCAGCCGGTTTGGCGCCTGCGCTTCGAGCGGGTCGCGGCGGCGGTCACCGCGGTGGCGGTGGTCGTGATCCTGGCCCTGGCGCTGGTCAAGCGCGAGAGCCCGCTGACGCCGCTCCACCCGGTGACGAGCAGGATCCACTTCGGCTCCGATCCCGACCAGAACGCGGAAACCGCGGCGCAGCGGATCAACGCGGGGCCCGCCGTCACCGAAGCCGAAGAAGTCTCCGCCCCGGCCGGTCCTTGAGGCCGGCGGCCGTCGCGGCCGGCCTCGGCGCGGCCGCGGCGGTGCTCCATGCGGGCCCGGCCCTGGCGACGACCGTGCCCCCGGTGGCGGCGGCGCTCGACCTGATGTTGCGCGAGGAGGGGGCCGCGGGCGATGAGGCCTTCCTCACCTTCGACGACGGCCCCCACCCGCAGGGCACTCCGGCGGTGCTGGAGCTGCTGCGCGAGGCGGGCGCCCGCGCCACCTTCTTCCTCGTCGGCGAGCAGGTCGAGCGACGGCCGGCGCTGGCGGCCGAGATCGTCGCCGCCGGCCACCGGGTCGAGCTCCACTGCCATCGCCACCGCAACCAGCTGCGGCTCACTTCGCGGGCCCTGCTCGAGGACGCCGAGCGGGCACGGGCAGCGATCGAGGATGCCACCGGCCAGGAGCTGCGGGACTATCGCCCGCCCTACGGCATCTTCAGCGGCCCGGGCCTGCGGGCGATCCGGCGCCGCGGCTGGCGGCCCGTGCTCTGGTCCCGCTGGGGGCGGGACTGGGACCGCGGCGCGACGCCGAGCTCGATCGCGCGCCGGCTAACCGCGGAGGTCGCGGCCGGCGACATCCTCCTCTTGCACGACGCCGACTACTACAGCGCGCGGAACTCCTGGGTCGGCACGGTGGGCGCGCTGCCGATCATCCTCGCGGCGCTCGAGACGCGTGGGCTGAGGTCCAGCCTGCTGCGCCGCTGACTCGGCGGGGCGACGGTCCAGACGTCGCAACCGGCGAACGCTTCGTCGAGGCGCTGCGCCATCGTGCTGCGGGGGCGGTCCTGGTCGAAGATCTCCTGTGCCATAGCTCTCCGGTCCTGTAGGGGTCCCTCTGACGCAAGGGGTTATGTAAAGACTCCTCCGCCCATCGGACGAAAAACCTGCACTTTGCGAAAAACCCGGGAATTTGGGGAAATCGCGTGTTCAAGCCGTTGGCGCGAATTGCGAGATCTCCGCCGCGAGGCGCCGCGGCTGGTCGAGTGGGACGAAGGTCTTGGCCCCCTCGATCGGCACCAGACGGGCGTTCCCGGCTTCGGACGCGAGCCGTTCCGCGTAGGAGATCGGGAAGAACCGGTCGCCCGGAGCCCAGGTCAGCAGGATCGGCAGCTCGGAGCCGCGCAACGCCTCGGCGGCGGCCAGGGTGTAGCCGCGGTCCATGCCGGCGACAAACTTGCGGGTGTCGCGGAGCACGCCGCGGTCGTGCGCGACGGGCTCCATCCAGGAGGCGATCAGCTCGGCCGGGATCGCGGTGCGGGCGAAGGGCCTGAAGGCGCCCCGGGCGGCCGCCGGGAGCCGGAAGGGCAGCGCCATCGCCGTCATCCCGCCCGGCAGCCGGGCGATGCGCGGCATCACCCTGAACACCCCCGGCGGAAAGTTCTCGTGGGTGTCGCAGTTGGTCAGGACCAGCCGCCCGATCCGCTCCGGGTGGCGGGTGACCAGGACCTGCGAGATCGCGCCGCCCGAGTCGTTGCCGACGATCGTCACGTCCTCCAGCTCCTGGGCGGCGAGGAAGTCGGCGATGATCCCCGCCATGCCGACCGGGGAGAGGTCCGCGGCCGCCGCCATCGCCACCGCGTGCGCGCCCATCGGCCAATCGGGGGCGAAGCAGCGGTGGCTGGCGGAGAGCTCGTCGACGACCCCGTCCCAGAGCCGCCCGTCGACCAGGAAGCCGTGCACGAAGACGACCGGCCTGCCCGTCCCCGCCTCCCGGTACCGGATCCGGCCCGCTGCCAGTTGGATCTCGCTGCGCTCCTCCATCATCATTGCCTCCTCGAAAGATCCGCCGCTCACCGATTGAGGGACCGAGCGGCCTGGTCCGGTCCTCCTAGTCCTCCTAGTTTTCTTTCCCAGCCCTTTTAACATACATACAGTATGAATGTAATCCCTGACCCCCCCGAGGGGCCGAATCCAAGCCCCGCCGAACGGGGCTCGCCGCCGCGCGCCGGGCGCGGGCCGCGGCGGACGCAGGCCGAGCGCACCGAGGCGACCAGGTCGGCCCTGATCGGCGCCGCCCGCCGCCTCTTCACCGCCCGCGGCTACGAGGCGGTGAGCGCCGAGCAGATCGTCCAGGCCGCCGGCGTCACGCGGGGCGCCCTCTACCACCATTTCGGCGGCAAGCCCGGTCTGCTCGAGGCGGTCTACGCCCGGCTCGAGGCCGAGTCGACCGAGCGTGTCGCCCGAATCGTGCTTGGCTCGGAGCTGGAGAGCCCGCTGGAGGCGATGAAGGCCGGCGTCGAGGCGTTCCTCGACGAGTGCGCCGAGCCGGAGCTGCGCCAGATCGCGCTGCACGACGCGCCGGCGGTGCTCGGCTGGGAGCGCTGGCGTGAGATCGGCGCCGCCAACGGCCTCGGCCTGATCGAGGCCAGCCTCGCCGCCGCGATCGAGGCCGGTGAGATTCGCGATCTACCGGTCAAGCCGCTCGCCCACCTCCTCCTCGGCGCCCTCGACGAGGCGGCGATGCTCGTCGCCCGCACCGAGGACCCGATCACCCGGGCGCAGGTCACCGAGGTGCTGCTGGCTCTGCTCGAGAGCCTGGCGGTGAGCGAACCCGCCTAGCGCGGTCCGCCTGGGCCGGCCGGCGCCCCTTGCGCCGTTCTCTATCCTTGGAAGAGATGAAGACCGACATTCACCCCGATTACACGCTTGCAAACGTCCACTGTTCCTGCGGCAACCAGTTCTACACCCGGTCGACGAAGTCCGACCTTCACGTGGAGCTGTGCTCAGAGTGCCACCCCTTCTACACGGGCAAGCAGAAGCTTGTCGACACCGGCGGCCGCGTCGAGCGCTTCCAGCGCCGCGCCGCAAAGCACCGGGCCGCGAGGTAGGCGGTGTGCCCGCCGGCCGGGATGTCGCGGGTAGCGCATCCCGGCGGCGCTGAGAACGGCGCGTCCGCCAACGGCGACGAGCCGGTGCGAATGCCCGACGGGGCGCTCGTCGCCAAGCGCGACGCGCCCGTTGGCGGCCAGGCGGTGCTCGAGGGAGTGATGATGCGCGGCGTCTCGGTCTGGGCCGTCGCCGTCCGCAATCCCGAGGGCCAGATCGAGATCGAGTCGGAGTCGATCAAGCCGTGGGCCCAGCGGCACCGCCTCTGGCGGCTGCCGGTGATTCGCGGCGTGGTGGCCCTCGGCGAGTCGATGAAGATCGGCTTCAAAGCCCTGGCGATCTCGGCGAACGCCCAGCTCGACGAGGACGAGAAGGGCGAGAAGGAGGAAATCGGCGGCTGGGTCTGGGGCCTGACCATCCTCGTCTCCCTGCTCTTCGCGGTCGGCCTCTTCTTCGTCGTCCCGGTCGGGCTCACCAGCCTGATCAAGGACCAGCTCGGCTCGCCCTTCCTCTTCTGGCTGATCGAGGGGATCGTGCGGACAGGGATCTTCATCGGCTACCTCTTCGCGATCAGCCTGATGCCCGACCTGCGCCGCGTCTTCGAGTACCACGGGGCCGAGCACAAGACGATCTCCTGCTACGAGGCCGAGGACGAGCTGGTGCCGGCCCGGGCCAAGCTCTACTCGCGCCTGCACCCTCGCTGCGGGACGAGCTTCCTGCTGATCGTGATGGTGCTGGCGATCTTCGTCTTCGCACCGATCGGCCTCCCCGCCTGGTACTGGCTCCTGGCCTCGCGCATCCTCGGCATCCCGCTGATCGCCGGCCTCTCCTACGAGGTGATCAAGTGGGCCGGCAAGAACCGCCGCAAGGCCTGGGTCCGAGCGGTGATGTGGCCGGGCCTGATGCTGCAGAACCTCACCACCCGCGAGCCCGACGAAGAGCAGCTCGCGGTGGCGATCGCCTCCCTCAACGCGGTCCTGGCCCGGGAGACCCCGGAGGAGGCGGCGAAGCAGCAGCACATCGAGATCGTCGCCTGAGCGCGGGGCCTCAAGAGCGGGGCCCCCTGTAAGGGACGGGGGCTCGCAGGGGGGGGGGACGAGGGGCTGGTCGGGAGGGTCGGGTGACCCTCTTCACTCGGCCGTGTCGTCGTCGGGGAGTGGGGAAGCTCTCGCCCGCAGCCCAGCCCTCCTCAGCCGCAAAACGTTCAGAGGGTCACCCGACCCTCCCTGAAGGCTCCACGGCCCCCCAACCCCGGGAGCTCCCGGACAAAGACGAGGCCCCGCACCCTTGCCCAGAGCTTGAAAGGGACCAGGCCCAGCGTCTCTCGAATAGCTCCCAAGGGACGAACCCAGCCCCCGTCTCTCGAAGAGCCCCCAAGCGACCAAGGCCTCCAATCGCGTGGTTCCTAACGGTCGCCTGGCGACCGCTAGGAACCACGCCCTCCGCAAAGCCGGCGTTCTTCCCATCCCGTGGTTCCTTGCGGACCCAGAGCGTCCACAAGGAACCACGGGATGCCTTGGCGCTTTCAACGGTGCTGAGAGCGCGCTTCCATCACCGCCCGTTGAGAACGCACTTTCACTCGCATAGCGAGCGGAACTGCGTTTTCGGCGGGGCGCCTTCGTCCCTTTGAAGCTTTGGGAGCGGGCGCGGGCGGCGGTTCTTGTTGCCAGGGAGGGGTGGGGTGTCCTCTGAACGTTTTGCGGCTGAGGAGGGCTGGGCTTCGGGCGAGGAGCTTGAAAGCTTCCCCGACGACACGGCCGAGTGAAGAGGGACACCCCACCCCTCCCCCTCGCAAGCCTTCGTCCCTTGGCCGTCGGCGCCTACCGCAGCAACGCCGCCAGCTCCGTCCGCGACCGCAGTCCCAGCTTGCGGTAGGCCGAGCGCAGGTGGTGCTCGACCGTGCGGGGGGAGAGGAAGAGGGAGGCGGCGATCTCGCGGTTGGTGCGGCCGGCGGCGGCCAGCTCGCAGACGTCGCGCTCGCGGGCGGTCAGCCCGGCGGACCAGTCGGGGCGGGGGGCGGCGCCGGGGGAGCCGCCGGCGGCGTCGAGCTCGCGGGCAGCGCGGGCGGCCCAGCTCCGGGCGCCCATCGCGGCGAAGGCGTCGCGGGCCTCGGCCAGCGGCCGGCGGGCGTCGGCGCGACGACGGGCGCGGCGCAGGCGCTCGCCGAGCGCCAGCCGCGTCCGGGCCGCCTCGAACGGCATCGCCGGCTCGGCGTGGGCGGCGAGCGCCCGGCGCAGGCGCTCGTCGAGCTCCTCCTCGGGACCGAGGAGGCCGCGGCAGCGTTCGACGGCCGCCCGTGCCCAGGCGCCGCCGCTGCGCGCTCCCTCGGCTTCGAGCTCGGCCAGCACCGGCGCCGCCTCCTCGCCGCGGTCGAGGCGGACCAGCGACTCGATCAGATCGGCGTGGGTGAAGAGGAAGGCGGGGTCGCGGGTGCCGTGAACATGGGTGTGGTCGAGGGCGCGGCGGAAGTGGCGGGCGGCGCCCGGGCTGTCGCCGTTGCCGAGGAAGAGCTGCCCGAGCGCCTGCTCGGCGCAGGCCAGCGTCGAGGGCAGCTCCAACCGCTCGCCGAGCGCGATCATCCGGGCCGCCGCGGCTTCGCAGCTATCGGCATCGCCGCGGTGGCCGGCGACCATCGCCACCGCGGCCAGCGCCACGGTGCCGACGAAGCCGGTGCCGATCCCGGTCTCGGCGATCTCCGTCGCCTCCTCGGCGCAGTGGGCGGCCTGCGCCAGATCGCCGCGGCGCAGATGCAGGCTGGCGAGCACCGCCAGCGGCAGTGCCAGCGGCGTCACCGCGCCGGCCGCGCGGTTCGCCTCCACGAGCCGGGTCAGCGCCGCCTCGGCCTCGGCATGGTCGCCGAGCCAGAGGCGGCAGAGCGCGGCGATTGCGAGGACCTCGTGCCCCGGCCCGGTCGGGTCCCAGGCTGCCAGCGCCGGGCCCAGCTCCTCGAGCTGGGCCCGCGCGGCGGCGTGCTCGCCGAGGTTGACCAGCACCTCGGCGCCGATCACGGCCGGGATCGTCTCCGCTCCCGCGGGCGCCAGCCGCCGGGCCCGTTCGGCGGTCGCCCGCAGGCGCTCCATCGGACCGGTCCCGATCAGCGCGATGCAGGCCTGCGTGAGCAGGGCCGAGGCCCGGGCGGGGTCGGTGGCGGCGATCGCCTCCGCCTCGGCTTCGAGCAGGTTGAACGCCTCGCGCGGCCGGCCGCCCTGGTGGATCGCCATGCCCCGCAGCAGCTGCACGTCGGCCCGCGTGGCGGCGTCTTCGATCGAGGGCAGCCTGGCGTCGAGAACGGCGCGGGCGCGCCCGGGCTGTCCGGCGGTCGCGGCGGTGACGGCGGTCGCGATCGCCCGCCGGGTGGCCGCGGCGGGGTCGGGGGAGAGGGCGACGGCCCGCTCGAGCACGGCGGCGGCTGTCCCGGGCGCCCCGCGGCGGCGCGCCTCCTCGCCCAGTTCCTCGAGCCGGGCGGCGAGGTCCTCGCTCGGCGCCGGGGCGCTCAGGGCCAGCTGCCAGGAGCGCTCGGGCTCCGCAACCGTGGCGGCGATCCGCTCGTGCGCCGCCCGTCGCGCCGACGGCGCGGCCGCGTGATAGACGGCCGCCCGCACCAGCGGATGCGTGAACGCGATGCCGCGCCGCGGCGAGACGTCGGCGGCCGTCGTCAGGATGACGAGCCCGGCGTCCTCCGCGGGCCCGAGCTGAGCGGCGACCATCGTCGCCGGGGCGCCGGCAGCAGCCAGCAGGAGAGCCTCGCGGACAGCCTCCGGCAGCGGCTCGACGCGGGCGGCGAAAGCGCGCTGCAGGCGCTCCCCGGCGGGGGGCGGGTCCGGCAACAGCTCGCGGCCTGCGCGCTGGGCGGCGCTGAGCTGCGCCGGTGCCTCGACCAGGGCGAGCGGGTTGCCCCCGACGGCGGCAACCAGCGCCGCGGCGGCCGGGTCGGCGAGGCCGCCCTGGCGCGCCAGGGCCAGCGCGTCCTCGGGTGCCAGCTCGCCCAGCTCCAGCGTCTCGACGCCCGGCCACTCCTCGGCCGGGTCCCCGCGCAGCGACCAGACCGCGATCACGCCGATCCCGAGGCGGTGCGCCCGGCGAGCCAGGAAGGCGACGGCGGCGCGCGAGGAGGGGTCGAGCCACTGGACGTCGTCGGCGAGGACCAGCAGGGGGGCCGCGGCGGCGGTGCGGGCGGTCACCTCGCGCAGGAGGCGAGCGGCGTCGCCCTCGGCGGAGGGTGGCAGGCCGCCGAGCGGCTGCAGCAGCTCCTCCAGCCCGGCGAGCGCCAGGCCCGCCTCCGCCTCGACCCCGGTGACCCGCAGGCAGGTGAGGTCGGCCGGAGCCGCCGCCTCGAGCAGGGCGGTCTTGCCGACCCCGGGAGCACCCTCGATCCGGACCGCGCCGCCGCGGCCCTGGCGGACCCCGGCCACCAGCCCCGCGAGCCGCGCCAGGCTCGCCTCCCGGCCCAGCAGCGGCGAAGTCTCGGCGGCCGGCGACATGGGCCGGGCGACCTTACCGCGACGCTCCCCGCCGGACGGCCGTCGCCTCCTCGCGCCGGCGCGCCCGATCCGCCGGCGCGCGGGTCCCGGCACCGGCGCCGATCTCACCTCGCCGGCTGCCGCGTCCTCAGCTGTAGACGTCCCACTTCTGCAGGTAGGGGAGCGGATCGAACGGCGAGCCGCCCTCGTACCAGCCCGGCGCCCCCCACATCTCGAAGTGCAGGTGGCAGCCCTGCGCGTCGCCGGTGTCGCCGACGATCCCGATCGGCTGGCCGGTGCGGACGATTTCGCCGGTCTTCAGCGGCGAGGGTTCGGCCAGGTGCGCGTACATGAAGTCGTTCGGGGTGCCGCGACCGTCGATGACGATGTAGTTCCCCGCCGCCGACTGGTAACCGGAGTACTGGACGCGGCCGCCGCGGGCGGCGACCAGCGGTGTCCCACAGGCCGCCATCACGTCCTGGCCCTGGTGGGTGTGGCCGGAGCGGGCGGCGCCGAAGCGCCCGGCGCCGAGGCTGAATTCATGGCGACCGAGGATCGGGAAGGCGTACCCGTAGACGAGGAAGCCGAGGCTGAGCGTGGTCGAGGCGCTTGCCTTGCGGGCCGCTCGCGGCGCGGCCGGGGCCTGGGGGCTGATGCGGAAGGTGTAGCGCCCGTTGCGCGCCGGCTTGCCTTCGTCGGTGGTGCCGTCCCAGCGGACGCCGCGGCGCACCTGCGGCGGCACGTTGTTGCGGTAGAAGGTGCGGACGACTTCGCCGGCGCCGTTGACGACTTCGATCCGGATGTCGTTTTCCGGCTGGTCGCTGCCCAGCACGTAGCGGAGCAGTGGGTAGCGGTAGCCGAAGTAGAAGGACTTGTGGGGCGTGGTGGTCGCTTCGACCAGGCTCAGGTTGCCGGCGCTCGGCACCGTGTCCGGGGTGCCCGAGCCGCTCCCGACCTGGGCCGGGCTGCCGGCCGGCGTCGGAGCGCCGCCGGTGGTCGCCCCGGCACTCGCCGGCGCGAGCAGGGCCGCCAGCAGGAGGAGGGCGAAAACGACGATCGATCCGGTCTGCCGCGACCGGGGTTTCCCGTTGCTGCGCAACACAAGCCTCTCTTTCGAATGCCTGCGGAGTTAGCTGTCGGGCTCGCGCTGAAAGAGTCGCGCTACGGTCCGATTCGACCGATTCGCCCCGGGAGCCTGCAACGGCTCCTGCGGTTCCTCCGCTCCCGTCCGGTCGCCCGAGCGGGACTCGGCTCTTGCTGGCGCAGCAGTATAGACGCAGACCTGGCTATCATTCGCCGGCCGCGCTGGGTCGCCCGCGTGGCTTTTTCACGATTGCGAGCAGAATGAAGACCTACGTAGCCACACCCGCAAACCGCCAGCGCGACTGGTACGTCGTCGACGCCGAGGGCAAGACGCTCGGCCGGCTCGCGACCCAGCTCGCGGACGCGCTGCGGGGCAAGCGCAAGCCCGAGTACACCCCGCACGTCGACACCGGCGACTTCATCGTCGTCGTCAACGCGGAGAAGATCCGGGTCACCGGCGACAAGCTCGCCCAGAAGACCTACTGGCGCCACAGCGGCTACCCCGGCGGAATCAAGTCGCGGACGCTGGCCGAGATGCTCGAGCGCCAGCCCGAGGAGGTGATCCGCAAGGCCGTCAAGGGCATGCTGCCCCGCAACCGGCTCGCCCGCCAGCAGCTGACCAAGCTCAAGGTCTATGCCGGCCCGGATCACCCGCACGCGGCGCAGCAGCCCAAACCGATGGAGACGAACTGATGGCAGACGACGAGACCAGGGACGAGACGACCGAGGGCCCCGACGCCGCAGCCGCGGACGCCGCCCCGGAGGAGGCGCCGCAGGCGACGGACGAGACGCCGGTCGAGCCCGAGGCCGCCGCCGAGCAGCCCGCCGCGGAGGCCGAGGAGCCGGCTGCCGAGCCGGAGGAGCCCGCCGCCGAGGCCGAGGAGCCGGTTGCCGAGGAGCCCCAGGAGCCCGCCGCCGAGGTTGCCGAGGAGCCGGCTGAGAAGCCCGCCGAGAAGCCCGCCGCCGAGGAGAAGAAGAAAGACGTCATCCCGGGCGCCGATCTCGAGCCGATCGCGGTCGAGCCCGACGCGCCCGAGCTCAGTGCCGAGGAGCGCGCCCGTCTCGAAGCCGAGGAAGAGGAGCGCGCCCGCCGCGAGGCCGAGCTGGCGGCCGCCGAGGCCGAGACGGAGACCGCCAGCCGCGCTCCCGCCAAGCTCGAGAGCGGGTCACGATTCCTGGCGACCGGCAAGCGCAAGCGCTCGATCGCCCGCGTCACCCTGGTCCCCGGCGACGGCAAGTTCGAGATCAACAAGCGCAGCCTCGAGGAGTTCTTCCCGCGGCCGCTGCACCAGACGATGGCGCGCCAGCCGCTGACCGTCTCCGGTTATGAGGGCAACGTCGACGTCCGCGTCCGCGTCCACGGCGGCGGCATCAGCGGCCAGGCCGGAGCGGTCCGCCACGGCGTCGCCCGCGCCCTGACCGAGATCGACGCCGAGCTGCGCGGCGATCTCAAGCGCCGCGGCTTCCTCACCCGCGACGCCCGGGTCAAGGAGCGTCGCAAGGCTGGGTTCAAGAAGGCCCGGAAGAAGCCGCAGTTCAGCAAGCGCTGAGGCGGCTGCAAATCGGCGCCTGGCGGCGCCCTCGGTCGCTTGGCTCGCTCACTTAGTAGAACTAAGCTCGCTTCACCGGGCTCCCTGCGTCCTTGGCAGGCTTGATTTTCGCTCGCCTCCGAGCCTGCAGAGCGCAAGGAAAGGGCGCTTCCTGCCGAAAAGAGAGGGATCGATGGCTACTCAGACTTCCAGACGACTGTTCGGCACCGACGGGGTGCGGGGTGAGGCGGGTACCTTCCTCACTGCCGAGCTGGCGACGGCGCTCGGCAGGGCGGCGACCTCGTGCCTGGAGGCGGCGCGGCCGCAGGTGCTGATCGTCCGCGACACGCGCGAGTCGGGCCCGATGCTGGAGTCGGCGCTGGCGGCCGGCGTCGCCGCGGCGGGCGGGGACGCGCTGCTCGGCGGCGTCCTGCCGACGCCCGCGGCGGCGGTCCTCGTGCGCCGGCTCGGCCTCGATCTGGCGGCGGTCGTCTCCGCCTCCCACAACCCCTTCGGCGACAACGGCATCAAGTTCTTCGCCGCCACCGGGGCCAAGCTCGACGACGAGCTCGAGGCGCGGGTCGAAGCGGCGGTCGAGGAGCCGCCGCCGGCCGGTCCCGTCGGCCGCGTCCGCGAGCTGAACGGCGGTCTCGAGGACTACCTGCGCGAGCTCGAGTCAGCCTTTCCCCTCGACCTCTCGGGCCGCCGCGTGGCCCTCGACTGCGCCAACGGCGCCACCTACCGCGCCGCGCCGGCGATCTTCGAGCGGCTGGGCGCGAGCGTCGAGGCGATCGGGGTGGAGCCCGACGGGCGCAACATCAACGCCGGCTGCGGCTCCACCCACGTCGAGGCGCTGGCCGCCCTGGTCGCGGCCGGCGAGGCCGAGATCGGGTTCGCCTTCGACGGCGACGGGGATCGCGTCCTCGCCGTCGACGCCGCCGGCCGCGTCCACGACGGCGACGAGCTGATCGCCCTGGCCGCGCGCGGGATGGCCGCCCGCGGCGAGCTGGCCGGCGGGGTCGTGGTCACGGTGATGACCAACTTCGGCTTCCACCGGGCGATGGAGGAGGCCGGGATCGAGGTCGCCGTGACCAAGGTCGGCGACCGCCACGTGATCGACGAGATGGGCCGCCGCGGCTGGCGCCTGGGGGGCGAGCAGTCGGGGCACATCATCGCCTCCGACTTCGTCGCCACCGGCGACGGCATCGCGGCGGCGCTGATGACGATGCGCGAGCTCGGCGGCGGCGCGCTGGCCGAGGCGGTGCCGATGGAGAAGCTGCCGCAGACGCTGGTCAACGTCGAGGTCGCCGACCGGGAGGCCGTCAACGACGCAACCGCCCTGTGGGCGGCGGTCGAGCGCGAGAACGAAGCGCTCGCCGGGCGCGGGCGCGTCCTCCTGCGCCCGTCGGGGACCGAGCCGCTGGTCCGGGTGATGGTCGAGGCGCCCAGCGCCGAGGAGGCCGAGGCGGTCTGCGGCCGCCTGGTCGACCTGGTGCGCGCCGAGCTCGGTCGATGAGCCGCAGCCGCCGGCTCTCTACCCTTACTCGCCTTCCATGTGCGGGATAGTCGGATACGTCGGCGGCCGGCCCTGCGAGGAGCTCCTCCTCGCGGGCCTGGAAAAGCTCGAATACCGGGGCTATGACTCCGCTGGCCTCTCGCTGCCCGACGACGGCGAGGTCGTCTCGGTCCACGCGGTCGGCAACCTCGCCAACCTCCGCGCCGCGGTCGAGGCCCGGGCCGCGAACGGCGCCGGCGCGCTGCCGCCGGCCGAGACCGGGATCGCCCACACGCGCTGGGCGACGCACGGACGGGTCACCGAGGCGAACGCCCACCCGCACGACGACAGCTCCGGCAAGGTCCACATCGTCCTCAACGGCATCGTCGAGAACCACACCGAGCTGCGGCGCCGGCTGCAGGAGGAGGGCGAGGAGTTCACCTCCGAGACGGACGCCGAGGTCGTCGCCCACCTGATCGCCCGCCACTACGACGGCGACCTCGCCGCCGCGGTGCGCGCCGCCTACGCCGAGCTGCGCGGCCATTACGCCTTCGTCGCGATGCACGCCGACGAGCCCCAGCGGCTCCTCGGCGCCCGCCGCGAGTGCCCGCTGGTGGCCGGCGTCGGCGAGGGCGAGACCTTCCTCGCCTCGGCGATCCCCGCCTTCCTCGCCCACACCCGCACCGCGGTGCCGATCGAAAACGGCGAGATCGTCGAAATCGAGGCCGGCGGCGTCCGCATCACCGACCCCGAGGGGACGCCGATCGAGCGGGCTCCGGAAGAGATCACCTGGGATGCCGATGCCGCCGAGAAGGGCGGCTATGAGACCTTCATGCTGAAGGAGATCCACGAACAGGCCGATGCGGTCGCCGAGACCGTCGCCGACCGCCTGCCGGAGGACAACGGCGTCGATCTCTCCGACGTCGACCTCGACGACGAGTTCCTGCGCGGCGTCGGCCGCATCGTGATCGTCGCCTGCGGCACCAGCTACCACGCCGGCCTGGTCGGCCGCTACGCGATCGAGGAGTGGGCGCGGGTGCCGGTCGAAATGGACATCGCCTCCGAGTACCGCTACCGCAACCCGGTGATCGGCCGGGGGGACCTGGTGATCGGCATCACCCAATCCGGCGAGACCGCCGACACGCTGGCGGCGATGCGGCTGGCGCGCGAGGCGGGGGCCAGGGTCCTGACCGTGACCAACATCATGGGCAGCCAGGCGACCCGCGACGCCGACGCCGTCCTCTACACCCGCGCCGGGCTCGAGATCGGGGTCGCCGCGACCAAGACCTTCCTCGCCCAGGTGGCGGCGATGTACCTGCTCGGCCTGCGCCTCGCGGAGCTGCGCGAAACGTTGCCGCCGCAGCGGATCGCCGAGCTGGTGGCCGCGCTGAAGGCACTGCCCTCGAAGATCGAGGAGACGCTGGCGGCGACCGAATCCGCGGCGGAGGAGATCGCGGCCCGCCATGCCGACCAGGACTTCTTCCTCTACCTGGGCCGCCATATCGGTCTGCCGGTCTGCCTCGAGGGCGCCCTGAAGCTGAAGGAGATCTCCTACATCCCGACCGACGCCTACGCCGCGGGAGAGATGAAGCACGGCCCGATCGCGCTGCTCGACGAGTCGACCCCGGTGGTCTGCGTCGTCACCGAGAGCCCCGTCCTGGCGAAGGTGCTCTCCAACGTCGAGGAGGTCCGCGCCCGCGGCGCCCAGACGATCGCGATCGCGACCGCCGGCGACGCGCGGGTCGCCGAGGTCGCCGACGAGATCGTCGAGGTCGCCGCCACCGACTGGATCCTGCAGCCGATCGTCGCCGTGCTGCCGCTGCAATTGCTCGCCTACGGGATCGCCCGCGCCCGCGGCCTCAACGTCGATCAGCCCCGTAATCTGGCCAAGACCGTGACCGTCGAGTGAGCGGCCCGCTAGAGTGCCGCGCCCGATGAAGACCCGGCTGATTCTCCTCACCCTCGTTCTTGCCATCCTCGGCCTGCTCCTCGCCGCCTGCGGCGGCGGAGGCGGCGGCGGCGCCGACCCCGCCAGCGTCGCGCCGGCCGGGTCGCCGCTCTACGTCGAAGCCGCGGTCCATCCCGAAGGCGAGCTGAAGACCAATGTCGAAGCGCTGGCGGAAAAGATCGCCGGCGTCGAAGACCTCGGCGAACTGATCGTCTCCGAACTGCAGAAGTCGTCGACGGGCTCCGGCGGGGAACTGGACTTCGCCAAGGAAGTCGAGCCCTGGCTGGGCGAACACGGCGGCCTCTTCTTCGAGCGCTACGACGGCAACGCCTTCACCGGCTACGGGCTCGCGGTCCAGACCAGTGACGCCGGCGCCACCGAAGAATTCATCGAAAAGCAGCTCAGCGAAAACGACGAAGTCCCGCAGGAAGGGTCCTTCGAAGGCGTCGACTTCAAGGTCGACCCCGAAGACGGCACCACGGTCGGGATCGTCAACGACCTGCTCGTGGTGGCCGAAGACGAAGCCACCTTCAAACACGCGGTGGAAGCCGCCAACGGCGATTCGCTGGCCGACGACGAGAGCTTCACGACCGCCATGGACGCCGCCTCCGACGAAAGCCTCGCCGACCTCTACTTCGACGTCGGCGCCGTGATCGAGCAGACCGGGGGCGAAATCGACACCGAAACCGCGCAGCTGCTGGAAAGCGCCGGCATCGACCCCGAAGAAGCGACCGCCGTCGCCAGCCTGGTGCCGGGCTCCGACCAGATCGAGATCGACTTCACGACCGACGTCGGCAACTCCGAACCGGGCGACGCGAGCAAGCTGCTCGAATCGCTGCCCGGCGGCAGCTTCGCCGCCTTCTCGACCGCCGATTTCGGCAAGCAGCTCGCCGAAGGGATCGACGCGCTCGACGAACAGGGCATCCCCGGCCAGCTCGGACCCGGCGAACTGAAGGCCGGCCTGGAAGCGCTCGGGGTCAACCTCGACAAGATCGCCGCTTCGCTGAAGGAAGTCGGGGTCTTCGTCCAGGGCAACACCGAGAAGAACCTCAACGGGGCGATCGTCCTCACCGCCTCGGGCTCCGAAGCCAAGGAACTGGTTGCCCAGATCGGCAAGCTGCTGCGGCTCAACGGCACGCCGGGCGTGACCGCCCTCTCCGGCAAGGCGAGCGGGTTCTCGATCCGCAGCCCCCAGCTCGGCTCCCAGCCGGTGGTCGTCGCCACCGAAGGCGAACGGATCGCGATCTCATACGGCCTCGCCGCCTCCGCCTCGGCGCTGAGCGCCGGCGGCGGCTCCAGCCTCGCCGAGAACCCCGCCTTCAAGGAAGCCAAGGAAGCGCTCGGCGGGACGCCGATCAGCGGCTTCCTCGACGGCCCGGCGGCGGTCACCCTGCTCGAGAACATGGTCTCCGGCCCGGAAGCCGAAGAACTCGAAGCGGCCCGGCCCTACCTCGACAAGGTCGCCTTCGCCGCGGTCGGCGCCGGTTTCTCGGACAACCTGACGACCTCCAAGATCATCGTCGGACTGACCGAATAGCCGCCGCCGGCTAACGTCTGGCGATGGCCTCCGGCGTCGGCATCGACCTGCTCGAGATCGACCGGCTCGAGCGCGCGCTGGAGCGCCGCCCGCGGCTCGCCGAGCGCGTCTTCACCGCGGGCGAGCGCGAGTACGCGGCGGCCAGGGCGCGCCCCGCCCGCCACCTCGCCGCCCGCTTCGCCGCCAAGGAGGCGGTGGTCAAGGCGCTCGGGCTGACCGGCGGCTTCCGCCTGCGCGAGATCGAGGTCCTCGCCGGCGAACCGCCGACCATCCGCCTCTCCGGCCGCGCCGCCGAGCTCGCCGCCGGCGCCCGGATCGAGATCTCGCTGACCCACTCGCGGGACAACGCCGCCGCCGTCGCCATCGTCCGCGACTGAGGCGCGCCCCCCGCGCCGGGTGTCGTGGCTCTAAGGTGGGCGCGGATGGAGCCCTGGCTCGACCCGCCGCTGTTCGACGCCGACGCGATCCGCGCCGTCGACCGCTGGGCGATCGAGGAGCAGGGAGTGCCGTCGCCGCGGCTGATGCGGGCGGCGGCGTCGGCACTGGCCGAGGCCGTCGCCGGGCTCTCTCCCCAGGGCCCGGTGCGGGTCATCTGCGGCAAGGGCAACAACGGCGGCGACGGCGAGATCGCGGCCGAGCTGCTGGCCGGGATGGGCTTCGAGGTCGCGGTGCTGAAGCTCTTCGAGCGGGACCCGCTCCCGGACCTGGACGCCTGGCTGGCCGACGCCGGCGTCGTCGTCGACGCGATCTTCGGCACCGGCTTCGCGGGCGCCCCGCGCGAGCCGGCGGCGGCCGCGATCGAGGCGATCAACCGTTGCGGCGCCCCGGTCGTGGCCTGCGACATCGCCTCCGGCGTCGCCGCCTCCGACGGTGAGATCGCGGCAACCGCGGTCGAGGCCGACCTCACGGTCAGCTTCCACGCCGCCAAGCTCGGGCAGCTGATCGCACCCGGCAAGTGGCACACCGGCGAGCTGCGGGTGGCGCCGATCGGGATCCCGCCCGGCGCCCCGGTCGAGCCCAGCGGCGGCGTGATCTCGCCGGCGGTGCTGGCGCTGGCGCCGCGCCGCGGACCGCGCTCGACCAAGTTCAGCTCGGGCCAGGTCGCGATCGCGGGCGGTTCCCGCGGGCTCACCGGCGCCGTCCGGATGTCCTCGACGGCGGCGATCCGGGCCGGCGCCGGCTACGCCACGGTGGCGGTCCCGGCCGACCTCGACCTCGTCTTCGAGATCGCCCAGCCCGAGGTGATGTCGGCGCCCTGTGCGGGCGGCGACGGCTGCCTCGGCCCGGCCTCGGCCGAGGCGGTGCTCGCCGCCTTCGAGCGGGCCGCTGCCGGCGTCCTCGGGCCCGGCCTCGGTCGCGACCCCGGCTCGCTGGCGCTGGCCCGCGACCTCGTCGGCCGGATCGAGGCGCCGCTGGTCCTCGACGCCGACGGGCTGAACGCCCTCGCCGGCCGGCTCGAGCTGCTCGCCGCCCGGCGGGCGGCGACCGTGCTGACCCCGCACGCCGGCGAGCTCGGCCGGCTGCTCGAGCGCGACTCCGAGGCGATCGCCGCCCACCGCCTCGCCGCCGCCCGCGAGGCGGCAGCGGCGGCCGGCGCGATCGTCGTCCTCAAGGGCGACGACACGATCGTCACCGACGGCACCCGGGTCGCGGTCAACGCGGTCTCGGCGCCGGCGCTGGCCACCGCCGGCAGCGGCGACGTCCTCTCCGGCATCGCCGCGGCGCTGCTCGCGCGCGGCCTGGAGCCGTTCGCCGCCGCCTGCGCCGCGGTCCTCGCCCACGCCCGCGCCGGGCTCGACGCCGCCGCTCGGATCGGCGCCGCCGAGTCGGTGATCGCCAGCGACGTGATCGACTCGATCGCGGCGGGCCTGCGCCCGGCCGGGGCGGTCGAATAACCTCGCCGGGAGATGCAAGCCTCCAGCCCACAGCCGCGGCGATGAGGACCGCAGGGGAGATGATGGACGCGCAGGCGCCCAGCGTCGGGCCCGAGGAGGACGCCCGCGCCGCGATCGAGATCCTCGCCAAGACCGAGCACGGCGCCGTCGCCGTCGTCGACGCCGAGCGCAAGGTGGTCGGGATCGTCAGCGAGTCGGACCTGGTGCTCAGCGAGGAGCAGTCCGACCTGCACCTCCCCCACTACGTCGACATCATGGGGGCGGTCGTCTTCGTCGGCTCGATGAAGGGCTTCGAGCAGCGCCTCGACAAAGCCTTCGCGACCAAGGTCAGCGAGCTGATGACGCCCGACCCGGTGACCGTCCACACCTACGAGTCCGCCGACCGGGTGGCGAAGAAGATCGCCGACACGCACCACAACCACCTGCCGGTGGTCGACGAGGACGGCCGCCTGGCCGGCATGGTCACCAGGGCGGACGCGCTGGCCGCCCTCGTCGACGACACGGAGTAGCGATGGAGCGGGCGCTCGCCCGAATCGAGTACGACGCGATTGCCGCCAACTGCGCCCGGCTCCGGCAGGAGCTGGGGGAGGGGGCGGAGCTCTGCGCCGTGGTCAAGGCCGACGGCTACGGCCACGGGGCCGACGAGAGCGCCGCGGCGGCCCTGGCCGGCGGCGCGACCAGGCTGGCGGTGGCGACTGCCGCCGAGGCTGCGCGCCTGGGCGGCCGCTTCGCCCATGTGCCGCTGCTGACGCTGGGCGCGCTGAGCGAGGCGGAGGTCGACGTCGTTCTCGCGGCGGGCTCGGAAGTCGCGGTGTGGCGCGAGGGCTTCCGCCGCCTGCTCGCCGAGCGGGCGGAGGCCTACGGGGTCAGGCCCAGGGTGCACGTGAAGTACGACAGCGGCATGGGCCGGCTCGGGTCCGCCGACCCCGACGAGGTGCTGGCGGTGATCCGCGCCACCGCCGCCGACCCGCGCCTGGAGCTGGCCGCCGTCTGGACCCACTTCGCGACCGCCGATGAGCCCGGCTCGGAGTTCTTCGACGAGCAGCTGCGCCGCTTCGAGGGGCTGCTGGCGCGGGCGCGGGCCGAGTTCCCCGCGCTCGCGGCCCACGCCGCCAACAGCGCCGCCGTCTTCCGCGAGCCGCGCGCGCACTTCGAGATGGTGCGCTGCGGGATCGCGATCTACGGCCTCGATCCCTTTCAGGGCGACCCCGCCGCCCGCGGCCTGCGGCCGGCGCTCTCGCTGTCCTCCTACGTCGCCGACGTCAAGCGCTTCGCGGCCGGCGCCAGCGCCGGCTACGGCCGCAGCTGGCGCGCTCCCGAGGACACCTGGGTCGGCGTCGTCCCGATCGGCTACGGCGACGGCGTGCGGCGCGCCCTCGGCAACAACGCCGAGGTCCTGGTCGGCGGCCGCCGACGCCCCGTCGTCGGCACCGTCTCGATGGACAACCTGACGATCGACCTCGGCCCGGAGACCGACGTCGCCGCCGGCGCCGAGGCGGTTCTGATCGGCCCCCAGGGAGAGGACCGGATCTACGCCGAGGAGCTGGCCGCCCGCCTCGACACGATCAACTACGAGGTCACCTGCGCGATCTCCCCCCGGGTGCCGCGCCGGGCGGCATGAGCGAGGCGCGCCGATGAGCGGGGCGCTGGCCGACTCGGTGCGAGCCGAGCCGCTGGTCGCCGCCGCCCGCCGTGCGCTGGCCGGGGTCCAGGCCTGGGCCGTCGGCGGCGCCGTCCGCGACGCCCTCCTCGGCCGGGCGGTGAGCGACCTCGACCTCGCCGTCGCCGGCGATCCCGGGCGCGCCGCCAGGGCGGTGGCCGCCGAGCTCGGGGAGCACGCCTTCGAGCTCTCGGCCGAGTTCGGCACCTGGCGGGTGGTCGCTCCCGCTCGCGGCTGGCAGGTAGACGTCACCGGGCTGAGAGGGGAGGGGATCGGCGCCGACCTCGCCGAGCGCGACTTCACGATCGGCGCCGTCGCCGTGCCGCTCGGCGGCGGCGCGGCGCTCGACCCCCACGGCGGGCTCGCCGACCTCGACCGCCGCGTCCTGCGCACGGTTGGCCCGCGCAGCTTCGAGGACGACCCGCTGCGGCTGCTGCGCGCGGCCCGGCTCGCCGCCGAGCTCGGCCTGGAGATCGAGCGGGAGACGGCGCGGCTGGCCCGCGCCGGCGCCTCCCGCGCCACCGAGCCGGCCGGCGAGCGCCAGCTCGCCGAGCTGCGGCAGCTGCTCGCCGGTCCCGACCCGCTGCGCGGCCTCGCCCTGCTCGACGAGCTGGAGCTGACCGCGGTCGTCCTGCCCGAGGTCGAGGCGCTGCGCGGCGTCGAGCAGGGCCCCAACCACCACCTCGACGTCCACGGCCACACCCTGGCGGTCCTCGAGCACACGCTCGAGGTCGAGGCCGACCTCGACCGCTTCGCCGGTGAGCGGGCGGCGGAGGTCGCGGCGCTGCTCGCCGAGCCGCTCGCCGACGAGACCGACCGGCGGACCGCGCTGCGCTTCGGCGCCCTCTTCCACGACATCGCCAAGCCCGCGACCAGGGCGGAGCACCAGGGCTTCGTCGGCTTCCGCGGCCACGACCGGGCCGGCGCCGAGGTGATCGGAGTGATCTGCGCCCGCCTGCGGGCCAGCCGCAAACTGACCCGCCACCTGCAGGGGCTGGCCCTGCACCACCTGCGGCTCGGCTTCATGATCCCCGAGGCGCCGCTGCCCCCGCGCCGGGTCCACGACTACCTGCGGGCGACCGAACCGGTCGCCGTTGACGTCACCCTGCTGACGATCGCCGACCGGCTCTCGGCCCGCGGCCATGGCCCGATCGCCAGCCCCGAGATGGTCGCCGCCCACCTCGAGCTGGCCCGCGAGATGATCGCCGCCGCGCTCGACTGGCGGCGCGACGGGCCGCCGGCGCCGCTCCTGCGCGGCGACGAGCTGAGCGCCGAGCTCGGCGTCGAGGGCCCCCGGATCGGGGAGATCCTGGCCGAGCTCGAGGCGGCCCAGTACGCCGGCGAGATCGGCGACCGCGCCGCGGCCCTGGCCCACGCGCGCAACTGGGAGACCTGGTCCGGCGGCGACTCCTGAGCGCCTCGGCTGCGCCTGTCAGATACGCTCTGCGCCGCATGGCCAAAGAGGAAAAGATCGAAATGGAGGGGGAGATCACCGAGGCTCTCCCCAACACCATGTTCCGCGTCAAACTCGACAACGGGCACGACGTGCTGGGGCACATCTCGGGCAAGATGCGGCGCCACTACATCCGCATCCTCCCCGGCGACCGGGTGAAGATCGAGCTGTCGCCCTACGACCTGGACCGCGGCCGCATCACCTACCGCTACAAATAGCTCGCGGCCGCTGCAAACCGGCGCATCTCGCGGTCCTCGGTCGGCTGGATCGGGTCACGCACTGCAGTGCGCTCCCCTCACCAGCCTCCCTG
Organism: Solirubrobacterales bacterium; assembly: GCA_046330305.1. Lineage (GTDB taxonomy): Bacteria > Actinomycetota > Thermoleophilia > Solirubrobacterales > 70-9 > VAYN01. The sequence continues at coordinate 38,179 of JAXLTA010000011.1, read as the reverse complement.
CGTCCCACGACCTGCTTGGTTTTCGCGGCCGGTCCTCGTTGATTATCGGCCGGCTGACGGTCGGGGCGCGACGGCCCGCATTCCGGCGGCGGCGCCCCGGATGTCAGGGTTCCTGGAAAGGTGTGGTCGGCCAGCTGGGGTCCGGGTCGGCCAGCTCGGCGAGGAGGGCGGACCAGGCGAAGTCCTTGGCGCCCTGACCGCGGCCGGTGCGGGGGTCGTAGTACTCGCGCAGGCCTTCGCGGACGGCGGCGGCGAGGACGCCGCCGGCCAGGGCGCGAGCCTCCTCCTCGTAACCGAGCCGCCGCAGGCCGAGCCAGACCATCCAGGCCGAGTTGACCCAGGTCGGGCCGCGCCAGTAGCGGCGGATCGGGCCGCGGCCGCGCCCCGGCTGGTAGGCGGGGTCGCAGACCGCTACCGAGGGCGGGGCCACCGGCGTCAGGAACTCCTCGCGGTTCAGCAGGTGCTCCTCGACCAGGCGACGGCCGATCGCCTCCGGGAGGTCGGGCAGCGCCAGCGGCGCCAGCGCCGCCCAGGTCAGCGCCTCCGGTCGCAGCCCACCTGGCTGGGCCTCGTCGACGAACAGGCCGCGGCGCTCGTCCCAGAGCCGCTCGACCAGGGCCGGGGTCGCCGAGGGCCGCCCCAGCGCCTGGCGCGAGAGCGACCAGAAGGTGTTGGTCACGACCTCGCAGAGCAGCGGGCCGCCGACCGCGCGGACGCGCCGCGCGTCGAAGCCAAGGCGGCGGTTGGCGCGGACCAGCAGCGGGAAGCCGGGCCGGCCGTTGGCGCGCCAGCCCCAGACCGGGTCGAACTTGGGCGAGGCGTCGAGCCCGGACTCGTCGGGCTGCAGGATCCAGAGCAGCCCGTCGCCGTCGAGATCCCGGTTGGCTGCCAGCCAGTCGGCCTGCGCCGCCAGCCGCGGCTCCGCCGCCGGGTCGCCGACGGCGACGCGCCAGGCCCAGGCCAGCAGCGGCGGCTGGATCGTCTCGGTCTGGAAGGCGCGGCGCGAGGCGACGTTGTAGAAGGGCAGCCGCCCCAGCGAGACCGGGCTTCCCCAGAAGATCGTGTGGCCGATGAACCCGTTCGGGCGCTGCGCCGCGAGCAGGGTCTCCAGCTCCGCCCGGGCACGAGCCGGGTCGAAGCGCCGCCAGACGATCGCCGCGAAGCAGGAGTCCCAGTACCACTGCCACGGGTAGCGTCCCGGGCTCGGCCGGGTGTAGCGGTAGCGGAAGCCGTCGCGCTCGCCCTCCGTCCAGTTCCAGCCCAGCACTCGCTCGGCCAGCGCCAGCGCGGCCTCGCCGAGGGCGCCGGCGCCGGGACGCGGCCCCTCGCCCGCTGTCATTTCAGGCTCCGCCGGCCTCGGCCCCGCGGGCGAGCGGCGGCAGCGCCCCCACCCAGCGGCGCCCGTTGGCTTGCTCCAGGGCCTCGGCGGCGTCGAGCAGCAGCTCCTCGCGCCCCCAGGCGGCCTGCAGCTGCAGGGCGACCGGCAGGCCGCCGTCGAGCCCGACCGGGACGCTGATCGCCGGCACCCCGGCCAGGTTGGCGAGGGCCGCTCCGCGCACGTTCGCCTGATCGGCCGTGGTCGTGCCCGAGGGCAGCTCGACCAGCGGCGCCTGCAGCGGCGGCGCGACGGCCGGCACGGTCGGCCAGGCGAGCAGGTCGACGCCGGCGTGGATCGCGGCCAGCCGGCGGCGCATCAGGGTCCGCACCTGGTGGGCCTTGACGGTCGCCGCCGCCGGCAGCAGCAGCCGGTACTTGAGCAGCCCGCGGGCGATCGGGCTGAGCTCAGGGTCCAGCGCCCGCAGCCGGCTCGGCGCGAGGCCGGCGAGGCCCTCGCTGTTGGCGATCAGGACGGTGGCCAGGGCGGCGAGCTCGAGGTCGGGCAGGTCGACCTCGACCAGCTCGCCGCCGGTCGCGCCGAGCAGCGCCCGGATCGCCTCCTCGCAGGCGTCGCGGACCGCCGGGGCGACGTCGTCGGTGACGCTGGCGCGGACGATCCCGACCCGCAGCCCGGACGGCTTGCCGGCGGCCAGCGGCTCGCCGAACAGGGCGGAGGCGAGCAGCCGGCAGTCGGCGGCGTCGGCGCAGAGCGGGCCGGCGACGATCGTCGTCGAGATCCCGTCCATGTGGTGTCCGGCCATCGGCGCGCGGCCGAAGGTCGGCTTCAGGCCGGTGAGGCCGCAGTAGGCGGCGGGGAAGCGGATCGAGCCGACGCCGTCGGCGCCGACCGCGCCGGCGACCAGGCGCGCCGCGACCGCGGCCGCCGGGCCGCTCGAGGAGCCGCCCGGGCAGCGCTCGGTGTCCCACGGGTTGCGGGCGGGGCCGTAGACCGAGATCGCGCCGGTGCTGCCGGCGCCGAGCTCGTGCATGTTGCCGACCCCGACGATCACCGCGCCGGCGTCGCGCAGCGCCCGGTAGGGCCCGGACTCGGCGGCGGCCGGCGGCCGCGTCGCCAGCATCTGCGCGGCGCCGAAGCGCTGGGCCCGCCAGGGCAGCGGCCACTCGTCCTTGATCACCACCGGGACCCCGTGCAGGGGGCCGGTCGGGGCCGCCGCCAGCATCTCGCGCGAGCGCTCGGGGAAGGTGTCGACGACGGCGTTGAGAGCGGGGTCGCGGCGCTCGATCCGCGCCAGCGCCGCCTCCAGCAGCTCCCCGGGGTCGAGCTCGCCGGCGGCGATGGCGGCCGCCTGGGCGCGCAGCGTCAGGTCGAGCGGCGCGCCGTTCATCGCGCCGCGGGCGGGGCGGAGAGGTCGGGCCGGGGCTCGGGCTCGAGCTCGCCGAGGTCGAGCTCGAGCAGCTCCAGGATCGGCGGCCAGAAGATGCCGTGGGCGGCGGCGATCACCGCCAGCTCGACCTCGTCGGCCTCGACGCCGAAGGCCGCCAGCCCCGACGGGATGAAATCCTCTGCGCGCTCGCCGGCCTCCATCGGGTGCGAGAACCCTACCGCCGGCTTTCTGGCCGCGATCGTGCAGCCGGGCGCGGCAGCCGGCATCCGGCCGCCGCGGAAGGCAGAATCCGGCGCAACTGGGCCAGCGGGCCCGTGTTGCTGGATATTCATGCTCACACACAGACTCAACAGCCGCAGAGGCCGCGACTGGGCGCTGGTGGCGCTTGCCGCCGCCGTGCTCGCGGCCCTCGTCGCGATCTCGCCCGGCAGCGCCGACTCGGCGCCGCTGCGCGTCGTCACCCTGGGCCAGACCGCCGAAACCCCGCCGCCGTCGTGCCCCGGCAAGGTCGTCAACAACGTCGAGATCAAGCCCTGCCGGGTCGAGGGCCACGTCACCGGCTTCCAGGCTCTCGCCGGCGGCGTCGTCAAACCCTACGAGGCGCCCTTCGACGGCAAGATCGTCGCCTGGTCGATAACCCTCGCCAAGCCCTCGGCGACCGAAACCAAGACGACGACCAACGAGATCGGGTTCTTCAACGAATTCCTCGGCAAGCCGGCGGAGGCGCGGATCGGGATCCTGCGCCCGATCGAAGGCTCCAAGCCGCCCCAGTACAAACTGGTCCGCCAGAGCCCGATCGAGGTCCTCAACCCCTACTTCGGCAGCACCCCGATCTTCGCCCTCGAACACCCTCTCACCGTCCTCCAGGGCCAGGTCGTCGCGCTGACGATCCCGACCTGGGCGCCGATGTTCGCCTTCAACATCTCCGCCGAAAACACCTGGCGCGGCAGCCGCCTGCCCGGGCACTGCCAGTCCAAGGAAGACATCCAGAGCGGCCACCCCCAGCAGGGCGTCGGCAAGGTCAAGACCTACGGCTGCTACTACGCCGAAGCGCGCCTGCTCTACACGGCGACGCTGGTCAAGTCCCCGTAAGGGCGCCGCGCGGCTGGCGGGGCGGGAGTCCCGTCAAGAGGCCAAGCCGACCGTCTCTCCAGCGCCCCAAAGGAACAAAGCCCCCAATCCCGTGGTTCCTTGCGGTCGCCTGGCGACCGCAAGGAACCACGGGCTGCCCAAAGCCGGCGATGTCTCATCCCGCGGTTCCTTTCGGACCCAGGACGTCCGCAAGGAACCACGGGATGGTCGTCCCTTGCGAGCCAGCGGGGGCCGTGGCCACATCACCGCCAGTGAGCGGGCCTTGACGGCAGCCGCGCGTGCGCTGGCTCTAGAGCGCGCTCTGGCGGAGCCCGCAGTAGGGGCAGTCGCTGACGTCGAGGCCGATCAGCTGGTCGCAGCGCCGGCAGGCCCGCAGGTTGGCCGGGGTGCGGGGGAGGGCGGAGGCCGACGGGGCGAGCGGCAGGACCATCGCCACCGGCTCCATCTCCTCACCGGTCTCGCGGTCGACGTAGGTCTGACCGGGCTCAGCGTGGGCGAGGGCCTCGCGGCCGGAGGCCGGGGCACGCATCCTGTAGAGCTGGCGGTCGTTGTTCATCGCCGCGAAGGTTAATAGCTTGGGGCGCGGATGCGCGTCCTGATCTTCCACGGCTACATGCTGCGCGGCACCGGCAGCAACATCTACAACGCCAACCTGGCGCGGGCTCTGGCCGGGCTCGGCCACGAGGTCCACCTCCTCTGCCAGGACCGGCAGGTGAAGATCCCCGGCGTCGAGATCCACAACCCGGAGATCGGCGGCCTGCTGCCGGTCTACGTCAAGGACCCCTACGAGGGCTTCGAGGTCAAGGCCTTCCCGGAGCTCAGCGACGCCGAGCTCGACCGCTACCTCGAGGCCAACGTCGCCGCCGTCCGGGCGGTGGCCGCCGCGGCCGGCGGGATCGACGCCGCCCTCGCCAACCACCTGGTGATGGGGCCCGCGATCCTCGCCCGGGCCGGGGTCGCGCCCTACGCGGTGAAGATCCACGGCTCGGCGTTGGAGTACACCGTCAAGCCGCACCCCGAGCGCTTCCTGCCCTACGCGCGCGAGGGCCTCGGGCCGGCCCGCGGCGTCCTCGTCGGCTCCGCCCACACCGGCGAGTCGCTCTGGGCGGCGTTGCGGCTGGCGGGACTCGAGGAGAAGACCCGGTTGGGGCCGCCGGGGGTCGACGTCGAGCAGTTCCGCCCGCGCGGCGAGCGCGAGGCGCTGGTCGCCTTCGTCGGCAAGCTGATCGTCTCCAAGGGGGTCGACCTGCTGCTCGCCGCCTGGCCGCTGGTGCACGCCGCCCATCCGGGCGCCCGTTTGGAGATCGCCGGGTTCGGCGAGTACGAGGACGGCCTGCGGCGGCTGCTGGCGGCGCTGGAGGCCGGCGACCTCGAAGAGGCGCGGGCGCTCGCCCGGCTCGGCCGGGCGCTCGAGGGCGGGGAGGAGCGGCCGCTCTCGATCCTCTCCCGCTTTCTCGGCTCTCCCCCCGCCGGCTACGGCGAGGCGGCGCGCGCGGCCGCCGGCTCGGTCAGGCTGATCGGCCGGCTCGAGCACGACGAGGTCGCCCGCTTTTTTCCCCGGGCCGAGGCGGCGGTGATGCCGAGCACCTTTCCCGAGGCCTTCGGGATGGTCGCCGTGGAGGCCGCCGCCTGCGGCGCCCTCCCGGTCTCGGCCGGCCACTCGGGGATGCTCGAGGTCTCCCGCCAGCTGGCCCCGGCGCTGCCGCCGGCGGTTGCTTCGCTGACATCTTTCGAGGTCGGCGAGGGGGCCGTCGAGGCGATCGCCGCCCGCCTCGACGGGTGGCTCTCGCTGCCGGCGCCGGAGCGCGAGGCCGCGCGCCGGGCACTGGTCGAGGCGGTAGGCCGGCTCTGGAGCTGGGAGGGCGTGGCCCGCGGAGTGCTGTCCGCCGCTGCGGGCGAGATCGGCTCGCTGCCCCGGCCTTAGGCGCAAGTGCCAACCGTCACCTGAGGGCGCAAAGCCTGACGCCGCCGCTTCAATAGAATGCCGGCCGCAGCATGTACGGACGCCTGCCGATAGTCAAGATGATGGCCGCCACGCTCGCGCTAGCCGCGGCTATCTCGGCGGTGATGCTGTCGATCAACTGGGACGGCCAGGAGGCGTCGACCGCGGCCCCCAAGATCGACGATCTGCTCAACGTGATGATCGTCCTCTCCTCGCTGGTCTTCTCGCTCGTCCTGGTGATGCTCTTCTACGCCCTCTACAAGTTCCGGGCGAAACCCGGCGACGAATCCGACGGCGAGCCGATCCACGGCAACACCCGGCTCGAGGTCGCCTGGACGCTGATCCCGACGATCATCGTCCTCTTCTCCGGCGGCTACAGCTGGAAGGTGCTGCACGACATCGAAGCGACGACGAAGGACCCGCTCACCGTCGACGTCTTCTCGCAGCAATACGCCTGGAGCTTCGGCTACCCGGGCAAAGGAAACGTCTGGTCGGAGGGCGAACTGCACGTGCCCGTCAACCGCCAGGTCCACTTCAAGATGCACTCGCAGGACGTGATCCACTCCTTCTGGGTGCCCGAGTGGAGAATCAAGAAAGACAACGTGCCCGGGATCACCACGACGGCGATCGTCACGCCCGACAAGGTCGGCACCTACCAGCTGATCTGCACCGAGCTCTGTGGCTACGGCCACGCCGCGATGCGGGCCAAGGTCGTGGTCGAGTCGCCGAAGAAGTTCCAGGAATGGGTCGCCGGCCTCGAACAGGAAGTGCCGCCGGCGCTGGAGGAGTCGGTGATCCAGGACACGCAGACGAACCCGCCGCAGGAACTCGGCGCAGGCGGGGCATAATGGAGGCGATCTGATGGTGGCAGCGATCAAGCGACCGGGATGGATTCGAGGGGCGCTCGGCGCGCTCGTCTTCGCGGCGATCGGCTTCGGCCTGGTCATCTCGCTGCGCGCGATCTCCGGCCTGCCGCTCTACCAGACCGAACAGACCGGCTACCCGCACGTTGTCGTGCCGCTGGTCATGGCTCCGCTCGGCTTCCTGCTCGGCTTCGGCTGCTTCGACTACTGGCTGCGCTGGGCCTTCGGCCTGCCGACGATCCCCGACGACCACTCCCAGCACGGGGCGAAGAGCTGGAAGAGCTATTTCTACTTCAACACCGATCACAAGGTGATCGGCATCCAGTACATCTGCACGACCTTCTTCTTCTTCTTCCTCAGCGGCCTGCTGGCGATGCTGATCCGGGCCGAGCTGGCTCAGCCGGGCACCCAGATCGTCAGCGCCAGTACCTTCAACAGCCTCTTCTCGACGCACGCGGTGCTGATGATCTTCCTCTTCATCATCCCCGTCTTCGCCGGGATCGCGAACTACGTCCTGCCGCTGATGATCGGCGCGCCGGACATGGCCTTCCCCCGGCTCAACGCGCTCAGCTTCTGGATGCTGCCGCTCGCCGGCCTGCTCTTCGTCGGCAGCTACTTCGCCCCCGGCGGCGCCTTCGACGCCGGCTGGACCGGCTACGCGCCGCTCTCGACCGGAGCCCCGCTCGGGCAATCGTTCTTCAACCTCGGCGTCCAGTTCGCCGGCGCCTCCTCGATCGCGACCGCGCTCAACTTCCTGGTCACGATCATCACCATGCGAGCACCCGGGATGACCTTCTGGCGGATGCCGCTGCTGGTCTGGGCCAACCTCTCGACCTCGCTGCTGGTGGTCGCCGCGACCCCGTTCGTCGCCGGCGCCCAGTTCATGGTCCTCTTCGACCGGATCCTCCATACGAACTTCTTCCAGTTCGCAGCCGGCGGCGACGTGATCAGCTACCAGCACATCTTCTGGTTCTACTCGCACCCAGCCGTCTACATCATGATGTTGCCCGGCTTCGGGATCATCAGCGAGGTCATATCTATCCACTCCCGCAAACCGATCTTCGGCTACCGGCTGATGGCATTGGCGCTGATCGGGATCGTCGTTCTCAGCTACTCGGTCTGGGCGCACCACATGTTCGTCGCCGGGATGTTCTCGTGGCTGCGCGTCCCGATGATGCTGACCACGCTGCTGATCGCGGTGCCGACCGGGATCAAGATCTTCTCCTGGCTGGGAACCCTCTACTTCGGCAAGATCCACACGTACTCGACGGCGATGCTGTTCGCGCTCGCCTTCATCGTGACCTTTACGGTGGGCGGCATCAGCGGCGTCATGCTCGGCATGGTGCCGCTCGACATCCACGTCTCCGACACCTACTTCGTCGTCGCCCACATCCACTTCGTGCTGTTCGGCGGCTCGGTCTTCACGATCTTCGCCGGGATCTACCACTGGTTCCCGAAGATGACCGGGCGGATGTACGACGAGCGGCTCGGTCGGATCCACTTCTGGGGCACCGTGGTGGGGACCTGGGGCACCTTCATCCCGATGCACTGGATCGGGATGGACGGGATGCCGCGTCGCGTCGCCGACTACGCCACCCAGTTCGGTGACTGGAACCTGCTGATCAGCATCTGCGCCTTCTTCCTCGGCGCCGTGCAGCTGGTCTTCCTCTACAACATGATCGTCAGCTGGCGCTTCGGGCCGAAGGCCTCGGCCAACCCCTGGCGCGGCAATTCGATCGAGTGGCAGGTCTCCTCGCCGCCGCCGGTCTTCAACTTCGATGAGATCCCACGGGTCGTCGGCGGGCCGTACGAGTTCGGCATCCCCGGCGCCCGCCACGCGATCATGGCCGGCGAGGGGGCCGAGGTCCCGGCCGGCGAGCCCAGTGTCGTGGGGTCCTCTTCGTGACCGAGGCCGCCGAGAAGCGGCCGCTCCTCGTCTTCCTCAACGAGGTCGCCGGTGGGCGCAAGCTGCTGCAGGCGGTGCGCGAGCGGGCCGAGAGCGTCTCCAGGGTGATCGTCGTCGCGCCCCAGAACCAGCCTTCGGTCGGCCAGCTGATCGACGAGGGGGAGCTGCGCGAGGCCGCGCGCGCCCGGGTCGAGGTGACGATGGCGGTGCTGGCCGAGTTCGGGATCGACTCGATCGGCGAGGTGATGGACCCCGAGCCGTGGCTGGCGGCCACCGACGCCGTCCGCGCCCACGAACCCGGTGAGGTCCTCTTCTCGAGCCTCTACGACGACCGCTTCGGCTTCGTCCGGCGCGACCTCGTCGAGTGGGTCCGCGAGCAGGTCGAACCCGACACCGCCTTCACCCACATCCCGGTGCGACTCGAGGGCGACTCGATCCGCCTCGACCTGATCCACACCCTGGTCGTCGCGACCAAGACCGTCGCCGTGCCGGAACTGGTCCAGCGGCTGAAGGAGCGGACCGCGGCCGGCCCCCACCGCTACACGATCGTCTGCCCGCGCGCGGAGGACGTCAGCGAGGCCCAGATCGTCCTCGACCTGGCCTCGACGCTGGCCGAGCTCTACCGGGCCGAGATCGACGCGACCGGGCAGCCGATGAGCCCCGACCCCTTCCTGGCGGTGAAGAACGCGATCGAGCACTACCGGATCAACGAGGTCCTGATCTCGACCTTCGCCGGCGAGAGCTCGCAGTGGCTCGAGCAGGACCTGGTCGGGCGGGTGCGCGAGATCACCGAGAAGCAGGTCCAGCACATCGAGGTCGGCCGGCCGCCGGTAGCGGTCGCCGCCGCCGTCGCCGAGGAGGGAGGCTCCTGATGGAGAGCGCCACCGTAACGCTCGATCACGGGCACGCCGACGAGCACCACCACGGCCCGCCGGCGGCCAACAAAAGCTCGCGGATCGACCCGCAGGTCCTCGGCATCCTCCTCTTCATCGTCTCCGAGGTGATGCTGTTCGGCGCCTTCTTCGCCTCCTACTTCTTCCTCCGGGTCGTCGTCAACCCGTCCACCTGGCCGCCCGAACCGTATGAATTCCCGGTTGCGATCGCCGGCGTCAACACCGCGATCCTGGTCTCCTCGAGCTTCACGATCCACTACGCGCTGGAGGCGGTCCGGCGCGGCAACCGCAACGGCCTCAAACTCGGGCTTGTCCTCACCTGGCTGCTGGGTGCGACCTTCCTCTTCATCCAGATCAACGAGTACGTCCACATCGGCTTCAGCGCCCGCGACCTCGCCTTCGGCTCGATCTTCTACTGCCTGACGGGGCTGCACGGGGCCCACGTCTTCGCCGGCCTGATGCTGCTCACGTTCGCGACGATCCGCGCCTTCCGCGGTCACTTCGGGAAGGACCCGGAGAAGCACCTCGGTGTCGAGGTGCCAGGGATCTACTGGCACTTTGTCGACATCATGTGGATCATCGTCTTCGTGACCGTGTACATCCTCTGAGACGGCTGCAAATCTGCGTCTGGGGGTGTCCTCGGTCGCTCGCCTTCGGGTCACGCACGGTAGTGCGCTCCCCTCGTCTCGCTCCCTGCGTCCTACCCAGACTTGATTTTCGCCGTCTCAGGAGCTGAGAGGGTCTTGAGTCCGAGGAACCCTGTGGAATCCGGTCGTCGTCCCTCTAAGGTCTAGGTGTGAGCGGTCTTCCGGTATCCGAGGAGGCGGTGTTCAAATGGGTCGTGATCGTCGCGGTGGCGGCGATCTCGATCGTGGCGCTGACGCTGCTGACGCGGCCGCTGGTGGGGGCGATCTGGGGGCTGCTGCTGGTGATCGCCGGCTGCTGGCACGGGATCCGGTGGCTGCGGGCGAAGCGGCGCGAGGGCTGGGTCCGGGCCGGCGAGTCGGAGTGAGGGCGCCCCTCGTGCTCGCCGCTAGGCGGGACCGGCGCGCCAGGCGCCGCCGAGGCGCAGGGTCAGGAGGGTGAGGGCGATCGGGACGGTCGCCGGGGTCTCGTCGATCGCGAAGAAGAGGAGGTCGAAGCCGACGCAGATCAGGGCCGCGAGGGCGGCGCCGCGCAGCTGCAGGCGGCGGTCGTAGGCGAGCAGGGCGCCGAGCACGGCGGCGACGAAGAGGTCGCCGAAGCCCATCACGGCCGAGCCGAAGTGGACGAACTGCAGGCGCGGCAGGTCGGCCGCGGGGGCGGCGGAGTTGATCGTCGCGTTGGGCGACTGCAGCAGGTCGGAGGCGATCAGGTAGGCGTCGGTCGCCGCCATCGCGTAGATGCCGAGCTCCAGCCAGGCGCGCGGGACGGCCGCCGCCAGCAGCCAGCCGAGGGTGAGGCAGGCGAGTGCCGAGAGCGCCAGCGCCGCCGTCCGGCCGCCGAACGTACCCTGGGCCGCCCAGGCGGCGGTGAAGAGCGGCACCACGGCGAGCGCGAGGGGAGGACGGGCGCCGTGCATGAGCCAGCCGAGGGCGGCGGCCGCCAGCGGCGGCACGGCGACCAGCGCCAGGTAGGTGAGGAAGTCGGCGACGGCGGATTCGGCGGCGACGGCGGCGATCACCACCGCGATCGAGAGCGGCAGGATCAGCGCCAGCCAGCGGCTGCGCAGGCGCGCCAGCCAGGGAGCGCGCGCGGGTCGCGGCAGCCCGACCAGGAGCGCCTGGACGAGGCTGAGGACCCCGATCGAGAGCCAGAAGGGCACGCCGGGCGCCGGTCCGGCCTAGACGGCTGCTCCGGCCGGCTCGCGGGCCCTGCCGCCCCCGGCCGGCGAGGCTTCGCCGCGCGGCTCGAGGCGGCCGGCGGCGGCAACGGTCCAGAGCATCGCCAGCCAGTTCGCGGTGGCGACGCCGACGTGGAGCCAGACCAGCTCCCCGGGCAGTTCCAGCCACCACTGGACGCTGCCTATGACCCCCTGCAGCGCAAGCAGGCCCAGGACCACGGTGAGGGGCTTCAGGGCCCTCCTGTCGCCTCCTGGGCGCCTGAGAAGGAACCAGACGGCGATCGCCGCGAGGCCGTAGATCGTCGCGATCACGGCGTGGCGCTGGACGACCCATTCGAGCGTGTCGACGCCCTCGAAGGTGAAGCGTTCGACGAGCTGGCCTTCATGGGCGCCGGCGTGGGGCCCGGAGGCGGTGGCGATCGTGCCGAGCAGGATCGTCAGCTGCCCGAACGGGATCAGCGCCCGCACCGCCCAGACCCCGAGCCGGTCGCCGGAGCGGCGCCGCTCCCAGGGTTCGTAGCGCGAGCACCAGGCGAGCGCGAAGGCGGCGTCGAGCAGCATCATCGAGAGGATGAAGTGGCTCATCACCAGGCCCGGAGCCAGGTGGTACTTCACCACCAGCGCGCCGAGGATCGCCTGGCCGATCACGCCGAGCGGCAGCAGCGCTCCGAACAGCGCCAGGTGCCAGCGGTAGGGGCGGCGGAAGAAGGCGAGGATGGCGGCCGCGATCACGGCGATGCCGACGAGGCCGCTCAGCAGCCGGTTGCCGTACTCGATCACCGCGTGGGTTTCCAGCGGCGGCGTCGTGCCGCCGTAGCAGCGCGGCCAGTCGGGGCAGCCGAGGCCGGAGCCGGTGATGCGGACGCCGGCGCCGGTGAGGACGATCAGCGCCAGTCCCGCCAGCGCCACGGCCGTCACCTGCGCGTAGCGGCGCGGCGAGATCTCGAGGCGGCTGCGGAGGCGTTCTCGCATCGTCTTCAAGATGATGGCAGCGGCGCGCGGCCGCCCGCCTCAGCCGCCCTTGGAGGTTTTTTCGACCAGGAATTCGACCAGCTGCTTGAGTTCTTCTTCGCTCAGCGTCTGGCCGAAGGTTTCCGGCATCACGTTGGCCGGATAGCCCTGGGCGATTTCCTTGTTGGGGTCGACGATGTCGGTTTCGATCTTGCTCGGCGACTGGCCGGGCAGGACTTCGCTCAGGTCCGGCCCGGTGGTGCCGCCCGCGCCTTCGACTCCTTCGAGCTTGTGGCAGCCGCCGCAGCCGTTGTTGGCGAAGACCTGGGCGCCGGGGCCGCCGGCGACTTCGGGCGGCGCCGCGCCGGGGACGCCGGCCCATTCGCCGACGTAGGCGGCGACGTCGTTGAGGTCCTGGCCGGTGACGATGTCGGCGGGCATCGAGACGGCCGGGTCGCCGTTGCTCGGCCGCGGGTTCTCGACCTGCGCCCGGACCACGCCTTCCACCGTGTCGCTGTCCTGGCCGACCGCCCGCGCCGCCGCGAAGGCATCATCGAGGTTGGGGCCCTGGACGCCCGTGGTCCCGGCCTGCGCCAGCGTGTGGCAGCCACCGCACTTCTGCCGGAACAGGGAGCGACCGCGTTCGGTGTTGGCGCTGGAGGTTCCGCACCCGCTGGCGACCACGACGGTGGCCCCGAGGGCGACGAGCGCTAGCACCAGGAGGATTGGTTTCGGCAGGCTTCGCATACGGCGTCAGGCGGGCCGGAGTCTATATGTCAGCGCCGCTCGACAGCCGTTTGGCCGGAGGGGGGTGTGGGGTACCCTTGAGGCGATTCGCACTATCTCAATCATCAGCGCGGAGGAGGACTGAAGATGCAGGTGCGAGACGGGATGTCGGAGGTGTCGCTCGTGGTTGGGCCATCGCACACGCTGCGGCAGGCGGCGGCGCGGATGGTCGAGAAGGGGACCGGCGCGGCGCTCGTCGCCGACGACGAGTCGCCGACGCTGGGGATCGTCACCGAGCGCGATCTGCTGATCTCGGTCGGGGCGGGTGAGAACCCAGACGTCGAGCTCGTCGCCGGTCACATGACCGAGCGGGTGATCGCCGCGTCTCCCGAGTGGAGCCTCGAGCGCGCCGCCGCCGAGATGTCGCGGCGCGGCGTCCGCCACCTCGTGGTCTTCGAGAACGCCGACGCGGTCGGGGTGCTCTCGATGCGCGACATCGTCCGCGTCTGGACCTCGGACGGCGCCACCTCCGAAATGGAGGCGCTGGGGCGCTAGGAGCGCTCGCGCTTGAGCGGAGCGATCGTTTCGACCGGCAGCGCGGCGTGCTTGACGTGCTGCTTGCGCGGCAGCCGGAAGTAGCCGCGGATCGAGCCCTTCGCCAGGGCGCGGAAGGCGAAGAGGACGAAGATCGCGCCGAGGACGGCGTAGATGTAGGGGGCGAAGATGAAGCCGGCGGCGTAGATGCCGGCAACCAGGCCCACGGCGCCGACCGCGAGGAAGGCGGGCGCCCACGAGCTCCGCGGCCCGTAGATCGCCTCGCCGGGCTCGGAGATGTTTCGGTGCTCGCTCATCGTGGGTTACTGGGCGATGTAGAGGAAGGCGGCGACGAAGGTGAGGGCGAAGATCGCGACGGCAAAGCCGCCGGCGACGAGGCCCCCGACCATGTTTCTGCGCGCGGTCTCACGATCCATGGCTCGGAGTTCTATCACCCGGGGCCGCGGTGGCGAGTGCCCGGAGGACCGATCCCCGCCGTCGCCCCAACCCACCACGCCCAGCCCCCACCCCATCGCGTGGTTCCTGTGGTCGCCAGGCGACCACAGGGCCCCCCTCACGAAGGCGGCGATTTCCCATCGCGTGGTTCCTTCCGGACCCAGGCGTCCAGGACCACGCGATGCCTCGGCGCTTGCACGGTGCTGACCAGAACGCAGTTTCCTCGCAGCGGCGGAACTGCGTTCTCGCGGGAGAGCCCTGTCCCGCCGGCTTCACGAGAGACAGGGGCCTTCGTCCCTGCAAGCTCTGGGAGCGACGGGGCCTTCGTCCCTTGCAGGCTCTGGGAGAGACGGGGGCCTTCGTCCCTTGAAGCCCAGGACCTGGGAGCGGGGCGGGGGTTCTTGCTGGGCTTCGGGCCGGGCGTTGGACCTCGGCCCTGCTAGGGAGGGGTGGGGTGTCCCATCCGGCGGTTCCTTCCGGACCCAGAGCGTCCAAAAGGAACCACGGAATGCCCTGGCCACGGCCGAGTGAGGTGGGACACCCCACCCCTCACCCTCGCAAACCTCCGTCCCTTGCCGGAGGGGGCTCGAGGACCCCGGGCAACCCTCAGGCGTGCGCCGCGACCGCCATGCTGAGGAACAGCAGCGCCAGATAGGCCAGCGAGTAGAGATAGGTCCGCAGCGCCCAGCGGCGGCTCGCGCTGCGCAGGAGCCGGACCGCGCAGTAGATGAAGGCGGCGCCGAGCAGCATCGAGGGGACGAGGTAGGCGACGCCGAGGCCGCCGGCGCAGAACGGCAGCTGGGTGACGGCGTAGAGCAGGACGGTGTAGAGGAGGATCTGGCGGCGGGTCTCGTCCTCGCCGCGCACCACCGGGAGCATCGGGACCGAGACCTTGGCGTACTCGTCCTTCATCAGCAGCGAGAGGGCCCAGAAGTGCGGCGGCGTCCAGAAGAAGACGATCGCGAAGAGGTAGAAGGCCATGCCGTCGAGGCCGCCCGTGACCGCGGCCCAGGCGACCAGCGGCGGCACGGCGCCGGCGGCGCCGCCCCAGACGATGTTCTGCCAGGTGCGGCGCTTCAGCCACTGCGTGTAGACGACCGTGTAGCCGACGAAGCCCGAGAGGGAGAGGGTCGCCGCCAGCGGGTTGACGCTGACGGCGAGCAGCAGGAAGGAGGCGAGGCCGAGGATCGCGCCGAAGGCGAGCGCCGCGGTGGGGGAGATGCGGCCGGCGGCCACCGGCCGATCTGCGGTACGGGCCATCTGCCGGTCGATGTCGCGGTCGATCGCGTGGTTGATCGCGCCGGCGCCGCCGGCCGAGAGAGCGCCGCCGAGGCAGGTGAGCAGGATCAGGCGCAGCGACGGGTCTCCTGCCACGTACATCGTCGTCACCGTCGTGAAGAGCAGCAGCGACTGGACCTTCGGCTTGGTCAGCGTCAGGTAATCGCGAAGCGTCTGCGCGAGGGCGGAGCGGGGGGCTACCGCCGCCGGGTTGGGCGCGGTTCGCGCGCCGGCATCCATTGGGGTCAGGCTACCGGCTGGGACTCGCGGGCCGGCAGCTCGGCGCTGGCCGTGCGCTGCGCGATCGCCTCGCGGACGTCACGCAGCGGGCGAGCGCTGCGGACGTCGACCAGCACGTCGAAGTTGTGCGGCTCCGGCGGGGAGAGCGCGAACCACTCGAGCGTGTCGCCGCCCCACGGGTCGTGCCCGGCCGCGGCCCCGGTGACGCGGCTCTGGATCGCGTTGGACAGCGTCATCACGAGGCCGGCGAGGAGGAACAGCGAGCCGATCGAGGCGATCACGTTGTAGGTCGTGACGCCGGTCCCGGAGAAGTACTTGTAGGTGTCGATCACCTGGCCCTGCTCGTAGCCGGCCAGGGCCAGCGGCACGAAGGTGAGCAGGACGCCGGCCAGCAGGGTCCAGAACGAGAGCCGCGCCAGCTGCTCGCCCATCGTCCGCCCGGTCATCTTCGGGAACCAGAAGTGAAGCGCCGCGAAGCCGCCGAAGACGGCACCGCCGATCAGCGCGAAGTGCGTCGCGGCGGTCGCGTCGGTCGTGTTCTTGAGGAAGAAGGCGGAGGCGACCAGCGACTGCTGGATCTCGGCGGCGAGGCCGAGGGAGAGCAGCGAGATGGCGCCGATGCCGAACAGCAGCGGCGCCCGCATTCGCAGCACGCCCCCCGCCATGGTCGCGATCAGGTTGAAGATGACGAGGCCGATCGGGACGATCAGCGCCAGCGAGAGCAGCATCGCGAAGTACTTCCAGCCGACGCCGATCGGCGCCGTGTACATGTTCTGCATCCAGGCCAGGGTGCCGAGCACGGCGATCGCCGCCAGCGAGACCATCACCACGCGCCGGTTGAACAGCGGTTTGCCGGAGAAGACGGCGACCAGTTCTGCGATCGCGCCGAGGGCGAAGATCACGATCAGCATGTAGGTGCCGGAGAGGAAGATCCAGCTCAGGTGCTGCCACAGCAGCGGCGCGCCGCCACCGCCGTCGGCGAAGAAGATGCCGTCGTAGTTGCGGTCGATCATCAGCATCGTCAGGGCCGCGAGGAAGACAGGGCCGATCACCAGCATCAGCCAGGAGCCGACGGCGGCGACCCAGGCGAAGACCGGCACCCGCCGCCAGGCCATCCCCGGCGCCCGCAGGTTGCGGAGCGTCGTCACCAGGTCGATCGAGACGAAGACGAAGCCGAGGGTGGCGAGACCGACCGAGGTGACCCAGACGTCGACGCCGTTGTTGGAGAGGAAGGCGGTCTCGGTCAGCGGCGCCAGCGGGTTGACCCCCGCCTCGGTCGGGGTCCACATGAAGGAGGAGTAGAGGACGGCGGCGCCGGCCACCCAGAGGGCGACGCCGAGCTGGCCGACGCGCGGCAGCGCGGTGCCGCGGGCGCCGACCTGCAGCGGCGCCACGTAATAGGCGAGCCCGAGCACCAGCGGCAGGGCGAAGAACCAGATCGCGGTCGCCCCGTACATCGACAGCATCCGGTTGAAGGCGACCGGGGTGAGAAATTCGTTCTCCGGGATCGCCAGCTGCAGCCGCATCAGGACGAACTCGATCGCGGCGATGAAGAGGAAGCCGAGGGCGCCGGTGATCAGGATCCGGCCGAGATCCTTGTGGTCGCCGCTGGTCGCCAGCTCGATCCAGCGCGCGCGGCGCTTGGGGAGGCCGTCGACGACGAGCTCGGGGCGCGGGGAATCACTCATGGCACTTCTCCGTTTTCGATCAGGCCGACCACCCGTTCCTGGGCGGCTTCGATGTCGGATTTCTGGGTTTCCAGGAATTCTTCGTATTCGGCGGGGGAGACGACCTTGACTTCGGTCCGCATCGAGGAGTAGCCCTGGCCCGAGAGAGTGGCCGCGTCACCGGTGAAGGAGCCTTCCTCGTCGGCCCGCAGCTGGATGTAGCTGGTCTTGCCCGGGACGGCGTCCTCCTTGCCGGCCAGGTCGGGGACGTTCCAGGTGTGGACGACGTCGGTCGAGACCAGCTTCAGCCTGACCAGCGTGTCGACCGGGATCACCAGCTGGTAGTAGCTGAAGGCGCCGTTCGGGTAGTTGTAGCGCCACAGCCACTGCTGCCCGGTCGCCTCGATTTCCAGCGGCCCGTGTTCGGCGCTCGCGGCCGATTCGCCGGCCCCACCCGCCGATTCGAGCGTCTGGGAGACCAGCCCTTCGGGCCCGGTAGCCGGCGTGTCGCGGGACTTGTCGGTGAAGACGATGCCGAGCACGAAGAGGACGACGGCGAAGACGGTCAGGGCGCCGGCGACGCGGAACTGCAGCCGCCGCCCGCCGGAGACCTGGCGGGGCTCGGCGCCGCGCTGGGCGCGGCCGCGGCGGACGACGCTGAGCAGCGCGACGTTGATCGCGACGAAGACGATCGCGGCGGCGATGAAGCCGATCCAGACGAGCGCGTCGATCTGATCCGTGGCAGGGGAGTGCGGCGCCAAAGCGCGGCCATTCTATTCAGGCGCGGCGGCGCCGCGGGTCCCGCCCCCCGGCCGCTACCTATACTCGCCCACCCATGAGGCGGCGCACCCGGCCATCCCGCGCGCTCCGAATCGCCGCCCGGGGCGGCGCCGCGGCGCTCGTCGGCGGCTCGCTGGCCCTGCCGCTGCTGCGCAAGCGGCTGCGGCTGCCGGCTCCGGTGACGATAGCCGCGGCCTATTCCGGCCCGCTCGCGCTGGCCGTCCTCACCCCGCGCTCGAAGAAGCGCGACGTGGCGATGTTCACGCTGCAGATGCTCGCCTTCACCTTCGTCCACGAGATCCCCTACGACAAGCCGGAGCGGCTGCGGGCGCGGCTCTTGAGCCGCTATCCGATCGTCGTCGACAAGGCGATCGGCGGCGGCCGGCTGCCGAACGCCCGCCTGCAGCGGGCGCTGGCCGGGCTGCCGCGCCGCCGCGCGCTGGACCGCCTCCTGGCCTGGACGCACTGGGCCTGGTTCGTCGAGCCCTACCTGGCGCTGATCGTGATCCTGGTCGGCCACAACGAGCGCTTTCCCCGCGCCGCGCGCCAGATGGCGGCGGTCTTCGACCTCGGCTGCGCGGTCTACTTCGCGGCGCCGACGGCGCCGCCCTGGTGGTCCTCCGAACAGGGCCAGACCGGCGAAGAGGTGCGCCGGATCATGGTCGAGGTCGGCGAGGAGACCTGGGGCGCGGCCTGGCCGGCGATGTACGGGGCGCTCGGCGGCAACCCCTGGGCGGCGATGCCCTCGCTGCACTTCGCCACCTCCCTCGCCGCCGCGCTCTCGCTGAGCGAAGCCGGCAGGGTGGAGGGGGCGCTCGGCTGGGGCTACGCCGGCACCCTCGGCTTCGCCCTCGTCTACCTCGGCGAGCACTACGTCACCGATCTGCTCGCCGGCGCCGCCCTGGTCGCCACCGTGCGCGGCGGCGAACCGCTGGCCGCGCCCCTGATCGAGCGGGTCAGCCGCGGCCTGCGGCGTCTGGAGAGGATCGCCAGCGGGTAGCGTTAGCCAACGTGGCTCAGCAAGACTCGGCCAACGGAAACAATCGCGCCGAACTTCCGCTGCTCACGCCGCGGCGCCTGATCAACACCGTTCTGATCATCCTCGTCCTCCTGGTCGGGATCTATTTCCTCTTCCCGAAGCTGGTCGGGCTCGGCGACGCGATGAGCCGCCTCGGCGAAGCCGACCCGGTCTGGATCGCGATCGCAATCGGCTTCAACGTCCTCGCCTACGTCACCTACATCGCCCTGTTCAAAGCCGTCGTCGGCGGCGAGGCGCTGCGGCTCACCTGGGGTGAGACCTACGAGATCAACATGGCGGGGGTGGCGGCGACGCTGCTGTTCTCGGCCGGCGGCGCCGGCGGCATCGCGCTCACCTACTGGGCGCTGCGCAAAGCCGGGATGCGCCGCCGCGACGTGGCCCGCCGCATGGTCGCCTTCATCACCCTCCACTACGCCTTCTATCCGCTGGCGATCATCGCCTGCGGCATCCTGCTGCGGACCGGGGTCGTGCACGGCGAGAGCTCGGTGGAGCTGACGATCATCCCGGCGGCCGTCGCCGGCCTCCTGCTCGTCGTCGGCGCCCTGGTCGCGCTGATCCCGGGCGACCTCGAGCGCCGCCTGCTGCCCTACGCGCGCGGCGAGAAGGCCCGCAGCCTCGTCGAAAGCCTCGGCAAAGTGCCGGCGACCCTGGGCGAGGGCTTCCGCTTCGCGATCGGGCTCTTCGCCCATCCCTCGCGCGGCGGCCTCGCCGTGCTCGGCGCCGCCGGCTTCTGGGCGGCCAGCATCGGCGTCCTCTGGGCCTCCTTCCACGCCTTCGGCGTCCACGTCCCGCTCGCCGTCGTCGTCCAGGGTTTCTTCCTCGGCATGGTCGCCAACCTCTTCCCGCTCGCCCCGGCGGGGGTCGGCGCCGTCGACGCGGGGATGATCGGCGCCTTCGTCCTCTTCGGCATCCCCGAGGAGACCGTCTTCCCGGCGATCCTGATCTTCCGCCTGGTCGCCTTCTGGATGCCGATCCCGCCCGGCATCGTCGCCTTCTTCCAGCTCCGCAAAACGGTCCACCGCTGGGAAGACGAGGGGCTGCCGATCGACCGCGGCGAGGGGGCCACATCGGAGTACGAGCCCGCGGTCGGGTGAGGCGGCTCGGAGCCCGAGCCCGCCGTCTGGCGCCCGGCCCGCCCCGAGCCCGGGCCCACCGCCGGCCGATTGCCACCGGCCCCCCGGCGCGTTACTATAAAAAGTAAAGTATTAGGCTTTGGAGATCCGGAGAAACGACGATTCGAGGCGGATGGCGGAGATGAGCGAGAAAAAGAAGATCGAGAACGTGATCATCGTCGGCGGCGGCCCGGCCGGCTACACCGCCGCGCTCTACACCGCCCGCGCCAACCTCGAGCCGCTCGTCTTCGAGGGCTTCCAGTGGGGCGGCCAGCTGCAGAACACGACCGACGTCGAGAACTACCCGGGCTTCCCCGAGGGGATCATGGGCCCGGAGATGATGACCAAGTTCCGCGAGCAGGCCGAGCGCTTCGGCACCCGCTTCGTCAGCGACGACGTCGACCGGGTCGAGCTCTCCGACGGCGGCATCCAGAAGGTCTTCCTCGGCGACGAGGAGCATCGCGCCAAGACCGTGATCCTGGCGATGGGGGCGGAGCCCAAACGGCTCGGCATCCCCGGCGAGATGGAGCTCGGCGGCCGCGGCGTCTCGACCTGCGGCGTCTGCGACGGGGCCTTCTTCAAGGGCCACCGGGTGATCGTCGTCGGCGGCGGCGACTCGGCGATGGAGGACTCGATCTTCATCTCCAAGTTCGCCGACGAGCTGACGATCGTCAACCGCCGCGACGAGTTCCGCGCCTCGAAGATCATGCGCGACCGGGCACTCGAAAAGGACAACATCGACACCAAGACGCCGTTCATCCCGGAGGAGTTCGTCGCCGGCGAGGACGGCAAACTGGCGACGGTGCGCCTCCGCAACGCCGAGACCGGCGAGCGCGAGGAGATCGAGGCGACCGGCGCCTTCGTCGCGATCGGCCACGTGCCGCGCTCGGAGGTCGTGCGCGGCCAGGTCGAGACCGACGAGGACGGCTACATCGTCACCGAGGCCGGTTCGACGCGGACCAACCTCGGCGGCGTCTTCGCCGTCGGCGACGTCGTCGACCACACCTACCGCCAGGCGGTGACCGCCGCCGGCACCGGCTGCATGGGCGCCCTCGACGCCGAGCGCTACCTGCGCGACAGCGCCCCCCCGGTCGAGGCCCACTGGTTCCCCGGCGGCGAGCCCGCCGAGCTCAGCGCCTGAGCATCAGCCGCGAGGGCTCAGCCGCTAGCTTCTTCCGCGGCGGTGACGAGTCGCGGAGCGGGGGCGTAGGCCTCGCCCAGTGAGGCGCGGAAGCGTTCGAGCGTCGCCACGGCGCGGGCCGGCCCGATCAGCTCGGCGATCGCCAGCGGGCCGAGCGGCCAGTTGAAGCCGAGCCGCATCGCGGTATCGAAGTCCCGCGGTGAGGCGATCTCCTCTTCCGCCGCGAAGGCGGCCTCGTTGGCGATCTGGGCGAAAAGCCGCAGCAGGATCTCCGGGGCGGCGGGGTCGATCCGCTCCAGGGCGGTCGGCTCGAGGGTCGGCGCCGCGACCTCGGGCTCGTGCTCGGCCCGGCGCCCGGCTCCGGGCGGGTAGCGGTGGTAGCCCTCGCCGCTCTTGCGGCCGAGCTTGCCTTCCTCGACCAGGCGGCGCTGGATCGGGCTCGGGCGCCAGCGCTCGGGCTCGCCGCCCTGGCGGTAGAAGGAGCGGGCGATCTCGAGGTTGACGTCGAGGCCGATCAGGTCGATCAGCTCGAAGGGCCCCATCCGGAAGCCGCCGCCAAGGCGGATCACGCGGTCGATCCTCGCCGCCTCCGCGAGCCCGGCCGCCAGCATCCGCAGCGGCTCGAGGAAGAACGGGCGCGCCAGCCGGTTGGCGAGGAAACCGGGGCTGTCACGGGCCCGGATCGGCGTCTTTCCCATCACTTCGACGAGCGCGGTGGCGGTCGCCAGCGCCGCCGCCGAGGAGCGCTCGGCCGCCACCACCTCGACCAGCCGCATCAGCGGCGGCGGGTTGAAGAAGTGCATGCCGACGACCCGCTCGGGACCGGGCACGCCGGCGGCGATCTCGCCGACCCGCAGCGAGGAGGTGTTGGTGGCGAGCACGGCGGCGGGGCCGCAGACGGCGGCGACGGCGCTCAGCAGGTCGCGCTTCAGCCCGAGATCCTCGGGCGCGGCCTCGATCACCAGCTCGCAGCCGGCGAGCTCGGCCAGCTCCCCGGTGGGGTGCACCCGCGCCGCCGCCAGCTCGGCGTCCCGCGCCTCCCAGCGGCCGCGCTCGACGCCCTGGCCCAGCGCCTCGCGCAGCCGCTCCGCGCCCGCCGCGGCGGCGGCCGGGACGACGTCGTAGAGCCGCGTCCGCAGGCCGCCGAGCGCGGCGACCTGGGCGATCCCGGCGCCCATCGTGCCGGCGCCGAGGACGCCGACCGTGGTCACGGCCACCCCGCCCCCGTCGCTCACCTGCCGCTGAACCGGGGCTCGCGCTTCTCGAGGAAGGCCCGCATCCCCTCGACCCGGTCCTCGCTCGCCATCGCCTCCTCGAACAGCGCCCGCTCGCTCGCCAGGCCCTCGGCGAGGCCCGCCTCGGCCGCCAGCACGGCGCGCTTGGCGAGCCGCGCCGCGAGCGGCGCCTGCGCCGCGACCAGGCGCGCCAGCTCGAGCGCATCCTCGAGCCAGCGCCCGCCGGCGACGCTGCGGTTGATCAGGCCCCAGGCCAGGGCGGTCTCGGCGCCGAAGAGGCGGCCGGTCAGCACGTACTCCATCGCCCGCTGCTTGCCGATCGCCCGCGTCAGGCGCTGGCTGCCGCCGCCGCCGGGGATGATTCCGAGCGTGATCTCGGGCTGGCCGAAGCGGGCGCCGGCGTCGGCGACAACCATGTCGCAGGCCAGCGCCAGCTCGCAGCCGCCGCCCAGCGCGTAGCCGGCGACGGCGGCGATCAGCGGCGTCTCGATCGCCGCCACCCGGTGCCAGAATGCGGCCCCGTCGGGGCTGGGCGAGGCGCCCGGCGGCAGCTCCGCCATCGCTCTGATGTCGGCGCCGGCGGCGAACGCCTTCTCGGAGCCGGCGAGGACGATGCAGCCGACCTCGGGGTCGGCGTCGAAGCGCTCGAGCGCGGCCGCCACCGCCGCCCGCATCTCGGCCGACAGCGCGTTGCGGGTCGCGGGGCTGTCGAGGCGCACCAGCCCGACCCCGTCCTCGACGGACTCCCGCACGGGGCCGGCCAGGTCTCAGCTCTCCTCGAACGGGAGCATCGCGTTGACCCCGGTCGCCAGGCGGCCGATGATCAGCTTCTGGATCTGCGAGGTGCCCTCGTACAGCGTCGTCACCCGGGCGTCGCGCAGGTAGCGCTCGACCGGGTAGTCGTCGACGTAGCCGGAGCCGCCGTGGACCTGGATCGCGAGGTTCGCGCACTCGACCGCCGCCTCGGTCGCGTACAGCTTCGCCACCGAGGTCTCCATCGTGTTCGGGCGGCCCTCGTCCTTGAGCAGCCCTGCGCGCAGGACCAGCATCCGGCTCGCGTCGCGCTTGAGGATCATCTCGGCGATCATCTCCTGGACCAGCTGGAAGCGGGCGAGGGGGACGCCGAACTGCTGGCGCTCGGTGGCGTAGGCGACCGAGGCCTCGACGCAGCCTTCGCAGATCCCGACGCAGCCGGCGGCGACGCTGTAGCGGCCGGCCTCGAGGGCGCTCATCGCGACCTTGAAGCCGTCGCCGACCTCGCCGAGCAGGGCGTCCTCGCCGACCTCGACCGCGTCGAGCGAGAGCTCGGCGGTGTCGGAGGCGCGCAGCCCCAGCTTGCCGTGGATCTCCTGCGCGGCGAAGCCCTCGCTGGCGGTGGGGACGAGGAAGCAGGCGAGCCCGCGGTGCTTCTTCTCGGGGTCGGTCTGGGCGAAGATCAGCGCCAGCTCGGCGTGGTTGCCCATCGAGATCCACATCTTCTGGCCGCTGATCGACCAGCCGGAGTCGGTCCTGGTCGCCCGGGTGCGCAGGCTGGCGGCGTCGGAGCCCGTGTCGGGCTCGGTCAGGCCGAAGCAGCCGAGCGCCTCGCCCGAGCAGAGCCGCGGCAGCCAGCGGCGCCTCTGCTCCTCGCTGCCCCAGCGCTCGATCGAGCCGGCGACCAGCGAAGTCTGGACCGAGACGACGGTGCGGGCGGAGGAGTCGGCGCGGCCGATCTGCTCGACGATCAGCCCGTAGCCGACGTAGTCGAGGCCGCGGCCGCCGTGCTCTTCGGCGACCGTGGCGCCGAGGTAGCCGACCTCGCCGAGCTTGCTCGCGAGCTCGCGGTCAAAGCGCCCGGCGCGGTCGTTCTCGCGGGCCCGCGGCAGGATCTCGCGGTCGGCGAATTCGCGCGCCGACTCGGCGATCAGCTTCTGCTCGTCGCTGAGCTCGAGGTCCACTCCCCGGCCTCCCTCCGGTCGGCGCCGCCGCCGCCGCGCCTCAAGGCTCTTCCAGCTCGGCCGCCAGGACCGCCCCGAACCTGTTCTGTGCCTCGCGGGTCCGGGGCCCGGGCACGCTGGGAAGGCCGACGCCGTCGATCGAGGCGACGGCCTGGATCTCGCGCGTGGTCGAGGCCAGGAAGGCCTCGCTCGCGGCGCGCAGGTCGGCGACGGCGAAGCTGCCCTCTTCGACGTGCAGCGCCCGCACCAGGCGGTCGCGGGTGATCGATTCGAGCACCCCGCAGGAGAGCGAGGGGGTTCGCAGCTCCCCTTCCGGGGAGACCCAGAAGAGCGCCGAGGTCGGCGCCTCCAGCACCGTGCCGTCGGGGCGGACCAGGACCGCCTCCTCGGCGCCGCGGCCCTTCGCGATCCGGGTCGCCTGCATGTTGGCCGCGTAGGAGAGCGACTTGACGCCGTCGAGGATCACCGTGGTGCTGTAGGTGACGGTGGCGAGGGCGATCGTCTCCGCGTGGGCGGGGATCGGCTCGGTGACCGCGATCCGCCGGCCGCCGCGGGTGACGATCAACCGCAGCTGGCCGTCGATGCTCCCCGCCCGATCGAGCAGGGCCGCGATCTCCCGCTCGAGCGCGACGCGGTCGAACTCGAGCTCCAGCGCCGCGGCCGAGCGGCCGAGCCGGTCGACGTGGTCGCGCAGCGCGAAGGGTCGACCGCGGTAGAGGCGGATCACCTCGAAGGCCCCGTCGCCGCGGTAGAGGCCGTCGTCCTCGAGCCCGATCGTCGCCGCCGCCGTGGGGGTCAGGGCGCCGTCGACGCTCGCCAGCTTTTCGAACCCGTCGCTCACCTGGCGCGAGGCTACCCTGTCCTCGTGCTGTACGTGCTGGGAACCCTGGGGATCTTGGCCCTCGTCGTCGGCGTCCTGGTCCTCATCGGCCACCTCTACGGAGGCAGCTCGGCCGACCTCGTCGACTGGCACCCGACCCGCTCGCCGGCGGTCGAGGCGCAGAACGAGATCGACGACGTCCGCCAGATGCTCGAGGCGCAGAACGAGATGCGCCGCCGGCGCGGCGCCCCGGAGCTGACCGAGGCCGAGCTGCAGCGGCGCGTCGCCGAGGACGAGCGCCTGCGGCTCCGCGGCCGCGGCCCGTTCGGCGCCGGCTAGCCCAGGCTGCGGCGACGCGCCGCATAGAGTCCCGGGCGTGGCACGTGCCCTGATCGTCGGCTGTGGCTGTCGTGGCCGCCTGCTCGGCGAGCGGCTGGCGGCGGCCGGGTGGGCGGTGCGCGGGACCAGCCGCCGCGAGGAGGGCCGGGCGGCGATCGAGGCGGCGGGACTGGAGGCGGCGCCCGCCGACCCCGAGCGGCCCGGAACGGTGCTCGACCTGGTTGCCGACGTGGCGGTGGTCTACTACCTGCTCGGCTCGGCGCGGGGGCCCGCCGCGGAGCTCGCCGCGATCCATGGGCCGCGCCTCGAACGCCTCCTGGAGAAGCTGGTCGACACGCCGGTGCGGGGATTCGTCTACGAGGCGGTGGGCGCGGTCGAGCCGGCGCTGCTGGCCGGCGGCGCGGAGCTGGTGCGGAGCGCCGGCGACACCTGGCGGATCCCCCACGCGGTGGTCGAGGCGGGCGACCCCACGGCCGCCCTCGCGGGGCCGGGCGCCGAGGCGGAGTGGGCCGGGGCGATGGCGGATCTGGCTCTGCAGCTGCTGCGACCGGGCCGCTAGCGGCGGCCGTCAGGCGCCGGTCCCGAGCCGGCTCAGCAGGTCGCCGAGGATGCGCGCCGTCGCGCCCCAGATCAGGTGGCCTTCGACCTCGTAGGTGGGGGTGTGGACGGCGACGCCGCCGCGCAGGAGCCGCCGCATCTCAAAGCTGCCGTGGAGCAGCTCGAGCGAGAAGGTGAGGACGGTCTCGACCTCGCTCGGGTTGGGCCGCAGGTCGAGCTGGCGGGGGTCGGCGACGGTGCCGACGAAGGGGTGGACGAGGTAGTCGGTGACGAAGGTGGAGACCGGAGGCAGCGCTCCCCTGATCGCCACCGCGCCGGGATCGAGGCCGATCTCCTCCTGCGCCTCGCGCAGCGCCGTCGCCTCGAGGTCGGGGTCGGCGGCGTCGCGGCGGCCGCCCGGAAAGGAGATCTCGCCGGCGTGGCGGCGCAGGTCGGCGCGCCGCTCGGTGAAGATCAGGCCCGGTTCCTCGGGCCAGCCGTAAACCGCCACCAGGACCGCCGCCTCGACGCCGCCGCGGCCTCCGCTCGCGAAGGCCTCGGCCGCGCCCGGCAGCAGCTCCGCCAGGTCGCTCAAATGATCACTTGCACGGTGCCGCCGTCCACCGACCAGGCGGCGCCGCTGACATAGGAGGCGCGCTCGGAGCAGAGGAAGACGATCGCCCCGGCGATCTCGGCGGGGTCGGCGAGGCGGCCGATCGGCCGCTTGCCGCCGGCGGTCTCGATCGCCGCGGCACGGCTCGCCGCGCCTTCCAGCTCGCGCGCCTGGTCGGCGAGGCCGCCCTCGGCCATCCACATCTCCGATTCGGTCGGGCCCGGGCAGATGGCGTTGACGAGGACGCCCGAGCGCGCGTAGCGGTCGGCGAACAGGCGCGAGAGCGAGAGCTCGGCCGCCTTCGCCACGGAGTACTCCGGCATCGCCGCCGAGGGCCGCTTGCCGGCGGTCGAGCAGACGTTGACGACCCGGCCCCAGCCGCGCTCGGCCATCGCCGGGATCGCCGCTCGCATCGCCCGCAGCGGCGCCATCACGTTGATCTCGTACTGGGCCCGCCAGTCCTCCTCCGGGACGTCGTCGAGATCGCGCCAGCGGGCCATGCCGGCGTTGTTGACGAGCACGTCGAGCTGGCCGAAGCACTCGGTGGCGGCGGCCAGGATCGCGGCGCCGGACTCCTCGCGGGTGACGTCGAGCGCCAGCACCGCGGCGCGGCCGCCGGCCCGGCCGCCGGCGCCGTCGGCCTCTTCCTGAACCTCGCGCAGCCGCCCCTCGTCGCGGCCGACCAGCACCACGTTGGCGCCCTCGGCGCAGAGCCCGATCGCGGTCTCGCGGCCGATGCCGCGGCTGGCGCCGGTGACCGCGCAGCTGCGCCCGGCCAGGCCGAGCTGCATCAGGTGGACTCGATGCGGTCGGAGACCCTGACGGTCGTTTCCGCCGCCAGCACCTTGTGCACCGGGCATTTGGCGGCGATCGTCAGCAGCCGCTCGCGCTGCTCCTCGTCGAGCTCGCCCGAGAGGTGGATCGTCACCTCGAAGGACTGCGGCAGCGACTTGTCGAACTCGACGTCGACGTCGACCCTGACCTCGCCCAGGTCCCAGCCCTTGCGCTCGGCGTAGAGCTCGAGCGTGATCGCGGTGCAGCCGGCCAGGCTCGAGGCGAGCAGCAGCGTCGGTTTCGGGCCGAGGTCGGCGCCGCCCACCGCCTCCGGCTCGTCGAGGACCAGCGAGTGGCCGCCCTCGAACTCGACGTCGTGGGTGAAGCCCTCCTCGCCGCGGCGGCGGGCCGTGACCCTCACTCGCCCACCTCGCGGGCGCGCCCCTCGAACAGGACCGGGTCGTCGACGTCGGCGAAACGGGCCATCGCGAAGGCGAGGTCGGAGGCGCGGTTGATGAAGCGCACGACGACCTCGTCGGCCAGCTCCCCGGCCTCGGCGAGGGCGGCGACGCGCCGCTCGGCGCGGCGGATCACGGTGCGGGCGACGTCGAGCTGGGCGGAGAGGTGGTTGCCACCGGGCAGGACGAACTTCGGCGGCAGGTCGACGGCGCTCATGTAGCGGTCGATCCGCTCCTCCAGCTCGGCGACCATCGCCTCGGTCGTGCGGCTGATGCCGGGTTCGAGCCGCTCGGCGGCCTCCGGCGCGGTCGCCAGGCCGGCGCCGGCGATGTAGAGGCCGTCCTGGAGGCGGAGGATGTCGGCGGCCAGCTCGGCCTCGCCGGCGTCGCAGAGGGCGCGGGCGACGCCGAGCGCCGAGCACGCCTCGTCGAGCGAGCCGTAGGCCTCGGTGCGGGCGTGGTGCTTGGGGACGCGGCCCCCGTACCAGAGCGAGGTGGTGCCGTCGTCGCCCTTGCGGGTGTAGATCTTGACCATCAGCTCACCGGATTGAACACGATCCCGGTCATCACCTTGGGGAAGAAGTAGGTGGACTTGGGCGGCATGTTCTCGTCGGTTTCGGCGACCGCCTTGACCTGCTCGACCGGGACCGGTCGCAGGATCAGGGCGAGGTCGTACTCGCCGCCGTCGACCCGTCCCAGCGCCTCCTCCACGGTCTTCGCGTACTCGAGGCCGTGGCGGGAGTCGATGTCGTGGTCGCTCATCGCGGCGAGGCCCTTGAGGACGAGGGTCTCGAGGATCGCCGAGTCGAGGCGCCGGTAGGACTCCGGCCTGCCCTCGAGCCGGCGGTCGAGCGCGGCGACGTCCTTCAGCCGCAGCCGGTAGGCCTGCTGGTGGAAGGCGTCGTAGAGGCCGAAGACGCCGACCCCCGGCTCGCCGGCTGGATCGATCTCCTCGCGCCCGACCTCTTCCGTCTCGAACAGCTCCCGCAGGCCGGAGCCGAGCGCGGTCATCCGCTCCCGGTCGCCGCCGAGGCTGAGCAGCCGGTGGGTGGGGAAGACGAGCAGGCCCGGGTCGTCGAGCCCGGTCAGCGACATCAGCGTGTAGTTCCAGGGGCCCTCGCCGCCGACCTCGTCGCGGTAGGCGCGGGCGGTCTCGTAGCGGTGGTGGCCGTCGGCGATCAGCAGCTGGGCGCCGGCCAGGCGCTCGGTCACGGCGGCGACGATCGCCGGGTCGGCGACCCGCCAGACCCGGTTCACGGTGCCGTCAGGATCGGTCGCCTCGCCCCACGGCGCGCCGGTGACGGCCGACTCGACCAGCGGCCAGGCGTCCTCGGTCGCGAGCGAGAAGATCGGCGAGAGGTTGTGCAGGGTCGCCCGGGTCAGCTTCAGCCGGTCCTCGAGCGGGCCGGGGTGGGTGCGCTCGTGCGGCCGCACGGTGCCGCTCTCGTAGTCCTCGACCCGGACCCGGCAGAGGATGCCGTGGCGGGTGTGGGAGATCCCGTCGGGCCCGGTGTAGTCCTGGGTCATCGCCCAGTAGGCGGGCTCGGCGTCGGCGACCAGCGCCCCCTCGGCCCGCCAGCGGTCGATCGTCTCGGCGGCGCGGGCGTAGGGGTCGCCCGGCGCGTCGTAGTCGGGGTCGGCGGGGTCGAACGGCTTCGGCAGGTCGACCGCGACCGCGTTGTAGGGCGAGCGCGCCAGCAGGGCCTGGCGGCCGGCGGCGTCGATCACGTCGTAGGGCGGCGCCGCCACCGCGTCGAGCGAACCGACCTTGGCGAGGTCGTAGTGCAGGGCGTGGATCGGTTGCACATCCGCCATGCCCAGAACCTACACTTGGCCGGCGTCGGGGCGTGGCGCAGCCTGGTAGCGCGCCGCCTTTGGGTGGCGGAGGTCCCCGGTTCGAATCCGGGCGCCCCGATCATGGGAGGGCCGCAGGGAGGGCCGGAAGGCCTCGCTCAGCGCGGTTGCCGGGCGCGGAACTTCACCGTCTGCATTGCCGATTCGAGGCCTTCGGCGCTGCGGGAGCGGACCCGGAAGACGTGCTTGCCCCGCTTCAGGTTGCGGTAGACCCTTGGCGATGAGCAGGGCTTGAAATCGCCGCCGTCGAGGCTGCAGGAGAAGGTCGCTCCGGCGAGGTCGGAGGCAAAGTGGAAGGTCCAGCGGGGGCCGCCTCTGCGGTTGGGCCGGTGCGGGGTGTTGGGGCTGTAGTGGATCGTCAGGTTCGGGGCGGGTTCGACGACGCTGACCGAGAGCGGCGCCGACTGGGAGGCTTCGTTGCCTTCGTCGCCGCCGTAGGCGGCGGTGATCGTGTGCTTGCCGAGGGCCAGCGAGCTGGTCGAGACGGAGGCGCCGCCTCCCGTGAGCGAAACGGTGCCGAGCGGCGAGCCGTCGGCCGAGAAGGTGACCGGGCCGGTTGGTTCGATTCCCTGCACCGCGGCGCTCAGGGTCAGCGTGCTGCCCACCACCGGCTTCGCGGCGGACGCCGAAAGGGCGATGGTGCTCGGTGCCTTGCCGATCGCGAGGCCCCAGCCGAATTCCGCGGCTTTGCGGAAGGAGGTTTCGGCTTCTCCACCGGTGAGCTTGTTGGCGCGGGCAATCGTTCCCGCGTTGTTCGTCCAGTAGAGGTATTCGCCATCGACGACGATTTCATGGCCGAAGAAAGCGACGGTGACAAAGGCAGGTTCGACTTCACCGCCTTCGAGGTCGGCGCGGCCGATCCGATGCCTGCCGGAGTCCGTCCAGTAGACGTGCTCGTCATCGACCGTCACGCCGTAGGCACCCGCTTCCGGGATGAACGAGGTTTCCACTGCACCCCCGGTGAGCTTGTCGGCGCGGCCGACGGAGACGCCGTTGTTCGACCAGTAGACGTGGCCGCTGTCGACCGCGAGGCCGAGGGGAAAGGCGATGCCCGTGATCCAGGTCTGTTCGACGTCGCCCCCCTGCAGGTTGGCGCGGCCGATCGCGTTCGCTTCGCTGTTCGACCAGTAGACGTGGCCGGAGTCGACGGCGAGGCCCGTCGGGCTGCTTGCGCCTTTGATCCATTGGGGTTCGGCCCCGCTGCCGTCGAGGTTGGCCCGGCCGATCGCGCCGCCGGCTTTGTTCGCCCAGTAGATGTGGCCGCCGGCGACCGCGACGCCGTAGGGCTGGCCCGCACCTTCGATCCAGGTCTGCGGGTCGGCGGCGCCGCTGATCGTGTCGCGGGTGATCGTCGTTCCCGCGGCGTTGCCCCAGTAGAGGTAAGCGTTGGCGCTCGCGGCGCCGGCGGTGGCCAGAGCGGCCAGGGAGAATGTCAGTGCGAGGACGAGGCGGGGCAGCGGGCGGCGGCGAGCAGGGCGGCGGGTGGCGCGCATGCGGGGGCAACTCCTTCGGCGGCGAGCGGGCGAGAGTGGGGGCGAGCCTAACCGCACACTCCGGGACCGGCAATCACCGGAAGCAAAGTATTTCCCAGCCTCGCGAATGGTTATTTGTCGTCCTCGCGCAGGTGAATAATTTGATTTGTGCCTGGGATGAGGGAGGAGGGTGATGACGCGATCGAGCGGCGGGTCGAGCGCACCGTCTTCGAAACCGACCGGCAGATGGTCGTCGGCGACGTCACCCTGCCGCCCGCTGGCTACCAGAGCCGCTTCTCGGACTCCCTCAACCGGGCCGATCTCGAATTCGTGCCGCTCACCAACGTCGAGATCACCTCGCTGATCGACGGCAAGGTGAGCGAGCGGCCGTTCATCGTGCTCTCCAAGCGGCACGTGCGGATCGCCTACCCGGTCCACAGCAGCTAGGCCTCCGGCCGCGGCTCAGGCGTCGGCGCGGCGCCAGCGGTCGCGGCTCGCCCAGGACCCGAGGTCGATCAGGAAGGCGAGGACGACGATGAACCACTCGAAGCCGTAGACGCGGTCGGAGCTCGCGTACATCGCCGCGTAGGCCAGGGTCGTCCAGGGCAGCAGGAAGAACCCGAGAAAGGGCACGAACCAGCTGTCGAAGGCGCGGCTCAGCAGGTCGGTGAACAGCCAGAGCACGAACAGCGCCAGGCGCGGCGAGATCAGGGCGAAGAGGACGACGAGGCAGCCGATGCGCTGACGGTATCGCGTCCTCCTCGAGTCTGCGTTTCGCCACGCATAGCGTGGTCAAACGCGGACTCGCGCTCGGCGCCGGCCAGTTCACGGGTTTGTTATCTGGGGGGCGTAGTCTCGGTGGGGAGAAAGGAAGGATGATGAACAGACTCGAGAAGCTGATCACGATGCTGAACCCCGACAAGACGACGATGCCGAGCGCCGAGGAGGCGCTGCCGGGCCGCAGCGAGCCCGCCTTCGAGGTCCCCGCCGCCCACGCCGTGCTCGGCACGCCGCTGCGGCCGCCGTTCCCCGACGGGATCGAGACCGCCTACTTCGCCCTCGGCTGCTTCTGGGGCGCCGAGCGCCTGTTCTGGCAGCTCGACGGCGTCTACACGACCGCGGTCGGCTACCAGAACGGGTTCTCCCCGAACCCCACCTACGAGGAGGTCTGCACCGGCCGGACCGGTCACGCCGAGGCCGTGCTGGTCGCCTTCGACCCGCAGCGGATCTCCTACGCCGACCTGCTGAAGGTGTTCTTCGAGGAGCACGACCCGACCCAGGGCATGCGCCAGGGCAACGACGTCGGCAGCCAGTACCGGTCCGGGATCTACTTCGCCTCCGATGCCCAGAAGGAGACCGCGGAGAAGGTGCGCGCGGCCTACGACGAGTCGCTGCGGGCCGCCGGGCGCGAGCCGATCACCACCGAGGTCGAGCCCGCCGGGCCCTTCTACTACGCCGAGGACTACCACCAGCAGTACCTGCACAAGGTCCCCAACGGCTACTGCGGCCTGAAGGGGACGGGGGTCTCCTGCCAGATCCCGGCCGCCGCGGCCTAGCGGCGGCGCGGGGCCGGGAGCGCCGCGGCCCGGCCGCGGCGGCGCCCCCCCGGCGCGGCGAATAGCATCTCCCGCTCGTGGCGCCCTCCCTCGGTTCCTACATAGGCGGCTGCCTCGCCGTGATCGGCATCGTCGCGGCGGTCGGCCTCGGCGGCTACTGGCTGCGGCGCTGGATCGTGCCCGAATTCTCCGGCGCTCTGGCGCGGCTCGGCGACGCCACGCTCGGCGTCGCCCTGCTGATCGTCTCGCTCGAGCTGCTCGGCACGCTCAGCATCCTCACCGAGGGCTGGATCATCGTCTTCACGATCGCGATCGGGCTGCTCGCGGCGCTGATCGGGTGGCACATGGCGCCGGAGGAGCGCCAGGAAGTGCAGGCGCCGAAGGTCCAGACGGTGGCGTTGGTGATCGCCATCGCGGTTGCCTCCTTCACGATGGCCGAGTGGACCTTCCCGTCCCAGCTCAGCCTCGATCAGGGCATGTTCGGCGGCGACACGACCTGGTACCACATGCCCTTCGCGGCGACCTTCGCCCAGGAACACTCGACCGTCCACCTCCACTTCACCGACCCGCTGCGGCTCGCCGCCTGGTTCTACCCGCAGAGCTCCGAGCTGGTTCACGGCGCCGCCATCGCGATCTTCAAGAGCGACTGGCTCTCACCGCTGATCAACCTGATCTGGCTGGCGATCGCCCTGCTCGCCGCCTGGTGCGTGGGCCGGCCCTACAAGGTGGCGCCGGCGACCCTGGTCGCCGCGGCACTGATCCTCGACTCCGGGGTGATGATCGAGACCCAGCCGGGGGAGGGGCGCAACGACATCATGGGGCTGGCGTTCCTGATCGCCTTCGCCGCCTTCCTGATCAACGGCCACCAACGGCGGGCGCCGCGCGAAGGGGCGGCGGTCGAAGACGAACCCGAGCGGGACGCGCCGCTGCTCGACAAGGGGCCGCTGATCCTGGCCGGGATCTCGGCCGGGCTCGCCGCCTCGGTGAAGACGACCTTCCTGGTGCCGGTGGCGGCGATCACCCTCGGCGTGATCCTCTTCAGCGGCCGCGGCCGGCGCTGGACGACGGCCTGGGTGATGGGGCTGCCGATGCTCATCGTCGGCAGCTACTGGTACGTGCGTGCCGCGATCAAGACCGGCGGCAACCCGATCCCGATCACCAAGTTCGGGCCGCTTGGCCTGCCCACCCCCGACCAGATGCCGCTCGACCCGCGCCCGCGGTTCGCGGTCGCCCACTACCTCACCGACCCGACCATCTACCGGCGCTGGTTCTTCCCCGAACTCGACAACGCCTTCGGGCCGTTATGGCCGCTGATCCTGATCGTCGCCGTCGCCGCCGCGGTCTTCATCGCGGTGCGCTCGCGCAACAAGATCCTGCGGGTGATCGCGGTGGCGGCGCTGGCAACCGCCGTCGTCTATGTCTTCACGCCGCTCACCGCCGCGGGGCAGGAGGGCTCGCCGACCGGGTTCTTCACCAACACCCGCTACCTGACGCCGGGGCTGGTGCTGGCGATCACCCTGCTGCCGATCGCGCGGCCGCTGCGCGCCCCGGACCGGCGCGCCTGGCAGACGCTGCTCTTCCTCACGATCGTCTACTGGATCACGGTGCTGACCACGCCGCGCTGGTACCCGACCTACATCCTCGGCACGATCTTCATCACCCTGGTCCTGGTCTGGGCGCCCTCGGCGCTCAGCCTCGGCCGCGTGCGCGGAGCGGTCAGCCGGCCGGTGGCGGCGGTCGCGCTGGGGGTGATCCTGCTCCTGGCCATCGTCCTCGGGCGCGCCCAGCAGGTCCAGTACGCCGACCAGCATTACACGAAAACGACCCTGTTCCTCGGCGAAGGCGCGCCGCAGAAAGCGTATGCCTTCGCCCAGCACCTCCACGACAAGCGAATCGGGATCGCCGGCTCGAGCGAGATCATCTTCGGCCAGTACGGCTTCTTCGGCAACGACGCCTCCAACGCGGTGGACTACATCGGCGTCCCCGGCCCGCATGGCAGCTACCGCCTGGCGACCAACTGCCCCGCCTTCCGCCGTGAAGTCAACCGCGGCGAATACGACTACCTGATCATCAGCGAATTCACCCAGGACTCGCCCCTGGCCGAATACCGCTACCCGCTCTACAAGTGGCTGAAGGACGATCCCGCCCTCGAAGAGGTGATCGCCGAGCCGGAAATCGTCCCCCAGCCCGACTACGTCTTCAAGGTCAACGGCAAGCTCGACCCGTCGACCTGCCCGAAGCCGGGCGAATAGGCGGCGCGGCGGCCGGCGGGTTGGGCGGGGGCGCCGGCGGGTACCCGCTCCGTCATGTCCGCGGATTACCTCGCGATCATGCTCAACGACCACCTCGCCGGGGCGACCGCCGGCGTCGAGCTGGCGCGGCGAACCAGCGCCAGCAACCGGGACGAGCCGGAGTTCGGCCCTCCGCTCGAGGAGCTGCAGGGCGAGATCGAAGCAGACCGCGCGACGCTCGAGCAGGTGATGGCGGCGGCCGGGGCCGGGCGCGACCAGCTCAAGCTCGCCGCCGGCTGGGTGGCGGAGAAGCTCGGCCGCCTCAAGCCCAACGGCCAGCTGCGCGGCTACTCGCCGCTCAGCCGCGTCGTCGAGCTGGAAGGGCTCGTGCTCGGGATCACCGGCAAGCTCCGGCTCTGGAGCCTGCTCGCCGAGCGCGAAGACCAGGCCCTGCGCGGCTTCGACTTCGCCGCCCTGGCCGAGCGCGCGACCGAGCAGCGCCGCACCGCGGAACGGCTGCAATCGGCGGCAGCCGGGCGCCTCTAGCTCTACGCTCTAGAGCCGCTGCCCCCGTAGCTCAGTGGACAGAGCACCGGACTTCTAATCCGACGGTCGCTGGTTCGAATCCAGCCGGGGGCGCTCGGGGGCGAAGATCAGATGCCTGCCGGTGGAGGCGGCACACATTATTGGGGTGAGTTCCATGTGGTCCCCGGCCGCGGCGATGTAGCTTGCGCGTGACGTCAACCCGCTCGCCTGGGAGGTCCGACCGTGAGAAAGCGCCATCTCCTGTTGCCCGCTGTCCTGCTTGTCCTCGTCCTCGGCCTCGCCGCCTGCGGCGGGGGCGGTGGCGAAAGCGACGAAGAAAAGATCGAAACCACGATCGAAGCCGCCGCGACCTCGACCGACCCCGCCAACTGCGCGAAGTACAGCACTCTGAACTTCATGGAACAGACGAGCCCGGGGCAGAGCGGGGACCCGGAAAAGTCATGTGAAGAAGAAGCCGAAGACGCGGAAGGTCAGGCCGACAGCGTCACGGTCTCCGGCGTCGAAGTCGAAGGCGAAGAAGCGAGCGCCGACGTCGCATTCGAAGGCGGCAACCTCGACGGTCAGACCGTGACGGTCGCCCTGGTCGAAGAAGGTGGGCAGTGGAAGCTCAACGAACTCACCGGCTTCGCCAAGCTCGACGCGGAAAAGCTCATCGCGGCGCTGATCGAGCAGTTCAGGGCGAAGGCGGCCGTTCAGGACCAGGTCCTCACCTGCGTCGCTGAAGGGCTGAGCGAACTCGATCAATCCCAGTTCGAAGCACTGGTGATCGAAAGAGAATCTCAGCCGATCGCCGAAATCGCCGAATCGTGCGAATGACAGCGGCGGAGCCGTCATTGCCGACGCACTTGCGCCGTCCCCTGGCTGCGATCTAGGATCACCGGGTCACAAGTTGAGGGGAGAGCTCGCGATGAGGTACCCGATCCGCCGTCACAGGTTGCTCGCGCTCTGCGTCGGCGCCATCGGCGTCGTCCTGCTTGCCGGCGCCGCCCAGGCGCGAGCGCAGTGGCACTGGTGGGGCGCGCTGAGGGCGGAATGCCGCTACAGCGAACCCGGCGGATATCCCCTCAATGCCGCGGTGGTCAGAGCGACGATGGTCGTCGCCAACGACGAAACGCCCACCACGCACTGGGCGGAACAGATGAAGATCAAGGCGCGGCTGGTGCCCGACGAAAGCGGGGATAACTTCTTCGAAAACTGGTCGCGGTCGTGGAGCACCTCGCGGACCGGGTACCTCCTCCCGGGCTACACCTACCACCGCCGGATGGCCGTCACCACGGGTACGGTGAACCCGGCAGCCGACTGGAAGGTGCAGTACAAGCTGATCTGGGAGCGGGGCGCGCCGCTGCCGGACGTGGGCTCGAGCGGCACCCTGCCGTTCCACTCCTGCGGACCCCGCAGCGAAGAAGCAATCACCTATGGTCGCCTCCCGGCACTGACCGATGCGGAGAGGGCAGTACGTCATTGAACGCCCGCTCCAGCCGGACTCTGCACCTGCTCGCCCTGGCCCCGACTCTCTCGCTGCTCGTCCTGGCGGCCTTCGGCGCCTCCAGCGCCTCCGCCTTCCTTTACTGGACGGGATACTCCGGAACCTCGGTCAACCGCACCACCTCTAGCGGCCCGGCAGAAACGCAGGAATGGGTGAAAGGCGCCAGCGCCCCCCTGGGCGTCGCCGTCGACGCCGGCCACGTCTATTGGGCGAACTTCGGCACGAACTCGATCGGCCGCGCCAACCTCGCCGGCGGTGAAGTGGAACAGGAATGGATCAAAGGCGTCAGCGGTCCCGAAGGAGTCGCCGTCGACTCCGATCACGTTTACTGGGCGAGTCAGGCGCTGGGATCGATCGGCCGCGCCAACCTCACTGGCGGTGAAGTGGAACCCCAATGGATCGGAGGCGTCGGCCAGCCCGAAACAGTCGCGGTCGATGCCGCCCACGTCTACTGGACCAACTACGTCAGTGGATCGATCGGCCGCGCCAACCTCAACGGCACCGAAGTGAAACAGGAATGGATCAAAGGCATCTCCTTCCCGGGCGGACTGGCGGTCGACGCTGGCCACATCTACTGGGCGAGCGTTGGCACGGAAGCCGTCGGCCGCGCCAACCTCGCCGGGAAAGAAGTGGAAGCCGAATGGATCAAAGGTGGCGGTGTCCCCTCGACCGTCGCCGTGGACGCTGGCCACATCTATTGGGCGAACAACCTCGGCCCCTCGATCGGTCGTGCCAACCTTTCGGGCGGCGCAGTGGAAGCCGAATTCCGCAAAGCCTCCCGTGAAATCTGGGGCGTCGCGGTCGACAACCCCACGGCCGAACCCGCCACGACCTCCCTTGCCTTCGGCTCCGTCACCACGGGGACGCTCACCACCCCAAAGCCGCTCACCTTCACCAACCACGGCAGCGAAGCGCTGCTGATCAGCGCGCTGACCCTGGCAGGCGCCAACCCGAGCGAATTCCTGGTCGAAGCCGGCAGCTGCGGCTCGCCCGTGGCGCCCGGCGCCTCCTGCACCGCCCAGGTCCGCTTCGCCCCCCAGGCCGTCGGCTCCTTCTCGGCGACGGTGACGGTGAGGTCCAACGCCCTGAGCGAACCGGTCATCTCGCTCAGCGGCAGCGGCGCAGCGGCGCCGGTCGCAGCTCCCAACACCTCCTT
>JAXLTA010000010.1:0-370991 GCA_046330305.1 Solirubrobacterales bacterium | reverse complement strand
TCGGCGAAGCGCTCCTGGACGCCGTCGGGGACGAGGAACTGGGCGTCCTCGGGCCAGCCGTAGGCTTTCTTGGTCAGCTTCACCTCCTCCTCGCCCAGCGGTTCGCCATGCGCCTTCTCGGTGTCCTGCTTGTTCGGCGAGCCCCAGCCGATGTGGCTGTCGACCACGATCAGCGTCGGCCGGCCGGTCTCCGCCTTGAACGCCTCCAGGGCGCGGGCGAGGAGGCCGCGGTCGTTGGCGTCGCCGACCCGCAGCACGTTCCAGCCGTAGCCCTCGAAGCGGCTCAGCACGTCGTCGCCGTAGGCGAGCGTGGTGCTGCCGTCGATCGTGATGTGGTTGTTGTCGTAGAGCCAACAGAGGTTGTCGAGCTGCAGGTGGCCGGCCAGCGAGGCGCTCTCGTGCGAGACCCCCTCCATCAGGCAGCCGTCGCCGGCGATCGCGTAGACGTCGAAGTCGAAGAGATCGGCGCCGAACTGCTGGCCCTGCCACTTGGAGGCGATCGCCATCCCGACCGAGGTCGCGATCCCCTGGCCGAGCGGTCCGGTGGTCGTCTCGACCCCGGTCGTCCAGCGGTACTCCGGGTGGCCCGGGGTGCGCGAGTGCAGCTGGCGGAAGTTTTCGATCTCGTGCAGCGAGCAGGCGGGCTCGTCGAGCACCTCGTAGTTCTCGTCGACGCGCTGCACGTTGCTGAGGAAGAGCAGCGAGTAGAGCAGCATCGAGGCGTGGCCGGCGGAGAGCACGAAGCGATCGCGGTTGGGCCATATCGGGTGCGCCGGGTCGAACCGCAGGTGGTTCTGCCAGAGCTCGTAGGCGACCGGCGCCAGCGACATCGGCGTCCCGGGGTGACCGGAGTTGGCTTTCTGCACCGCGTCGATCGAGAGGGTGCGGATCGTGTTGATGGCGAGGGTGTCGATGTCCTGGTTCATGGCGGCCTCCGATCCTAGTCCTTACGTGCCGACGGACTTGCGACGCTCCGGTGACCGGACGGACGGCTGGTCCGGTCCGGCGGACGGGTTCGGCGTCAGGGTTCGAGCCGGGTGACGGTCCCGTCTCCGTTGTCGGCTACCCAGACCGCCGAGCGGCCAACCGCGACGGCGCCGGGTTCGGGGCCGACGGCGACCGGCGAGCCCTCGGCTTCGCCGCTGGCCAGCGAGATCCGGGCGACGGCGTCGGCGCCGGTCAGCGCCACCCAGACGGTGCTGGTGCCGGCGAGCGCGGCGCCTGGCTCGGCCCGCTCAGCCAGAGCCGCGCGTCCATCGCCGCCAGCCGCCCGCCCCTGCCTCAGTAGCGGTAGTGGTGCGACTTGTACGGGCCCTCGACCGGGATGCCGAGGTAGGCCGACTGCTCGGCGCTCAGCTCGGTCAGCTCGACCCCGAGCGAGGCGAGGTGCAGGCGCGCGACCTTCTCGTCGAGGTGCTTGGGCAGGACGTAGACCTGCTTGTCGTCGAACTGGCCGTCGGCGTTGGCGAACATCTCGATCTGGGCGATCACCTGGTTGGTGAACGAGTTCGACATCACGAAGCTCGGGTGCCCGGTCGCGTTGCCGAGGTTGAGCAGCCGGCCTTCGGAGAGGACGAGGATCGAGTGGCCGTCGGGAAAGCGCCACTCGTCGACCTGCGGCTTGATGTTGATCCGCTCGGCGTCGGACTCTTCCAGCGCCGCCATTTCGATCTCGTTGTCGAAGTGGCCGATGTTGCCGACGATCGCGTTGTGCTTCATCGCCCGCATGTGCTCGACGGTGACGATGTCCTTGTTGCCGGTCGCGGTGATGACGATGTCGGCGCTGGCGACGACTTCCTCCAGCCGGCGCACCTCGTAGCCCTCCATCGCCGCCTGCAGCGCGCAGATCGGGTCGATCTCGGTGACGATCACGCGGGCGCCCTGGCCGCGCAGGCTCGAGGCGCAGCCCTTGCCGACGTCGCCGTAGCCGCAGACGACGGCGACCTTGCCGCCGATCATCACGTCGGTGGCGCGGTTGATCCCGTCGACGAGCGAGTGGCGGCAGCCGTAGAGGTTGTCGAACTTCGACTTGGTGACCGAGTCGTTGACGTTGATCGCCGGGAACAGGAGGTCGCCGGTCTCGGCCAGCTGGTAGAGCCGGTGAACGCCGGTGGTCGTCTCCTCGGTCACGCCCTTGATCTGAGCGGCGATCCGGGTCCAGCGCTGCGGGTCCTCCTCGAGCGAGCGGGCCAGCGTCCCCAGCACGATCCGGAACTCCTCCGAGTGCGCCGAGGCGGGGTCGGGGACGGAGCCGGCCTTCTCGAACTCGACTCCCTTGTGGACGAGCAGCGTCGCGTCGCCGCCGTCGTCGAGGATCATGTTCGGGCCCTCGCCGTCGGGCCAGAGCAGGGCCTGCTCGGTGCACCACCAGTACTCCTCGAGCGTCTCGCCCTTCCAGGCGTAGACCGGGATCCCCGCCGCCGCGATCGCCGCCGCGGCGTGGTCCTGGGTGGAGAAGATGTTGCAGGAGGCCCAGCGCACCTCGGCGCCGAGCGCGACCAGGGTCTCGATCAGGACCGCGGTCTGCACGGTCATGTGGAGGGAGCCGGTGATCCGCGCACCTTTCAGCGGCTGGCTGGGCCCGTACTCCTCGCGCGTCTGCATCAGGCCGGGCATCTCGACCTCGGCGAGCGAGATCTCCTTGCGTCCGAAATCGGCGAGGCCGAGGTCGGCGACCTTGTAGTCCTGGGTTGCGGTGCCGCTGGTCATCGAGTCGAGTTTCTCCTGGTCGTGTCTGTCTGCTGGCTCGTGTGCTGAAACCAGTATGGCCGAATAAAGTTCCCACCGTGACCGGGGTCGATGACGAGAAGCGGGTTGCGGCCGAGGCGGCGGCGGCGCTGGTCGAGGACGGGATGACCATCGGGTTGGGGACCGGGTCGACCGTCGCCCACCTGCTGCCCGCCCTGGCGCGGCGCGGGCTGGCCGGGATCCGCTGCGTCGCGACCTCGGTGGCGACCGAGGAGCAGGCGCGCGGGCTCGGCATCCCGGTCGAGGAGTTCAGCTCGCTCTCGCGCCTGGACATCGCGATCGACGGCACCGACGAGGTGACCCCCGACGGCTGGCTGATCAAGGGCGGCGGCGCCGCCCACCTGCGCGAGAAGATCGTCGCCGCGGCGGCAGCGCGGTTCATCGTGATTGGCGACTCGAGCAAGCCGGTCGCGGAGCTGCGCGGCAAGGTGCCGCTGGAGCTGTTCGCCTTCGGAGTGGCCTCGGCGCTGGCGCGGCTGGATGAGGATGTGACGGTGCGCGACGTCCCCCCCAGCCCCGACGGCGGCGTGATCGCCGACTACCACGGCCCGATCGGCGACCCCGCCGCCCTCGCCGCCCGCTTCGACGCCGACCCCGGCGTCGCCGCCCACGGCCTCTTCCCACCGGCGATGGTCAGCGAGCTGCTGATCGGCCGCGGCGCAGAGGTGGAAAGGTCGTCATTCGGTAGCTGATGGACCTGGTCGAGCGGGAGCGCGAGATGGAGTCCCTCACCGCGCTGCTCGACGCGCTGGTGGAGGGACAGCCGCGGATGGCCCTGATCGAGGGTCCGTCGGGGATCGGCAAGACGCGCCTCCTGACCGAGCTGCGGCGGGCCGCGGGGGAGCGGCGGATCCCCTCGCTCGGCGCGCGCGGGTCCGAGCTCGAGCGCGAGTTCCCGTTCGGGGTCGTGCGCCAGATGCTGGAGCCGGCGCTGAAGGCGCGCAGCGACCGCGCCGAGCTGTTCGAGGGCGCGGCCGAGGTCGCGGCGGCCGTCTTCGAGCCGCCGAGCGACGGCCCCTCCGGCGGCGACGCCTCCTTTGCCGTGCTGCACGGCCTCTACTGGCTGATCCACGACCTGGTCGGCGGCCGGCCGCTGCTGCTGACGATCGACGACCTGCACTGGTGCGACCGGCCGACGCTGCGGGCGCTCGCCTACGTGGTGCGGCGGCTGGAGGGCGTGCCGCTGCTGATCGTCGCGACCGTGCGCAGCACCGAGCCGGGGACCGACCCGGCGCTGCTGGCGGAGATCGCCCACGACCCGATGACCGAGCGCATCCACCCGGGGCCGCTCAGCCCGGCGGCGATGCCCGGGCTGATCGAGCGCCGCCTCGGCGCCGCCCCGGACCAGGCCTTCGCGACCGCCTGCCACCAGGCGACCGGCGGCAACCCGCTGCTGCTCGACGAGCTGCTGAAGGGCCTGGCGGAGGAGGGGATCGAGCCGCGCGCCGAGCGCGCCGGCGTCGTCCGCGACCTCGGTCCGCGGGCCGTCTCGCGGGCGGTGCTGCTGCGGCTGGCACGGCTCGCCGACCGCGACGTCGCCGTCGCCCGGGCGCTGGCGGTGCTCGGCGAGGGCGCCGAGCTGGCCGAGATCGCCGCCCTGGCGGGCGTCTCGGAGGCCGAGGTCGCGGCGGCGACCGGCGAGCTGGCGCGGGTCGAGATCCTGCGTCGCGAGCCACCGCTCGGGTTCGTCCACCCGCTCGTCCAGGACGCCGTCTACGACGACCTGCCGCCCGCCCAGCGGGAGCTGGAACACGCCCGGGCGGCGACGGTCCTGCGCAACGCCGGCGCCGCCCCCGATCGCGTCGCCGCCCACTTCCTGCGCGTGCCGGCGGTCGGCGAGGACTGGGTGCCCGGGCTGCTGGTCGATGCCGCCCACGCCGCCGCCGAGCGCGGCGGCGCCGAGAACGCGGTCGCCTACCTGCGACGGGCGCTGGAGGAGCCGCTCGACGCCGAGCTGCGGACCGACGTCCTCTACGACCTCGGCCATCGCGAGATGGACGTGCGGGGCGGTCAGGCGGTGCCGCACCTGCGTGCCGCCTACGAAGGGCTGACCGAGCCCGAGCGCAAGGGCTGGGCCGGCTACGCGCTGGCGCGGACCCTGATGTTCACCCGGCAGGAGATCGAGGCGGCCGAGGTGGCCCGCCGGGCGCGCGACGAACTGCCCCAGGAGCTCGCCGACGCCGCCCGGGCGCTGACCGCGCTGGAGCTCGAGACCGCCTACTTCGGCCGCCCCGCCGGCGGCGAGCTGGAAGCCGTCTCGCGGCTGCTCGCTGAGGGCATCCCGGGGGACGGGCCGGGCAGCAAGATGCTGAAGGCCGTCACCGCCTACACCTGGGCGAACTCCGGCGGCAGCGCCGCCGATTGCGCGGCGCTGGCCGGCGAGGCGCTGGCCGGCGACACCCTCTTCCGGGTCGACAACGGCCTCTTCTGGGTGACGGCGATGGTCGTCCGCCTCTACGCCGACCTCGAGAACTCCGATGACATCTGGGACGAGGCACGGGCGGTCGCCCATCGCCGCGGCTCGCTCTTCACCCAGCTCAGCATCAGCCTCTGGCGCGGCTTCGACCTGCTGCGGCGCGGGGATCTGGAGCAGGCCCAGGAATCGCTCGAATCGGCCGCCGAGGAGATGCTGCTCTGGGCCGGCTCGGAGGTCGAGATGACCGCCGAGTGGCCGACCGGGATGCTCGCGCAGCTGCTGGTCGACCGGGGCCAGCTCGACGCCGCCGAAGCGGTGCTCGAGCAGGGCTACCGCGGCGAAAGCCTCGGCGACGGCCCCAACTTCTGGCGCCGCGCCAAGATCGAGCTGCTGCTGGCGCGGGGCGAAGCGGCCGAGGCGCTGGAGATGTGCGACGTCTACGAGGAGCGCCTCGGGCTGATGCGAAACCCCGGCGCGGCTCCCTGGCGCAGCCTCAAGGCGCAGGCGCTCGACCGCCTCGGCCGCCCCGAGGAGGCGCTCGAGCTGGCGCTGGCCGAGCTCGAGGCGGCCCGGGCCTGGGGCGCGAACCAGGCGGTCGGCCGCGCCCTGCGCGTGGTCGGCCAGCTGCGCCGCGAGGAGGGGATCGACGACCTGCGCGAGGCGGTCGCCGTGCTCGAGCAC
This sequence comes from Solirubrobacterales bacterium, assembly GCA_046330305.1. Taxonomy (GTDB): domain Bacteria; phylum Actinomycetota; class Thermoleophilia; order Solirubrobacterales; family 70-9; genus VAYN01. Next base: position 365,146 of record JAXLTA010000010.1, on the reverse strand, counting down.
TCGGCGGCGCGGCTCGAACACGCCAAGGCGCTGCTGGCCCTCGGCACCGCGCTGCGTCTGGCCCGGCAGCCGACCGCGGCGCGCGAGCCGCTGCGCCGGGCGCTGGAGATCGCCAGCGCCTGCAGCGCCGAGTCGGTGATCGAGCGGGCCCGCGAGGAGCTCGCCGCCGCCGGCGTCCGCCCCCGCCGCGAGGCGCTGGGCGGCGTCGAATCCCTCACCCCGAGCGAGCGCCGGGTCGCCGGCATGGCGGCCGAGGAGATGACCAACCGCGAGATCGCCCAGGCGCTGTTCGTGACCCCGAAGACGGTCGAGGTGCACCTCTCCAACGCCTACCGCAAGCTCGAGATCCGCTCGCGGCGCCAACTCGCCAGCGCCCTCTCCCCCTCCTAGGCGGGGGAAAGCCGCCGCCGGAGACGGGGGAAGAGCCGCCGCCCTTTCTGCCTTTCACCCCCTATGGGGGGTAAAAAGCGGAAACCACCGCGGGCGGGGCCCGATCCCGGCCGGGTCTGGGCGCTCGTGCGGCGCCAGCACGGAGTGATCTCGCGGCGGCAGCTGACCGCTCTCGGCTACACGCAGAAGGCGATCGAGCACCGGCTGGCCACGGGCCGGCTCCATCCCCTCCGTCGCGGCGTCTATGCGGCCGGCCGCAGGGAGGTCGGCGAGAAGGGGCGCTGGATGGCGGCGGTGCTCGCCTGCGGGGCCGGCGCCGCCCTCTCGCACCGCAGCGCGGCGGCGCTCCACCGGATCGGCACGGAGCGACCCCGGGAGCGGCCGGCGGCGGGCACGAAGCCGGTGATCGAACTCAGCGTCCCCGGCTCGGCGGGCGCCCGCCGGGCCGACCTCCGCGTCCACCGCCGCCCCTCCCTGCCTAGCCACGACCTCGGCAGCCGCGACGGGATCCCGGTTACCTCGCCGGTCCGGACCCTGCTCGACTACGCCAGCCTGGAACCGCCCAACCGGGTCGAGCGCGCCGTGAACGAGGCCGACAAGCACGACCTGATCGACCCCGAGCGGCTGCGGCGGGCCCTGGAGGCCTACCGCGGCCAGCCGGGCGTGCGGCGCCTGCGCGAGATCCTCGACCGCGACACCTTTCTGCTCTCCGACCAGGAGCTCGAAGTCCTCTTTCGCCCTCTGGCGGGGGCGGCGGGCCTTCCCCTGCCGAGCGCGAAGGTGGAGATCGACGGGTTCGAGGTCGACTTCTTCTGGCCGGAGCTCGGCCTGGTGGTCGAGACCGACGGCTGGCGCTACCACCGCACCCCCTCCGCGCAGACCCGCGACGCCCTGCGCTTCCAGCGCCACACCGCCGCCGGCCGCACCCCCCTGCGCTTCTCCCACCACCAGGTCAGGCACGAACCGGCCACGTCGTCGCGATCCTCCGCGCCACCGCGGCGCACCTCAGACGCTGAGCCACGCCCGTCCTAGGGGGGTCCCGACCCCAACCTTAGGGTCGGATTTCGGGGGGTGCCTCGATGGCAGATCGCGCCACAGAGCCGATTCTGGGGCCATGAACCGCACCAAGACGATCACGCTCGAGCTGCTGCTGGCCGGTGACGGCCTCAGCGGGCGCGCCTTCGACGGCGACGGCGCGGCCCGCGAGTTCAGCGGCCGGCTCGGCCTGATGCACACGATCGACGAGCTGCTCGCCCCCTCGCCGGGCGACGGACAGGAGGAGAACATGAATCCCGAGACGATGACTCGCACGCCCGCCGCGGCCGCCCTGCGGCGGCTGGTCGGCGGCACCGTGATCGGCCCCGAGGACGCCGGCTACGACGCCGAGCGCGGCACCTTCAACGCCAAGCTGGACCAGCGGCCGGCGCTGATCGCGATCCCCAACAACGCCGACGACGTCGCCGCGGTGGTCCGCTTCGCGGCTGCCAACGAGCTGCGGGTCGCCCCCCAGCGCACCGGCCACAACGCCGAGCCGCTCGGCGGCCTCGAGGAGACGATCCTGGTCAAGACCTCGCGCCTGGACCGGGTCGAGATCGACACCCGCTCGCGCTGCGCGCGGGTCGGCGCCGGCGTCCGCTGGGGCGAGGTCGTCCCGAAGGCCTCGCCGCTCGGCCTCGCCGCCCTGCACGGCTCCACCCCCGACGTCAGCATCGCCGGCTACACGCTCGGCGGCGGCATCGGTTGGTACGCGCGCAAGCACGGCCTCGCCGCCAACAGCGTCCGCGCGATCGAGCTGGTCAGCGGCGACGGCGAGGTGCGGCGGGTCAGCCACCAGACCGACCCGGACCTGTTCTGGGCGCTGCGCGGCGGCGGCGGCAACTTCGGCGTCGTCACCGCCCTCGAGTTCGATCTCTACCCGATCGAGGAGGTCTACGCCGGCGTCCTCTTCTTCCCGTACGAGCGGGCCGAGGAGATCCTGCAGGCGTGGCTGGCGTGGACCGCCGGCGCGCCCGACGAGGTGACCTCGGTCGGCCGCATGCTCCAGTTCCCGCCGTTCGAGGAGGTGCCGGAGCCGGTGCGCGGCAAATCGTTCGCGGTGGTGGAGGCCGCCTTCCTCGGCAGCCAGGCCGAGGGCGAGGAGCTGCTGGCGCCGCTGCGGGCGCTGGGGGCGGCGATGGACACCTTCGCGATGCTGCCCCCGGTCGGGCTGGCGGAGCTGCACATGGATCCGCGCGACCCGATGCCCTACGCCAGCCACCACGCGCTGCTCGGCGAGATCGACGCCGCCGCGATCGGCGAGCTGGTCGCCGCCGCGGGCCCCGGCTCGGACTCGACGCTGGGTTCGGTCGAGCTGCGCCACACCGGCGGCGCCCTGGCCCGCACCGCGCCCCACCACGGCGCGGTTGCCACGCTCCCGGGCAGCTTCGCCTCCTTCGCCGTCGGCCTCGCCGACCCGGTGATGGCGGCGCAGACCGCGGCCGACCTGGCGCGCGTCGAAGCGGCGCTCCGCCCCTACGACGCCGGCCAGTACCTCAACTTCACCGAGCAGACGACCCCGGCGGAGGCGTTCTTCGACGCCGCCACCGGCGCTCGCCTCGAGGCGGTGAAGGAGGCCTACGACCCGCAGCGGCTGTTCCAGGCCAACCACGAGCTGGGAGCCGGCCGCTGAGGCCGGCTCCACCACCGAAAGGAGCGCAGAGATGACGATGACGAGGACCGACAAGACGGTGGCCCTGCTGCTGGCGCTGGGTGCGATCGCCGCCCTCGGCCTGGCGCTGGTCGCCCCCGCCAGGGCGGCGGGCTATGGCAACGGCTTCCAGGTCGCCAAATTCAAGATCGAGATCGACGGCTGGCAGAAATCGACCGCCCACCGGACCCTGGAGAGCGAAGAGGCATGCGGGGTCAACGACCACTCGTTCGGGCGCGAATACGTCAAGTTCGAGACGACCAAGCCGATCTACGTCACCGCGACCCACATGAAGGGCGAATTCAACCCGCAGCTCTTCAGCAGCAGCGGCCAGGTGGCGATCCCGACCAAGGCGACGGTGCGGCGCAGCTTCACCCCGCAGATCGTCCTCAACCCCGGTGAGTGCGAAGACAACGGCGGCGGCGCCGAAGCGACCAAGCCCGACTGCGGGACGAGGACGCTGAAGAAGTGGAAGGTGGACCTGCAGTTCGGCCGCGAGAAAAAGGACGGCCTGCTGCTCAGCGCCTACGCCGGCGACGACCCGTTCGAAGCCTGCCCGCAGAGCGGCGTCGCCACCTTCCCCAACCTGCTCGTCGAAGGCTCCGGCCACAAGGGGAGGTACATCTACGCCGACCTCTCCCAGGACGAGCTGTTCGACCCGGACTACCAGCAGTGGATCTCGCTGGCCAACGGCAAGGCGAAAGAAACGAGCTCCAGCGGCTGGGAGGAAACCGAAGTCCACTGGGCGGTCTCCTTCACCCGCCTCGGCGGCAAGAACGGGATCAAGCAGGCCGGCGGCAAGAAGTGAGCCGCCGCGCCTGACCCGCGCCCGGCGGGCCGCTGGAGCCGGCTCTCAGGAGTCGCTGCCGATCCAGCGGTCCGCCATCGGCGTGTGCCGCTCGATCGCCTTGCCGAGGCGCTTGGGATTGCCGTCGATCACCGCCTCGACCAGCTCTTCGTGGACGACGAGGTTCTCCTCGGCGTCGAAGAACTCGCCGCCGGTGACGCTGTCGAGGCCGTCGTCGACGAAGTCCAGCAGGGTCAGGTAGAGCGTCTTCAGCGGCGCGTTGGTCGCCATTCTCGCCATCCGGCGGTGCAGGTCCCAGTTGAGGCGCAAGAACGCCTTCGGGTTCTCGGTCTGCTTCTGCATCCGCGAGATGATCTGGCGCAGCGCTTTCGCGTCGGCCGTCTTGCAGTGCGCCGCCGCTTCGCGGCAGACCAGCGGCTCGAGCGCGTTGCGGACGGCGAGGCAGTCGGTGAGCGGGGCGTCGCCGACCTTGAAGCCGAGCACCAGGTGGTTGAGCCGCACCCGCGAGGAGGGCGAGGCGACGAACATGCCGCCGCCGGGGCCCGGGCGGGCCTCGATCAGCCCGCGGGCCTCCAGCAGCCGCAGCGCCTCGTTGACGGTCGCGACCGCGTAGCCGAAGCGGTTGCGGATGTCCTCCTTGGTGCCGAGGCGCTCGCCGGCGGAGAGGCCGTTGTCGACGATCTCCTGCTCGAGACGGCGCGACAGCTCCTCGGCGCGGGAGATCCGCACCGGTTCAGTCGACGGCGTCATCACCTCGTCCGTTTGACCCTGATGATTGCATCGGATTTCGCGGCCGACTCAGCGGTAAGCCTCGATATCAACGGCTCGCCAGGAGTCTCGGCGCTACGGCGGCGGCTGCTTGCGATCGTCCTCCGCTCAGCCCCAATGTCAGCTGCGCCGCAACGCGGGCCGGCGCCGACCATTGTATCGAGGCCGAAACGGCGCCGGGGCGGCGGTGCCCGAGACCAGACGCTTCGGGCTGGCAGAGACGCAGATCAGCGGCGCCGCAGCGCGGCGACCGCGGCGAGCAGGGCGGTGTGGTCCTCGCCGCCGCGCCCCCGCTCGCGGAGGCGGTCCATCAGCGCGGCGACCACCGGGGTCGCGGGCAGCTCGACGCCGAGCTCGGCGGCGGCGTCGAGGGCGATGCCGAGGTCCTTGCGGTGCAGCTCGACGCGGAAGCCGGGGGCGAACTCGCCGCCGAGCAGGTTGTCGCGGCGGACCTCCATCACCCGGTTGGCGGCCAGGCCGCCGGCCAGCGCGTCGAGGATCGTGGCGCCGTCGACGCCGGCCGCCTCGCCGAGCGTCAGCGCCTCGGCCAGAGCCTCGATCGTGAGCGCGACGACGATCTGGTTGCAGGCCTTGACCACCTGGCCGGCACCGGCGCCGCCGACCAGGGTCACGTTCGCCCCCAGCACCTCGAACAGCGGCAGCGCCCGCTCGAAGGCGTCCCGCTCGCCGCCGGCCATGATCGAGAGGGTGCCGGCGCGGGCACCCGCGTCGCCGCCGGAGACCGGCGCGTCGAGCACCGCCAGCCCGCGCTCGGCCCCTTCCGCGGCCAGCGCCCGCGCCTCGGCCGGCGCGATCGTGCTCATGTCGATGACCAGCGTGCCCGGCGCGGCGGCGGCGAAGACCCCGTCGGGGCCCTGGCAGACGGCGGCGACCGCCGCCCCGTCGGGCAGCATCGTGATCACCGCCTCGGCCCCGCGCGCCGCCTCGGCCGGCGTCGCCGCCGGGCTCGCGCCGGCCGCGGCCAGGGCCCGCACCGGCCCGGGGCTGCGGCTGGCGACGCTCAGCTCGTGGCCGGCGGCGAGCAGGTTCTCGGCCATCGGCCGGCCCATCACGCCGAGGCCGACGAATCCGACCCTCAACCCGGCTCCCAGGTGTAGAGGAACTCGCGCTCGCGCGAGGCGAGGCGGTCGAGGGCATCGCCGACCGCGTAGCGCTGGAAGTGCTCGGATTCCCCGTGGGCGACGTAGGCCGCCTCGTCGACGTAGAGCTCGTAGAAGACGAAGCGGCGGGCGTCCTCGGGATCGCGGTGGACCTGGTAGCGGAGGTTCCCGGGCTCGGCCCGCGAGGGAGCGACCATCTGGGCGACGGCGGCGGCGACCGCCTCCTCCTCGCCGTCGCGGGCGGTCCAGTAGGAGATCAGGGCAAAGGCCATCGGGGCAAGCCTATGGCCTGGAGGCGGCCGCGGCTGAAGACTTACGCCGACTCCGGCCAGCGCCGACCTCAAGGCCTCGCGAGGGCGCTGGGGCCTAGCCCGGCGTCGCGGCGCCGATCGCGTGGACGCCGCCGTCGACGTGGAGGATCTCGCCGGTGGTGGCGCGGGCGAGGTCGGAGAGCAGGAAGAGCGCGGCGTCGGCGACCGGCGCCGGGTCGTCGACGTCCCAGGCGAGCGGCGCCTGCTCGGACCACTTCGATTCGAGCTCGGAGAAGCCCGGCACACCGGAGGCGGCGGCGGTGCGGATCGGGCCGGCGGCGACGAGGTTGACGCGGATGCCGCGGGGGCCGAGGTCGCGGGCGAGGTAGCGGCTGGTCGACTCCAGCGCCGCCTTGGCAACGCCCATCCAGTCGTAGGAGGGCCAGGCGACGGTGGCGTCGAAGTCGAGGCCGACGAGGCTGCCTCCCCCCTCCTCCATCAGCGGCGCCACGGCCTCGGCCAGCGCCTTCAACGAGTAGGCGCTGGTCTCGAAGGCGAGCTTGGCGCTGGTCCGCGGCGTCGCCAGGAACTCGCCGCCGAGCGCGTCGGGTGGCGCAAACGCGATCGCGTGGACGGCGCCATCCAGGCGCCCCCAGCGGTCGGCGAGCTCGGTCCGCAGCGAGGCGAGGTTGGCGTCGTCGTTGACGTCGAGCTCGAGCACGTCGGGCGCCGGGTCCAGGCGCGCCGCCGCGCGCTCGGTCATCCGCCGCATCCGGCCGAAGCTGCTCAGCACCACCTCGGCGCCCTGCTGCTGGGCCCGCTCGGCGATCGCGAAGGCGATGCTGCGCCGGTTGACCACCCCGGTGACGAGCAGCCGCTTGCCCGCCAGGATCACAGGTACACCTGCTCGAGCTCCGGCGCCGCCTCGGCCAGCGCCGGTGCCGGCGCGGCGGCGCGCCGCCAGACGACGCGCACCTTGGCCAGCGCGACGGTCTCCTGGCGCTGGTTGACGAGCTTCCAGCCGAACACGGCGAGGCCGCTTGCCGCGTCGAGCTCCTTCTTGCCCTCGAGCTCGCCCTCGACGTGGATCGTGTCGCCGATCCGCACCGGGCGCTTGAAGGCGACCCGCTCGAAGCCGCGCAGCGCCAGCACGTGCTCGGGATCGAGCGGGACGAGGCCGACGCTGTAGGAGAGCAGCAGCATGCCGTGCGCGATGCGGCCGTTGAACTCGCTCCCGGCCGCCCACTCGGCGTCGGTGTGGAGCGGGTGGTGGTCGCCGGTCAGGGCGGAGAAGCTGACCAGGTCGGACTCGGTGATCGTCCGCCCGCGGGTGCGGAAGCGGCCGCCGAGCTCGAGCGCGTCGAAGTCGCGAGAGAGGGTGTCGGCCATCAGCTGGCTCCTCCTTGGTAGCTCTTGAACTCGCACTCGATCCCGAAATGGGCGCGCAGCGAGAGATAGATCTCCTCGACGGCCCGTTCGTGCCCGAGGGTCGAGGGATGCAGGCCGTCGGCGCTGAAGTTGGCGCGGTCGGTCAGCCCCGGGTGGCTGGCGACGTTGATGCAGGGGACGTGATGGCGGGCGGCGACCGAGCGGGTGACGGCGTTGAGGTCGGAGAGCGCCTTGACCAGGCGCGCCTTGGTCCGCGGCCGCAGCTCCATGAAGTGCCAGCTCTCGGGGGCGGTCGCGGTCAGGATCGCCGCTTCCGGCGCTCCCTCGCGCAGCCGGCCGAGGATCTGGTCGAAGCGTTCCTCGTAGCCGGCGACGTCGGGGCGCGAGGTGAGCAGGACGTCGTTGGCGCCGCAGATCACGGTGACCAGGTCGGGCCGCAGCGCCAGCGCCTCGGGCAGCTGCTCGAGCACCTCGGCGCTGCTGGCGCCGTCGACGGCGAGGTTGCGGTAGACGAGGTCCGGGTTGACCGCGCGCAGCCCGTTGGCGAGGCGGTCCGCCCAGCGCTCGGCCTCGACCGATTCACGGCCGGCGGTGAAGCTGTCGCCGAGCGCGACGTAGGTCGAGACGACGCGGCCGCCCGGGCCGACCCCGCTCACGTATTCGGCTCCAACCGTCATCGACCCCCCAGGGAGCGCATCGCCCAGGCGAGCCGGTCGCGGCTGAGGGCCGGGTCGATCACCTCGTCGACCCAGCCGCTGGCGGCGGCGGCCGGCGCCGTCAGGTGCTCGGCGGCGTAGGCGTCGGCGAGCTCGTCGTGCGAGGCGCCGCCGTCCTCCCTCAGTGTCCGGTGGTGGACGATCCCGACCGCCTGGCGCGCGGCCATGATCCCGATCTGGGCGCCGGGCCAGGAGAAGACCATGTCGGCGCCCAGGTCTTTCGAGTTCATCGTGATCGCGGCGCCGCCGAACGCCTTGCGCAGGACCAGCGTCACCTTCGGCACCGTGGCGCCGGCGAAGGCCCGCAGCAGCGAGGCGCCGTGGCGGATCACCGCCATTTCCTCCTGCTTGCGGCCGGGCATGAAGCCCGGGGTGTCGACGAAGACGACGAGCGGCAGGCGGAAGCGGTCGCAGGAGGAGACGAAGAGCGCCGCCTTCTCGGAGGCGGCGGCGTCGATGACGCCGCCCATCGCCTTCGGCTGGTTGGCGATCAGCCCGACCGAGCGGCCTTCCAGCCGGGCGATGCCGGTCACCATGTTCGGCGCCCAGCGGGGCGAGATCTCGAGGAAGCTGCCCTGGTCGAGGATCGAGCGGGCGACGTCGCGGACGTCGTAGACCTTGCGCTGCTCGGCGGGCACGGTGAGCCCCGGGTCGCGGCCGTCGGGGGCGAGCGGCTCGGCCGGCGCCGGCGGCTCGCCGATCGCGCGCGGCAGCAGTCCGAGCAGATGGCGGGTCTGGCCGATCGCGTCCTCGACGTCGGCGGCGAGCAGGTTGGCGACGCCGCTGCGGCCGTGCAGCTTCGGGCCGCCGAGCTCCTCCATGCTGATGTCTTCGCCCATCGCCTCGAGCACGACTTTCGGCCCGGTGAGAAACATCCGCGAGTCGGCGGTCATCGCGACGAAGTCGGTCAGCGCCGGCGAGTAGGCGCCGCCGCCGGCCGAGATGCCGCTGACGATCGAGATCTGGGGAACCTTGCGCGAGAGGGCGACGCTGGCGCGGAAGATGCGGCCGTAGCCGGCGAGCGCGGCGTGGCCCTCCTGCAGGCGGGCGCCGCCGGAGCGGACGAAGCCGACCACCGGCGCGCCGGCGTCGCCGGCCATCCCCAGCAGCCGGACGATCGTGTCGGCGTGGACTTCACCGAGGCTGCCGCCGAGGAACTTGGGGTCCTGCGAGTAGCAGAACACCGGCCGCCCCTCGACCTCGCCGGCGCCGGCGACGACCCCGTCGCCGGGCGCCGCCCGCTCGCCCAGCCGCGGCGAGGAGACGCCGCTGCGCAGCGGCCGGAAGCTGCCCGGATCGCAGAGCGCCTCGAGTTGCTCGAGCGGCGTCTGGGTCGAGGCCGGCGGGCGGGTCGCGGTTGGGGTCATGGTGGTCATCGTTGTCCCTCCTGGTCTCCTAGGCGGCGAGGCAGAGGACGGCGTTGTGGCCGCCGAAACCGAACGAGTTGGAGATCGCGACCAGCGGCCCCTCCCCGTTCTCGATCGGTTTCGCCGACCCCGGCACGTAGTCGAGGTCGAGGCCCTCTTCGGCCTCTTCCCAGCCGACCGTGGGCGGCGCGGTGCGGGCGCGCAGCGCTTCGACCGTGGCGATCGCCTCGACCGCGCCGGCGGCGCCGAGCAGGTGGCCGATCGAGGACTTCGTCGAGCTGACCGGGATGTCGCCGGCGCGCTCGCCGAGCGCGGCCTTCAGCGCCACCGTCTCGGAGCGGTCGTTGAGCGGGGTCGAGGTGCCGTGGGCGTTGACGTAGTCGACATCGACCGCGCTGAGGCCGGCGTCGGCGATCGCCAGCGTGATCGCCCGCGCCGCCTCGGTCCCCTCCGGCTGCGGCGCCGTCAGGTGGTAGCCGTCGCAGGTCGCGGCGTAGCCGAGCAGCTCGCCGAGGACCGTCGCCCCGCGGGCCTCCGCGGACTCCTTCTCCTCGAGCACGAGGACGCCGGCCCCCTCGCCCATCACGAAACCGTCGCGGCGGGCGTCGAAGGGGCGCGAGATCCCGGTCGGCGAGGTCGCTTCCATCGCTCCGAAGGCGGCGGTCGCGACGCCGGAGATCGCCGCCTCCGAGCCGCCGGTGACGACCGCGTCGGCGTCGCCGGCGCGGATGATCCGCGAGGCGTCGCCGAGCGCGTGGGCGCCGGCGGCGCAGGCGGAGACGACCCCGTAGCAGTGGCCGTGCAGGTCGTGGCGCATCGCCACCGCGGCGGCGGCGGCGTTGCCCATCATCAGCGGCACGGCCAGCGGCGAGACCGCCTTCTCGCCGCGTTCGATCAGCTTGCGCTGGTTCTCCTCGAGGGAGGGCAGGCCGCCGATCCCGGTGCCGATCACGCAGCCGACCCGGTGCGCCTCGTAGGGCAGCTCGCCCTGCTCGCCGAAGGCCTGGCCGATCGCCTCCTGGGCGGCGGCGATCGCCATTTGCGCAAAGCGGTCCGAGCGCCGCGCCTCCTTCTTGGAGAGGAAGTCGAGCGGGTCGAACTCGCGGGCGCGGCCGAAGCCGTCCTCGATTCCGCACTCGCCGGCGCTCCAGCGCTCGATCAGCGGCCGGGCGCCGATCCCGAGCGGGGTGACCGCGCCGACGCCGGTTATGACGACGCGCCGGGTCATCCTGCTTTCGCGACGACCAGGTCGATGACCTCGCCGACCGTCTTGACGTCCTTGACGTCGTCGCCGCGCAGCTCGACGCCGAACTCGTCCTCGACGATCTGCGCCAGCTCGACGAGGTCGAGGGAGTCGATGTCGAGGTCCTCGAGGCTGGCCTCGCGGGAGAGCTGGTCGCGCTCGGTGCCGAGCTCGACCAGCCCGTCGAAGATCACCTTCTCGACGTTGTCGGTGCTCACGTCAGTTGCCATCTGTCTGGTTCTCCTTGTCTGGGTTCGTTCAGTCGTTGAGGTCGGCGTCAGGCGCTGAGGCCGCCGTCCACGGTCAGGGTGGTTCCGGTCACGTAGGACGCCTCCTCAGAGGCTAGGAAACGGATGCAGGCGGCGACGTCCTCGGGGGTGCCGACGCGGCGAGCCGGGATCGCCTTGACCAGCTCGCTGCTGTCGAGGATCTCCTCGGTCAGGGCCGTCTCGATGAAGCCGGGGGCGACCGCGTTGACGGTGACGCCGCGCCGCGCGACCTCCTGGGCGACCGTCTTGGTGAAGCCGATCACCCCGGCCTTGGAGGCGGCGTAGTTGGCCTGGCCCGGGTTGGCGCGCAGGCCGACGATCGAGGCGACGTTGACGATCCGCCCGAAGCGGGCGCGCATCATCGGGCCGAGCGCGCGGCGGGTGGCGCGGAAGGTGGCGGTCAGGTTGACGTCGATGACCCGCTGCCAGTCCTCGTCGGAGATCTGCGGCGAGAGGTTGTCGAGGCGCAGGCCGGCGTTGTTGACGAGGACCAGCACAGGCCCGCCCTCGTCGGGCTCCAGCAGCGCCTCGGTCTGGGCCGGGTCGGCGACGTCGCCCTGCCTGACGCTGGCGCGGCCGCCCTCGGCCTCGATCCGCTCGGCGACCTGGCGGGCGCCCTCCTCGTCGGCGCGGTAGTTGACCCGGACCGGCCAGCCGTCGCGGGCGAGCGCCAGCGCCGCGGCGGCGCCGATCCCGCGCGAGGAGCCGGTGACCAGCGCCCATCCCTCCGGCCGGCTCACGAGCTCACCCCCCACTCGATCACGGTCGCCCCCCAGGTCAGGCCGGCGCCGAAGGCGGCGATCAGGACGGTGGCGCCGTCGCGCAGATCGCCGGCGAGGCGGGCGTCCTCGAGCGCCAGGGGGATCGAGGCCGCCGAGGTGTTGCCGAAGTGGTGAATCGAGTCGACGACCCGCTCCGCCGGCAGCCCGAGCCGCTCCCCGACCGAGCGCAGGATGCGCGCGTTGGCCTGGTGATAGACGAAGAGGTCGACGTCGTCGAGCTCGACCGCCGCGGCCGCGGCCGCGGCGAGCGTCGCCTCGCTCATCCGGTCGACCGCGTGGCGGAAGGTCTCGTGCCCCTGCATCACGGTCAGGCCGGTGGTCCGCGGGGTGTGGATCAGCTCCGCCTGCTCGCCGTCGGAGCCGAGCACGATCGGCCCGATCCGGCCCGGCTCGGAGACGGTGAGGACGACGGCGCCGGCGCCGTCGGCGAAGACCGCCGCGGTGCCGCGGTCGTCGGGGTCGGTGATCCGGCTCATCATGTCGGCGCCGATCAGCAGCGTGCTGGCGGCCCGGCCGGACTCGATCTGCCCGCAGGCGAGGGAGAGGCCGGCGACGAACCCGGCGCAGGCGGAGTTGAGGTCGATCGCGCCGACCTGGGCCCCGAGCTCGGCGGCGACGCGCGGCGCGGCGCCCGGCATCAGGTCGTCGTTGCTGGTCGTCGCCACCAGCAGCAGGTCGAGGTCGGCGGCGGCGAGGCCGGCGGCGGCGAGGGCGCGGGAGCCGGCGGCGGCGGCGAGCTCGGAGAGGCGCTGCTCAGGCGGCGCGATGCGGCGCTCGTCGATCCCGGTCCGGGTCACGATCCACTTCTCGTCGATCCCGAGACGGGCGGCGATCGGCCCGTTGGCGACGACCGTGTCGGGGACGGCGACGCCGAGGCCGGCGATCGCGGTGCCGCGGGCGGCGCTCTCGGCGGCTGCGGTGGCGGGGGCGGCGGCGAGCTCGGCTCTCATCCCGCTCCGACCACCTCGGGCTCGGCCAGGGACCGGGCCTCGACGTCGTCGAGCGTGCGGCGGACGAGGCCGGTGAGCACGTCACCGGGACCGGTCTCGAGGAACGTGGTGGCGCCCTCGGCCCGCAGCCGCTTCAGCGTCGCCTGCCAGGCGACCGGCTGGGTGAGCGCCGCGGCGAGGCCGTCGCGCGGGTCGCCGAACGGCGCCGCGGCGGTCGAGGAGACGACGGGGACGCGCAGGGGGGCGAACTCGACCCGCTCGAGCTCGGCGCGGAACTTCTCCGCCGCGCTCGCCATCAGCGGCGAGTGAAAGGCGCCGGCGACGGGCAGCCGGATCGCCTTCATGCCGTCCGCGCGGACCCGCTTGCGCGCTTCGCTCAGCGCCTCGGAGGCGCCCGAGAGGACGACCTGGCCCGGGGCGTTTTCGTTGGCGACGGTCAGTTCGAAGCCGGCGGCCAGCTCGCGGACGACCGCGTCCTCGCCGCCGAGCACGGCCAGCATCCCGCCCGGGCTCTGCGCCGAGGCTTCCTCCATCAGGCGGCCGCGGACGACCGCCAGCCGCAGCCCCGCCGAGGCGTCGAGGGCGCCGCCGGCGACCAGCGCCGCCAGCTCGCCGAGCGAGTGGCCGGCGATCCAGCCGGCCGCCGGGGCGCCGGCCTGCTCGTAGTGGGCGAGGCTGGCGCAGTAGATCGCCGGCTGGGCGAAGTGGGTGCCCTCGGCGATCTGCTCGAACGGGTCGGCGCCGAGTTCCTCGCGCGCCTGGGCGAGGAGGTCGGGGCGGCCGGCGGCGGCGACGGCAGCCATGCCGGAGGTCTGGCTGCCCTGGCCGGGGAAGAGGATCGCCGTCTGTGCGGGGTCGTGAGGCACGGTTATGGATAGTGGTCCGCGCCCCGGCGCTGGTGACACCGGAGCGACGTCCCTCCCCTCCATTCGGGGGATCGGAGGCGACGGTCGGGGGGGCCGAGTCAACATCCTGCGGTTCCTCAGCCCGACCTGGCCGGGCGCTCGAACCACAAGCGGCTGTCTTCGCGCTCCCTCGCCATCCACGGTCCCTCTGTCCGATCCGCGGACGAAGGAACCACGACCGGCTGCATCTTAGACGAGGATCTTGAGGCGCTGGGCCTGACGCGTGGCCTCGGCCCGGTTGCGGACGCCGAGCTTGCGGTAGATCGCGCTGGTGTGCTCCTTCACCGTGTGCGGCGAGAGGTGGAGGTGGCTGGCGATCTCCTTGTTGGTCGAGCCGGTGGCGATCAGCGAGAGCACCTCCTGCTCGCGCTCGGAGAGCGGCGAGTCGAGCGCCGCGTGGTCGGCGAAGACCTCGGTCCCGAGCGAGACCATCCGCACCGCCTTGACCACGTCGACCGCCGACCAGTCCTTGGAGATGAAGCCCGAGGCCCCGGCCGAGCGGGCGACGAAGGGGGAGATCACCCCGGCGCCGGAGATCAGCAGCACCCGGGTCGAGGGACTGACCTTGCGGATCTCCTCGCAGACCTCGGCCCCCGACTCGCTGCCGAGCAGCATGTCGACCAGCGCCACCTCGGGGCGGACCTTGCGGCAGGTCTCGACCGCCTCGGCGCCGGTCGACGCGGCCAGGCACCGCTCGACCCAGCTCTGGCGCTCGAGCAGGAGCCGGAAGCCCCACTGGACGACGTCGTGGTCGTCGACGACGAGGACGCGCAGCTTCTCCCCCTCGGCCGCCATCAGGCCTCCTGCTCCACCGGGACCAGGAGGCGGACCCGCCAGCGGTCCTCGGCGACGGCGCCGAACTCGACCAGGCCCTCGTAGCGCAACGCTTCCAGCGCCGCCAGGCGCAGCCCGAGGCCGCCGCCCTTGGTGTGGGCGCCGCCGGCGGTGCCGTCGTTTTCGACCGCGAGGCTGAAGGTGTCGCCGTCGGAGGAGACGCGGACGTCGATCCGGCTCGGCACCGCGTGGCGGTCGGCGTTGCGCAGCGCCTCGGCCAGCAGCGCCTGGGCGACCGGCTCGAGCCCGGCCGGCACCTCGACGCCCTCCTGCCAGTCGAGCCGCAGCTCGGGCCGGCGCGCCGCCAGACGGCCCAGCATCTTCACCAGGCTGGTCTGGCCGGCGCTGGGCGGGGCGACCGGTCTGGTCAGCGCCCGCCGCAGGTCGCCCACCACCGAGCGCAGCTCCTCCTGGCAGCGCAGCCGCTCCTCGTCGGAGAGGCCGCGCTCGGAGCCGAGCGCCATCGTCACCCCGAACAGCCGCTGGATCGCGTTCTCGTGCAGCTCGCGGGTCAGCTCGACCCGTTCGGCGAGGCGCCGCTCGCTTTCGCGCCGCTCGGTCGAGTGCTCGACGCTGGCGGTCAGCGCCGCCAGCCGGCCGAGGGTCAGCATCGTCTCCCGCTCTCCCTCGTCGAGCTCGAAGTCTTCGCCGCCGCGGTCGGCGAAGATCACCCCGAGCCAGCGGCGGGCGGCGGAGATCGGCGTGCAGGTGATCCGCGGCGTGTCGGCCAGCTCGGCGTAGCGGTCGGGGACGTGGCCGGCGAGGCTGCCGGCGACCTCGACCACCCGGTCCTCTTCCAGCGCCCGGCGGGCGATCGGCGTCTCGTCCAGCGTCCCCTCGATCAGCTTGACCAGCTCGGGGTCGAGCCCGTGGGAGCCCATCGGGATCACCGCCCGGTAGGTGTCGTCGTGGAGCAGCAGCGCCGCCCGGCGCATCGTCGTCAAGGTGCAGACCGCGCGGCAGACGCGGTCGTAGAAGACCCCCGATTCGGTCGCCTCGTCGAGTTCGGCCAGCAGCCCGACCAGCACCTCGACGGTGCCGACGCGAGCGGCGGGGGCGGTGGCGATACCCGTGTTTCCCATCTGCCAGGAGATTACGACTCCAGGGCCGCGCTGGTACCGCGGCCTGGAGCGGCCGGCTAGCCGGCCGCGGCCTCGTCGGCGACGACCACGATCGACTCGTTGCGAACGCGCCCGGCGGGGATCGATTCGTCGCCGGCCAGGAGCTTTGCCAGCGCCTCCCGCTTCTCGGCGCCGGTGACCAGCCAGACGATCTCCCGGGCGGCGTCGATCGCCGGGTAGGTCAGCGTCATCCGGGGGTGCCCCTGGTACTGCCCGCCGGTCATCGCGACGCGGCGGTCGCGCACCTCCAGGACCGGATCGCCCGGCACGAGCGAGGCGGTGTGGCCGTCGGGGCCGAGCCCGAGGTGGACGACGTCGAAGCGCTCCGGCAGCGAGCCTTCGTACTCGCGGGCGGCGCCGTCGAGGTCGCGCTGGGTGACCGGCATCGGGCGCAGCGCGGTCTGGTGGTCCATCGACAGGCCCAGCACCATGTGGGTGAGGTTGCGATCCTCGCTGCCCGGCGCCGCCACCCGCTCGTCGACCTGGAAGAGCTCGGTCTGCCCCCAGGGCATCTCCTCCAGCTCGCCGAGGATCGCCAGCATCGCCCAGGGCGAGCGGCCGCCGCTCATCGCGAAGGCGAAGGCGCCGCGCGCGGCCGCGGCGGCGGCGCCGTGGGCGGCGATCAGCTCGGCGGCGCGGCGGGCCGCCACCTGCTCATCGCCCGGGACCTCGAGCTCGATCGCCATCGCCTCAGCTCGACTTCTCGTCGTGGCCGCCGAACTGCTTGCGCATCGCCGAGAGGACCTTGTCGCCGAAGTCGGCGAGCCCGCGCGAGTCGAAGCGCTCGAACAGCGCCGCGGTCAGGACCGGCGCCGGCACGCCCTCGTCGATCGCCGCGATCGAGGTCCAGCGGCCCTCGCCGGAGTCCGAGACGCGGCCGGCGAAGTCGGAGAGGTCGGGAGATTCCTGCATCGCCGCCGCGGTCAGGTCGAGCAGCCAGGAGCCGATCACGCTGCCGCGGCGCCAGACCTCGGTCACCTCCGGCAGGTCGAGGTCGTACTGGTAGTACTCGGGGTGGTCGAGGGGCGCGGTCTCGGCGTCCATCTCGCGGGAGACCTTGCCGGCGTTGGCGTTCTTGAGGATGTTGAGGCCCTCGGCGTAGGCGGCCATGATCCCGTACTCGATCCCGTTGTGGACCATCTTCACGAAGTGGCCGGCGCCGTTGGGGCCGCAGTGCAGGTAGCCGTTCTCGGCGGGCGAGGGGTCGCCGGAGCGGCCGGGGGTCCGCTCGGCCGACGCGACCCCGGGGGCGAGGCTGGCGAAGATCGGGTCGAGCCGCTCGACGGCGCGATCGGGGCCGCCGATCATCAGGCAGTAGCCGCGCTCGAGCCCGAAGACGCCGCCGCTGGTGCCGCAGTCGACGAAGTCGATCCCGCGCTCGGCCAGCATCCCGGCGCGGCGGATGTCGTCGTGGTAGTAGGAGTTGCCGCCGTCGACGATCGCGTCGCCGCTGTCGAGCGCCGCGCCGACTTCTTCGACGGTCTTCTCGGTGATCTCGCCGGCCGGCACCATCACCCAGACCGAGCGGGGCGGCTTCAGCGCCGAGACCAGGTCGGCGATCGAGCCGGCGCCCTGGGCGCCCTCGCCGGAGAGCGCCGCGACCGCTTCGGCGTTGACGTCGTAGGCGACGATCTCGTGCCCGTCGCGCATCAGGCGGCGAGCCATGTTGGCCCCCATGCGACCGAGTCCGACGATTCCGAGTTGCATCCAATCCTCCTGGGGTTCGCTGGGGTCTGACGGGCGCGGGGGCCCGCGAGTCCCATCCTACTTCCGCTGTTTTCACCGAGTCCGCAATCGAACACGCATGGCGTGGCGATCTGCGACTTCGCCACGGCGAGCCGTTAGCCTGCGCGGCGATGGCGAAGCCCCGCTCCCACCGGCACGAAGACAGCGCCGCCGACGTCCTCGCGATCTTCGGGATCAGCGGCGACCTGGCGAAGAAAATGACCTTCAGGGCGCTCTACCGGATGGAGGCCGCCGGCAAGCTCACCTGCCCGATCGTCGGCGTCGCGATCGACGACTGGGACGACGAGAAGCTGCGCGAGCACGCCCGCGAAGCGATCGCCAACACGGTCGGTGACCCCGACGGCGAGGTCTTCGACCGGCTCGCGGCCCGCTTCTCCTACGTGCAGGGCGACTACGCCGACGCCGAGACCTTCAAGCGCGTCGGCAAGGCCCTCGGCGACGCCAAGCAGCCCGTCTTCTACCTCGAGATCCCGCCCGCCCTGTTCGCGACGGTGGTCAACGGGCTCAGCGCCGCCGGGCTGACCGCGAACGCCCACGTCGTGATCGAGAAGCCGTTCGGCCACGACCTCGAGTCGGCGCGGGCGCTCAACGCCGAACTGCGCGAGACGCTGGAGGAGGAGCAGATCCTGCGCATCGACCATTACCTCGGCAAGGAGCCGGTGATGGACATCACCTATCTGCGCTTCGTCAACTCGATCCTCGAGCCGGTCTGGAACCGCGACCACGTCTCGCACGTGCAGATGACGATCGCCGAGGACTTCGGCGTCGAGGACCGCGGCCGCTTCTACGACGCGGTCGGGGCGATGCGCGACGTGATCCAGAACCACGCCCTGCAGGTGCTGGGGCTGCTGGCGATGGAGCCGCCGACCGGCAACCACCACGACTCGATCCGCGACAAGAAGCTGGAGCTGTTCAAGGCGATGCGGACCACCGACCCGCACCGCTACGTGCGCGGCCAGTACGAGGGCTTCCTCGACGTCAAGGACGTCGCGGCCGACTCGACCACCGAGACCTTCGCGGCGGTCGAGCTCGAGGTCGACAACTGGCGCTGGAGCGGCGTGCCCTTCTTCATCCGCGCCGGCAAGAACCTGCCGGTCAAGGCGAGCGAGGTGACCGCCGTGTTCCGGCGCCCGCCGCTGCTCGGCATCGGCCACGGCAAAACGCCGGAACCCAACAAGATGACCTTCCGGATCGAGCCGAAGCCCGGCTCGCGGATGCGGATGTACGCGAAGAAGGCCGGCGAGGAGGCCTTCGAGCCGGCCGACCTCGAGGTCCTCTTCGAGCGCATGCCGGGCGAAGACCCCGAGCCCTACGAGCGGCTGCTCGGCGACGCGCTGGCCGGCCGCCACACGCTGTTCACCCGCCAGGATGCGGTCGAAGAGACCTGGCGGATCGTCGAGCCGCTGCTCGAAGACCCCGGGCCCGTCCACCCCTACGCGCCCGGGACCTGGGGGCCGAAGGAGGCCGACGGCCTGCTGCGCGGCGTCGCCACCTGGTCGGAGCCCTGGCTGCCGGCCGAATGAGCCGCGGCCCGCGCGGTTGAGGGCGCCGGGGGACGGAGCCGGACGCCCGTCCCGACGCAATCCCCACCGGCGTGCTAGGTTTTCGGTGGTCCTAATTAGGGCGGCCTAAGCCGCTCTGCCGAGACCAGAAGACCGCTGCACATGATCCCCACCTTCGTCATCACCCTGCGCGAGGGCGTCGAGGCCGCCCTGATCGTCGGCATCATCGCCGCCTTCCTGGTCAAGGAGGGTCGCCGCGACGCCCTGCGCCAGATGTGGGGCGGGGTCGCGATCGCGATCGCGATCTGCGCCGCGGTCGGGATCGGGCTCGACGTCGTCGGCCAGCAGCTCCCCCAGCGCGAGCAGGAGGCGCTGGAGAGCGTGATCGGGGTGATCGCGGTGGCGACGATCTCCTACATGATCGTCTGGATGACCCGCCACTCGCGCGGGATCAAGAGCCAGCTCGAAGGCGAGGCGGCGAGCGCCCTGGCGCAGGGCTCGACGATGGCGCTGGTGGCGATGGCCTTCCTCGCCGTCTTCCGCGAGGGGTTCGAGACCTCGGTCTTCCTGCTCGCCGCCTTCCAGGACTCGACCGACACCACCGCCGCCGGTGCCGGCGCGGTCCTCGGCCTGGCGGCTGCGGTCGCGATCGGGCTCGGGCTCTACCGCGGCGGCGTCCGCATCAACCTCAGCCGCTTCTTCCGCCTCACCGGCCTGGTCCTCGTCTTCGTCGCCGCCGGCCTGCTGGCGAGCTCCTTCCACACCGCCCACGAGGCGGGCTGGATCAACGGCCTGCAGGGCCAGGCCGTCGACCTCAGCTGGCTGGTCAAGCCGGGCGAGGTCTCGGGCTCGCTGCTGACCGGGATGCTCGGCCTGCAGCCGCGTCCGGTGACGATCGAAGTCATCGTCTACCTCGCCTACGCGGTGCCGATGGCACTGTTCGTGCTCTGGCCGGACCGCTTCCGCCGCCGCCAGGGCGCCCGCAACCCGCAGGCCAGCACCGCCCCGGCGCAGAACCCGGCGTGAGCCGGCGCCCGCTGGCGCGATGAGCCCGCTCACCCGCCGCCGCCTGCTGGCCTCCGCCGGCCTCGGCGCCGCCGGCCTCGGCCTCGGCGTCGGCGGCTACCTGGCCGGCCAGGAGGCGGCCGCGGCCAGCGAAGGCGGCGGTACCGGCACCGTCCCCTTCTTCGGCCCCCACCAGGCGGGGATCGAGACGCCGGCCCAGGACCGGCTCCACTTCGCCGCCTTCGACCTGCGGACCGAAGACCAGGCCGAGCTGCGCGAGCTGCTGCGCGAGTGGTCACGGGCCGCCGCCGAGATGGCCGCCGGCGAGATGGTGGGCGAGGTCAACGCGATGGCGCTGGCTCCGCCTGAGGACACCGGCGAGACCGTCGGCCTCGCCCCCTCCAGCCTGACCGTCACCTTCGGCCTCGGCCCCGGCCTGTTCGAGCGGCCGGAGCTCGGGCTGGCGGCGCGGCGCCCGGCGGCGCTGAAGCCGCTGCCGCCGCTGCCGGGCGACGAGCTGGACGCGGCCGAGAGCGGCGGCGACCTCTGCGTCCAGGCCTGCTCGAACGACCCCCAGGTCGCCTTCCACGCGGTCCGCAACCTGGCCCGGATCGGCCGCGGCACGGTCGTGATGCGGTGGTCGCAGCTCGGCTTCGGGCGGACCTCGACGACCAGCCGCAGCCAGGACACGCCGCGCAACCTGATGGGGATGAAGGACGGCACCGCCAACATCCGCGCCGAGGACGGCGAGGCGATGGACCGCTTCGTCTGGGTCGGCGGCGAGGGACCGACATGGATGGCGGGCGGCACCTACCTGGTCACGCGCCGGATCCGGATGCTGCTCGAGGTCTGGGACCGCGCCTCGCTCGAAGACCAGGAGCGGACGATCGGGCGCCGCAAGTACAGCGGCGCCCCGCTCGGCGGCGACGATGAGTTCGAGCCGCTGCCGCTCGATGCCGAGCGCGGCGGCCAGCCCCTGATCCCGGCCGACGCCCATGTCCGCCTCGCCTCGGCCCGCGAAAACGGCGGCGCCCGGATCCTGCGCCGCGGCTACTCGTTCACCGACGGCGTCGACGAGAGCCTCGGCGAGCTCGAGGCCGGGCTCTTCTTCATCTGCTTCCAGCGCGACCCGGACGCCCAGTTCGCCGCGATCCAGCGGCGCCTCGGCGGCGCCGACGCGCTCAACGAGTACATCAAGCACGTCAGCAGCGCCGTCTTCGCGATCCCGCCCGGCGCCCGGCCCGGTGGCTACGTCGGCGAAACCCTGCTCGGCTGACGGCGGGGCCTTCATTCGCCTCCAGGGCGGGCGGCGGCGCCTCCCTCGACACCCGCCGAGGCCGGCCCGCCGCAACCGATACCCGACTGCCTATGTCGGGTTTTGTTAGGGTGCCCTGATTAGGGGCTCCTAATCAGCCCCTCGACCATTGCCACCCCCGCCCGACAAGGAGCACGCAGAGATGAACCGCCTTCCCGTCCGCATCGCCGCCTTCGTCGGCGCCATCACCGCCTGCGGGGCGCTCGGCACGGCCTGCGGCGGCTCCGGCGAGGACAGCGCGGCCGCCGGCGCCACCAGCCTCAGCTTCAGGATCACCGACGAGGGCTGCGACCCCCACGACGCCGAAGCGCCCGCCGGCCCGATCACCTTCGAAGCCGAAGGGGCGAGCAGCTCGGTGACCGAGCTCGAGGTCCTCGACGGCGAAACGATCCTCGGCGAGAAGGAGAACCTGGTCGAAGGCCTGCCCGGCAGCTTCTCGCTGACCCTCGAGGAAGGCGAATACACGATCCGCTGCAACGGGGGGCGCCGGGAAGACGGCACCCTGACGGTCACCGGCAAGCTCGAGACCAAGGACAGCCCGGCGGTCGCGCGGGCGATCGCCGCCTACCGCGGCTACCTCGAGCAGAACACCGCCGAGCTGACGGCCGCGACCAGGCCGTTCGTCGCCGCCGTCCTCGCCGGCGACCTCGCCCGGGCCAGGTCGCTCTACGCCGCGGCGCGGATCCCGTACGAGCGGATCGAGCCGGTCGCCGAGTCCTTCGGCGACCTCGACCCCCGCATCGACGCCCGCGAGAACGACGTCGCCGCGAGCGAATTCGAAGGCTTCCACCGGATCGAGAAGGCGCTCTGGGAGGAAGGCGCGGCGCGGGGCATGGCAGCGGTCGCCAGGCAGCTGCTGGCCGACGTCGAGGAGCTCGAGGCGAAGGTGGGCAGGGTCAGCCTGCAGGCGGTGCAGATCGCCAACGGCGCCAACGAGCTGCTCGGCGAGGTCTCGGCCTCGAAGATCACCGGCGAGGAGGAGCGCTACTCCCACACCGACCTGGTCGACTTCAAGGCCAACGTCGAAGGCTCCGAGGTCGCCTTCGAAGCCGTCGAGCCGCTGCTGAGCGGGCCCGATCCGAAGCTGGCGAGGGAGATCGAAGCCGACTTCGGCGCCGTCTTCGCGGCGCTGAAGCCCTACGAAACCGGCGACGGCTTCGTCCCCTACACCGACCTGACCAGGGCCGACACCCGTGCCCTCGCCCAGTCGATCGACACGCTGGCCGAGAAGCTGAGCCAGGTGCCGGCGGCGATCGTCACCGGCGAATCGGCCTAGGGCGGCGGGCCGCCGGGCAAACCCCTAGCCTGGACGGCTCGTGACCGACGATGCCGGGATCAGAGCCGACGAGCTGCTGCACGGGCTCGGGTACGCCGATTGGCGCCCCGGGCAGCGCGAGGCGGTGGTGGCGGCGCTGGAAGGGCGCGACTCGCTGATCGTGATGCCGACCGGCGGCGGCAAGAGCCTCTGCTACCAGCTGCCGGGGCTCGCCTCGGCGCAGCTGACGATCGTCGTCAGCCCGCTGATCGCGTTGATGCGGGACCAGTGGGAAAAGCTGACCGCCCAGGGCCACGAGGTGGCGATGGTGACCTCGAACATGGCGGCCGAGGACGTCGCGGACGCGCTGCGGCGGGTGCGCGGCGGCGAGGCGCGGATCGTCTACTGCGCGCCGGAGCGGTTCGCCTCCCCGGTCTTCCTCGAGGCGATCGGCGAGCGCGAGGTCGACCTGCTGGCGGTCGACGAGGCGCACTGCGTCTCCGAGTGGGGGCACGACTTCCGGCCCGACTACCTGCGGCTGCCGGAGATCGCGGCGCGGCTCGGCCGGCCGACGGTGATGGCCTGCACGGCGACCGCGACGAAACCGGTCGCGGCCGAGATCGCCTCCCGCTTCGGGATGCGCGAGCCGCTGCAGGTGCGCTCCGGCTTCGACCGGCCGAACCTCTCCTTCGACGTCATCGCGCTCGAGGGCAAGGGCTGCAAGGCCCGGCGCCAGGCGCTGCTCGAGGCGGGGCTGAACGACCCGGCCAACCGGCCGGCGATCGTCTACTGCGGTACCCGCAGGGAGACCGAGGAGGTGGCCGACGAGCTGCGCGAGGCGGGGATCGCCGCCGTCGCCTACCACGCCGGCCTCGAGCCCGAGCAGCGGACCGCGATCCAGACCCGGTTCATGGCGACCGACACCGGCGTGATCTGCGCCACCAACGCCTTCGGCATGGGGGTCGACAAGCCCGACGTGCGCTCGGTCTGGCACGTGACGATCCCGACCAGCGTCGAGGCCTACTACCAGGAGGCAGGCCGGGCGGGCCGCGACGGCCTGCCGGCGCGAGCGGTGATGCTGGCGATGAAGATGGACCTCGGGCGGCTCGTCCGCTTCAACGAACAGCGCGCCGGCGACCCCGAGCTGGCGATCGCCCATGAGCGCGGCTGGCGCGCCTACCACGCGATCAAGGCCTTCATCTACGGCACCAGCTGCCGCCGCCGCGCCCTGCTCGACCACTTCTCCGACCGCACCGCCGGCGCCCCGCTGGAGCGCTGCTGCGACGTCTGCGACATGCTCGACTGGCTGCCCGACCCCGACACCGTGGCGGTCCGCAAGCCGGCCCGCGCCGGCCGCGCCGCGCCGCCGGCCCCGGACCTCTCGCCCGCCGACGCGCCCCTGTTCGAGGCGCTGAAGGCCTGGCGCCTCGGCGTCGCCGAGGGCAAGCCCGCCTTCACCGTCGCCCACAACAAGACGCTGGGCGCGATCGCCGCCGTCCGCCCCGCCAGCGAGGCCGAGCTCGAAGCAATCAGCGGCATCGGGCCCTCCTTCGTCGGCAAGTACGCCGACCAGGTGCTGGCGCTGGTCGCCGAGCACGCGCAGCCGCTCGCCGCCTGACCGGAGGAGCCGCGGCGGGCGGCTCGCCGCTGGCCGCGGCGCTCAGCGCGGTTGGCGCTGGACGGTCGGCAGGCTGAGCGCGAGGTCGGAGACGCGCACCGTGAAGGGGAAGTTGCCCGGCTGGTAGTAGGGCGCGTCGCGGCCCAGCAGCTGCAGCCGGATGGTGTGGCCCCTGGCGAAGTGGTAGCCGTTGCCGTGGAGCTGGAATTCGACCGTGCCGCGTTCGCCGTTTCGCAGCGCGTAGACGCCGCGGGTGACGAGCAGCTGGGTGCCTTCCGGGGAGACGTCCCAGAGGCGGGCGTCGATCTGGCCGTACTGGCCGGTGGTGGAGACCCTGGCGCTGACCGTCGGCAGGCCGAGCATCGTGAAGCCGCGCTGGACCTGGCGCGAGAGCGTCACCGTGTTCGGCTCCGGCGTCACCGGCACCGCCTTGCAGGCTTCGCTGGTGCCGAAGGTCGGGTCGAAGGCGCGGGCGAGGGCGGCGTTGCCGCCCGCCGAGCTGAATTCGCCGCTGCCGCCGCCGATGCCGAAGCTGCCGCGGGTCAGCTTGCCCCAGCCCTTGGCCTGGAACGGGGCGTTTTCGGGGGCGGCCAGCGGGCAGGTGGTGGTGAAGGCGGTGACGCCGCCGGGCGCCGGGCCCTGCTTGCGTGCACCCTGCAGGTAGTGGGCGAAGAAGCGCGCCGCCTGGTCGTTGAAGTAGTGGTTCATTTCGGGCTTGTTCGAGCCGCGGCTGTGGCCGAGGTCACCGAGCTGGAGGCTGACCGGGACCTTGGGGCGTTCGGCGCGCAGGTAGCCGTAGACCCGCAGCGCCTGTTCGGGCGGGAACAGTTCGTCGGTCCAGCCGCTCTGGATCAGCAGCGGCGCCGGCGCGCCGGCGCCCTTGAGGAAGCGCAGCGGGTAGCCGCCGTTGTTGCGGTAGATCCCCTGCAGGGCCTGCTTCGCTCCGGGGGCGAGCGGCTGGCCCTGGTCGATCCAGAGCTTGTCCTGGGTGATGTTGGCGGCGGCGTCGGTGCAGGGGGTCGAGGCCGGTGCGCCGCCGCAGTAGTAGCCGGTCAGCGAGCCGGTCAGGTAGAGCCCGGTGAGGAAGCTCGAGATCGGCACCCCGAACGGGTCGACGCTCTGTTCGTAGGGCGCAACCTGGGTGTCGAGGTAGCGGCCGTTGGGGACCAGGGCCGAGACCAGGTCCGACCAGGGCCAGCGCGGGAAGGCGGCGGCGATCCGCATCTTCTTGCCGTCGGGGCTGCGCCAGGGCGCGAGCTTGCCGTTCGGCTTGCGGATCTGGTCGCGGAGGAAGGCCAGCTCCATGCTCACCCCACCGCCGTAGGAGATGCCGGTGACGCCGATCGCCCGCGGCCGCACGATCCCCTCGTCGGCCAGCAGGCCGAGCAGGTACTGCGCGTCGCGGGCCTCGTAGCGGCTGTCGTCGAGGCGGATGTAGCCCTTGCCGCAGGGGCCTTCGTGGTCGCCGCCGGCGCCGCCGCCGCAGGAGTTGCCGAAGCCGCGCGCGGTGTAGTTGACGACCGCGTAGCCGCGACGGGCGAAGAAGACGTTGTTGTAGCGGTAGATCGTCGAGCCGCCGCCCGCTTCGTCGGGCGCCGGGCCGGCCGGCGAGGTGGTCTCGAAGTTGGTCTTGTTGCCGCCGAAGCCGTGCATCATCACGATCGTCGGGAACGGGCCGCTGCCCTTTTCCGGCAGGGTCACGTCGACGTCGAGCGGCACCCCGTCGAAGGAGGGGACCCGTTCGGCGAGCGTCTGCGTCGGGCAGAAGCGGGTCCCGTTCTGGACGGTGCAGGCGTGGCCGAACGGCGCCGGGGCCGCCGCCGTCGCCGGCCCGGCCGCAGCCGCGGCAAGCCCCGCGCACGCAACCGCCGTTGCAGCCAACCGCGAGATCAGCCCTCTCCTCACCACTCCCGCACCATACGCGGCTCTCGCCGGTTTGGGTAGAGGAGAGCCTCCGCCCGGTTGAAGAAAGCCACGATCGACCACGCCCCGAACACCCGGGCCGCGCTGACGGCCGCCCTCGCCGCGACGCTGCTGGCGGCGCTGGCGCTCGTCCTCCTCGCTCCCTCCCCCGCCCGCGCCGGGCTGCTGGAACCGCGCGGCAAGCGGGTCTGGTTCGGCGTCTCGGACACCGGCGACCCGGCCGCCTTCGGGCAGTTCAGCACCGCCGTCTCCCACCACCCCGCGGTGATCGAGTCCTTCCGCACCTGGGGCAGCGACTTCCCCGACTCGATCGTCCGCTGGCAGACCGCGCGGGCGCGGCCGATGATCCACATCACCACCGCCGACAGCAAAGACGGCCACGAGATCCTCACCCCGCAGGCGATCGCCGAAGGCGCCGGCGACGAATACCTGGTCCGTCTCAACAGGCTCTTCGCCAGCAAGCACATGCGCGCCTACGTGCGGCCGCTCGGCGAGCCGAACCGGTGCCTCAACGTCTACGCCGCCTATGACTGCGCGGGCAACCCCCGCGGCGGCGGCCACGCGCCGCGCTGGTACAAGCTCGCCTTCCGCCGCATCTACGTGATCGTCCATGGCGGCGGCAGGAAGAGCCGGGTCGACCAGCGCCTCGCCGAAGCCGGGCTGCCGCCGCTCAACGCCGACGTCCGCGGCCTGCCGAAGGCGCCGGTGGCGATCGTCTGGAGCCCGCTGCCCGCCGGGTCGCCGACGACCCCGCCCAACCGGCCGCGCCATTTCTGGCCCGGCTCGAGGTGGGTCGATTGGGCCGGCACCGACTTCTACGCCGGCTACCCCGAATGGAAGGCGCTGACCGGCCTCTACAAGCGCTTCACCGCCACCGGCAAGCCGTTCGCGATCACCGAGTGGGGAATCGAAAGCGGCGACGACCCCGCCTTCGTCCGCCGCCTCTTCACCTGGACCGAACGCCACCCGCGGACCAAGATGCTCGTCTACTACCAGGACTTCGGCTCCTCGAGCAGCTACCGGATCCAGAACTGGTCGGCCAGCCTCAACGTGCTCCGGGCCCGGCTTCGCTCGCCGCTCTTCCCCTCCTTCGCCCCGGGCGCTCCGCACGTGCCGCCGCCTCCTCCCGGCGGCGTCGCGTCGCGCTGACGCCCCCTGCTAGGGCGCCGGTCGCGCCTGACCGACAGCGCGCCGCTTCGCCCCCCGCTTCGCCTGCCGCGCCTCGCGCTTGACCCGCGGCGCCACGCGCGAGGCCGCGACCTTGGTCTGGGGCCGGATCGGCGCCAGCGCGGTGATGCTCGAGTACCCGGTCAGGTAGATGTCGCGGCCGTCGGAGATCACCGGCGTGTAGGTCCCCTTCGGGTAGTGCCAGACGCGGCGGCCGCTGCGCATCATGAAGCCGGTCGTCGTCTTGTTCGTGAACTCGGAGACGTAGACGATGTCGCCGACCGCGGCGAGCGAGCCGACCACCTGGCCGCCGGCCGGCTGCTGCCAGCGCAGGCTGCCGTCCTTGGCGTTGAGCGCGTAGACGTTGCCGTCGAAGGAGCCGATGTAGACCGTCGGCGGGCTGTGGCGGGTGTTGGCGACGGCGGGCGCCGAGTACACGTAGCCACCGGTCGAGAACGACCAGGCGAGATCGCCGTTGCCGCTGTCGTAGCTGTAGACGCGGCCGTCGGTGTTGCCGGCGTAGACGCGGCCGTAGGCGACCGCCGGGGTCGAGTAGAACTGGCCGGAGGCGCCCAGCCCGGGGCCCAGCGAGCCGCTCTGCCAGACCAGCTTCCCGGTCTTCGCGTCGACCGCGTTCATGTGGCCGCCGTAGTCGCCGACGAAGAGCTTGCCGCCGTAATAGGCCGGCGCCGCCTTGATGCCGCCGCCCAGCTGCGTCACCCAGCGGGTGTGGCCGTTGCGCGTGTTGAGCGCGAACAGCTCGCCGCTTTCGCAGCCGAAGTAGACCGTGTTGTCCATCACCAGGGGCGAGGACTCAGAGCGCCCCGGCAGGTCGCGCCTCCAGAGCACCTTCCCGGTCCTGGCGTCGAGCTTGACGAGGTGGGCGGGCTCGAGGTTGACGATGTAGAGGCGGTGCTTGTAGTAGGCGGGCGAGGAGGCGTTGAGGCGGCCCACCTCCCGTTCCCAGAGCACCTTGCCGGTCTTCGCGTCGAGGGCGAAGGCGTTGCCGTTGTTGTTGACCGTGTAGAGGCGGCCGGCGACGTAGATCGGCGGGAACTCGAGCAGCGGTCGCTGTGTGTGGCGCCAGAGCTTGCGGAAGGGCGGCTTCACCCCCCGCGCCGGCAGGTAGCGGTCGCGGGCAGGGTTGAGCCCGTAGATCGGCCAGTTGACCGTCTTGCCTTCGCGCGGCGGCTTCGGTTCCTTCGGCTGCTCGGGGTGGAAGCGGCGGATCGCTTCCTGGTTGTGGACGTCGCCGGGCCGCTTCAGCAGCTCGTAGCCCGCGATCCCGGCGCCGACCGCGATCCCGAGCGCCAACAGGACGATCGCCAGCGTCCGGTTGCGGTGCAGGAGCGCCGGCGAGGGCTTATCGAGCATGCGCTGCCGCGGCGCGGCGCTCGGACTCGGCGGCGATCCCGTCGGCCAGGGCCCCGACGCCCTGCCTGAGGACGGCGAGGACCGCGAACCCGACCAGAGGGACGGTGGGGATCGAGCGCACCGCGTAGACCATCCGCGTGCCCTCGCCGTCGGCGCTGAGCTCGATCGTGCCGACGTGGTCGCGCACCGGCAGGCCGGAGAGGAGCTTGTAGGAGAAGCGGCGCGGCGGCTCGAAGGTCAGCACCTCCTCGCGCAGCGGCGGCCCGACCGCGGTGAGGACGCGGACCGCGCCGACCCCGTTCGGGGCCGGCTCGCCCTCGCGCTCGAGCTCCGAACGCCGCAACGGGGTGATCGCGGCGTAGCCGCGGTGGTCGGTGGCGACCTCGAAGACGGTCTCGGGCGGCGCCGCGATGCGGCGCACGAAGGTGAAGCTGGCCATCTCAGAAGGCTACCCAGCCGCCGGCGTGGCGGGCCCCCGACGGCTAGGTCAGCCGCCAGCGCTGCGGGTCGCTGTCCGCGATCGCCTCGACTTCGCCGCGCAGCGCCATGTGGTCGAGGACGGAGAGGACGATCTGCAGGACCCAGGCGCTGGTCGGACCGCCGAGGTTCTCGCGGCCGAGGATCTCGGCGACGATGTCGAAGGCGGTCCGCTCGCCTCCGGCCAGCGCCGCGCGCACCCGGGCGCCGAGCTCCTCGACCTGCTGGCGGGCGGCGGCGATATGGGCATCGGCGTCGCGGAAGGGGCGGCCGTGGCCGGGCAGGACGAGATCGACCGCGAGCGGCTCGACCTCGTCGAGGCTGGTCAGGAATTCGCCGACCGGGTCGGGGCTGTGGCCGTGGTCGAAGAAGAGCACGGTGCGACCGAGCAGGTGGTCGCCGGAGAGCAGGAGGCGCTGCTCGGGCTGGTGCAGGACGACGTGCGAGGGGGCGTGGCCGGGCGTCTCGTGGACCTGCCAGAGGCCATGGTCGGTCTCGATCTCGACGCCCGGAACGAGGTCACGGTCGGGCTCGCGGAGCCCGTCGATCAGCTCTCCGTCGGTGCTCTTGCGGGCCTCCCGGTAGCGCTCCAGCGCCGCCGGGGGGACGCCGCTCTGGCGCGCCACCTCGAGCCGCTGCTCGAGCGCCGCGGCCGGGTCGTCGACCATCAGCCGCACGTGCTCCCAGCGCGGGTGCATCCAGAGCTCGCAGCCGGCCGCCTCGACGATCGGCGCCGCCAGCCCGTAGTGGTCGGTGTGCGAGTGGGTGCAGACCAGCAGGCGGACGTCCTCGAACCCGAACCCGGCCTGGCCCAGAGCCAGGTCGAGCTGGCGCATCCGGCCCCTGCCGCCGAGCCCGGTGTCGACCAGGACGATGCCCTCGCCGGCGGCCAGCGCCCAGGCGTTGCCGTGGGGGACGCCGGGCCAGGGCAGCGGCAGGCGCAGCCGCCAGATGCCGGGGAGGACGCGCTCGGTGCGCGGCCCCTCCGCCCTTTTGTCGCCCGCCATGCGGGCAATGTTCTCAGGTCGTGCCGGGGCGCTCGAACTCCTGCATGACGCCGGCTATGGCAAAGCACAGGGCGCCGCCGAAGGTGCCCCAGTTGGCGACCGCGGCCGAGGTGACGTCGCCGTCGGGGTGGTAGAAGGAGGCGACGGCGGAGACCATGAAGAGGACCGAGCCGAGCTGGTTGAGGACGACGATCTTCCAGCCGATCTCCCGCGGCCAGCGGCGCGGCAGCCAGGTGCCGGTCAGTTCGACCATCGCGAAGTGGCCGGAGACGAGGAAGAGCGCGCAGCCGACCATGTCCGGCGACCAGATGAGGCGGTTCTGGGCGGCCGCGGAGAGCGCGCCGGGCGGGCTCAGTTCGGCGATGAACGAGCTGATCAGCAGGAAGCCGAAGACCAGCGTGCCGAGGAACAGCGCGGCGGCGCTGAGCCAGTCCAGCCGGGTGCGCTCGAACGCCCACCAACGCCAGGGCTCGGGCTCGAAGCCGCCACCGGGCCGCTCCCGCGGCGCGTTGATCACCTGCAGCACCGAGGCGTAGCCGCCGGTGCTGAAGAAGACGCCGCCGACCAGGTAGACGCTGGCCGGCAGCAGCGGGCCGCCGACACCGAGCTGGGCGAAGGCGGCGCCGATCGCGAACAGCGAGCCGCCGATCGCGAAGGCGGTCGCGGCGACGGCATTGATCAGCCGCAGCCGACGCAGGGTCGCGCGGTCGGCCCGGGCACGGGCGGCGGCCAGCTCCTCGCCGAGCGCGCGCAGAATGCCGCGCTTGCGCATCGCCCGGAGGTCGAGGCCGTCGAGCCCGACCGGGTGGCGCAGCGTGACCCCGGGCTCGGACGCCATGGCGGGATTATCGCCGCGGCTCAGCTCGAGGAGAGGCCGATCGCCAGCAGCGGGAAGGCGATCATGATCCCGAAGAAGGCGCCGATCGCGGCACCGGAGGCAAGGCTGCCGCTGCGCGAGCGGGCGCCGGCGATCGTCCCGATCAGGAAGACGGCGGCGGCGATTCCGAGTCCGAGCCAGAAGACGTCAGGCATTGCGGGGAAACCCTACAGAACAAGACCCCGACCAGGCTCAGGCGAGGGCAGGAATTCGCCGATAGGGGTCAAACCGCTGCATCGAGCGCTCGCGATTCGGCCAATTGCGAACACAAGGCGAGGAATGACGGAAACCGGAAAGAACAGCAAGCTGATCCTGGCGGCGATGATCTTCGCCGTCGCGATGATGTTCATCGACCAGACGATCGTCGCGATCGCGGTCCCGAGCATCCAGGAAGACCTCTCCCTGACCACCACCGGGGTGCAGTGGATCATCAACGGCTACCTGCTGGCGCTCTCGGCGCTGTTCGCCTTCGGCGGCCGCATCGCCGACGTCGCCGGGCACCGCAAGATGGTGGTCATCGGCGTGATCGTCTTCGCCACCGCCTCGGCCCTCTGCGGCGCCACTCCGAGCGGCTCGCTCGACGAGGCCTGGCTGATCTTCTTCCGCCTGGTCCAGGGCGCCGGCGCGGCGCTGATGTTCCCGGCGGCGCTGGCGATCGTCCTCGGCGCCTTCCCGATCCGCGAGCGCGGCCGGGCGATGGCGATCTTCTTCGCGATCACCGGCGGCCTGACCTCGATCGGCCCGATCGCCGGCGGCTTCCTCACCGAATGGACCTGGCGCGCGATCTTCTGGGTCAACATCCCGGTGGCGCTGATCGCGCTGTTCCTGATCTGGCGCTCGAAACCGGACGACAACAAGACGCCGGCGCCGATCGACTTCCGCGGCACGGTCCTGATCACCGGCGGCATGGGGCTGCTGGTGCTCGGCCTCCAGCAATCGGCGGTCTGGAGCTGGAGCAGCGTCGCGACCTGGGCCTGCATCGTCGCCGGGCTGCTGATCCTGGTCGGCTTCGTCGCCTGGGAGCGGCGCGCCGCCCACCCGCTGCTGCGGCTCGAGGTCTTCCGCGACCGCGCCTTCACCGTCGACAACGTCGTCCTCTTCCTGCTGATGATCCCCTTCGTCCCGCTCTTCTTCTTCGCCAGCATGTACGCCCAGATCTCGCTCGGCGAATCGGCCTCCGAAACCGGGCTCTATCTGCTGATCTTCTTCGCCGGCTTCGCCGTCGCCTCGCAGTGGGGCGGCAGAGTCCTCGACAAGGTCGGGGCGCGGCCCTCGGTCGTGGTCGGGTGCGCGGTCGCCGCGGTCGGGTTCTACCTCTGGGGCGACTCGCTGACCGAACTCTCGGTCTCCGACCAGTGGATCTACATCGTGATCGCCGGCGCCGGCGTCGGACTGGTGCTGAGCCCGGCCAACACCGACGCCCTCAACCGGGTGCCGAAAGAGCGCTACGGCGAGGCGACCGGGATCACCCAGACGGTGAGGAACTTCGGCTCCAGCCTCGGCCTCGCCGTGCTCGGCTCGGTCCTGATCGTGCAGAACCGCTCGCACCTGGAGGACAGCCTCTCGGCCAAGGGGTTCTCCACCGACCAGGCGCACGAAGTCGCCGACTGCGTCAGCGGCGGCGGCGAATCGGCCTGCTCCCAGGTCGCCCACGCCGCCGGCAGCAAGGCGGGGCAGCTGTTCTCGACCGTTCCCCACGACTTCGCGCTGGCGACCCAGACCGTCTTCTACGCCTTCGCCGCCGTGATGGCGGTCGCCTTCGTCGTCGCCCTGGTGAAAATGCCGAGCGGCAAGGTCGAAGAAGTGATCGAGGAGACGCCCGCCCCCGCCGGCACGGCCGGACCCGTCTGACGCTCGCGGGGCGGTTTTGGCGCTGATACGTTGCCGCGGGTGATGGCCCGCTCGCGCCGCCTGTCTGCCGGACTCGCGGCGCTGGCGCTGCTGTCGCTCGCGGTCCTGGCGCTCGGCGCGGCGCCGGCGGCCGCCGGCGGCGGGCGCGGCGCGGCGGCGGGAGATCGCAGCGCCGAGTTCGGCGGCGCCGCCGAAAAGGCCGCCGCCGAAGCTCTCGCCCGGCGCTTCGCGCCGATCACCAACCTGCGCGAAGAGCAGGACCCTCCCTGCGAAACCTCGGCCGAGCAGTACGAGCCGACGACGGTCGACACCGTCCTCGGCAACCCCGAGGTCGAGCTCACGTCCTTCCTCCCCGGCCGCGGCCTGAAGGTCGAGCAGCGGGCGCCGACCGCGGCCGACATCGCCGGGCTTGGACCCGGCTACTACCTCGACCTGCGGGGCAAGGCGCTCGGCGACACCTGCGTCTACGCCCGCGACTTCCGTCAGCTGCGGCGCGAAGGCAAGGCGCCGGCGGTCACCTATGCCCACATCGCACGCGAGCGCGGCCATCCCGGGTTCGCCCTCCAGTACTGGTTCTTCTGGTACTTCAACCAGTTCAACGACCTGCACGAGGGCGACTGGGAGGGGATGCAGATCACCTTCGGCGCCGCCAGCCCGCAGGAGGCGATGGCCCACGGCGACGAGCCGGAAAAGATCATCCTCTTCCAGCACGCCGGCGGCGAGCGCGCCGACTGGAGCGACGCCAAGGTGCGCAAGCAGGGCCTGCACCCGGTCGTCTTCCCGGCCGCCGGCTCGCACGCGACCTTCTACGACTCCGCCGTCTACGTCGAGAACGGGCAGAACGGCTCCGGGCTCGGCTGCGACAACACCTCGGCCCCGGTGCGCGAACTGCGACCGCGGCCGGTCCTGCTGCCGAACGTGGTGCCGCGCAGCGGCGAGTTCCAGTGGCTGAGCTACTACGGCCGCTGGGGGGAACGCGAAAAGGGCTACAACAACGGGCCGCAGGGCCCGCAGACGAAGACCGTCTGGCGCGAACCGTTCACCTGGATGGAAGCGCAGCGCTCGACCAGCCCGCGGCTGCCGGGCGGGACCGCGCCGGTGCTCGGCCAGCCGGTGGCCGCCGCCTTCTGCAGCGCGGTCGCGGCCGCCTCCGAACTGGTCAACCTCGATGCCAAGTCGCGGCCGGCGCTGATCGCGACGCTGGCGGTCCTGGCGCTGATCATCGCCCTCTTCCTCGGCCTCACCCGGTGGCGGCCGGTCGACCTGACGCGGCTGCGGGCGCGGCGCAGCTTCGGCCAGATGGCGCGGGCCGCGCGCCAGCTCTACGGCCGCCACTGGCGGGTGCTGCTGCCGGTCGCGGCGGTTGCGGTGCCGATCATCGGCGGGGTCGAATTCCTGGTCAACCTTCTCGGCACCTCCGACAGCACCGGCCGCTCGGGGGTGAACCTCGCGCTCGGCGACCTGGTCGCGTCGCTGGCCCGGCCGGCGGCGATGGCGGTGGTCGCGGCGATCGCGGTGGTGATCGTCCGGCTGCTGGTCGAAGGTGAGGAGAGCCCCGGCTTCCGCCAGGCTTGGGACGGCATGCGCAGCCGGTTCTGGCGCGTCGTCGGCGCCGAGATGCTCTACGTCCTCGCCATGATCGGGCTGACGATCACCGTCGTCGGCATCCCCTTCGCCGCCCACCGCTACGTCGCCTGGATCTTCGTCAAGCAGGAGGTCCTGTTCGAGGACCGGGGCGTCCGCGACGCCTTCCACGGCAGCGCCGACCTGGTTCGCGGCCGCTGGTGGCACACGGTCCGGTTCGCCCTCTTCCTCGCCCTGCTCACGGTCGTCGCCGGGCCGCTGGCGGCCTTCGCGCTGATCTTCACCACCCTGCCGCTGGTCTGGATCAACCTGATCGGCTCGGCGGTCTTCGCGCTCCTGATCCCCTACGTGGCGCTCGGCGAGACGCTGCTCTACCTCGACCTCGCGGTGCGGGCCGAAGAGGAGGGGGTGCGGCCGGCGCGCTGCTGGCGGCCCTGGCGCCCGCGCCAGTTCGGCCGGGTCAGGCGGGCCGCCGGCGGCGCCCCCGCCACCGCCGGTTGAGCCGTCGCACCAGCGCTTCGACCGCCAGCCAGAGCAGGCCGAGGAGCAGCAGCGGCAGGGCGAAGAAGGCGACCACGCCGAGCCCGGCGGCGAGGCCCAGCGCCAGCGCCGCCAGCGCCGCGGCGAGGAGGACGTCGACGAGCAGCGCGCGGCGGGCCCGGGCGCCGTCGGAGACGTGCCGCGGCGGCCAGCTCATTCGCCGGCCCCCTTGCCGGCGGGCCGCCGGTAGATCGCGAAGAAGTCGCGTTCGTCGGGGGTCAAATAGCGTTCCGGGGAGCGGTACATTTCCGGCAGCAGGTTGGATGGTTCAACCGCGCCGGGGTGGCGGTAGGTGATGAAGCTGGTCCAGTCTTCGTTGATGTCGAGCTCCATCGCCCGCACCGCACCCGCCCGCTGGAGGATCTCCGCCAGCGAGCCGACCGTCTGATAGTTGGCGGCGGCGTAGATCAGGTTGCCGTGGCGGTCGATGCCGAGGCCCGATCGCCAGACCCGGACCGCGTTGTTGACCGTCGCGCCCCATTCGGGGCCGTCGGAGAGGTCGGGGTTGAGCTTGCCTTCGTAGATGATCGGCGGCAGGTTCTGCTTCGCGAACCAGACGTGGCTGCTCGGGGTTTCGCCGTGCTCCCATTTGACCAGGTCGATGCGACCGTTGCGGTACTCGACCAGGGTGGCGATCCCGTTCACCATCGGGGCGATCGTGCGGCCGCGGTAGACGAGGCCGGCGAAGGAGGTTTCCAGCGGGAAGCCGCCGTTGAAGGTCGCGACCAGGCTGTCGCGCAGGCCGGGCGGCACCTCGCCGCTGCCGCGGTGTTCGATTTCCGGCGGCTCGACCAGGCCGGGGACGTACGCGAGGTGGGTCTGGGTATGGTCGATCCAGGCGACGCCGGCGACGAACTGCGGGTATTCGGGGTCGCTGCGGAAGGTCGTGAGCAGGACCGGCGGCCGGCTGCCGGCGCCCGCTTCGGCAGCGTGCCAGCGCCCCTCTCCCTTCAGGGCGGGGTGGATCAGCGGCTTGATCGGCGGCGGCCGGTAGACGTGCGGGGCGGGTTCGGATTCGGCGGCGGCGTCGGCGACCCCGACCTGCGGCAGCCGCTTCAGCGGCGGTCCGCCCTTGGCCGGCGCGGTCAGCGTGTAGTAGACGTTCTCGACTTCGGAGACCAGCGGGTTGCCGCCGTGCGAGCGCACCCACTCGACGGTGGCGACGTCGATGCCGATGTTGCGGTGGCCGGTCATCGCGCCGACCCAGGAGACCGCCGCGGGGACGAGGCAGATCGCGGCGGCGAGGAGGACGACGCGGCGGGCACGGCGCCAGGCGGGGAGCCGGCGGGCGCTGGCGCTGGGGGTGGCGCTGGCGCTCGGGGTGGCGCTGGCAGTCGCGTTGGGCACGCGCCGAGCCTGCATGGCGAGATTAAACCCGGGCCAAGGGATTCCTGAGCAATCTCTCATTCACCGCGGGCCGGGGCGATCGGCTCCGGCGCGGTCCCGGGCGCCACCTCCGGGCCAGCGGCTAGGTTTCCCGGCGTGAAGCTCCTCGCCTTCAGCGATCTGCACCGCGACCTCGCCCAGGCGGCGGCGCTGGTCGAGATGGCGCCGCAGGCCGACGTCGTGGTCGGCGCCGGGGACTTCGCCTCGGTCCACGAGGGCCTGGAGGAGACGATCGGCGCGCTGGCGGCGATCGAGACGCCGACGGTGCTGGTGCCGGGCAACAACGAGACCGCCGACGCGCTGCGTGCCGCGGCCGCCGGCTGGAGCGCGGCGACCGTTCTGCACGGAGAGGGGACGACGATCGCGGGCGTCGAGTTCTTCGGCCTCGGTGCCGGCATCCCGGTGACGCCCTGGGACTGGAGCTTCGACCTCGACGACGAGGAGGCGAGCGGGATGCTGGCCAGCTGCCCGGAGGGCGCCGTCCTCGTCCTGCACTCGCCGCCGCGCGGCCACTGCGACGGCGGCTTCGGCAGCGCCGCGCTGCTCGCCGCGGTGGAGGAGAAGCAGCCGCGGCTGGTCGTCTTCGGGCACATCCACGAGCAGTGGGGATGCAGCAGCGAGGTCGGCGGCACGCCGCTGCGCAACCTCGGTCCGACGGGGACCTGGCTCGAGGTCTGAGCCGGGCGCCGCGGTGGAGTCGAGCGCCCCCAAGCGCGCCGGGCTGGTGCTCGGGACGCTGATCCTCGTCGCCGGCGTCGCCAACCTCAATCTCTCCGTCGCCAACGTCGCCCTGCCGGACATCGGCAGGGATTTCGACGCCAGCCAGGTCTCGGTCGACCTGATCGCGGTCGGTTACTCGCTGGGCCTCGCCGCCTCGGTCCTCTACCTCGGCGCGATCGGCGACCGCTACGGCCGCAAGACGCTGCTGCTGCTGGGCATGGCGCTCTCGATCCCGGCCTCGGTCATCGCCGCCTTCGCTCCCTCGGCGACCGTCCTCTTCCTCGCCCGGGTGTTCGGCGGCGTCGCCGCCGGGATGGCCTACCCGACGACGCTGGCGCTGATCACGGCGCTGTGGTCGGGGGCGGCGCGGACCCGGTCGATCGCGCTCTGGTCGGCGCTCGGCGGCGGGCTCTCGGCGCTCGGGCCGCTGCTCGCCGGCGGCCTGCTCGAAGTCTGGGACTGGTGGTCGGTCTTCATCGTCACCGCGCCGCTCGCGGTGATCGCCCTGGCGCTGGCCTGGCGGCTGGTCCCCGCCCACGTCAACGAGACGACCGAGCCACTCGACCACCTCGGCGGCGTGATCTCGATCGCGATGGTGGCGGCGCTGGTGCTGGCGATCAACCTCGCCCCCGAACCGGGCGAGGGCCAGACCGCAATCATCCTCGGCATCGTCGCCGCGGCGGCGATCGGCGCCTTCCTGCTGCGCGAGCGCCGGGCCGCCAACCCGCTCTACGACCTGCGGATCGCCTCCCGCCGCACCTTCTGGGTCGCCGCCTGCGCCGGGATCATCGTCTTCGGCTCGCTGATGGGGGCGATGTTCATCGGCCAGCAGTTCGTCCAGAACGTGCTCGGCTACTCGACCCTGGAAGCGGGGGCGGCGATCCTTCCCGGGGCGGTCGGGATGGTGCTGGTCGCGCCGCGCTCCGCGAGGCTGGTCGAGTCACACGGCTCGCGCGCCGTCCTGCTGCTCGGCTTCTCGTTCTGCCTGCTCGCCTTCCTCGTCATGCTCGTCCTCTGGGAAGAGGGCTCCGCCTACTGGGAAGTCGGGCTCGGCTACCTGCTCGTCGGGATCGGCGTCGGCTTCGCGGGCACCCCGGCCTCCCGCTCGCTGACCGGGTCGGTCCCGGTCAAGCGCGCCGGCATGGCCTCGGGCACCGCCGACCTGCAGCGCGACCTCGGCGGCGCGATCATGCAGTCGATCTTCGGCGCCCTGCTGACCGCCGGCTACGCCGCCAGCTTCAGCAACCAGATCGCGGAATCGCCGCAGGCCCAGAGCGTCAGCCAGAACGTCCAGAACGAACTCACGAAGTCGTTCTCCGGCGCCGTCAACATCGCCGAGAAGTACCCCGAATACGCGCAGCCGATCATCGGCGCCGCCCGCCGGTCCTTCCTCGACGGCGGCGACTGGACCTATGCCGCGGGGATCGTCGCGGTCGCCGCCGGGATGGCGGTCGTCTTCTTCCTCTTCCCGCGCCGCCCGCGCGAGCTGGAGCTCCTGCAGAGCTACCGCGACGAGGAAGAGGCGGCCTCGAGCCCAGCGACGATCGCCTCGAGCTGAGGCCGCTTCTCGGCCTCGGTGACGAAGCCGACGAAGGGCGGCTGCTCGAAGGTCAGCGTCACCTGCACCATCGGCACCTTCTCGCCGCCGAACAGCTTCGTCTTCTTGCTGAAGTCCTTCCACTCGGCCGAGCGGAACGAGGCCGCCTCGAGCCGCGCCTTGGGCTCGCCGCCGCGCTGCTTTTCGAACCACTCGCCGTCGAGGACGAGCGACTCGTTGCTTTCGCCATCGACCCGGAGCGCGGCCACGCCGCCAACCTACCTCAGCCCTCCCCGTCGGGAGCGGCGCGGGGACGGCGGCGCGATGCGGGCGGCGGGATAATCTCGGCGATGGCCTACCGACTGCTGCGCGCCGCCGACGCCTTCTGGCGGCCCTCGAACCAGATGAAGGTCGAGAACACCGACCTCGCCAAGCAGCTCGGGGCGAGCGCCCTCGGCGCCCGCCTCTGGCGCCTGCGCCCCGGCCAGGCCTCGACCCGGCACCGCCACCTCGCCCAGGAGGAGCTCTACGTCCTGCTCGAGGGCCGCGGCCGTATCCGCGTCGACGGCGACCTGCTAGAGCTGGCGCCCCTCGACACCCTCCTGGTCGAGCCCGACTCGACCCGCCAGGCCTTCAACGACACGAGCGCCGACGCCCTCTGGCTCGTGGTCGGCGCCCCGCCGGAGGCGGCCAACACGCTGGAGATGACCGAGGAGCAGCTGGCGCACCTCTATCCGGACGGCCCCCGGGCGTTGCCGCCCGAGTTGCGGTAGCCGCGGTGCGGGTCGGGGAGGGTCGGGCCCCGCAAGGACGGCGGAGGGACGGAGGTTTCGCGGGGGGTGGGGCGTCCCTCTTCACTCGGCCGTGTCGTCGGGCCACCCGCGCGAGGGGTCCCGAGCATTGTCGAGTTGCTCTCGCTGGCCGAGAACAACTCGACAACGCCGCTCAGGGCGTGCCGCCGGGCGCCTTCGCGACGAAGGGCCACGGGAAGCTTTCAAGCTTCTCGCCCGAAGCCCGGCCCTCCTCAGCCGCAAGACGTTCAGAGGGACACCCCACCCCTCCCTCACAAGGCCGACGTCCGACGCCCCGGCCACGAGGCTCTAGCGAAAGCGCCCCGCCGAAAACGCACCCTCCGCTCGCCATGCGAGTGAAAGCGCGTTCTCAACGGGCGGTGATGGAAGCGCGTTCTCAAGCACCGTTGAAAGCGCCAAGGCATCCCGTGGTTCCTTGTGGACGCTCTGGGTCCGAAAGGAACCACGGGATGGGAGAACGCCGGCTTTGCGGAGAGCGTGGTTCCTAACGGTCGCCTGGCGACCGTTAGGAACCACGCGATTGGGGCCGGTCCCGGGGCTTTCGAGAGACGCGGGGCTTGGGGTTCGTCCCTTGGGAGCTATTCGAGAGACGCTGGGCCTGGTCCCTTTCAAGCTCTGGGCAAGGGTGCGGGGCCTCGTCTTTGTCCGGGAGCTCCCGGGGTTGGGGGGCCGTGGACCTCTTCAGGGAGGGTCGGGTGACCCTCTGAACGTTTTGCGGCTGAGGAGGGCTGGGCTGCGGGCGAGAGCTTTCCCAGCTCCCCGACGACGACACGGCCGAGTGAAGAGGGTCACCCGACCCTCCCGACCAGCCCCTCGTCCCCCTCCCCCTGCGGGGCCCCGTCCCTTGAGGAGGCGCCCCGACCAACGGCCGCCGCTAGCCTGCAACCATGGCCAGGGGAGACAGCGGCGGCGTGGCGAGCGGCGAGGGGATCGCCTTCTCCAGCGGTCCGGGGCGCTGGCTGCTGACCGTGGCGGTCGCCGGCTCGGGGATGGCGTTCCTCGACGGGACCGTGGTCAACGTCGCCCTGCCGAAGATCGGCGAGGACTTCGGCGCCGGCACCAGCTCGCTGCAGTGGATCCTCAACGGATACCTGCTGACGCTGGCATCGCTGATCCTGCTCGGCGGGTCGCTCGGCGACCGCTTCGGCCGGCGCCGGGTCTTCGTTCTCGGGGTCGGGCTCTTCACCGCCGCCTCGCTGCTCTGCGCGGTGGCGCCGAGCGCCGGATTCCTGATCGCCGCCCGGCTGCTGCAGGGGATCGGCGGCGCGATGCTGACGCCTGGCAGCCTGGCTCTGATCGAGGCGAGCTTCCGGCCCGCCGACCGAGCGCGGGCGATCGGCGCCTGGTCGGGGCTCGGCGGCGTCGCCACCGCGCTGGGGCCGCTGCTCGGCGGCTACCTGATCGGGGCCATCTCCTGGCGGGCGATCTTCCTGATCAACCTCCCGATCGGGATCTTCGTCGCCTGGGCGGCGACCGAGCACGTGCCCGAGAGCCGCGACCCGGCGGCGGCCCGGACGATCGACGTGTGGGGAGCCGTGCTCGCCGCGCTCGGACTCGCCGGCACCACCTACGCGCTGATCGAAGCCCCGGACCGGGGCGCCTCGGCGGTGGTGCTTATCGCCGGCCTCGGCGGCCTCGCCGCCCTCGCCGCCTTCTTCCGGGTCGAGGCGCGGGTCGCAAACCCGATGCTGCCGCTGGGGATCTTCCGCTCGCGCCAGTTCAGCGCCGCCAACGCGGTCACCTTCGTCGTCTACGCGGCCCTCGGCGGGTTCTTCTTCCTGCTCGTCTCCTTCCTCCAGATCTCGCTGGGCTACACGCCGGTCGAGGCCGGCGCCGCCTCCCTGCCGGTGACCCTGATCATGCTCGCGCTCTCGGCTCGCTCAGGCGCGCTCGCGCAGCGGATCGGCGCCCGACTGCCGCTGACGGTCGGACCGGTGGTGATCGCCGCCGGCCTGCTGCTGATGGCCACGATCGACCCCGGCGCCTCCTACGTGACCGGCGTC
This sequence comes from Solirubrobacterales bacterium, assembly GCA_046330305.1. Taxonomy (GTDB): domain Bacteria; phylum Actinomycetota; class Thermoleophilia; order Solirubrobacterales; family 70-9; genus VAYN01. The sequence goes on along the minus strand of JAXLTA010000010.1, from coordinate 323,847 downwards.
CTGCCGGCGGTCGCGGTGTTCGGCTTCGGCCTCACCCTGGTCGTCGCCCCGGTCACCGCCACCGTCCTCGCCGCCGCCCCCTCGAGCCACTCCGGGATCGCCTCCGGCGTCAACAACGCGGTCGCCCGGGTCGCCGGGCTGCTCGCGGTCGCCGTCCTCCCGGTCGCCGCGGGCATCACCGGCGACAGCTTCTATGACCCGGCGAAGATGACCGCCGGCTTCCATACCGGGATGATCATCTGCGCCGCGCTCGCCGCCGCCGGCGGCGCGATCGCCTGGCTGACGATCTCCGCCGAGGTCCTTCACGAGGAGACCGAGCCCGCCGCCGAACCCGGCCACGAGGACTACTCCTGCGGCGTCGAAGCGCCGCCGCTGCGCCCCGGGCGCGAGGATGAGCTCGCCGCCGCGCGAGAGCGCGGATGACCACGCTATTCGTGGTCTTTCGCGGACTCGCGCGACCGGCCGCCGCTCAGGCCATCGCGCGCGCGATCACGAGCCGCTGGATCTCGTTCGTGCCCTCGTAGATCTGGGTGATCTTGGCGTCGCGCATCATTCGCTCGACCGGGTACTCGTTGACGTAGCCGTAGCCGCCGAGGACCTGGATCGCCTCCACCGTCACCCGCATCGCGTTGTCGGAGGCGATCAGCTTCGCCATCGAGGTCCACTTGCCGAGGTCGGCGGGGCGCTCGGGCCGGTCGGCCAGCGCGCAGGCCTTGTAGAGGAGCTCGCGGGCGGCGGCGGTGCCTGCCTCCATGTCGGCGAGCTTGAACTGGATCGCCTGCAGCTGGTTGATCGGCTTGCCGAAGGCGATCCGCTCCTTCGCGTACTCGGCGGCGAAGTCGGTCGCGCCCTGGGCGATGCCGACGGCCTGCGCGGCGGCGCCGAGCCGGGTGCGCTCGAGCGTGCCGAGGGCGACGGCGAGGCCCCTGCCCTCCTCCCCCACCAGGTTCTCCTGCGGGACCCGAACGTCGGTGAAGGAGGGTGACCCGGTCGGGCTGCCCTTGATCCCGAGCTTGTGCTCGAGCTGTCCGGGATCGAACCCCTCGCGGTCGGACTCGACGACGAAGGCGCTGATCCGGCGGTTGGCGCGGTCGGTGCTGGCGAAGACGACGTAGAAGTCGGCGATGCCCGCGTTGGTGATCCAGCTCTTCTGGCCGTTGATCACCCACTCCTCGCCGTCGCGCACCGCGGTGGTGCGCATCGCCGCCGGGTCCGAGCCGGCCTCCGGCTCGCTCAGCGCGAAGGCCGGGGACCACTCGCCGCTGGCGCAGCGCGGCAGCCAGCGCTGTTTCTGCTCCTCGGAGCCGAACAGCTGGATCGGCAGCGTGCCGAGCTCCTGGACCATCAGGATCAGGGCGCTCGAGGCGCAGGCCTTGGCGATCTCCTCGACCGCGATCTGCTGCATCAGCGTGCCGGTGCCGGTGCCGCCGTAGGCCTCGGGGAAGGGCAGCCCGAGGATGTCCTGCTCGGCGAGGAGCTTGCGGACGTCCCAGGGATATTCGGAGTCGCGGTCGATCTCGGCCGCGCGCGGGGCGATCCTCTCGGTCGCGATCTGGCGGATCGCTTCGCGGAAGTCGCCCATCTCCTGCGGGACCTCGTAGAGGCCCGTCTCCCCCACCGCGCTCACGCCGTCACCTCCCGGCGCGCCGTGTCGTACTCATAGAAGCCGCGGCTCGCCTTGCGCCCGATCCGGCCCGAGGCGACCATCCGCTTCAGCAACGGCGGCGGCGCGTACTCGGGGCGCTTGAACTCCTCATAGAGCGAGTCGCAAACGCTGTAGAGGACATCGAGCCCGATGAAGTCGGACAGCGCCAGCGGACCCATCGGGTGGCCGCAGCCCAGCTTCATCCCTTCGTCGATCGCCTCGGCGGTCGCGAAACCTTCTTCGTACATCCGCACCGCGGCCATCAGGTACGGCACGAGCAGCATGTTGACGATGAAGCCAGAGCGGTCCTTGGTCACGATCGGCTTCTTGCCGATCGCCTCGGCGAACTCGCCGGCCGCCGCCAGCGTCCGCTCGGACGTGTCGAGGGCGACCACGACCTCGACCAGCGGCATCACCGGCACCGGGCTGAAGAAGTGGAGGCCGAGCACGCGCTCGGGGCGGTGCAGCCCGGCGGCGAGCTGGGCGATCGGGATCGATGAGGTGTTGGAGGCGATCAGGGTCTGCTCGGAGACGTAGCCGGCGACCTGGGCGAGGATGTTGGCCTTAAGCGCGGCATTCTCGGGCACCGCCTCGATGACGAGGTCGGGCTCGCCGAGCGCCTCGAGGTCGTCGGTGAGGGTGATCTGGCGCCGCGTCGCCTCGGCCTCCTGCTCGGTCAGCTTGCCGCCCTCGACCGCTCGGTAAAGCGAGGCGGCGATCCGCGTCGCCGCCCCCGCGACCGCGGCTTCGTCGACGTCGCGGACCGTGACCGGGATCCCGACCCGGGCGACGGCCTCGGCGATTCCCGACCCCATCAGCCCGCCCCCCAGGACAGCGACTTTCTCGATGCTCATCCGACCCTCCTGGCCATGAATTAAGTGGTCTACAGATAATAGGTATACCGCCTATATCTCCGGGGCCCGGCGACCCCCAGGTGGCGGGGGACGGCCCGAACCTGGCACCCCCTCCGCCTCTGCGCCCCTCGGCGATCCTCCGCCTCTGCGCCCCTCGGCGATCCTCCGCCTCTGCGCCCCTCGGCGATCCTCCGTCTCTGCGCCCCTCGGCGATCCTCCGTCTCTGCGCCGGATTGCGGTGGCCCTCCCACCCGATGGACGCTAGCCGGGCGGCTCGGCGGTGTAGCGCGTCAGGTACTCGAGCCCGGCAATCGCCCGCGATCCGTACCAGGAGGTCATCTCGCCGTCGATCAGCGAGACCGTGGCGCCCGGCAGCAGCGCCTCGACCTCGCCAAGGTGCCGCCGCTTGAAGTGAAACGGCTCGCTGCTCAGCAGCACCCGCTCGACCCGCCCGGCAAACTCGCCCAGATCGACCTCCGGGTACCTCTCCTCATAACCTTTTTCGCCCTCTGGGCGAAGAAGGTCATGACGAGCCGGTGGGGCGGGGGCCGGGAGGGTGTGCCAGTCGAAGAGGGCCAGGGTGCGGGAGACGTAGGTGTCCTGGGAAACCGTCATCCAGGGGTCACGCCAGATCAGGTAGAGGACCTCGCACGGCGCTCGCGGCACCGCGCTGGCGGCCTCGTAGGCGCGCTCGAAGCGCTCGCAGAGGAGCTCGGCCTCGCGCTCGCGAGCGAAGGCCGAGCCCATCTGCCGGTACAGCGCCAGGTTGTCACGCGGGGCCCGAGGGTGGGTGACGATCACCTCCGGCACGAACTCGGCCAGGGCCTCGGCGTCCTCGCGGCGGTTCTCGTCGACGTTGACGACCACGTGGGTCGGTGCCAGCTCCCTGATCCGGTCGAGGCGGACGTCCTTGGTCCCTCCCACCTTGGGGATCCGCCGCACCGTCTCCCAGGGATGGACGCAGAACCCGGTGCGGCCGACCAGCTGACCCGCCAGGCCGAGCTCGCAGAGCAGCTCGGTGATGCTGGGGACGAGGCAGACGATCCGGGGGCCCGCCTCCATCGGCGCTACATGTTGCGCCGGTACTCGCCGCCGACCTCGTAGAGCGCCGCCGAGATCTGGCCCAGCGAGGCCACTTTGACCGCCTCCAGCAGCGCCTCGAAAACGTTCTCGCGGCGGCGGGCGACATCGCGCAGCCGCTCCAGCGCCGCCGGCCGCCGCTCGCCGCCGAGCGCCTGGAAGGCACGGACCGATTCGATCTGGGCGTCCTTCTCGGCGTCGGTCGATCGCATCAGCTCGAGCTCCCCGGTCGGCTCGCCGCCGCCCTCCTTCGGCAGGAAGGTGTTGACCCCCACCAGGGGCAGCGTGCCGTCGTGCTTGAGGCGCTCGTAGTGGAGGCTCTCTTCCTGGATCTTGCCGCGCTGGTACATCGTGTCCATCGCGCCGAGCACACCGCCGCGCTCGGAGATCCGGTCGAACTCCTCGTAGACGGCGGCCTCGACCATGTCGGTGAGGGCCTCGATCGCGAAGCTCCCCTGCCAGGGGTTCTCGGTGAAGTTGAGCCCGAGCTCGCGATTGATGATCAGCTGGATCGCCACCGCGCGGCGCACCGACTCCTCGGTCGGGGTGGTGATCGCCTCGTCGTAGGCGTTGGTGTGGAGGCTGTTGCAGTTGTCGAAGATCGCGTAGAGCGCCTGCAGCGTGGTGCGGATGTCGTTGAAGCTGATCTCCTGCGCGTGCAGGCTCCGGCCCGAGGTCTGGATGTGGTACTTGAGCATCTGGCTGCGCTCGCTGGCGCCGTAGCGCTCGCGCATCGCCCGCGCCCAGATCCGCCGCGCGACGCGCCCGATCACCGCGTACTCGGGATCCATCCCGTTGGAGAAGAAGAAGCTCAGGTTGGGCGCGAAGGAATCGATCTCCATGCCCCGCGCCAGGTAGTACTCGACGATCGTGAAGCCGTTGGCGAGGGTGAACGCGAGCTGGGAGATCGGGTTGGCCCCGGCCTCGGCGATGTGGTACCCGCTGATCGAGACGCTGTAGAAGTTGCGGACCTGCTCGGCGACGAAGAACTCCTGGACGTCGCCCATCATCTTCATCGCGAACTCGGTCGAGAAGATGCACGTGTTCTGCGCCTGGTCCTCCTTGAGGATGTCGGCCTGGACCGTGCCGCGGACCGTGCGCAGGGTCTCGGCGGCGATCCGCGCGTAGGTCTCGGCGTCGACCACGTCGGCGCCGGAGACGCCGAGCAGCCCGAGCCCGAGGCCGTCGTTGCCGGGCGGCAGCTCGCCGCGATAGGCGGGCCGCGGCCGGTCGCCGAAGATCTCCGCGAGCCGGCGCTCGGTCTCCTCCCAGCGACCGCTCTCGCGCAGGTGCTTTTCGACCTGCTGGTCGATCGCCGCGTTCATGAAGAAGGCGAGGACGATCGGCGCCGGCCCGTTGATCGTCATCGAGACCGAGGTGGTCGGCGCGCAGAGGTCGAAGCCCGAGTAGAGCTTCTTGGCGTCGTCGAGGGTGGCGATCGAGACGCCGGAGTTGCCGACCTTGCCGTAGATGTCGGGGCGCTCCGCGGGGTCCTCGCCGTAGAGGGTGACCGAGTCGAAGGCGGTCGAGAGCCGCGCGGCCGGCTGGCCCTGGGAGAGGTAGTGGAAGCGGCGGTTGGTGCGCTCGGGCGTGCCCTCCCCGGCGAACATCCGGGTCGGGTCCTCGCCCTGGCGGCGATAGGGGAAGACGCCCGCCGTGTAGGGATAGGAGCCCGGCAGGTTCTCCTTCATCAGGAACCGCAGCCGGTCGCCCCAGCCGTCGAGGCGCGGCGGCGCGATCTTCGGCACCCGCTGGCCGCTGAGCGTCTCGCGGTAGTTGGCGCCGGTGATCTCGCGGCCGCGCACCTCGTAGGCGTAGGTCTCGTCGCTGATCGCCCGCAGCCGCCCTCGCCAGCCGCGCAGCAGGCCGAGCGCCTCGGTGCCGAGCGCCGCGAGCGCCTCGTTGTAGGCGCGCCGCAGCGACGCCCGCGCCTGATCGCCGTCGGCCTCGAGCTCGGCATCGCCGTAGGGCTCGAGCTCGCCAGGCAGCGCCGGGTCGCCGAGCGCCCGCAGCGACCCGTGGAAGTGCTGGGCGCCCGCCGCGAGCTCGGCCAGGCGCTCGATCTCGGCGTTGACCTCTCGCCCCTGCTCGGAGATCTCGGCCAGGTAGCGCACGCGGGAGGAGGGGATCAGCTCGTTGCCGCGGGGGGTGCGGGTCTCCGGCTCGAGCCCGGGGTCCCAGCGCTCGCCGCCGTCCCCGACGCGCGCGGCGAGGGCGCGGCAGAGGTTGACGAAGACCCAGGTCAGGCCGGGATCGTTGAACTGGCTGGCGATCGTCGGGTAGACCGGGATCTCCTCTTCCGCCATCTCGAAGGCGACGTGGTTGCGGCGCCACTGCTTGCGGACGTCGCGCAGCGCGTCGTCGGCGCCGCCCTTGTCGAACTTGTTGATCACGACCAGCTCGGCGAGGTCGAGCATGTCGATCTTCTCGAGCTGGGAGGCGGCGCCGAACTCGCTGGTCATGACGTAGACCGGGATGTCGACGAGGTCGACGATCTCCGAGTCGCTCTGGCCGATACCGGCCGTCTCGACGATCACCAGGTCATAGCCGGCGGCGCGGAGGAAGGCGACGGCATCGCCGAGCACCGGGCTGGTGGCGAGGTTCTGGCGGCGGGTCGCCATCGAGCGCATGTAGATCTGCTCGTGGCGCAGGCTGTTGATCCGGATCCGGTCGCCGAGCAGGGCGCCGCCGGTCCGCCGCCGGGTCGGGTCGACGGCGAGCATGGCGATGCGCAGGTCGGGCAGGTGCTGGACGAAGCGCGAGAGCAGCTCGTCGGTGACCGTGCTCTTGCCGGCGCCGCCGGTGCCGGTGACGCCGACGACGGGGACCCCGGCGCCGGCGGCGCTCCAGCCCTCGCGCAGGCCGGCCAGCCGCTCCTCGCCGATCACGCCGTCCTCGAGCGCCGAGATCATGCGCGCGACCGAGAGCGGGTCGGCGCTGCCCGCGGCCTCGGGCGGGGCCGAGGCGAGGCGCCGCGCCCGCGCCCGCTCGAGCAGGTCGTCGATCATGCCGGTGAGGCCGAGCGCCATGCCGTCCTCGGGGTGGTAGATGCGCTCGACGCCGAGCTCCTGCAGCTCCTCGATCTCGGCCTGGGTGATGGTGCCGCCGCCGCCGCCGAAGACGCGGATGTGGCCGGCGCCGAGCTCGTCGAGCATCTCCACCGCGTAGCGGAAGTACTCGGTGTGGCCGCCCTGGTAGGAGCTGATCGCGATCGCGTCGGCGTCCTCCTGGATCGCGGCGCGAACGACGTCGCGGACGCTGCGGTTGTGCCCGAGGTGGACGACCTCGGCGCCGGAGTCCTGGATCAGGCGCCGCATCACGTTGATCGCGGCGTCGTGACCGTCGAAGAGGGAGGCGGCGGTGACGAAGCGCAGCGGCAGCTCGGCGGTGGCGGCCTCGGCGGCGCTATCGGGGGTCTGGGTAGATGTGTGGGTCACAGATAGTAGGAATACCACGTATTTTCGCCGCAGGCAAATCGATCGGCTCAGGCGAGGAAATCGCCGGCCCCGGTGCGCAGCTTGCGCAGCGTCGCGGTGACCGTCTCGAGCTCGGACTCGGCGAGCGGGGCGGTGCCGAAGCCCGCCTCGTTGAGCGCCCGGGTTGCCGCTTCGGCGACCTCGCGGCCCTCGGGCAGGATCTCGGCCAGGACGGCGCGGCGATCGGACTCGTGCGGGGCGCGGCGCACCAGGCCGAGCTTCTCGAGGCCGTCGATCGTGTTGGTGACCGAGGTGCGGTGGACCTGCAGCCGCTCGCCGATCTTGCCGAGCGGCAGCGAGCCGCGGCTCGAGAAGTGCAGCAGCATCAGCGCCTCGTAGCGGGGGAAGGTCAACCCGAACGGCTCGAGCAGCTCGTTGAGGCGAGCGATCAGGATCTGGTGCACGCGCATGATCGAGGTGACGGCGACCATCTCGGTCGCGGCCTCCTCGCTCCAGCGCGCCCGCCACTGGCGGCGCGCCTCCTCGATCGGGTCGAACGGGAGCGGCGGTGAGCTCACGGGGGCAGTCTTGCACCCGCGCCCGACCCCGCCGGCGCCTCCCGCCTCAGCCGCCGGGCAGCAGCGAGCGCAGCGACTCCGCCACCACCGCCCGCGGGATGCGGCCGCCGGCGCGGCGGCGGCTGAGCTCGCGTTCGCGGGCGGCGAGACGGCCGACCGGCGCCAGCCGCAGCGTCTTGACTTCGACCGGCGCGGCGCTGGACGCGGAGGCGGTCGGCACGGCGAGCCCTTCGCTTTCCTCGTAGGCGATGCAGCCGAGGATCCCTTCGGCGATCAGTTCGGCGCGCCGTTCCGCGCCTTCTTCGGTCGGGTGGAGGTTGTCCGGCTGCATCAGCTGCGGCTGGGTGTTGGCCACCGTCGCCCAATCGGGCGTCTGGGTGCCGGGCCGGGCCGCGGCGAAGCGGTGGACGACCGAGTTCTTGCCGTGGTTGTCGGCGCCTTCGACGGTGTAGCCGTGAATCGTCGGCACGACCATGCAGCGGTCGCCGACGGCGGCCGCCACCTTGGCCAGGTTTTCTTCGAGGATCTGGGGATAGTTCGGGTTGTCGTTGGTGCCGCCGTCGAAGACGATCACGTCCATCGAGGGTTCGTAGCTCTGTTCGAAGAGTTCGAGGATTTCGTAGGTGTTGGAGCCGCCGACCGCGTTGACCGTCAGCTTGACTCCGGGCAGGTAGTCGGCGAGGTGCGGGCCGGTCAGTTCCTCGAGGCTGTCGCCGACGACGAGCACGCTGGCGCGCGGCGCGGCGGCGGCGGCCGGGGCGAGTGCGAGCGCCAGGAGCAGCGCCAGGGCGACGGCGATCCACCCCCCTGCGGACCTCTTGCGTGCTGCCATCCAGGAGGTTGTAGCGAACCGGGAGGACCGGCGCCGCGGCGGCGCGGCGCCGGGACCGGGGCGCCCGCGCTTGATCTAGCCTTTGCCGCATGCGCATCGGGGGCATGGCTCGACCCGCCGGCGGCCCGGCGGCCGCGGCGGTGGCGCTGGCGGTCGCGGCGGCGCTGGCGCTGGCGGGGTGCGGCGGCGGCGGCGAGACGACCGGGGCCCAGGCGCCGCCGAGCGCCCCGACCACGGCCCAGACCACCGCCCGCGAGACCGCGCCGCCGCCCCCCGCCACGGCCTGCAGGCACCAGCTCGGCGAATTCCTCGGCGGCCTGGCGACGCTGCGGACCAATCTGGTCGCCGGCCTCGACTACGAGGGCTATGTCGGCGAAGTGCGTCGGATCCGCCGCGGCTACGAGGCGATCCCGGTCGACGCCCTCTCCCTCTCCTGCCTGCACGCCGCCGGCACCCCTGGCGAGCGGGCGCTGAACCGCTACATCGCGGCCGGCAACACCTGGACCGACTGCGTCGAAGCCAGCGGCTGCGAAGCCGTCTCGATCGAAGCCGACCTGCAGGCCAAGTGGCGGCAGGCCTCCCGTTATCTCTCCAAGGCCCAGCACGGGCTGGCCGGACAGAGCGCCGGCTGAGTGCGAGGATCGGGCGCATGGACGCGCTCGAGGCGATGCGGACGGTCGGCTCGACCCGCTACTTCCGCGCCGAGGACGTGCCCGACGAGGTCGTCTACCGCGCCGCCGAGGCGGCCCGGTTCGCGCCGCAGGGCGGCAACCGCCAGCCGGTGCGGCTGGTCGTCGTCCGCGACCGGACGAAGAAGGAACGTCTCCGCGACCTCTACCTGCCCTGGTGGCGCGCCTACTTCGAGGGGGCCGAGGCCGGCACCCGCGAGCTCGGCGAGTACGCGTCGGCGCGACGGGCCCTGCTCGACGCCAACCACTTCGCCGAGCACCTCGCCGAGCACCCGCTGATCATCGTCGTCTGCGCCCGGATCGACGCGCTCCACGTCACCGACCTCGAGCTCGACCGGCCGTCGGTGGTCGGTGGCGCCTCGATCTACCCCTACGTCCAGAACCTCTGCCTGGCGCTGCGGGTCGAGGGGGTGGCGACCACGATCACCAGTCTCCTGGTCGGTTCCGAGCCGCGGGTCAAGGAGCTGCTCGCGATCCCCGCCGGGTACCTGACCGCGGCCCACGTCGTCGCCGGCTACCCGGCGAACGGCTTCCCGACCAGGCTGAGCCGGCGGCCGGTCGAGGAGACCGTCTTCGTCGACACCTGGGACAACCCGATCCCCCCACCCTGAGCGTCGCATCCCTCTGCGTGGCAGTCATTTCTCACGGTAGGCGTGAGAAATGACTGCCACGACGCGGGGCTAGCGCCACATCTCCTCGTCGTCGAGGTAGTCGTGGATGACCTTGCCGTGGGGTAGGTCGAAGTCGTAGACGCCGAAGTAGCACTCGACGATCCGCTGCGGGGCGAGCAGGTACCAGGGGTCGACCGAGGAGACGGTGTCCATCGTCAGCGAGCCGCGCCCGGCCCACAGCTTGTGGGTGCCGTCCTGGGCCCGGTGCAGGGTGGCGGGGACGTCGAGGCGGACCAGCTCGGCCACCGAGGGCGGCTTGCCGGCCTCGGAGTTGGGGATGATCCGGGTCGAGAGGACCGGCGTGTCCTCGAGCTCGGCCGGGTCGGCGAGGCGGTCGGCGACCATCGTCGCGGTCATGATCCGCTGTCCCTTCGGCCGCTCGACGGTGAACACCATCTGCTCGCCGTAGGGCACCTCGCCGCCGCCCCAGTTGCGCTCGAAGACGGCGAGCTTCTTGGCGTAACCCCAGATCTCGCGGCCGGCCCCGAGCGGGATCTCGTTGTCGACGAAGATGAACGGCTGGTAGAGGTAGGTCGTCTCGCCGTGGCGGGCGCGGATCATCACGTAGGCCTCGTGGTAGGGGCCGAAGGTCGAGTAGGGCACCCACCGCGCCCAGGCGATGCAGGTCGGCACCTCGTCGGCGATCTCCAGCCCTGGCGGCAGCAGCTCCTCGACGCCGGCCGCGTCGGCCTCGTAGACGATGAAGAGGTCCTCGACGCCGCGGTAGAGGTAGGGCGGCGGACCGTACATGCTGCCGCTGCCGATCGGCAGCGAGTAGGAGTTGGCGAAGGCTGCTTTGTCCATGGTTTCGTCCCTGTGGTCGTGGTTGTCGCGTTGAGGCTTTGAGCGCCTACTTGGAGTCGAAGCCGCCGTCGACGACGTAGACGGCGCCGTTGACGAACGAGGCCTCCTCGGAGGCGAGGAAGAGGACCGCGTTGGCGAGCTCCTCGGGCTGGGCCCAGCGCCCGATCGGCGCCGATTCGACCGCCTTCATCACCTCGGCGTCGCCGGAGGCGAAGATCTCGTGCGTCATCCCGGTCTCGACCGCGCCCGGGCAGAGCACGTTGGCGCGGATGCCGCGGCGCGCGTAGTCGAAGCAGAGCTGGCGGGTGAACCCGATCACGCCGTGCTTCGAGGTCGTGTAGGCGGCGCCGCCGTTGCCGCCGTTGAGGCCGGCCGTCGAGGCGACGTTGACGATCGCGCCGCCGCCGCGCTCCAGCATCTGCGGGATCAGCGCCCGGCAGGTGAGCAGGTGGGCCTTGAGGTTGACGCCCATCACCCGGTCCCAGACCTCGTCCGGGGTCTCGGCGGCTGGCAGGTAGTCGTCGAGGATGCCGGCGTTGTTGACCAGCGCGTCGACCCGGCCGAAGCGCTCCAGCGCGGCGTCGGCCATCGCCGCCACCGCGGCGCCGTCGGCGACGTCGGCGGCGAGCGCCAACGCCTCGCCGCCGGCCGCCTCGATCGCCTCGGCGCTCGCCTGCGCGGCGGCGGCGGCGAGGGCGACGACGGCGCCCCGCGCGCCCTCCGCCGCCAGCCGCGCGGCGGCGGCGCGGCCGATCCCCGAGCCCGCCCCGGTCACCAGCGCGACCCTGTCCTGCATCCGTCCCTCGCTCATCTCGCTCCTCTCCGCGCTCACCCGGCGCGGCGAGCCGGCAACCGGTCCGCCGCGAGCAGGTCGCGCAACGCCTTCTTGTCGAACTTGCCGACGCTCGTCTTCGGGATCTCCTCGAGATAGGCGAACTCCTCGGGCAGCCACCACCTGGCGACCCGCGGCGCCAGGTGCGCCCGCAGCTCCTCGGGGCTGACCGCGGCGGCGGCGACGACGCAGGCCAGCGGCCGCTCCCCCCAGCGCTCGTCGGGGCGGCCGATCACCGCCGCCTCGGCGACCGCGGGGTGGGCCATCAGCGCCGACTCGAGGTCGACCGAGGAGATCCACTCGCCGCCGGACTTGACGACGTCCTTGGCCCGATCGGTGATCCGCATCCAGCCCTCGCCGTCGAGCGTGCCGACGTCGCCGGTCCGCAGCCAGCCCTCGTGCTCGGCGGCGGCGCTCGCCTCGGGGCTGTCGAAGTAGCCGGCGGCGACGGTCGGGCCGCGCACCTCGATCTCGCCCGGCGTCGCGCCGTCGGCGGGCAGGACCGAGCCGTCCTCGGCGACGATCCGCGCCTCGAAGAAGGGGCTGAGCCGGCCGGCGTGCTGGCGGCGGGACCAGCGCTCCTCCTCGCCGGCGGCGCGCGGTGGGTCGTGGGCGAGGGCAGCGCCCGGCAGCGTCTCGGTCATCCCCCAGCCCTGCACGACCGCCACCCCGTGGCGGGCCTCGTATTCGCGCATCAGCGCCGGCGGCACCTGGGTGCCGCCGCAGATCGCCAGCTCGAGGCTGGAGAGGTCCGCGCCCTCCTCCCGCAGCAGGTCCATCCACACCGTGGGCACGCCGCAGGTCGCGGTGATGCGCTCGGCGGCGATCGTCCGCGCCAGCGCCGGCGCCTGCACGTGGCGGCCGGGCAGGACCAGGTCGGCGCCGACCATGCCGGCGAGGTAGGCGAGGTTCCAGCCCATCGCGTGGAACATCGGGACGACGGCGAGGATCCGGTCGCGCCCGGACATCCGGTAGGCGTCGTGGCCGGCCATCGCCAGCGTGTGCAGGCAGAGGGCGCGGTGGGAGTAGAGGACGCCCTTCGGGTCGCCGGTCGTGCCCGACGTGTAGCAGAGGGCGGCGCCGGCGCGCTCGTCGAGCGCCGGCCAGGCGAACCCGGCCGGCTCGGCCGCCAGCAGCTCCTCGTAGTCGAGGGCCCCGGGAAGGTCCCCGTCGCCGATCAGGACGAGCCTTGGGCGCTCGCCGCCCAGGTGCGGCAGCGCCCGCGCCAGCTCGGCGGCGAGGCTGGCGTCGACGAGGAGGACGCGGTCGCCGGCATGGTCGATCGTGTATGCGACCTGCTCGGGGGCGAGTCGCGGGTTGAGCGTATGCAGGATGGCGCCGGCGCAGGGCACCGCCCAGTAGGCCTCGAGATGCTGCTGGGAGTTCCAGGCAAAGGTGCCGACGCGGTCGCCGGCGCCGACGCCGAGCCGGCCCAGCGCCGCCGCCAGGCGGTCGGCGCGGTCGGCGACCTCGGCCAGGGTCGCCCGCCGCGTCGTCCCGGCGGCATCGAGCACGCTGACCACCTCGGCGCGCCGGTTGACGGTCCGCGCCCGGCCCAGCAGGTGGGTCAGGGTCAGCGGGAAGTCCTGGCTGCCGCCGAGCACGGCCGCGTTCAAAGCGAGGCGCCTCCGTCGGTGGCGATCGTCTGTCCCTGAACCATCTCCAGCTCCGGGTCGGCGAGCATCTCGACCAGCGCCGCGCAGTCCTCGACCGTGACGCCGCGCCCCATCGGGTTGGCCGCGGCCGCCGCGGCCAGCCGTTCCTCCCAGGTGTCGGGGAACATCGCCCGGAAGGCAGCGGTGTCGACCGCGCCGGGCGAGACCGACATCACCCGCACTCCGTGCGGGGCGCACTCGCGGGCCAGGTAGCGGACGATGTGCTCGCCGAGCGCCTTGGCGACGCCGAGCGAGCCGTAGTTGGGGATCACGAAGCGGGCGCCGCGGCTGGTCAGGTAGAAGACGGTTCCGCCCCGACCCATCAACGGCAGCGCCTCCCGCACCAGGTCGACGAGGGCGATGCCGTTGACCGCGATCGACTCGCGCAGGTCGGCGGAATCCATCTCGAGCAGCGCGCCGGTCTGCGCCCGGGCGGCGCCGTGGACGAGCTGGTCGAGGCGGTCGACCTTCTCGGCGACGGCGGCGATCAGCTCGGCGCAGCCGGCCGCGGTGCCGACGTCGACCTTCACCAGGTGCGCGTGCCCGCCCGCCGCCTCGACCGCCGCCGCCGCCTCATCGGCCGCGGTGTCGTTGGAGTGGTAGTTGATGAAGACGTCCGCGCCGGTGCGGGCGAAGCGCTCGGCGATGCCGCGGCCGAGGCCGCTCGAGCCGCCGGTGATGCAGATCGCCACCGCTCAGCCCCGCGGCAGCTCGGCGGTGACCTCCTCGCCGGCCTCGACCGTGAGGCTGACGCCGAAGCGCTCGATCATCGTCCCCGAGCATTCCCGCAGGGTCGTCCACTCGGGCGAGGCGGCGCACTCTTCGAAGGCCGCTTTGTCGTCGAAGGCGAGCTCGGCGATCCGGTAGTGCGTCGGCTCGTTGCCCTCGAACCCCTCGTTGGTCCGGGTGAGGACGAGACGGCGGAGGTTGGGCACGACCTCGGCCTTCGGGCAGTGGGTAGAGCGGTAGTACTCCTCGAACTCCTCGACCTGATCGGGCCGCGGCGCGGACCAGTACGAGTAGAGCTTGTACATCGCTTCCTCCTCCGTCGGTGGGAACCCGATTCGACCTTCGCACCTCACCGGCGAGGGCGGGCCGGCGGGCGGCCGCGGCGCTGTCGATCCCCACAGGGGACCGCCGGCGGGCGACTGGTGGTTCGCCGGGGCGACGTTAGGTTCGGCCAATGGCCCGCACCGATCCCGACGTGGTCCAGACCGCGGCGGAGGCGTCGGCGCTGGAGCTCGAGCCACTGCTCGTGCTGGAGGCGCTGGAGGCCTACCTCGACGGCGCCGGGCTGGGCGCCGGGCCGCTGGCGGCAGAGGAGATCGGCGGCGGCCACTCGAACGTCACCTTCCTGCTGCGGCGCGGAGCCGAGCGGCTGGTGTTGCGGCGGCCGCCGCGCGGACCGCTGCCGCCCTCCGCCCACGACGTGCTGCGCGAGGCGCGGCTGCTGGAGGCGCTGGCGCCGCTCGGCTACCCGGTCCCGGCGGTGCTGGCGAGCTGCGAGGACGAGGCGGTGATCGGGGCGCCCTTCTACGTGATGCCGTTCGTCGAGGGCCACATCCTCGCCGGCGAGCTGCCGCCGGCGCTGGCGGCCGGGGACGGGCCGCGCCGGATCGGCGAGGAGCTGGTCGACCGCCTCGTCGATCTGCACGCGATCGAGTTCGAGCGGGCGGGGCTGGCCGGGTTCGGCCGCGCCGAGGGCTACCTGGAGCGGCAGCTGCGCCGCTTCGGCGGGCTGCTGGAGATCAACGCGACGCGGCCGCTGCCGGCGCTCGAGCGGGTCGCCGGATGGCTGGCCGAGAACCTGCCGCCATCGCCCGCGCCGACCATCGTCCATGGCGACTACCGGCTCGGCAACGTGATGTACGCGCCCGCCGAGCCGCGCCTGGTGGCCGTGCTCGACTGGGAGATGGCGACGATCGGCGACCCGCTCGCCGACCTCGGCTACATGACCGCGATGTGGGCCGAGACCGACGACCCGCCCAACCCGGTCGGCGACCTCTCCGAGGTGACGCGGCTGCCCGGCTTCGCGACCCGCGCCGAGCTCGTCGCCCGCTACGCGGAGGCGACCGGCCTCGGCGTCGAGGCGCTGCCCTGGTACCAGGTTCTGGCCCTCTGGAAGGCGGCGATCTTCCTCGAGGGCAGCTACCGGCGCTACCAGGCCGGCACCACCGTGGACCCCTACTTCGCCGGCCTCGGCGCCGGCGTGGAGAAGCTCGGACGGCTCGCCGCCGAGCGCGCCGGCCTGCCCTCCTCATGACCTTTGTAACCCTCTGGGTTACAAAGGTCATGAGGAGGCGGGAACGAACCTCCCCTGGCCGGTGATCAGCGGGCGGCGCGGAGGATCAGGTCGCAGTAGCCGTCGGCGATCTCGGCAGGGGTGAGGCGGCCGCGGGGGTCGAGCCACTGCGGCGTGTAGTTGACCATCCCGAGCAGGGTGAGCAGGATGAACGAGCGATCCGCGAAGCGCCAGGCCCCCTCGCGTTCGCCGCGGGCGAGGACGTCATCGAGCAGCTTCTCGAACCGCTTGCGCTGGGCCCGGACGCGGCGCCACTGCGGCTCGCGCTCGATCACGTGGCGCTCCTGGGCGAAGACCAGCATGTGGTCGCGGTGGGAGGCGATGTGCTCGAGCCAGGCATGGAGGAGCTCGCGCAGCTGGCGGTCGGAGGGGGCTTCCTCGGCGAGGATCTCGCCGGCGCGGGCGAGCAACGGGTCGAGCAGCTCGTCGCAGATGCTGATCAGGAGCTCGTCCTTGCTCTCGATGTAGTGGTAGAGGCCGCCGGCGGCGAGGCCGGTCGCCTCGGTCAGGTCGCTCATCGAGGTCTCCTGGTAGCCGCGCTGGGCGAAGAGACGGGCGGCGGTGTCGATCACCTCGCGCCGCTTGCGCTCGTAGCGCTCGCGCAGCGCCGGCCGGCTCGGCGGCGCCACGCGCCGCGCCGCGCCCTCCTCGTCCCGCGCCACCGGGCGCGGCCCGCTCGTCTTCCCGGCGCCCGCCATCGTCGGAAAGTCTATGCAAAACCGAATGATCCCTCGAAATTAGAGGGCTCATTCGGTATAAGTCTCGGCCATGGACTTCGACCTCTCCAACGAGCACCGCCTGATCCAGAACACCGTCCGCGACTTCGCCCAGCAGGAGGTGGCACCGGTCGCCGAGGAGCTGGACCGCGAGAAGCGCTTCCCCTACGAGATCGTCGCCAAGCTCGGCGAGCTCGGCCTGATGGGCATCCCGTTTCCCGAGGAGTACGGCGGCGGGGGCGGCGACTCGCTTGCCTACGCGATCGCGGTCGAGGAGCTGACCCGGGTCGACTCCTCGGTGGCGATCACGCTCTGCGCCCACACCTCGCTCGGCACCCAGCCGATCTACCTGTTCGGCAACGAGGAGCAGAAACGGGAGTGGCTGCCACGGCTCTGCTCGGGCGAGCGGCTCGGCGCCTTCGGCCTGACCGAGCCGGAAGCCGGCTCGGACGCCGGCAACGTCAAGACCAAGGCGCGGCTGGAGGACGGCGAATGGGTGATCGACGGCGCCAAGCAGTTCATCACCAACGCCGGTACCGAGATCAGCGGAGTCGTCTGCATCACGGCGCGGACCGGCGAGGACGAGATCTCGAACCTGATCGTCCCCAACGGGACGCCGGGCTACGAGCAGGGCGAGCCATACCGCAAGATGGGCTGGAACGCGTCGGACACGCGGCCGCTGACCTTCGACGGGGCGCGGGTCCCGGAGGCCAATCTGCTGGGGCCGCGCGGGATGGGCTTCCGCCAGTTCCTTCAGGTGCTCGACATCGGCCGCATCGGCGTCGCCGCGATGGGGGTCGGGCTGGCGCAGGGCGCGCTCGACCAGGCCCTCGCCTACGCCAGGGAGCGCCAGGCGTTCGGCAAGCCGATCTCGAAGTACCAGGCGATCCAGATGAAGCTGGCCGACATGGCGACCGAGATCGAGGCCGGCCGGCTGCTGGTCCACAAGGCGGCGCTGCAGAAGGATCGCGGCGAGAGCTTCTCGCTGACCGCGGCCCAGGCGAAGCTGAAGACCGGGCGGCTGGCGGTGCGCTGCGCCGAGGAGGCGGTCCAGATCCACGGCGGCTACGGCTACATCGAGGAGTACCCGGTCTGCCGCTTCTACCGCGACGCGAAGATCCTGACGATCGGCGAGGGCACCGACGAGGTCCAGCAGATGGTCATCGCCCGCGCCCTCGGCGTATGACCGCCCGCCCCCCAGCTCCTAGTTGGCTCGTCCGGCGCGCGCGGGCAGGGGCGCCCCGACGGGGTTGATGCCGGTGTTCGCGCGGGTCCTGATCGCCAACCGCGGCGAGATCGCGGTCCGCGTGGCGCGGACGCTGCGGCGGCTGGGGATCGAGTCGGTCGCCGTCTACAGCGACGCCGACGCCGAAGCGCCGCACGTGCGGGCCGCCGATCGCGCCGAGCGGATCGGGCCGACGCCGGCCGCCGGCAGCTACCTCGACGTCGAGGCGGTCCTCGGCGCGGCACGGCGCACCGGCGCCGAGGCGATCCACCCCGGCTACGGCTTCCTCTCCGAGAGCCCCGACCTGGTGCGGGCCTGCGAGGAGGCGGGGATCGTCTTCGTCGGGCCGGGCGCGGAGGCGATGGCGCTGCTCGGCGACAAGGTCGCCGCCAAGGCCGCGGCGGAGGCGGCCGGGGTGCCGATCCTGCCGGGACTGAGCGGGGCGAGGCTGGCCGACGAGGAGATCCTCGAGTGGGCCCGGAGCGCCGATGAGTTCCCGTTGATGGTCAAGGCCGCGGCCGGCGGCGGCGGCAAGGGCATGCGGATCGCCGCCTCGACGGCTGAGCTCGAGGAGGCGCTGGGAGCGGCCCGGCGCGAGGCGATGGGCGCCTTCGGCGACGATCGGGTCTTCGTCGAGCGCTACCTGGCCGGCGGCGCGCGCCACATCGAGGTCCAGGTGCTGGCCGACGCCCACGGCAACGTCGTCCACCTCGGCGAGCGCGAGTGCAGCCTGCAGCGGCGCCACCAGAAGGTGATCGAGGAGTCGCCCTCACCGGTGGTCGGGCCGCGGCTGCGCGAGCGGATGGGGGCCGCCGCGGTGGCGCTCGCGCGCGAGGCCGGCTACCTCAATGCCGGCACCGTCGAGCTGATCGCCGAGCGCGAGGACCCGGAGCGCTTCTACTTCCTCGAGGTCAACACGCGGCTGCAGGTCGAGCACCCGGTGACCGAGGCGGTCACCGGTCTCGACCTGGTCGAGCTGCAGCTGCGGGTGGCCGCCGGTGAGGAGCTGCCGTTCGGCCAGGAGGAGGTGCGCCTCGACGGCCACGCGGTCGAGGCGCGGCTCTATGCCGAGGACCCGGCGCACGGGTTCCTGCCCTCGGCCGGGCGGATCGTCGCCTACCGCGAGCCGGCGGGCGCGGTCGGCGGGCCGGGCGGCCCCGAGGGCACGATCCGCGTCGACAGCGGCGTCGAGCGCGGCACCGAGGTCGGCACGGACTACGACCCGATGCTCGCCAAGGTGATCGCCCACGCCGCCGACCGCGGCGAGGCGCTGGCGCGGCTGCGCTCCGGCCTGGGCGAGCTGGTCGCGCTGGGGCCGGCGACCAACGCCGCCTACCTCGAGGCGCTGCTGGCGCGGCCGGAGGTCGAAGCCGGGCAGCTCGACACCGGCCTGATCGAGCGCCTCGGCGAGGCGATCGCTCCGGCTCCCCCCCACCCGGCGCTGCCGGCGCTCGCCTTCGCCCTGCTGCTCGGGCCGCCGCCGAGCGACGACCCCTGGGACGCCCGCGACGGCTGGCGCGCCGGCGGCCCAGCCTGGGCCCGCGCCCGCCTCGCGACGAGCTCCGGCGACGCCACCGCCCTCGAGGTCGCCATCCGCCCCACCACCCCCCCGGCGTGGCAGAGCTTTTCCAGCGATAGCGTGAGAAATCACTGCCACGGGGGTTGGGAGTGGGAGGTGGGTGGCGACTCGGGGGCGTTCGGGTGGGACGGGCGGGTGCTGCGCAGCGGGGGCGAGGCGCGGGAGATCGAGGTCTTCTGGGAGGACGGCAGCACTTCCGGGCCCGGCGGCGCGCGGGCCGGCGCCATCTGGCTGCTCGAGGCCGGCGCCGAGCCGCGGCGCTTCGAGCTCCTCGCGGCGACCGATGCGGCCGCCGGGGCGAGCGGGGGCGGCTCGCTGGAGGCACCGATGCCGGGCGTCGTGATCGACGTCCGCGTCGAACCCGGCGGCGAGGTCGCCGAGGGCGACGTCCTGGTCGTCCTCGAGTCGATGAAGATGGAGCTGGCGATCCAGAGCCCGCGCGACGGCGTCGTCGCCGAGGTCGCGGTGGCCAGCGGCGATCAGATCGCCCGCGGCCAGGTCCTGGTCGCGCTGGCGGAGGAGCGCTCGTGACTGCGCTCGAGGTATGTCGCCCTCTGGGCGACAAACTACGTACGGAGGGCCGATGAGCACCAGGCTGACCACCCACGCCCACCCGGGCTCGCCCGAGTTCGAGGCCAACGAGGCCGAGCACCGCCGCCTCGCCGCCGAGCTGGCCGAGCGCCTGGCCCGCGCCGCGGCCGGGGGCGGGGAGAAGGCGCGCGAGCGCCACACCGCGCGCGGCAAGCTGCTGCCGCGCGAGCGGGTCGACCGGCTCTGCGACCCCGGCTCGCCGTTCCTCGAGCTGGCGGCCCTCGCCGCCGAGGACCTCTACGACGGCGCCGCCCCCGGCGCCGGGATGATCGCCGGGATCGGCCGGGTCGAGGGCCGGGAGGTCGTGATCGCGGCCAACGACGCCACCGTCAAAGGCGGCACCTACTACCCGATGACGGTGAAGAAGCACCTGCGGGCGCAGGAGGTGGCGCTCCACAACAACCTGCCCTGCGTCTACCTGGTGGACTCCGGCGGCGCCTTCCTGCCGATGCAGGACGAGGTCTTCCCCGACCGCGAGCACTTCGGCCGCATCTTCTTCAACCAGGCGACGATGTCGGCGCGCGGCATCCCGCAGATCGCCGCCGTGATGGGCTCCTGCACGGCCGGCGGCGCCTACGTGCCGGCGATGAGCGACGAGACCGTGATCGTCCGCGAGCAGGGCACGATCTTCCTCGGCGGCCCGCCGCTGGTGAAGGCGGCGACCGGCGAGGAGGTGAGCGCCGAGGAGCTGGGGGGCGGCGAGCTGCACGCCCGCACCTCCGGCGTCGTCGACCACCTCGCCGCCGACGACGCCGAGGCGCTGCGGATCGTGCGCTCGATCGTCGCGACGCTGCCGCCGAAGCCGGCGCCGCCCTGGGAGCGCCGGCCGGCGGTCGAGCCGGCGGTCGAGCCGGCGACCCTCTACGGCGCCGTGCCGCCCGACAGCCGCACCCCCTACGACCCGCGCGAGATCATCGCCCGGATCGTCGACGGCAGCCTCCTGCACGAGTTCAAGCCCGAGTACGGGACGACCCTCGTCACCGGCTTCGCCCACATCCACGGGCACCCGGTGGGGATCGTCGCCAACCACGGCATCCTCTTCAGCGAGAGCGCGCTCAAGGCCGCCCACTTCATCGAGCTCTGCGACCAGCGCCGGGTCCCGCTGCTCTTCCTCCAGAACATCACCGGCTTCATGGTCGGGCCGGAGTACGAGGCCGGCGGCATCGCCAAGGACGGGGCGAAGATGGTCGCGGCCGTCGCCACCGCCCGCGTGCCGAAGCTGACCGTGATCGTCGGCGGCTCCTTCGGCGCCGGCAACTACGGCATGTGCGGGCGGGCCTACTCCCCCCGCTTCCTCTGGATGTGGCCCAACGCCCGGATCTCGGTGATGGGGGGCGAGCAGGCGGCGACGGTGATGACCGAGGTCGGCCAGCCCGAGACCGGCGCCGCGCTGCGCGAGCAGTACGAGCGCCAGGGAAACCCCTACTACTCGACGGCGCGGCTCTGGGACGACGGCGTGATCGACCCCCTCGACACCCGCCGCGTGCTCGGCCTCGCGCTGGGCGCCTGCGCCAACGCCCCGCTCGCCGCGCCGGCCGCCCCGGTCTACCGGATGTAGGTGCGTCGCCGCCCCGGTCTACCGGATGGAGGTCCGTCGCCGACCAGGGCGGTCCGCGGGTCGGGTCAGCCGGCGAAGTTGCGGGTCAGCCAGGGAACGAGGAGCGCGTTGACCTCCGCCGGCTTCTCCTGCTGCAGCCAGTGGGCGGCAGCGGGAATCACGTGCATCTCGACCTGGGGCAGCAGCTCCTCCATGCCGTCGGTCGAGCCGCGGGCGAAGAACCAGTCGTCCTCGGCGGTGATCATCAGGGCGGGCTTGTCGATCGTGTAGCTGGAGCCCTGGGCCTCTTCGAAGTCCCGGCGCAGGGCGCGGTACCAGTTGAGCCCGCCGGTGAAGCCGGTGCGCTCGTAGACGTCGACGTAGAAGCGGAGCTCCTCCTCGCTGACGATCGGGTCGCCGAACAGCTGCGGCTCGCCGACGAAGACGCCGGCCGGCACTTCGGTGACCTCTTTCGGGGCCGCCTCGAACTGCTCCATGGTGTAGCCGCGGCCGCGCAGCATCGAGCGGAAGGTGTGCTCGACGTCGCGCTCGAGGATCCCCTCCCCCACCCCGGGCTCCTGGAAGGTCCGCATGTAGTGATTGGGCCCGCGGACCTCGTCGTAGATTTCGATCATGTCCTGGGGCGCTTCCCAGGTGAAGTAGGGCGTGCAGAGGCTGCCCAGGCCGAGCACCCGGTCGGGGTCGTAGACGCCCGAGTACCAGGCGGGCATCGATCCCCAGTCGTGGCCGAACCAGACCGCGCGCTCGATCCCCAGCGCGTCGAGCAGCCCGCTGACGTCGGCGACCAGGTTCTTGACGCTGTAGGTGGAGGCGTCGGCAGGGGCGTCGGTGCCGGCGTAGCCGCGCTGGCTGGGGACGATCACGCGGAAGCCCGCCGCCGCGATCGGGTCGACCTGGTTGCGCCAGGAGAACGGGTGCTCGGGGAATCCGTGCAGGAGCAGGACCGCGGGGCCCTCGCCCTGCTCGAAGTACTCCATCGTGATCCCGTTGGTCGGGGCGGTCTTGGGGGCGGTGAAGTCCATCGGCGTCCTCTCTGTGGGTTGGGATCTGGGTCGAAGGCGTCAGCCGGGGAGGGTGAAGCCGGCGTCGACGCAGAGCGTCTGGCCGGTCACCATGCGGGCTTCCTCGGAGAGCAGGAAGGCGGCCGGCTCACCGATCTCGTCGGGGTCGAGGGCGCGGCCGAGCGGCGAGCGCTCGCCGGCGGCGGCGGCGATCGCCTCCCACTCCGGGATTTCCTTGAAGAGGTCGGTGAGGACGACCCCGCCGCACACGCAGTTGGCGCGGATCCCGTGCGGCCCGCCCTCGACGGCGAGGTAGCGGACCAGCTGCTCGATCGCCGCCTTGGCGGTGCCGAAGGCGGCGTAGGCGTCGTAGACGCGATGGGCGCCGAGGCTGGAGATGGCGACGATCGCACCGCCGCCGTTCTCGGCCATCGAGGGGCGCGCCGCCTGGGCGAGGACGAGCAGCGAACGCACGTGGGACTCCATCGTGCGGTCCCACTGCTCGACGGTCAGCTCCTCGGTCAGCCCGAAGGTGCCGGCGGCGGCGTTGGCGACCAGGTAGCGCAGCGGTCCGAGCTCAGCGATCGCCGCCTCGACAGCGTTGACGTTGTCGGCGGCGCTGCCGACGTCGCCCTGGAAGACCGCCGCCCGCCGGCCGAGCGCCCGGATCTCGGCCGCCGTCGCCTCCGCCGCCTCCCGGTTGGTGACGTAGGTGAGCGCGACGTCGGCGCCGCGCCGGGCCGCCGCCAGCGCGCAGGATCGCCCGATCCCGCGCGAGCCGCCGGTCACCAGCGCGTTGCCCTGAAGCTCTCCGCTCATCCCGCTCCGAACCTAGTCGGGCGGGTTCAGGCGGGTACGTCGCGGCCCAGCCACCCTTTGTAGAAACCCTCGATGTCGGGCAGGTACTCGTGCATCACCGGGTAGCCGGGCGGCACCGCTTCGGTCTCCAGCAGGCGCCCGGAGAGCGGGCAGTAGTACTCGCGCAGCTCCTGCCACTCGCCGTCGGGGTGGCCGAGCTCAGGGTAGACCTCCTCGTAGAGCTCGTCGCTGTCGCGGACGAAGACCGGCACGTGCAGCTTCCAGTTCTCGTCCCAGCGGCAGAGGTCGGCGCCGGCGTCGGTGCGGATCACGAGCTCGCCGTCGCCGCGGCGGCGGACGATGTTCATGCCCTCGCCGTAGGGGAGGACGATCGGGTCGTCGTAATCGACGCGGGACTGCAGCAGCTCGACCCACTTGTCGAAGCGGTCGGGGTCCTTGATTCCCGACTGGATGTCCTTGACCGCGCGGCGGGAGAGCTTCTCGTCGAGCAGGTCGGCGAGGGTCTCGGGGGTGACGTTGGAGGTGATCGGGACCTCGACCTGGTCCTCGGGCAGGAAGACCTCGCAGCCGGCGAGGAACTCCCGCACCGATTCCTCCGGCGTCAGCTTGCCCGGCGCCGCCTCCTGGGTCGGGGTCGTCGGCGTCACCACCTGGAAGTCGAAGTCCTCGGGCAGGTCCCAGAAGCCGCGGAACTCGGCCGCCCAACGCGGCTCCAGCCGCATCGACTCCGCGTACATCACCCTGACGGTCTCGATCAGGTCTTCGTCGAGGATCCGCTGGCGCTGCTCGGCCCACCACTCCGGCGCCGGCCGGGCGCGCTGCAGACGGGCGTGCATCAGGCCTTCGCGGTTCTCGATCCCGTAGGCGCGCTCGGCCCAGCGCCGCTGCAGGTGGCCGCCGGCGACGTCCTCCTCGACCCGCTCGAGCGGGCGCAGCAGCGGGTCGCCGAGGCCGCCGCCGCCGCGACCGGAGCTGAGGTAGAGGTCGCCGGTCTTGACCGCGATCATCATCGTGTAGGGGTCCTGCTCGAGCTGGTGCTCGCCGGCGAAGGCCCGCAGCGCCGCCTCCTCGCCGGAGACGTCGCCGACCGGGTAGGCCTCGCCCGCCGCCGCCTGCTCGAAGACGTCGGAGCCGAAGACGTTGTGGACGTAGGCGCTGGGCGCCGGGTAGCCGCCGAACAGGCCCGGCGCGGTCAGCATCCCGCCGGCGCCGATGTTCTCGATCTCGAAGTCCTGGGTCCCGTTGACGAGCAGCAGGGTCTCGAACGAGGAGCCGCCGCGGTGGCGGCCCCAGCCGCCGGTGTTGGGCTTGATCCGCCGGCCGAGGTAGACCATCGGCTTGACCAGCTCCCACATCTCGATGTCGCCCATGTCGCCCTCGGGGTTGAAGACGGCGGCGCCGTAGTCGAGCCCGTCGAGGACGTACTTCGCGCCCTGGCCCTGGGCGCCGATCTCGAAGTTCATGAAGCCCGAGATCTGGCCGTACTGGTCGAGGCCGCCGCCCTGGGCGACGTTGCCGGGGACCGTGTAGGTGGAGACGATCTCCTCGATGTAGCCGCGCGACTGCAGCGCCCGCGAGACCGCCCGCAGGTAGCCGACCGAGGTCGTGAACATCGGCATCCAGGGGAACGAGGAGGAGCAGGGCGCTTCGCCGAGGTTGGCCCAGCTGCCCTCGGTCAGCTTCAGCTCGGTCGCGTAGTAGGCGCCGTCGTTGATCTTGTCGTTGCAGATCAGCGTCTGCGTGAAGAGGATCCACTGCATCCCCTGCTGCGCCGAGGGCGTCGCGTTGAAGGAGTGCCAGCCCCAGGCGGAGGAGCCGCGCAGGTCGGTGGTCCAGCGCCCGTCGCGATCGACCACGGCCTCGTAGGCGCCGTGCATGATGATGTCGCGCTGCGCCCGTTTCGGCAGGTTCGCCTTGTTCGCGTAGCGCGCCTCGTTGAAGCCCACCGAGCGGTAGCGGCCCGGCACCAGCAGCCCGCGCACCCGCGACTTGAAGTCGCGCCGGCCGTCCTCGATCGCCTCGCGCATGAACTGCTTGAAGGGGTCGGCGCCCTCCTCGAGGACGAGGCGCTCGACCGCGTCGCGGATCATGTGGCAGCCGGCCAGGCGGGTGCGCTCGTCGAGCAGGTAGAGGCCGGGGGCGCGGCTCTGCATCGAGACCCGTTTGGTGTGCCACTGGGCGATCGTGTCGGCCTCGCCGATCTTCATGCAGTGCAGGTCGATGCCGTCGTCGAAGCGGGTCGTCGGTGCGACGCAGACGCCGCCCGGAGTGGAGGCGCCGATGTCCATCACGTGGATCACGCCGCCGGCCCAGCCGAGCAGCTCGCCCTCGTCCTCGGGGTTGAAGATCGGGACGAAGGTCTGGACGTCGGCGTTGTGGACGTCGCCGATCGTCGGCTGGTTGTTGGCGAAGATGTCGCCCGGCCGGATCCCGGGGTTGTCCTCCCAGCCGTGGCGGACCATGTACTTGATCGCCTCCGACATCGTGTGGACGTGGACGATGATCCCGGTCGAGAGCGCGACGTTGTCGCCCTCCGGGGTGTAGAGCGCGAAGCAGATCTCGCCGAGCTCGCGGACGATCGGCGAGGCGCTGATGTTGAGCGCGGTCTCGCGCGCGGTCACCATCCCGCCACGGACCCGCGAGAAGAGCTTCTCGAAATGCAGCGGGTCGGACTCCTTCATCGCCAGCTCGCGCAGCCCGTGGTAGTGGCCGGTCTGCTCGAAGGCGCTCTCGGAGGCGGCGAGCATCTGCGCCAGGGTCTGGCCGTCCCACCCGATCGGCGGAGTCTGCTCGGGCTCGAGGACGCGGGTCTTGTCGATCGTGGCCACGGTCAGGCCTCCTTGTTCTCGAGATGGAAGATGCCGTGCTCGTCGAGCCAGGCGCGGCGGTCGGGCGGGATCGGGAAGGTGGTCGACTCGGCCTCCAGCACGGCGGGGCCCTCGATCGTGTGGCCGTTGCGGACGTCGTCCATCTCGTAGACGTCGGTGGTCGCGTAGCCGTCGTGCCACCAGACCTCGCGCGTCTCCTTGACCGGCGGCGAGCCGGACTCGCGGGGCATCGTCGGCAGCGTCGGCTGCTCGATCGGCACCGAGCCCTTGACGATCGCCTGCGCGACCAGGTAGCCGAGCTCCGGCGAGGAGGCGGCGCGCGCGTACATCCGGGTGTAGGTGCGCTCGAAGGCCTCGATCAGCTCCTCGACGTCCTCGATCGACTCGATCGCCGCCTTCGGCGCGTCGACCTCGATGTCGACCAGCTGGCCGTAGTACTGCATCCGCACCATGTGGGTGAAGCTGACGTCGGCGGCGGCGTACCCGGACTTGCCGAACTCGTCGCGGACGCGGTCCTCGAGCGCCCGCCAGGCCTGGGTCAGCAGCCCGCCCATCGCCGCCTTTTCCTCGGCCGGCGCGCCCGGCAGCAGCGGCAGATCGACCTGGCGGTCGAAGCGGTACTCGAACTCGGCGCAGGCGCAGCCGAAGGCGGAGAACCCCGCCGCCCACTCGGGCACCAGCACCTGCTGGTAGGGCACTCCCTTGGTGTAGCCGGCGACGTGCAGCGGGCCGCCGCCGCCGTAGCAGAGCAGGGTGTAGTCGGCGGGGCTGTAGCCCTTGCCGAGGATGCGGCCGACGGCCTCGTTGCGGAGGCTGGTCTCGAACAGCTCGATCACGCCGGCGGCGGCCGCCTCGACGCCGAGCCCGAGCGGGTCGGCGACCTGGCGCTTGACCTCGTGGCGGGCGCGGTCGACGTCGAGCTGGACCTGACCGCCGAGGAAGTACTCGGGGTTGAGGCGGCCGAGCACCAGGTTGAGGTCGGTGATCGAGGCGGTCTCGACGCCACCCTCTGGCCAGGCGGTGCCGATCATCGCCCCGGCGGAGTCGGGCCCGATCTCGGGGCGGCGGGCGTTGGGGTCGATGCGGACGAAACTGCCGCAGCCGGCGCCGACCGAGTCGATC
Organism: Solirubrobacterales bacterium; assembly: GCA_046330305.1. Lineage (GTDB taxonomy): Bacteria > Actinomycetota > Thermoleophilia > Solirubrobacterales > 70-9 > VAYN01. The sequence goes on along the minus strand of JAXLTA010000010.1, from coordinate 297,050 downwards.
TGGACCAGCGGCATGTTGAGCAGGAATTTCGCCATGTCGGGCGTCGTCGTCACCTCGTAGCGCTTGCCGGTCAGCAGCGCGATGTCGAACGAGGTGCCGCCGATGTCGGTGCAGAGCACGTTGTTGAGGCCGATCCGGTCGGCCAGCCAGCGGGCGCCGACGACGCCGCCGATCGGGCCGGAGACCAGGGTCGTGGCGAGCTGGTCGGCGTCGATCGAGATCGTGCCGCCGTGGCTCGCCATCACCCGCAGCTCGAAGGCGGCGCCGCGCTCCTTGGTGCGGTCGCGGACGGCGCGCAGGGTGCCGCGCGAGGGCTCGGCGGCGTAGGCCTCGATCACGGTCGTGTTGAGGCGGGGGAAGTCGCGGCGGCTGGGGTAGAGCTCGGAGGAGACGAAGACCGGGCAGCTGCCGTTGACGTTGCGCCTGGCCTTCTCCTCCTCGACGATCTCGCGCACGCGCTGCTCGTGGGCCGGGTTGCGGTAGCTGAAGATCAGCGAGATCACGATCCCCTCGACGTCTTCGTCGAGCAGCGCGTTGACGCCGTCGCGGACGTCCTGCTCGCGCAGCGGCAGCACCTCGTTCCCGAACAGGTCGATGCGGCCGCGGACGCCGTGGACCCGCTCGCGCGGGATCAGCGGATCGTTGTGGTGGTGGGTGGCGATGTGGAGCCGGTCGGCGTAGGAGAACCCGAGATACGTCTGGATCCCGCGCTCCATCTGCAGCGCGTCCTCCTGGCCGGCGGTGACCAGGGCGCCGACGCGGCGGCCCTTGCGGGTGAGAAGCCGGTTCAGCATCGCGGTGCCGCTGAAGACCGCCGACTGGATCCGCGGGAAGGCCTCCTCGGGAGTCGAGTCCCACTGGCGCATCGCGTCCTCGGCCGAGCTCATCAGCCCCACCGACTCGTCCTGGGGGGTGGTCTGCGCCTTGCCGACGACGAAGGCGCCGCTGTCGTCGACGATGAAGGTGTCGGTCATGGTTCCGCCGGCGTCGATCGCCAGCACGCGTGGATCGTGCTCTCTCTGTCCCATGCGCCGACAGTAGGCCGGCGGCGGCGGCCTGTCGTCGTTTTCCCCAACCGATCCCGCGATCGCTCTTTGTGGCCGGACCACAAAGAGCTAGCTTCGGCAGGTGAGCCCGGTCAACCCCACTCCGGGAGCCGCGATCGCCGCGCCGGCCAGCAGCCGGGCGGAGGTCGAGGCGATCGTCGAGACGCTCAGCGCCGAACTCGACGAGATCGCCGCGACGCTCGCCGACGTGATCCACGAGAGCCTCGAGGAGCTCGACGGCGACATGCTGACCTGGACGCTGCAGAGCACGCGCGCCAACCTCGGCGTCATGGTGACGCTGATGCGCGAGGGGCGCGACCCGCGCTCGGCGCAGGCGCCGGCGGAGGCGCTCGCCTACGCCAAGGAGTACGTCGTCCGCGGGCTCGACTTCGTCCTCCTGCAGCGCGCCTACCGCACCGCCCAGGGGCGCTACTCGGGAATGATCCTCGAGCGCCTGCGCGAGATCACCAGCGACGCCGACCACCTGGCCGACGCGATGGGGTTCTTCAACGCCTGGATCTTCGCCTGGATCGAAACGATCGAGCGCCAGCTGACCGACGCCTACATGGCCGAGCGCGAGCAGTGGGTGCGCGGGGCGGCGGCGCTGCGGGCGGCCGAGGTGCGGGCGATCCTCGCCGGCGCGGCGGTCGACGCCGCCGCGGTCAGCCGCCGGCTCGGCTACGACCTCGACCGCTTCCACGTCGGCTACGTGGTCTGGAACGAGGGCGCCGGCGACTCGCCGGGGTCCGGGCAGGCCCTGTTCGGGGAGATGGAGCAGGTCGCGGCGGCGGTCGCCGAGAGCCTCGGCGCGCGGACGGCGCTGACCGTCGCCCAGGGACGGCACCTGGCCTGCTGGGCGGGCCGGCGCGAGCCCCAGCACCTCGCCGACCTGCGGGTGCCGCGCGGCGCCGGGCGCGGCATCTCGGTCGCGGCCGGGACGCCGGCGCCCGGGCTCGAGGGCTTCGTGCTGAGCCACCGCGAGGCGCTGGCGGCGCGCCGGGTCGCGCAGCTGCGCGGTGACCGAGCCGCGCGCGTCGCCTTCCCCGACGTCGCCCTGGAGGCGCTGATGGCCGCCGACCCGGAGGCGGCCCGCCGCTTCGCGGTCCGCGAGCTCGGCCCGCTCGCCGCCAGCGACGACGCGACGATGCGGCTCGCCTCGACGCTCGCCGTCTTCCTCGACGAGGGCGCCAGCTTCGTCCGCGCCGCCCGCCGCCTCGGCGTCCACGCCAACACGGTCACCTACCGGGTGCGGCGCGCCGAGGAGCTGCTCGGCCACCGCGTCGGCGAGCGCCAGCTCGAGCTCCGCACCGCCCTCCGCCTGGCCCGCCTGATCCCCCCCGGCGGCCCCTGAACAAACCCTCCTCATGACCTTTGTAACCCACAGGGTTACAAAGGTCATGAGGAGCGGCGGCCGGGGCGGCTACTCGCAGAAGTTGGGGGCGTGGACGCTGATGTTCTCGACGCGGCGGGTGGCGGGGTCGACGATCAGGGTCATCGCCGGGTGGGCGGGGCTGTTGATCCAGAGGAAGCCCTCGGCGAAGGGATCCGCCGTGCCGGGCGCCTGGTAGACGGCGGCGGGATAGGCGCCGCGGGCGGCGGCCGCGGTCGAGCCGACGCGGATGCCGCGCGCGGTTTCGACGCCGCCTTCGAGGCTGAGGGCGGAGAGGCGACGGCCGCGGTGGTTGAAGATCGCGAACCCGCTGAGCGGCGCCCGCAGCTTGGCGATCCTCTGCACCGGGTTCAGCTCGCAGCCGGGGCGCAGCGGGCCGATCTTCCCCTGGCCGCGCAGCGCGGCCGCCGGGGTGCCGAGGCGCAACCCCGCGACCCCGTCGGCTCCGACCAGCTTCGGCGCCGCGCCCGCAGCCGCCGACACCCCCAGCACGACGAAGGCGAGCGCCGCGACCGTCAACACCAGAACAGCTCGAGTTCTCATCGCCACATTTCAGCCGGCGAGGCGGACGATCAGCTTGCCGAGGTTCTGGCCGCTGAAGAGCTGGGCGAGGGCGCCGGGGGCGGCCTCGATCCCGCCCTCGACGATCGTCTCGTCGTAGTGGAGCTTGCCCTCGGCGAGGAGCACGGCGAGGTAGCCGACCGCCTCCTCGAAGCGGTGGCCCCAATCGAGCACGAGGAAGCCCTGGATGCGGGCGCGCTGCATGATCAGCTGGCCGACGTTGGCGAGGCCGCCGCTGTGCTCACCGCCCTCGTTGTAGCTGTTGTACTCGGCGATCATCCCGCAGAGCGAGACGCGGGCGCCGATGTTGAGGCGCATCAGGACGTGGTCCATGATCGGGCCGCCGACGTTCTCGAAGTCGACGTCGATCCCGTCCGGGGTGGCGGCGTCGAGCTGCTCGCGCCAGTCGGCGGCGCGGTGGTCGACGCAGACGTCGTAGCCCAGCTTCTCGACCGCGTGGGCGCACTTCTCGGGCCCGCCGGCGATGCCGACGATCCGACCGGCGCCGCGCTCCCGCGCGATCTGGCCGGCAACCGAGCCGACCGCGCCGCAGGCGGCGGAGATCACGATCGTCTCCCCCTCCTTCAGCTCGGCCAGGTCGATCCCGATGTAGGCGGTGACCCCGGTGTGGCCGAGCGCGCCGAGGAAGGCGGGGAGCGGGGCCGGCAGCGGCTCGGGCAGGACGGTCCGCGGCGTCTCCGGCAGCGCGTCGTCGACCAGGACGAGCTCCTGCCAGCCGGTGAAGCCGCTGACCTTGGCGCCGACCGGCATGTCCTCGCGCCGCGACTCGATCACCTCGCCGAGGCCGAGCCCGCGCATCACCGCGCCGAGCGGCACCGGCGGCATGTAGCCGCGGATGTCGCTCATCCAGATCCGGTTGGTCGGGTCGAGCGAGAGCAGCTCGGTGCGGACCAGCGCCTGGCCATCGCGCAGCTCCGGCACCTCCTCCTCGACCAGCTCGAGGTCGCCGTCGGCGAGCTCCCCCTCGGGCCGGCGGCGCAGCCGGTAGGCACGGTTGACGCGGGTCGACATCGCTCTCCTCTCGCTCGACTGCGGCCGGGACGGGCCCTATCCGGCCAGCGTCGCGGCCTGCTCGGCCTCGGGGTTGTTCTTGACCCAGACGTCGTCGTCGTAGTAGCGCAGGTCGAACTTGTCGCTGCGGAACGCCTTGGCGGCGGCGTTCAGCTCGTCCTGGGTCAGCTTGCCCTGGGTCGTCGTCCATTTCGCGGTTTTCGCCGGCAGCGAGGTGCTGCCCGGCCCGATCGGACCGACGCCCGCGGTCCAGTTGTCGTCCTCGAGCACCGAGTACGGGATCGTCGTCCACATCTCGGTGTTCTCGCGCGAGTAGCGCTCCATCCGGTGCGGGCCCCGATCCTGCGAGCTGAGCGAGACGAGCCCGACGAGCTCGGCGATCGCCGAGTTGCCGTACTCGTCGTTCATCAGCGGCCGGAACCGCTGGGTGTGCTCGTCGACCAGGAACCAGTCGTCCTGGTCGTAGACGCCGGCGAAGTGGGCGACGTCCTTGAGGATGCCGAAGTAGACCAGCAGGCCGGCGTCGATCATCTGTTCGCGGGTCCAGCCGGCCATCATCTGCCACATCTCGGCGGTCGCGGCTTCCATCTTCTCGCGCTGGTCGTCGAAGTAGTCGGCCAGCTCGGAGGCGCTGTCCATGTGGACCGGGATGTACCCGTCGGAGAGCCAGTCGGAGGTGTAGAGCCCGATCGCGACCAGGTTCTCGTTGTTGTAGGACGGCTTCGCCTCGAAGCTGCCCCAGTCGTCGACCATGTAGAAGTCGGTGTCCTTCATGATCACCGGGATCGTCAGGTTGTTGTGCTCGATCCCGGCGCTGACGCCGTCCATCCACGGGTAGTCGCACTCGGAGAGGTCGACCGCGTCGCGAACCAGCATCTGGTTGCCGTCACGGGTCCGGTAGGGGCCGTGGTTGCAGAAGCTGAGCCGGCACTCGCAGTGGCTGAGGAAGCCGTAGGCGGAGATCGCCGCCATGAACCTGGTGAAGGCCGTGTGCAGCTTGTCGCCTGGGCTGACCCCGATCGCGCCGGCTTCGAAGAACTCGGTCTGCCGGGCGGTGTGGATCTGGTCTTTGTGGTTGCCGTCGCTCGGCATGATGTGGTTCTCGGAGCGGTGGTAGGCCATGTTGAGGCGGCGGCAGAAGTCGAGCACGTCGACCATGTCTTCGACCGCGTCGGTCGGCTTCAGCAGGCCCATGTCGAGGTGCCACTGGCGGCCGCCGAGATAGAACTGGGGACCGACGCCCATCGAGATCGTGTTGACGTAGGTGCCGACCTGGCGGGCGCGGTCGCCGATCTCCTCGGCCGGCATCGCCGCGTCCACCTTCCGCAGGATCTCCGGGTAGCGGTACCAGGCGTTGTAGTACGACATCGCGATGTACGGGTTGACCGGGAACAGTTTCGACTCCTGCACGGTCCTGGTCGTGCACTGGAAGTAGAAGCTGTCGGCCCACTTCTGGATGAAGTTGTTGGCCTCCAGCAGGTCGACGTAGCTGCGCTTCACTGGCATTTCCAATCCTCCTAGGAGACCTTGATGATCCGGGCGCGGTTGTCGGCCGCGGCCTCGGCGTCGGCGTAGGCGTCGGCGGCGGGCTTGGAGTACTCGACCGTGACCTCGTCGCCGTCGGCGAGCCCGTCGAGCTCGGCGTTCATCAGGCAGGGCACGTTGTACTCGCGGGTCAGGATCCCGAGGTGGGAGCGGACCGTGCCGCCCATGCAGACGACGGCGGTGAAGTCGCCGAGGATCGGCGCGGTCAGGGTGCCGCCCGAGTCGTCGATGATCGCCACCGTGTTCTCCGGCACGCCGCCGGTCAGCATCTCCATCACCCTGTCGACGTCGGAGATGTAGCGGGCGATGCCGGTGACGTCGGCGGGCGCCTTGAAGACGTTGTCGCCGGTGCCGACGATCGGCCGGCCCTGCTCGTCCTTCTCCTGCTCGCCGGAGTCGGCGATCCCGGCCAGCGGTTTGTATTTGTCGGGCTCCTCCTTCAGCGAGATCGTCGCCGAGACGTCGAACTTGTAGCCCTCGGCCAGCAGGTCGGCCTCGATCTTCTCGAGCTCCTCGCGAGTCGGTATCAGGACGCCGGCCTCGACCGCCTCCTCCCAGCTCTTGCCGCTGGCGGCGAGCTTCTCGGCGGCCAGGGCGCGCACGGCGCTGTGGTAGCGCTCGACGAGCGGCGTCGCCGACTCCCGCGGCCACTTGTCCGGATATGGCCTCGCGGCCGTCTCAGTCGTCGTCTCGCTCACTTCATCTCTCCTTGTCCTCCTCGAGATTCGCCTTCTCCTGGGCCAGACGCAGCAGCAGCGCCGCCTCGTGCTGTCCCGGAAGCCTCTGCACGGTTCCCACACCGGCCTCGATCAGCGCCCGCGCTCCCTCCGCGGTGGCGAGGGCGGACCCCCGCGCCGCCTGGGCGCCCCTCAAGCTCTCCCTCAGTACCTCCACGTCGGGGGCGCTCTCGTCGAGGGCGGCGCCGGCTGCATCGAGGTCGACGGCGCCGGGGGCCTCGTCGACGACCCGCGCCGGAGCCAGATCGCGCGCCCACCCGATCAGGGTGGGGAGCCCGGGCACGGTGGCGGGGTCGACGTCTTCGGTCGGCAGGATGCCGGCGTAGACGACGCCGGCGGAGCCGTCGACGGTCAGCTCGCGGCCGGCGAGCGCCGCCGTCACGCCCTCGCCGACGCCGACCACGCTGGGCCGGCCGAGGGCGCGGGTGACAACCGCGGCGTGCGAGGTCGAGCCGCCGCGCTCGGTGACCACGGCGCGGGCGGCGATCATCCCGCTGACGTCCTCCGGGCTGGTGGTCGGCCGGGTGAGGACGGTGCCGCCCTCGGCCTGCACGGCGGCCTCCGAGTCGGCGACCGCCACGCCGGCGGCGACGCCGGGGCAGGCGGCGACGCCGCGGGCGAGGACCTCGGCGCCGTCGGTGACGTGGTCGGGCAGGTGCGGGGCGAGCACCGTCGCCAGCTGCTCGGCGCTGACCCGGCGCAGGGCCTCGGTGCGGTCGATCGCGCCCTCCTCGGCGAGGTCGACGGCGGCGCGCACGGCGGCCAGGGGCGAGCGCTTCGCCGAGCGCGTCTGCAGCAGCCAGAGCTCGCCGCGCTCGACCGTGAACTCGACGTCCTGGACGTCGCCGTGCTCGCGCTCGAGCAGCTTGGCGGCCTCGATCAGGCGCCGGTGGGCCTCGGGCAGGCCGCTCTCCAGCTCGGCCAGCGGCAGCGGGTCGTGGGTGCCGGAGACGACGTCCTCGCCCTGCCCCCGCGGCAGCCACTCGCCGTAGGGCTCGGGGTCGCCGCTGAGCGGGTTGCGGGAGAAGAGCACGCCGGTGCCCGAGCCCTCGCCGAGGTTGCCGAAGACCATCGCCTGGACGATCACCGCGGTGCCGCCGTCCTCGGGAATTCCCCAGTGCTTGCGGTAGGCCTTGGCCCGGCGCGAGGACCAGGAGCCGAAGACGGTCTCGATCACGGCTTTGAGCGCGTCGTGGGGATCGGTCGGCACCTCTTCGTCGGTGTCGCGGAGGACCGCCTCGCGGACCTCGGAGGGGGTGGCGCCCGGGCCGGGCTCGTCGATGTCGGCGCCGAGCACCGTCTCGCCGAACTGGTGGACGAAGCGGCAGTGGGTCGAGCGGGCGAACTCGCGATCGCCCGAGAGCGCCGCCAGCGCTTCCTCGACCTCGTCGGTGATGCCGAGGTTGAGGACCGTGTCCATCATCCCCGGCATGCTGATCGCCGCGCCCGAGCGGACCGAGACCAGCAACGGCCGCTCGCCGCCGCCGAAGGTGCGGCCGAGCTCTTCCTCGAGGCCGGTGATGCCGGCGAGAACCGAGCGCCAGGCCTCCTCTTCGAGCACGCCTCCGGAGGCGTGGAAGCGGCGGCACTCCTCGATCGGCAGGCAGAGCGCCGGCGGCACCGGCAGGCCGAGGCTGCGCATCCAGGCGATGCTGTGGCCCTTGCCGCCGACGACCTCGCGGTCGGGCACGGTGGTGCCGTCGAGGACGACGGTGCGGTCGGCCACCGCGGTCACCGGGGGCTCCGGGCGGGGCGGCCGGGGCGATGAGCCGTCAAGGCGCCTCCTCGCGTTCGCGGCCGAGCATCCGGAGCAGGTCCTCGTGGAGCTCGAACCAGACCGTGTGGTAGCTGTCGATGCGGGCGCCGCTGACCCAGTCGATCTCGCCGGCGAGCACCTTGTCGTAGGCCTCGTCGAGGCGGGCCTTGTAGACCCCGAGCCGGGGCTCGAGGGCGGCGAACCGGTCGAGCACCTTCTCGGCGCGTTCGTGCTGGGCGCCGAGGCGGTCGATCACGCCGTGGTCGTAGTCGGCGTCGGAGTGGTCGTTGGGGACCCGCTCGCCGCCCGCCGCGGGCATCATCTGCCAGTCGGTGAAGAGGGCGAGGAGCTCCCGGTTGATCTTCTCGAAGCGCTCGTAGGCCTCACCGGCGGCGGGGTCGGCGCGGAACTCGGCGAAGGCCTGCGGGTACTGGGAGTCCAGCCACTCGCGGCCCGCCGGGGCGACCATGAAGGTGCCGTTGGCGCCGGCGGCCCGGCCGGCGGCGACCGCGGCCTCGAGCGCGGCCTCGATCTCGGCCTCGTCGGCGCCGAGGACGACGGCCACCGCGGTCGGGCCGCCAGCCTTCTTCACCGCGAGCCCATGCAGTGCAAGCAGGTCGGTATCGCTCATCGGCCCAGACTCTCACGGCAAACTGGAGATGACCACCACCCGGCCGCGCCCCGGGTTGTGGATTCCCCACAAAGGGGCGCGGCCGGCGGGGTCAGGCGGCGGACCAGTGGCGCTGGAGCGCCGCGGCGGTCTCGGCGGGGCGCTCGAAGGGCCACCAGTGGCCGCACTCGAGGACCACCAGCTCGCCCCTCATCCGCTCGGCCAGCCGTTCGCCGAACTCGAGCGGGACGTAGGGGTCGGTGCGGCCCCAGATCACCATCGCCGGCACCTCCAGCTTCTCCAGGTCGGGCTGCCATTCGGCGCCGATGTGGACGGCGGAGCGGTAGAGCTTGAGGATCGTGTCCTTGCCGTGCGGCGTCAGCCACATGTTGCGCTCGGCGTACTCGCGGGGAACGCCGTTTTCGACCAGGTGCTCGATCCCGAACTCGGCGGTCAGCTCCTCCTCCATGTACTTCTCCCCCTCGCCCGGCGTCTGCCAGACCTGGGCCAGCGGGTGCCAGGGGTAGTCGACGTCGACCGCGGCGCCGCCGCAGGCGACGGTGGAGAGCAGGTCGGGGCGGATCGAGGCGACCCGCTGGACCAGCAGCGAGCCCCAGTCGTGACCGACCAGGTCGACGCCGCCGCCGAGCGCCTCGAGCTGCTCGACGATCCACTCGACGTAGGCCTCCTTGGTGCAGGGGAAGCCGTCGGGCGCCGGCGCGGCGAAGCCGGGCAGGTCGGCGGCGACGACCTCGTCGGCGGCGGCGCCGAGCTCGGCCCGGACCCCGTCCCAGAGGGCGGCGGTGTCGGGGTTTCCGTGAACCAGGAATGCGGGCATGTCTTCCCCTTTGGGGTCGGGCGGGCGCCGGCATCGCCGGGCGCCTCGCGAGCTTGTTGCGGCTATCCGGCCGGGCCGGTCCTGATCGTCAGGTGCGAGATGTCGTTGAAGCTGCGCAGCAGCCAGCGTCCGTCGGCGGCGACGACGAGGCGCGAGACCGAGCCGTTGTCGGAGTGGACGAAGGCGAACGGGCGGCTCGCGGTCGCCTGGCGGCAGAGCTGCCCGATCACGGCGCCGTGGACGACGGCGACCGCGCTCGTGTCCGGTCCCACCGCGGCGACGATCCGTTCGATCCCGGCGCTGACCCGGCCGCCGAAGTCCGCCCAGGACTCGCCGCCCGGGATCGCGTCCCAGCGTTCCTCGGCGAAGACCTGCTTGATGATCGGGTCGCCGCGACCGGCCCGGATCCGGTACTCGCCGCCCTCGAACTCGCCGAGGAAGACCTCGCGCAGCTCCGGGATCACCTGCGGCTGCAGGCCGGTCGACGCCGCCAGCGGCGCCGCGGTTTCGTGGGTGCGGCGCAGGCTGGACACGAACAGGCCGCTGAATTCATCGCCGCCGAGCCCGCGGGCGACCATCTCCGCCTGCGCCCGGCCGGCCTCCGAGAGCGCCGGGTCGGAGTGGCCGTCGACCAGCGGGAAGCGGGAGCCGACGACCGCCGCCTCGGAGGCGCCGTGGCGGACGAGGACGACCTCGGTCGAGCCGGGTGACAGCTCGTAGGGGCTCTGCTCGAAGCTGTCGCGGTCGGCCATCCGGTGCCAGTCTGCCAGGGCGGGCGCGGCCGCCGGTTAGGGCGTCGTGTAGCCACCGTCGACGCTGATTGCGGCGCCGGTGACGAAGGAGGCCTTGTCGGAGAGCAGCCAGACCGCCGCGTTGGCGATCTCCTGCGGCTCGGCGAAGCGGCCGATCGGGTGGTTGGCGCGGGCGGCGGCGATCGCCTCCTCGTCGTTGCCGAGGGTGTCTTCGAAGAGGTCCTTTTCGACCATCGGCGTCAGCACGTAGGAGGGGCAGATCGAGTTGACCCGGACGCCGGCCTCGGCGTACTCGAGCGCCGCCGATTTGGACAGCCCGACGACGCCGTGCTTGGCGGCGACATAGGCGCCCGCCGCGGGCCACCCGATCAGGCCGGCGGCCGAGGCCATGTTGAGGATCGAACCCGAGCCCTGCTCGGCCATCGTCTGGATCTGGTGCTTGGTGCAGAGGAAGACGCCGTTCAGGTCGACGTCGATCACCTTCTGCCACTCGGATAGCGGGACTTCACCGGTGTTGCCAATCGCCGCGAGGATCCCGGCGCAGTTGAAGGCGCCGTCGAGCCCGCCGAGCTGCTCGACCGCGGCGGCGACCGCTGCCTGGACCGAGTCCTCGTCGGTCACGTCGCAGTGCTGGTAGGAGCCGCCGAGCTCGCCAGCGATAGCCTCCCCCTGCTCGTCGTTGACGTCGCAGAGCAGCAGCCGCGCCCCCTCGGCGGCAGCCTCGGCGGCGGTTGCGCGGCCGATCCCGCTGGCCGCGCCGGTGATCATGATCCCCTTCCCATCCAGGATTCCCACGGGTTCTCCTCTCAGCCTGTGGCCGCGGCGAGCTTCTCGCGCAGCGGCTTCTTGTCGATCTTCCCGGTCGAGGTCTTGGGCAGCTCCTCGACCACCTCCCAGCTCGAGGGCACCTTGAAGGCAGCAAGCCGCTCGCGGCAGTGCTCCTCCAGCGCCTCGACGTCCTCGCCACTGGTGAGGGCAACCACGGCGTGCACCTCCTCGCCGCGGACTTCGTCGGGGCGGCCGACCACGGCGGCCTCCTTGACGCTCTCGTGTTCGAGCAGGACGTCCTCGATCTCGCGCGGGTAGATGTTCTCGCCGCCGCGGATGATCATGTCCTTGGTGCGGTCGACGAGGTAGAAGTAGCCGTCCTCGTCGCGGTAGCCGACGTCACCCGTGTGCAGCCAGCCGTCGATCAGCGTCTGCGCGTTGGCGTCGGGCCGGTGGTAGTAGCCGTGCATCATGTTCGGCCCGCGGAAGCAGACTTCGCCGCGCTCGCCGGCGGGCAGGACGCGGTTCTCGGCGTCCATGATCACGACCTCCTGGGCGCGGGTCGGCAGCCCGATCGAGCCGATCTTGCGCGGCCCGGTGAAGGGATTGATCGTCGTGCAGCAGGTCCCCTCGGTGAGGCCGTAGCCCTCCATGATCTTCAGCCCGAACTTCTCCTCGAAGCGGCGGAAGAGGGCGGGTGAGAGCGGCGCGGCCCCGCAGATCACGAAGCGCAGGGTGTTCGACTCGGCTTCGTCGGCGCCGGGCGCGTGCAGCAGCGCCGCCAGCATCGTCGGCACCGAGGAGAAGGTGACCGGTTCGAAGCGGGCGACCTCGGCCCAGAACCTGGAGGCCGAGAAGCGCTCCCACATCGCCACCTGGGCGCCGAGCACCATCGGCAGCACGGTCGTCACCAGCTGGGCGTTGACGTGGAAGAGCGGCAGGACCATCCCCAGGGTGTCGCCGCGGAAGACCGGCAACGGCTCGCCGAGCTGCCAGGCGTTGGCGAGGAAGTTGCCGTGGCCGAGCATCGCTCCCTTCGGCTTGCCGGTGGTGCCGGAGGTGTAGACGAAGGAGGCGAGGTCGCCAGCGCCGATCGGAGCGTGCTCGGCGACGCGGCCGCGGCCGCGCAGGGGCGCCGCCGGGTCCTCGCCCGCGGCGGCGACGATCTCTGCCAGCCTCGGCAGCTGGTCGCGGTGGGCCTCTAGCCCAGCCGCCGACTCCGGCGTCGCCACCACGACCCTGGCTTCGGAGTCGGCAAGGATCCCCACCTGCTCGCGCGCGGTCAGCGCCGGGTTGACCGGGTTGAAGATCGCCCCGAGCCAGAGGATCGCCCACCAGACCTCGAGGTAGTGCGGGCTATTGGGAAGGACCACCCCGACCACGTCGCCCTGCTCGACCCCGAGGTCGCGCAGCCCCGCGGCGACCTCCATCACCCGCTCGTGGAACTCGCCGTAGCTCCATTCCCGGTGGGCGTCGCGAACGAACCGCTCCCCCCCGATCTCCCCGGCGCGCGCGGCCAGCACCTCCGGCAGGCTCTCGAAATCCGTCCGCAGGGCGGTCATCGGCCCAGCTTCCCACCGGGCGGCGGGCGGGGACGCTGGTTTTCGGAGGTGGGTTGTGGGGGTTACAGGGCAAGGGACGAAGGTTCGCGAGGGGGAGGGGCGGGGTGTCCCTCTTCACTCGGCCGTGTCGTCGGGGGAAGCTTTCAAGCTTCTCGCCCGCAGCCCAGCCCTCCTCAGCCGCAAAACGTTCAGAGGAACACCCCACCCCTCCCTGCAAGGCCGACGTCCGACGCCCGGAGCCCCCAGACCCCAGCAAGAACCCACCCGCGCCCGCTCCCAAAGCTTGAAAGGGACGAAGGGGCGGTGATGGAAGTGCGTTCTCAAGCACCGTTGAAAGCGCCAAGGCATCCCGTGGTTCCTTGTGGACGCTCTGGGTCCGCAAGGAACCACGGGATGAGAACTCGCCGGCTTTGCGGAGGGCGTGGTTCCTAACGGTCGCCAGGCGACCGTTAGGAACCACGCGATTGGAGGCCTTGGTCCCTTGGGGGCTCTTCGAGAGACGGTGGGCTTGGTCCCTTGCAAGCTCTGGGCAAGGGTGCGGGGCCTCGTCTTTGTCCGGGAGCTCCCGGGGTTGGGGGGCCGTGGACTCTTCAGGGAGGGTCGGGTGACCCTCTGAACGTTTTGCGGCTGAGGAGGGCTGGGCTTCGGGCGACAGCTTTCCCCACTCCCCGACGACGACACGGCCGAGTGAAGAGGGTCACCCGACCCTCCCGACCAGCCCCTCGTCCCCCCGCCCCCTGCGAGCCCCCGTCCCTACAGGGGCCCCTACGCCGAGACGATGGTGAGCGCGGTCACCGCCCCCGGCACCGACCCGCTGCCGGACAGGGAGAGGCCGAGGCGGGCGCCGGGGACCTGGCGGTGGCCGGCGCGGTCGCGCAGCTGGAGAGAGAGCTCGACCAGGGGGAGGATCGCGCCGGCGCCCGTCACCTGGCCGAGCGAGAGGGCGCCGCCGCTGGGGTTGACCGGGACGACGCCGCCGAGCGCGGTGAAGCCGCTCTCGACCAGTTCCGGGCCGGCGCCGGGGGGCGCGAACTCGAGCGCCTCGTAGGCTTCGAGCTCGTCGACCGGGGTCGGATCCTCGATCTCGGCGAGGTCGACCTCCTCCGGCTCGACGCCGGCCGAGAAGTAGGCGAGGCGGGCGGCGCGGGCGGTCGCGGGGCCGCCGTCGGAGCCCTCGTCGAGGAGCACCGAGGCCCGCACGCGCGGCGCCTTCGGGCCGCGGCGCCGCCCCGCCTCGTGCGAGCCGAGGACGACGGCGGCGGCGCCGAAGCTGGGCTCGGCGACCATCAGCCGCCGCAGCGGCCAGATCAGCAGCTCGGAGTGGAGGATCTCGTCGGGGTCGGCGGCCGCGTGGACGAGGGCATGCGGGTTGGCGGCGCCGTGGCGGCGGTTCTTGGCCGCGACCAGCGCCAGGTGCTCCTCGCTGGCGCCGGAGTGCTGCATGTACTCGCGGGCGGCGGCGGCGCGGCTCTCGACCTCCGGCGCGGCCGGCGCGGTCGCGTCGTGGCCGACGCAGACGACGAGGTCGGAGGCCCCGGCGGAGACCGCGCTCCAGGCCGAGTGCAGGGCGATCGCGCCCAGCCCGCAGCGGCACTTGTAGGGGCGCTGCGCCTTGCCGAGCACGTCGTAGCAGCCGAGGTCGAACCCGGCGTCGGACGAGGCGATGGCGACGCCGTCGACCTCGGCGGCGTCGACGCCGGCGTCGGCAAGCGCGGCGGCGACCGCCTCGCGGGCCAGGGGACGGGCGCCGCGAGCGCGGCGGGAGAGCGACGTGGCTCCGACTCCCAGGAGGTGAACCCCGGACACCTGGCGACTATAGGTAGGCGCCGGCCCACCGCGCTGGCGGTCGCGGCGGGCCTCTCGGGATTCCCCCAAAGGCCTCGCAATCCCCCTCGCAGGGGGCGGGGTCGGGTGCGCTCAGGAGACGGCGGCCGGGGCCACCTCCCGGTTCGGCTCGGGACTCGCCGGCGCCTTCGCCTCGTCGGCGAGGAATGGGGCGGGCGCGGCCGGGGCCGCCGGAGCGCTGAGGCCGCTCGGCAGCCGCCCCTGCAGGAGCAGCACCAGCAGCGAGAGCCGGGCGCGCAGCTGCGCGTCGGGGTCGTGCATCACCGCCAGCCCGGTCAGCTCCTCGATCCGCGAGAGCCGGTAGCGGATCGTGTTCTCGTGCACCTCCAGCGCCGCCGCCGAGCCGCGGATGCTCCCCATGTTGTCGAAGAAGGAGCAGAGCGTCGTCAGGAGGTCCGCTTTGGAGTGCTCGCGGACCAGCTCGCCGACGGTCTCCTCGGCGAACTTGGCGACCGCCTCGCTGTCGGAGCTGGAGAGCAGCAGGCTGCCGACCCCGAGCTCGTCGGCCGTGAACAGCACCGGCCCGTCGGCCGGCGAGAAGCGGCGGATGCACTCGAGCACCTGCCGCGCCTCGCGGTGGGCGGCGCGGTAGCCGTCGCGCCCGCGGTGCACGGCGGAGACGCCGGTGATCAGCCCGTCGGCCGGCCGCAGCGCGCAGCGCACCGCTTCGAAGCGCTCGCGGTTGCGGTGCGCGAAGGTCTCCGACTCTTCGGCGTCGGGCACCTCGATCAGCGCCGCGACCGAGCCGTCGAGCGCGGTGACGTGGACCGTCAGCTCCGGCGCCACCCGGGCGAAGGCATCGGCGACCGCCCGGAAGTCCGGCAGATCGCCCTCGCTGCCCGAGCGCGACCCGACCAGCATCACGACCCGCCGGGCGTCGAGGCTGACGCCGAGGCGGTCGGCTCGGCGCCGGGCAACCGTCGTGTCGGAGCTGCCGCCGAGCAGCTCGGCGGCGAGCGAGGAGCCGGCGTTCCAGTCGGCCTCGACCGCCTTGCGCTCGGAGCTGACCTGGAGCGCGATCAGCGTCGCGGCCCGCCGCACGGCGACGACGTCGCCGCCGGTGAAGCGGGTCTTGTGCTCCATCACGACCAGGCGTCCCCAGACCTCTTCGCCGAGCACGACCGGGGCGACGACGTGGCGGTGCAGGACGCCGGCGCTGGGGATCGGCCCGACCACGAAGGCGCGGTGGGTGTCGTTGTCGGCGAGCGCCTTCGCCACCTCCGGCTGCGCCGCGACCTCGGGCTCGAGCAGGCGCGGCACCCCGGCCTCGCTGGCGCCGTCGGGCAGCGCCATCGCGACCCGCTCGCCGTTGGGGCGGAACACCGCGCAGGGCTTGGCGAGAAGCTGGGAGAGGCTCCGCGTCAGGTCCTGCAGCGAGCGCCCTTCGAGGACCAGGTCGGAGAGCTGCTCGTCGACCGCGGTGGCCCGCCGCAGCGCCCCGAGCTGGCGGCTCGCCGCCTCGAATTTCGCGTGCAGCTCGAGCCGCGCCCTGGTCTGGGTGACGGCGACCGCGGCGAGGTCGGCGAAGGCGCGCGCCAGCTCGACCTCCTCGTCGGAGAACTCGTGGCGGCGGTCAGGGTCGTCGAGCAGGATCAGCCCGACGATCTCCTCGTTGTAGATCATCGGCACCTCGAGCAGCGAGCGGATGTTCCAGTGGCGCACCGTCGCCTTCACCATCCGCGGGTCCTGGCGCGCGTTGGCGACGATCACCGGCCGCCGCGTCTCCAGCATCTCGCGGGTGACGCCGTCGGCGGGGACGCCGGCGGTCCAGCGCTTGATGTCCTCGGGCAGGGCGGCGCCGTCGCAGCAGCCGGCGCAGCCGCGGAACAGGTTCTGCCGCTCCTCCCGCATGTAGACGCTGCAACGGCCGACACCGACCAGCGCCGTGACCTGCTTGGCGATCAGCTGCATCAGCTCGTCGATGCAGGTGACCTTGGCGATCGCCGGAGTGACCTCGGACAGCGCCGTGAACGCGCGCCGCATGTGACTGTCGGACATCGGACTCTCCCCTCCTAGCTCAGCAGTTCCAGGGTCGCCGCGGCGTAGATCTCGGCCGCTTCCGCGACTTCGGCAATAGGGATGTGCTCGTCGACGGTGTGGGCGAGTTCGAAGTCGCCGGGACCGAAGGTGATGGTGGCCGGCGCGTCGTAGCCGTCGCCGGTCGGCCGCATCAGCTCGACGGCGTCGACCCAGCCGCCGTTGAACTTGCGGACCTCGGGCTCGTTGCGGCCGTGCTCGCGGATCGCCGCCTCGAGCGCCTTGACGCCGGGGTGCTCGGGGTCGACTTCGCCCGGCCGCAGCCAGAGACGGCCGGCGCCCATCGGCAGGATCTTGCGCTCGAAGCGGACCTCGCCGTCCTCCCGCTCGAGCATCCGCAGGAAAGCGTCGACCGCGTCGCGCACCTCGTTGAGCGTCGCGCCCGGGGGCGAGAGCACCGAGAGCACCGCGTCGCAGCGGGCGGGGATCGCCCAGCCGCCACCGGGCCGGGTGCGGATGCCGTTGATCGTCACCCGCGGCTCGAACCAGCGCGAGTCGCCGGCCGGCAGCTCGAGCCGGCCCGCGTCGACCGCCTCGACCAGCTTCGCCATCTTCGTCACCGCGTTGATCCCGTGCTCCGGCTCGGTCGGGTGCGCCGTCTTGCCGACCGCGGTCAATTTCCAGGTCGAGATGCCGGGGTAGGCGATCTCGACGCCCTGGTTGCTGGTGGCCTCGGCCGACCACATCGTCCCGACCCGCTCGCTCACCCCGAGGTCGGCCATCAGGGCGGCGCCGCGGAAGCCGTCCTCGCCGTCGGAGTCCGACATGAAGTAGATCGGGCCGCTGCGCCGGGCACCCGACTCGACCACCGCCCTCGCCGCCATCAGCATCGCCACCATCGAGCCCTTCGAGTCGACCGCGCCGCGCCCGTAGAGGACCCCGTCCCTGACGATCGGGTCCCAGGGGTCGTGAGACCAATCGCCGGGGACCGCGTGGACGGTGTCGAAGTGGCCGTCGAAGAGGACGCCGGGACCCTCCCCCTCGCCCTCGATCACGCCGAGCACGAGCGGCGTCTTGCGGCCCTCGACCGGGTACATCTCGACGGTCATCCCGATCTCCTCCATCTGCTTCTTCATCCAGAGGTGGGCGACGGTTTCCTCGCCGACGACGCTGCGGATGCCGACGATCTCCGTCAGCAGCTGCTCGGCGCGCTCGACGGTGATGCCGGAGAGGGCGGGCTTTTGGTCGGTGGCCATTGCTTGGGGGATTCCTTTCGTGGGTTGCTCGGAAGCTGGGCGGTGGTGGTCAGTCGTCCAGAAGTCGGGGGTGCTCGGTCAGGGACATGCCGCCGTCGACCGGGATCGAGGCGCCGGTTATCCAGCGCGCGGCGGGAGATGCGAGGAAGGCGACGACCGCGGCGACGTCGTCGCCGGCGGCGATCCCGCGCAGCGGGGTCTGGGCGACGAAGGCGTCTTCGACGCCGGGCCGGGCGAGGACCGGTGCCATCAGCGGCGTGCGGACCAGCCCGGGCAGGACCGCGTTGCAGCGGATGCCGTCCGGCCCGAGCTCGAGGGCGGCCGAGCGGACCAGGGCCTCGAGGCCCGCCTTGCTCGCGCAGTAGTGGGCGAGGCCGGGAACCGGCGCGGCGGAGTCGATCGAGGAGATCGCGATGAAGGAGCCGCCGGCCGGGATGTGGGGGGCGGCGGCCTGGAGGAAGTTGAAGGCGCCATCGAGGTTGACGCCGGTGACCAGGTCCCACTCGCGCTGGTCGATCTCCCGTACCGGGGTGACGCGGGCGGTCCCGGCCGCATAGACGACGGTGCCGAGGGCGCCGTGCGAGGAGACCGCCGTGGCGACCGCGGCGGCGGCGGCCTCGCGGTCGCGGACGTCGACGGCGATCGCGGTTGCGTCGCCGGGGTCGGGCTTGAGGTCGGCGACGACGGTCGGCCAGCCGGCAGCGCCGAGCGCGTCGGCGCAGGCGCGGCCGATGCCCGAGGCGCCGCCGACGACGAGGGCCGCGCCCTCGACCGCGGGCCTCACAGCCGCCACTCCATCGCGCCCTCGAGGAGCTCGGCGAGCTCGGCGAGCGCGGCGGCCCCGACCGCGCCGTCGACGACTCGGTGGTCGAAGGTGAAGGTCAGGGTCAGGGTCGGGACGACGGCGAGGCCGCGGTCGCGGGGGACGACCCTCTCGACGGTCCGGCCGACGGCGAGGATCGAGCTCTCGCCCGGGTTCAGCATCGCGGTGAAGCTGTCGACGCCGAAGGTGCCGAGGCTGGAGAGCGACGCCGCCGCGCCGCCCATGTCGGCGCGGCCGAGACGACCGGCGCGGGTCACCTCCACCAGCCGCGCGCGCTCGAGCACGAGCTCGGGCAGGGTGCGCCGGTGGGCGTCGCGGATCACCGGCACGAGCAGGCCGCGCTCGGAGGCGACGGCGAGGCCGAGGTCGATGCCGTCGGGATGGCGGAAGCAGGGCGGCTCGCCCTCCCCGCCGGGGACGAACGAGGCGGCGAGCTGGGGGTGGCGGCCGAGCGTCTCGGCGAGCGCCGCCAGCAGCAGGTCGACGACGCCTACCCTGGCCGGGCCGGCGGCGCTGAGGCGAGCCTTCTCGGCGAGCAGCCAGGTGGCGTCGACGTCGCGGGTCAGCGTGTACTGCGGCACCAGCTGGCTCTCGCCCAGCCGCCGCGCGATCGCCTGCCGCGTCGCCGAGAGCGGCTCGAGCCGCTCGCCGGGAGCCGAGGCGGAGGGAGCCACCGGGGCGGCGGCAGAGCCAGAGGCGGCGGCTCCGGTCTCGGCGGCCCGCTCGACGTCCCCGAGCGTGATCCGCCCCGCCGGCCCGGTCCCGGTGATCAGTTCGAGAGCGACGCCGAGCCGCTCGGCGGCCCGCCGGGCGATCGGCGCCGCCCGCCGCCGTCCCGAGCCGTCCGCCGTGAAGCTCCCGGAGTCGGTGCCGGCGCCGCTCCCGGCGAGGGCGACCTGGGCGGTCTCCTGCGTGGCGGGGCCCGCGGAGGTGACGTCCCCTGCGGCCGCCTCGACATCGGCCGCGGCCTCCGCGTCAAGCTGCGCGTCCCGCGCCGCCCCCGCGACCTCCTCGGCGCTGTCCGCGATCCGCATCAGCGTCGCGCCGACCGGGACGACGTCCTCGACCTGGATCTCGACCGCGACCACCACCCCGTCGCGCGTGGCCGGGATCTCGGCGATCGCCTTGTCGGTCTCGACCTCGGCCACGGTCTGCCCCTCGCTGACCGTGTCGCCGACGGCGACCAGGATCGCGGTGACGGTGCCCTCGGATACCTCCAGGCCCATCTGCGGCAGGACCACCTCGGTGACCAACTTGGCGACTTCTCCCTTTCGATTCCCCGGACGAATCCCAGCGCCTCCCGGGCGGCGGATTATCGTCTGACTATCGACATTACACACCCGGTCGGCCTCCGTCAAACGGGCATTTTGTTGCGATAGTCGGACAATCTCAGATATGGTCGCGAAACAATGAGCACAAAGCCAAGCGCCGTCCCCACCGCCGAGCTCTACGCGACGATGGCCCTGATCCGCGCCTTCGAGACCCGCGTCGCCGAGCTCTATCGCGACGGCGAGATCCCCGGCTTCGTCCACACTTCGCTCGGCCAGGAGGCGGTCGCCGCCGGCGTCGGCGCGGCGCTGGCCGACGGCGACTACGTCGCCACCACCCATCGCGGCCACGGCCACTGCCTGGCCCGCGGCATGGAGGTCGACGGGATGATGGCCGAGCTGTTCGCCCGCGGCGAGGGCATCTGCCACGGCAAGGGAGGCTCGATGCACATCGCCGACCCCGGCAAGGGCGTGCTCGGGGCCAACGCGATCGTCGGCGCCAGCCTGCCGCTGGCGGTCGGTGCCGCGCTCTCCAGCAAGCGGCTCGGCCAGGGCCGCGTCGCCGTCGCCTTCTTCGGCGAGGGGGCGGTCAACCAAGGGGCCTTCCACGAGGCGCTCAACCTGGCGGCGATCTGGGACCTGCCGCTGTTGCTGGTCTGCGAGAACAACATCTACGCCGAGTTCAGCGACAGCCGGACGCTGACCCGGGTGGCGAGCGTGGCCGCCCGCTGCGCCGCCTACGGGGTCGACGCCGAGACGCTCGACGGCAACGACGTCGAGGCCGTCTTCGGGGCGACCGAGGAAGCGGCGGCTCGTTGCCGCAGCGGCCAGGGGCCGTTCCTGATCGAGGCCGAGACCTATCGCTGGCACGGGCACTACGAGGGCGACGCCCAGCCCTACAAGCCCGACGAGGAGGCCGAGGCCTGGCGCGCTCGCGACCCGCTCGAGGTCGCGGCGGCGCGCCTCGGCGAGCGCGCCGACGCCGACGCCGAGGCCCTGGCCCGGGTCCGCGAGGAGGCGCAGGCCGCGGTCGACGCGGCGGTCGAGCGGGCCCGCGCCCTCCCCGCCCCCGACCCCAGCGAGGCCTACGCCGACGTCTTCGGCCCCGCCGAGGTCGCCCGATGAGCGAGGCGGCGGTCGCCCAGACGCGCTACATCGACGCCCTGAACGAGGGGATGGCGACGGCGCTCGAGGAGGACGAGCGGGTGGTCGTCCTCGGGATCGACGTCGGCGCCGGCGGCGGCATCTTCCGGGTGACCCGCGGCCTGTATGAGCGGTTCGGCCCGGAGCGGGTGATCGACGCGCCGATCAGCGAGATGGGCTACGTCGGGGCCGCGGTGGGCGCGGCGATGACCGGCCTGCGGCCGATCGTCGAGATCATGTTCATGGACTTCGTCGGCGTCTGCATGGACCCGATCCTCAACCAGGCGGCGAAGCTGCGCTACATGACCGCCGGGGCGCTCGAGATCCCGATCGTCTTCCGGATGCAGACCGGCGCCGGCAAAGCCGCCGGCGCCCAGCACTCGCAGAGCCTCGAGGCCTGGTTCGCGCACGTCCCCGGCCTCAAGGTGGTGATGCCGGCCACCGTCGCCGACGCCCGCGACCTGATGCTGGCCGCGGTTCGGGATCCCAACCCGGTCGTCTTCGTCGAGAACCGCCGCCTCTACGCGAGCAAGGGAGAGCTCGCCGCCGAGCCGCTGCCGCTCGGCAGCGCGCGCGTGGCGCGCGCCGGCAGCGAGGTCACCGTCCTCACCTGGGGCCAGATGCTGCGGACCTGCCTGGCCGCCGCCGAGCAGGGGCCGGCCTCGCTCGAGGTGATCGACCTGCGCTCGCTGGCACCGCTCGACCTCGAGACGGTGCTCGCCTCGACCCGCCGGACCGGCCGCCTGCTGATCGTCCACGAGGCGGTGCAGGACTTCGGCGCCGGCGCCGAGATCGCCGCCCGGGTCGGCGAGGAGCTCTTCGACGAACTGCGCACGCCGGTGCGCAGGCTCGGCACCCCGCCGGTCCCGATGCCGTTCAGCCCCGACCTCGAGCAGGCTTTGTTGCCAACCTCAAAAGCCATCGCGGACGCGGCCCAGGCCCTCGTGGCCGAGGGATAGGGTTTCCTTCACAGATGAGGATCTCGAGCGCAAGCCGCTGCGATGAATGACGGCCGCCAGGGCGGCCGGCTGGTCCAGCCGATCAAGATCGCCCGCGCCTACGAGCAGCTCGCGGGCCTGCTGCGTGAGCGGATCACCTCGGGCGAGCTGGCACCCGGCGACCGCCTGCCCTCCGAGAGCGCCCTCGCCAAGCAGGCGGGCGTCAGCCGCTCGACGGTGCGGGAGGCGCTGCGGATCCTCGAGCACGGCGGCCTGGTCGAGCGCGCCAGCCCGCGGATCATGGTCGTCGCCGACCGCAGCGACGTCCCCGCCTTCCGCGAGCTGCGCCGCGAGCTGCGCCGCCACAACGTCACCTTCCACCACCTGCACGAGGCGCTGCTCACCCTCGACCCGGAGCTGACCCGGTTCGCCGCGATCCGCGCCGACCGCAGCGACCTCGAAACGCTGCACCGCAACCTCGACGAACAGGAGGAACACCTCGACCACCTGGCCGAGTGGAGCCGCCTCGACGTCGAGTTCCACGGCACGATCGCCGAGCTCAGCGCCAACCCGGCGCTGATCATCGCCCGCGAGCCGATCAGCCACGTCCTCCTCCCCGCGCTCTACCGGTTCATGGACACGCGCGAGATGGCCAAGCACGCCACCGAGTACCACCGCCGCATCGTCGGCGAGATCGAGGTTCGCGACCCGGACACGGCGGCGGCGGTGATGCGCAGGCACATCAACGACTGGCGGGCCGCCTGGGAGCACCGCGGTTTGGATCTCCACCAAGAGGTGCTCGACCTCGCCTACACCCGCCAACCCGAGCCGAATACGGTGATCTCATCCGACCAGGAAGAGGAGGAGGGATCATGGGATTCGTCAAGAGCGCCGAGGAGATCGCCCGTATAGAGCACGCCCTCAGCTACCCGCGCTTCACCGGGGGGCAGATGCTTTCAGTTGAATTCCTCACCGACGAGAGCGTCGTCGCCGAGGTCCTGCCGCCGCCGCTGCAGCCGACCGAGACGCCCTCGGTGCGGGCGATGGTCGGGCGCTGGCAGTCCAACTGCGTCGGCGACTTCTACGGCGGCTCCGTCTACGTCGCCGCCCAGCACGACGGGATCGAGGGCGAGTACGTGCTGGCGATGTACATGAACAGCGACGTGCCGACGATCTACGGGCGTGACCTGTTCGGCGAGCCGAAGAAGATCGCCGACTCGGCGCTGCGCCGGCGCGGCGACAACTTCCGCGGCTGGATCGACCGCGGCGGGGTCCGGATCATGGAACTGCAGGGCGAGATGAGCAAGGACACCGGTCCGTTCGACGTCGAGGGCTACAACTTCAACTTCAAGGCGCGCCCGGCGGCCAACGGCGCCGGGCTCGAGGAGGACGCGATCCTCACCCGCGCCCGCTTCGAGGTCCACGCCTACGCCTCGATGGAGGGCGCCGGCAGCGTCGTCCTGCGGGGCAGCGTCCACGACCCGCTCGACGAGATCCCGGTTCGCTCGGTGAAGGGCGCCAGCTACATGGAGTGCGATCTGATCGGCGCCTGCGAGGCGGTCGCCACCACCCCGGCCGACGTCTTCCTCCCCTACCACTACGGCCGCCACGACGACTGGAGCGCGCTCGACACCGAATCCGCCGCCGTGGTCCCCGTCGCCTAGCGCCCCGCCCCGGCGCGCCCCCGCGTTCGTGGGGCCGGGGGTGGCGGGTGGCCTCAGACGTCTTCGTGGACGCCTTCTTTGAGCTTCGACTCGCCGGCGGAGATGTCGCCGGAGGCGCTCAGGTAGGCCTCTTCGACCTCCTGGATGCGGTCGCGGGCCTGCTCGCCGGAGAGATCGAGGCTGACGCGGCCGCGCCGCATGACGAGGGCGTGGTCGGTGTAGTTGAGCGCCTTGTGGGCGTGCTGCTCGACCATGATCACCGCCGTCTGCTGCTCGTCGGCGGCGCGGCGCACCGCCTGCAGGAGGCGATCGACGACGAGCGGGGCGAGGCCCAGCGAGAGCTCGTCGGCCAGCAGCAGGCGCGGCTTGCGGCCGAGCGCCCGGGCCAGGGTCAGCATCTGCTGCTCGCCGCCGGAGAGGAGGCCGCCGCGGACGCTCATCCGCTTGCCGAGCTCCGGGAAGAGGGCGATGGCTTCTTCGACGTCGACGCCGCCGATCTTGAGGTTGTCGCGCAGGCTCATGCCCTTGAACACCGAGCGCTCCTCGGTCACGTAGGACATGCCGCTGCGGGCGCGCTTGTAGAGCGGCGCCCTCGGCTTGATCCCGGCGAAGGAGACCTCGCCCTCGATCAGCGGCAGTTCGCCCGCCAGGGCCAGCATCGTCGTCGTCTTGCCGGCGCCGTTGGGACCGAGCAGGCAGAGCACTTCGCCGGGCATCACGTCGAAGCTGAGGTCGTGGACGACGGGCTGACCGGCGTAGCCGGTGCTCATCCCCTTGACCGAGATCACCGGTTCGCTCGCCATCAGGCGCTCCCCTCCTCTCGGGCCGCCGCGGGCGGCGGCTTCGGCGCCGAGGAGGCGGTCGTGTGCGCGTCCTCCTCCTCGCCCAGGTAGGCGGCGATCACCGCCGGGTCGTTGCGGATGTCGGCCGGCTTGCCGGTCGCGATCGTGCGGCCGAAGTCGAGCACGACGAGCTCGTCGCAGACCGACATCACGAAGTTCATGTCGTGCTCGACCAACAGCACCGCGATCCCCCACTCCCTGGCGAGACGCCCGACCAGGTGGGCGAGCTCGGCGGTCTCGGCGTCGCCGAGGCCGGCGGCGGGCTCGTCGAGCAGCAGCACGCTCGACTGGGTCGCCACCGCCCGCGCCAGCGCCAGCAGCCGCCGGCGCCCGTAGGGAAGGTCCTCGACGACGCGGTCGAGGTCGTCCTCGAGTTCGAACTCGCGGATCGTCGAGATCACCGAGTCGGGCAGCTCGACGTTGACCGGCCAGACGAGGTCGCGCAGGTAGGAGCCCATGTCGCGCGGGTCGCTGGCGGCGCGCAGGTTGTCGAGCACGGTGGAGTCCTCGAACAGCTCCAGCGACTGGAAGGAGCGGCCCATCCCGGCCCGCGCCCGCTTGGTCGCCGACCAGCGGCTGATGTCGACGCCGTCGAGCATCAGCGTCGAGCCGGGCGCCATCCGCGTGAAGCCGGTGACGGCGTCGATCAGCGAGGTCTTGCCGGCGCCGTTGGGTCCGATCAGGCCCAGCACCTGGCCCGGCTTGACGGTCAGCGAGACGTCGTCGACGGCGGTGGTGCCGCCGTATTTGACGGTCAGGTTGCGGACCTCGAGCGCCATCGGCTTCTCGACCGCGATCCCCGAGCCCGAGCTGGCGGGCAGCTCCCGCGGCTGCGGCTCCCTGGGGGCGAGGAACGGCAGCACCCCGGCCAGCTTCTGGCGCAGGAAGGCGAGCTGGGCGATCTGCTCCTTGACGATCCCGTTCTGGTTGACGAGGACGAGGAGGATCAGCGAGACGCCGCCGATCAGCGGGATGTACTTGCCGATGCCGCTGTCGATCGAGTTCAGCAGCCGTTCGGAGAAGGCGCCCGGGGCGAGCGTCGCGCCGATCACCGGCCCGAACAGGTAGCCGATGCCGCCGATCATCGCGAAGGCGACCATCGTGATCGAGTTGAACGAGGTGAATTCGGCGAAGTTGATCGACGGGGTGCGGAAGGCGAGCAGGATGCCGCCGAGCCCGGCGATCGCCGCCG
Organism: Solirubrobacterales bacterium; assembly: GCA_046330305.1. Classification (GTDB taxonomy): domain Bacteria; phylum Actinomycetota; class Thermoleophilia; order Solirubrobacterales; family 70-9; genus VAYN01. The sequence goes on along the minus strand of JAXLTA010000010.1, from coordinate 271,505 downwards.
CCACCGCGAAGGCATAGAGCTTGGCGCCGGGGACGCTGATCCCGAGCGCAGCCGCGGCGCGCTCGTTGGTGCGCACGGCGATCATCCGGCGGCCCGATCTGCCGCGCCTGATGTTGCCGACGATCAGCGCCGCGACGACGAGGCAGACGAGTGCGACGATCCCGTACCGGGTCGGGTGCGCGGCGGCGTTGATGTTCATCCCGAACAGGCTCGGTTCGCCGATCTGGGTGCCGCCGAAGCCGCCGGTGAAATCGGCGTTGCTGAACAGCACCAGCTCGACCGCGCTGCCGAGCCCGAGGGTGACGATCGCGAGGTTGATGCCGCGGGTGCGCACCGCCGGCAGCCCGAAGAGGATGCCGAGCGGGATCGTCGCCACGATCCCGATCACGCAGCCGAGCCAGAACGGCAGATCCGTGGTCGCCAGCAGGCGGCCGCCGACCCAGGCGCCGAACCCGGCGAAGGCGAACTGCGCCAGCGAGAGCTGGCCGGTGTAGCCGGTGAGGACGACGATCGAGAGCAGGATCACCGCGATGCAGATCGTCACCGTGATCGCGTCGATCCAGATCGGGGTCATGATCGCCAGCAGGACCGCGCCGACGGCGATGCCGATGCCGAGCCCGACCTTGTGGATCTGGCCGGTGCCGATCGTCGGCAGCCGCTGCAGCAGGTAGTCGCGCAGCGGCAGCGCCTGGCCGCGGATCACCAGCCAGATCACGATCAGGATGAACGGCACCGCGGTGCCGACCCCGGTCTGTTCGACGTAGCGGGTGACCTCGGTCTGGGCGATGCCGACGACGAGGCCGGCGACCAGCGCGATCGGGAAGGAGCGGAAGCCGGCGACCAGCGCCGCCGCCGTCGCGGCGAGCACGAGGTTGGTGAGGACCGCCGGCTGCAGGGTGACGATCGGGACGATCAGGATCGCGGCGAGGCCGGCGAGGCCGCAGCCGAAGGCCCAGTTGAGGGCGGCGATCGTGTCGGGAGAGAGGCCCAGCGCCGAGGCCGAGCGCTCGGACTCGGCGACGGCCGCGGTCGAGAGGCCGAATTTCGTGTAGCGGTAGATCAGCCAGAGGCCCAGCGTCAGCGCCACCGCGATGCCGAGCAGGATCAGGCGGTCGGCGGAGATCACGATCGCGTTGTGGATGTGGACGATGTCGGTCGGCAGGTCCGACTGGACGAATTTCGAGGTCGCCGTGTAGCGCAGGATCGCGATCGACTGGATCGTGATCAGCACGCCGAGGGTGGCGATCACGCGGACCAGCGGCGCCGCCTGGCGCAGCGGCCTCATGATGAAGAGGTGGACGAGGGCGCCGAGCACCGCCGCGAAGGCGACGCCGGCGAGGAGGCCGGGCAGGAAGGCCCAGCCCTGGTTCGTGGTCAGCTCCCACCAGACGTAGGCGCCGGCCATCCCGATCGCGCCGAGGGCGAAGTTCAGTACCCCCGAGCCTCTGTAGATGACGATCAGGCCCTGGGAGGCGAGCGCGTAGGTGGCGCCGATTCCGAGCCCCAGGAGCGCGAAGCGGATGACTTCTTCCACGAGTTCCTTCTTTCAGACTTGGTGCGGCCCCCCGGCCCCGGGCGCAGCGCGCCCGGGGCCGGAACGGCCAGTTGCGATCAGCCGAACGGAGGACCGCAATCCATCGGTTTGGTGCCGCCGGCGAGTTCCGACACGTCTTCGAATTCGGTCGAGGCGGACTGCAGCTTGCCTTCTTTGAATTCGCTGAAGACGACGCACCGATTGACGAGACGTTCGAACCCTTCGGGCCCGCCGGTCTTGCCCCAGTTTTCCGCCATGTTGAGCGGTGGGACCATGCCCGGCAGGTCGATTTTCGCGGTTTCGGCCGCTTTCAGGAACGTTTCGTTGTTGACTTCGCCCTTCATGCTTTCGACGACCTGTTTGAACCCTTCGTAGGCCGCCCAGGTGCCCATCCCGCCGAGACTGTTGTAGTCCTGAGCGGAGTCGGCTTCATACTTTTCGAGCGCTTCCCGGTATTCGTCCCACGCCGGGGTCGAGATGTCCGGGTACATGCCGGCGACGACGTCGCCTTCGACAACTTCTTCGAAGCCCTTGACGGCGTTTTCGTTGAAGTTGCCCTGAGGCCCGTACATTTTCGCTTCCGACCCTGACTGGGCGAAGGCGGGCATCCAGGCGATGTACGGCGTTTCGGAGACGATCATCACCAGACAGTCGGCTCCACCTGACGTCGCTTCGGCAACCTGCGGGCTGTAGTCCTGTGCGGTAGCCGGCAGGATGACGAACTTGTTGATCTTGGTTTTCAGGTTTTTCGCCGCGTTTTCCATCAGCGGCTCGAAGGCTTCGGCGCCTTCGATGATCACGCCGTTGATGTTCTTGCACCCGTCTTCGACCGCTTTCTTGACCAGACCAACCGAGTAGAGGGGCTGGTTGCCCATCGGGAAGCTGATCTTCGAGGTCAATTCGGTCGGGGCGATCGCACAGCAGTTGCCCCACTGGGCGGTGTTGCCCTTTTCGAGGATCGGGATGACCGCATCGCCGGTAAACGTGAAGTTGCCGACCAGTGCCACGGCGCCACCGGCCACCGCTTCACGGGCACAGGCCGCAGCGGCGTTCGGGGTTCCGTGTGCGTCGCAGAAATGAGCCTCCAGCGGACGGCCGGCGATGCCGCCGTGGGTGTTGATCCATTCCTGGTAGACGCGCTCGGTTTCTTCGATGTTTTTGTACTGCGGACCTTCGGTGTTGACGTCCGTGTACGTCCAGGTGACGATCGGTTCGCCGGTGACCTTTTCTTCTTCGCCGCCGCCGCTCGATTCTTCGCTCGTGGTGGCTTCAGATTCGGTACTTGACGAACTACCGCCGCCTCCACAGGCCGCGAACACCAGAACGCACGCAAGCAGACCGAAGATGGCCAAAAGGGGCCACTTCGACCTCCCCGCGATGCGACTAGCGTGTTGCTTCATCGACTCTCCTCCTCGGGTAGCAAGCCGGACTTGGGGGCTAGCGTATGAGCGGCAATCACGGGGCGCGCGGGCCTTCACAGGGCCCGTTGGAGATTCACCAAGGGCGCTTCGGAGGCTGCTCAGAGGAGACGGAAGACGCGGTATTCGACGACCGGCCCCGGGTGCAGGCGGCCCTCGCCGACGAACAGCGTGCGGTTGACCCAGGCGTAGCGCTCGTCGCCGGTCTCCAGGCGGGGCGCGGTCCGGAAGTAGTGGTCGCCGTAGTCACTGGACCCCTCGCCGGCGTTGGCGCCGGTCGCCGCCTCGTTGTACTCAATGACACCGTAGTACTGGACGTAGATCGCGGCGCCGTCGCCGGTCAGGATCTGCAGCCGCACGTCGAGCCTCCCCCAGCCGTCGGGGCCGACCAGGATCCAGTCGCCGCCGCCGCTGGCGACGCGGCCGTTGATCCGCTCGCCGCTGACCTCGCCGCCGAGCACCTCGCGCACGTGCCGGGCGCCGAAGGGGCCCTCGCCGACCGCGACCTTGGGTGCCAGCCGGGCGTTGAAGGTGAACTCGTAGGCGAGGTCCATGGCGCCCGCTACCGCCGCAGGGTGACGCTGACGTTGCCGCGGCTGGCGCTGAGCCCCCGGGCCTCGCCGTTGCGCAGGAGGTCGCGCAGCCAGGGCAGGCCGGCGAGGTCGCCGAGCGGGCGGATCGGCCGGATCGGGTTGTCGGCGGCGTACATCTCGTCGACGTCGCTGCCCGGGATCAGGTAGCGCAGCAGCAGCTCCTCGTCGGAGAGGCTCTCGCCGTAGGAGGCGCGGATCTCCTTCAGGCTCGGCTGCGGCGCGTGCCCGGCGTCCATCATCTCCCGGCCGCGCTGGGTGGCGGCGGCGCGTTCGAGGAGCTCGGGCTCGACCTCGCCGGGCGGCTTGCCGTACCAGCCCGCCAGGTACATCAGGTTCTCGTCGGGGATCGTCGCGTAGCGCTCGCCCTGGACGACGTTGAGCAGCGCCTGGATCCCGACCAGCTGCGAGAACGGCGTCGCCATGATCGGCCAGCCCATCTCCTCGCGGACCCGGATCGCCTCCTCCAGCACCTCCGGCAGGCGGTCGCTCATCCCGACCTGCTTCAGCTGTTCGCGCAGGGTGCCCATCATGCCGCCGGGGAACTGCTGCTGGATCGCCGCCACCGAGTACTCCACCGGGGCGCCGCGGGCGAAGCCCTCGTCGTCGGCGAGGGCGCCGAAGTGGGCGGCGACCTCGGCGAAGCGCGAGTCGTCGATCGCGACCTCGTGGCCGAGCCGGCGCAGGTTGTCGACCGTCACCTCGGTGGAGGGCATCGAGACCCCGTTGGCCAGCGTCGAGATCGCCGAGTGGACGATCCCCACCCCCTCCTCGACCCCGATGATGTGGTTGAGGTTGGCCATCGCGGTGCGGTTGTGGAAGTGCATCTCCAGCGGCACCCCGCCGGCCGCCGCGCGCTCCTGGCTCTGGCGGATCCAGCGCCGCGCCCGCTCCGGCCCCATCACCCCGGCCTCGTCGCCGAGGATGATCGTCGCCGCGGCACCGCCGGCGACCATGCGGTCGATCACGTCGGCGTAGTAGGCGTCGGTGTGGACCGGGGACTCGGAGAAGTTGAGCTGCGGGGAGGGCGCGAGGCCGGCGTCGCGGGCGACCTTCGCCACCCGCACCATGTTCTCGGCGTCGTGCAGGCAGTCGAAGATCCAGAGGCTTTCGATGCCGTGCTTGGCGAGGGTCCGGATCCAGAGCTCGACGATCGAGTCGGGGGTGACGTTCATGCCGACGATCCCGTTGGTGCGGGTGCCGGCGCGCAGGGTCGAGCTCGGCAGCGCGGCGCGGATCGCGTCGAGGCCCTTCCACGGGTTCTCGCGCCGGAAGCGCACCATCACCTCGAAGATCGAGCTGCCGGTGAGGTCGACGACGCGGTAGCCGGCGCTGTCGATCGCCTCGGCGACCGGCAGCATCTGGCCCGCCTGCATCCGCATTCCCCAGTAGCTCTGCTGCCCGTCGCGCAGGGTCTGGTCGACGATCTCGATCCGCGCCATCAGTGCTCCTCCGCCGCTCGCGCGGCCAGCCAGTTGTCCATGAACTCCTCCTCGACCCACTTGGTGTGGACCTCGCCGCCGATGACCGCCGGGTGCTCGAGCAGGTCGAGGGCGAACCCGGCGGTGGTCTCGACCCCCTCGACCCGCAGGTGGCGGAGGGCGCGCCGGGTCCGCTCGAGCGCCTCGCCGCGATCGGCGCCGGCGACGATCAGCTTCGCCAGCAGCGAGTCGTAGTGCGGCGGCACGGTCCAGCCGGGAAAGCAGGCGGTGTCGACGCGGACGCCGCTGCCCTGCGGTGCCGCCCAGCGGGCCAGCCGGCCGGGCGAGGGAGCGAAGTCGCGGGCCGGCGACTCGGCGTTGATCCGCACCTCGACCGCGTGGCCGCTCAGCCGCACGTCCGCCTGGGTGAGCGAGAGCCCCTCGCCGCCGGCGATCCGCAGCTGCTCGCGGACGATGTCGACGCCGGAGACGACCTCGGAGACCGGATGCTCGACCTGCAGGCGGGCGTTGATCTCGAGGAACCCGGCGCTGCCGCGGTCGGGGTCGACGAGGAACTCGCAGGTGGCGGCGCCGGCGTACTCGAGGGCGGCGATCATCCGCACCGCGGCGGCGGTGATCTGCTCGTCGAGCGCCGGCGGCAGGCCGTGGGCCGGCGCCTCCTCGATCAGCTTCTGGTAGCGGCGCTGCAGCGTGCAATCGCGGTGGCCGAGGTGGATCGCGCCGCCGCGGCCGTCGCCGAGGACCTGGACCTCGACGTGGCGGGCATGGCGGACGTAGCGCTCGACGAAGAGCCGGCCGTCGCCGAAGGCGGCCTGGGCCTCGGCGTGCGCGGCCGCGTAGGCGCCTGCCAGCTCGGCCTCGGACTCGACCAGCCGCATGCCGCGCCCGCCGCCCCCGGCCGAGGCCTTGAGCAGCACCGGGTAGCCGACCTCGGCGGCGACCGACGCGGCCGCCTGCTCGCTCTCGATCACGTCGGAGCCCTCGTTGATCGGCACCTCGAGCTCTTTGGCGAGGGCGCGGGCGGTGGCCTTGTCGCCGCTGCGCTCCATCGCCGCCGCCGAGGGGCCGACGAAGGCGATCCCCGCCTCGGCGCACTCGGCGGAGAGCTCGGCCCGCTCGGAGAGGAAGCCGTAGCCCGGGTGCAGGCCATCGCATTCGGTGACCTTGGCGGCGGCGAGGATGCGGTTCAAGTCGAGGTAGCTCTCGGCGGCGGCGGCCGGCCCGATCAGGACGACGCGGTCGGCGAGCTGGGCGCCAAGGCTGTCGCGGTCGGCCTCGGAGACCGCCAGCACCGACTCGATCCCCTCGTCGAAGCAGGCTTTGACGACCCGCACCGCGATCTCGCCGCGGTTGGCGATCAGGACCCGGCGAAGCTTCGGCATCGTCAGCCCTCCGCCGCGGCGCTCAGCCCTGGGGATCGACGACCACGATCGTCTGCCCGAACTCGACCGGGGCGCCGTTGTCGACCAATATGGCGCTGACCACGCCGTCGACGGGCGAGGGGACGTGGTTCATCAGCTTCATCACCTCGACGATGCAGACGGTCTGCCCGTTCGCGACCCGGTCGCCGACCTCGACGAAAGGCGGCGCGCCCGGCGAGGGCGAGCGCCAGAACAGGCCGACCGACGGCGACTCGATCGGGGTGCCGGCGGGGGGTGCGGCCGCGGCTCCTGTCGCCGCAGGGGACCCGCCGTCCCCCGCGGCAGCCGAGGCTTCCTCGGGGGTGGGCCCCGCTACCGTGCCAGCGCTCGCGGGGGAAGCCGGGGGGGCGGCGGCCTGGGGCGGCGCGGGGGATGTCTGGGAGGACGCCAGCGTCGCGCCCTCGGGCAGCGGGTCCCGGGAGACATGGAGGCGGTCCTCGCCGACGGTGACGACCATCTCGCGCCAGTCGCTCTGGTCGAAGGCGTCAAGGAGGGCCTTGATCGTCTCTGGGGTCATCTCCATGTCTTGGATTCTCCTCGCTGGCGCAGGATTCGGGGGCTGGTGATGATGCGGTCGTGAAGATCGACTTCCAGCGGGCCCTGACCGCACCGGAGGGCGCGCAGGAGGTCATCCTCGTGCGGCACGGAGCCTGCGACCCGCCGGCCGCCGACGGTTTGATCGGCGGTCGCAGCGATCCGCCGCTGAACGAGCGCGGGCGGGCCGAGGCGGCGGCGGTCACCGAGCGGCTGGCGGCGGCGGCGGTCGGCGCGGTCTTCGCGACGCCGCTGCGGCGGACGGGCGAGACGGCGGCGGCGACCGCCGCCCGCCACGGGCTGGAGACGACGGTTATGGCCGAGCTGGTCGAGGTCTACCTCGGCGAGTGGGAGGGCCACGGCATCCATGAGCGCGGGGCCCGCGGCGACGCCGAGCTGGCCCGCGTCCTGCGCGAGCAGGACTGGAGCCTGATCCCCGGGGCCGAGCCGGCACCGGCCTTCTCCGCGCGGGTCCGAGCGGGGGCCGAACGGGTCGCCGACGCGGCGCCGCCGGGCGCCGTCGCGGTCGCCTTCACCCACTCGGCGGTGATCGCCGAGCTCTGCCGCCAGGTCACCGGGAGCGAGCCGTTCGCCTTCCTGCACAACGCCAACGGCTCGCTGACGCGCCTCTTTCGCCTGCCCGGGGGCCGCTGGATCCTGGTGTCCTTCAACGACACCGCGCACCTGCCCGGCTGAGCGCGCGGCGTCCGTCTCGCGTCCTCTGGCCCGTCCCATACCGGGAGTGATACCGCCTATCCGGCGGCTCGCCGGTCGGCCGCCGCGGGGGCGGCTGTGGTTACCCCAAGCGCTGCGCGAAAAGCGGGCCCCCGGCAGGCCGGCTCGCGGCAGGATCGAGGCAGTCGTCATGCCAACGGAGGAGAGAGATGAGTGAGGGAAGCGGTAAGGGCCGCGTCGCCGGCAAGGTCGCGGTAATCACGGGTGCGAGCAGCGGCATCGGCCGCGCGACCTTCGAGCTCTTCGGCCGCGAGGGGGCGAAGGTCGTCGGGACCGCACGCCGCGAGGAACGGCTCAAGGAGAGCCTCGAAGAGGTCGAGCGCCACGGCGGGACCGGCATGGTCGTCGCCGCCGACCTCGAGGACGACGGCACGCCCGAGCGGGTGATGCAGGCGGCACTCGAGGCCTACGGGCAGATCGACATCCTCGTCTGCAATGCCGGCGTCGGCTGGAAGTACGGCGAAGAAAACCCGGGGACGATGGCCGCCGCCCACGAGGCGACGGTCGAGAACTGGCGCGACGTGATCAACGGCGTCGACCTCGAGGGCTACTTCTCGATGATCCACGCGGCGCTGCCGCACATGCTCGAGCGCGAGAAGGGCTCGATCGTCAGCGTCGCCTCGATGGCGGGGCTGACCGGGCTCTACGACGCCCACGCCTACACCGCGGCCAAGGGAGCGATCATCAACCTGACGCGCTCGCTGGCGATCACCTACGCCAAGCAGGGCGTGCGGGCCAACTGCATCTGCCCGGGCTTCATCGACACGCCGATGATCGAACCGGCGATCGGCCTGTTCAGCGACGAGGCGACCAAATACGCGATGGTGCCGATGGGGCGCGCCGGCCTGCCCGAAGAGATGGCCTACGGGATCCTCTACCTCGGCTCCGACGAGGCCAGCTACTGCACCGGCACGGCGCTGCTCGCCGACGGCGGCTGCACCTCGCGCTCGTTCCCGATGGGCTGACCCGGGCGGCGGCGTTGAACTCGGTCCCGATCGACGAGCTGCGGGTCGGCGACGCCGCGGAAGCGACCAAGACGATCTCCGAGAGCGACGTCTACCTGTTCGCCGGCGTGACCGGCGACTTCAACCCCGTGCACGTCGACGCCGAGTTCGCCAAGCGGAGCCCGTTCGGGGCGCGGGTGGCGCACGGGCCGCTCACCTTCTCCCTCTGCGCCGGGCTGCTCGGCACCGAGCTGCCCGGGCTCGGGACGGTGGCGGTGTCCAACCAGGTCGAGTACCTGGCGCCGGTCTACATCGGCGACACGATCAGGGTCCGGGTCGAGGTCGCGAGCCTCGACCCGGAGCGCCGGCGGGCGACAATGGCGGTGACCTGGCGCAACCAGGACGGGGCCGAGGTCGCGAGCGGGGAGATGGTCGTCAAGCCGCCCCGCGAGCGGGTCACGATCTGACCCGGCGCGGCGGCGCCGGGCGCCCGCCGGTTCACTACGTCTGTAGTTACAGCGAGAGGGGATCGACTAGGGTGCTGCTGTGGCCGAGGGCGCGACGAGGAGACGCAGAAGCGCGCCCGAGCCCGAGCGCCGGCGCCTGCAGATCGCCGACGCGGCACTCGCCGTGATCGGCGCACACGGCTCGCGGGGGCTCACCCACCGCGCCGTCGACGAAGCCGCGGGGCTGCCGGCCGGCTCGACCTCCAACCACTTCCGCACCCGCGAGGCGCTGCTGGAAGCCGCCGCCCGCCGGCACGCCGAACTCGACCTGCCGCCGAGCGCCGACGTCGACTCGCTCGCCGCTGCCGACGCGACCCTGGACCGCGAGCAGGTGCGGGCGCTGCTGCTCGCCAGTCTCGACCGCGTCCTCGACCCCGGCGGCCGCTCCCTGCTCACCGCCCGCTACGAGCTCGCCCTCGAGTCGACCCGCCGGCCCGCCCTGCACGACGTCATGGACGACTCCCGCCAACGCTTCACCGGCCTCGCCGAGATCGTCCTGCGCGCCGGCGGCTGCGCCGACCCCGAGAGCCACTCCCGCCAGCTGATCGCCCTGCTCGACGGCGTCACCGTCGACCAGCTCCAGGAAACCTCCGAGACCCTCGACCGCCCGGGCATCGAAGAGCTGCTGGATCGCTTCCTCTCCACCTGCTGACCACCCGCGTGGCAGTCATTTCTCACGCTATAGAGGGAAAAGCTCTGCCACACCGCGGCGGGCGCTGGCGCGGCGGGGCCGGTGGGCCGGCGGCTGGCGCGGCGGGGCCGTTGGGCCGGCGGCTGGCGGGGAGGCGGCGGCTGGTGGGGATGCGGCCGCTTAGCCGGGGGTGCCGGTGGCTAGCGGGGGCGGCCGAGGGTCAGGCCGGAGAGGGAGATGCCGCCGTCGACCGGCAGCCAGGTGCCGGTCACGTAGGCGGCAGCGTCCGAGCAGAGGAAGGCGACGACCGCCGCCACCTCTTCGACCGTCGCGAAGCGCTTCATCGGCACCCGCTCGCGGGCCCGCTCCCTGACCTCCGCCGGCATCGCCTCGACCTTCTCGGTCCCGACCATCCCGGGCAGGACGGCGTTGACGGTGATCCCGTCGCCGGCCAGCTCCAGCGCCAGCGTCCGCACCATCCCGAGGATCCCGGCCTTGGCCGCCGAGTAGGCCGCCTGCCCGGCCAGCCCGTCGGTGGCGGCCGTCGAGGAGATCGCCACCAGCCGCCCCCGCCCGCGCCCCGTCATCGACTCGATCGCCGCCTGCAGGGAGAGGAACGCGCCCGTCAGATTGACGTCGACCTCGGTCCGCCACTCCTCCTCGCCGATCCTCTCGGCCGGCGCCACCCGGTCGACGATCGCCGCGTTGGCGACCACCGCCGCGACCGGCCCCAGCTCGCGCTCGGCCTCGGCATGCGCCTGCCTCGCCGCCCTCCCGTCCCGGACGTCGAAGAGAAGGCCGGCGGCCTCGCCGCCGGCAGCCCGCACCATCTCCGCGGTCTCCAGCGCGCCCGCGCCCAGGTCGCAGGCCGCGACCTTCCACCCCTGCCGCGCCAGCTCCAGGCAGATCGCCCGCCCGATCCCGCCGCCGGCCCCCGTGACCAGCCCGCACGCATCCCCTCGCGCCTGCAGGTAGGAGGGGATGCGTGCGCGCTGGTCGTCGGCAGGCCGGCGCGGGCTCGCATCGGCGTCGGTCTGCCCCCCGGCGCGGCCAGGCTCTGCCGAGCCGGCCGGCTGGCCCTCGGCGCGGCCGGAGTCGTTCAAGTCTTGGTCTCCGACCTGGAAAGCCCGTACCGCCGCCAGTACTCCTCCGGGATGTCCTCCGGGCGCTTGTACCAGTACCAGACGCAGGGATCGTGGTCGAAGTCCTGCGGCGGGCGCGAGGGGTAGAGCGGCAGGCCGTACCAGCGGATCGGCAGCAGCTCGTTCATGAAGGCGCAGTGGGTGCAGTAGAGCGGGAAGCCCTCGCGGCCGTAGGACCAGTCGTGGGCGCGTTCGGTGGTGCCGTAGGGATCCTCGCCGGAGTAGGCGCCGTTGCGCCAGAGGCGCTGCCCGGAGCCGCAGGGATTCATCGCGAAGGTGAACTTCTCCTCGTCCTCGGTGATCGTGAAGGCGCCCGGGTTCGCGCCCTCGCCGCTGGTCGAGTGGGCGCGCCAGGTCGCCGCCAGCGCCTCGACGACCTCGCGCCGGTCGCGCTCGAGGATCCTGCCGGTGTCGCGCTTCCAGCCGCGCCGCAGCGACTCTTCCCACGCCTCCGCCACCCCGTCGTCGCCGAGCCTGGACTGGACGTAGTGGACGAGGCCGAGCATCGACTCGGCCATCAGGTCGTGGAGAAAGCGCCACTCGTGCCGCATCCCCCGGCAGAGCTCCAGCGCCAGCTCGGTATCGCCGGCCTCGATCGCCTCGATCGCGCGGTCCATCGTCGGCCGCGCCAGCTGCGCGAGCTCCTCCTCGCCGAACCAGCGCTCCTCGCTCGCCCGCTCACTCACCGTCGAACAACTCTCGCAGCTTGAACTTCTGGACCTTGCCCGACGGCGTCAACGGGAACTCGTCGACGACCCGCAGGTGGGCGGGGATCTTGAAGCGGGCGACCCGGCCGCCGAGCTGCTCGCGCATCTGATCCTCACTGAGGGCGGCGCCGTCGGCGAGCCGGACGAAGGCGGCGCAGACCTCGCCGTAGCGCTCGTCCGGGACCCCGATCACCGCCGCGTCGGCGACCGCGTCGAGTTGGCGGATCGCGTTCTCGACCTCGGCCGGGTAGATGTTCTCGCCGCCGCGGATGATCATCTCCTTGGCCCGCCCGGTGATCGAGACGTAGCCGTTCTCGTCCATCCGCGCGAGGTCGCCGGAGCGCAGGAACCCATCAGGGCCGATCGCCGCCGCCGTCGCCTCGGGGTTGTCCCAGTAGCCCTTCATCACCATCGCACCGCGGGTGCGCAGCTCGCCCTCGGTCCCGATCGGCAGCGGCTCGGTCCCGCCGGGCGCGACGATGTCGACCTCGACGTGCGGCAGCGGCGGGCCGACCGTCGTCGTCTGCAGCTCGACCGAGTCGCCGGGCAGCGTCGCGCAGATCACCGGCGAGGCCTCGGTCATCCCGTAGGTGTTGTTGATGCCGACCCCGTAGCGGTCGATCCAGCGCCGCATCACTTCCGGCGGCACCGGCGAGCCGCCGGTGACGACGACCTGCAGCGAGCCGAGGTCGCGGCCGCTGCGCGCCACCTCCTCTTCGAGCCCGATCATCATCGTCGGCACCACCGAGACCGAGGTGCACGCCTCCGCCTCGATCGTCCGCGCGATCCGGGCCGCGTCGAAGCTGACGGCGGGCATCTGGGCCGAGCCGGTGGCGACGCTGCCGAGGGTCGACATCACGCAGCCGCCGCAGTGGAAGTAGGGCATCGGGTTGGAGTGGCGGCCGTGCTGGGGCAGGGTGGCGCGGTGGGCGAAGAGGCGGGCGTCGTTGACGATGCCGCCGTGGGAGAGCTCGGCGCCCTTCGGGAAGCCCGTCGTTCCCGAGGTGAACTGGATCTGCGAGGTGTCGGCGGCGCGCACGGCGGCGCGGCGGCGCTCGAGCCGGTCCTCGTCGACGCGCTCGCCGCCGGCCAGCCACTCCTCCCAGGAGGGCGCGCCGTCCCGGGCGGCGCCGATCGGCACCAGGAGGCGCACGTGGTCGAGCTCCGCGGTCGCCCGGCGGGCCATCTCCCAGAGCGAGGCGCCGCGGTTCTCGGGGAGAACGAAGCAGGCGGCCGCGCCCGCCTTGCCGAGCACGAACTCGACCTCGCTGGTGCGGTAGAGCGGGTTGAGCGGGACGACGACGGCACCGGCGTAGGCGGCGCCGAACTGGAGCTCGAGCCACTCGGGGAGGTTGGTCGCCCAGATCCCGAAGCGCTCGCCCGGCTCGATCCCGGAGGCGATCAGCGCCCGGCCGACCCGCCGCGCCCGCTCACCCAGCTCGGCGAAGCTCCAGCGGGCGCTGATCCCGAGGTCCTCGTAGGCGGAGAAGACGACCGCTTCGCGGTCGGGCCAGCGCCCCACCGCCTCGTCGAGCAGGCCGCCGACGGTGAGGTCGCGCAGCTCGGGGGTCGCGCCGGGCTCGGGTACCCAGTGCGCGAGCCCGGGCGCGGCGAGCGGCATCTAGGGCGCGAGGCGCAGCTCCTGGAAGGGAGCCTCGCCCGGGTAGGCGGTTTCGGTCGCCAGCCGCACGCCGCAGCCGGGGCAGCAGTAGTCGCGGAAGACGACCTCGTCGTCGACGAACCTCGACGGCTCGGGATAGCCGGGCTTGAGCGAGGCGGTCGGCCGCTCGCGCACCGCCATCCGCTCCTTCGCGTTGCCCTCGAGCGGACCGAGGTCGGTGGCGCAGCGGTGGCAGCGCAGGACGCCCGCCTCGCGGTCGATCAGGTAGGCGTCGCCGAAGCTCTCGGCGCCGGCCGGCGGCTCGCTCGCCGCGACCAGCTCCTCGCGCTCGGCGCCGCACTCGCGCAGGCGTTCGAGGAAGCGTCGCTGGCGCAGCTTGCGCGTCGCCTCCGCGTCGACGCTGCCGTCACCGTGCAGCTTGACCGCGTAGAGGTCGTCGGCGGCCTGGGGGCTGACCGCACCGGCGGCGACGTCGGCGACGACGGCCTCCGGGTCACGGGTCAACGGGTCGCCGTAGCCGCCCGGCGCCAGCCAGTTCCAGTAGAGGACGTCGTCGTCGCCGACCGGGAAGCCGTCGGGCTTGCCGCCGATCTCGAGCTCGGTCCCCGCCAGCGCGTCGAGGTCCTGGGGCAGCTCGCCGGCGGCGAAGCGGCGGCGGATGTCCGAGCCCTGGATCACGCGGGTGACCATGATCGAGCCGGGGTCGCCGCCGAACAGGCCGGGGGTCTTCGGGATCCCCTCGTTGGTGGCGAGGCCGAGGAAGGACTCGCCCTTGTGCGGGATGTAGGCGATCTCGCCGCCGTTGCCGGCGCGCGAGCGGCCGGCGCCGCCGGAGTCGGCGTGCTCGCGGCGGAACAGGTAGAGAATCGGCCAGTCGGCCTCATAGGCCTCGACGTTGGGCCCGCGGCCCTCCGGGATCCAGAAGTGACCGTTGGCGAATTCGCCGTCGCGCCAGGCGGTGGCGCCGCCGCCGCCGAGCATGTTGTCGCCCATGCCGCCGACGTAGTAGTCGCCGCGCTGGTTGTCGCCGGCGACGAAGTGGCAGGGCCACTGGGCGCCGTCGGCGGTGACCGCGTTGGCCCGCATCGTCTCGTCGCTGGAGGCGAGCATCATCTTCGAGACCAGCGCGTTGCAGAGCGAGATCGCGGTCTCGGTCGCGTAGACGCCGGCCGGGCTGACCGCGGCGCCCCAGTCGGGCGAGGTGATCTTGCCCGGTTCGGGGTCGAAGGTGCAGAGGCGGGCGGCGCCGCCGATGCAGCCCATCTGCCCCGGCAGCATCAGGACGTTGATCGCGCCGAGGATCGCGCCGCGCCAGGCGGCGAAGCCGACGTTGATCGAGCCGACCTGGTCGTGGGTGCCGACGTTGTCCCAGATCAGCTCGCGGCCCTGCTTGCGGACCGTGGTCTGGACCGGGTAGGTGCCGCGGTCGCCGTTGCGGGCGACCTCCTGGATCAGGCGCTCGGAGTAGACCCCGTCGGGGATCGTGTCGAGCGCCTGTTCGAAGGCCCGCTGACTGGCGTCGAGCGCCCGCCGCATCACGCCCTTGACGACCGCCTTGCCGTACTTCTCGACCAGGCCCAGGATCCGCGCCCGGGCGGCGTTGTTGCCGGCGATCGTCGCCCGCAGGTCGAGTGAGAGGTTCTCCGGCGTGCGCGAGCAGCGCCGGTAGAGCGCCTCCATGTCGGGGACGATCTGGCCCGCCTCGACGATCTTGAAGGGCGGGAAGCTGGGCGGGTCCCAGAAGGCGTCTTCGGCGTTCGGGCAGAAGGAGCCGGGGACGGTGCCGCCGATGTCGTTCTGGTGGGAGATGTTGGCGACCCAGCAGAACACCTCGCCGTCGACGAAGACCGGGCACATCAGGCCGACGTCGGGCTGGTGGGCGGTGCCGATGATCGGGTCGTTGCAGAGCCACATGTCGCCGTCGAGCACCCGCTCGCCACGGTGTTCGAGGACGTAGCGGGTCATCATGTCGAGCATCCCCGACATGTACTGCAGGCAGGGGCCGAAGTAGAGGAGCTCGGCGTCCTCGGTGAGGATGCAGGGCTGGAAGTCGCGGATCTCGACCGTGATCTGGGAGACGGCGAGGTTCTCGATCTCGCGCACGTGCTCGGCGTTGGCGTTCCAGAGGCCGTGGCGGACGACCTCGTAGGTGATCGGGTCGATCTCGGTCTCGGCCTCGGTGTTGAGGGTGAGGCCGGGCGGGACACGGACCGGCCCGCTCGGGTTGAAGGCGTGGTCGACGCCGTCCCAGAACTCGGGCGGGCGCTGGGGGCGCTCGGCGTCGCTCGCGGCGGTGGCGGTGGCGGGGTTCATCGGCGGCCTCCTAGGCGGCGGCGGTCTCGGGGGTGGACGTGGTGGTGGCGGCGGGGGACGGTCCGGCCGCGCCCGGCAGCGTGATCACGAAGTCGCCGGTCTTGCGGCGCTCGCAGCGGGTGCCGGGCGGCAGCACGATCCCGGTGATCGCCAGGTCGATCACCGCCGGGCCCTCGACGACCTCGCCCAGCGGCATCGCGTCGCCGTTGTAGACGGCGGCATCGACGGCGCCGGCGCCGCGCTCGAAGTAGACCTCGCGGCTGCCCTTGCGGAACTCCTCGCCCGCGGCGACGTCGAGCCGGTCCAGGTGCGCCGAGCCCATCTCGATCGCCGGCTCGAGCCGGATCGAGACGATCTCGACCCGCGCCCCGGGCAGCAGCGCGACCTCGCCGTAGCGTTCGGTGTAGAGCTCGACGAACTGGCGTTTGACCTGCTCGAGGCGGGCGGCGTCGATCTCGCCGTCGGGGAAGCGCATCTCGAGCTCGTGGCGCTGCCACTGGAAGCGCATCCGGGCGAAGCGGCGGAACTCGAAGGCGGCGGCGTCCTCGCGCTCGGACAGCGCGCCGCGCGCCTGGGCCTCGAGGTCGTCGAAGGCGCCCCTGACGGCGGCGGCATCGAACGGCTCGATCAGGACGACCGAGGATTCGTACTGGTAGCGGATGTCGGCCTGGGAGATGCCGAAGGCCGACCAGACCGAGGCGGCCTCGCCGGGAACGACGATCGTGTCGACGCCGAGCGAGGCGGCGTAGCCGACGGCGTGGAAGGGGCCGGCGCCGCCGTAGGACATGAGGACGAAGTCGCGCGGGTCGAAGCCGCGGCCGATGATCTCGTTCTCGAGCGCCGCCGCCATCTTCGCGTTGGCGACCTCGACGATGCCGAGCGCGGCGTCGGTCAGCGAGAGCCCGAGCGGCTCGGCGACCTTCTCGCGGATCGCCCTCTCGGCGAGGTCGCGGCGTGGGGTGAAGCCGCCGCGCTCGCCCTTGGAGCCGAAGGTCGCCTCGGGGGCGATGTAGCCGAGGATCAGGTCGGCGTCGGTCACCGTCGGCTCCTCGCCGCCGCGGTCATAGCAGCAGGGCCCGGGCAGGCTGGAGGCGCTCTGGGGTCCGACGCGGAGGCCGCCGCCGAGCTCGTCGATCCAGGCGATCGAGCCGCCGCCGGCGCCGATCGAGATCACCTCGACGGCGGGAACCCGGTAGCGCCACTTGCCGAGCAGGGTGTCGTCGGCAGCGAGCGGCTCGCCGTCCTTGATGATCCCGACGTCGAAGGAGGTGCCGCCCATGTCGGAGGCGATGATGTCGTTGCGGCCGAGGTCGTCGGCGACGCGGGCGCACCCGATCAGGCCGCCGACCGGGCCGGAGCCGATGGTGAAGATCGGGCGGTCGGCGCCGAGCCCGAGCGGGACCATGCCGCCGTGGCACTGCATGATGTGCAGCTCGCCGGTGAAGCCGACCTCGGCGAGGCGGCCCTGGACCCCGTGCAGGTAGGTGCTGGTGACCGGGCCGACGTAGGAGTTGATCAGGGTGGCGACGAAGCGCTCGTACTCGCCGACCGCCTTCGAGATCTCGCTCGAGATCGTGACGAAGACGCCGGGGGCGCGCTCTTCGACGATCTCGCGGGCGCGGCGCTCGTGGGCGTCGTTGCGGACCGACCAGAGGAAGGCGATCGCGATGGTGTCGACCCCGGCGGCGAGCAGCGCGTCGGCGGCGGCCGCCACCTCCGCCTCGGCGAGGGCGACGACGACCTCGCCGTCGGAGTCGATCCGCTCGGCGACGCCGAAGGTGCGCTCGATCGGGACCAGCGGCTCGGGCTTGCGGGTTTCGGCGAAGCGCAGCAGGTTCTCGGGCGGCTCGCCGGTGGGGCGGCCGAGGCCCCGCATGGTGCGGACCGTGTCCTCGAAGCCGCGGGTCGTGATCAGGCCGATGGCAGCGCCCTTGCGCTCGACGACGATGTTGGTGGCGACGGTCGAGCCGTGCGAGATCAGCCGGTCCATGTTCGTGTAGAGGTCCTCGGCGGAGAGCCCGAGCTGGTGGCCGGCGGACTCGATCGAGCCGAAGAAGCCGGACTGGAAGGAATCGGCGGGTGAGGAGAGCGCCTTGCCGTAGGCGACGCGGCCGTCCTCGCCGATCAGGACGCAGTCGGTGAAGGTCCCGCCGATGTCGACTCCGCAGACAAGTCCGGCCACAGCATCCTCCTCGGTTCCTCGACTTCGCCTCGGCTGGCGCTCCCAGGCCGGACCCCGAACTGCCGGCCACGGTCCCGCTCAACCCGGTGAAGCCACATTAGCCCCGGTCCCGAGGGGGAGAAACAGGCCCCCTCAGAGCCTTTATGGGTCCTCCAATTCAGGGGGTTCTATCACTTTGACCGACCGTGCGGTCAAATGCTAGATTCACTGCCAGGTGGAGGCTGTGCGCTGGCATGCCGCGGGTGACGTGCGGCTCGACGAGGTCGAGCTGGCACTGCCGCTCGGCCCCGGCATGGTCGAGGCCGAGGTCTCCTTCTGCGGCATCTGCGGCTCCGACGTCGCCGAGTTCCGCCACCCCTTCGCGATCCGGCCGGGGCGCGACCACCCGCTGACCGGCCAGCAGCCCCCGGTGACGCTCGGCCACGAGTTCTCGGCCGTGGTCACGGCGGTGGGCGAGGGAGTCAACGAGGTGGCGCCGGGCGACCGCGTCTCGGCCGACGCCTGCTGGCGCTGCGGAGTCTGCGAGGCCTGCGTCCGCGGCGAGTACAACCTCTGCCGGCTCTCCGGCTCGATCGGCCTCTCCTCCGACGGGGCCTTCGCCCCCCTGGTCCGCTTCCCCGCCTACTGCGCGGTCCCACTTCCCGACGGCGTCGGCCAGGAGGTCGGCGCTCTGCTCGAGCCGCTGGCCGTCGGCCTGCACGCGCTCGAGCGCGGCGGCGCCGGCGGCGGCGTCCGCCTCGTCGTCGTCGGCTACGGCCCGATCGGCGCCTGCACCGCGCTGGTCGCGCGGGCACTGGGAATGGCGCCGCTGGTGCTCGAGCGCCACCCGGGGCGGCGGGCGCGGGCCGAGGCCGAAGGCTTCGCCGTGCACGATCCGGCCGCCGACGCCCGCGAGGCCGCCAAGGCGGTGCGCGGCCTGGTCGGCGGCGGCGGCGCCGAGGTGGTTGTCGACTGCTCCGGCGCGGTGCCGGCGCTCGAAGCGGCGCTGGAGATGACGACCCGCGGCGGGCGCATCGTCGTCGCCGGCATCCCGAAGATGCCCGTGCCCGTCGACGTCGGCCGCATGCTTCTCTACGAGCGCTCCCTGCTCACCGCGCTCGGCTACCACAACGACCTGCCGCGGGTGGCGGCGATGATCGACTCCGGCCTGCTCGACCCGGCGGGCATGATCACCCGCCGCGCCCCCCTCGCCGAGACCGCGGCGGAAATAGAGCGCCTCGCCACCGACCCGGGCGACGACGTCAAGGTCCTGATCGAGGTCGCCGCCTGACCGTGGTTCCCAATGGACGCCGGGCGACCGCAAGGAACCACGGGACGGGCCGGACGCCCGCATCCCCCATCTCACGGTTCGCAACGGACGCCTGCCAACCGGAAGGAACCACGGGATGAGTGAGCCGGCGACGGTGGTCGTGCCGATGCCGCACATGGGGGTCTCGGTCGAGGAGGGGACGGTGATCGAGTGGCTCGCCGCCGCCGGCGAGGAGGTCGTCGCCGAGCAGCCGATCTGCGCGATCGCCACCGACAAGGTCGACACCGAGGTGACGGCGCCGGCCGATGGCGTGCTGGCGAAACAGCTGGTCGGCGAGGGTGAGAACGTCGCCGTCGGCGCGCCCCTGGCCGAGCTGGCGGTGGGGGCGGACGCCGCCGCGGTGAGTCCGGCGAACGGTGGGCCCGGCGGGGGCCCGGCGGACGCCGCTCCGCCAGCGGAGCCGGCGGCCGGCGCCTCGAGAGCGGGTGGCGCGTCGGGCTCAGTGTCCGCAGGGCCCTCCCCACCGGGCCCTTCAGACTCCGAAGGGCGCGGGGCGGCGGCCGTCCGGGCCGGCGCTTCCGAGCGCGTCGGGTTGAGGGAGCGGGCCGCCGCGGGACGGGACGCGTTTGGGAGGTTCGATCCGCGCGCGGCGGCCGCGGCGGTGCTCAGTGGACTCGACCGGGCAGCGGCCCGGCTCGGAGACGGCGCGCCCGCCGGGCGGACGCCGGCGCCGGCCTCGCCGGTGGCGCGGCGGATGGCGTCGGGGCACGGCATCGACCTCGCCGCGGTGCGAGGGACGGGCCGCAACGGCCGCATCCGCAAGAGGGACGTCGAAGCCGCGATCGGGGCCGGCACCGCCACACGGGCGGCCGACCCAGCGCTCGACCCCTCCGCTCTCCCTCCCGGCTACGCCGGCGTCCCACACACGGTGGTCGCCGCCAGCCGGGTCCGCCAGGTGATCGCCGAGCACATGACGCGCTCGCGCCAGACCGCGGCGCACATGACGACCGAGGTCGACGTCGACCTCAGCGCCGTCGTCGCCGCTCGCGCCGAGCTCAACGCCGCCCGCCGCGAGACCGGCGAGCCGAAGCTCTCCTACCTGCCGTTCATCGCCCGCGCGGCCTGCGCGGCGATCGGCGAGCATCCCGAGGTCAACGCGACCTTCCTCGGCGAGCGCATCATCCACTGGCAGACCGTCAACCTCGGCGTCGCCGTCGACACCCCCGAGGGTCTGATGGTGCCGGTGGTCCGCGCCTGCGACCGACTCAGTGCGCCGGCGATCGGTGCCGCGGTGGCCGACCTCGCCGAGCGCGCCCGCACCCGCAGCCTCGCCGCCGATGATCTCGCCGGCGGCACCTTCACGCTCTCCAACCCGGGCTCGGTCGGCGCCGTCTCGGCGCCGGCGATCATCAACCAACCACAGGTCGCGATCCTCGGCGTGCCGGCGATTCAGCGCCGCCCCTGGGTCCTCGCCGACGGGCAGGGCGGGGAGGCGATCGCGATCCGCCCGATCCTGAGGCTGGCCGTCACCTTCGACCACCGCGCCCTCGACGGCGCCGACGCCACCCGCTTCGCCGTCGCCGTCAAGGACAACCTCGAGTCCTGGCGCCCGGAGGCCTACATCTGACCCTCGTGCGGAGCGGTTTGCCTCCCTCCTCATGACCTTTTTCGCCCTGTGGGCGAAAAAGGTCATGAGGAGGCGAGAATGGCGGGATGTTGCAAGGGCGCAAGCGCTTCGTCGGGCTGATCGTGGCGGCGCTCGCCGTGCTCGGCGCGCCGGGGGGCGCCGCGGCGGGGGCTCCTGGCGACCGCGCGGCAGAGACCGAAGCCGCGACCGCGGCGCAGTTCGCGCCGGCCGCTGCCAAGCGCCGCGCCGTGGTCGGCCACTCGGTCGAGGGGCGCCCGATCGTCGCTTTGCACGAGGAAGCACCCGACGCGGAGCTGCGCGTCCTCGTCGTCGGCTGCATCCACGGCAACGAGGCGGCCGGCATCGCCGTGGCCCGGCGCCTCGCGCGCCAGCGAGCGCCGTCGCGCACCGACCTCTGGGTGGTGCCGACGATCAACCCGGACGGAGTCGCGGCGGACACCCGCGGCAACGCCCACGGCGTCGACCTCAACCGCAACTTCCCCTTCGCCTGGACCCACCTCGGCGGCCTCGAATACTCCGGCACCGGACCGCTCTCCGAGCCGGAGTCGAGCGCGGCGGCGCGGCTGATCCAGCGCCTGCGCCCGGACCTGACGATCTGGTTCCACCAGCCGCTCGACCTGGTCGACCGCTCCGGCGGCGACCCCTTCGTCGAGCGCCGCTTCGCCGACCTGGTCGGGCTGCCGCTGGTTCGGCTCGCCCGCTACCCGGGCAGCGCCTCGACCTGGCAGAACCACACGGTCCGCGGCAGCACCGCCTTCGTCGTCGAGCTGCCACACGCGGTCGGCGCCGGGCTCGTCCGCCGCGCCGCCGGCGCCGTCCACTCCCTCGCCGCCGAGCTCGCCACCCCCGACCTCGGCCCCAACCGCTCCCTGCGCTGATGCCGGGCCTGACCGGGATCAGCGCGGTCGCGGGATTGACCGGCCGCGAGCACGGCATCCTCGAGGCGCCCCGGCTGCTCGCCGACGGCACGGTCCTCTTCACCGACCTCTCCGGCGGCGTCTTCAGCCTCGCGCCGGGCGCCGCCGCCCCGACCGAGCTGGTGCCGAGGCGGCGCGGTGTCGGCGGCCTCGCCCCCCATCGCGATGGCGGCGTCGTGATCACCGGCCGCACCGTCCTGCATGTCGACGGCGGCGAGCAGCGGGAGCTCCTCGCGGGCGAGGACGTCAAGGGCTTCAACGACGTCCACGTCCTCGCCGACGGCGGGATCCTCGTCGGCGGCCTGCGCTACGCGCCGATGGCGGGCGAGGAGCCGGTGCCCGGGGCGGTCTGGCATCTGCCCGCCGGCGGCGGACAGCCCGAGGTCGTCGCCGAGGGCATCACCTGGCCGAACGGCATCGGCACCTCGCCCGACGGCGGGCGGGTCTATGTCTCCGATACTGCCGGCGCCGCCGTGCGCAGCTTCGAGCTCGGCTCCCCGCCGGGCGCCGGGGAGATCTTCGCGACGGTGCCGGAGGGGGTCGCCGACGGGCTCATGGTCGACGCCGAAGGCGACGTCTGGGTGGCGCTCGCGACGGCGGCGGTCGCCCGCTTCGACGCCGGCGGCACGCTGCGCGAGACCGTGCCGGTGCCCACGCCCTTCGTCGCCAGCCTCGCCGGCCGCGGCCGCGTCGTCGTGATCGCGGGCCTCGGCACCCTCTTTCGCGCCCGCCTCGAGACCGAGGCGGCGCCCGTGCCCGCCGCCGCGGTCTGAGCGATCGAGTTCGACATTGACCACGTATTACGTGGTCAATGTCGAACTCGATCTACAGCGCGACGAGCTCTCGGGCCGCGGCCTCGATCTCGGCGGCGCTCGGGATCACCAGCTGCTCGAGGTCCGGGCTCTGGGGGATCGAGGTGTCGAGGGCGCCGAGTCGCCAGACGGGGGCGTCGAGGGAGAAGAAGGCGGCTTCCTGGATGCGGGCGGCGATCTCGGCGCCGGCGCCGGCGGTGCGGACGGCCTCGTGGACGACGAGCGCGCGGCCGGTCTTCTCGACCGAGGCGACGATCGTCTCCATGTCCAGGGGCACCAGGGTGCGGGGGTCGATCACCTCGAGCTCGACGCCCTCACCGGCCAGCCGCTTGGCCGCCTCCAGCGCCCGCCGCACCATCAGCCCGGTGGCGACCACCGTGAGGTCGCCGCCCTCCCGCCGCAGCGCCGCCTCGCCGAAGGGAACCAGGAACTCGGGGTCCTCCGGCACCGGTCCCTTGACGCGGTACATCCCCTTGTGCTCGAAGAACAGGACCGGGTCGGGGTCGCGGATCGCGGTCTTCAGCAGCCCCTTGGCGTCGGCCGGGGTCGCCGGAAGCGCCACCTTCAGACCCGGAAAGTGCATGCCGAGCGCCTCCAGCGACTGCGAGTGTTCGGCGCCGACGCCGCCGAGAACCCCGGTCGGCAGCCGCAGCACCATCGGCACCGAGAGCTTCGCCCCGTGCATGTAGCGCCACTTCGCCATCTTGTGGAAGACCTCGTCGCCGGCGATCATCATGAAGTCCGCGAACTGCAGCTCGGCGATCGGGATCGTCCCGGTCAGCGCGGCGCCGACCGCGGCGCCGACGATGAAGGTCTCGTTCAGCGAGGTGTCGCGGACCCGGCCCGGGCCGAACTCGTCGAAGAGGCCGCGGGTGACGCCGAAGACGCCCCCCATCCGGCCCACGTCCTGGCCCAGCATCCAGACCCTCTGCTCGCGCCGCATCTCCTCGGCCAGCGCCTGGTTGATCGCCCGCGCGTACCCCAGCGTCGGCGCGCTCACCGGCCGACCTCCCCAGGTGGCAGTCCTTTTCCATCCATAGAGTGAGAAATCACTGCCGCGCTCATGCCCAGACGCCCTCGGTGACTACGTCGGGGCCGGGCTCGGGCATCGCCAGCACCTCGGCCAGCGCCGCCTCGGCCTCCTCGCCGGCCTCGGCGTCGAGCCGGTCGGCCTCGGCAGCCGGGACCGCGCCGCTCTCGCGCATCAGCCGCAACGGGTCGCGGGGAACCTCGAGGCCGTCGCCGAGGTCCTCGCGGTAGCTCTGTTTGTCGCCCTCGTAGTGGCCGCGCACGCGCAGGGTCTTGGCCTCGATCAGGGTCGGCCCATCGCCGGCCCGCGCCCGCGCCACCGCCTCGGCGGTGGCCGCCCGCACCGCGAGCGGGTCCTGGCCGTCGACGACGACGCCGGGCACGCCGTAGGCGGCGGCGCGGTCGGCGATGTCC
Source organism: Solirubrobacterales bacterium (assembly GCA_046330305.1). Classification (GTDB taxonomy): domain Bacteria; phylum Actinomycetota; class Thermoleophilia; order Solirubrobacterales; family 70-9; genus VAYN01. The sequence goes on along the minus strand of JAXLTA010000010.1, from coordinate 247,716 downwards.
TCGGTCGGGCTCTGCTCGGCGATCGGCACCGAGATCGCCCAGCCGTTGTTCTCGCAGATCCAGACCAGCGGCAGCTTCCAGACCGAGGCGGTCAGCGCCGCCTCGTGGAAGGTGCCACGGGCCGCGGCCCCGTCGCCGAAGAAGATCGCGACGACCCGGTCGGAGCCCAGCATCTGGGCCGAGATCCCGGCGCCGGCGCCGAGCACGAAGCTGGAGCCGACCGTGCCGCCCTGGCCGAGCACGCCGATCTCGGGATCGACGAAGTGGACGGTGCCGCCGCCCTTGCCGCCGACGCTGCCGCCGGCCTTGCCGAAGAGGTCGGCCAGCAGGGTGACGGGCGACATCCCCTTGGCCAGCGCGTAGCCGAGCCCGCGGTGCGCGTAGAAGAGGTAGTCGTCGCGGCGCAGGGCGGAGACGGCGCCGGCCTGCAGCCCCTCCTGTCCGAGGCCCGGGTGCCAGAACCCGCCGAAGCCGTGCTCCTCGATGTAGCGATGCAGGAGCAGCTCGAGAGCGCGGATGCGGGTCACTTCGCGGTAGAGGTCGAGCTCGTTCATGCAATTGACCGTCCGGACGGTTAGTCTAGCTTCTATGCCCAGGTCAGCGTTGGTCACCGGCGCCTCGAGCGGCATCGGGCTCGCGATCGCCACCATGCTGGCCGCCGAGGGCTACGACCTGACCCTCGTCGCACGCACGCCGGAGAAGCTCGACTCGGCCGCGGCGCGGCTCGCCGCGGCGGGCGGTGACGTTCACGCCGTCGCCGCCGACGTCCGCGAGGAGGCCGAGATCGCCCGCGCCGTCGCCGCCCACCGCGAGCGCTGCGGCCGCCTCGATCTGCTCGTCAACAACGCCGGGATGGGGATCCACGCCGAGCTCGACGACTACCGGGTCAAGCACGTCGACCTGCAGCTGGCGCTGAACCTGCGCTCGGTGATCCTCTTCTACCACGAGGCGATCGACCTCCTGCGCGCCGCCGCCGCCAGCCACCGCAACGCCCTGGTCCTCAACATGGCCTCGATCGTCGGCAAGCGCGGCGCCGCCGGCCTCGGCGTCTACTCGGCCGCCAAGGCCGGCGTCGTCGGCTTCACCGAGGCGATGAACGAGGAGCTCTCCGGCGAGGGAATCAAGTCCTGCGTGCTCTGTCCGGGCTTTGTCGACACCGAGCTGGCCGACTACATGCAGAACCCGGTGCCCGCGGCGGAGATGATCCGCACCGCCGACATCGCCGAGACCGTCCGGGCGCTGCTGCTCCTCTCCCCCACCTGCGTGATCCCCGAGGTGCTCTTCACCCGGCCGGGCCGCGAGGCGGTGGTGAGCGGCTGATGGGCGCGCCGCGGACCACCGGTGGCCTGGTCGAGATCAGCCGCGAGGGCCACCTAGCGACCATCGCCCTGGTCCGCCCCGAGCGACGCAACGTGCTCGACGCCGAGACCGCGACAGCGCTGCGCGAGGCCGCCGAGGCGCTCGCCGCCGACCGCGAGGTGCGTTGCGCGATCCTCACCGGGACGGGCGACGTCTTCGCCGCCGGCGCCGACATCAACGAGATCGAGGCCGCCGAGGACCGCGAGAACCTTGCCTACAACCGCCAGATGCGGGCCGCCGCCAACGCGGTCGCCGGCCTGCCGATGCCGTCGATCGCCGCCCTCAACGGCCACGCGGTCGGCGGCGGCCTCGAGCTGGCGCTGGCCTGCACGCTGCGGGTCGCCGCCGCCGGGGCGAAGCTCGGCCTGCCGGAGGTGCGGCTGGGGATCATCCCGGCCACCGGCGGCCTCGCCCGCCTGCCGCGGCTGATCGGGACCGCCCGCGCCGCCCGCCTGCTGCTGACCGGCGAGCTGATCGACGGCGCCGCGGCCGAGCGGCTGGGGCTCGTCGACGCGGTGGCGCCCGACGGCGCCGGCGCGCTCGCCGAGGCGCGCGCCCTGGCCGCCCGGATCGCCGCCGCCGCCCCGCTCGCGACCCGCGCCGTGGTCGCGGCGCTGCGCGAGGACGCCGGCCGCTCGATCGCCGACGCCAACGTCCGCGCCGAAGACCGCCTCGCCGGTCTGCTCGCCTCCGCCGATCGCCGCGAGGGTGCCGCCGCCTTTCTCGAGCGGCGCGAGCCCCGCTTCGAGGGTCGCTGAGATGCCGCTGCCCCGCTCGGCCGACCTCGGGCTCAGCGAGGAGCAGCGCCTGCTGCGGGCGACCCTGCACGAGTGGGCCCGGGAGAAGGTGGCGCCGCGCGCCCACCGGATCGACGCCGAGCAGAGCTTCCCGGCCGAGAGCTGGGCCGAGGCCGCCGGGCTCGGTCTGCTCGGCGCCGGCGTCCCGGCCGAGCTCGGCGGCGCCGGCCTCGGCCTCACCGAGCTCTGCCTGATCGGCGAGGAGCTGGCCGCGGTCTGCGTCTCGACCGCCGCCACCGTCCTGCACCAGGCCGACATGGTCGCCGGCCGGATCGCCCGCCACGGCAGCGCCGCGCAGCGCGAGCGCTGGCTGCCGGGCCTGATCGACGGCTCGCTGATCGGCTGCCTGGCGATGACCGAGCCCGAGGCCGGCTCCGACGTGATGAGCATGCGCGCCCGCGCCGAGCGCACCGCCGACGGCTGGCGGCTGAACGGGACCAAGACCTTCATCACCAACGGACCGGTCGCCGACCTGGCGCTGGTCTACGTCCGCACCCCCGAGCTGGGCACGGGCAGCCTCGCGCTCTTCGCCGTCCCCGGCGACGCGCCCGGGTTCTCGCGCGGGAGGAAGTTCTCGAAGATGGGATGGCGCGGCTCGCCCACCGGCGAGCTGCTGCTCGACGATTGCGAGGTCGGCGAGGAGGCGCTGATCGGCGCCGCCGACGGCGGCCGCGCGATCCTGCTCGAGGGCCTCGACTCCGAGCGGGTGCTGATGGCGGCCGAGTCGGTGGGGATCGCGCAGGGGGCGCTGCGGGCGGCGCTCGCCTACGCCGGCGAGCGGCGCCAGTTCGGCCGGCCGATCGGCGAGTTCCAGCTGATCGGCGCCAAGCTCGCCGACATGTTCGCCGAGACCGAGGCCTGCCGGGCGCTGACCCGGCAGATCGCGGCCCGGATCGACGCCGGCGAGCGCGACCAGCGGGCCCTCGCCAGCGCCGCCAAGCTGCTCGCCGGCGACGTCGCGATGAAGGCCGCCAGCGAGGCGGTCCAGGTGCTCGGCGGCTACGGCTACATCGACGAGTTCCCGGTCGAGCGCTACATGCGCGACGCGAAGCTGATGCAGATCGGCGGCGGCACCGCCGAGATCCAGCGCTTCATCATCGCGCGGGAGCTCTTGGCATGATGGCGGCCGTGGCGCGCAAGAGCAGGCGGGGCGAGATCCTCCAGTGCTTCACCGAGATGGTCGCCGAGCGCGGCTACGACGAGGTCAGCATCCGCGACGTCGCCGAGGCGCTGGAGATCTCCAAAGGCACGGTCCTCCACCACTTCGGCAGCAAGGAAGCGCTGCTCGAGCAGCTCAACGCCGACTACATGCGCCGCCGCCTGGCCGAGGCCGGCGCCTTCCTCGCCGAGTTCGACGACCCTGTCGACCAGCTGCAGCTGATGATCTACCAGCTGCTGCTCTCCCAGCAGGACGACCGCGCGGCGACCGTCGCCTTCTCGCGCGAGATCGTCCGCTCGGCCTCCGAAGAGCTGATGGCGGAGGTGCGGGCGATGCGGGATGAGTACTCGCGGATCGTGATCGGGATCATCCGCCGCGGCACCGAATCGGGCGCCTTCGCCACGGTCGACCCGCAGCTGGCGGCGCTGCAGGTATTCGGGATGTGCAACTGGGCCTGGACCTGGTTCGAGCCCGGCGGGCGGCTTGCGGCGACCGAGATCGCCGACCAGTACTGCCGGACCCTGATCGGCGGCCTCGCGGCCGGCCCGGTGCCGGAGCTGAGGAGCGGCGAGCTGGCCGCCGCGGTGCAGGCGGCGATGGCGGCCCAGCGCCCCGACGCCGCGGCGGCCGGCGCCGCCCGATGAGCGTCAGCTACGCCAGCGACAACATCGGCGCCTGGACCAGCCTGCGCGCCCGCCGCGACCCCGACCGCGAGGCGGTCGTCTGCGGCGAGCGGCGCGTCACCTATGCCGAGCTCGACGACGCCGCCCGGCGCGTCGCGGGGGCGCTGCGCGCGTCCGGCATCCGGCCCGGCGACCGGGTGGCGGCGGCGCTCAAGAACCGGGTCGAGTTCCTCGAGCTGCTGTTCGGCGTCGCCCGCGCCGGTGCCGTCTTCGTGCCGCTCAACTTCCGCCTCGCGAGCGAGGAGGTGGCCTACGCGCTGGGCGACTCGGGGGCGCGCCTGGTCGTCGTCCAGGCCGCCACCGCCGCTGCCGTCGCCGCCGCCCTGGACCAGCTCGAGGGCGAGGTTCCGGTGCTCGACGTCGAGGCGGACTACCCGGCGTGGCGCGACGCCGCGGCGCCCGCCGAGCCGCACCCGGTGGCCCCCTCGGCACCGGTCTCGATCGTCTACACCTCGGGCACCACCGGAGCCCCGAAGGGCGCCGTCCTCACCCACGAGGGCGTCCTCGTCAACGTGATGAACTACCTCGCCGACTGGGACCTGCGCCGCGACGACGCCACCCTGGTCGTCAACCCGATCTTCCACGTCGTCCTCTACATCCTCGCCGTGCCGCTGCTCTACAAGGGCGGCAAGGTCGTGCTGATGGAGGACTTCGACCCGGACGCGGCGGCGCGGCTGGCCGAGCGAGAGAAGATCACGGTCTGGTTCGCGATCCCGACCGCCTGGCAGATGCTGCTGGCGAGCGAGGAGTTCGCGGCGATCGATCTGGCGCGGCTGCGCTTCGTCGGCTCCGGCGGAGCCGCCTGCCCGCAGCCGCTGATGGAGCGCTTCGCCGAGCTCGGGCTCGACTACCGCCAGGGCTACGGCCTCAGCGAGACAACCTCCTCGGCGACGACGATGGGGCCCGGCGACCAGGCCGAGCGCCCCGGCTCGATCGGCCGCCCCTTCTTCCACGTCGAGGCGCGGATCGTCGACGAGGAGGGGGCGGTGCTGGAGCCGGGCGGGGTCGGCGAGATCGAGCTGCGCGGCCGCAACCTCTGTGCCGGCTACTGGCGCAAGCCGGAGGAGACGGCGGCGGCCTTCGACGCCGACGGCTGGTTCGCGACCGGCGACGTCGGCCGCGCCGACGACGACGGGTTCATCTGGATCGTCGACCGCAAGAAGGACCTGATCATCTCCGGCGGCGAGAACATCTCCTCGATCGAGGTCGAGCAGGCGGTCGCGACCCATCCGCGGATCGCCGAGGTGGCGGTGATCGGACTGCCGCACGAGCGCTGGGGCGAGACGCCGTGCGCGGTCGTCGTCGCCGCCGACGGCGGCCCCCTGGACGAGCAGGAGGTGATCGCCCACTGCCGCGAGCGGATCGCCCACTACAAGTGCCCGACGGTGGTCGTGACGGTTGCCGGGCTGCCGAAGACGGCGAGCGGCAAGATCGCCAAGCCCGGGGTCCGTCAGCTCGTCGCCAGCGCGCTCCAGTCGTAGTTGCGGCCGTGGTGGTAGGGCGCGAACTCGGCCGCGGGGGTCCGCGCCACCGCCTCGCAGGAGGCGAGCAGGTCAGCCTCCAGGTAGGTCGCGCGGAGCAGGGCGGCGACCGGGATCTCGTCGAGCGGGTCGTGGACCGTGCTGCGCAGGCGCATCGACGGCGCCCCGGAGAGCGAGACGGTGGCGCGCACCTCGGTCCGCATCCGGGTCAGGATCGCGTCCTCCTGCAGGCCGCGCCCGTCGGCCGCCGGGCGTGACTTGAAGTTGAAGCTGTAGCCGGCGCCGGCGAAGGCGCCGCGGTCGGCGTCCATCTCGCCCCCGATCTCGATCACCCGGACGCCGGCCGACTCGACCCAGCCGCGAAAGCGTCGCCCCCGTCGCAGCAGCATGCTGGCGCCGACCTTCTTCGGCTCGCCGAAGAGGTCGCGGCCGAAGATCGTCGGCACGTCGCGGTCCATGAACTGAACCAGCTGGTACTCACCGGCGACGCCCTGGTGCTGGGCGGCGACGTAGACGGTGCCGCCATGGAAGTCGCCGACGCAGCTCGACTCCCAGCGCCCCACCATCGCCCGCAGCTTCGGCTTCGCCACCGGTTCGAGCGGCGGCGGCAGCACCGCGGCGATCCAGTCAGGGTCGGAGAGGAACTCGACGGCGAGCAGCTGGGCGCCGCCGAACCGCGGGGCCGCCAGCACCGCCTCGATCCGCGCCACCTCCGCCGCTGTCTTGACGAGACCCATTCCCTGGTTCGTGGTTCGTTCCGGTCGCAGGGCGACCACGACGAACCGCACGATACCGCGGTTGACCGTACGGACGGTCGGGTTGATAGCGTCGGTCCATGGAGATCGAGGGAGCGCACGCGGTCGTCACCGGCGGCGGCAGCGGGATCGGCGCGGCGCTGGCGCGGGCGCTGGCGGCCGCCGGGGCCACCCGGGTCGTCGTCGCCGACCTCGACGGGGAGGCGGCGGCGCGGACCGCGGCCGAGATCGAGGCCGCCGCCAGCGAGCGAGGCGGCGCCGCGGGCGCCGGGCGAGGCCCGACGACCCTGGCCCTCGCCGTCGACGTCGGCCGCGAGGAGGAGATCGGGCGGCTGGTCGACGCCGCCGAGGATGCCGGCGGCCCGGTCGACCTGTTCTGCTCCAACGCCGGGGTCGCCGGGCCCTACGGCGGCCCCGAGGTGAGCGAGGCGGAGTGGCAGCGGACCTGGGAGATCAACGTGATGGCCCACGTCCGCGCCGCCCGCCGGCTGCTGCCGGGGATGCTCGCGCGCCGCCGCGGCCACCTCAGCTCGACCGCCTCGGCCGCCGGACTGCTCGCCAACCCCGGGCTGATGCCCTACTCGGTGACCAAGCATGCGGCGGTCGCCGTCGCCGAGTGGCTGGCCATCACCTACGGCGGCGCCGGGAGCGGCGTCTCCTTCTCCTGCTTCTGCCCGCAGGGCGTGGCGACGCCGATGCTCGAAACCTGGCGCGAGGAGGACCCGAGCTCGCGCCTCGCCAGCGCCTCCGGCGCGACGATCTCCGCCGACCAGGCGGCCGCCGCGCTGATCGCCGGGATCGAGGCGGGCCGCTTCCTCGTCCTCTCCCATCCCGAGGTCGAGACCTACATGCAGCGCAAGGCCGGCGACCCGGCGCGCTGGCTGGTGGGAATGCAGCGCTTCCAGGCCGAGATCGACCGCGCCCGGGCCGACGTGTCGAGTTAGTTCCGCCCAGCGAGAGGAACTCGACAATCAGGCGAAGCGGTCGGAGTGGCGCTCGCGCAGCTCGCGCTTCAGCACCTTGCCGGCGGCGTTGCGCGGCAGCGAGTCGACGAAGACGACCGCGGAGGGCCGCTTGTAGCCGGCCAGACGGAGGCGGCAGTGCTCGATCAGCTCCTCCTCGCCAGCCGCAGCGCCGGCGGCGGTGACCACCACCGCCAGCGGCGTCTCCACCCAGCGCGGGTGCGGCACGCCGACCACCGCCGCCTCGGCGACCGCCGGGTGCTCCGCCAGCGCCCGCTCGACCTCGGCCGGATAGACGTTCTCGCCGCCGGAGATCAGCATGTCCTTGAGCCGGTCGACGACGTAGATGAAGCCCTCCTCGTCTTCGCGGACCAGATCGCCGCTGTGAAACCAGCCGCCGGCGAAGGCCTCAGCGCTCGCCTCGGGCTTGCCGAAGTAGCCCCGCATCACCGTCGCGCCGCGGTAGACGATCTCGCCGACCTCACCCGGAGCGACGTCGGCGCCGCGCTCGTCGACGATCCGCGCCTCGACGCCGAGCGCCGGCCGCCCGACCGAGCCGATCTTGCGGACCGCGTCGGCACCGCGCAGGAAGCAGGTGTTCGACGACATCTCGGTCTGGCCGAAGGCGTTGACGATCTCGACCGAGGGGAAGGTCTCGGCCAGCAGCTCGAGCGTCGCCAGCGGCGCCTGCGAGGCGCCCCACATCGCCACCCGCAGCCGCCCGCGGTCGAGGCCCGCGACCTCCTCGCGCTCACAGATCTCCCGCCACTGGGTGGGCACGAAGAAGCAGATCGAGACCTCGTTGGCCGCCAGGCGGGCGATCGAGCGGGCCGGGTCGAAGCCGCCGGAGGGCTCGATCACGGCCGGTGCCCCCAGCGCCAGGAAGGGCAGCAGCCCGTTGATGCCGCCGATGTGGAAGAGCGGCAGGCCGGAGAGCCAGACGTCGCCCGGCCGGGCGCCGACCTCATACAGCCAGTTGCCGGTGTTCACGACCAGGTTCTGGTGGGTGAGCATCGCCCCCTTGGGGCGACCGGTCGTGCCCGACGTGTACATCAGGAAAGCGAGGTCCTCGTCGTCGACGAGGACCTCCGGCGGCTCCGGCGAGGCGGCTGCCAGCGCCTCCTCGTAGGGGTCGCCGGCGAGCCGCTCCTCGTCGATGCTCGCCACCGCGCGCGAGTCGGCGAGGACGTAGGCGACCTCCTCGGCGGCGAGGCGGAAGTTGACCGGGACGGCGCAGGCGCCGAGCCGCTGGATCCCGAGGAAAGCCTCGACGAACTCGATCCGGTTGCGCATCTCGATCGCGACGTTCTGCCCGGCGCCGACGCCGCGGGCGGCGAGCGCGCCGGCAACCCGGTTGGCGCGCTCGTCGAGCTCGGCGAAGCTGCGGCGCTCCTGCTCGAAGACGAGCGCCGTGGCCGCCGGCGCCCGCCGCGCCGAGCGCGCCACCAGCTCCGGCACCGTCAGCCGGCGCGAGCGCTCGAGGTCGGCTGCCGGGCCCATCCCGACAGGCTAGGCCGACCCCGGCTCGCCGCCCCGGCCGTGGCCCCCGCCTCGCATGGAGAACTCCCAAACCGGGCGACGCCGGCCCCTGCGCGCCGCCCCGGCCCCGGCGTACGCTCGTCCCGATGCGTGAGCTGACCAAGCTCCTGGGCGGGGGATCGTTCTTCGAGGGCCCGCGCTGGCACGAGGGCCGCTGGTGGGTCTCGGACTTCTACACCGACGGGGGCCGGATCCTCGTCATCGACCCGGAGGGCGCGATCGAGCGGGAGATCTCGCTCGAGCAGCCCTCGGGGCTCGGTTGGCTGCCGGACGGCGACCTGCTGGCGGTCTCGATGACCCGCCACGAGGTCTGGCGGATCACCCCGGAGGGCGAGAAGAGCGTCCACGCCGACCTCTCGGAGTTCTCGCGTGGCGAGGCCAACGACATGTGCGTCGACTCCCGCGGCCGGGCCTGGGTCGACAGCTTCGGCTACGACCTCTACGCCGGCGAGCAGGCGAGGGGCGCGACGCTGATGCGGGTCGACCCCGACGGCACGGTCAGCGCCGCCGCCGAGGGCCTTCACTTCCCGAACTCGATCATGATCCCGCCCGGCGAGGAGACGCTGATCGTCGCCGAGACGATCGCCGCCCGCCTCACCGCCTTCGACATCTCGCCCGAGGGCGAGCTCGGCAACCGCCGCGTCTACGCCCAGCTCGCGCCGACCCCGCCGCTGGCCGAGATCGACGCCGGCTACACCAAGGTGGGCTACGGCCCGGACGGCTGCACGCTCGACGCCGAGGGATGCGCCTGGTGCGGCGACTCGCTGCACACGCGGATCGCCCGGGTCGCGCCGGGCGGCGAGATCGTCGAGGAATTCCCGGCCCCCGAGGAGGGGATGGCGATCTACGCGGCGATGCTCGGCGGCGAGGACGGCCGCACCCTGCTGCTCTGCGTCGCCCCCGACTGGCGGCTCGGCATGGGCAACGACGAGCCCCGCGCCTCCCTCTACACCACCCGGGTCGACGTCCCCCACCACGGCGGCCGGCCCTAACACGCCGCGGCGCCCCCGCCGGCACTCCGCTGAAGACGCGGTTTCGCCCGCTATGCGGGCGAAACCGCGTTCTCAGCCAGGAGAAGGGCCCACGAACAACGAGGGCCGCCCCTGGGGGCGGCCCTCGTCTGGTGCCTGCGGACGAGCGCGGGAGACTGCCGCCGAGCGGGACAAGACCCGGCTCCCTGCGGCTCGCCGGTGCCCGGGGTGGATTCCACCGGGCGCCCAAACCAGTGCGGCGCCTAGCGGCCCTGCACCTCCAGAGTCCCATCAAGCATGTGAATCAACGTAGGACCACCTCCTTTCTCTGGTGATCCGATTGAAGCACACCGCGCAGTCGCGCCCGCCACACCGCGCCGCCGGCCCGGTCCGAGGCCGGGCCGGGGGCGCTCGGCGGCCCGCTCAGGGACCGCTGAAGCCGACCGAGTAGCAGGGCCCGCCGGCGCAGTTGTCGCTCGCCTGGATCGCCCCTTCCCAGAAGTCGGAGACGAGCTGCTGCTCGGCTTTGGTCGCCCGCGGCAGCCCGTGCGGGTCGGCGCCGAGACGGTTCGGCAGGTTTTCGTAGGGAGGCGGTTCGGTCCCGATCTGCTTGCCCGGTTCGGTCGGGCTGGGGCGGATCGGGCCGCCGTCCCAGTAGTAGATCGCCGACCCGGTGTAGGGGTAGGCGCCGATCGGCGGCACGTTCCAGAGGTATTCGGTGTTCGGCCAGCGGCCTTCGTAGAGCGCCGGACTGTGGGCCGAGGCGCCGATCGTCCGCGCCTCGACGTCGGCCTGGTAGTCGGTCACCTGGTGGTCGCCGAGGGCGACGTTCATGACGACCTGGTGGGCCGGCGTGTTCGGCAGCGGCGTGCTGGTCATCCGGTGCGCGTAGCCGTTCGGCTCGCCGCGGTCCCAGAGCATCTGGATCAGGTCGAGCAGCAGCGGACGCGCCGTTTCGTCGGGATAGGACGGGTAGAGGTATTCGGCGAATTCGTCGAAGTCGACCGAGCGCGGCAGCAACACCGAGTAGTTCATCGCCGGCACCCCGAGCGAGGCGCGGGTGAAGTCGGGTGCGACCGCGGTCAGCGCGCCACCCTCGATGCCGCCCTGGCTGTTGCCGTTGTAGTAGAGCCGGCTGGTGTTGATCACCGACTGGCCGCCGGCATTCTGGAAGGCCGGGTCGGAGGAGAAGCCCTGCGGGTGGATCATCAGCCGGCCCAGGTAGAGCTCGTTGAGCTCGCCCTGCTGCAGGCGGTCGGCCAGCTGCGGGAACTTCGAGAGGTTGTGGAGGATCCCCAGCGTGTTGCCGAGGTCGCCCGAGGACATCCCGATCTCGTCGGTCGCGCAGGTGACGACGTCGTGGCCGGTCGCCAGTTCCTTCTGCGGGGTCGAGGCGACCTCGCCGGCGCTGCCGAACAGCCCGTGCCCGTAGAGCGAGGGCCGGCCGGGCGTCGTTTCGGCGGCCGCCGGGATGATGCAGTCGAAGTTGGCCGTGTAGGTCCCGTTCTGCTGCGGCACTTCGCCGGCGCCGAGCTTGAAGGTGCCGCCCGGGCCGCAGCTCGGGAACAGGTAGCAGGGCACGACGTAGGTGCCTTTGACGCGGACGAATTCACCGCTCGCGCCGGTTTCGACTTCTTCGTTCTCGACTTTGAAGCTCGGCGCGTTGCCGGCGACTTTGAGGTCTTCGAGGTTGGTGTCGCCGAGCTGGGCGAAGGCGTTGTCGCGGATCGCCAGCAGCCGCCGCGCGTTGTTCATGTCGGTGGCGACGGTGAAGTCCCACGCCAGGTAGAGGTTTTCGCGCCGGATGCCGGCCTTCTTCAGCTTGCTGAAGATGCCGCGGAAGCGCTTGCGCTGGCCGTTGATCCGGCTCTGCTTGGTCGGCATTTCGTCGCGGTAGTAGCGGAAGGCGGCCGGCGCTTCGATCTTCTTGCCGGCGGCGTTCTTGACGTTGCGGATGGCGACGATGTAACGGTGCCCGGAATCGAAGTTGACCGCCGGGTGGATCTCCAGCACCCGCTTCGACGGGTTCGTCGCGGTCGAGTCGATCTCGACCCAGATCGGCCAGCGCTTGCCGGTTTCGGCGTCGATCACGACCACCGGCGCGTTCTTCTGCGTGTAGCGGCCGAGATGGTTGATCGGCGTCGCGCCCATCGCCGTGACGTCCTGGGTCGTTTCGATGCCGGGGACCTTGACCAGGATCACCGCGCCCTGGCTGAACCCGTTGGAGGCGGCGTAGGGAGCGGCTTCGATGTGCTGTTCGTAGGCGTTGGCCGGCATCGCTTCGGTCTGGAAGGCGATCGTGCGGCCGGTTTCGCTGCTCGGGTCGGTCGTCGTGTAGTAGTTGTCCGGGAAGGGCAGCATGCAGAGCCCGTTGCCCGGGTTGGCGATGAAGTCGCATTTGCTCGCTTCGGACATGTCGATCGAGGGCAGCCGGCAGGGCCCGTAGCTGCGGGTCATCTGGATCTGCGACTTCGCCGTACCGGCGTGGACGCGGATCTTGCGCGCGGTGCAGCCCTTGACGTTCTTCAGGGTCCCGCGCAGCAGCTTCAGCTTCACCTTCTTGGTGCCGGCGCGCTTGAACCGAATCACCTTCTTCTTGGTCAGCTGCTTGGCGCCGGCATCGAAGGTCACCGAGACGCTGCTCAGCTTCACCCGGCGAGCCCGCGAGGAATGGACCCTGACCACGATCCCCTTCTTGCGGACGATCGCGGCCTGGCTCTTGCCGAGGATGCGGACCTTCAGCTTCGCCTTCGCCTTCGCGGCCGCCGCGGGAGGCGCGGCGGAGGCGGTGGCGCCGAGCAGGGCGGCGCCGAGGACAGCGATCGACGCCAGCAACAAGATCCGTGAGAAGAGCCTCATCCGATTCCTTTCGCGACTCGCCTGGGAGCGCTCCCCTTGGCACGGCGCTCGACCGCCGCCCGCTCCGATTCCCTGGCTTCAACCCTACAACCAGGCCGCGGTTGCGGCGGTCGCCGCCCGGGCTGCGAAGATGCTCTTCAGGGGAACTTGATTCGCTCGGCCTTGGCAGCGCTCGTGTCCACATCCCGGCTCATCCCGGCGGTGGCGATCTCCGCGCTGCTCGCCGCGCTGTTGCTCGCCGCCTGCGGTGGGAGCTCCTCGGGCGAAGACAAGGGCGGCGGCACCCTGCGGGTCGCCTACAACTCATTCCCCGAATATCTCGACCCGGCGCTCTCCTACTCGATCGAAGGTTGGACGGCGACCTACGACACCTACATCCCCCTGCTGACCTACGCCCACGCCGACGGCGACGCCGGCGCCAGGGTGATCCCCGGCCTCGCCAAGTCGCTGCCCAAGATCAGCGACGGCGGCCGCACCTACACGCTGACCCTGCGGCGGGGGCTGCGCTACTCCGACGGCACCCCGGTGCGAGCCTCCGACTTCGTCCACACGCTGGAACGGGTCTTCCGGCTCAACTCGCCGGGCAGCCCCTTCTACGCCAGCATCGTCGGCGCCGAAGAATTCGCTGAAAAGAAGCGCAACGACATCCCCGGCGTGCGGACCGACGACGCCACCGGCCGGATCACGATCCACCTCGTGCAGCCGCGCGGCACCTTCGCCAACGAGCTCGCCTCGCCGATCGTCGCCCTGGTGCCGCCGCAGACGCCGGTCGAAGACATGACTGCCAAGCCGCCGCCGGGCACCGGCCCCTACGAGATCACCGCCTCGCGCCCCGGCCGCAGCATCGAGTACGCCCGCAACCCGTACTGGGCGTCCAACAACGCGGCGCTGCTGCCGCAGATCCCGGACGGCCACGTCGACCGGATCGAAGTCGACGTGATCCGCAATGCCTCGACCGAGGTCGACGACGTCGAACGCGGCCGCTATGACCTGATGCAGAACCCGCCGCCCGCCGACCGGATCGCCGGCGTCCGCGAAGAGTACGCCGGCACCCAGTTCGAGGAAAGCACCCAGCTCAACACCTACTACTTCTGGATGAACACGACCGAACCGCCGTTCGACGACCTCGCGGTCCGCCAGGCGGTCAACTACGCGATCGACCCGCGGGCGCTGGAACGGATCTATGCCGGCCAGTTGAAAGCGACCCACCAGATCCTGCCCAAGGGCATGCCGGGCTACGAGGAATTCGACCTCTACCCCCACGACATGAAGAAGGCGAAGCAGATGATCGCCGCCGCCGACCCGGCCGAACGCAAGGTCACGGTGTGGGCGATCGAAACCAGCCCCAACAAAGAAGCCGGCGAATACTACGCCGGGGTCCTCGACGAACTGGGCTTCGAGACGACGCTCAAAGTGGTCAGCGCCGACAACTACTTCGTCGTCGTCGGCAACCGCTCGACCCGCGACCGCGACACCGGCTGGGCCGATTGGTTCATCGACTACCCGCACCCGAACGACTACTTCCAGGCGCAGCTCTCGGGCGCGAGCATCGCGCCGACCAACAACGCCAACTTCGCCGAAATCGACGAACCGAAGCTGAACCGGGAGATCGACCGGCTGGCGCGCGAACAGCTGGGCCCCAAGCAGGAAGCCGAGTACTCCCAGCTCGACCGCGAATTCATGGAACTGGCCCCCTGGGCCCCCTACGGGGCGCTGACGCTCTCGACCTTCGTCGCCGCCGACGTCGACCTGGAAGCGATGACGATCAGCCCGATCTTCGGGCAGGATTTCGCCACCGTCCAGTTCAAGTAGCGGCGGCGCGGCGCCGCCGGGGCCTCAATAGGTCGGGCCGACGGCGCAGCGGTAGGCGTGGGTGGCGTTGACTTCGGCGGAGCTGAGCTCGACCCCGCCGGAGAACGCGCGGAGGAGGTTCGCCCGTTCGGCGGTTCCGTTGGAGGAGCTGGGTTCGACCCATTCGAACGCGGTCGCTTCGGTGCCGGAGTACTGCAGGCTGTCGTAGGCGGCCAGCTCGCCCTGGGTCGGCAGGCGACGGCCTTCGCCGGCGCAGGTGAGCAGCGCCAGGCCGTATCCGGTTTCGCCCTGGACCTTGGTTTCGATGCAGGCGCCGGCGGCGAGCTTCATCCCGCTCGGGCAGTCGGGCAGCGAGCCGGCCTTGACGTCGGCGCCGGTCAGCGACCCGTTCTTGACCTTGCTCGAGGTGACCGCGCCGGGCTTCAGCTGGGCCCTGCCGACGCTGTTCTTGGGCAACGTCGCGGCGGCGTAGGCGGCCCCGCCCAGGGCGAGGAAGAGCGCCAGGGTGGCGACGACGTTGGCGTAGGTCAGCTTCGGCCTCATCTCGGCTCCTTGGTTTGGCGGGCGGTGCGGGCGCCAGCCTACCCGCTGGCGGGAGCGCCGAGCGGGGCCGGGCGCGGCGTCGCCGAGCCGACCGGCTGGTCGCTGGCCGCGGCGTCGGCCGGCCCGGAGCGGCGCAGCAGGGCGAGGGCAAGGCCGACGCCGAGGACGACGAGCGCGCCGGAGACCCTGAGGCTCGTGCCGAGGGCCGAGACGAACGCTTCCCGGACGGCTTCTTCGACCGCGTGGACGTGGCCGCCGGCGATCCGTTCCAGCGTCCGTTCGCCGCCGGGCGAGCCGGCCAGGACGCCGGCCAGCTGCTGGGCCTGTTCGCGGCCGATCTCGGCGCCGGCGGCGCCGACGTCGGTGACCGTGCGCTGGGTCTGCAGCTCCTGGAAGAGGGCGCCGGTGACGGCGACCCCGAGCGTCGCTCCGAGGCCGCTCAGCGTCACCAGGACCCCGGCGGCGGCGCCGGCGTGATCGCGCGAGACCGCGTTCATCGCCGCCAGGTTCATCGGCGTCAGCGCCAGGCCGATGCCGAAGCCCATGATCGCCGTCGGCAGCCAGAGGTCGGCGTAGGTGGTGGCGAGGTCGAGCGTCGAGATCCAGAAGATCGCGACCGCCATCAGGGTCAGGCCGGCGACGATCGGCGGCCGCGGCCCGGTGCGACCGGCGATCCGGCCCCCGAGCGGCGAGGCGATCACCATCAGGCCGGTCAGCGGCAGCAGCAGGACGCCGGTTTCGATCGGCGAGTAGTCGAGGATCTCCTGGAAGTAGAGCGGCAGGAAGAAGAGCAGGGCGCCGAAGGAGAAGTCGATCACGAAGACGCTGGTGGTGGCGCCGGTGAAGTTGCGGTGGCGGAAGAAGGCGAGGTCGAGGAGCGGTTCGGCGGCGCGGCGCTCGACCACGACGAAGCCGGCGAAGAAGGCCACGGCGGCGACCAGCAGGCCGACGATCGGGGCCGACCCCCAGCCCCAGGAGGCACCCTGGATCAGCGCCAGGGTGAGCGAGGTGAGGCCGGCGACGCTGAGGGCGGCGCCGGCGACGTCGAGCCGGCGGCTCGCGTTCGGGTCGCGCGACTCCGGCGTCCAGCCGATCGCCAGCAGCGCGATCGCGACCGCGACGATGACGTCGAGGCCGAAGATCCAGCGCCAGCTGAGGTCGCCGGTGAGGACGCCGCCGACGACCACGCCGATGCCCGAGACCAGCTCGGTCGCCGCCCCCCACATCCCGATCGCGAGGCCGCGGCCGGCGCCGGTGAAGACGTTGGTCAGCAGCGACATCGAGGAGGGCATCAGCAGGGCGCCGCCGATCCCGGAGAAGGCGATCCCGGCGATCAGGACCTGGACGTCGGGCGCGGCGAAGGAGACGACCCCGCCGGCGGCGAACAGCGCCGCCCCGCCCAGCAGCATCCGCCGCCGCCCGAAGACGTCGGCGGCCCGGCCGGCGACGATCAGGAAGGCGGCGAACGGGATGTAGAAGGCGGTCACCGTCCACTGCAGCTCCGCCATCGAGGCATCGAACTGCCCGTGGATCGTCGGCAGGGCGACGACGATCGCCGCGGTCGGCAGCTGCACGATCCCGGCCGCCGCCACCGTCGCCGTCAGCGTCGCCCTCCTCGTCGCCGCGCTCGCCATCGGGCGCGATCCTAAGGCGCCGCGCCTAGCGGTGGGCCCGCTGGCTGACCTGGGTGATGACCCTGGCGCTGCCGCCCGCCACCTTGGCGGCGCGGACCTGGAAGCGCAGCTTGCCGCGGCTGAGGCCGTGGACTTCGTAGATCGCGAACGTCTTGCTGGTCGCTTTCGTCGTCACCTTCAGCTTGCGCGGCCGGTGGGGCCGGGCGGCGGCGAGCACCTGCTTGCCCCGCACCAGCGTCAGGCCCTTGAGCGCGAAGCGGCTCTGGGGGCTGGCCCAGCTGAGCACCACGCGCACCGCTTTGGTGGCGGCGCCGATCGTCACCGCATGCGCCGCGGAATCTCCCTTTGAGAGGTCGTCGTGGAAGCTCTGGGGCGGCGTCTGGCAGGTCAGCGCCGAGGCGACCGCGTTGGCGACCGCCTGCAGTTCGCTGGCGTCGTCCAGCTCGTAGACCTGACCGCCGGTGTCGGCGGCGATTTTCTTCAGCCGCGCCTTGTCTTTGGCAGAGCCGAGGCCCGAGCCGAACCCGATCACGTAGGTCGGGACGTTGTGGGCGAGGTGGGCTTCTTTGTATTCGCCTTCGTCGTGGCCGCCGTCGGTGAGGAAGATCCGGGCCTGGGCGGTGGGGTTGTCGGCGTCGGCCTTGGCGAAGGCGCCGTTGTAGTCGGTGGCGCCGTTGTCGGCGTTGACGTGGGCTTTCAGCGCCGCCTGCATCGCGGTGGCGCTGGGCCCGACGGCCTCGGGCGGGAACAGCGTTTCGGCCGGCGGGGTGCCTTCGTAGACGCCCGGGATCGCTTCCAGGCCGGAGCCGAACTCGACCGCGCCCAGCGTCGTCGACGGGCCGAGGCTGTCGATCAGCAGGTCCATCGCCTGGACCCGCAGCTTGTCGGGGTCGGTGATCGCCATCGAGCCCGAGTCGTCGACGATCGCCTCGATGTTGGTCGCCTTGGTGCAGCCCGCGGAGGCGGTCGCGGCGGCGCCGGCCGGCCGCGGCAGCGCCAGCGCGACGACCAGCAGGGCCAGGGCGAGGAAGGCGAGCGCGAGCCGGTAGCGAGCGGGAGATGCGGCCATCGCCGCGAACCTACCACCGCCGCCGGGCGCAAGGTGAGGGGTCCGGACGAATGGCGGGGCGGGAGACGTAAGCTGCGGCCATGCTCGGCAGCCGCAAGTCCCGCGCGGCGCTGGTCGCGATGGCCGGCCTGGTCGGCTACGACCTGACGCAGCGGCGGCGGGCCGTGCTGCGGAACTTCCCCGTGGTCGGCCACCTGCGCTACCTGCTCGAGGCCTTCGGGCCGGAGCTGCGCCAGTACATCGTCACCTCCAACAACGAGGAGCGGCCGTTCTCGCGCGACCAGCGGCGCTGGATCGCCGCCTCCGCGGAAGGGCGCTCCAACCTCTTCGGCTTCGGCACCGACGACGAGGTCGAGGCCGTCGACACGCTGGTGATCGTCAAGCAGTCGCCGTTCCCGGCGCCCGAGCCGCAGCCGGGAGAGCCGGGCGCCGCGCCCGGCTACGAGGTCGCCGCGGCCAAGGTCCTGGGTGCCGCGCACGGGCGCCGCCACGCCTTCCGCCCCGCCTCGGTCGTCAACTTCTCCGGAATGAGCTACGGCGCCCTCTCGCCGGTCGCGATCGAGGCGCTGAACCGCGGCGCCGCCCTTGCCGGGTGCCTGCAGAACACCGGCGAGGGCGGCCTCTCCGAGGCCCACCGCCAGGGCGGCGAGCTGGTCTTCCAGATCGGCACGGGCTACTTCGGCTGCCGCGACGAGGCCGGCCGCTTCTCGCTCGAGCGGCTGCGCGAGCGGGTCGCCGAGGCGCCCGTGCGGGCGATCGAGATCAAGCTCTCCCAGGGGGCCAAGCCGGGGCTCGGCGGCCTGCTGCCGGCCGCCAAGGTGACCCCGGAGATCGCCCGCTGCCGCGGCGTCCCGGCCGGCGTCGACTGCGTCAGCCCGCCGTCCCACTCGGCCTTCGCCGACGTCGACGGCCTGATCGAGTTCGTCGAGGAGATCGCGGCGGCCACCGGGCTGCCGGTCGGGATCAAGTCGGCGGTCGGCGACGAGTCCTTCTGGCGCGACCTCGCCGACCGCATGGGCGACACCGGCGGCGGGCCGGACTTCGTCACCGTCGACGGCGGCGAGGGCGGCACCGGCGCCGCGCCGCTGTCCTTCGCCGACCACGTCGCGCTGCCGTTCAAGCTCGGCTTCGCCCAGGTCTACTCGACCTTCGCCAGCCGCGGCCTCGCCGAGGACGTGGTCTTCGTCGGCTCCGGCCGGCTCGGCTTCCCCGACGCCGCCCTGTTCGCCTTCGCCCTCGGCTGTGACCTGGTCAGCGCCGGGCGCGAGGCGATGATGGCGATCGGCTGCATCCAGGCCCAGCGCTGCCACACCGGCCGTTGCCCGACCGGCGTCGCCACCCAGAACCGGTGGCTGATGCGGGGCCTCGACCCCGGCGTCAACTGCCACCGCGCCGCCAACTACGTCCTCGCCCTGCGCGCCGAGCTGCTGGCGCTGGCCCGGACCTGCGGCGTCTCCCATCCCGCCCTGGTCACCGCCGACCACTTCCAGATCGTCAGCGAGCGCTACGCCTCCGCCTCGCTGCGCGAGGTCTTCGGCTACGAAGCCGGCTGGCCGGTGATCGGCGCCGAGCGGCGCGCCGCGCTCGGGGCCCGATGAAGCGGGTCGTCGTCGTCGGCGCCGGATTCGCCGGCCTGGCGGCGGCCGATGCGCTGCGCCGGGGCGGCGCCGAGGTGACGGTGCTGGAGGCGCGGGAGCGGGTCGGCGGCCGGGTCTGGTCGGTGCCGTTCGGGCCGCGCGGGGCGATCGTCGAGCGCGGCGCCGAGTTCATCCTCCCCGGGTATGAGGCGATGGAGGAGCTGGCGGCCCGCTTCGGCATCCCGCTGGCGCTGAAGGGGACGCCGTACGGGAGACGGATCCCGGTCGGCGAGGAGGCGGTGAGCGAAGCCGAGCTGGAGGCCGTCTTCGCCCGGATCGGCGCCGGGCCGCCGCCGGCCGCGGGCAGCGTCGCCGCCGCCGTTGACGCGCTCGGCCTCGAGCCGCACCTGGCGCGGCTGGTCAAGACCCGGGTCGCGATCTCCAACGGGCACCCGGCCGAGGATCTCGAGGCGGCGGTGCTGGCCGAGGGAGCCTCGACCTTCGGCGACTTCGACAACTTCACCCTCGAGGGCGGCAACATGGCCCTCGCCACGGCGCTGGCGGCCGAGCTCGGCGACGCCGTCCACCTCGGCGCCCCGGTGCGGCGGCTGCGCTGGAGCGAGGGCTCGGTGACCGTGGACACCGACCGCGCCGAGGTCGAGGCCGAGGCGGCGGTGATCGCGATCCCGGCCCGGCCGCTGGAAGCGGTCGAGTTCGACCCGCCGCTGCGGGGGGCGACAGCGGCGGCGCTGCGGGCGGTCACCTACGGCCAGAACTCGAAGCTGTTCCTGCCGCTGCGCTCGCCGGCGCCGCCGAGCGCGGTGATGTCGGTGGCCGGTCACTTCTGGACCTACACCCAGAACGGCCCGGGCGGCGAGCCGGCCCCGTTCGTCGTCGGCTACACGGGGACGGCGGCGGCGATCGAGGCGCTCGGCGGCGCGGTCGAGCCCGAGCGATGGGTCGCGGCCGTGGCGGCGCTGCGGACCGACCTCGACCTCGACGCCGACCCCGCCGCGGCGCTGCTCTCGAGCTGGGACTCCGACCCCTGGGCCGGCGGCTCCTACTCGGCCCGCAGCATCGCCTCGCCGATCCGCGACGAGGAGCTGCAGCGCCCGCTCGGCCCGCTGCACTTCGCCGGCGAGCACACCGCCGGCGAGTGGCACGGGCTGATGGAGGGCGCCCTGCGCAGCGGCCGCCGCGCCGCCGCCCAGGCGCTCGCCGGCGCCGGCTAGAGGCCGAACCCGAACGGGTAGAGGACGGCCGTCGAGGGCGGCGGCTGGCGCACGGTCACCGGCAGCCTGCCGCTCGGGTCGAGGTCGCCGAACAGGGCTTCGACCGCCGCTTCCAGCGACGGCGGCTGGTAGTCCAGGCCGGCGAGGAAGGTCGGCGCCGCGGGCAGGTAGGCGACGTCGTAGGGAGTGCCGACCGCGACGACGACGACCGGCTTGCCGGTGGCGAGGAGCTGGTCGACGAGTTCGACCTGGGTCGCGCCGGGGGTCCAGGCGTTGAAGGTGGAGACGACGACGAGGTCGCTCTGCCGCGCCGCGGCGATCGCTTCGGCGATCTGCGCCGGTTCGGGGCTGAAGCCGGTGTCGAGCACCTGGGCGGCGAGGCCGTGGGCTTCGATCGCGGCGCCGAGCGTCTTCGTCGTCACCAGCCCGAAGCCGGTCACCAGCGCCCGCTGGCCGGTGTTCGGCGTCAGCGGCAGCAGGCCGGCGTCGTTGCGCAGCAGGGTGATCGAGCGGCGGGCGGCGCGGCGGGCGACGGCGAGGTGGGCCGGCGTGCCGACCGTCCTGCGCACCCGCGCCTGGCTGGTGAACGGGTCGCGGACCAGACCGAGCCGCCACTTCAGCCGCAGCACCCGCCGCACGGAGACCATCAGCGCGTGCATCCGCGCCGGGCTGCGCTTGACCGCGCGCAGCACCGCCCGCCGCGCCGCCAGCAGGTTGGCGGGCGGCTTGTCGGAGCCTTCGAGCGCTTCGGGCTGGGCGATCTCCAGCAGCTGGTCGTTGCCGGCGCGGAGCGCTTTCAACGCCACCTGGCCGGGCGGGAAGGAGCTGACCGCGGCGGCGTCGAGCGCGTCGGTGGTGACCAGTCCCCGGTAGCCGAGATAACCGCGCAGCTGGCCCTTGCCCCAGAACGGCAGCAGGCTGGAGGGGTATTTCGAGCCGCTGATCCTGGGGAAGACGATGTGGGTGATCATCACCTGGTCGACGCCGGCCGCGATCGCCGCCGCCAGCGTCGGGAAGTTCTGGCTGTGGACCTGGGCGAGGGTCTGCGGCGAGGAGACGGTGCCGTCGTCGGGGTTGATCGCGACGTCGCCGAGGCCGGGGAAGTGCTTGGCGGTCGCCGCCACGCCGCTCGAGCCGGCCGCCTGCTGGTAGCCGCGGACGGCGGCGGCGCCGTAGCGGGCGACGAACGGAGGGCGGTCGCCGAAGGACCGGATCCCGTCGGCTTCGTTCAGCGGGTTGACGTTGGAGTCGACGACGGGCGCGTTGTCGACGTTGATCCCCATCGCCCGCAGCTCTTCGCCGGTGATCCGCGCCGCCCGCCGGGCGAGCCCGACTTCGCGGGTCGCGCCAAGCGCCATGTTGCCGGGGAAGACCGTCGCCGGCGCGCCGATCCGGGTCACCTCGCCCTCCTCCTGGTCGGTGCTGATCAGCAGCGGCACCCGCGAGTGCTGGTGGCGGGCGAGCCGCTGGATCCCGTTCGAGAGCGCCGCCACCTTGGCCGGGTCTTCGAGCCGGTTGGACCAGTCGAAGTAGATGATCCCGCCGGGCTGGAACCTGCGGATCAGCTCGGCCATGTCGCTCACCCCGTAGAACTGCCGGTTGAAGCGCCTGGCCTGCGGGCTGCGGTCGTGCAGGCCGGTGCCGAACCCGTTGATGACGAAGAGCTGGCCGACCTTCTCGCGCAGCGTCATCCGGGCCAGCGTCTGGCGGATCCAGTCGCGCTCGGCCCGCGAGCCGCCGGCCCGGGCGGCCGGCGCGGCGAGCAGGGTGAGCAGCGCGGCGCAGCAGGCCGCCGCCAGCATGGTCAGCAGCGGTCCGCGGCCGGGTCTCGCGGGCGGGGTCCTCACCGGGACCATGCTAGAAAGGCCCGCCGACGCCCGCCCGGCGAGCCCGGCTTGCGCGGGTCGACGCCGCCGGCTCCAACCAGGTCTCCGGCGCGGTCGGCGACGGCCCCCTAGCCGTGCGCTTCGCCCACGACGTGCCGGCGGCCTGACTAGAGCTGGCCGGCGAAGAAGCCGACCCGGGCGAGCGGCTCGACCAGCTCGTGCTCCTCGTAGGAGAGGTGCGAGAGCAGGGTGTCGGTGAGGACGTCGATCGCCTTCTGCAGGGGGCCGAAGTCGTCGGGGTGCTCGAGATGCTGGACGAGGGCGCGGTCGACCTCCTCGATCGCGTCTGCGATCACCAGATGCTCGGCGGTGAGGCGCTCGATCACCGGCTCGAGCTGCGGATCGGCGCGCCGCAGGTGGGGGAAGACCGAGTCGTCCTCGAGCGTGTGGTGCTGGGCGACGGCGCGGCAGTAGCGGCTGCAGAAGGCGCCCAGCGTCCAGTCGTTCTGACGCAGCGCCATCTCGCTCAGGACCGAGCGGGCCTCGCCCGCGGAGAGCGCTCCGTCGCGGACCTGGGCGACGACGTCGCGGAGCTCGGCCAGCTCCCGGCGCAGGTGGTCGTGGACGTCGACCAGGTGCTGCCCGGCGGCGCGGCCGCGGGCGGTGTACTCGACGTCCGGCCCCGAGGGCGTGCGGTGCGGCCGCGTCGTCTCGTCCCAGCGCGGCTCGGCGAGGCGGCGGCCGTCGTCGCGGGTCGGGCTGACGCCGAGGCGCTCGTACTCGGTCCCGCCGCTCGGTTCGGCGGCGGCGGTGTCGGCGGCGGCGCCGGGCTCGGTCGCGGCCGCGAGGCCGGACTGCAGCGCGACCGCTGCCTCGGCGGCCTCGGCGCCGGCGGTGCGCTCGCGCTCGGCCGCGACCAGCTCGCGCACCGCCGGCGCGACCTCGGCGGCGAAGCTGCGGATCGCGGCCGGATCGTCGGCGACGGCGTAGAAGCCGGAGATCCCCTGCTCGAGCGCCAGCCGGGCCAGCGCCTCGGCCTGCCGCTCGGCGGAGCCCGAGAGCGGCCCGGGCGCGCCGTCCGACCAGGCGCCGGTGAGGTTGAGTAGGCGGCGCACCTCGCGCGGATCCCGGCCGGCGGCCGCCGCGGCCTCGTCGATCGCGGCGTTGCCGGCGGCGAGGTCGGCCTCCTCCAGATAGGAGACGGTCGGCAGCCAGCCGTCGCCCAGCCGCCCGGTCAGGTTCAGCATCCGCGGCCTGTAGGCGCCGATCCAGAGCCCGATCCGGTGGGCCGTCGCCGGCCCGCGGGCGGCGCCGCGGAGGCGGTGGTGCTCGCCCTCGACGCGGGCGCCGCCACGCTCCCCCGTGTCCCAGAGGGCCCGCAGCACGCCGATCGCCTCCTCCAGCGCGGCAACCGACTCGCCGGGCGTCAGCCGCCGTCCGCCCATCGCCTCGATCGCGTCCCAGAAGGCGCCGGCGCCGAGCCCGAGCTCGACCCGGCCGCCGCTCAGGAGGTCGAGCGAGGCGGCCGCCCGCGCCAGCACCGCCGGTGGGCGCAGCGGCAGGTTGACCACGTTCGGCGCCAGCCTGACGCGGTTGGTGCGGGCGGCGACGTAGGACAGCAGCGTCCAGGTGTCGAGGAAGCGCGCCTGGTAGGGGTGGTCCTGATAGCTGACCAGGTCGAGCCCCGCCTCCTCGGCCAGTTCGGCGAGCCGCACGACCGCCTCCGGCGCCTCGGCCGAGGGGGTGACGAAGGTGCCGAATTCGAGCTCGTGGCCGTAGTCGCCGGGCATCGGCCCCCAACCTACTGACCCGCCGCTGCGGCCTCCGGCGGCACTCGGATGCGTCCCGAGGCCCCCCGGCAGCGGCCTCTCGCGCCGGCAGTCAGCCGGGGACGATCATCGACTCGACCCGCTCGGGGTCGAGCTCGAGGCCGAGGCCGGGGCCGCTCGGCGGCGCGATCGTGCCGGCCCGCGGCTCGGGATAGCCGCCGGCGAAGATCTCACGCGCCGGGTTGTCGATGAACATGTACTCGAGCATCGCCAGGCGCGGGGCGGCGGCGGCGACGTGCAGGGCGGCGAGCTGGGAGAGTCCGCCGGAGAAGCCCGTGTGGGGGGCGAACGCCTTGGCGGCGACGTCGGTCAGGGTCGCCGCCTGCATCGCGGCGGTGATGCCGCCGCAGCGGCCGAGGTCGGGCTGGACGAAGTCGATCAGGCCGTCGGCGAGGAGGCGCTGGAACCCGGTGGCGGCGAAGACGCTCTCGCCGGCCGCCAGCGGCGTCGCGGTCATCGCGTGCACGCGCCGGTAGCCGTCGACGTCGTCGGGCGGGACCGGCTCCTCGAGCCAGCCGACATCGAGCGCCTCGAGCCCGCGGCCGACCCGGATCGCGGTCGCCGCGTCGTAGGCGCCGTTGGCGTCGACCAGGAGCTCGACCTCGGCGCCGAGCGCCTCGCGGATCGCCGCCACCGCCCGCAGGTCGGCGCGCCAGCCGCCGTCCTCGGCCGGGCGGCCGATCTTCAGCTTGATCGCGCCGAAGCCGCGCTGGCGCTGCTCGAGCGCCTGCGTGACCATCGCCGCGTCGGTGTCGATGTAGACCGAGGAGGCGTAGACGGGGACGCGGGCGCGGCCGGCGCCGTGGAGCAGGGCCCAGACCGGCATCCCGGCCCGGCGGCCGGCCAGGTCCCAGAGCGCGGTATCGACGCCGCTGATCGCCTCGACGACGACGCCGCCGGCGTGGCCCCAGCGGCGCAGGCGCTCGAACATCGCGACCCAGAGGCCGCCGATGTCGCCGGCGTCGGCGCCGAGCAGCACCGGGGCGAGCAGCGAGCGGACCGCGGCCCGCGCCATCTCGCCGCCGCGCCGGGCCAGCGCCTCGCCGTGGCCGACCAGCCCGTCGGCGGTGCGGACGCGGACCAGGACCATCGGGAACTCGTCGTAGCGGCCGATCGCGAAGCTGACCCCGCGCTCGGGACGGCCGACCAGCAGCTCGGCCTCGACGGCGACGATCCGCCGGCCCTCGGCGCCCGCCGGATCGGTGCCGCCGGGCGCGACCGGTGCTGTCGTCTCGTCGGCCACGCGGCCACGATTCCGCACCGCCGCGGCCGGCGCCACTGGCGCCCGCACGAAGGCCGCGGCCCGCTTCGTGCGCAGTCCAACCGGCTCAGCTGGCCTGGCGCTGCGGCGCCTCGGCCTCGACCCCGCCGGCCGCCAGGGTGTCCAGCGTGATCGCCAGGTAGAGGTCGGAGATCGTCGCCGGCCGGCGCAGCGAGGCGCCGAGCAGCTCTTCGATCTTCGTCAGCCGGTAGCGCAGCGAGTTGGCGTGCAGGTTGAGGGCCTTGGCGGCGGCGATCACGTCGAGGTCGTGGTCGAGGTAGCAGCGCAGCGTCTCGTAGAGCTGCGGCTTCTCCTTCACCGCGCTCAGCGTCTGCTCGACCTTGGCCGCGACCGCGGTCGTCTCCGGGTGCGTCATCAGCCAGGTCGTCAGCTTCAGGTCTTCGAAGTGCAGGATGCCGCCGCCCTGGCCGCGCAGCTGCTCGACGGCGAGCGCCGCGTCGGCGGCCGAGCAGCCGAGCTCCGGGATCGAGCCGGCCGGGCGGCCAACGCCGATCGCCGCCGCGGCGCCGCCGGTCTCGAGGCCCTCGACCAGGGCGCCGAGCTCGCCGACCGCGACCTGGGCCAGGCAGACGACGCGGTCCTCGCGCAGCGCCAGCAGCAGCGGCAGGTGGGCGCCGGCGAAGCGCCGTTCGAGCTCCGTCGCAAGGGCCGAGAGGCCCTCCTCGCCGCCCTTGGCGCCGACCACCTGGAAGGCGAGGGTCGGGGCGGCGAAGTCGAGGCCCAGCGCCGCGGCGCGGCGGCCGAGCTCCTCGGCGTCGTCGAGCCCGGCGGCGGCGATGCGCTCGATCAGGTCGGCCTGCTGGGCCCGCTCCTCGGCGCCGGCGATCCGCTGCGCGGTGGCGATCACCGCGTGCAGGCGAACCGCCGCTTCGACCATCGGCCGGGTCAGGTACTCGAAGGTGTAGGCCTGCCGGGTGACGACGACCAGCCAGTGGCGCGGCCGGCCGCCGACCTCGACCGGGGCGGAGACGACCTTGAGGTCTTCGTGCTCGAAGGAGCAGAGGCCGACCTCGCGGGCGCAGACCTCAGTCCAGACGCCACGGCTCCACGACGGCGCGGTCCGCTTCGGCTGCTCGCCCGGCCCGACCGCGAGCTCGACCCGGCCGTCGGGCCGGTAGAGGACGACGGTGCTGTCGAGCATCTTCGCCAGCCGCACGACGAGCTCGCACGCCGGCTGCTCGGCGTCGAGCGAGTTCATCAGGTGGTCGCGCATCGAGACGATCCGCCGCAGGACGTAGAAGTCGCGGCTGGCGACCGAGCCGGCGGCGAAGGCGCTGACGCTGCTGAAGGGGGTCGGCAGCGGCACTTCGAAGAGCGGGAAGCCGCGGCGCCGGGCCTCGGAGACGAGGCCCGGCGGGATCTCGTCGTGGATCATCTGCACCCCGAATCCGAGCGCGGAGAGGCCCGCTTCGTCGAGCTCGGCGACCAGCAGCCGCTGCTCCTCCTCATCGCCGCCCAGGCGCATCCCGTTGGTCAGCATCACCCAGCCCGGCTCCAGCCAGCGGCTCGGGTTGCGGATCTCGGTGCAGTGCACGCCGACCACCGGGCGCTCGCGGCACTCCTCGTCGCCGACGACGAGGCGCAACCCGAGTTCCTCGTGGTCGAGCAGACCCCCCAGACTCAAGCCCTGGTCGGCCATCGGGGCGAAATCTAGCGCAACCAGCGCGCCATTTCGGCGCCCCTCCTTTGGACGCAGGCCGGAGGCGGGGGCCAGTTTCGGAGATCGTCCAGAGCCGCGCCGAGGGGCGCCTTGGAAGCCTTCGGCAATGAGCACGACGGAGCTGGCGCGCGGCCTCTACATCGACGGCTCCTGGCAGCCCGCGCCGCGCACCTTCGAGAGCATCGACCCGACCCATCCCGACCGCATCCTCGGCAATTTCGCCGCGGCGACGGCGGACGACGTCGATCAGGCCTGCGACGCCGCCCGCGCCGCGGCGGCCGGCTGGGCCGCGGTCACCCCGGTCGCCCGCGGCGAGATCCTCTACCGCGCCGCCGAAAAGCTGGCGACGCAGCTGGAGGAGTTCGCGGCGACGATCGTCCAGGAGGAGGGCAAGACGATCGACGAGGCGCGGGCCGAGATGACCCGCGCGGTCGCCGTCCTGCGCTGGTTCGCCGGCGAGGCGATCCAGCCGAGCGGCGACGTCCACCCGAGCGGGCGGGCCGGGACCCTGATCTACTCGGTGCGCGAGCCGCTCGGGGTGGTCGCCGTGATCACGCCGTGGAACTTCCCGGTCGCGATCCCCGCCTGGAAGATCGCCCCCGCGCTGGCCTTCGGCAACACCGTCGTCTGGAAGCCCTCGGAGCTGACGCCGCTCTGCGCGACGATGCTGATCGAGCTGCTGGAGGCGGCCGGGCTGCCGCCCGGCGTCGTCAACCTGGTGACCGGCGACCCGGCCGAGATCGGCGACGCCCTCACCGGACACGCCGAGGTCGACGCGATCTCCTTCACCGGCTCGCTGCGGGTCGGCCGCCACATCCAGGCCCGCGCCGTGCCCCGCGGCGTCAAGGTGCAGCTCGAGACCGGCGGCAAGAACCCGGCGATCGTGATGGACGACGCCGACCTGCACCGCGCGGTCGAGCTGGTGATCCGCGGCGCGATGTGGTCGACCGGCCAGAAGTGCACCGCCAGCAGCCGCGCCCTGGTCACGCCCGGGATCCGGCCGGCCTTCACCGAGGCGCTGCTGAAGCGGGTCGCGGCGCTGCGGGTCGGCGACCCGCTGGCGCCGGAGACCGAGATCGGGCCGCTGGTCTCCGACGGCCAGCGCGACCGCGTGCTCGGCTACCTCGAGCGCGCCGCCGGCGAAGGCCAGGAGCCGGTCACCAACGGCCACGAGAAAGTCGAGGGACTGCCCGGGTTCTTCGTCGCGCCGACCGTCTACCTCGACGTCGACCCCGGCACGCCGCTGGCCCGCGAGGAGATCTTCGGGCCGGTGCTGGCGCTGGTCGAGGTCGCCGACCTCGACCACGCGCTCGAGGTCGCCGAAGCGGTCGAGTTCGGCCTCTCCGCCTCGATCTTCACCCGCGACCTCGCCACCGCGATGCGCTTCGCGCGCTCGATCCGGACCGGGATGGCGCACGTCAACCGCGAGACCGCGGGCGCTGAGCCGCAGGCGCCGTTCGGCGGCGCCAAGGCCTCGAGCTCCCACTCGCGCGAGCAGGGCAAGGCCGCGGCGGAGTTCTTCACCGAAACGAAGACCGTCTACATCGACCCCTGAGCGGGCGCGGCCCCGGGCCGGGGCGCGCGGACCGGGACGCCCCCGTCCGGCTCCGCGCGCCCGGGCTCAGGCCGCGGCGGTGGCCGAGTCGACCCGGTAGCGGGCGACCGCCTCCTCGTCGAACTCGATCCCGTGGCCGGGACCGGCCGGGGCCTCGAGCTCGCCCTCGGCGTTGACCGCGAGCGGCGCCGCCAGGACCAGGTCGAAGCTCTTCACCGCGGTCCCCTCGAACTTCTCGAGGATGCGGACCTCGGGGCGGGCGCAGGCCAGCTGCAGATGGATGTCCCAGTGGTAGTGGGGGGCGACGCCGACGCCGGCCTCGCCGGCGATCGCGGCGATCTCGACGAACTCGGTGACGCCGCCGCAGACGGTGACGTCGGGCTGGACGAAGTCGACGACGCCGTTGCGGATCAGCTCGCCGAAGGCCCACCGGGTGGACTCGACCTCGCCGGTCGCGAGCGGGATCGTGGTGCGCTCGCGCAGGCGCAGGAAGGCCTGCGGTTCGTCGGCCGAGAAGGGCTCCTCGAAGAAGGCGATATCGCAGTCCTCGATCCGACGGCAGAAGTCGGCGCACTCCTCGACCCGGGTGAAGGCCTGGTTGGCGTCGATCATCAGCGTCACCTCGGGGCCGACGGTCTCGCGGACGGCGCGGACGCGCTCGACCTCCTCGGGGATGCTGAGGCGGCCGGTCTTCATCTTCACCGCGCGGAAGCCGCTCTCCAGGTAGCGCTCGAACTCCTCGCGCAGGCGCCGGATCCCTTCCTCCTCGTAGTAGTAGCCGCCCGAGGCGTAGCAGGGGACCGAGTCGCGGTAACCGCCGAGCAGGTGGCGGAGCGGCAGCCCGACGGCCCGGGCCCGCAGGTCCCAGAGGGCGATGTCGATCGCGCTGAGCGCGTGCAGGACGTTGCCGCGGCGGCCGCCGCGGACGGTCTGCAGGTACATCCGCTCGCTGAGGGCGCGGGCGCGGTCGGTGTCCTCGCCGACCACCAGCGGCAGCAGGAACTCGGTCGCCGCGGCGAAGGCCGGCGCCGCGCTCAGGTCCTGGAGGCAGAAGCCGGTGCCGACGCTGCCGTCCTCGCCGCGCAGCCGCACCAGGAGGTGCTCCCGGTAGGTCATCGTCCGCACGGGATGGCTGACGGGGGCGGGCAGCGGGATCTGCAGGTGCTCGACGGTTGCCTCGGTGATGCGCATTGGCTCTCCTGGTTCGTTTGCAGGGAAATCGTTCTCGCCGCCGAGCGCCGCCGCCACTGGAGAGGCGACGAACCCGCGCCCGCCTTTCTCGCCTTCCACAGTCCGCATCCCGTGGTTCCTTCCGGTCGCCCAGCGTCCACAAGGAACCGCGCGATGGGGCTGAGGCCTGTTCCGGCTTTCCGTGGTTCGTTGTGGTCGCCCCGCGACCACAACGAACCACGGATGCCGGGGCGGGGGCGAGAGGATCGAGCGGCCGCCGTCGACGTAGAGGACCTGGCCGGTGACGAAGCTGGCCTGCTCGGAGGCGAGGAACAGAACCGGGCCGGCGACCTCCTCGAGGCGGCCGAAGCGGCGGGCCGGGATCAACCCGATCAGCTCCTCGCGGCGGCCGGGGTTGCGCTCGAAATAGGCGCCGGTGAGGGCCGTGTCCATGTAGCCGGGGGCGACCGCGTTGACCGTGACCCCGTCGGCGGCGTACTCGTTGGCGGTGACCCGGACGAGCTGGTTGATCGCCGCCTTGGTCGCGGCGTAGGGGCCGTGCTCGCGGTGGCCGCTGCGGCCGGCGACCGAGGAGACGAAGACGAGGCGGCCGTGGCCCTGGGCGCGCATCGCCGGGGCCAGCTCGCGGATCAGGTGGAAGGCGCTGGTCAGGTTGGTGGCGAGGATCGCCTCCCACTCCTCGTCGGCGAAGCTCTCGATCGGCTTGCGCAGGTTGACGCCGACGGCGTGAACGGCGACGTCGACGCCGCCGAGCCCGGCGCCGACCGCGGCCAGCGCCTGGCGGGTCGCGGCCGGGTCGCGCAGGTCGGCCGTCGCAACCGCGGCGAGGCGCTCGCCGAGCTCCTCCCGCAGCCGGTTCAGCGGCTCGCCGTCGAGGTCGACGACGCCGACCTCGGCGCCGGCCTCGAGGAAGGCGCGGACCAGGGCGGCGCCGATCGTGCCGGCGCCGCCGGCGACCAGCACGCGGCGCCCGGCGAGCCCGAGCCAGTCAGGCATCGGGGGCCGGTGGGCGATCGCGGCTGGTCAGGACGTTGATCGTCACCGCCGGCTCGGCGCCGACCGTCGCCGAGTGCGGGGTCCCTCCGGGCAGCGCCGCTGCCTCGCCGGCGCCGAGCCGGACCGGCTCCCCGGCGACGACGAAATCCACCGTCCCCTCGAGGACCATCGTGAACTGGTCCTGGGGATGGCTGTGCTCCTCCCAGCTGGAGCCGGGCTCGTAGCGGTAGAGGATCGCGGTCAGCTGCGGCGTCTGCACGGTCGCGCCGAAGATGCCGGGGCGGGCCTCGACCAGCTCCTGGTCCTCCCACCTGATCTTGCGCGGATTCTCCATGTGCGGGCACCGCGCGGGCGTGCCGGCGGTCGCCCGAAACTAGGCCGCGGGCCCCGGCCCGGATGCCGAAACAACTACGAAGCTGCCGCCGCGACCTTGGACAATCGACGAAATCGGCGGGCCGGGGATCGCGCTTACCCTGGCCCGAGGGTGGAGGCCACGACCGCGAACACGCCATGAAGGTGCTCTGTGTCGGCGACGCGATGATCGCCGGCGAGAGCTTCACCGACGCCGCCGCCGCGCTCGGAGCAGAGGTCGCCGGCGCCGAGTGGGAGTCCGACGCGCAGCGGCTGCAGCACCGCCGGCTGCTGGTCGAGCAGGGCGGCCCCGCGGTCGAGGAGGTCCCGCCCTGCTTCGCCCAGAACCCCGACGCCGAGGTCGCGCTCGGGCTCTTCTGCCCGTTCTCCGCGGCGGGGATGGACGCGCTGGCGGAGCTGCGGGTGATCGGCGTCGCCCGCGCCGGCCTCGAGAACGTCGACGTCGAGGCGGCCACCGAGCGCGGGATCGCGGTGATCCACGTCCGCGGCCGCAACGCCGAGGCCGTCTCCGATTTCGCCGCCGGCCTGATCCTCGCCGCCGCCCGCAACATCGCCCGCGCCCACGCCGGGATCCTCGCCGGCGAGTGGCCGAAGTCTTTCGCCAACTCCGCCCACGTGCCCGAGCTCGGCGAACGGACCCTGGGGATCGTCGGCTACGGCCTGATCGGCCGCCGCCTGGCCCGCAAGATGTCGGGCTTCGAGATGCACCGGATCGCCTACGACCCGGTGGCGCCGCCCGCCGCCGGGGACGAGGTCGAGGCGGTCTCGCTCGACGAGCTGCTCGAACGCTCTGACTTCGTCAGCCTCCATGCCCGGCTCGACGCGTCCAACCGGCAGATGATCGGCGCCCGCGAGCTGGCCCTGATGCGGCCGACGAGCTACCTCGTCAACACCGCCCGCGCCGGCCTGCTGGACACCGAGGCGTTGGTCGAGGCGCTGCGCGAGCGCCGCATCGCCGGCGCCGCCCTCGACGTCTTCGAGACCGAGCCGCTGGCGCCCGGCGACCCGCTGCTGGAGCTCGACAACGTCACCCTCACCTCGCACATCGCCGGCACCACCGCCGACGCCCTGACCCGCTCGCCACGGCTGCTGGTGGCGACGCTGACGTCACTGCTGCGCGGCGAGACCGGGGCGATCGCGCTCGCCAACCCGGCCGTCCTCGACGACCCGCGCTACGCGGACTGGGCCCGCGAGCGGGGACCGCGGCTGCTCGGCGCGGCGGCCGCCGAGGGGGGTGTCGCCCGATGAGCTCCCCGGCGGCGGCGATCATCGCCGTCGACGCCGGCACCAGCGCCCTGCGCGTCGTCGGCTTCGATCTCGAGGGCCGCCGCCTCGCTCATTTCTCGCGTGCCAGCGAGGTCCGCCGCGACGTCGACGGCACCGCCGAGCAGGACCCGCTGCTGTGGGCGGCGGCGATGCGCGACGGCCTGCGCGAGGTCGGCGCCGCCCTGGCGGGGCGGGAGGTCGCGGCGATCGCGGTCACCAGCCAGCGCGCCAGCGTCGTCGCCGTCGACGCCGCCGGCGAGCCCGTCCACCCGGCCCTGCTCTGGCGCGACCGCCGCGGCGGCGCCGACGCCGAGCGCTTCGGCGAGACGCTCGGCCCCTACCCGCTGTACGAGCGCACCGGCCTGCGCACCGACTCCTACTTCACCGCCCCGAAGCTCTCCTGGCTGGCCCGCTCCCACCCGGCCGCCGCCGCCCGCGCCAGCTGGTACCTCTCGGTTCAGGACTACCTCGTCCAGCAGCTGAGCGGCGAGGTCGGGACCGACTGGACGCAGGCCTCGCGCACGCTGCTGTTCGACATCGAGGTCAACCGCTGGGACCCGGATCTGGTCGATACCTGGGGGCTCGACCCGCGCCGGCTGCCGCCGACCGATCCGCCCGGCTCGACCGCCGGCGCCCTGCGCTCGGAGCTGGCTCGGGAGACCGGGCTGCCAAGCGGCATCCCGGTCGTCCGTGCCGGCGGCGACCAGCAGTGCGGCCTGGTCGGCCTCGGCGTCGTCGCCGGCGGCAGCGCCGGAGTCACGGTCAGCAGCGGCTCCTTCCTGCTCGCCCCCGTCGGCCACCCCTGCCGCGATCGCTTCCGGCGCATCCTCTGCAGCCCCTCGGCGGTGCCCGGCCAGTGGGTCCTGGAGGGCGGCTCGCAGACCGCGATGTCGTCGGTCTCCTGGATGCTGCGCACGCTCGGCCAGGGCGACCCAGAGGTGGCGATCGAGGCGGCGCTGGCCGAATCGCCGCCGGGCGCCCGCGACGTCGTCGTCCTCCCCCACTTCAACGGCATCGCCGCCCCCTACTGGGACCCCCGCGCCCGCGGTGCGATCGTCGGGCTGAGCGAGGCCCACCAGCCGGCCGACCTGATCCGCGCCGACCTCGAGGGAATCGCGATCGACGTGCGCCGCAATCTCCGGGTGCTGGCGCCGCTGCTCGACGACGACCTGGTCGAGCTCCGCGCCGGCGGCGGCGGGGCTCGCTCGGACCGCTTCCTGCAGCTGCAGGCCGACGTCTACCGGATGCCGCTGGCGCCGGTGCGCGAGCCCGAGGCGGCGGCGCTGGGGGCGGCGATCCAGGGCGCGATCGCGACCGGCCGCCACCGCGACCACCAGGCCGCCGCGGCGGCGATGGTCCACCCCGACGAGTCGCGCCGGGCACGGCCGCGCGAGGAACTTGGGGAGCTCTACGAGGAGCTGGTCGAGACGCACGAGCGCCTGCTCGACGAGATCTGGGCCGAACCGGAGGCCGAGCCGGAGCCGGCTGCCTGGTGAGGGCCGACCTTGAGCGGTTGCTGGCCGGCGCCGAGCGCGACGGCCGGGCGGTGGCGGCCTTCACCGTCTACGGGATCGACACGGCGCTCGGCGTCCTTGCCGCCGCCGAGGCGGCGGGCACCGGGGTGGTGCTGCTGGTCAGCCGCCAGGCCTTCGCCGCGCCCCTCGGGCCGCCGCTGCTGGCGGCGCTCTGCGAGCTCGCCGAGCGCTCGCCGGTCCCGGTCTGCCTGCAGCTCGACCACGTCGACGACCTCGACCTGATCGCCGCCGCGCTCGAGGCCGGCGTCGACGTCGTGATGGCCGACGGCTCGAAGCTGCCCGACGCGGAGAACGTCGCCTTCGTGCAGGCCGCGGCGGCGCTGGCCGGCGAGCACGGCGCCCTGCTCGAGGCCGAGCTGGGGCGGATCGAGGGCAACGAGGAGATCGCCCACGGGGTGCGCCCGGCGGGCTTCACCGACCCCGCGGCGGCCCGCGAGTTCGTCGCCGCCACCGGCGTCGCCTGCCTCGCGGTCTCGATCGGCAACGTCCATGGCCGCTACGCCGCCCCGCCGCGGCTCGACTTCGGGCTGCTCGCCGAGCTCGACGCCGCCGTCCCCTGCGCGCTCTCGCTGCACGGCGCCTCGGGCATCCCGGCGGCCGACGTGCGCCGCGCGATCGGGCTCGGCATCCGCAAGGTGAACGTCAACACCGAGCTGCGTGAACGCTACTTCGCGACCCTCGAGGCCCGGGCCGGCGAGCTGGCCGCGGGCTCCCAGGTGCTCGCCCTGTCCACCGCGCTCACCGCCGAGACCGAGGCGGTCGCGGCGGCGAAGATCGCGGCGATGCGCGCCTAGCGGCCCGCCCCGGACCCGGCCCCCCGGATCAGGCGGGGTGCGGCTCGGTGACGTAGAACATGTTGCCCTCGGGGTCGTACATCGGCCGGTAGCGGTACCAGGTGCCGGAGGGGTGCTCCCACTTGATCACGTCGGCGGCCCACTCGACCTTGCCGTCGAGCCGCGCGATCTCGGCGTCGAGGTCGTCGACCTGGAAGGCGATCGAATCCCAGCCGGGCCGGTTGACCTCGTTGACCGGGGTGCGCCGCGGCTCGCGGTCGGCATTCTCGGTCTGGAAGACGTAGATCGTCAGGTTGCCGGCGTCGAGCGCGACCCAGCCCTCGCCCGGCTCGTAGGGCAGGTAGAACGGCAGCCCGAGGACGCCGTGGTAGAAGTCGGCCATCGCGTCGGCGTCGGCGCAGAGCAGGTCGACGTTGTCAATTCGCGCGTACATGTGTCTCCTCCTTGATGTTGGTCTCGGGGCTGGCGGCGACCTCGGTCCAGCCGCCGGCGTCCGCCTCACAGGGGCCGCCGGCGGCAAACCGCATCAGGCGGCGGGCCGGTTCGAGGACGACGGTCGCCAGGGTGCCGTAGCGCTCGCCGAGCTCGGCGCCGGGCTCGGGGTGACAGCAGATGGCGCCGCCGGCGCCGAAGTGGCTGCCGAGCGCGGCGATCAGGTCGGCGCCGCTCGGCGCCCCATCCCAGGCGGCGCGGCGGCGCAGCAGCTCGAGCCGGAACATCGAGTCGGGGCCGACCAGCGGCTCGAGGTCGCCGGGCACCGCGTCCGGGGCGAGGAAGTGGTTGGTGTGGAGGAGGACGCCGTCGCCGTCGGGGAGCAGGTAGGCGGGGCGGGCGCCGGGGCGCAGCTCGATGGTCAGCGCGGTTTCCTCGCCGCCTTCGGTGGCGAGGATCGTCAGCGCCGAGGAGGCGGCGACCTCGGCGGCGGCGATCGTCCGCACCGCGTCGAAGGCGCTCGCCGACTCGGCCAGGATCCGGCGCAGGAGGACGTGGATCGGGACGCCGAGCGGGACCGAGGCGTCGCTCTCGTGGTGGAGGATGTTGACGAGGACGCCGATCCCGGCCGAGTTGACGCCGATCTTGGCCAGCATCCCGGCCTCGGTCAGGGTCTGCACCCGCATCCCCGAGGGCTCCTCGAAGCCCCAGACCAGCCAGCACCCGGAGAGCTCCTCGTGCCAGTCCCAGGTCTGGGCGCCGAGCGGCGCCCCGGGCTCGCCGCCGACGCTGGCCGCCACCGTGCACTCGGCCCGGCGCCGCGCCGCCACCCGGGCCAGCAGCTCGGTGCGGGCGTTGACGGCCGCCACCGCCGCGGCCGGCAGCTCGGCCCCGGCCGCGATCCCCTCGATCTCCGCGGCGGCGCCGGCGCTCCAGGCGGCGATCGCCGCCAGCGCCTCCTCGCCCCAGGCCTCGATCTCCTCGCGCCCGGCCAGCCCACCGGCCTCGAACAGCCTCAGGTAGCTCTCCCAGGTGGCGCGCACGACCTCCGCCCGGGCGCGGCCGAACTCGAGGCCGCGCTCCGCCGGCGCCGTCGCCGCCGTCCGGACCAGGCGGGTCAAGCGGCCCGCCCCGCCGCCAGGATCGGCGCCACGTGCTCGGCGACCTGGTCGAGGCGGGCGAACCAGACGTCGCCGTCGGCGGCGATCGCCTCGACCAGCGCCTCCAGCGCGGCGAAGCGGTAGGCGCGGCCGATCACCTCGGGGTGCATCGTGAAGGTGACGTGGCGGCGCTCGGCGCGGGCGGCGCGGTACTCGGCCAGCCAGGCCGAGCCGAGCTCGGCGACGTCGGCGACATTGCCGCCGCCGTCGATCATCCAGCCGAACCGCGGCCAGTCGTCGAGCGACCAGTGGACCGGCAGCTCGAGCAGCTCCTCGCCCTCCCACGACAGCAGGTAGGGCCGGTCGTCCCCCATGCAGCTCGAGTCGTAGGCGAAGCCGTGCTCGAGCAGGAGCGAGAAGGTCTCGGGCGTCAGCTCCCAGGAGGTCGAGCGGTAGCCGCGCGGGGTCGGCGCACCGGCGGCGGCGAGGGCCTGCAGGCCGCGCTCGATCTCCTCGCGCTGGGCCGCATCGGAGACCCGGTCGCTGCGCAGGTGCAGGTAGCCGTGGTGGCCGACCTCGTGACCGGCCTCGAGCAGCGCCGGAACCAGGTCCGGGTGGCGCTCGGCGGTATCGCCGGGGACGAAGAAGCTGGCCGGGACGCCGAGCCGCTCGAGCAGCGCCAGGATCCGGGGCACGCCGCGGCGCACGCCGAAGGCCCCCTCCGAGAGCGAGGTGATCCGGCGCCGGTACTCCTCGCCCTCGCCGAGGAACCCCGACTCGGCGTCGACGTCGAAGCTGAGCGTGACCGCGACCTCGGCGCCGCCCGGCCAGGCCCACTCGCTCACGCGGCGACCGCCTGGCGCTCGCCGGGCGCGGCGGCGGTGCCGGGGGGCGCGACTTCGATCAGGAAGCCCTCCGCCACCTGGCGGCGCAGCACGTCGCCCTCGTGGACGACCACGGTGGTGGTCGGCGCGGCGACGATCGCCGGACCCTCGATCGCGGTGCCGATGCCGAGGTCGGCGACGTCGTAGATCGGCGTCTGCACGAGCTCGCCGCGGGCGGTCGAGTAGGCCTCGGCGCTGCGCACCGGGACCGCCTCGCCGTCGCTGGCCACCACGGTCGCGGCCCGGGCGACGCCGGCGGCGCCGATCGCCGCCACCCGCCAGTGCAGGCACTCGATCGGCATCGACTCGCGGTTGTAGGCGAACTGGGCGAGGTGCTGCTCGTGGAAGTCGGCGACCAGCTCGGCGACGTCGGCCGACTCGAGCCGGTGGCCGGACGGGACCGGGACGGTGATCTCGTGCACCTGGCCCGGATAGCGGGCGTCGACCGAGCGCTGCAGCGAGATCTCCTCCGGCGCGAAGCCCTCCTCGAGCAGCTCGGCCCGGGCCCGCTCCTCCATCGCGGCGAGGACGCCGTTGACCGCTTCGAGGTCGAACTCGTCGCTGACCGCGTGCAGCGCCGTCAGGTGGTCGTGGCGGACGTCGGTGACGGTCATCCCGAAGGCGCAGAAGACGCCGGCCTCCAGCGGCACGAAGACCTTCTTCATCCCCAGCTCGCGGGCCAGCTCGGCGGCGTGCAGGCCGCCGGCGCCGCCGCCGCAGACGAGGGTGAAGCCGCGCGGGTCGACGCCGCGGTCGACCGAGACCGAGCGGATCGCGCCGACCATGTTGGCGTTGACGACGCGCACGATCCCGGCCGCCGCCTCGACCGTGGTGAGCCCGAGCGGGGCGCCGACGTGCTCGTCGACCGCCGTCCGCGCGAGGTCGTCGCGCAGCTTGCGCCGGCCGCCGAGGAAGGCCTCCGGGTTGAGGTAGCCGAGGACGACGTTGGCGTCGGTCACGGTCGGCTCGGTGCCGCCGAACCCGTAGCAGGCGGGGCCCGGCTTGGCGCCGGCGCTGCGCGGCCCGACCCGCAGGGCGCTGCCGGCGTCGATCCAGGCGATCGAGCCGCCGCCGGCGCCGATCGAGTGGACGTCGACCGCGGAGACGCCGATCGGCTGGCCCTCGACCTGGATCTCGCGGCTCATCGCCGCCCGCCCGCCTTCGATCAGGCAGACGTCGAGGCTGGTCCCGCCCATGTCGACGGTGATCACGTCCTCGCCGACGCTGTCGGCGAAATGCAGCGCCGCGGCCGGCGCGGCGGCCGGCCCGGAGGCGAGGATGTTGACCGGGACGTCGAGGATGTGGGGCACGCGGGCGCAGCCGCCGTTGATCTGCATGATCAGCAGCGGCCGCTGCAGCCCGCCGGCCAGCAGCTGACCCTCCAGCGCGGTCAGGTACTCGCGGATCTTCGGCATCACGTAGGCGCTCATCGCGGTCGCCGAGGTGCGCTCCCACTCGCGGATCTCGGGCAGGACCGCGTGCGAGCAGATCACGTCGACGCCGGGCAGCTCCTCGCGCAGGATCGCCGCCGCCCGCCGCTCGTGGTCGGGGTGCAGCGCCGACCAGAGGAAGGCGACCGCGACGGCGCGGACGCCGGCCGCGGAAAAGCGCGCGGCGGCGGCCCGCACCGCGTCCTCGTCGAGCGCCGCGATCTCCTCGCCGCTCGGGTCGTAGCGCTCGGGAACGCCGATCCGCAGCCAGCGGTCGACCAGCTCCCGCGGGTGCGGCAGGTGGATGTTGAAGCGCTCGGGCTTGTAGCCGTCGCGGAAGTAGAGGACGTCGCGGAAGCCCTCGGTGCAGAGCAGCCCGATCGTCGGCCCGTTGCGCTGGATCAGCATGTTGGTCGCGACCGTCGTCCCGTGGACGAAGAGCTCGGTCTCGCCGAGCAGCCCGGCGACGTCGGTCTCGAGCTGCTCGGCGACGGCGGCGAGCCCCTCGACCACGGCGCGGCCGGGGTCGTCGGGGGTCGAGTCCTGCTTCCAGAGCAGCAGCTCGCCGCCCTCGCGGGCGACCGTGAAGTCGGTGAAGGTGCCGCCGATGTCGACGCCGATGCGGTAGCTCATCTCGCGCTCCTTCTCGCCGCTAGAGCAGCGGGTCGAGGTCGTAGGTGTCGCCGTCGCGCATGTTCCGGGCGAGCCAGGGCGAGGCGTTCGGCTTGGTCGGCTCGACCACCGGCCGCTCGACGGCGGCCAGCTCGGCCCGCCGGGCCGCTGTCGCCTCGGCGTCGAGCACCGGGTCGTGGTCGGCGGAGACGACGACGCCGAAGACCTCGGCCGCGGCCTCGCGGCTGACGATCCCGTCGCGCACGTCGAGGCGGACCTGCTCGGCGTCGCGCTCGTGGGGGTTGCCCCAGCCGCCGCCGCCGGTCGAGACGCCGACGTAGACCTCGCGCTCGTGGTCGACGGTGAAGGCGCCGCTGGAGGAGACGAAGCGCCGCCTGCCGGTCTCGAGGTCCTCGACGTACTGGCCGCCGCCCGAGCCCTGGCCGCCGCCCATCGCCCCGTGCGGGGGGTTGGAGGCGGCGTCGCCGAAGGTGATCGTGACCATCTCGTCGACCAGCGGCTTGACCGCGCAGACGTTGCCGGGGCCGCCCAGCCAGCGGCCGAACCCGACCGAGTCGGTGTCGACCTCGCAGCGCTCGATCCGCACCGGATAGAGCAGCTCGAGCTGCTCGATCGGCTGGATTTTCATGCCGCCGAGCGC
The DNA here is from genome assembly GCA_046330305.1 of Solirubrobacterales bacterium. Classification (GTDB taxonomy): domain Bacteria; phylum Actinomycetota; class Thermoleophilia; order Solirubrobacterales; family 70-9; genus VAYN01. The sequence continues at coordinate 207,859 of JAXLTA010000010.1, read as the reverse complement.
CGCCTGGTTGTACCAGAGGGGCCAGCCGTCGTTGCCCTGCGCGGCGCCGCCGGCGCCGGCGTTGTTGAAGAGCATGAAGCCCCACGGTTCGTGCCCGTCGGCCCCGGCGCCGGCGAACTGCGGGATGTTGCCGCAGCGGGCGCCGCCGGCCGGGACCCGCTCGGGCATCGCCGCCACCATCGCCCGGTTGACGACGTCCTGCATCAGGTCGGAGGGGACGATCGTCGCGACGCTGGTCGAGGCGGGGAATTTCGCGTAGCAGATGGTCCCCTCTTCGGCCGAGACCTCGACCCGTTCGAGGACGCCGTGGTTGTGCGGGATGTCGGCGTCGATGTAGTAGAGGAAGGGGACCGCGCCGGCCGCCTGGGAGGTGGCGAAGCTGCCGTTGGCGCCGCCCTTGGCCTGCGGCCCGGAGCCGGCGTAGTCGACCTTCACCTCTTCGCCGGCGATCGTCACCGCGACCTTGACCGGGATGTGCTCGGTGCCGAACCCGTCGCTGTCGATCCAGCCTTCGGCCTCGTAGGTCCCGTCCGGCATCGAGGCGAATTCCTGGCCGGCGCGGCGGCTCGAGTAGGAGATGATCTCGTCGACGTAGCGCAGGACGACGTCGGTGCCGTACTCGGCGCAGAGCTCCTCGAGCCGCTGGCGCGCCTTTTCGATCGAGCCGACCTGGGCCCGCAGGTCGCCCTCGATCAGATCCGAGTAGCGCAGGTTCGCCAGCAGCAGGCGGAAGAAGTCCTCGCGCAGCTGGCCGGCTTCGACCATCCGCATCGGCGGGATCGTGATCCCCTCCTGGTAGATGTCGGCGGCGGAGGCGACCACCGAGCTCGGGATGTAGGCGCCGGTGTCCATCTGGTGGCCCTTGGTCACCGACCAGAAGACGAGCCGGCCGTCGCTGAAGACCGGCGCCGCGGTGACGAAGTCGCCGACGTGGGTGTTGCCCATGTAGGGGTCGTTGAAGAGGAAGACGTCGCCGGGGTTGATGTCGCCGGCGAAGGCCTCGGCTATCTCCCCCACCGCGACGTGCAGCGAGGCGGTGTGGATCGGCAGCGCGTCGAACATCGAGACCTGGCGCGGCACCGCGTCGTAGATCGCGCACGAGTAGTCGTGGGCGAGCGCCAGGATCGAGGTCCAGGCCGACTTCTCGAGCACCCTCGTCATCTCCTCGACGATCGCGTCGAAGCGGCTGAGGATGACGCTGAAGGTGATCGGGTCGTAGCCGCCCTCGCGGCCCTGCTGCTCGGTCTCGCTCACTTTCGGCCTCCTACTCGCCGGTCGGGTTCTCGAGGTAGACGTCGCCCGGGCGCAGGTTTTCGGTCACCCAGGTGGCGGCGTCGGCGACGGTCGGCGTCACCAGCGGCCGCTCGCGCGCCGCGAGCTCGGCCCGCCGCGCCGCCGTCGCCGCGGCGTCGAGCGGCGGGTCCTCGCCCTCGCCGAGGACGACGCCGAAGACCTCGAAGGCCGCCTCGCGGCTGATCACCCCGTCGCGCGCCTCCTCTCGCACCCGCTCGGCGTCGCGCTCCAGGGGGCTGCCGTAGCCGCCGCCGCCGGTGGCGACGCCGGTCCAGGTGCTGCCGGGCCCGATCCGGATCCGGCCCGAGGCCGAGACGTAGGTGCGGGCGCCGGTCTCGCCGTTCTCGACGTACTGGCCGCCGCCGATCGCGGCGGTGCCGCCGAGGATCCCGTGCGGCGGGTTGGCGGTTCCGTCGCCGAAGGTGATGCAGTCCATCGAGCCGTGCAGGGGCCGCAGCGTGAAGCGCACGCCGAAGCCGCCGATCGTGGCGCCGAAGCCCATCGAGTCGGTCTCGATTTCCATCTCCTCGACCCGCACCGGGTGCAGCAGCTCCATCTGCTCGATCGGCAGCGCTTTCTGGCCGCCCATCGCCGCGGTGCTCTCCTGCAGCGACCACCCGTCGGCCTCCTTGCAGGCGCCCGAGCCGCCGCAGTTGTTGAAGATCATCATCGCCCATTCCTCGCCGGTCTCGGTGTCGATCCCGAAGAACTGGGGGACGTTGCTGCAGCGGGCGGTACCGGCCTGGACCAGGTCGGGGATCGCCGGCGCCAGCGCCTTGTTGACGGCGTCGTGCAGCATCCCGGAGGGGACGATCGTCGCGCAGGAGGTGGAGGCCGGGTACTCGGGGTTGGCGATCGTCCCTTTCGGGGCGCGCACCTCGATGTGGTCGAGACAGCCCTGGTTGTGCGGGATGTCGGCGTCGGCGTAGAACAGGAAGGGAACCCGCCCGGCGGTCAGGGTCGTCGCCACCGAGCCGTTGAGCCCGCCCTCGGCCTGGGGACCGGTCCCCTCGAAGTCGACGACGACCTTGTCGCCGCTCACCGTCACCGTCGCCTCGATCGGGACGTCGCGGACCGAGTAGCCGTCGGAGTCCACCCAGCCCGAGCCGCGGTAGGTGCCGTCGGGGATCGCCTCGATCACCGCCCCCATGCGGCGGTCGGAGTAGGCGATCACCTCCTCCGCGTAGGCCTCGACCCGGTCGGTTCCGAACTCCTCGCAGAACTCGAGGATCAGCCGCCTGCCGCGCTCGGCCGAGCCGAGCTGGGCGAGCAGGTCGCCTTCGACCAGAGTTCGCAGGCGGACGTTGGCGAGGATCAGCTCGAGGACGTCGTTGTGGATCCGCTCGCCGGACATCAGCCGCAGCGGCGGGATCTGCAGGCCCTCCTGGTAGACGTCGCGCGCCGCCGTCGTGCAGGAGGCCGGCTCGAAGGCGCCGACGTCCATGTGGTGGGCCTTGATCATCAGCCAGAACAGCAGCCGGCCGTCGACGAAGACCGGCCGCGCGATCACCAGGTCGCCGACGTGGGTGTTGCCTCGGTAGGGATCGTTGGCGAGGAAGGCGTCGCCGTCGTGGATGTCCTCGCCGAAGGCCTCTTCGATCGCGTCGATCACCAGCTCCAGCGAGGTGACAAGGGCCGGGATCGGGTCGTGGACCGAGAGCTGGCGGCCCTTGGCGTCGTAGATGACGCAGGAGAAGTCGTGGCAGAGGGCGATGATCGAGCTCCAGGCGCTGCGCTCGAGCGCCTGCGTCATCTCCAGCGAGATGCTCTGCAGGCGCCGCAGCATGACGCTGAAGGTGACCTGGTCGATCTCGGTCGTGGTTGTCGCTCCGCTGGTCACGTCCTCTCCTTCCCGCCGTTAGGCGATCGTCGGGTTCTCGAGGTAGACGTCGCCCTCGCGCAGGTTGGCGTCGACCCAGTTGGCCGCGCGCGGCCCCTCGGGGAGCACGATCGGGACCTCGATGGCGGCCAGCTCGGCCCGCCGCGCTGCGGTCGCCTCCTCGTCGAGCTCGGGGTCCTCGCCCTCGCCGACGACGACGCCGAAGACCTCGTAGGCAGACTCGCGGCTGAGGATCGCGTCGCGCACTTCGGCGCGGACTTTTTCGGCCGGCCGCTCGAGCGGATTGCCGTAGCCGCCGCCGCCCGTCGCGACCGCGGTCCAGGTGTCGCCGCGGGGGACGGCGACCCGGCCGGCGGCGGAGATGTAGCGGCGCCTGCCGGTCGCGGCCTCCTCGACGAAGTGGCCGCCGCCGATGCCCGGCGTGCCGCCGAGGATCCCGTGCGGGGGGTTGGCGACGCCGTCGCCGAAGGTGATGCATTCCATCTGGCCCTTCAGCGGCCGCAGGGTGAAGCGGACGCCGTGGCCGCCGATCTTGGCCCCGAACCCGGCCGCCTCCGGCTCGATCTCCATGTGCTCGACCCGCACCGGGTAGAGCAGCTCCATCTGCTCGATCGAGACGCATTTCTGGCCGCCCATGGCGCCGGTCGTCTCCATCAGGGGCCAGCCGTCGGCCTCCTTGCAGGCGCCGGCGCCGCCGGTCGAGTTGAAGATCATCATCCCCCATTCCTCACCGGTCTCTTCGTCGTAGCCGAAGAACTGGGGCGTGGTCGAGCTGCGGGCGGTGCCGGCGACGACGAGGTCGGGGATCGCCGGCGCCAGCGCCTTGTTGATCGAGTCGTGCAGCATCCCCGTCGGGATCATCGTCGCGCACGAGGTCGAGGCCGGATGCAGCGACTCGGCGATCGTCCCGCTCGGCACGTTGACGTCGATCCGGTCGAAGCAGCCCTGGTTGTGGGGGATGTCGGGGTCGGCGAGGAAGAGGAACGGGATCCGCCCGGCGGCGAGCGAGGTCGCGTGGGTGCCGTTGAGGCCGCCCTCGGCCTCGGGGCCGGCCTCGAAGTCGACGACGACCCGGTCGCCCTCGACCGTGACCGCGGCCGAGACCGGGATGTCGCGGGCGTCGTAGCCGTCGGTGTCGACCCAGCCGTTGCCGCTGTAGGTGCCGTCGGGGATCGACTCGATCAGCGAGCTCATCCGTTTCGCGGCGTAGGCGATCACCTGGTCGCCGTAGGCTTCGGCCCGCTCGAGGCCGAACTCATCGCAGAACTCGAGGATCAGGGCGTGGCCCCGCTCGGCGGCGCCGATCTGGGCCAGCAGGTCGCCCTGGACGACGTCGCGAAGGCGGACGTTGGCGAAGACCAGCTCGAGCACGTCGTGGCGGGGGACGCCGCCGGCGACGATCCGCACCGGCGGGATCTGCAGCCCCTCCTGGTAGACGTCGCGCGAGGCGGTCGTGCAGGAGCTCGGCTCGAAGGCGCCGACGTCGGCGTGGTGCGCCTTGATCATCACCCAGAAGGCGAGCATCCCGTCGACGAAGACCGGCCGGGCGACGACGATGTCGCCGACGTGGGTGTTGCCGCGGTAGGGGTCGTTGGCGAGGAAGGCATCGCCGTCGTGGATGTCGGCGCCGAACATGTTCTCGATCGCCTCGATCTGCAGCTCCATCGCGGTGACGTGCACCGGGATCGGGTCGTGGACCGAGAGCTGGCGACCCTTGGCGTCGTAGATGACGCAGGAGAAGTCGTGACAGAGGGCGATGATCGCGCTGACCGAGCTCCGCTCAAGCGCCTGCGCCATCTCCTGCGAGATGCTCTGCAGCCGCCGCAGCATGACGCTGAACGTGACCTGGTCGATCTCCTGCGGCGCGGCGGCGCCGTTCGTCGCGGCGCTCACCGGGCCGCCTCCGCGCCCGTGCCGGCTGGGGCCGGCGCCCGGCCGTCGGCGGGCGCGACCTCGATCAGGAAGCTGTCCTCCTCGTCGCAGCTGAGGACGTCGCCGACGTCGAGCAGGATCGTCGTCGTGTCGCCGGCGACCACCGCCGGCCCGGCGACCCGGGTGCCGAGCTCGAGCTGCTCGACCTTGTACATCGGCACCTCGGTCATCCCCTGCGAGGGGACGTAGACGGTGCGCGAGCCGATCGGCTCCGCCGCCTTGCCCTCGCCGCCGCCGGCGGCCGCCGGCGGCGCCTCGACCGCGATCCGGCCGACCGCGGCCGCCCGCCAGTGCAGGAACTCGACCGGCATGTCGTCGCGGCGGTAGCCGAACTGGCGCTCGTGCTCGTCGTGGAAGCGGCTGACGATCTCGGCCAGGGTCTCGGGCCCGTAGGCCGCGACGGTCGGGATCGGGACGGTCAGCTCATAGACCTGGCCCGGGTAGCGGGCGTCGACGCTGCGCTCGACGACGATCTCCCCGTCGGCGAACCCGTCCGCCGTCAGGCGCGAGCGGCCTTTCTCCTCGAGCCCGGCGTAGAGCGCGTCGAGCGCCGCCGAGTCCATCGCGTCGCTGCTGCAGTGCAGGGCGCCGAGGAAGTCGTGGCGGACGTCGGTGACGGTCATCCCGAAGGCGCAGAGCGTGCCCGCCTCGCGCGGGATCACGACCTGGCGGATGCCGAGGTCGCGGGCCAGCGCGCAGGAGTGCAGGCCGCCGGCGCCGCCGCCGACCAGCAGCGCGAAGCCGCGCGGGTCGAGCCCGCGCTCGACCGAGACCGCCCGCACCGCGGCGGTCATGTTGGCGTTGACGATGCGGATCACGCCGGCCGCGGCCTCGACCGGGTCGAGCCCGAGCGGCGCGCCGATCTTCTCGGCGATCGCCTGCTCGGCGAGGTCGGCGCGCAGCTCGCGGCGGCCGCCGAGGAACGACTCCGGGTCGAGGTAGCCGAGCACCACGTTGGCATCGGTGACGGTCGGCTCGGTGCCGCCGGTGCCGTAGGCAGCCGGACCCGGGACCGAGCCGGCGCTGCGCGGGCCGACGTTGAGGGCGCCGCCCTCGTCGACGTAGGCGATGCTGCCGCCGCCGGCGCCGACCGAGTGGACGGCGACGCCCTCGACGCCGACCGGCTGGCTGTTGACGCGGATGTTGCGCGAGCGGGCCGGAGCGTTGTCGCGGACCAGGCAGACGTCGAAGCTGGTGCCGCCCATGTCGATCGTGATCACGTCGGTGAGACCGCGGCGGCCGGCGTGGTAGGCGGCCGCGGCCGGCGCCGCGGCGGGGCCGGAGTGCAGCGCGTAGACCGGCCGCTTCAGCACCTCCTCGATCGGCGCGCAACCGCCGTTCAGCTGCATGATCAGCGGTTCGTCCTCGAGGCCGGAGCTCGCCAGGTCGCTCTTCAGCCGGCGGAAGTAGCCGTCGATCCCGGGCAGGATGTAGGCGCTCAGCACCGCCGCCGAGGTCCGCTCCCACTCGCGGATCTCGGGGACGACGTCGGCCGAGCAGATCACCTGGACGTCGGGCAGGATCTCCTTGACGATCTCCGCGGCGCGGTGCTCGTGCTCGTCGTTCATCACCGACCAGAGGAAGGCGACGGCGACCGCCTCGACCCCGTGGCGGCCCATGAACTCGACCGCGCTGCGCACCTCGGCCTCGTCGAGCGGGGTGATCACCTCGCCCTTGGAGCCGATCCTGCCCGTCACCCCGAGCCGCAGGAAGCGCTCGGCGAAGGGCTCGGGCGGGCTGAAGCGGACGTTGAACCGTTCCGGCTTCCAGGCGTCGCGGAAGTAGAGGACGTCGCGGAACCCCTTGGTCGCCAGCAGCCCGATCCGCGGGCCGTTGCGCTGGATCACGGTGTTGGTCGCGATCGTCGTCCCGTGCACCAGCAGGCGGGCTTCGCCGAGCAGGTCCGCGACCGGGCGGTCGAGGCTGCCCGCCAGCCCCTCCAGCCCGGTGAGGATCGCCGCCATCGGATCGGCCGGCGTCGTCGGCTCCTTCCAGAGGTGCGCCTGGCCGTCCTCTTCGAGGACGGTGAGGTCGGTGAAGGTCCCTCCGATGTCAATGCCGATGCGTAGCACTTGCTGCCTTTCCGGTTGCTTGCTTTGGTGCGGTTGTGGGGGAGCGCCGGGCGCCCTACTCGCGGGCGAGGTCGGCGGCGCCGAATTTCGACCAGAGGACGACGGCGACGAGCGAGAAGACGAGGACGACGGTGCCGATCGCGTTGATTTCCGGGGTCAGGGTTCGTTTCAGCCCCGAGAAGACGACCAGCGGCAGCGTGTTCTCTTCGCCGGCGACGAAGGCGGTGCGCGCGGTCTCGTCGAGCGAGACCGCGATCCCGAGCAGCGCGGCGCCGAAGATCGCCGCCCGGATGTTGGGCCAGGTCACGAAGAGAAAGGTGCGGACCTCGTTGGCGCCGAGGTCCTGCGCGGCGAGCTCCAGCGAGCGGTCCCAGCGGTCGAGCACGACCGCCATCTGGATCACGACGATCGCGATCAGCATCGTCGCGTGGGCGATGATCACCGTCATCAGCGACAGTTCCATTTCGAAGTCGAGGATCACGGTCAGCAGCGTCAGGCCGCTGATCAGACCCGGCATCAGGAACGGCAACATCAGCAGCCGCTGGAAGGCGGTCTTGCCGAAGAACTCGAAGCGGTCGACGCCGAGGCCGGCGGGGATGCCGAGGATGATCGCGATCCCGACGCTGACCACGGCGACGATGACCGAGTTCTTCAGGCCTTCCATCAGCGCTTCGTTGGCGAAGGCCTTGCTGTACCAGTGCAGGCTCGCCAGTTCGGGCGGCCAGCTCATCACCGCGCCCTTGTTGAAGGAGTACACCGCGATCACCACCGCGGGCATGTAGAGGAAGAGGAAGATCAGCGCGACGCCGGCTCCGATGCCGACGCTGCCGAGCCGTTTGCGCATGGTCACGGCGCCGTCGCCTCCTCGGCGAGCGGCGGCGCCGCGGCGGTGCTGCCGCGGCGCTCGCCGCGGTGGGCACGGATCGAGATCACCCGCTTGTAGACGCGGAAGACGAGCGCCGGCAGCGCCAGGGCGGCCAGCACGGTGACGATCATCACCACCCCGATCGCGGCGCCGAGCGGCCAGGCGAGGCCCTGGGCGAACTGCGAGTAGGCGAGGTTGGCGATCCCGAGCGAGGCGGGGTCGCCGACCAGGGTCGGGGCGAAGTAGTCGCCGAAGGAGAGGATGAAGGCGAAGGTGAAGCCGATCGCGACACCGGGCGCGATCAGCGGCGCCTCGACCTCGAGGATCTGGCGCCAGCGGCGGGCGCCGAGGTCGCTCGCCGCCTGCATCAGCCGGTGCGGGACCCGCTGCATGACGACGAAGATCGGGATGAAGGCAAACGACATCGCCAGGTGGACCTGGACGAGGATCACCGAGAACGGGTTGAAGACGAGGATCTTGGTCGGGTGGTCGAGGATGCCGACGCCGGTCAGCAGCCCGTTGAGGATCCCCTCGTTGCCGAGCAGGATCCGCCAGCCGACGATTCGCAGCAGGTAGCCGAGCCAGAGCGCGACGACGACCGCGGCGAACCAGGCGAACTGGTTCTTTTTCACCCTGAAGGAGATGTAGTGGGCGAGCGGCAGGCTGATCGCGATGCTGACCGCGGCGACGATCAGGCCGCGGACGATCGACCGCATCAGCCCTTCGATGTACAGCGAGTTGGAGAAGAAGGTTTCGAAGTTTTTCAGCGTCCAGTCGTGTACCAGGCGGTAGTACACGATCTTGGAGAGGCTCATTTTCACCGCCTCCACCATCGGGAAGACGATGAAGAAGACCGCCCAGATGGCTGCAGGCCCAAAGAGGAGGAGGGCCTGCAGCCACCTATGCCTGCGGATCAGGGTCACGGGCGGTTTCCTGGCCGGCTAGCCCAGCCCGGAGATGATTTCCTGCAGGGTCTGGTTGTAGGCTTCCGGATCGGCGGGCGCCCGCTTGAAGATGGCGCTGCCGAGGAAGCCTTCCGGATCGTCGATCCCGGTCAGCTTGATCAGGTCCGGCGACATGTACTTTTCCGCCGCCGGGTTGACCGGGGTGTAGGTGCTTTCTTCAGCGAGAGCGGCCTGGCCCTTGGGAGAGATCTCCCAGTTGATCCATTCGTAGGCCGCGGCTTCGCAGTCCGGGTCGATGTCGACCGACATCGCCGGGCCCTCCGACCAGGCCTGGGCGCCCATGTCCTTGAGCTTGGCTTCGTCGACCGGTTCGTTCTTGGCGCGGAGTTCGTTGATCACGTAGCTCCACCCCATCGAGGCGCTGACCTCTTTGTTGGCGTAGAGCTGGATCAGGTCGCCGCCGCTGCTCCACATCTTGCGGACGTTGCCCTTGAGTTCGAGCATTTTGTCGCGGATTTCGTCGAGCTGTTCCTGGCTCAGGGCGAACAGCTGTTCGGGTTCGCTGTCCATCCCGAGGGCGGAAGCCCCGACCCAGATCAGCGAGATGTCTTCCCACAGTGAGACCTGGTCCTTCAGCTTGGGGTCCCACAGGTCCGCCCAGCTGGTCGGCGGCTTGTCGAACACTTCGGTCGAGTAGATGAACGGGTTGACGCCCCAGTCGGTGGCAATTCCCCAGACCGCGTCTTCGAATTCGAACGGTTCGACCGTGAACTTGAGGAGCTTGTCGTATTCGGGGATCAGCGAGGTGTCGATCGGTTTGATGACACCGGCTTCGTTCATCGGTTCGGAGATTTCGGTGCCGGCGACGATCAGGTCGTACTGCTTGGTGCCGCCGGCGGCGAGCTTGGCGATCGCCTCGGCCGCGGAGGACATGTAGGAGACCTTGACCGGGACGCCGGTTTTTTCTTCAAACGGCTTGACCAGTTTCGGCCCACCCTCGCCTTCCCAGGTGTAGAGGCTGAGGGCGCTGCACTTGGAGGCATCGCCTTCCAGCGAGGCGGTCGTGGTTTCGCCGCCACCCGTTTCGCCGCCGCCGCCGCTGCTGCTCGAGCCGCCGGAGCCGCCACCGCAGGCAGCGAGCACGGCGGCCATCGCGACGGCGAACAACGCCAGCAGCGAGAGCCGCGCTCTGCGGCCCCTCTCCCCCCGTAGTCGCTTCTCAGATCTCATCTTGGGAAATGCCTCCTCTGTCGCGCTCTTGGTCTGAACTTGCCGTCTCGGCTTGGACGAGAACGGTCCTCGCGGCCGGGAAGCGGATCTGGACGCGCTGTCCCGGCACGAAGGTCTCCGCCGAGGCGGGCATCCGCGACTGAACGCGGTCCCCGCTCGAGGTATCGAGGAAGTAGTGGGTGTCCGAGCCGGCGTACTCGAACTCGGCGACGGTTGCCTCGATCTGGTTCCAGCCGTCGCCCGGATGGGCGGTCCCCTCCGGGTGGAGGGTCGTGTGCTCGGGTCGCACCATCGCCATCGCGTCGCCGTCGGCGAAGCCGGGCTGGGCGAGGACCTCGCTGCCGTCGCCGAGGCGGAACCAGACGTTCGCGCCCTCCGGCCGGGCGCGCTCGCCGGCGAGGAAGCTCGACTCGCCGATGAAGTCGGCGACGAAGCGGTTGCTGGGGTGGTCGTAGATCTCGCGCGGGCTGCCGATCTGCAGGGCGCGGCCGGCGCTCATCACCGCGATCCGGTCGGCCATCGCCAGCGCCTCCTCCTGATCGTGGGTGACGTAGACGAAGGAGATGCCGATGTCGCGCTGGATCGCCTTCAGCTCGAGCTGCATGGCACGGCGCAGCTTCAGGTCGAGGGCGCCGAGAGGCTCGTCGAGCAGCAGCACCTTCGGGTGGTTGATCAGCGCCCGAGCGAGGGCGACCCGCTGCTGCTGGCCGCCGGAGATTTCGCCGATGCGACGGTCGCCGAGCCCCGGCAGCGCCATCCGGGCGAGCATCTCGTCGGCGCGCTGGCGGCGCTCGTGGCGGCCGACGCCTTTGATTTTCAGCCCGAAGGCGACGTTGTCGCGGAGGTTGAGGTGAGGGAAGAGGGCGTAATCCTGGAAGACGAGGTTGACGTCGCGGTGGAAGGGCGGCGTCTCGGTCACGAGGTCGCCCTCGAGCCGGATCTCACCGGTGTCGGGGTGCTCGAACCCCGCCATCATCTTCAGCGTCGAGGTCTTGCCGCAGCCGGAGGGCCCGAGCAGGGCGAAGAACTCGCCCTGAGCAATGCGGACGTCGAGGTCGTCGACCGCCAGCACCTCGCCGTAGCGCTTGGTCACCCCCGCCAGCTCGATCGCCGGGACTGAATCGGTGCCCGGCGCGCCGGCGCCCTGACCCTGCTCCGTCGACGCGGGGAGGCTCGTCATGGCGCAAGACTACAGGAAAGTAGGAGTGCAAGTCATGTGGTCACCACATGAAATGCTCCCCTTGTGACGGCATGGGGCGCGAGCGGGATTCAGTGGGCTCCTTCGCCGTCCTGAGCCTCGGCATTATCGGCTCAACCGTGCTCGGGGTTGCGGCCCGCATCTGGTGGCCGCAAGCCGCCCAGAGCGGCTCGGACCGGACGATCGCGGTGAGCCTCTGGGTGATCCTGCCGCCCTGTGTGTTCGTCAACGTCGCCCACTTCGACCTCGCCTCGGGCGCCGGGGCGGGGCTCGCGCTCGGCCTCGCCAGCCTCGCCGCGGGGGGGATCCTGGCCTGGTATCTGGCCGTCCGCGTCGCGCACCTGCCCGACCGCACCGCGGGCGCCTCGATCTGCGCCGCGATCATCGCCAACACCGGCTACTACGGGCTGCCGGCGACGCTGATCCTGTTCGGGTCCGACGCCGTCACCCGCGCCGCCGCCTGGGACGCGATCCTGACCGGCCCGGTCACCTTCGTCGCCGGCTTCGCGGTCGGCGCCGTCTTCGGCCGCGACGGCGGCGGCGAGCCGGATGCCGGCGCTCGGCTTCGCTCGTTCTTCACCCGCAACCCGGTGCTCTGGGTGCTCGTGCCGGCGCTCCTGACCCCCGCCAGCGCGATCCCCGACTGGGCGCTCGACGCCTCCCACCTCGCCTTCACCGTCCTGCTGCCGGTCGGCTTCCTGGTCCTCGGCGTCAACCTCTACGAGCCGGGCGGTTTCGCGCACGTGCGCTCCCTCGCCATCCCGGTCGCGATCGGCACGGCGGTCCGGCTCCTGCTCGTGCCCGCCCTCTACCTCGGCCTCTGCGCCGCCGTCGGCGGCATCCCCGGCTCCTACGTCATCCAGGCCGCTGCGCCGACCGGGATCAGCGCCCTGATCGTCGCCGCCACCTTCGACCTCGACCGGCAGGTGACGGCGGCGACGATCGCCGCCACCACGGGGTTCGCCGTCCTCGGCGTCCTCCTCAGCGGCGCCCTCTGACCCGGCACCGCCCCGCGGCTCGCCAATTCCGCCCCGCACCTCGCCCTTCCTCGCAGCCCGTGGTTCCTTTCGGACGCCTGGCGACCGGACGGAACCACAACCACCCCGGCGCCGTCGATTCCTCATCCCGTGGTTCCTTGCGGACGCATAGCGTCCGCAAGGAACCACGGATGGGTTGGGTCTGCGGGGCGGTGAGGGGCCCGCGGGCTGACGCAGCCGGCTCTAGGCGTTCTCGGCGGAGGCGCCGTTGCTGGCGGGGGTGGCGAGCATCGCGACGACCCGGTCGGTGGCGTCCTCGAGGGTCCGGGCCAGCTCCCGTTCGAAGCCGTCGTAGTCGCGCTGCCTCAGCATCGCCATCAGCTCGGCGTGTTCGGCCTTGAGCTGTTCGAGCGGCACCTGGAACTGGGTCGAGACGCAGAGGCAGAGGCGGATCTCCCCCTCCAGCTGTTTGTACATCGCGCTCAGCCGCGGGCTCTTGGCCTGGGCGACCAGGGCGGTGTGGAAGGCGACGTCGGCGGCGACGACCTCCCACCGTTCGACCTCGCCGTCGAGCTTGTCGAGCGCATCGATCGCCGCTTCGAGCTCGCCGAGCTCGAGCCCGGAGTCATCGGCACGGATCGCCTTGACGGCGGCGAACTCGATCATGCCGCGGGCCCGGAAGATGTCGGGGACGTCGGCGGCCGAGACCTCGACCACCGTGTAGACGTTGCGGTGGCTGGGCGCGACCAGCGCCTCGCGGGCCAGGATCCGCAGCGCTTCGCGGATCGTGTTGCGGGAGACGCCGAGGGCGGGAGCCAGCTCCGTCTCGCGGAGCGGCTGCCCGGGCACGATCTCGCCGCGCACGATCAGGTCCCGCAGGACGCCGGCGGCGCGCTCGGCGGTGCTCTGCTTGCGAACTTTCAGGTTCGCGTGAGCAAGGCCGGATAGTCCGTCCGTCTCAGCCAAGGCAAGCGCCTCCTTTTCCCATCCTCAGATGACGACTGGTGACTGCGACTGCTGGCCGCAGCGTATCGATCGCACTAGTCATCGAACTCGCCATCCGACGGCATCGCGAGCGGGCCGTGGCCGGCGCCGCTGGCTTCTATCACGACTGCGATCTCGGCCTCCGCCTCGAGGTCGATGACGACCCCGTCGGCACCGCGCCAGCCGTCCACCTGGTCGGGCCGCCGGGCGCCGACGATCGCGGCGGTGACGCCGGCGCGGCTCAGCGCCCAGGCGACCGCCAGCTCGGCGATCGTGCACTCGAGCCGGGCGGCGACCAGGCGCAGGCCCTCGACCAGCTGCAGGTTGCGGTCCAGGTTCGGCTGCTGGAACTCCGGGTCCTCGAGCCGCCAGTCGTCCGGCTCGAGCATCGCCGCCCGCTCGTGGAAGCCACCGGTGAGGATCCCGGACTGCATCGGCGAGTAGACGAGGACACCGGCGCCCTTGGCCGCCGCCCAGGGGATGACCGTCGACAGCGAGTCGCGGTTGATCATCGAGAGCGGCGGCTGGACGACGTCGACCCGGGCGATCGCGTCGATCACGTCGAGCTGCCGGGCGGTGCAGTTGCAGGCACCGAGCGTCGCGACCAGGCCTTCGCGCTGCAGCTCGGCCATCGTTTCCCAGGTGACCTCGAGCGGCGTCCCGTCCTCGGGCGGCCAGTGCAGCTGCAGCATGTCGAGCCGGTCGACCCGCAGCCGCCGCAGGGATTCATCGCAGCTGCGCCGGATCAGGTCCGGGCGGCCGGCCTTGCCGGGGATGCCGGGGGCCTCGTAGCGGCCGCACTTGGTGAAGACCCACGGCCGGTCGGTCTCCTCGAGGCCCGCGAGCACCTCGCCGATCACCGCCTCGGCGTGACCGAGCCCGTAGACGGCGGCGGTGTCGATCCAGTTGACTCCGCTGGCCAGCGCGTGCTCGATCGTCGCCACCGAATCGCGGTCGTCCTGGGCGCCCCAGCCTTTCTGCCACGGCCCGCCGATCGCCCAGGCACCGAGCCCGACACGCGTCACCTCATACCCCGTCGGGCCGAGCGGAACCGCGCGCGCCGGAGCGTCGCTTTCGTAAGCTTTGTTCACCTGGTGACCACTTTACCAGGAAGCGTGGTCGCCCCGTGAACCGCCAGGGTCCGCGTCGACGCGTGCTGGGTGCATGAGAGGGACCTACCCGCGAGGAAGCCGCCGAACTCCGGCTTCCCGGCTCGGGGCGGGGAGGGGCGCGTCGCCGCGCCTAGGCCTGCTGGGGAACCGGCGTCGGCCGGTCGCAGGCGGCGGCGACCGCCGGGTGGACGATCTGGCCGGCGCGGACGTTGAGGCCGGAGGCGAGCTCGGGGTTGCTCGCCAGCGCCCCGTCGATCCCGGCGTCGGCGAGCTCGAGCGCATAGGGCAGGGTCGCGTTGGTCAGCGCCCTGGTCGAGGTCGGCGGCACCGCCCCGGGCATGTTGGCGACGCAGTAGTGGAGTACGCCCTCGACGCTGAAGACCGGGTTCTCGTGGGTGGTCGGCCGCGAGGCCTCCGAGCAGCCGCCCTGGTCGATGGCGACGTCGACGACGACGGCACCCTCGCGCATCTCGCCGAGCATCTCGAGGCCGATCAGATGGGGGGCGCGGCGGCCGGGGACGAGCACGGCGCCGATCACGAGGTCGGCGGCGACCAGCTCCTCAGCGACGGTCGCGGGGTCGGACATGATCACCTTGGCGCGACCGTCGAAGAGGTCGTCGAGCTGGCGGATGCGGCGCAGGCTGCGCTCGAGGATGACGACGTCGGCGCCCATCCCGACCGCGACGCGGGCGGCGGTCGTGCCGACGGCGCCGCCGCCGATCACCAGGACGCGGGCCGGAGCGACGCCGGGGGCGCCGCCGATCAGGTTGCCGCCGCCGCCGACCGGGGCCTGCATGAAGTAGGCGCCCGCCTGGGTGGCGAGGCGGCCGGCGATCTCGCTCATCGGCGCCAGCAGCGGCAGCGAGCCGTCGGCGGCCTGCACCGTCTCGTAGGCGATCGCGGTGGCGCCCGACTCGAGCAGAGCCTCGACCTGCGGCGGGTCGGCCGCGAGGTGGAGGTAGGTGAAGAGGGTGAGGTCGGGGCGCAGGTACCCGTACTCGGTGGCGATCGGCTCCTTCACCTTGAGCACCAGCTCGCTCTCGCCCCAGGCCGTCTCGCGGTCGACGAGGCGGGCGCCCGCGACCAGGTAGGCGCTGTCGGAGAATCCCGCGCGCTGGCCGGCGCCGCGCTCGACCAGGACCTCGTGGCCGCGCGTCGCGAACTCGCGGGCGCCGGCCGGGGTGAGGGCGACGCGACCCTCGGCGGTCTTCGTCTCGCGGACGACCGCGACCCGCATCAGCCGCCCACCGCCGTTCCGGCGGCGCTGCCGGCGCCGAACCGCTGGCCGGCGTCGGCCAGGGTCTCGGCCAGCGCGTCGACGACCTCGTCGAGCTGGTCGCGGTCGCAGATCAGCGGCGGCGCGATCTGGATCACCGAGTCGCCGCGGTCGTCGGCGCGGGCGATCAGCCCCGCCTCCAGCAGCCGCTTCGGCAGGTAGCCGCGCAGCAGCCGCTCGCGCTGGTCGGCGTCGAAGCGGCCGTTGTCCTCGTCGGCGACCAGCTCGGCCGCCCAGAAGAAGCCGGCGCCGCGGACGTCGCCGACCAGCGGCAGCTCGAGCAGCTCCTCCATCCGCGAGCGCAGGTGGGGCTCCAGCTCGCGGACGTTCTCCAGCACCCGCTCGCTCTCGAACAGCTCGAGGTTGCGCAGGGCGATCGCGGCGGCCACCGGGTGGCCGCCGAAGGTGATGCCGTGCAGGAGCGTGCGACCCGCCTCATAGAGCGGCGCCGCGACCCGCTCGGTGACGATCACCGCGCCCATCGGCGCCTGCGCGGAGGTGATGCCCTTGGCGAGGGTGACGATGTCGGGGACGGCGCCGTAGCGGCTGGCGCCGAAGTACTCCCCGAGCCTGCCCATGCCGGTGATCACCTCGTCGGCGACCAGGAGGATGCCGTGGCGGCGCGCCAGCTCGGCCAGACGCGGCCAGTAGTCGCGGGGTGGCACGAGGCAGCCACCCGCATTCTGCACCGGCTCGGCGAAGATCGCCGCCACGGTCTCGGGGCCCTCCGCGGCGATCGTCGCCTCGAATTCGGCGATCAGCGCGTCGCAGAGCGCGGCCTCGTCCAGGTCGGAGCGGAACGAGTTCGTGTTGGCGACGTGCCGGGTCGGGATCGCGGCGGGGCCGAAGGGTGTCTTGAAGCGCTCGACGCCGGTCAGCGCCAGGGCGCCGAGGGTGACGCCGTGGTAGGCGACGTCGCGCGCGATCGCCTTGGTCCGGCCCTCCTCGCCGTTGGCGAGGTGGAACTGGCGGGCGAGCTTCCAGGCGGTCTCGACCGACTCGGAGCCGCCGCAGGTGAGGAAGACGCGGGCGTCGCCGCTGGGCGAGAGCGCGCTCAGCCGCTCCGCCAGCTCGATCGCCGGCGGCGTCGCGGTCGCCCAGTTGGTGTTGAAGGCGAGGCGCTCGAGCTGCGCCGCCGCGACGCGGCCGAACTCGGCTCCGTGGGAGTAGCCGAGCTGGCAGCAGAAGAGGCTCGAGAGGCCGTCGATGTAGCGGCGCCCGGCGGTGTCGAAGACGTAGGGCCCCTCGCCGCGCTCGAGCACCAGCAGCTCGCCGCCGTCCGGTCCGAAGTCGCCGTTGCGGGCGAAGTGGAGCAGCAGCTTGCCCTGGTCTACCTCGGGGACGTTCGTGGACGAGACGGCCATCCCGGCTGATTGTGAGCGGCGCACGGGGTGCCGGCAAGCACCCACAACGCACCGCATCCGGGCAGTTTTTTTGACGAAGTGTCAGTCTGTAGCGCTGAGCGACCCGCTCGGACCGGCGTTATGTCGCAAAGTTCCTCCACCATTCCCGCGCCCCTCACCGTCCACCGCGTGCTCGAGCTGCCCGCGGTCCGCCGCGGCGCCCCCGAGGTCGTCGCCGGCCGCGAGCAGCTCTCGCGCGAGGTGCGCTGGGCCCACTCGGGCGAGGTGCCGAACATCGCCGACCTGCTGAAGGGCGGCGAGCTGCTGCTGACCACCGGGATGGGCATCGGCCGCGACCCCTCCCGGCAGCGGCGCTTCATCGCCGAGCTGGCGAGCCGCGGCGTCGCCGCGATCGCGATCGAGCTCGGCACCACCCTGCCGCGGATCCCGGTGGCGATGTCGCGGGCGGCCGAGCGCGAGGGCATGCCGCTGCTCGCCCTGCACCGCGAGGTCCGCTTCGTCGAGATCACCGAAGCCGTCCACCGCGAGCTGATCGACCAGGGGAGCGAGCTGCGCCGCCGCGCCGACGCCCTGCACCGGCGCTTCACCGAGCTGCTGCTGCGCGGGGCCACCATCCCCGACGTGCTGACCGAGCTCTCCCGCTTCCTCGCCAACCCGGTCGTGCTCGAGCAGGCGGGCCTCGGGGTCGCCTACCACGCCCGCTTCGAGGCCGGCGACAGCGAGGTGCTGGCGGCCTGGACCTCGTTCAGCCGCGGGCTCGAGCCGGGGCCGGAAGCCTTCGCGGCGCGGGTCCCGATGGGCGAGGGCGAGACCTGGGGCCGGCTGGTCGTGCTCGGCGTCGACTCGCCGCTCGACGAGTACGCCCGGGTGGCGCTGGAGCGGGCGGTGGGCCTGACCGCGCTGGCGCTGATGCGCGGGCGCGAGGAGCAGGAGCTGGCGCTGCGCGAGCGCGGCGACTTCCTCGCCGGGCTGGCGAGCAGCCACGAAGGCGAGGCGGAGCTGCGCCAGCGCGCTCGCGAGCTGGGCTTCGACGCGCCCGGCTCGCCGCTGCTGGCCGTGGCGGCGACGCGCTCGCCGCTCGCCACCCCGGCCCGCGACGGCGCCCGCGGCTGGCAGCTGGCGCGGAGCGAAGCCCAGGCCAACCTCGAAGCCCGCGGCCTGACGCTGCTCGCCGGCGACGGCCCCGAGCCCGGCTCGACCCTGCTGGTGATCGCGCTCGCCGACGCCGCCGAGCGGACGGTCGTCGCCGACCAGGTCGCGGTGGCGCTCGGCGACGCCTGTGAGCAGCAGCTCGGCGACCGCAGCGCGGCGGTGATCTGCGTCGGCCCGATCAGCGACGGCTGGCTCGAGGCCGGTGCCGCCCTCTCCGCCGCGGTCGACGCCCTCCCAGCCTCCGCCCACGGCGACGCGCGGCCCTGGCACGACGTCTCCTCCGGCAGCCCCGATCGCCTGCTCTGGGCGCTGCGCGACCGCCCCGAGCTGCGCCGCTACGCCGAGCTGCGGCTGCGCCCGCTGCTCGACCGCGACGCGGCGGCGACCAACCCCCTCCTGCCCACCCTCGCCACCTACTGCGCCAACGGCGGCCGCAAAGCCGAGACGGCCCGCGCCCTGCACATCGAGCGCCAGTCGCTCTACCACCGGCTGGCGCGAATCGAGGCGATTCTCGGCGTCGACCTGGCCGACAGCGAGACCGTCCTCGCCCTGCACCTCGCGGTCCGCGCGAGTCGCTATCTCGACCTCGAGACGGCCCGGCGCTGATAACGACCGCCGGGGGCGCATAGCCTTCAGCCATGGCGACGCTCTACTCGGTGACCTGCCGCGGCAGCCTGCGCGGCGGCGTGATCGTCAAGCTGCGCGAGCTGGGGATGTACCGGGTCGCGCTCGACGGCGACGGCGAGGACCGCCATGAACTGCGGGTCGAGGCGGGCAGCCCCGAGGACGCGATCCTGCGGGTGCGCGGCGCGCTCGCCGTCGCCGGCGGCGAAGCCTTCGACTTCCGCGCCGACCCGGCCGAGGACTGAGCGGCGCGGCGGCGATCGGTCGCTGTCGACCAGCCCCCCGGTCGGATCGAGCCCGGCCAGGGCGGCGGCCCGGCTCAGGCGGCGAGCGCGCCGTAGGTCTCGCCGGCCGGCGTGCGGGCGGCGGGGTGCAGCCGAATCTGCTCGGGCCAGAAGCGGACGCCGAGCCGCAGCTGGATCAGGGCCGAGCGCAGCAGCGCCTCGCGGGCGGGGTCCCAGGAGAGGTGGAGCAGGTCGCGGATCGCCGGCGGCAGCAGGCCGACCGAGATCAGCTTCACGGTCTCGGTCAGCGGCAGCGCGGCGGCGCGCGCCCAGCCGGTGAAGGGCGGGTCGAGCACCATCGCCACCGCCTGGCGGCGATTGCGGTCGGAGATCCAGAGGCTGCCGTCCCCGAGCCGGCCGTCGACGTAGTCGCGCAGGTCGCCGAGGGTGGCGGGCATCGCGTCGTCGGGCAGGCCGAGGACGGCGCCGACGCGCCGGTATTCGCGCCAGTAGCACTCGCGCTCCTCGCATCCGAGGCCGCCGAAGATCCGCTGGTGGTAGAGCAGGGCGGAGTCGGCCAGGGTCGCCAGGACCCAGAGCCCGAGCTCCGGATCGGTGGCGTCGTAGGGCGTGCCGGCGGCGATCGGACCGTAGTCGGCCGGCGCCGTGCCGCGCACCCGCTCGTGCATCGAGCGCACCACCGCGCCGGTCCGCTCCGCCTCCGCCCGGCTGCCGAAGTAGATCCGCGACATCCACTCGTCGGTGCGCTGCAGCCGCAGCCCCGGGTCCTCGAAGATGATCGAGTGGCGGCGGAAGCCGACCACCGCCAGCGGGTCACAGGCCTGCATCAAGAGCGCCCGCACTCCGGAGAAGATCACCAGCCGCTCGCCGTGCAGGCGCCGCACCATCGAGTCGGCGGCGAAGAACCCGTCGACCTCCGCGGCCCGCTCCGACCCGGCCGCCGAGCGGCCCGGGATCAGCGAGGTGAGCTGGGCGACTCCGATCACACCTCAAGCGTAGTGAGAGCGCCCCGCCGCCAAGGCGGGGGCTCCCTGGGCATCGATTAGATTCCGGGCGGTGTCGGGGGTCACCGACTTCACGCTCGAAGCGCAGCGGCTGCTGCGCGACCCCTCGCAGTTCAAGTGGTACGTCGTCACCCTGCTGGTCCTCGTTCTCTACGTCTACGCGGTCGAGGTCGAGCGCCGCCGCTGGGACGTCGTCCTCGCCGGCCTCGCCTTCTGGCTCGCCGACTGGGTCAACGAGATCGCCAACGCGCTCGTCCTGCACTTCAGCCACCGCGCCGCGCTCTGGACGGTGACCGGCGACACCGCCTACCTGGTGCTGATCGGGCTGACGATCGAGATCTCCATGATG
This sequence comes from Solirubrobacterales bacterium, assembly GCA_046330305.1. Lineage (GTDB taxonomy): Bacteria > Actinomycetota > Thermoleophilia > Solirubrobacterales > 70-9 > VAYN01. Next base: position 187,437 of record JAXLTA010000010.1, on the reverse strand, counting down.
TTCGCGATCGGCGGCGTGATCTTCGTCAAGACGCTGCCCGCCGACCGCACCCAGAAGGTGCTCGGCCTACCCAACCGCCTCGCGATCGGACTTCTCTTCTCGCTCTTCGCGACCTTCGTCGAGGTGCTCCTCAAAGGCACCGGCTACTTCCACTGGGACTACTGGTGGTGGAACTGGCCCTTCGTGCTGCCAATCGTGCTGTTCGGCTACCTCTGGTTCTTCCTCATCGCCGCCTACGTCTACGACCTCCCCGACGACCGCCGCCGCCTGCGGGTCGTCGGCGCGCTGGCCGCCCTCGTCGCCGCCGCCCTGCTGCTCTTCGGGCCGGTCCTGGGCTGGATCTGAGCCGGCGTCGCTGCCGGGAGACCGCGCCGGGTCCGTCCCGCAGCACGTGGAACGTCGCGGGCGGGCGGGCGGGCGACACGTCAGCCGAGCTGCCGGTGCCGCTGTGGGTGCCGACGACCAGCGCCGCCACGGCAATCACGCCGATCGTCGCCGCGATCAGGATCCGCCTCAGCTTGAACGGCGAGGGAATCCGCGAGGAGTGCGTGGCCCCTCCCATGTCTCTCCCCTTTTCCCCTTCCTTCCCGGGTGCGTGCTCGACCACCGTCTCTGTACCGAAACACCACCATAGAGAACTATCGAGCGGGCAGCTCGGCGGGCGGCCGTGCCGGGTCGGGCCTTGCGGCGGGCGGCCTAGTCGGCGAGCGCGAAGGCGACCAGGAGCTCGTGCTGGGCCTCGCGGATGTGGCGGACCATCGCGCGGCGGGCGGCGGCGGGGTCGGCGGCGGCGATCGCGGCGAGGATGCGTTGGTGGTGGGCGACGGTGCTCGGCACGACCACCTCGAAGCTGACCGCCTCCAGCGGCGCGAACATCGCCGCGCGGGCGTCCTCGATCGCCCGTCGCAGCCGTCCGTTGCCGGCGGCGTCGGCGACGGCGAGGTGGAAGGCGTTGTCGGCGGCCCGGAAGCGGCCCTGGGTCGGCTCGCCCTGGAGGTCGTCGATCGCGCTCCGCAGCCCGGCGAGGTCCGCCTCGCTCCGGCGCGCCGCCGCCAGCTCGGCGGCGACCGACTCGCAGCCGACCCGCAGCTCGCAGATCTCCCCCAGCTCGACGCGCAGGGCACGGCGGCCGGCGTCGGTCACGGCCGCGCCCGGCGCGGCGATCACCAGGGCGCCGCCGCCGGAGCCGCGCCGCACGCGTTCCAGCAGGCTGGCCTCCTCGAGCTCGGCGAGGGCGGCGCGAAGGGTGACCCGGGAGACCCCGAGCTGGACGGCGAGCTCGCGCTCAGGTGGCAGCCGGTCGCCGGGCAGGAGGCCGCCGAGCTCGATCGCCCGGGTCAGCTGCGCGACGACGACGTCGGCGGCGCTCGGCACCGAGACCGCCTCGAGCATCCCGACGCGGTCGGCCGGCCCGGCCATCGCCGCCTAGCGCTCGGAGAGGGCGAGCGCTTCGGCGAAGGCCGCCCGCACCTCCGGTGCCGACCAGGGCTGCGGCGACTGGTTGACGAAGAAGTCCGCCATCGCCCGCTCGGTGAGCTCGTCGAGGTCGGCCTCGCCGATGCCAAGCGAGGCGAGCACCGGGAACTCGAGCTCGCGGAGCAGCTCGTGCACGGCACGCACGGCGCGGCTGCCGTCGCCGCTGCCGTCGTCCTCGACGCCGAGCGCGTCGGCGACCCGCTCGAGCTGGTCGGGGACGACGCGCCGCTCGCGCTCCAGCGTCTCGGCCAGGACCAGCCCGATCGTCAATCCGTGCGGCGCGGGGGCGATGCCGCCGATCGCCTGTCCGAGCGAGTGCTCGGCGGAGCAGTCGGAGATGTTCATCGTCAGGCCCGCCATCAGGCTGGCGCAGGCCATCTCCGAGCGAGCGGCGGCGTCGGCGCCGTCGCGGTATGCCGGCAGCAGCGCACGGCCGCCGAGCCGGATCGCCTCGAGGGCGATTGCGTCGCCGATCGGGGTCCGGGTCCTTGCGATCATGCCGGCGATCGCCTGGGCGATCGCGTCGATGCCGCTGAAGGCCGTCGTCGCCGGCGGCGCCGAGTGGGTCAGGACGGGGTCGACCAGGGCGTGGTCGGCGCGCAGGTTGGGGCTCGCGATGCCGAGCTTGGCGCCGGAGTGATCGTCGGTGATGACCGCGCCCCCCGAGACCTCCGAGCCGGTGCCGGCGGTGGTCGGCACCGCGACCAGCGGCAGCTCGGCGGGCGGCAGCTCCCGCTCGGACGCCAGGAAGCCGGCGAAATCGAGCCCCTGCTGGGCGCAGAGCCGGGCGGCCTTGGCGGTGTCGATCACCGAGCCGCCGCCGACCGCGACGACGATCCCGGCGCCGCTCTCGCGCAGCGCCGCGGCCGCGGCGTCGACGTCGGCGGCGTGCGGCTCGCCGGGTCCCTTCGGGCTGCGGAAGATCTCGACCCCGCTCGCGGCGAGCGCCTCGATCGCCTCGCCCACCGCCGGGATCAGCTGCTCGAGGCCGTCGTCGATCACGACCAGGGCGCCGCCGGCGCCGCTCGCGGCGGCGATCGGCGCCAGCTCCTGCACGACCCCGTCGCCGAACCGGATCCGGACCGGGAGGTGGTTGGAGAAGGGGGCGACGATCTCGGTCACAGCGGCGCCCCCAGGCGGGACTCGGCGGCGCGGGCGCGGGCGGCGCCGACCAGACCTGCCACGGTCGAGTCCAGCTCCAGCGCCTCGGGGTGCCACTGGACGCCGAGCGCGAAGCGCAGGTGCGGCCATTCGATCGCCTCGACCAGCCCGTCCGGCAGCGAGCGCGCGACGGCGCGGCCGCCGTCACCGAGCCGGTCGACGCCCTGGTGGTGGTGCGAGTTGACCGTCTCCTCGCCGGCCCCGGTGGCGGTGGCGAGCAGCGACTCGGCCTCGACCGCGACGGGGTGGAAGGTCTGCTCGCCGAGGCTGCCGGGCAGCGGCCGATGCTCGGCGAAGCCGGCATCGGCGAGGTGCTGGTGCAGGGTGCCGCCGGCGGCGACGTTGAGGATCTGCATGCCGCGGCAGATCCCGAGCACCGGCAGGTCGCGGGCAAAGGCGGCGGCGACCAGCGCCAGCTCGAACTCGTCGCGCAGCGGGAAGGTCGCCTCGGTCCGCGGCGAGGCCGCCTGGCCGTAGCAGGCGGGGTCGAGGTCGGCGCCGCCGATCAAGAGCAGCCCGTCGACGCTGGTGCTGAGCGCCTCGACGTCCTCCTCGCCGAGCGGTTCGGGCGCCAGCAGCACCGGCAGTCCGCCGGCGCGGCGGACGGCGCCGAGGTAGCTGCCGGCGACGAGGGCCGCGTCCTGGTCCCAGAAGCTCCAGGCGGCCCGGTCCCAGGCGGCGCAGATCCCGACCAGCGGGCGCCGGCGCGGATCAGAGCCGCTCATATGTATCCAGCCCCCCCGACGCGACCAGCGAGCGGAGCTCCTCGGGCGCCAGCCGGCCGGACTGGGCCGGGGCCGCGGAGGAGGAGTCGTGATCGGAGGCGGCGCTCATTTGGTATGAAATTAATACCACACGAACAGCTCGAGGCGCCGGGGCCCATGGACCCCGTCGACCCGCCGCAGCTCGATGTCGGAGGTCGCCGACGGTCCGGAGACGAAGGTGAGCGGGGCGCCGGCGCGGGCGGGCGCGGCGAGGGCGGCGATCGCTTCGGGCACCGTCTCGACGATCTCGGCGCCGGCGACGACGCAGAGGTGGAGGTCGGGGACCAGGGTCAGCGCCCGGTGACCGCAGCGCGGCGAGCCGTCGAGAACGACCGTCCCGGTCGCGGCGATCGCCGCGGCGCAGCCGGTCAGGACGCCGTCGAGGCGGTCGAGCCGGGCAGCGTCGATCGCCGGCTCGTCGAGCTCGAGCTCGACCCCGCCGGGACGCCACGGGGCCGCCGCCGCGGCGCCCAGGCGCCGCGCGCCCAGCGCCTCGCAGCGGGCCGTCAGCGCCGCCTCGAGCTCTGCCTCCGCGACCCGGTGCACGCTCGCCCGGTAGTCCGCGGCGCGCTCGCAGAAGAGATCGACCCGGGCCGCGGCGCCGCGCTCGCCGCGCTGCTCGTACTCCCGTGGGACCTCCCCCACGGCGGCGCCGGGCGGCGCCAGCTCCCCGACCCGGCGCAGGATCGCCTCCCTAGCCGCGCTCATCCCACCACTCGCGGAAGGTCTGGGGCGGCGGCTCGGGGAGCTCGCGCGAGCGTGCCCAGCGGCCGGCCAGCACCCGGGCCAGGGGGCCGCGACCGAGGCGGCGCAGGCGCTGCGCCCGTTCGTAGCGCTCGCGGCCGGAGAAGGCGCGGAAGGCGAGCCCCAGCGCCGCGCGCTCGGCCGCCGGCGCCCCGACCTCGCGGCGCACCCGTCCCCGTAGGTGAACGAGCAGCGCCGGGATGTCGATCTTCACCGGGCAGGCGTCGAGGCAGGCGCCGCACAGCGAGGAGGCCCAGGGCAGCGTCGGCGCCCGCTCGAGGCCCTGCAGCTGCGGGGTCAGCACGGCGCCGATCGGCCCCGGGTAGACCGATCCGTAGGCGTGGCCGCCGACCCGCTCGTAGACCGGGCAGACGTTGAGGCAGGCCGAGCAGCGGATGCAGTGCAGGGCCTGCCTCCCGACCTCGTCGGCGAGCACGTCGGTGCGGCCGTTGTCGAGCAGGACGAGGTGGAACTCGCGCGGGCCGTCCGCGGGGGAGACCCCGGTCCAGATCGAGGTGTAGGGGTTCATCCGCTCGCCGGTCGCCGAGCGCGGCAGCAGCTGCAGGAAGACCTCGAGGTCCCGCCACTCGGGCAGCACCTTCTCGATCCCCATCACGGTGACCAGGACGTCGGGCAGGGTCGTGCACATGCGGCCGTTCCCCTCCGACTCGACGACGACGACCGAGCCGGTCTCGGCGATCGCGAAGTTGGCGCCGCTGACCGCGAACGGGACCCGGAGGAAGAGCTCGCGGAGATGCTCGCGGGCGACCTCGGCGAGCGCCGCCGGGTCGTCGTCGAGGCGCCGGCCAGGGGCGATGGTCGACTCGAACAGCTCCCGGATCTCGCCGCGGTTGCGGTGGATCGCCGGCACCAGGATGTGGGAGGACCAGTCGCCGGCGAGCTGGTTGACGAGCTCGGCGAAGTCGGTCTCGTGGGCGGTGACGCCGGCCGCCGCGAGGGCGTCGTTGAGCTCGATCTCGTCGGTCGTGATCGACTTCACCTTGAGCACCTCCTCGGCGCCGTGGGAGCGCGCCAGGTCGGCGACGATCGCGTTCGCCTCGGCGGCGTCGCGCGCCCAGTGGACCCTTCCCCCCCGCTCCTGCACCGAGCGCTCGAGCCGCCGCAGCTGCTCGGGCAGCGTCGCCATCGCCGCCGCCTTGATCGCCGCCCCGGACCGGCGCAGCTCCTCCCAGTCCTCGACCTCGCTGACGGCGCTCGCCCGGCGGGCGCGGATCGTCGCCGTCGCCCGCGCCAGGTTGCTGCGCAGCTGGCTGTCGCCGAGCGCCTCGCGAGCCGCCGTTTCGAAGCCCGCCTTCATCGCTCGCAGGCGAGGATCTCGGCCAGGTGCATGGTGCGCAGCCCCGCCCGCGCGTGGCGCAGGCCGCCGCCGATCTGCATCAGGCAGGAGCTGTCGACAGCGGTGCAGACCTCGGCTCCGCTGGCCCGCAGGGCGGCCATCTTGTCACCCAGCATCGCCGTCGAGACGTCGGCGTTCTTGACCGCGAAGGTGCCGCCGAAGCCGCAGCACTCCTCCTCCTCGGCGGCGAGCTCGAGCCCGTCGACCGCGCGCAGCAGGCGCAGCGGCCGGTCGCCGAGCCGCAGCCCGCGCAGCGAGTGGCAGGTGGCGTGGTAGGCGACCCGGTGGGGGAAGAAGGCGCCGACGTCCTCGGCCCCGAGCCGATCGCAGAGCAGCTCGGTCAGCTCGAAGAGCCTGCCGCCGAGCTGCTCGAGGTCCGCGACAAGCTCCTCCTCGCCCGCCTCCCGCGCCAACCGCGGGGCGCTCTCCCGCAGCCAACCCACGCAGGAGGCGGAGGGAGAGACGACCGCCGGCTCCTCGCCGAAGACCCGGACCGCCCGCGCCGCCAGCGCCAGACCCTCCTCGCGGGCGCCGGAATTGCCGTGCATCTGCCCGCAGCAGGTCTGCGCGGCGGGGAAGGCGACCTCGCAGCCGAGTCGCTCGAGCACGGACACCGTCGCCCGGCCGACCTCGGGGAAGAGGGTGTCGTTGAAGCAGGTGACGAGCAGCGCCACCCGCCCCGGCGGGCTCATCGCGGATAGGCGGCGGCAACGCCGCCATCGACGTTGAGCATCACCCCGGGGAGGGTATTGAGGCGTTTGGCAGTGTCAAGCCCAAATCATGGACCGGTACGCAGCGGCTCCTCGGCGCCGCCTACGCGGCGGCCAGGAGCTCGTCGGCCGAGGCGCACTCCCGGCCCTGGTCCCGGGCGACCGCCTCGTTGACGAGCCGGCCGGCGGCGACGTTGAGGCCGGCGGCGAAGCCGGGGTCGGCCCCGAGCGCCCCCGCCACTCCCTCGCCGGCGAGACGGGTGACGTAGGGAAGGGTCGCGTTGGTGAGCGCGTAGGTCGAGGTGATCGGCACCGCTCCCGGCATGTTCGCGACGCAGTAGTGGCTGATGCCGCCGACCTCGAAGGTGGGCTCGCGGTGGGTGGTCGGCCGCGAGGTCTCGAAGCAGCCGCCCTGGTCGATCGAGACGTCGACCAGCACCGCTCCCGGCCTCAGCAGCCCGAGGTGCTCGCGCCCGAGCACGTGCGGCGCCCGCGCGCCCCGCACCAGAACCGCGCCGATCACCAGGTCGGCCTCCGGCAGCCGCTGCTCGATCGCCAGCGAGGAGGCGTAACAGGTCGCGACGCGGCCGCCGAAGGCGAGGTCCAGCTCGCGCAGCCGCTCCAGCGAGCGGTCGTAGAGGTAGACCTCGGCCCCGAGCCCGAGCGCCACCGCGGCGGCGTTCTGGCCGACCACGCCGCCGCCGATCACGACGACCCGCCCGGGGCCAACCCCGGGGACGCCGCCGAGCAGGGCTCCGCGACCGCCGAGCGGCTTGCCCAGCATGAAGGCTCCGGCCTGGGCGGCCAGCTTGCCGGCCACCTCGCTCATCGGCGCCAGCAGCGGCAGCCGGCCGGCGGCGTCGGTGATCGTCTCGTAGGCAATGCAGGTCGCGCCCGATTCGAGCAGGCCCGTGGTCAGCTCGGGGTCGGGCGCCAGGTGCAGGTAGGTGAAGAGGACGTGCTCGGGGCCCAGCAGCGCGACCTCGGACGGCTGGGGCTCCTTGACCTTGAGGATCAGCTCGGCGCCGGCGAAGACCGCCTCGGCGTCGGCGACGATCTCGGCCCCCTGGGCGACGTAGTCGGCGTCGGCGATCGCCGACCCCTCCCCCGCCCCGGCCTGGACGACGACCTCGTGGCCGCCCTCCCTCAGCTCCCGCACGCCGGCCGGAGTGAGCGCAACCCGGTACTCGTCCGCCTTGATCTCGGTCGGAACCCCAACTCGCATTTCCTCGCCTCCTCGGTTTTCTGCGAGGATCGCGATTCGCCGCCGCTTTACCGACGATCTCAACCGATTCCACAGCGATGGACGACACAGACCGCAGAATCCTCAGCCTGCTCAGGGAAAACGGAAGGGCCTCGTTCGCCAGCATCGGCGCCGAGGTCGGCCTCAGCCCGCACGGGACCGCGGACCGCGTCCGCCGCCTCGAGCGCGCCGGGGTGATCGCCGGCTACTCGACCCGCCTCGACCTCGATCGGCTCGGCCGCTCGCTGGACGCGATCATCGACGTCCGGCTCTCGCCGAGCACCGACCCGGAGAGCTTCGAGCGCTTCGTCGGCGAGCTCGGCTCGGTCCGCGAATTCGCCTTCGTCACCGGGCGCTTCGACTACCAGCTGCGGGTCGCCTGCCACGACGCCGACGAGCTCAACCGCACCGTCCGCGCGGTCCGCCGCGACGGTGGCGCCGCCGCCACCGAGACCCGCTTCGTGATGCGCGCGGCCAGCTTCCGGCAGCCGCTCGACGCCCCGGCGCCCTAGCTCGGCGGCGCAGCCCCCGCCCCGCGGCTCGCGCTCAGCGCGGCTCCGACCCGGGTACGGGCTCGGGCGCCGGGCCTAGCCGCGGCGGTAGTAGGCGGCGTTGCGCTCGATGTAGCCCGCCCACTCGGGCGGCACCGCGTCCTCGGCGAAGATCGCGTCGACCGGGCAGGCCTCGACGCAGGCGTCGCAGTCGATGCACTCGTCAGGGTCGATGTAGAGCATCTCCTGCTGCTCATAGTCGGCCTCCTCCGGCGTCGGGTGGATGCAGTCCACGGGGCAGACCTCGACGCACGAATTGTCCTTGGTGCCGATGCACGGCTCGGTGATCACATAGGCCATTCCCGAACCACCTCCTGAGAGTCAGATTTTTACACAGTGAGTGTGTAAATCATACGGACTCAGGCCGCCACCTCGTCGAGCGGCGCGGTGATGCCGACCACGCAGCCGGCGCGATCGGGGTCGTCGGGCTCGAAGCGCGTCAGCCTCGCCTCGGGGAGCAGCCGCGCCAGCAGGCCGGTGGTGATCCCCCGGTGCAGGGCGCAGACGACGGGTTGGTTCTCGCGCACCGAGTCCCGGTAGGGGCAGTTTTCGAGCCGGCAGACGAAGCCGTCCTCGCCGCTGGGCTCGAGCTCCGGGCGAAAGCCGAGCGAGGCCAGGGCCTGCCGGAAGGTCTCAACCGGGTCCGCCACCGAGTCCTCCGGAGCCAGCTCCTGGCCGATCTCCCTGCCGACCCGCTCCACCTCGCGGAGCCGGTTGCGGCCGGGCGGTATCGCCCGCGCCAGCCAGCGGGAGAGGTCGGCGTAGGAGGTCGGCCGCCGGCCGCCCGGGTCGGCCTCGGCGGCGACCGCCCAGAGATCGCCCGGCCGGCCCCGGCCGCCGCGGCTGCGGCCGCGTTCGACGAGTCCGGCATCCCGCAGGCGGTCGAGATGCCGGCGCACGCCGTTGGGGTGCAGGCCGAGCGCCGCGGCGATCGCCTCGGTGCTCGCCGGCGCCACGTGATCGGCCAGCCAGGCGAAGATCCGCGCCCGCGTGGGCTGCGCAAGGGCGTCGTCGCCGCCGAGCGGGAGGTCCATTGCGCCCAGCTTCGCACATCAGCTCTGTGAAAAACAAGCGCTCGCGGACGGGACCCGCTCGGACGCAGATACGGCAGCTGCCGTATTGGCGAGCGGACGCGGCGGCGGTAGCGTTAGGGCTTCGTGATCTCGGCCGCCGCAGCTCGCGCGAGGCTACTCGGCCTCGCCATCGCCGCCGCCATGCTGGCGCTGCTCGCGGCTGCGCTCTTCGCGCCCGCACCGGCCGGCGCGGCGACGCTCTACCTGACGAAGAACACCGGCAACGCCGTCGACCAGTTCCACCTCGGGCCCGGGGGCGGGCTGGAAGCGCTCTCGCCGAGCACGATCGGCGCCGGGCAGCGGCCGACCGGGATCGCCGTCAGCGCCGATGGCAAGAGCGCCTACGTGATCAACGAAGCCAGCAACAGCATCTCCCAGTACGACGTCGGCGCCTCGGGCCTGCTCAGCGCGAAGTCGCCCTTCTCCTACTCGCTCAGCCCGCTGCTCGCCGGGGGCCAGCCGGGAATCGTGGTGGCCCCGAACGGCGCCAACCTCTACGCCGCCGGCGCCCAGGAAGCGCCGCTGGTCCCCGGCGTCCTGCAGATGGCGCTCGACGGTTCAGGCCAGGCGCAGCTGCTGGCGCCGCCGCTGCGCGCCGTCCAGGACCCGGTCGAGATCGCCGCCCACCCGACCCTGCCGAAGCTCTACGTCTCCAGCAAGAGCGGGCAGGAAATCAAGGTGCTGACGATCGGCGCCGAAGGCAAACTCGCCAGCGCCAGCTCGCCCCCGACCTCGATCAGCCCGGCGGGCATCGCAATCACCCCCGACGGACGCTTCCTCTACGCGGCCGGCGCCGGCAGCAGCTCGGTCGCCGGCTTCTCGATCGACCAGACCACCGGCGCGCTGACCGAGATCGCCGGCTCGCCCTGGGAATTCACCGAAGGCAACGCCCAGGACGTCGCCGCCACCAACGCCAACGTGTACGTGACCCTGCAGGGCACCAAAGGGATCGTCGAGATGCTCGACCTCAGCCCCGTGTCCGGCGCGCTGGCGAAAAAGACGCCCGAGTCGGTCGCCTCCAAAGCCAACCCGAGCCAGATCGTCGTCGCTCCCGACGGGGGCAGCGTCTACGTCGCGACCGCGACCTCGATCGACCAGTACGACCGCGCCGCCGGCGGCCTGCTGAGCGCGAAGACGCCGGCCTCGATCACGACCAGCGGCGCCAGCTTCCCCTCGCTGGCGATCACCGCGGCCGGGACGGGCGAGCCGGAAACGCCCGCCGGCCCGGTCCCGCCGCCGCCCCCGCCGGCGCCGCCGAAGCCGCCGCCCCCGCCGAAGATCGTCACCGAGTACGTCGCCTACCAGCACAAACTGGGCGAGGTCCTGGTGATGAGGGTGACCAGGGCCGACGGCAAGGTGATCAAGACCGAGATCGAAATCGCCAAGTGCTACCCGCCGCCGGAAGTGAAGACCAAGTGCGCCGGCCTGGTCGAAGTCAAAACCCGCAAAGCCGGGAACCTCGTGATCATCGACGAAGACGCGCGGCGCGGCGCCAAGTCGGTGCTGCTGGCCAAGGGCAGCTTCTCGGTTCCCGCCGGCAAGTCCGGCAGGGTCGTGCTGCGCCCGACCGCCGCCGGGCGCAAGGCGCTGAAGGGGAAGACCCTGACCGCCTGGCTGATCACGCGGCTGAACAACGGGCCGACCAAGATCGCCGGCCAGCAGAAGATCAAGTTCCGCCTCAAGTAGAGGGGCACGCCCGCTCCGCTGGGTGCTCGCCCGGCCCCGGGGCGCTCCGGGCACCGGATCGGGATCTATGATCAACCCCGCTGGCCACCAGCCCCCGGTCGGTTAGCGCACAGGAGAGCCCCCGATGCGACACGTCGCCACGTGAGCCCGCGCCCTGCCCGCGTACCGGTGGGTGCCTGAGCACGCGATGTCGACCGCCCTCCTCCTCGGCGCGGCCGCCGCCCTGGCCTGGAGCGTCTCGACGCTGACGCTGGCCAAGGCCGGCCGGGTCGCGGGAACCTGGACCACCGTCTTCTGGACGAGCCTGGTCGGCTCCCTGGCCGCCAGCCTCGCGGCCACCACCAGCGGGCCCCCGGGCGGCGACCTGACCGAATGGTCCGCGGTCGGCCTCGCCGGCTTCGCCTTCGCCGCCAGCGTGATCCTCTACCTGATGGCCGTCCGCGGCGGCCAGATCAGCCTCGTCAACCCGATCGTCGGCTGCGAGGGCGGCTTCGCCGCCCTGATCGCCGTCGTCGCCGGCGAAGCCCTCGGCCTGCCCACCTCCGTCGGCCTGATCGGCATGGTCGTCGCCGTCGTCCTCGTCACCGGCAGCGCCGCCAGCTCCTCGAGCGGCGCCGAAGCTCTGCCCGAGGACCGCTCCACCCTGCGAACCGTCGCCCTCGCCCTCGCCGTCGCCTTCTCCTTCGCCTTCGTCTTCTACTTCTCCGGCAAAGCCGCCGACATCGACCCGATGTGGGTCGTCGCCGGCGCCCGCCTGGTCCCCACCACCATCGCCTTCGCCCTCTGCGTCCGCAAGGGGACGCTGATCCCGCCCCCCAGCACCCGCCTCCTCCTCCTGCTCAGCGGCCTGATCGACGCCCTCGGCTTCGTCTGCTACGTCGCCGCCGCCCAGGACTCCCTCGCCGTCGCCGCCGTCGCCGCCTCCCAGTACGCCACCCTCGCCACCCTCGGCGCAGTGGTCCTCTTCAGCGAGCGCCTCCAGGCCCGCCAGTGGGTCGGTGTCGGCCTCCTCGGCACCGCGGCGGCGGTGGTCGCGGCGGCCGGCTGAGCGCGAACGAGTTCCGAGCCGACCGCGGCGGTCAACCGCATGGGCGCCAGGACTTTCAGCAGATCTTGAAGCTCTTCTTGACCTGCCGCTTGACCTTCTTGCCGCCCGGCTGCTTGAAGGTGATCTTGGCCACCGCCCGATGGTTGGAGCCGGCCGGGAAGCCTTCGGTCGAGAAATTGGCCTGCCATGCCTTCTTCTTGTCCGTCTTCTTGAACTGATCGACCGAGAACTGGACCCGCGAGATCGCGGTCGCCGTCCCCTTGCTGTTCTTGCGCTTCTTTGAGACAACCCTGAGTTGCACTTCGCGCCCGGGGGTCACGCACGAACGGGGGTAGTAGTAGAGGACTTCCTGATTACCGATCGTGAAGCGCACGTACCTGTTCGGAGTGGGACTGCTGAAGAAGACCGCCTCGGCGAGGAAGAAATAGTTGTCGGAGTGCCGCGCATAGAGACAGATCCGCAGCGCCCCGTATTCAGGGTGGAAGTCCTCGGTCGCGGTCTCGCTGCCGGGGCCGCTATGAACGTCCCCAACGTACGTCAGGTGCGCGCCGTTGGGGGAGCAGGATTGCGAGGCGGGATACTGCCAGGCCTCCGGGAACCAGCTGCAGGAGCCCGCGACGCAGTGGTCGAAGTTGGAGTTGTACGTCGCTTCGACGCGGTCACCGCTGATTGCGTGCACGTTGGTGATCGCGCCCGACATGCTCGAAGACGGAGTGAAGGTAGCTTCCGCGATGAAGTAGTTGCTTCCCGACTGGTATGCGTAGAGGCAGATTCGGATGGTGCCCTCGAAGTGGGGCGTGAACCGGTCCGTGGCCGTCTCGCTGCCGGATTCGCTGTGGGGCGAGCCGACATAGGTGAGGTATGAGCCGCTCGGGGCGCACGGCTGTGATGCCGGGTACTGGTACGCATGCGCGAACCAACCGCAGTAACTCCCGTCGCAGATGTCCATCGCGGTGCTGTAGGTCGCTTCAACTTCCCCGTCAACGGCGTGCACGTCGGTGATCGACCCCGAGGCGGCCACCGCCGTGGGGACCTGCAAGGCAAGCAGCAGCGCCACGCAACCAATGACTGCGACGGCGATTGTCTTGCCTTTGAGGGCCATGAACCGACCCTAGCCCTCGCACCCTCCACAGAGCATCGGGGAATCACGACACCGAGCCGTACGGCGCTCTACCGAGAGGACCTGCCGGCGCGCCTGCGCGCGAACCAGCTGCGGCCCGTGGTGAGGCCTGAGACACCGGCTGTCAGGATGTAGGTCGTGTCCGAGTCGGTTTGGGACTATCCACGGCCTCCCAGGGTCGAGCGATCGGGCAGGCTGATCCGCGTCGTGCTTGGCGGCGGTGTGCTGGCGGAGACCGACCGTGCTCATCGGGTGCTGGAGACCAGCCACCCGCCCGTCTTCTACATCCCCTTCGAGGATGTCAGGGACGGGGCGCTCTCCGAGTCGCCCGGCCCCTCGAGCTTCTGCGAGTTCAAGGGCGTGGCTGTCTATCACGACGTGACCGGTGCCGACGGGGTGCGGGTGGCCCGGGCTGGTTGGAGCTACCCGAGCCCGTCACCCGGCTATGAGGCGCTGCGCGGCTCGGTCGCCTTCTACCCCAGGCTGATGGACGAGTGCAGCGTCGACGGAGAGCCGGTGCAGGCGCAGCAGGGGGACTTCTACGGCGGCTGGATAACCAGCGAGGTGAGGGGCCCCTTCAAGGGGGGTCCTGGCACCCGCGGCTGGTAGCCGGCGACATCCGGCTATGCCGGTGGCTGGGCTTCGTCGGATCTGCCACCTGGACCCGACCAGAGGCGGGTCGCGGCAAGCAAGCGCGCCCCGAACGCGGCTGTGGGCCAATTGGGCCCAGGCGGCGGCTCGACCTCGGGCGGTGTGGCGATTGCCTCGCGCCCAAGAACCCGGTTACCGTCGTAGCCGCCGATGCGCTTCACCCGTCTCCGAGTCGCTCTCGTACTGGCCGCCGCCCTGCTGGCGGCGGGCGCATCGCCCGCTTCGGCCGCGATGGCGAAGACCGTCCACGTCGTTGAGCGGGCGACCACCGACGCGGTCACCAACGGCTCCAAGGAAGACAGGGCCGGGAACGTTCTCACCTGGCACAACAAGATCCACGACGCCAAGAACGAGCGTCAGGTCGGCCGCGACGCCGGCTACTGCGTCCGCACGGTCGTCGGCAAGTCTTGGGAATGCGCCTGGACGACGTTCCTCAAGTCGGGCTCGATCATGGTCCAGGGCCCCTTCTCGGATACCGGCAGCACCGTGCCGGCGATCACCGGAGGAACCGGCGACGACGCCGACGGCACGATGACCCTGAAGTACCACAACAAGAAGGGCACGGCCTTCGACCTCATCTTCCACCTGCAGTAGGCCGCGCGGACCTGGGCTGCCCCGGGAATCACATCCGGCCGACCGGATCGCCGAGGGCGATCGCGCCCGACCAGGACACGGCGCCGAACACGCCGAAGCGGAGCGGCTCCTCCGAGGCGACCTCGAAGCGGTAAGAGGCAAGGTGGTGCAGCGTCCTCAGGCCGACAGCGCCGTCGCGCTCAGAATGACAGACAAATCGACGGCAGATGGTTCCGACCGCTTGCCCTGAGAAGACGAAGAGACCTGCGACTTGCAGGTCATAAGCAAACGCGCCTGACAGGATTCGAACCTGTGACCTTCGGTTTCGTAGACCGACGCTCTATCCAACTGAGCTACAGGCGCGTGCCCGGCATCGCGGCGGTCCGGCTTGAGGAAGCCGCGATGCGGGAAGCGGCATTCTAGAGGGAAGGGGCGCCGGCCGTGGGCGCCGGGCGGCGGTCGGGGGGAGTTGGCTCACCAGGCGAGGGTGGCGGCGGCGTTGGCGCCGGAGAGGATCGCCGCCACTCGCTCGTCGGGGTGCGGCGTGTAGGCGCCGCTGGTGAGGGCGGCGAGGGAGGTGGCGCCGGCCGGCTCGACGAGGAGGTGGAGCTCCTCCCAGATCAGGGCCTGGGTTTGGCGGATCGCGTCGTCGGCGACGAGGACGGAGGCCGCGACCTTCTCGCGGGCGATCGCGAAGGGCAGGTCGCCGATCCGGGTCGCTCCGAGGGCGTCGGCGGCCACGCCGCCGACCTCGACGTCGACCGGGGCGCCGTGGGCGAGGGCGCGGTTCAGCGTCGGGGCGGTCTCGGGCTCGACCGCGACCACCCGGACGTCCCCCGTCTGCCAGGCGGCGATGCCGGCGACCAGGCCGCCGCCCCCGACCGGGACGAGGATGGTGTCGCAGGAAGCCTGGGCCTGGAGCTCGCGGGCGATCGTGCCCTGGCCGGCGATCACCGAGGCCTGGTCATAGGCGTGGACGAACAGGGCGCCGCTCTCCTCGGCGTCGGCCCGGCTCGCGGCCAGGGCGTCGGCGTAGCGCTCGCCGCCGACCGTGACCTCCGCGTCGAAGCGCCGCAGCAGGGCCAGCTTCGAGGACGGGCAGATCGACGGTACGAAGACCCGCGCCGGCACTCCCAGCGCGTGCGCCGCGCAGGCGACCGCGGCGCCGTGGTTGCCGCCCGAGGCGGTGACGACGCCGGCCGGCGGAACCGCGGCCGGGAGCAGGGTGTTGAACGCGCCCCGCGCCTTGAACACCCCGGTGACCTGCAGCGACTCGAGCTTGAGGACGCAGGGTCGGTCGAGGCCGAGGCGCCCGGCCGGGACCTCGAGTACCGGCGTCCGGGTGATCCAGGGCGCGATCCGGGCGGCGGCGTCCTCGATCATCGCCGGCGTCACCGGCAACGGGGCGGCGCTCAATCGAGTGAGTCCTCCGGCTCCGGGGCGCTGAGGAAGGAGACCGGGGGACGGGGCGTGACGTCGACCCGGAGTTGGAAGACGTCCGGGCGCGAGTAATGGCCGACCGGGTCGAAGTCGTACTTGGCCTCGGCGACGCGGGCCAGGTCGACCTCGGCGTAGAGGATCGCCTCCTCGCCGTGCACCGGGCCGGCGATCACCTCGCCGAAGGGGTCGACGACGCAGCTGCCGCCGGCGGCGAGGACCGCCTCCCCGTCCTCCCCCTCGGCGCCGGGATGGTCCGCCGGCAGGTCGGCGCGGCGGGCGAACTGGTTGGCGGAGATCACGTAGCAGCGGCCCTCCAGGGCGATGTGGCGGACGGTCGCCAGCCAGCGGTCGCGGCTGTCGGCGGTGGGAGCGATGTAGAGCTCGACCCCTTTCGCGTACATCGCGCTGCGCAGCAGCGGCATGTAGCTCTCCCAGCAGATCACGGTGCCGATGCGGCCGAGCGCCGTCTCCTGCACGTCGATCGTCGAGCCGTCGGCGAACCCCCAGACGAGGCGCTCGGCGCCGGTCGGCATCAGCTTCCGGCGCACCGCGAGCAGCTCGCCGCGATCGTCGAGCAGGACCGCGCTCGAGTAGAGGGTGCCGCCGCGGCGCTCGATCACGCCACTGGACAGGTGCACGCCGGCCGCGGCGGCGATCCCGCCGAGCCGTTCCGAGGTCGGTCCGGGCAGCTCCGAGCCGCCGGCCGCGTAGCGGCCGAATTCGCCGAAGCCGGAGGGCTCGCGGGCGCCGACGACGGCCCCGAACGCCGAGCCCTTCGGGTAGCCGCCGAGGAAGGCCTCGGGGAAGACGACGAGGTCGGCGCCGGCCGCGGCGGCGGTCGCGACCAGGCCCTCGGCCTTGTCCAGCGTCGCGTCCGGGTCGAACCCCACCGACGCCGCCTGCACCACCGCCACCTTCGTCATCGGCCGAGCCTACGGCTGCCGTCGGCGCCTGTCCATGCCGGGGTCGCGGACGGCGGCGAGGAGCAGGTCGGCGATCTGGGCACCGAGCTGCTCGGGGGTCAGCGGGCCGTCGGGACGGAACCACTTGTAGGTCCAGTTGGCGGCGCCGAGGGCGGCGTTGGCGAAGATCGTCGGCGCCGTCGGCAGGGTCAGCTCGCCGGCCTCGACGCCACGGGCGAGGAGGTCCTGCAGGGTCTGCTCGTACTCGCGGCGAGTGGCGACGAGGCGGGCCTGGTGGCGGGGCGGCAGCTCGGCCTCCTCCTCGAAGAAGACGCGCAGCAGGCGCTGGTTGCGGCAGGTGTAGGCGACGCGGTCGGCGAGCAGCTCGTGGAGGGCGTCGAGGGCGCTGCGCTCCGAGTCGGCGATGCGGCGGGCGGCGATCACGTTCTCGCGCAGCACCTCCTCGTAGAGCTCGACCAGGATCTCCTCCTTCGAGCCGACGTAGTGGTAGAGCGAGGCCTTGCCCATCCCGACCGCGGCCGCCACCTCGCTCATCGTGGTCGCCCGGTAGCCGCGCTCGGAGAAGACGCCCACCGCCGCCTCCAGCACCTGCCGGCGGCGAGCCTCCTGGCGCAGGGCGACGCGCTCGCCGAGCGCCGGGCCGGCGCGCGGGCCGCGCCCCCGGCCGCCCATCAGAACCCCATGCGCTTGGCGAGGATCTCGAGCTGCACCTCGTCGGTGCCGCCGCCGATCCGCAGGATCCGCGCGTCGCGGTAGTGCATCGCCACCGGCGTCTCCTCGATGAAGCCGTAGCCGCCGAAGACCTGGAGCGCCTCGTCGACGACGTGGGAGGCGGTCCGCGGCGCGATCAGCTTCGCCATCGCGGTGGTGCTGGCCGCCTCCGGGTGGCCCGAGTCCCAGCGCGCCGCCGCCTGGTAGGTCAGGGCCCGGGCCGCTTCGAGCTCGGCCGAGGCCGCCGCGAGCCGGTGGCGGATCGTCTGGTGGCCGCTCAGCGCCGTGCCGAAGGCGCGGCGCTCGCGGGCGTGGGCCACGGCTTCGTCGAGCGCGGCCTGCCCGAGCCCGAGCGCCATCCCGGCCAGCGCGATCCGCTCGACCTGGAAGGCCTCCATGATCTGGTGGAAGCCGCGGCCGGGCTCGCCGAGGACCTGCTCGGCGGGGACGAAGCAGTCGTCGAAGACGATCTCGCGGGTGTCCGAGGAGTGCCAGCCCAGCTTCTCGAGCGGCTCGCTGAGGCTCATCCCCTCCGCCCCACGCTCGACCAGGAAGGTCGTGATCCCGCGGTGCCCGGCCTGCGGATCGGTCTTGGCGGCGACGACGATCACGTCGGCGAGGCCGGCGTTGGTGATGAACATCTTCGTCCCGCGCAGCAGGAAGCCGCCGTCGGCCTCGCGCGCCGTGGTCGCGATCCCGGCCACGTCGGAGCCCGCCCCCGGCTCGGTGACCGCGATCGCCGCCACGCACTCGCCCGCCAGCAGCGGCCGCAGCCAGCGCTCCTTCTGCTCCTCGTTGCCGTAGTGCGCGAGGTGCGGGCCCGCCATGTAGGAGCTGACCAGCGGCGTGACCGCCAGGCCGCCGGAGGCCTGCGCCAGCTCCTCGGAGAGGATCGCCAGCGCCAGCACGCCGCCGCCGCTGCCGCCGTACTCGTCCGGGTGGTTGACCCCCAGCAGACCGGCCGCCGCCAGCGCCGGCCAGAGGTCGGCCGGGAACGTCCCGGCGGCCTCGGCCTCGCGCACCCGCGGCGCCAGCTCGCGGAGGACGAAGCTGCGGCAGACCTCGCGGAAGTCGCGGTGGTCGTCATCCAGGTCGAAGGTCGCCGCGCTCGCGGCACCGTGCGTGCTCATCCCTCTCCTCCTCGCTCGATCGTCTCGCGCGCCATCCGCAGCGCCGGCCCATCCACCATCGCGCCCTCGAACTCGACGGCGGCGACGCCGCGCGCCGCCCCCTCCTCCCAGGCGGCGAGCAGCGCCCGCGCCCGCACGAGCTCCTCCGGGCTGGCGCCGAACGCGGCGTTGGCGAGCGAGACCTGGGCGGGATGGATGCAGAGCTTGCCGCGGTAGCCGAGCGCGCGCCCGGCGGCGGCGTCACGCTCGAAGCCGGCGTCGTCGCGGAAATCGACGACCACCTGGTCGATCGCGCTGACCCCGGCCAGGCGCGCCGCGAGCGCGACCCGCGAGCGCGCGTAGAGGACCTCCTCGCCGCCGGCGGTCCGCCGGCCGCCGAGGTCGGCGACGTAGTCCTCGGCCCCGAAGTAGGCCGCCGCGGGCGCCGCCTCGGCGAGGATCCGCTCGCACTCGGCGACCCCGCGCGCCGACTCCAGGCCGGCGCAGAGCTCGACCCCCTCCGGCAGCGCCTCGCCGGCGCGGAGCAGGTCCTCGACCGCCTCGGTCTTGGGGACGACCACCCCGGCCAGCCCCTCGAGCCTCGCGACGGCCGCCAGGTCGTCGCCGAACCAGGGGCTGTGCGGCGCGTTGACGCGGACGAAGAGCCGCGGCCCGGCGCCGATCGAGGCGAGCAGCTCCGCCAGCGCCTGCCGCGCTTGCGTCTTGGCGTCGTCGGGAACGGCGTCCTCGAGATCGACGATCGCCGCGTCCGGCGCGCTGCGGGCGATCTTGGCGACGAGATCTGGCCGGGTGGCCCCGGCGAAGAGCATGCTGCGCATCAGGCTCCGTCCCTCCTGGAGTTGGACCAACCGGTCGAATCTTCGCTCGCGCCCCACATCGCTGAGCGGGATACCGTATCGCCAATGATTCGACCGGTGAGTCGAGACCTGGAGGAGCTGACGGAGCGCGCCCGAGCCGGCGGCGATCGCGGCCGGCTCGGCACCAAGCTGCCGGTCCGCGAGCGCCTCGAGCTGCTGCTCGACTCCGGCTCCTTCATCGAGGACGGCCTGCTGGCCAGCGCCCTCGACGAGGGGCTGCCCGCCGACGCCGTCATCACCGGCACCGGCACGGTCGCCGGGCGGCCGGTCGGCGTCGTCGCCCACGACCCCACGGTCAAGGCCGGCTCCTGGGGGAGGCGCACGGTCGAGAAGCAGATCCGGCTGCTCGAACGCGCCGACCGTGACCTGCTTCCGGTCTTCTACCTGGTCGACTCGGCCGGCGGGCGGCTCACCGATCAGCTCGGCTTCCACGCCGGCCACCGCGGCGCCGCCCGGGTCTTCCACCTCCAGGTCCGGCTCAGCGGCCGCGTCCCGCAGGTCTGCTGCCTGTTCGGCCCCTCAGCCGCCGGCGGTGCCTACATGCCCGCCTTCTGCGACTGGGTCGCGATGGTCGACGGCAACGCCTCGATGTTCCTCGCCTCGCCCCGGATCGCCGCCAAGGCGATCGGCGAAGTCGTCTCGCTGGAGGAGATGGGCGGGGCGGCGATGCACACCTCGGTCTCCGGACTCGGCGATCAGCTCTGCGCCGACGACGCCGAGGCGATCGCCGCCGCCCGCACCTTCTTCTCCTACCTGCCGAGCAGCTGGGAGGAGCGGCCGGCCGCGGCTCCCCCCCGGCCTCCGGCCGCCGCCGACTGGGACGGGGTGATCCCCGCCAACCCACGCGCGGGCTACGACGTGCGCGCGGTGATCGAGCGGCTCGCCGACGCCGACAGCTTCTTCGAGGTGAAGGCGCGCTGGGCGGCGGAGATCGTCGTCGGCCTCGCCCGCCTCGACGGCGCCGCGATCGGCATCGTCGCCAACCAGCCGCTGGTCGGCGCCGGCGCGATCCAGGTCGACTCGGCGGACAAGGCCGCCCGCTTCATCTCCCTCTGCGACGCCTTCAACCTGCCGCTCCTCTTCCTCTGCGACATCCCCGGCTTCATGATCGGCTCGGCCGTCGAGCGGCAGGGGATCATCCGCCACGGCGCCAAGATGGTCGCCGCGATGGCGAGCGCCGAGGTGCCGCGGTTCTGCGTCGTCCTGCGCAAGGCCTTCGCCGCCGGCTACTACGCGATGTCGAGCCCGGGCTTCGAGCCGCGGGCGACGATCGCGCTCGAGGGGGCGCAGATCGGGGCGATGGCCGGGGAGGCGGCGGTCAACGCCGTCCACGCGAACCGGATCGAGGCGATCGAGGACCCGGAGGAGCGGGCGCGCTTCGTCGCCGAGCGGGTCGCCGAGTACGAGCCCGAGCTCGAGGCGACTCGGCTCGCCAGCGAGCTGCTGATCGAGGCCGTGATCCCGCCCGGGCAGCTACGCGGCGAGCTCGAGCGGCGGCTCGCGGCCGCGGCCGGCTGGCGCCGCCGCCCCCCCGGTCGTCACCATGGAGCCTTCCCGGTATGAGCGAGCCCCCTGACAACGCCGCCGAGCGCCCCGCCTCGGGCCGCTGGTTCGAGGACCTGCCCGAGGGGCTGGTGGTCCGCCACGCGGTCACCCGCACGATCACCGAGGCCGACAACACCCTGTTCTCGACGATGACGATGAACCCGCAGCCGCTGCATCTCGACGCCGAGTTCTCGGCCCAGACCGAGTTCGGCGAGCGCCTCGTCAACAGCCTCTTCACCCTCGGCCTGCTGGTCGGGCTGACGGTCTACGAGCTGACCCTCGGCACGACCATCGCCAACCTCGGCTTCGAGCGGGTCGAGTTCCCGGCGCCGCTCTTCCACGGCGACACCCTGCACGCGGAGACGACCGTGACCGCCGCCCGCGCCTCGAAATCCCGCCCGGACGCCGGCATCGTCAGCTTCGAGCACCGCGGCTACAACCAGCGCGACGAGCTCGTCGCCCTCTGCGTCCGCGCCGCGCTGATGCGCCGCCGCCCCGCCTGAGGAATCGAGTTCGACATTGACCACGTATTTCGTGGTCAATGTCGAACTCGATCGGCTCACCCGCCTAGCGCGGCTCCTCGAGGCCGAGGCTGCGGGCGATGACCTCTTTCATGATCTCGTTGGTGCCCGCCCAGATGCGGGTGATGCGGGCGTCGACGAAGGAGCGCGCGACCTCGTACTCCTCGATGTAGCCGTAGCCGCCGTGCAGCTGCAGACAGGTGTCGATCACCCGGTTCTGGATCTCGGAGCTGAGCAGCTTCGCCTTCGCCGCCTCGACCGCGGTCAGCTCGCCGGCGACGTGCGCCTCGACGCAGCGGTCGACGTAGACGCGGGCCATCTCCAGCTCGGCATCGGCCTCGGCGAGGGCGAAGCGGCTGTTCTGGAAGCTGCCGATCGAACGGCCGAAGGCGCGGCGCTCGCCGACGTACTCGAGCGTCAGCCGCAGCGCGTTGGCCGCGTGGGCGACGTTGACGACCGAGGTGCTGAGCCGCTCCTGGGCGAGGTGGGCCATCATCTCGCTGAGGCCCCGGCCCGGCTCGCCGATCACGTTCGCGGCTGGGATCGCCACCTCGTCGAAGAAGAGCTCGGCGGTGTCGGCTTCGTGCTGGCCGAGCTTGTTCAGCTTGTTGCCGCGGCCGAACCCCGCCATCCCGGCTTCGACGACGAGCAGGCTGATGCCGCCGGCCTCGGGCGTCTGCGCCGCGACCACGATCAGGTCGGCGTTGTAGCCGTTGGTGATGAAGGTCTTGCTGCCGGTCAGGCGCCAGCCGTCGCCGTCGCGGCGCGCGGTCGACTGGATCCCCCTCAGGTCCGAGCCGGCCGCCGGCTCGGTCATCCCGATCGCCACGATCTGCTCGCCGCTGGCGAAGCCCGGCAGCCAGCGCCGCTTCTGCTCCTCGCTCGTCAGCCG
The DNA here is from genome assembly GCA_046330305.1 of Solirubrobacterales bacterium. Taxonomy (GTDB): domain Bacteria; phylum Actinomycetota; class Thermoleophilia; order Solirubrobacterales; family 70-9; genus VAYN01. The sequence continues at coordinate 165,261 of JAXLTA010000010.1, read as the reverse complement.
CAAGAGGTAGGGAGCGACGACGTCGGTCTGGATCCCGAAGCTGGAGCTGTAGGCGAAGCCGGCGCGCGCCAGCTCCTCGCCGAGGATCGCGTTGAAGCGGAAGTCCTCGATGCCGCTGCCGCCGTACTCGGCCGGGACGCCGAGGCCGAGGAAGCCGGCCTCGCCGGCCTTCAGCCAGGCGCTGCGGTCGATGCAGCGTTGCTCGCGAAAGCGCTCGCGGTGCGGCATCAGCTCGCGGTCGACGAAGGCCGCGACCGACTCGCGGAACCATTCGTGCTCGTCTTCGAACAGGGCGCGCCTCACCGCCACAGCCTCGACGCCGCCCGGCCCGATCGGAAGCGGCACGCGGCGCGGCTTTGGAGGAAGCCCAAGCGGCGGTCGAGCCGCCCGCCCGAGCCGCCTCCATGCCGGCCTATGTTCGAGGTGCGGGCAGGAGAGGGAAGGCCAAAGGGGAGGCAGCGACCATGGAGGAGCGATGAGCACCGGATTTCACTGGAACGAGCTGTACGCCTGGCACGACACCGGAACCGGGTCGGGGTTCCTCAGCACCGGCGGGCTGGTCGAGCCCGAGCAGCATGGCGAGAGCCCGGCGACCAAGCGCCGGCTGCGCAACCTGCTCGACGTCACCGGCCTGCTCGGCGAGATGACCGAGCTGCCGGGCCGCAGGGCAACCGAGGAGGAGCTGCAGCGCGTCCACACCGCCGAGTACGTCGAGCGGATCAAGCGCGAAAGCGAGGAGGGCGGCGGCGACGGCGGCGAACTGGCGCCGTTCGGCCCCGGCGGCTACGAGATCGCGGCGCTCTCGGCCGGCGGCGTGATCGCGACGATCGAGGCGGTCTGGAGCGGCGAGGTCGACAACGCCTACTCGCTGAACCGCCCGCCCGGCCACCACGCCGAGCGCGGCGAAGGGCGCGGCTTCTGCGTCTTCGCCAACATCGCGGTCGCGGTCGAGCACATGCGCGCCGCCCACGGCGTGCGGCGCATCGCGATCGTCGACTGGGACGTCCACCACGGCAACGGCACCGAGCACGCCTTCTACGAGGAGCCCGACGTGCTGGCGATCTCGATCCACCAGGACGGCCTCTATCCGGCCGAATCGGGGCTGGTCGAGCACACCGGCGAGGGCGCCGGCGCCGGCGCCACGGTCAACGTCCCGCTGCCTCCCGGCTCCGGCAACGGCGCCTACGTGGCGGCGGTGCAGCGCGTCGTCGTCCCCGCGATCGAGGCCTTCGACCCCGACCTGATCGTGATCGCCTCCGGCCTCGACGCCTCGATGATGGACCCGCTGGCGATGATGATGGTGACCAGCGAGGGCTACCGCGAGATGACCGACGTGATGGTCGACCTCGCCGCCCGGGTCTGCGACGGCAAGCTCGCCGCGATCCACGAGGGCGGCTACTCCTCCTCCTACGTGCCGTTCTGCGGCGCCGCCGTGATCGAGGGGCTGCTCGGCATCCCGAAGCAGGTCGAGGACCCGTTCATCGAGGCCTTCCGCGGGATCGGCTACGTCGAGCTGCAGCCACACCAGGAGAAGGTGATCGAGGACGCCGCCGGGCGGCTCAGCGTCGCAGGTCGATCCTGAGCCCCGGCTGGCTCAGCGAGAGCTGGGAGACCGGCCGCTCCTGCGCCTCGGCGATCAGCCGCATCAGCTGGTCGCCGAGGTCGGAGTGGGCCGGCGGCTCGGTCCGCAGCGGCGGCCCGGCCAGCATCTCATCGACCTGGGCCTCGGGGCAGAAGTAGCGCAGCAGCAGCTCCTCGTCGGAGAGGTCCTTGCCGAGCTTCTCGCGGAACTCGGCGACCGTGGTCTGGTCACGCTCCCACTTTTCGAGGTCCTTGACCCGGGGCTGGCTGAAGATCCGGTCGGCGATCTCCGGCTCGACCGGACGCATCAGCGGTCCGTAGTGGCCGAGCGCGTAGTGGATCACCTCGTCGGGGACGACTTCGTAGCGTTCGGGGAGGACCACGTTCAGCACCGCCTGGATTCCGACGAACTGCGAGAAGGGCGTCGCCATCACCGGCTGGCCGAGGTCCTCGCGGACGCGGACGATCTCGTCGATCACGTCGGGGAAGCGCTCCGGCATCCCGTACTCGTTGAGCTGGTTGATCAGGGTCCCGGTCATCCCGCCCGGCAGCTGGTGGCGGTAGGGCATCGTCCGGTACTCGTTGGGGGCGCCGAGCGCCCATCCCAGCCGCCTGGCTTCGCGCTCGAAGTGCTCGGCGACCGGCGGCAGCTGGGATTTGTCGAGGTTGTGGGCGTGCCCCATTTCCTCGACGATCTCGGCCATCGCCTCGGTCGAGGGCAGCGAGGGCCCGTTGGCGAGGGGCCGGGAGCAGGTGTGGATGTACTCGATCCCGGCCCTGATCCCCTCCATGTAGACGAGCGGCGCCAGCCCGGTCGTGTTGTGGACGTGGAGCTCGAGCTCGACCCCCGGCGTCGCCGCCTGCAGCGCCGGCAGCAGGGTCGCCGCCCGCTCCGGCGTCAGCACCCCCGGCGCGTCCTCGACGTAGATCCGCCGGACGCCCTCCCAGCTCGCCATTTCGCGGGCACGGTCGGCGAAGAACTCGTCGGTGTGGAGGTCGGTCAGCCCGTACATGATCGCCGGCACGGTCTCGCCGCCGACCCGGCGGATCGCTTCGTGCTTGGCCTTCATCACCGGCATGTCGTAGAGGCAGTCGAACAGCCAGTGGGTCTGGATCCCGTGCTTGACCAGGGTCGCGACCCAGAGGTCCAGCATCTCGTCGGGGACGAAGCCGAAGCTGCCGACCGCGACCGGCCGCATCCCGGCCCGGTGGGTGACGTCGGGCAGGCCCTTGATCAGCCAGTCGAGCGCCGCCCAGGGATCGTCCCCGGACTCGCGCAGCATGACGACGAAGAAGGTGCCGCCGGTCAGGTCGCAGGTGTCGAACCCGGTCGCGTTCAGGTGCGGCAGGGCCGGCGTCGCCTGGCAGGCGCGCATCCGCATTCCCCAGAGGCTCTGCTGGCCGTCCCGCAGGGTCTGGTCGATGAACTTGATCTCGGCCATCCGCTCACCGGATTCTGCCGTCCCGGGCGCCGGCGCCAAATCGGATCGGCGCCGCGGCTGTGGAATTCATCAAGCCGCGTCTTTGAGGCGGACGTGCCAGTCGACGGTCGCGGTGGCGACCGTCTCGCCGGCGGAGTCGGTCAGCTCGACCAGGCAGGGGAACTCGACCTTGCCGTCGGCGTCGAGCGTCGCCAGCGCCTCGGCGGCGTCGATCCCGAGCGTCGCCCGGGCGGTGATCGCGCCGCCGGCGATCTTCAGGTACTCGATCTCCGCCCGCCGGGCGAGCGGCGTCACGTCCCCCATCCGCACCGCGAAGGCGCCGACGAAGGCGGCGCCGCTGGCGGTCTCGGCAGCGGTGAAGAGGGCGCCGGCGTGCTGGCTGCCGACGTGGTTGGTGAGGTGCTGCTTGCGCGGCAGGACCACGGTCGCCTCGCCGGCGCCGACCTCGGCGATCTCGAGGTCGAGGTGGCCGACGAACGGCACCGCCATCGCCATCCCCTTGGCGATCGCGTCGAAGTCGACGTTCGGCATCCTCGGCACCCTCGGCATCGACGAAGGGTACCTGCCCGACCGCCGCTCAGCGCCCCTCGAAGGTGGCGTGCCCGGGGCCGCCGTGCTCGAGGAAGGTCCGCACCGCGCCGCGCAGGTCATCGGTCGCGAAGAGGGCCGGGGAGTCGACCCGGATTGCCTCGTCGGCCGCCGGGATGCCGCCCTCGCGGAACCGCTTCAGCACGTGCTTGGTCATCGCGTGGGCCCTGGTCGGGCCCGCCGCGAGCTCCTCGGCGAGGGCCCGCGAGCGCGCCTCGAACTCCTCCTCGGGGTAGATCCGGTTGACCACGCCCCAGCGCTCCAGCTCCTCGGCGGCGAAGATCTCGCCGGTCATCACCAGCTCGCGGGCGCGGCCCGAGCCGGCGCGCTCGGCGAGCCGCTGGGTGCCGCCCATCGAAGGGGTCAGCCCGACCACCTTCTCGACCAGACCGAACCGCGCCGCCGGCGAGGCGACGATCAGGTCGCAGCCGAGGCTGATCTCGAAGGCCGCGGTCAGGGTCAGCGCGTGGGCGGCGAAGACGATCGGCGCCGGCAGCTCCTCGAGCAGCTCGATCGTCCCCAGCAGCTGGTCCCAAAGGCCGGCCGCGAGCTCCGGCGTGAGGCCGGCGAAGACGTGGACGTCGACGCCGGCGGAGACCACGCGGCCCTCGGCGCGGATCAGCAGCGCCCGCGGCGGCGCTGCCGCCAGGTCGGCGACTGCCGCCTGGAAGTCGTCGATCATGCGCTGGTCGAACAGGTTGAGCGGCGGGCTGTCGAGGGTGAGGACGGCGAGCCCACTCTCCTCGCGCTCCAGCCGCGCCGCTTTCGCTCCCTCGCTCACGCGGCCAGCGTAGCCGCTCCCGGCCGCGCCGCGGCCGGGGACCGCTAGACCCGCGGGATGCGGTGGACCTCGAAGAGGTTCGTGCCGAGCTGCTGTTCGGGCAGGGTCGCGGTGATCGCGATCAGGTCGCCCGGGTCGGCGACCCCGTGGTGGGCGGCGAGGCGGGCGCAGAGGTCGAGCATCTCGCGCACGTCCTCGGGATGCTGGGACTCGACCGCGGTCACCCCGAAGAGCAGCGAGAGCCGGCGCACGGTCTCGATCCGCGGGCTGATCGCCAGCACCGGCACGTTGGGGCGGTGGGCCGAGATCAGCCGCGCGGTGCGGCCGCTTTCGGTCGGCACCACGATCGCTTTCAGCCCGAGTCTGTAGACCGCGCCGACCGCGCCCTGGGCGACCGCGTCGGCTACGTCCTGGCTGGCCTGGTCGGTGCGCTGGAACAGCCACTCGCCGTAGGGCAGGTCGGGCTCGGTGGCGCGGGCGATGCGATCCATCACCCGCACCGCCTCGACCGGGTGCTGACCGACCGCGGTCTCCTCGGAGAGCATGATCGCGTCGGAGCCGTCGTAGATCGCGTTGGCGACGTCGGTCACCTCGGCCCGGGTCGGGCGCCGGGCGGTGACCATCGAGGCCAGCATCTGGGTGGCGGTGATCGTCGGCTTGGAGCGCAGCCCGGCGGTGCGGATCAGCCGCTTCTGCAGGTTCGGCACCTCGGCGAGCGGCACTTCGATGCCGAGGTCGCCGCGCGCGACCATGATCCCGCTGGTCGCCGCGGCGACGATCTCCTCGACGTTTTCGGCCGCCTGCTGGCGCTCGATCTTGGCGATCAGCGGGATGTCGGAGTCGAGCTCGTCGAGGCGGGCCCGGACCGGGGCGAGGTCCTGGGCGGTGGAGACGAAGGAGACCGCGATCAGGTCGAGGTCTTCGCGGGCGGCGAACTCGACCCAGCCGAGGTCGCCCACCGTCGCGGCGGGCAGCGGCGCGCCGCCGGGGATGTTCATGCCCTTGTGGGAGGAGAGGGTGCCGCCGACCTCGACCTCGGCGCCGACGCCGTTCTCCTCGCGCTCGCGGACCCGCAGCCGGATCGCGCCGTCGGCGAGGTAGACGAGCTGATTCTCGCGCAGGTCGCTCACCCCCGCCCAGGAGACCGGGATCCGCTCGGCGTCGCCCTCCATCTCCTGCGGCGTCAGCGTCACGTGCATGCCGGTCTCGAGCTCGGCGAAGTCATCGCGCAGCTCGCCGATCCGGAGCTTGGGGCCGGGCAGGTCGCCGAGGATCGCGACCTCGCGGCCGACGGCCCGGGAGGCGGCGCGGATCGCGGCGATCGTCTCCGCCTGTTTCGGCGGTCCGGCGTGGGAGAAGTTGAGGCGGAAGACGTCGGTGCCGGCGTCGATCATCTGCTCGAGCACGCCGGCCGACCAGCTCGCCGGGCCGACGGTGGCGACGATCTTGGTGCGACGGGGGATGTGGGCCGCCGCGCGGGCGATCGGGTTCGAGCTCATCACGGAGCGGAGAGTAGTGCGCTGCACCCCGGCTCCAGGTAAATCTCGCGTGAGCGGGGAGGAAAGCACCCATCCGGGTGCCCCCGGATGGGTGTGCGTGGCGAGCCGGGGCCGCCGTGGCCGCCACCGGCTCGCCGAGCTCGCCCAGACTCAGGCGGTCTTCATGATCATGTAGCTGGGCACCGAGACGGGCGCCGCCTTCGCGATCTTCATTGGGTCACCCCCTTCCCCTGTGCTCGGCCCGTTAGGGCTTAGGAGGATTCCCGCAGAATGCTAAGTACTTCTCCAGCAACCGCGCCGGTTCCCAAACAGATAACTTCCCCTTGACCGAGGAATCCCTTATGCTCGGTGCTTGTTGAGTGTGGGAAACAAATCAACCAAGGAGACTTCTGCGGTGACCACCACATCGGAGCGGGAAGGCGCTCCCCTGATCGGGAAGAGCATCGAAGAACGGGTCGGTACCGCTCTCGGTCACCGCATCCGGGTCGAAATCCTCGCCCTCCTCAACGAAGGCGTCTACACCGCCGACCAGCTCGCCGCGCTGATCGGCGAGTCGCGCCAGACCGTCCACCACCACCTCAAGGTCCTGCTGCGCGACAACTCGATCGAAATCGCCAAGGTCGAGCGGCGGCGCAACGCCAACCTCTACTTCTACCGCGCGATCGAGATGCCCAGCTTCGACGAAGAGGAACTGGCGGCGATGACGCCCGAGCAGCGCCAGGCGATCGCGGGGCTGATCGTGCAGCACGCGACCGCCGAGATCATGGCCGCGCTGGCCAGCGGCAAGCTCAGCGAAGACCCGGCGGTCGTCCTCGCCTGGCGCTGGTTCAACCTCGATGAGCAGGGCCGCCGCGACCTGCTCGCCGAACAGGAGCGGCTCTGGCACCGGGCCGGCGAGATCGAGGCCGAATCGACAAACCGGCGGGCGCAGAGCGGCGAGGAGTCGACCACGATCGTGCTCGCCGAGTTCGGCTTCGAGCGGGCCCGCAAGGCACCCGACCCGCCCACTGTCAGCGATTCCTGACAAGAGAGCGGATCCTTTTTGACCGGTCTCGTTCGGTCTGAAATCTTCTAGTTATCAGCCAGGTTCGCTGGCTGATCCCGATCCCAGCAGTTCCCTCCGACACCCGAAAGCTGCCGTCCGTTCGCGGCCGAGCTGACGGCACGACGGCGGCGTGGGGGCGCGAGCACGAGCGAGCGCCCCCCACGCTGACCGGTCAGTGGTGGCGCTCCCCCGATGCCCGATCATGCCTCCACAGCGGAGAGGGAGGGATTCGAACCCTCGAGAGAGCTTGCGCCCCCTACTCGCTTAGCAGGCGAGTGCCTTCAGCCACTCGGCCACCTCTCCGGGCAAAACGCCGCCGGACCTGCCGGCGTGCCGTCCGATTGTAGGTACTTGACCGGGAACGGCGCGGTTAGTCTGGCGCGGGTGGCGGCACCCGTGATCCAGTCCCACCAGCGCTACGAAGAGCTCTTCGCCGAGGTGGAGGCGCCGTTCGCCTTCGTCGACCTCGACGCAATGTGGGCGAACGCGGACGCGATGCTGGCGCGGGCCGGCGACAAGCCGGTCCGAGTCGCGACCAAGAGCCTGCGTTGCCGGGCGCTGATCGAGGCGGTGCTGCGCCGCGACCGCCGCTTCGCCGGGCTGATGACCTTCACGCTGCCGGAGACCCTGTGGCTGGCCGAACAGGGCTTCGACGACCTTCTGCTCGCCTACCCGACGGCCGACCTGCCGGCATTGGAGGAGCTGGCGCTGCGCTCGGCGGCGCGACCCGACGCGGCGCCGATCGTGACCGTCGACTGCGTCGAGCACCTCGAGGCGATCGAGTCGGTGCTCGGCGCCGGCGCCGCCCCGGTGCGGGTCTGCATCGACGTCGACGCCGGCTGGCGGACGCTGGGCGGGCGGATCAAGGCCGGGCCGAAGCGCTCGCCGGTGCGGACGGTCGAGCAGGCGGTGGCGCTGGCGCGCGAGATCGAGCGCCGGCCGAAGATCGAACTCGACGCGCTGATGGCCTATGAGGGCCAGATCGCCGGGGTGCCCGACCGGCCGCCGGGACGGCGGCTGCGCGGCGCGGCGATCCGCTTCATGCAACGACGCTCAGCCCGGGAGCTGGCCGGGCGGCGGGCGGCGATCGTCGCGGCCCTGGCCGAGTTCGTCGAGCTCGAGATCGTCAACGGCGGCGGCACCGGCAGCCTCGAGCTGACCGCTGCCGAGCCGGCGGTGACCGAGGTGACCGCCGGCTCGGGGTTCTACGCCCCCGCCCTGTTCGACCACTTCAGCCGCTTCACCCTCACCCCGGCCGCCGGCTTCGCGCTGCCGGTGGTGCGCAAGCCGGAGCCGCGGGTCGCGACCGCGCTCGGCGGCGGCTACCTCGCCTCGGGGAGCGGCGACGCGGCGCGGCTGCCGGTGCCCTGGCTGCCGGCCGGTCTCGGGCTCGACCGCGAGGAGGGCGCCGGCGAGGTGCAGACGCCGCTGATCGGCGAGGCCGCCGCCGGCCTCGCGCTCGGCGACCGCGTCTACCTCCGCCACGCCAAGGCCGGCGAGCTCTGCGAGCGCTTCGACGCCCTCCATCTCGTCGAAGGCGAGGCGATCGTCGACGTCGTCCCCACCTACCGGGGCGAGGGCAAGACCTTCCTCTAGCGCCTCCTCATGACCTTTGTCACCCACAGGGTTACAAAGGTCATGAGGAGTCAGGGGCCGAGGACGCGTTCGGCGTACTCGTTGGTGAAGAGGCGGCCGGGGTCCAGCTGGTCGCGGGCGCGCTGGAAGGCCTGCCAGCCCGGGTAGCGCGGAGCGAGGGTGGCGGCGGTCTGGAAGTGGCGCTTGCCCCAGTGGGGGCGGCCCCCGTACTCGTCCATGATCGCCTCGACCGCCTCGAAGTAGGGCCGCCACCGCATTCCGCGGTACTGGTGGACGGCGACGTAGGCGGTGTCGCGACCGTGGGCGGTGGCGAGGAGGGCGTCCTCGGCGGCGCCGACCCGGATCTCGATCGGGAAGAAGACCGGGTAGCGGTTGCGGCGCACCCACTCGACGACCCGGCGCGCCGCCTCGGGCCCGTGCTCGCGCGGCAGCGCGTACTCCATCTCGGTGAAGCGCACCCGGCGCTCGTTGGCGAAGATCCGGTCGGAGCGGTCGGTCGTGCGGCGCCCCGAGGCAAGCCGGCCGGCGAGGCGCGAGAGCGCCGGGATCGCCCGCGGCATCGCCCTGCCGGTGGCCGCCAGCGCCTCCAGCGCCCAGTTCTCGAGCACGACGTCGTTGAGGTAGGCGGCGGCGCGGCTCCGCGGGCGCGGCTCCGCTGCCGTGCGGTTGCGCTCCAGCACCAGGGCGAGGTCGGAGTAGGGGAAGGTGAAGAGCTCGAAGTGATCGTGGGCGGCGGCCAGCTCGGCGAAGCGATCGAGCACCTGCTCGCGGGGGCGCGGCGCATCGACCCGCTCGAGGCTGAAGGCCGGGACGCAGCGCAGGGTGATCGCCGAGAGCGCTCCCAGCGCCCCGAGCCCGACCCTGACCGCCGCGAGCAGCTCCGGCTCCGCGGCGCCGACCTCGCGGACGCTGCCGTCGGCCAGCACCAGCTCGACCGCCGCCACCTGGGCGGAGACGCTCGGCAGGCGGGCGCCGGTGCCGTGGGTCCCGGTCGAGACGGCGCCGGCGATCGTCTGGCGGTCGATGTCGCCGAGGTTCTCCATCGCCAGCCCGAGCCCGGCGAGCTCCTCGCCCAGCTCGGCGAGAACCGTGCCGGCCCCGACCTTGACCAGACCGGATTCGCGGTCAGCGTCGATCACGCCGCGGAGCGCCTCGACCCGGAGCAGGGTTCCGTCGGTCAGCGCCGTCGCGCTGAAGGAGTGACCGGATCCCGCGACGCTGACCCGGCGGCCGGCGGCGGCCGCCGCATGGACCGCCGCGACCAGCTCCTCGCGGTTGGCGGGGCGGGCGATCTCGGCCGGAGCGCAGCTCTCATCGCCGGTCCAGTTCGTCCACCGCCGCGAGCCGCCCGCCACCGCTAACCCTCCGCGGGCCGCGGCTGCGGCGGCGACTGCAGCGCCCGGAAGGCATAGGCAACGGTTGCCATCAGCGCCGCCGCGATCAGCAGGCTCGGCAGCGCGTTGCCGGTCAGACCGGCGACGACGCCGCCGCCGATCCCGCCCACCACCTGGCCCGAGGCCCAGGCCATGTTGGACACGCCGGCGGCAAAGCCCTGGTGCAGGTCGCTCGCCTCGGCGGCGTCGGAGATCAGCGTCATCGCCGGTGCGAAGCAGAGCCCGGCGCCGAGCGAGGTGACGATCAGTGCCGCCAACACTCCCCCCAGGGCGGCGGCGAGGGCGAACGCGGCCATCGCCGCCGCGCAGATCGTCAGCCCGACCACGTACGGCAGCCGTCGCCCCGTGCGGTCGGAGAGGCGGCCCGCGAACGGCGCCAGAAAGGCCTCGAGCCCGGCGCCGACGATGAAGCCGCCGGCGATCACCCCGTGGCCGCCCCCGAGTGCGTCGATGCGCAGCGGGACCAGCACCTCGACCGCCCCGAACATCATCGAGGGGACGGCGACGAACGCGGCCGAGACGACCAGCGGGCGGCTCAGCAGCGTCCGGATCACTTCCCCCAGCGACTGCGAAGCAGGGGCGTGCGCGTCCTCGATCCGGGTGGCGGCGAAGGCCAGCCCGAAGGCGACCACCAGCACCGCGCTGAACACAGGCCCGGTGCCGATCGAGGCGGCGGCGGCGCCGAGCGCCGGGCCCAGGAGGGCGCCGGCGACCGCGGTCCCGAGCGCGAACCCGATCATCGAGCCGCGCTCCTCGTCGGGTGCGCTCGTGATCAGCCAGGTGATCGACCCCGACCAGATCAGCGAACCCGCCGCCCCCTGCACCAGGCGAGCGGAGTCGAGCAGGTAGATGTTGCGGGCGAAGCCGAAGGCGAGGCTGGCGGCGCCGAGCAGCAGGAGGCCGCCGATCACGGTCCGCCGTGGCCCGACGCGGCTGGCGACGTAGCCTGCCGGCAGCGCGAAGATCAGCGTCCCGGCCGCGTAGGAGGCCGAGAGGATCCCCGCCGCAGCCTTGCTCAGCCCGAGTTCGTCGACATAGGTCGGCAGCAGCGGCGCGATCGCCGTGAGGACGGCGACGTCGAGGAAGACCATCGTCGAGGTGAGGACCAGCAATCGCCGCATCCGCCAATCCAATCAGCAATCGCTCTAGCATCCCCAATCGCTTCCCGGAGGGGTGGCAGAGCGGTTGAATGCGGCGGCCTTGAAAGCCGTTGGGCCTCGCAAGGGGTCTCGTGGGTTCGAATCCCACCCCCTCCGCTGCGTGGTCGACCAGCCCGGCATCGCCCCGCCGGGGCCCCCGCATTGGCTCTACCATGCGCCGGGCGGGTCGACCAGGAGGGCCCCACTGGCAGACAGGATGACAACGGGATTTGTGGCGTCACGACGGTGGCTCGGCCTCGCGCTGGCGGCCGCGCTGGCCTGCCTGCTGGGGACCGTCCCGGCCGCGGGGGCGGCCATGTACTGGGGCGGCACGATCAAGGGCAGCGTCTACGGGCTGTCGGGCGAAGCGCCGACCAGCGCCGCCGTGGTGAGCCGCTTCGAGGCCGACGCAGGCAAGGCGATCACCTTCGTCAACACCGGCCAGCCCTGGGCGCAGTTCGACCGCACGACGATGGACGCGGCGATCGCCACCGGCACGATCCCGCTGGTGACGATGGGGCTGGCGGAAGGCGTGACGCTGAAAGACGTGGTCGGCGGCAAACAGGACAAAGAGATCCGCGCCTGGGCGAAAGCGGCCCGCGAATTCGGCTACCCGTTCCTGTTCCGCCCCTGGTGGGAGGTCAACGGCGACTGGTACTCCTGGGGCCGCAGTCCCGAATACATCGCGGCCTGGCGCCACTTCCACGACCTCGTGGTCGAAGAAGGGGCGACCAACGTGACCTGGGCCTGGGTGGTGAACTCGGTGTGGTGGGACTCGACAACCGAATCGTGGGGCCCTTCCGATCCGACCCCCTACTACCCCGGCGCTGCATATGTCGACTGGGTGGGGATGGACGCCTACAACTGGGGGCTCAACCCACTGCAGCCCGACAAGTGGCGGACCCCGACGGAAGTGATCGGACCGACACTCGAAATACTCGAAGGCATCGCCCCGAGCAAGCCGGTCTGCATCTGCGAGGGCGCCTCGACCGAGAAAGGCAGGGAAAAGGGGCCCTGGATCAATTCGATGCTGGGCGAATACCTGCCCGCCCACCCGAGCATCAAGGCCTACCTCTGGTTCAACTGGAACGTCGAGCAGGGCGGCCAGCCCGGCACCGAATGGGACTGGCCGATCGAGTCCTCGCCGGCGGCGCAAGCGGCATTTCGAGCGGGGATCCAGAGTGACGTCTACCTCTCCTCGCTGCCGCCGCTGACCAAGCTCGCCAAGGTGCCGGTGCCCGTCCTGCCGACCGGGCCCGAGCCTCCCGCCGGCGGGGGGGCGGCGGGCGACCCGCCGGCGGAACCGACCTCCACGGGGCCGGCCGATAGCCACGGCGGCCCGGCGGCCCAGCTCGCTCTCGGCCGCCCCAGCTTCGATTCGCAGCGCGGGACCGCCGCGGTCTCGATCCGGGTGCCGGGGCCCGGCGTCGTGAGGCTGGAAGGGAAGCGAGCACTCGCCTGGATCCCGGTACTCGGCGGGCGGCCTGCACGGCACTCACGGCGGCAGGTCGCCGAGGCCGGAGGCCTTCTCCTGCGGGTCGCGCCCGACGGACCGACCCGCCTGCGCCTCGCCCGCACCGGCCGGGCAGAGGTGGCGGTGGTGGTGACCTTCACGTCGTCCTCCGGCGTCACTCGGCGCCGAGCGGTGAAGCTGACGCTCCGCGTCTCGCCCGCCGGCTGAGCTGCCCGAATCGGCTTTCCGGGTAGGAGCAGGCCATGTCCTCGAGTCCGCTCGCCGAGGCGCTGGCCCAGGCCTGGCCGCCATTCGCCCTGATCCTGGGGCTGCTGCTGGTCGGGTTGCTGGCGCACCGCGACGGGCTGTTCGAGTGGGGCGGCGGGTTGTTGCGGCGCGTGCCAGGCGGGGCGGCGGCGCTGCTGGCGGCGGCGCTGGGGCTGGTCGCAGCGGTGACCGCGGTGCTCAACCTCGACACCGCGGTCGTCTTCCTCACCCCGGTGCTGGTGCTCGCGGCGCGGCAGCGGCGCGTCGCGGTCGAGCCGTTCCTCTACGGCTGCGTCTTCATGGCCAACGCCTCCTCGCTCTTCCTCCCCGGCTCGAACCTGACCAACCTGCTCGTCCTCCACGAAGAGCACCTGCAGGGCCCGCGCTTCGCGGCGGAGATGCTGCCGCTGGCGGCGAGCGCGGCGCTGGTCACCGCGGCGGGGGTCGGGGTGCTCTTCCGCCGGGCGCTGCGGAGCCGTGAGGGGGGCGCCCCGACCGGACGCCCGGCGCCGAGCTGGCCGCCGCTCGGCCCGGGCCTGGTCGCCACCGTGCTGGTCACGGCGCTGGTCCTGGTCCTGCCGCAGCCGGCGCTGGCGGTGCTGGCAGTCGGCGTGATCGCCGCCGCAATCGAGCTCGGCCGCCGCCAGCTCAGCGCCGGCCAGATCCTCGCCGTGGTCGGGCCCGCCAGCCTCGCGGGCGCCTTCGCCCTCACCGTCGCCCTCGGCACCCTGGCGCGCAGCTGGGACGGGCCGGCGCGGCTGCTCGCCGGCGCCGCCGGCTGGCAGACGGCGCCGCTGGCGGCGTTGACCTCGGTCCTGATCAACAACCTGCCCGCCGCCGCCCTCTACTCGGCCCAGCCGCCGCCGCATCCGCGCATGCTGCTGGTCGGGCTCAACCTCGGCCCCAACCTGGCCGTGACCGGCGCCCTCTCGGCGCTGCTCTGGTACCGGGCGGCGGCCCAGGTCGGCGAGCGCCCGTCGCTGCTCGCCTTCTCGCGCCGCGGCTCCGCTCTCGCCGTCCTCGCGATCGCCGCCTGCGTGCTCGTCGGCGAAGCCTAGGGCGCGTGCCGCCGGGCCGGCGGCTGCCGGAGGCAGGATTCGGCGCCCGCGAGCCGAACGTCGCAGGGATGAACAGGGCCGCGATCCGCGACCGGCGCCGCCAGCGCTGGATCGAGCGAGCTGAACGGGTTCGCGACGAGTTCGGGCTCGTCCTGCTGCTGGTCCTGACCACGTACGTGCTGATGTCGCTGCTCGGCGACCGCGGTTGGCCCTCGGTCCTGATCTGCGTCGTGACCAGCGCGACCTCGGTCATCGCGCTGACCAGCTCCCACGTCAGGCACCAGTTCGTGCGGCTGGCGATCGTCTTCTCGCTGCTCTCGGTCGCGATGGCGGCGGTTGCCGCGATCAGCGGCGCCCTGCTCTGGCTGAACGTCTCCGGGATCATCCAGGTCCTCCTCCTAGTTGCCGCCACCGGCGCCGTCCTGCTGCGGGTCGTGACCACCGCTGAAGTCAACTCGCGCACGATCCTCGGCGCGATCAGCGTCTACACGGTGCTCGGCATCCTCTTCACCTACGTCTTCGCGACGATCGACCGCCTGCAGACGGGCCCGTTCTTCGAAGGCGTGCCCCACCCCCAGCCCGGCGACTTCCTGTTCTTCAGCTACACGACGCTGACCACGACCGGTTACGGCGATCTGGTGCCCGGCGGCCAGCCCGGCCGGCTGGTGACCGGGCTGGAGATGATGGCCGGCCAGATCTTCCTCGTCACCCTGGTCGCCGGCCTGGTCGCGCTCTGGCGGCCGGGCGAGGCGCTCCGCCGCCGGCGCGAAGCCCGCTCGCAGGACACCCAGGCCGGCGCCGAATAGCCGACTAGGAGGAGAGCGCGGCCTCCATCTCGGCCAGCTGCGCCTCGATCCCGCCTGAGATGCCGTCGCAGATCTGGTGCACGCCGGGGTCGGCGATCCGGTAGATCGAGCTGGTTCCCCGCTTGCTGCGCGAGACGAACCCCTCGCCGAGCAACGCCCCGAGGTGCTTGGAGACGTTCTGCTGGGAGCCGTTGACGGCGGCGGCGATCTCGCCGACCGACGCCTCGTCCCGGCGCCGCAGCAGGTCGAGGATCCGCAGCCGGGTGGGATCGGAGAGCGCCCGGAAGCGGCGGGCGATCAGCTCCGCGGCCTCGGGCGTCAGCGGCGTCGTTCTCATCGTGCTATCTTACCATTTACAACTGTTAAGTTGTTTAAGTACACAGTTGTGAATTTGTGAATTTGTCCGCGACTCAGCTCGCGCACCGAAGGAGAGAAGACGATGAGCGCAACCGCACTGCACCAAGCGCCAGCCGCCCTGGCGCCGCCCCGGTCCACCGGCGCCTGGCCGCTGGAGCGGATCCTGTTCCTGCTGGCGGGGACGATGACCGGCCTGAGCGCCCTGCTCGCGGCCCTGGTCAGCCCCTGGTTCCTGCTGCTGACCGGGTTCGTCGCCGTCAACCAGCTGCTCTTCGCCAGCATCCGCCACTGCGGCGCCTCGCTGATCCTCGAGCACGTCTTCGGCGCCCGGCGGTGCGCCCGGTCATGAGCGCCCTGGGCCCGGTCGGGCGCCTCGGCCGCTTCGCCGCCAGCCACCGGCGCGGGGTCTTCGCCGCCTGGGTCGTGATCGCGGTCGGCCTCGGCTTCTTCGCGCCACGGGTCGAGACGGCGCTCTCCGGCGCCGGCTGGCAGGCCAACGGATCGGACTCGGTCAAGGTCCGCGAACAGCTCGACCGGCAGTTCGGCGGCGCCGGCTCCTACGCCCTGCAGGTCGCCGTCCACTCGCGCGGGCTCACCTTCCAGGACCCGGCTTTCAGGCAGACGGTGGCGAGGGTCGAAAGCACGCTCGCCGGTGACTCGGCGGTGCGCCAGGTGGTGCCGCCCCAGCCCGGCTCCTCGATCTCGCGCGACGGACACACGGTGATCGTCGCCGGCACCGCGGCGGCAAACCCGAACGAGATGGTCGCCGCGGCCGACAAGCTCAAGTCGAAGGTCGCCGACGTGGCCGCCCCGGGCGTCGAAGCGAGCCTGACCGGCGCCGCGGGCATGTGGTCGGACTTCAACGAAGCCAACCGCGAAGCGATGATGAAGTCGGAGCTCTTCTCCTGGCCGGTGACGCTGGCGATCCTCGTCCTCGCCTTCGGCTCGCTGGTCGCGGCCGGGCTGCCGCTGCTGCTGACGATCGTCGGCCTCATCGCCTCGGCGGGCGTCCTCTACCTCGGCACGCTGATCTCGCCGATCTCGATCTGGGCGATGAACTTCGCCCTGATGTTCGCGCTGGCGCTCGGCATCGACTACGCGCTGTTCATCGTGATGCGGTTCCGCAACGCGCTGTTCGGACAGCACGAGAGCACGGCCGAGGCGGTCGGCGAGACGATGGACACCGCCGGCAAGGCGGTGCTCTTCTCCGGCATCACGGTCCTGATCTCGCTCTCGGCGGTGATGCTGGTGCCGAGCCCCGCCTTCCGGTCGATGGCGCTGGGGATCATGATCTCGGTCATCTTCGTCCTCGCGGCGACGCTGACCCTGCTGCCGGCGGTGCTCGGCAAGCTGGGGCCCCGGGTCGACAAGCTCTCGCTGCCGTGGGTGCACAGCGGCGAGCACCGCTCGCCGCGCTTCGCCCGCTGGGGTGAGCTGCTGTGGCGCCGGCCGCTGCTGTTCGGCGGCCTCGCCCTGGCCGTCCTGATCGCCCTGGCGATCCCGGTCTTCAGCCTGCAGACGGGGATGCCGTCGATCAAGGTGGTGCCGAAGAGCGACCCCTCGCGGATCGGCTACGACCAGATCAGCGCCGCCTTCGGGCCGGGCGCTCCGGGGACGCTGCAGATCACGGCGCCGGCAGCCGAAGCGACGGCGACCGCCGCCGCGCTGAAGGCCGATCCCGGCATCGCCGCGGTCGCCCCGCCGGTCCGCGGCGAAGGCGGGCTGGAGCTGATCCAGGCGACCCCGGTCGGCGGCCCCTCCAGCGCGGCGGGCAGCGCGACGATCGACCGCCTGCGGGAAACGCTGCCGGCGAAGGCGCTGGTCGGCGGCCCCTCGGTCGAAAACCACGACCTCGAAGCAGCGCTGGCCGCGAAGACGCCGCTGGCGATCGGGGTCGTCCTCGGCCTCGGCTTCCTGCTTCTCCTGGTCGCCTTCCAGGCCCCGCTGGTGGCGGCGATCGGCGTGCTCGCCAACCTGCTCTCGACCGCCGCCGCCTTCGGCGTGGCCAAGCTGATCTTCCAGGACGGCCACCTGAGCGGCCTGCTCGGGTTCGAATCGCAGGGCTTCCTCGACGCCTGGGGACCGATCTTCTTCTTCGCGATGATCTTCGCGATCGCGATGGACTACACGGTCTTCCTGCTCTCCTCCTCGCGCGAGCACTGGGAAGCCAGCGGCGACGCGAAGCAGGCGATGGTCGGCGGGCTCGCCCACTCCGGGCGGGTGATCCTCGCCGCCGGAGCGGTGATGGTGGCGGTGTTCTTCACCTTCGCCCTCTCCGGGCCGCTGCCGCCGAAGGAGATGGGGATGATCCTCGGGATCGCCGTCCTGCTCGACGCCTTCCTGGTCCGGCTGCTGCTGCTGCCGGTGTTCCTGCGGCTGTCCGGC
Organism: Solirubrobacterales bacterium; assembly: GCA_046330305.1. GTDB lineage: Bacteria > Actinomycetota > Thermoleophilia > Solirubrobacterales > 70-9 > VAYN01. The sequence continues at coordinate 147,870 of JAXLTA010000010.1, read as the reverse complement.
AGGGCCGCCTGGTACCTGCCGGCCTGGCTGCGCCGGGTCCTGCCCGACGTCCACTTCGGACACGGCGACCGGGCCGCCCCGGCGCTGCCGCTGCCGGCCGAGGAGCCCGGGCAGCCGGCGGGAACGGCGGCCGGCTAGGCCGAGGGCCTACTCCTCGTCGAGCTCGACGCGTTCGATCGTCTGCGGATCCAGCGGACGGTCGGACGCGTCGGTCGGCGTCGACTCGATCGCGTCGACGACGTCCATGCCCTCGGTCACCTCGCCGAAGACGGTGTGCTTGCCGTCGAGCCAGGGGGCCTCGCCGGTGGTGACGATGAAGAACTGTGAGCCGTTGGTGTTGGGCCCGGCGTTGGCCATCGCGATCGCCCCGCGGACGATCTTGTGCTCGTTGATCTCGTCCTCGAAGGTGTAGCCGGGGCCGCCCCGGCCGGTCCCCTCCGGGCAGCCGCCCTGGATCATGAAGTCCGGGATCACGCGGTGGAAGACGAGTTCGTCGTAGAACTTGTCGGCCGCGAGCTTGCGGAAGTTCTCGACCGTTTTCGGGGCGTCGTCGTCGTGCAGCTCGAGCACGATCGCGCCGGCGCTGGTGTGGAGCGTTGCCTGAGACATGGACCTCACCCTACCGGTCCTCGACCGTGACGGTGAGCGGTCGCGAGGAGCCGGGAGCGTAGGGCCAGCTCTCCTCGCCCAGCGCCGTCGCGCGCAGCCGGATCTCGCTGCGGCCGCTGACATAGCGGAAGCGGTAGTGGGCCCGGAAGCGACCGGCGTGATCGGTGCGGGTGACGAGCACCGGGCGCCAGCGGCCGGTCGCGGCCTCGCGGTACTGAATCGCGACCAGCTTGCCGCGGCGCGGGATCGGGGCCTGCCCGGGGATGACGCGGCCGCGCATCCGCAGCGTCTCCCCCGTGCGCAGGGAACGCGGCGAGGCCCGCAGCTCGACCCCGGAGCGGACGCGCAGGACGAGGCCCTCGCGACTGGCTTCGGCCATCCCCTCGGCGCCGGGAAACGAGGCGGTGAGTCGGCGCGAGGGCCCCGGCGCCAGCTCCAGCTCGAACCCGCCCCGCGGCCCGGTCAGCGCCGTGAGGACCCCCGGCGCGGCCAGCGAGCCGCGGGAGGGATGGCTGACGACGCGGACCTCGCGACCGGCGATCGCCGCGCCGTCGGCCCAGGTCAACCGCCCCGCGAGCGTCGCCGCGGCGCCGAAGGGGACGGTGAGGACGTCGCCGGCCGACGCGCCGCCGCCGGCCGCGCGCCCCGACGCCCGCCTGCCGGTGGCGCTGAGGCGGGCGAAAAGGCGCGTCTTCGCCGCCGGCCTGGGCGGCGGCGGCGCCGGCGCCTGGATCGCCATCCGGGTGCCGTCGCCGCGCAGCGTCGTCGCGGCCCGGTTGGCCGCCGCGTCGGTGGCCTCGGCCTGAAAGAGGTAGGTCCCAGGCTCCAACGACGGCAGGGGGGCGGTCAGCGAGGCCGCGCCGCCGCCGCGGTCGACGAGCTTGGTCGCCAGCTCGGTCCAGCCGGCCTGCTCGGCCCGGCGGTAGGAGATCTGGCCGGCGGCGGGGCCCGAGAGCGGGTCGGCGACCTCGACCTGCAGCCGCTCCGGCACGGCGGTGCCGCTACCAGCGGCGAAGGCGAGGGCGGGGCCGGCGTCGTCGAGGCGCAACGGCACTTCGACGGCCGCGCCGGGTGCCTCGTTGCCCGCTTCGTCACGCAGCCAGAGCCGCAGGACGTAGGGGCCGGCCGCGGGCACCGCGAGGTTCTCGAGCGTCGTCCGGTCGCGGCCGGCGGCGAGCTGGACGCCGCTGTCGAAGCCGCCCGGCCCGGTCAGGCGCCAGACGGCGGCGTCGATCGGGCTGGCCGGCCCCTGGTCGGGGTTGGCCCAGCCGAGGTCGAAGTCGTTGATCCGCCGCCACCCGTCGCCGCCGGCCAGCGCCACCGCCCGCGGGTGAGCGGGGGCGGTGTTGTCGATCAACACCGTGCGCTCGACCCCGCAGGAGGGGTTGCCGGCGAAGTCGAAGGCGCAGGCGCCGACCCGGTGGGGGCCGTCGCTGAAGGCGGTGGTCGCGACGCTGGCGCCCTGCAGCGCGGTCAGCGGGCACGGCCGCATCGCCGTCGCCCGCCACTCGCCCCCGACCAGCGCTTTGGCGCAGTCGAGGAAGTTGATGGCGACCTGGGCACCGTCGAGGGTGAGGACCCCGAAATCGATGCCCGCGCCGACGTCGGAGGCGACGAAGCCGAGCCCCTGCACGCCGCGGCGCCAGCCGCCGAGGGTGATCTCGCCGCCGACCGCGACGCTCGGCCCGAGGGGATCCTCGAGCGTGATCGTCAGCGCCCGCAGCGCCGACCAGGAGCCCGCCTCCAGCGAGCAGGACCGGGACTCGGCGCGCGCGCAGAGCAGGCGGTCCTCGAAAGCCGGCATCGGAGTCGGGAAGCCGGCGACGAACTCGCGGGGCACCGTGTCGGTGGCGCCGGCGGCGGCGAAGACGTCGAACCCGCCGGCGGGCGTGCCGACCCCGAGCCGCTGCTCGAGGCCGTCGTGGAGGGCGTGCCACCAGGTGCCGCGGACCTGGGTGATCCCGGTCCCCGGCGGGGCCACCCAGCGCCAGCGGGCGAAGCGCGTGCCCGAGACGGTGGCGGCGCCGTCGCGGGTCAGGCTCTTCAGGTGGACGCCGTCGAACGGGTCGGCGCCGGCCGGCGGCACGCACCAGCCGTCGGAGCGGAACTTGGCGCCGCCGGTGGTATCGGCCCACTCGGCGTCGGCGCCGGCGAACCAGCCGCACTGCACGACGGCGTACCTGCCGGCGCGCGCCGCGCCCGCCGCCACCAGGGCCAGCAGCAGCGCCAGCCCGAGAGCCATCGCGACGATTCGCCCCAAACCGCCCCGCGTTCCCGCCATCCAGCCTCCCTCCGCTCGCCTGTCCACCCGGGACCAAGGGCTGGGCGCGCAAGACTCTCCCCCCGCCCGACCGCCGGCGGCAGCCGGCCGCGCCGCTTTGCGAGAATGGGTGTCGATGCCACTGCCGAGCAAAGACCAGGTGACCGAGCAGCTGCGGGCCGTGATCGACCCCGAGCTGCGCCGCTCGATCGTCGAGCTGGGGATGGTCCGCTCGATCGAGATCCACCCCGACGGCCGCGTCGACGTGGTCGTCTCGCTGACCACCGCGGGCTGCCCGATCCGCAACCACTTCGAACAGGCGGTCGCCAAACAGGTCGCCGAGCTCGACGGCGTCACCGCGGTGGGTGTCGGCTTCGACGTCCTCTCCGACCAGGAGAAAGGGCAGCTGCAGAAAACCCTCGGGCGCGGCAAGCTCCCCGAGGGCGCGCTGGCCCAGGTCAAGAACGTGATCTGCGTCGCCTCCGGCAAGGGCGGCGTCGGCAAGTCGACGATGACCGCCAACCTGGCCGCCGCGCTGAACGCCGAAGGCCACCCCGCCGGCGCCCTCGACTGCGACGTCTACGGCTACTCGATCCCGCGCATGCTCGGCGTCAACCGCAAACCGGAGGTCAACGGCGAGCGCAAGATCCTGCCGCTGGATGCGGCAGGCGGCGTCAAGGTGATGTCGATCGGCTTCTTCGTCGAGGAGAACTCGGCGGTCGTCTGGCGCGGCCCGATGCTGCACAAGGCGATCCAGCAGTTCCTCGAGGACGTCGCCTGGGGCGAGCTCGAGTACCTCCTGCTCGACCTGCCGCCGGGCACCGGCGACGTCTCGATGACGCTGGCCCAGCTGCTGCCCCAGGCGAAGTTCGTGCTGGTGACGACGCCGCAGCCCGCCGCGCAGTCGGTGGCGCGCCGCGGCGCCGAGATGGCGCGGAAATTCGACCTCGAGATCCTCGGCGTGATCGAGAACATGTCCGGCTTCACGACTCCCGACGGCGAGCGCTTCACGATCTTCGGCGAGGGCGGCGGCCAGCAGCTCTCCGACGAACTCGACGTGCCGCTGCTCGGCAAGGTCCCGCTCTCCGAGCCGCTGCGCGAGCATGCCGACTCGGGCAGCCCGCTGGTCACCGCCGAGCCCGACTCCCCCGCCTCGCAGGCGATCCGCCAGGCGGCGCGCGGGATCATCGCGGCCACCCCGCAGGAGCTGCCGGTGCTGCAGTCGACGCCGGCCGCGGCCGAGATGCCGCCGCCCAGCGGCACGCCGCTGCCGGTCGTCCAGGGCTGAGCTCAGCGCCACCTTGCCGCCGGCCATCCGCGGCCCTGCGGGGTTCGCGCGGACGGGTTTGCCGCAATTTGCGGGCCTACTGAATATTTAGGCGGACGACCGCAACTTCCGCCGCGAGATATGGTTTCGTATTAGCGAACGCAAATAAATGCCCAATCCCTCGCTAACGAGCGCGAGGGAGCAGGGGACCCAGGTTTTCGGGGCGAATCCACCATCAGGTGGGAGCGCAGCTCCTTCAGCGCCAGCCCGTCAGCTAACCCCGCCGGCACCGAAGGAGGGATTGATGACGATAGCTCGCCGGGCGGCCACATATGTCGCCCTCTCTGCTGCGCTGGCCGTGCTCGCAACCGCGCTGGTCGCCGCGATGCCGGGGGCCCATGCCTGGGCGGCCCAGGGCGGCCTCACCGCTCGCGCCGCCGAACCGGAAGAAGCGCCCCTCACCGAACCGGGCCTCGAAGAAGGCGCCGAAGACACGATCAGCAAGGCGATGCTCGTCCGCGGCCGCGCGATCGCCCCGCTCAACGCGCCCCGCGCCGTGCGGCAGGTGATCAACGCCGCCAACCGGATCCGCTCCAAGCCCTACGTCTGGGGCGGCGGCCACGGGCGCTGGTGGGACCGCGGCTATGACTGCTCGGGCGCGGTCGGCTTCGCGCTGCACGGCGCCGGCCTGCTCGAAGTCCCGATGACCTCCGGCTCGATGGAGCGGCTCGGCGAACCGGGCCCGGGCCGGTGGATCACGATCTACGCCAACAGCGGCCACGTCTACGCGGTGATCGCCGGCCTGCGCTGGGACACCGCCGGCAATCCCAGCGGCGTCAGCGGCCCGCGCTGGCACAAGAGCCTGCGCGCCGCCGCCGGCGGCCGCTTCGTCGTCCGTCATCCCCCAGGGCTCTAGCGAACCCGGTCAGGCTCCCGTCGGCCGCGGCGGGGCGCGCCGCCGGGCCGCGGCCAGCGGGAAGACCAGGGTCGAGAGCATCCCGGCCGCGATCAGGCTCGCGCCGGTCGAGGTTTCCATGTGGCCGGCGGCGATCGCGATCGAGGCGATGGCGACGACGAGCGGCAGCTGCGTCGCCGAGTAGAGCGCCAGCGCGGCGCGGTCGCGCAGATTGAAGACGCGGCCGTAGAGGAGCAGGGCCGGCGCTCCCCGCACGAGCAGGAAGAGACCGAGGAAGAGCGCCGTGTTCTTCAGGGCGTGGGCGGTACCGAGAGCGCTGAGGTCGAGCTCGAGCCCGCTGACGATGAAGAAGAAGGGAACGAAGAAGCCGAACCCGATCGCGGTCAGCTTCGACTCGAAGACGCGCACCTCGTGGCCGCGCAGGACGAGGCGGGTGATCAGCCCGGCGACGAAGCCGCCGACGACGACGTCGACGCCGATGTCGCTGGCGAGCAGGACGAGGCCGAAGACGAGCACGACGGCGAGCCGCACCGCGAGCTGGCTGCTCGCCTCGAGCGTGCGTTCGAGCGCCGCCCAGCCGCGCCAGGCGGCGCCCAGCGAGGCGAGGGCGACGAGCACCGCGATGACGACGAAGGCGACCAGGACGAGCGCCTCGTGCAGCGGGTGGTCGCGGGAGAGGAAGAGCGCCAGCAGCACCGTCGGCGCGAAGACGCCGACGCCGCCGGCGGCCAGCAGGTAGGTGCTGAACTCGGTCCCCAGCTCGCCCTCGTCGCGCAGGATCGGGATCAGCGTCCCCATCGCGGTGGTGGTCAGAGCGGTGCCGATGTAGAGGGCGGTGTCGATCGTCCCGGCCGCCGCGGCGATCCCGGCGATCGTGAAGGCGAGCGCCGCCGAGAGCAGCCAGCCGGCCGACGCGAGGCCCAGCGGCCTGCCCCTGATCCGCGGGAAGTCGATCTCATAGCCGGCGAAGAAGAAGAGCATGCCGAGGCCGAGCTCGGCGAAGAAGTCGATGAATTCGTCGCTGCGGGCGAGGTCGAAGACGTGCGGCCCGACCAGGATTCCCATCACCAGCTCGAGCACGACTACCGGGGCAACGAGGCGGCCGGGAGCGACGGTGACGGTCACCGCCGCCAGGGCGGAGACGAGAACGATGACGAAGAACGATTCGGTATCGACGTGGACCATGAAAAAAGGGCCGCCCCCGGGCGGCCCTCAATCAAAGCTGGTGGCGCGGCGGCTGCCTAGGCGGCCTGGCTCTTGTAGTAGTTCGCGTTGATCTCGGCATATTTGGCCCACTCGGCCGGCAGCTGGTCCTCGGCGAAGCAGGCGTCGACCGGGCAGGCCTCGACGCAGGCGTCGCAGTCGATGCACTCGTCCGGATCGATGTAGAGCTGCTCGACCGAGTCGTAATCGGGCTCGTCAGGCGTCGGGTGGATGCAGTCGACCGGGCATACCTCGACACACGAGTTGTCCTTCTGGCCGATGCAGGGCTCGGCGATGACGTAGCTCATTCCTTGAATTCTCCTGGATCGTTGGTACCGGAAGAGGCCGAAAGCCCCCGCCAAGAGCGAGCGCTCATTTTAGGGATCGGGCGGGCCTGGAGGCACTTCGGGGCGCCCGCATGCCGCAACGGGGCTTGAGTGACCGCCGGCGGCGCAATAGGGTCAGCGTCGTGCCCAGGCAGAGCATCGGCTCGCGGTGGCTCGGTGCCCTGCTCGGGGTCGCGGTCGGCGGCCTCCTCGGGGGCGCCCCCGCCGCTCTGGCCGCCGGCGAGGACGGGGCCGCGGCCGCACCGGACCCGACGCGCGGCCGGGTCATCGTCCAGTGGCTGTCGGGTGCCGACCATGCCGAGAAAACGGCCGCCCGCGCCGGAGCCGAGGTCCGTTTCAGGAGCGATCTCGGTGACCGCGGCTTCCAGCTGGTCGAGGTCGAACCGGGGCAGACCACGGCGGCGGCGGTACGCGAGCTCGAAGCGGACCCGGCCGTGGCGGTGGCCGAAAGCGACGGCTACCGGACTCTCGACGGCATTCCCAACGACCCCCTCTTCGGCCAGCTCTGGGGGCTGCGAAACCTGGGCACGGGCATCCACGGGTTCGGCGGCGCGATCGCCGGCGACGACATCGGCGCCACCGCGGCCTGGGGTCGCACGGTCGGTTCCCCCTCGGTGGTGATGGCCGACATCGACTCGGGCTACCGGCTCGACGACCCCGAGCTCGGCCCCGTCGTCTGGACCAACCCCGGCGAGATACCGGGCAACGGGATCGACGACGACGGCAACGGCTTCGTCGACGACGTCCATGGCTATGACTTCGTCGGCCCGAGCACCAGCTCGCCGACGAGCGACAACGATCCGACCGACGAAAACCTGATCAGCGGCGGTCACGGCCTGCACACGGCCGGGATCATGGGGGCCGCCGGCAACAACGGGGTCGGCGTCTCCGGCGTCGCCCGCAATGCCAGGATCATGCCGCTGCGCGCCTGCTCGAACCAGCCCTCGACCAACGAAAGCCGCTGTGCGTTCAGCTCGATCCTGGCGGCGATCAACTACGCCGGCGAGAACGGGGCGAAGGTCGTCAACATGTCGCTGGGCGGCAACACCTTCACCCAGACCGAAGTCAACGCGATCGCGGCTCATCCCGGAACGCTGTTCGTGATCTCGGCCGGCAACGACGGCGGCAACAACGATGGCGGCGAAGCGGCGCCCAAGGGGCACCACTACCCCTGCGACTACCGGCCCACCGTCGACGCCTCACCACCGGTGGCCGGCGCGATCGACAACATCGTCTGCGTCGCCGCCACCGACCAGGCCGACGGCCTCGCCTCCTTCTCCGACTGGGGCGCGACATCCGTCGACCTCGGAGCCCCCGGGACCGAGATCCTCAGCACCTTCCTGGCGAAGAGCGACCGGATGGTCGAGGACTTCGAGGCGAACGATTTCTCGACCAGGTGGTCGACCTACGGATCGCCGGGGTACGGGCGGGCCGGCGCCGGCGACGGCCCGCTGACCTCGTTCGGGATGACCGACACGCCCGGCGCGGCGCCGGAAGCCCTCCACACCTACGGCGTGGCCGGCGCGGCCGCCACCGCGATCCCCGCCGGCACCGGATCCTGCCGGCTGAAGGGGATGCGTTTCCGCAGGGGCGGCTCGGCGAAGTACGGCCTGATCCGCGACGGAAGCTTCGTCCCGGGACTCGAATTCACGGCGGGCGAAACGGCGGGCAGCGCGATGGTGAGCTTCCAGACCGTGCCGATCCTCAACCTCGGCGGACACTCGGTGCAGATGTTCTTCGAATACGGCGCCGACGGGACGCCGCTCGCGTCGGAGGGATTCTGGTTGGACGACCTGCACCTCGAGTGCTACGCGCCCCTCACCACGCCGCTGACCTATCAATTCCTCGAGGGCACCTCGATGGCGGCGCCGCAGGTGACCGGGTCGGCGGCGCTGCTGTGGTCCCTGAAGCCGACGGCGAGCGTCACCGAAGTGCGCGAAGCGCTGCTCGACAGCGCCGACCCGGTCACCTCGTTGAGCGGGAAGACCGTCACCGGCGGACGCCTCGACGTCGCCGCCGCGCTCGATCAGCTGGTCCCGCCTGGAAGCGAAACGGTCGCCCCCGAGACCGCGCTGACCGAACGGCCGCCGGCCTCGAGCTCGAACCCGGCGGCGCAGTTCAGGTTCGCCCGCACCGACGCCGATGCCGGCAGCTTCGAATGCAGCCTCGACGGGGGGCCCTTCGCCGCCTGCGCGAGCCCCAGCTCGGTCGTGGTCGCGGTCGGGGCGCACGCATTCGCGGTGCGCGCCAGGAACGCCGCCGGCCTGGTCGATGCCAGCCCCGCGGCGGCGGCGTGGACCGTCACCGCACCGCCCCAGCCGCCGCCGAACGAAGGTGGCGGGAACGGCAACCCGCCGCCGGCTCCCTCCTGCAAGGTGCCCAGGGTCCTCGGCAAGACCCTGAGCCAGGCCAAGCGGATGCTCGGCGCGGCAGGCTGCACCCTGGGCAGGGTTACCAAGCCGAAGCCCCGGAACGGGGCAAAGCTCGGCCCGCTGGTCGTCAAATCCTCCTCGCCGGCGGCCGGAACGAGCACCAGCGGGGCCGTCTCGGTCCGGCTCGGGCCCAGGCCGGCGAGGCATCGCCACTAGCATCGCCCCATGCTGCTCTTGACGGGCGCCACCGGAAGCGTCGGCTCGCGACTGCTGCCGCTCCTGCTGGAGCGCGGCGAGGAGGTTCGCTGCCTGGTGCGCGAGCCGCGGCGCCTGGGCGAGCACCGGGTCGACGTGCAGATCACGCTGGCCGACCTCGGCGACATGTCGGACCCGCGACTCGTGCGCCAGGCGCTGCGCGGGGTCGACGCGGTCATCCACCTGGCGGCGACGATCCGCGACCAGCCGCCGAAGCGGATCGAGGAGCTGAACGGGCTGGCGACGGTGCGGCTGCTGCGCGCCGCCGAGCGCCAGGGGGTGGAGCGCTTCCACTTCTTCAGCGCCCTCGACGCCTTCTCCGCCCAGCGCACCCGCTTCTTCCGTGCCAAGTGGCTGGCCGAGCAGGCGGTGCTCTCCTCGCCGCTGGCGACGACCGTCTTCGCGCCCTCGATCGTCTACGACCACAGCGACCCGTGGATCACGCTGCTCCGCCGCTTCTCCTTTCTCCCGGTGCTGCCCGTCTCCGGCGACGGCCAGGCGGTCTTCCAGCCGATCTGGGCGGCCGATGTCGCCCGCTGCGTGGTGGCGGCGCTCGATGCCGACGCCGAACGGCCGCGCTATGAGCTCGCCGGGCCGCAGACGCTCAGCTACGACCAGATGTCGGACCTGGTCAGCCGGGCGGCGGGCCGGCCGCGGCCGCTGGTCCACCTGCCGCTGGGCGCGGTCCGCTCCGGATTGATCGCGCTCCGCTCCGTTCTCGGCGAGGGCGTGTTCGCTACCTGGGAGGAGGCCGAGCTGATGGAGGTCTCGATGGTCAGCGAGCGCGGCAGTGCCGACGTGGAGGCACTCGGCGTCTCCCCGCGAAGGATGAGCGATGTCCTGGAGAGCACATAGACGCATCCTGGCCCTGGCCGCCGCCCTGCTGGCTCTGGGCGCGGCCCCTGCCTCGGCGGCGCTGAGCCTGGTGCCGCCGAAGCCCGACGTGCTGCTCGGCGTCAGCGACCGCGGCACCGCGACGGAGTTCGGCGAATTCGCCGACCGCACCGGCAAGCATCCGGCGCTGCTGGAGACGTTCCATCCCTGGGGCAACAGCCTCAACAACGCCTACGAACGCTGGCGGGAAACCGAGACGCGGCCGATCCTCCACATCTCCAGCGCCGACGACCAGACGCTGGCCGAGCTGATCACGCCGCGGCAGATCGCGCTCGGCGGCGGCGACGACTACCTCCTGCAGCTCAACTCCTTCTTCGCCAGCCACGGCCTGCCGGCCTACATCCGGCCGCTCGGCGAGCCCAATCGCTGCCTCAACGTCTGGTCGGCGGTCGAATGCGACGGCAGCTTCAAACGCGACGGCCAGCACACCCGCTACTGGTACAAGCAGGCATTCCGGCGCATCTCGGCGATCGTCAGGGGTGGCGAGACGCTCGAACAGCTCAACCTGACCCTGGCCGAAATCGGGCTGCCGGCCCTGAACCGGACCAAGGGCCCCAATCCGACGAGCCTGCCGGCGGCGCCGGTAAGCATCATCTGGAGCACGCTGCCCGGCGGCTCGCCGCGGGTCAGGGGCAACTTCCCGGGCAACTACTGGCCCGGCGCCCGCTGGGTCGACTGGGTCGGCACCGACTTCTACTCCGAATATCCGGTCTGGAAGGACCTCAACCGCTTCTACGCCGGCCGGCAGTGGAAGCGCAAGCCGATCTCGATCACCGAGTGGGCCGTCTCCGGCGAAGACGAACCCCGCTTCGTCAAGCGCCTCGTCGCCTGGACCGTGAACCGCTCGCGGGTGCGGATGCTCGTCTACTACAACGGCTTCGGCCTCTACGGCGAAAACCCCTACGACCTCGCCCGCTACCCGCGCACCGCCAACACCCTGCGCAGGAAGATCCGTCGCGCCAACTTCCTCTCCTACGCCGAAACCAACGCCGGCACCCTCCCGCCCCTCCCGCCCAAGCCCAAGAAGTAGCGCCACCCACGAACACCCCCGTACCTCATGACCTTTTTCGCCCTGTGGGCGAAAAAGGTCATGAGGAGGGTGACGAAACCGCGGAGCCCGGGCACGGGTGGGCCTGGCGCCGGGACGCAGGAACTCGTCCCGGGGAGGCGTCCGAGACCTGGCGGCGGGACGCAGGAACTCGTCCCGGGGAGGTCCGGGACTTGGCGGCGGGACGCAGGAACTCGTCCCGGGAGGCCGGATGCGGCGTGGCAGACGGCGCCGGGACAAGCAGGGCGAGGACGCAGAAGGCCCGGATAGCAGAGCTATCCGGGCCTTCGAGGACGCCGCCCTGTGCCGGCCCGCCGCCGCCGACGCGTGCGCAGGGCTTTCGGGCCGGGTGCGCGTCCCTACATCATGCCGCCCATGTCCGGCATGCCGCCCGGCATGCCGCCGCCGGCGCTGTCCTCCGGCGGCTCGGCGATCACGGCCTCGGTGACGAGGATGTTCTTCGCGATCGAGGCGGCGTTCTGCAGCGCCGACCGGGTCACCATGGTCGGGTCGATGACGCCGGCTTTGATCAGGTCGGTGTACTCGCCGTTGGCGGCGTTCAGGCCTTCGCCGGCCTTCAGCTCACGGACCTTGTTGACGACGACCGAGCCCTCCTCACCGGAGTTCTCGGCGATCTGGCGGACCGGCTCCTCGAGCGCGCGGTGGATGATCCGGGCGCCGGTGACCTCATCGGGGTCGCTGGCGAGCTTCTCCGGGTCCAGGCCGCTCTGCGCATTGAGCAGCGCGACGCCGCCACCCGGCACGACACCCTCCTCGAGGGCGGCGCGGGTCGCCTGCAGCGCGTCCTCGACGCGGTGCTTTTTCTCCTTCATCTCGGTCTCGGTGGCAGCGCCGACCTTGACCACGGCGACACCGCCGGCCAGCTTCGCGAGGCGCTCCTGGAGCTTCTCGCGATCGAAGTCGGAGTCGGTGTTCTCGATCTCCTGTTTGATCTGCTTGATCCGGCCTTTGATGTCGTCGGCGGCACCGGCACCGTCGATCACGGTGGTGGTGTCCTTGGAGACGACGACGCGGCGCGCCTTACCGAGCTGGGCGAGCTGGGTGTTCTCCAGTTTCAGGCCCATCTCCTCGGTGATGACCTCGCCGCCGCTGAGGATCGCGATGTCCTCGAGCATCCGCTTGCGGCGATCGCCGAAGCCGGGCGCCTTGACCGCGACGCCGGTGAAGGTGCCGCGGAGCTTGTTGACGACGAGGGTCGCGAGGCACTCGCCCTCGACGTCCTCGGCGACGATCAGCAGCGGCTTGCCGCCCTGCATCACCTGCTCGAGCACCGGCAGGATGTCCCGCACCGAGCCGATTTTCTGGTTGGCGATGAGGATGTACGGTTCCTCGAGCACGGCCTCCATGCGGTCCTGGTCGGTGACCATGTAGGGCGAGATGTAGCCCTTGTCGAACTGCATGCCCTCGGTGAACTCGAGCTCCATCCCGAAGGTCTGGCCCTCCTCGACGTTGACGACGCCGTCTTTGCCGACTTTCTCGATCGCGTCGGCGATCACGTTGCCGATCTCGTCATCGGCGGCCGAGATGGCGGCGACGCGGGCGATCTGGTCCTTGCCGGCGACCTCTTTGCTCTGCTTCTCGCGGAGGTTCTCGACGACCGCGTCGACGGCCTTCTCGATGCCGCGGCGCAGGGCCAGCGGGTTGGCGCCGGCGGCGACGTTCTTCAGCCCCTGGCGGACGATGATCTGGGCCAGCAGGGTGGCGGTGGTGGTGCCGTCACCGGCGACGTCGTTGGTCGCGGTCGCGACCTCGCGGACGAGCTGGGCGCCCTGGTTCTCGAAGACGTCCTCGACCTCGACCTCGCGGGCGATGGTGACGCCGTCGTTGGTGATCGTCGGCGCGCCGAACTTTTTGTCGAGCACGACGTAGCGGCCTTTGGGCCCGAGGGTTACCTTGACCGCGTTGGCGACGGCGTCGACGCCGTTCTGCAGCGCCCCCCTCGCCTCCTCGCTGTACTTCAGCTCCTTGTGAGCCATCTGTGTTCAGTCCTCCTTGGTTCTAAGTCAGTGGGTTAGGCGACCTTGGCGAGAACGTCCGACTCGCGCAGGACGAGCAGGTCGTCGCCTTCGACGGTCACCTCGGTGCCGCCGTATTTGGAGTAGAGGACTTCGTCCCCCTCCGCCACGTCGAGCGGGCGGCGACTGCCGTCCTCGGCGATCGCGCCGTCGCCGACGGCCAGCACCTTGCCCTTCTGCGGCTTCTCTTTTGCCGTGTCGGGAAGGACGATGCCGCTGGCAGTCGTCTCCTCCTCCTCGACCGGCTTCACGATCAGCCGGTCCCCGAGGGGCTTCAAGTTCATCCGGATACCTCCGTCATCGGTAAGTAGTTGGCTGGTGAAAGTCGGGAAACGCCGCCGCAGAGCCCTTTCCAGCGTCGCGAGCGGCTTGGCACTCTCTAGGGGAGAGTGCCAACAACAAGAAAGATAGCGAGGTCCCGCCGTCGGTCAAGCCAAACCCGCGATTTCGGGGGGGCCGAGCTCAGTCGTGGGCCAGCAGGCGGCAGCCGAGCCGGCGGGCGAGGCCCTCGCCGCCGCGCGCCATCACCCAGTCGTGGTTCCACTCGAAGGCCGGCCGCAGCAGCGGCGCCAGCCGATTCATCCAGGGCTTCGTCGTCGCCACGTTCCACTCGTAGAGCACCGCGGTGACCCCGTCCTGCTCGTAGAAGCGCCAGCGGCCGACGCCTTCGAGCTCGCCGACCGCCCGCCCCTCGAGCAGGTGCTCGGGCTCCACCCGGGTGGTCGTCACCTCGAACTCGACGCGGTAGGGAAGCAGGCTCTTCCAGACCATCCGAGCGACGGTGCCGACGTCGGCGCCGTCGGCGCCGGGCGTGAGCTCTTCGGCCACCTCCACCCCGCGCCACCACTCCGGCCAGCGCTTCTGGTCGTGGATCGCCTCCCAGACGGGCCGGCGCGGTGACTCGAGGAGCCAGGTGGTGAGAAACGTGTATTCGGCCATCGCGCGCCCGACCTAACTACGCCGGCGCCGCCGGATCGGTTCAGATCGCCCGGGGCGCCGCTCAGTTGCGGTGCGGGGTCTCGCCATTGCCGAGATGGGCCCGGGGCGGCTCGACGATCTGCGAGAACCGGATCACGGTGACGAGGTCGTCGTCGTCGATCGGGCGACTGTAGATCTGCTCGAGAAAGCGCTTGGTCTCCTCGACCCGCCTGAACTCGGGGTTGTCGTGCTCGATGTCGCGCCGGGTCAGCTCGTCCACGCGCTTGACTTCGACCTCGTCGATCACCGCGGTGAAGATCTTCTCGCGCGGGCTGTGGCGGAACCCGACGGTCACCCAGACGACCTGACCGCGCTCGTACTTGCCGCTCTTGTCGCCAAGCCGGATGGTCGCCGTCTTGCGGCCCCGCTTGAGCTGGTCGATGAAGACGGCGGAATAGAAGTTGAGGACGTAGATGCCGCTCCGCATGGGGCTGCGAGCGTATAGCAGCGGCGCCCTCGGCGGTCCCTGGACGTCTGTCCGATCGTGCGTTTCCGTTTCCTTGCCGAGTCAACAGGTGGATGGAGATGCCAGCCCGCCACCGCCGCGTCCGAATAGCGCTCTTCTGCCTGGCCTGCGCGGCCGGGCTGCTGGCGCTTCCCCTGGCCAGCTCGGCGGCGGCGGCCACCTGCGGCGGCAAGCACGTGACGATCATGGGGACGCCCGGCAACGACGTGATCGTCGGCAAGGGCGCCAGCGACGTGATCGACGGCGGCGGCGGCAACGACGTGATCACCGGCGGCCGCAACGGCAACGACACGATCTGCGGCGGTCCCGGTAACGACGTGATCCACGGCGGCAAGGGCTATGACTCCCTCTTCGGCGAAGGGGGCGATGACGTCCTGCTCGGCGAAACCGGATCGGACATGCTCGACGGCGGCGGCGGTGCCGACAAACTGGTCGGGGACAAGGGCGCCGACCACCTGCACGGCGGCGCCGGCAACGACTCCCTGACCGGCAACAAGGGCCCCGATCAGCTCGAAGGCGGGAGCGGGGACGACAAGCTCGACGGCGAACAGGGCAGCGACGTACTGGAAGGCAACGGCGGCAACGACCGGCTGCTCGGGGACAAGGGCAACGACAAGGCACTCGGCGGCCCCGGCGAGGACCTGATCGAAGGCGGGCCGGGCGACGATCCGCGGCTCGACGGCGACGGCGGCACCGACACGATCTTCGGCGGCTCGGGCATCGACGACGCCAACGGCGGGCCCGGCAACGGCGACGTGGTCCGCGGCGACAACGGCACCGACACGCTCTCCGGCGGCCCGGGCGCCAACGACATCGTCTCCTACGCGAGCGCCAGCCGCGGCGGCATCACGGTCAACCTCGGCGCCGACAAGGCCAAGGGCGACGGCCACGACGTGATCACCGAATTCGAGGACGTGGTCGGGTCGCCGCAGGCCGACACCCTGGTCGGCGACGGCTCGCCGAACCGCCTCGACGGGGGCGTCGGCAACGACACCCTGGTCAGCGGCGGGGGCGGCGGTGAAGCCTTCGGCGGCCCGGGGAGCGACGAATGCGAGGGCTTCTCGGTCGAGAACTCCTGCGGGCCCGAACAGGCTCCTCCCGCCGGCAACACCTCGGTGATCCTCAACCAGGGCCTCGACGGCTCCAGCCTGGTCGTCCAGGGCGGGCCCGGAAACGACGACATCCGGATCTCCAACGGACCGCGGGGTTGGGTGGTCTCCGACGCCCAGCCGATCTTCGGCGGCGAAGGCTGCGCCAACCCGCCGAGCAACGCCAACGAGGCGGTCTGCCCGGCCTCGACCGCGCTCAGCCTGATCGTGGCCACCGGCGGCCCCGGCAACGACCAGATGGTGATCGACCCGAGCGTCCCCGCCTCCGCCCACGTGCGGATGAACGGCAACGGCGGCGACGACACGCTGGTCGGCGGCAACGGCGACGACGTCCTCGAAGCGGGCGAGAACTACAACGGCCCGGACTTCGGCCACGACCGGCTCGAAGGCAACAACGGCAGCGACGTGCTCTACGCCGATCCCGGCGGCGACGTCCTCAAGGGCGACGCCGGCAACGACCTCCTCGTCTCCTCGGTCCGCACCTGCCAGGGCCACACCTTCGACGGCGGCCCCGGTCTCGACACCGTCTCCTACGCCCGCTCCGACGACCACCTGACGATGGTCCTGGGCGGCACCGGCGCGCCTCCCGGGTGCAACCAGCCGGACCAGATCCTCGGCTCCAACGAGAGCCTCGAGGGCTCCGACGGGCCCGACGTGATGATCGGCGACAACGGTCCCAACAGCTTCCTCGGCCACCTCGGGGCCGACACCTTCATCGGCAAGGGCGGCGCCGACTACATCGACGCGATCGACGGCCACCGCGACAAGAAGATCGAATGCGGCGGCGGCGCGGACGAGGTCCAGCTCGACCGCGGCAAGGATCCGAAGCCGATCGGCTGCTGAACCACCCCGGCGCTCTGCGACCCTTTGGCTGACAACCTCGAGCGGCCGGAGGGCAGATGGGCGAAGCGAAGCTGACGGGCGGGTGCAACTGCGGGGCGGTGCGGTTCGAGCTGAGCGAGCCGCCGACCGAGGCCCTCTACTGCCACTGCCGGCGCTGCCAGCGACGCAGCGGCGCCGCGGCGGCGCCGACCGCGCTGGTGCCGCGGGCCAACCTGCGCCTGCTCGGCGAGGCGCCGAGCCTGCGCGTCTGGCAGCCCGAGGACGGGCGCGGCAAGTGGTTCTGCGGCGATTGCGGCTCGGCCCTGTTCGCCGGCGACCCGCGCCGTGACGATCCCGTCGGGGTCCGCCTCGGCGCCTTCGACGACGATCCCGGGATGCGCCCGGGGCGCCGCATCTTCACCGCCTAGGCCGCCGCCTGGGAGCCGATCCCCGACGACGGCCTGCCGCGATTCGCCGAGCGCGCCGGCTGACGCCGCAACGCGGCGCCGGGGCGGCCGCCGCCTAGTAGATGTAGTTGCGGAGCTTCGGCGGGTCGAGGACGGTGACGCGGCCGCGGCCGGAGCGGACGACGCCGGCACGCTCGAGCTCGGCGAGGAAGCGGCTGACCGACTCGCGGGAGGTGCCGGCGAGCTGGGCGAGGTCGGTCTGGTTCATCCGGATCGTGATCTCCTCGTCCTCGCCGTTGCCGTCCTTCGCCTCGCGGCTGAGCTGGGCGAGGATGCCGGCGACGCGGCTCGGCACGGTCTGGAAGGACTGGCGCGAGAGCCGCACGTTGGCGGCGCGCAGGCGGCGGACCAGGCCGGCGACCAGCTTCAGCGCGATCTCCGGATGGCGGGCGAGGAGGGAGCGGACGTCGCCGGCCGGCAGCGCCAGCACCTCGCCGTCGCTGAGCGCCTCGGCGCTGGCCGAGCGCTTGTCGCCATCGAGCATCGCCAGCTCGCCGAAGATCTCCCCCGGCCCCAGCGTCGCCAGGGTGATCGCGCGGCCGTCGGAGTGCTCGCGGGTGATGCGGAAGCTGCCGCTGCGGACGATGTAGCAGGCGTCGGAGCTGTCGCCTTCATGGAAGACGCGGGTCCCGGCCGGGTAGGCGCGGGGCACGGCGACGTGGGAGAAGCGCTCCAGCTCCTCCTCGCCGAGGTCTTCGAAGAGCGCGACGCTCTTCAGCAACTCGACCGCGCTCTGCTCCCGATCGGACACTGGGCGATTATGGCAACGGCGCCAGCAGCAGAGCGCCGCGCGGCCCTCAGCGGGCCGAGGCGGTGAGTTTGCGGGGACCGCGGCTGAAGCCGGCGCCGACCAGCGCCTCCTCGTGGCCGGACCCGATCACCGGCTCGCCGTCGAGTTTCTCGATCGCCAGTTTCGGCAGATGGCCGGCGACGACGGCCTCCGCGAGAGCGCGCATCGCGTCCTCGAGCTCGGCCTCCTCGAGGCGGCGCAGGCGGAGGAGGCCGCGGCCGCCGCGCTCGACGAAGACGAGCGGCTCGCCGTCGCGCAGGAGCAGGTGGGCGCCCGGCGTGCGCCCAGGCCGGCGGCCCCCCTCGAGCTTCGGCCAGGGCAGCGAGGCGCCGTAGGGGTTGGCCGGGTCGGTGGCGGCGAGCACGAGGTAGGAGCCGTCGGCTTCAGGCAGCGAGCGCAGCCGCTCGACCGCCCCGGGCAACGCGAACTGGGCGCCGCCCAGCCCCTCGACGAAGTAGCCGCGGCGGGCGGTGCCGAGCAGCTCGAGGTTGCCGAGCTCGCCGTAGAGCGTCGAGAAGCCGCCCGGGATGCCCTCGGCGAGCACGGTCTCCCGGGTGACGATCCCGTAGCGCTCCATCATCAGCTCGGCCTGGGCGCGCAGCCGGGCGCCCGGGCCGGGCTGGTTGGCGAACAGGGGCTCGGTCAGCGACCAGCGGCCCTGGACCGCCGCGCCGGTCGTCGAGCGGCGGCGGGCGAAGCGCCGGCCGGGCCGTTCGGAGGCGGCGACCGCGCGCAGCCGCGGCGCCCGCAGCGGCGCGAAGGCGTCGTTGGTTACGGCACCGCTCCAGGCGAGGTCCCAGAGCGCGTTGTGCAGCTCCTCGGCGGGGACGTCGCCGAGGTCGGCGAGCAGGTCGAGCCAGAACGAGGGGCCGGCGCCGAGGCGCTCGCGGATCCGGTCGTGCAGCTCGCCGGCGACCGGGTCCAGCTTGGCGTTGGCCGGCGGCGGCCCGGCGAGCCGGACGTCCTCGCGGAAATAGAGGGCGACGCGGCCGTCGGAGCGGCCGAGGGCGCCGGCCCCGATCCAGACCAGCTCGCCGCTGGTGCAGAGCTCGTCGAGCCAGCTCTGCGAGTAGGCGCCGAGCCGTCGCGGCAGCACGTCCTGCTCCCAGACCTTGGGCGTCAGCGCCACCCCCTGCAGCGGCACCAGCGCCTCGCGCAGGCGGTCGATGCCGGCGCCGGCCGGGCGGAACGCGTCAACGTTCTGCCAGCTCGGCAGGAAGCGGGCCAACTCGGTCCGGTCGGCCGCCTCGACCTCCTTGCGCAACCGGGCGAGGCTGGCGCGGCGAACCCGGCGCAGGACGTCGGAGTCGCACCACTCGCGCTCGGTGCCGCCGGGCAGCAGCTCGCCTCGCACCAGCGCGCCTTCGGCCTCGAGCTCGCGCAGCGCCGGAGTGGGGTCGACGCCGTAGCGCTCGGCGAGGCGGACGGTCGGGAAGGGGCCGTGGGTGCGGGCGAAGCGACGGACCAGGGCGCGCATCGCGTCGGGGTGCTCGGCAAGGAAGGTCTCGGGCAGCCCGGGCGGCGGCGGCACGCCGAGCGCATCGCGGTAGAGGCCGGCGTCCTCGGCTGCTATGTAGCGCTCCTCGCCGGCGACCCGGACGGCGGCGACGCGCCGCTCGGCGACCAGTTTGGCCAGCATCGAGGCCGCCGAGTAACCCTCGGCGACGCGCTCCTCGCACTCGGCCGCGGTCAGGTCGCCGAGGTTGCGGATCAGCTGCTGGAGGGCGTCGCGGTCGCCGGCGCGGCCGGCCTCGGTGCGGTGCTGCAGCTGCGCTTCGACCTCCTCGAGCGCCTCCGGATCGATCAGCTCGCGCAGCTCCTCCTGGCCGAGCAGCTCACGCAGCAGGTCGCGGTCGAGCGCCAGCGCCGCCGCGCGGCGCTCGGCGTTCGGCGTGTCGCCCTCGTACATGTAGCTGGCGACGTAGTCGAAGAGCAGCGAGGAGGCGAAGGGAGAGGCGGTCGGCGTCTCGACCTCGACCAGGCTGAGCGAGCGCGAGTGCAGCTTGCGCAGCAGCTCGTCGAGCGCCGGCAGGTCGAGCACGTCCTGCAGGCACTCGCGGTAGGTCTCGAGGATGACCGGGAAGCGGGGGAAGTCGCGGGCGACTTCGAGCAGGCTCTGCGACTTCAGCCGCTGCTGCCAGAGCGGCGTGCGTTTGCCCGGGTAGGCGCGCGGGATCAGCAGCGAGCGCGAGGCGTTCTCGCGGAACCGGGCGCCGAACAGCGCGGTCCCGGAGAGCTCGCCGACGACCAGGTCCTCGACCTCGTCGGGCTCGATCAGGACGAGATCCGCCGGCGGCGGCTCGTCGGCGTCGGGGAGGTGGATGACGATGCCGTCGTCCGACCAGATCGCGTCGGCCTCGAGATCGCGCTCGTTGCGGATCTTGGCGGCCAGCGCCAGGCCCCAGGCGGCGTGGACGCGGCCTCCGTAGGGCGAGAGGACGCAGAGCCGCCAGTCGCCGATCTCGTCGCGGAAGCGCTCGACGACGATCGTCTCGTCGGAGGGGACGACGCGGGTGGCCTGCTGCTGTTCGCGCAGGTAGGTGACGAGGTTGTTGGCGGCGCGCTGGTCGAGGTCGTACTCGGCGGCCAGCTCACCGGGCTCGCGGGCGACGGCCTCGCGGGCGAAGGCGCCGATCGCCCGGCCGAGCTCGGCCGGGCGGCCGATCCCGTCGCCGCGCCAGAACGGCACCGCGCCGGGGGCGCCGGGGGCGGGGGTGACGATCACCCGGTCGCGGGTGATTTCCTCGATCCGCCAGGTGCTGGCGCCGAGCAGGAAGGTCTGGCCGGCGCGAGCCTCGTAGACCATCTCCTCGTCGAGCTCGCCGACCCGGCGGCCGTCCGGCAGGTGGACCCCGTAGAGGCCGCGATCGGGGATCGTGCCGGCGTTGGTGACGACCAGCTGGCGGGCGCCCTTGCGGCCGTGGACGGTGCCGTTGGTCCGGTCCCAGACGACCCGGGGCCGCAGCTCGGCGAAGCGGTCGGACGGGTAGCGGCCGTCGAGCATGTCGAGCACGTTCTCGAGCTGCTCGCGCGAGAGGTCGTGGAAGGACTCGGTGGCGGTCACCAGCGCCTCGACCTCGTCGACCTCCCACTCGTCGAGCGCCGCCATCGAGACCAGGTGCTGGGCGAGGACGTCGAGCGGGTTCTGGGGGATCGTCGTCTCCTCGATCTCGCCCTCGCGCATGCGGCGCGCGACGACCGCGCACTCGAGCAGGTCGCCGCGGTATTTGGGGAAGATCCGGCCCTTGGAGACCTCGCCGATGCCGTGGCCGGCGCGGCCGATCCGCTGCAGGCCGCGGGTCACCGACTTCGGCGACTCGACCTGGATCACGAGGTCGACGGCCCCCATGTCGATTCCCAGCTCCAGCGAGCTGGTCGCCACCAGGCACGGGAGCTCGCCCGACTTCAGCATCTCCTCGACCAGCGAGCGCTCCTCGTGCGAGAGCGACCCATGGTGTGCGCGCGCGATCTCGACGTAGCCCGCCTCGCCCGGTGGGGGAGCCTCCGCGTGGCCGCCGTGCTCGGTGGCCGGCAGCTCCTGTTCGCCTTCGCCGTTGGCCAGCTCGTTGAGGCGCTTGGCGAGGCGCTCGGCGGCGCGGCGGTTGTTGACGAAGACGATCGTCGAGGTGTGCTCCTGAACCAGCTCCAGGAGCTTGGGGTAGATCGCCGGCCAGATCGAGCGCACGTGGGCGCTCGGCTCGACTTCCGGGGACGGCACCCCGTCCTCGCTGGGATAGGCGGGAGCCCCCGGATCCGCCATGTCCTCGACCGGCACCACGATCTCCAGGTCGAGCGGCTTCCTCCGCCCCGCATCGACGATCTCGCACTTCCGCCTTGGCCCTACGAGAAATCGAGCTATCCGCTCCAACGGCCGCTGCGTAGCACTGAGTCCGATCCGCTGGATGCCTGCCGCCTCGGTTGGGGTGGGTGGCGCCGTAGGGGGGCCCACCCCCGAGGAAGCTTCAGCTACCGCAGGGGGTGGGGGGTCCCCTGCGGCGACAGGACCCGCCCCAACCGACGCGGCCCGCACCAGGTGCTCCAGGCGCTCGAGGGTCAGCGCCAGATGGGCCCCGCGCTTCGTCTGGGCGACGGCGTGGATCTCGTCGACGATCACGGCTTCGGTCGTCGCCAGGATCTCCCTGACCTGGGAGGAGAGCATCAGGTAGAGGGACTCCGGGGTGGTGATCAGGATCTCGGGGGGCGTTTTCGCCATCGCCCGCCGCTCCTTCTGCGAGGTGTCGCCCGTCCTCAGGCCGACGGCCACGTCGGCGCCGATCCCGCGCAGCGGCGCCCGCAGGTTGCGCTCGATGTCGTAGGAGAGCGCCTTCAGCGGCGAGACGTAGACGAGCCGGACGCCGCCGCCGGGGCGCGGGTCGCGGGCCAGCTTGTCGATCCCCCAGAGGAAGCTGGCCAGCGTCTTGCCCGAGCCGGTCGGGGCGCAGATCAGAGCGTTGGCGCCACCCGAGATCGCCGCCCAACCGCCGGCCTGGGCCGGCGTCGGACCCTCGAAGGAGGCCTCGAACCAGCGGCGGACGGCGGGGCTGAAGGGCGCCAGCGGGTCAGGCGCCGGGGTCGATTTCGGGGCAGTGCTCAACCCACCGATCTTACGCCGACCCGATCGTCGGCAGGTCCTGGTTCCCCAGCGCCCGGCGGGGTGCCGGGGAACCGCGGCCCGGCGAGGCTAGGGGGTGCCGCCGGTGAACTTCACGTATTCGTACCAGGCCTTCTTCGGCTTGAAGCCGGCGCCGAAGAGGCCGGAGCCGTCGCAGAAGTTGCAGACGCCCTTCGCGTCGTCGACCGAGAACCAGTAGACGCGCTGCAGGCGCCACTTCGCCCGATTCTGCAGCAGCAGCCGGAACGAGCTCCGCAGTTCGCGCGCCTGGCCGGCGGGGCCCTTGGAGAAGGCGTTGCCGCGCCCGGAGCTCCAGCCAAGCTCGGTCAGCCAGAGTCCCTTGGCGGCGTCGTGGCTGCGGGCCAGGGCGGTGCGGACTTCTTCGATCAGGCCGGTCAGCTTGTGCCAGCTGGAGGCGTAGGGGTGCAGGGAGACGCCGGCGAACCTCGACTTGATCCCGGGATTGGACTTGTACATCTGTTCGAGGAAGTAGCTGGCGAAGTAGTCGTCGCCGTTGCGGTTGACGAGGACCAGCTTCTTGCCCCGCTTTTCGAGGTGGCGGCTGTCCTTCGGCTGGGAGAAGAGCCCGGCGAGGATCAGCTGGGCGCCCGGATCGGCGCCGCGGATCACCGGATAGGAGAGCTTGACGAGCTTGCCGTATTCCTTCGGGTTCGGGTTGGCGACGAAGAACTTGAAGTTCGGCTCGTTCCAGATCTGCCAGACGCGGAGCGGCCGCACCGGCACCCCGGGATGGGTCGCCCAGAATTCGCCGTCGGGGCCGTAGCGTTCGACGGCCGCCCGCACGAACTGCTTCCAGCCGGCGAGGCCAGCGCCGCTGGTCGGCAGGCGCGACGGCGCGGTGGCGCCGCCACCTCCCGGGACCCTGACGAACGGGACCGCCCAGCGCGGGGCGCCGGTCAGGGTCGGCAGCACGTCGATCCCCGCCTTGGCGGCGCGTTCGATGACCGCGTCGGTCGCACCCCAGCCGATCGGTTCCCCCTGCTGGGGCTGCATCGACCCCCATTCGAGGGCGATGCGGACGCTTTCGACCCCGCCACGTTCGATGCGGTTGAACTGTTCGACGGTCAGGTCCGTCTGCGGAACCGCGCCCCAGAACTTGGCCGGCGCCGCCTCGGCCCGCGCCGCGCTGACCGCGAGGACCAGCAGGACCAGCCCAGCCAGGGCCGCGACCGCACGCGAGCTCCACCCGGTTGACATCGTCGCTCTCGACACGGGTCAGCTCGCCCTGGGCGAGATCTCGCCGCCGTCGCGCTGGCGTCGCTGCCTGTACACGACGATGGCGATCGAGATCGCCGCCAGGGCGACCACGGCGATCAGGATCGGGACCAGCGGCGACGAGGAGGAGGAGCCGCTTTCGGGCGTCGCGGCCGACGGGCCGGGCTGCGCGGTGGCAATCGCCTTGCCGTTGCTCACCTTGCCGCTCGAGGGCTGTTCCTGCTGCGGGCCGTTGCCTTGGTTACCCTGGCCGGTGCCGCCGTTGTTGTTCCCCCCGGGGGCCCCGCCCGATGAGCCTTCTTCATTCGACCCAGTTTCGGTGTCGCCGCTAGGTACGCGCGAGCTGTGAGCTTCGGAACTTTCCCCACCCCCGTTGTTCGTATTCGTAGCCTTGTGGTGAGTCGGCTTTTCCTGGGGCAGGGTCGATTCTTCAGTTTCGTAGACCGTTTCCGCGTGGACCGCGACCGGGAAGCTCGTAAATGCCAGCAGAACCAGCGCTGAGAGAAGAACGAAAAGGGGTCGGGTCGAACGTCGGGGACGGCGGCAGCTCCCTTGCATGGCGTGCAAGGTTAGAGGAATCCTCCGCTGCCATCGCCGCGCCCCTGCTGATCGGGGGGCTGGCTCTGGCAGGCGGTGGCTTCGCGCTGAGCGACCGCCACATCGCCGGGCTGGCGGTGTGGTTGCTGATCGCGGCGATGCTGGTGCTTGGCGCAGCCGGACGGGCGACGCTGGCGCGCCCGTTCTACTGGGCGAGCGCCCTGATCGGGGCGTTGGCACTGCTGTCAGCATTTTCATCCCTTTGGTCGGGGTCCGTCGAGCTGAGCGTGATCGAGGCAGACCGGGTGCTCGTCTACCTCGGTTTCTTCGTTGCCACTTTCCTCATCGCTCAAACCGGCCAGGCGCGACAACGTTTCGGTGAAGGGCTCGCGATCACCCTGATCGCGATCGCGGCGCTGGCCCTGGCCTCGCGCATCCTGCCGGACGTCGTTTCGGTCAGCCGCAGCACCGAAGCGGTGTCCCGGCTCGCCTACCCGCTCGGCTACTGGAACGGCGACGGCGTCATCTTCGGGATGGGCGCCGGGCTCGCGCTGTGGCTCAGCCGCCGCTCGCTGGTCCCGGCCCTGCGCTGGCTGGCCGTCGTCTCGCTGCCGGTGATCCTGCTGGCGCTCTACTTCACCTACTCGCGCGGCGGCCTGCTCGCGCTGGCGATCAGCGCCGGCTGCCTGGTCGCCCTCTCCCACGATCGCCTCTGGCTGCTGGCGACGCTCGCGATCGGCGCGATCGGCACCGTGCCGGCGATCGTGGCCGCGCAGGACAACCGCAGCGTCGCCGAAAACCTCGCCGACTCGCACCTCGCCAGCCAGGGCCTCGTCGTCTTCGCGATCCTGCTGGCCGGCTGCGCGCTGGCCGCCGCGCTCTTCGCGCTGCTGCGCCGGCTCGAGCGCAACGAGGCCGGCCTCGCCGGCCGCGCCGTCGCCGCCTCGCGCGACCCGCGGGTCCTCAAGGGCATCGCCGTGGCGGCGGCGGTGCTGGCGATCGTCGCCGTGGTCGTCGTCGGCAGCCGCGCCTCGGAGCAGTTCTCCCACGAAGAACTGGCGCCGCCCGGGGGCTCGGCGAGCCACTTCACCGAACTTTCGTCCAGTGGGCGCACCGAGTTCTGGCGCGTCGCGCTGAAGGCGTTCGGCGAAGACCCGGTGCTCGGGCACGGCGCCGGCACCTACCGCTTCTCCTGGCACCTGCTCCGCAACGACGCGGTCGCCAACATCGACGCCCACTCGCTCTACCTGCAGGCCTTCTCCGAGCTGGGGCTGGTCGGCGGCATCCTCGTCCTGGCGATGGTCGGGACGCTGCTGTGGGTCGGGTTCGCCGCCTGGCGCGCCGCCGCGGGCTGGCGACGGGACCTCTACGCGGCGCTGCTCGGCGTCTCGCTCGCCTTCGCCGTCTGCTCGGCGATCGACTGGTTCTGGCAGATCGCGGCCATGGGGGGCGTCTTCTTCCTCGCCACAGGGGTCCTCGTCGCGGCCCGCTGCGCCCAGGTCGCGCCGGCGCACCCGAGCGCGGACGGGCGGGAGGCGCAACGGCGCTACGGGCTGGCGATCGGCGGCCTGATCGTCGCCTGGATCAGCGCGGTCGCCCTGGTCGGGCCGCTGCTGGTCGATCGTGAGATCGACTCCAGCAACGCCGCCGTCCGCGACGGCAACCTCGCCGCCGCGGTCAGCGACGCGGAAACGGCCCACTCGATCGAGCCCTGGGCGACGACTCCGCTGAAGCAGCTGGGGCTGCTGGCCGAGCGGCAGGGCGACTACCCGGCGGCGATCGGGTGGCTGAACCAGGCGATCGACCGCGAAAGCGACAACTGGCTCCTCTACTACCTGCGGGCGCGGGTCGAGCACGCCGCCGGCGACGAAGCGGCGGCGGCGGCCGACCGCAGCGAAGCGCAGCGGCTCAACCCCGAAGAAGCGTGCATCGGCGAAGGGTTCGAAGGCTGCGGATGAGCCGCGCGCCCGACACCGAGAAGCGCCGCGCGGGCGCCGCCGCCCGGCCGGCGGCCGCCGAGCCGGGCAGGCGGGGCTCGCCGCTCGCCGTCGAGGAGGAGCCGGCGCCCGGCGCCCGCGACTCGCGCCGGCGCGGCGCCCTGCTGCGGCGGCTGCTGGCCCTCGCCGACTGGGCGGTGCTGACCGCGACCCTCGTCGTCGTCACCGCCGCCAGCGCCAGCGCCACCGTCGGCACCCTGTTCTGGGGCATGCTGTTCAGCCCGATCTGGATCCTCGTCTTCAAGCTCCACGGCCTCTACGACAACGACCACCGCCGGATCCGCCACAGCACCTTCGACGAGCTGCCGGCGCTGGTCTCGGCCAGCGCCTTCGGCGTCCTCCTCCTCGACGGCCTGCTGGCGCTCAGCCCGGTCGGTCCGCTCTCCCCCGCCAGTGCGATCGCGGTCGGCGTCGGCACCCTGGTCGGCACCTTCGTCGCGCGCGGCGTCCTGCGCTTCCTCTGGCACCGGCTGACCGGTGTCGCGACCGGGATCGTGATCGGACCGCCGGCGGCGGTCGACGTCGTCGCCCGCCGCGTCTCCACCCACCCGGAGACGCGGCTGGCGCTGATCGGCTACCTCTCCGCGCAGGCCGAGCCGGCGGCCAGCGAGCTGCCGCGCCTCGGCTCGCTCGCCGAGATCTCGAAGACCGCCCGCGAGCACGCGATCGAACGCGTCGTCGTCACCGAAGAGGAGATGAGCGAGCCCGCCGCGGAGCGGCTGATCGAGGAGTGCAAGGCGGCCGGGCTGGGACTCACCTTCCTGCCCCAGCACTACGGCCTGCTGGGCCAGGGGATCGAGCTCAACCGGCTCGCCGAGCTGCCGGTGCTCGACTTCCGCTTCAGCGACCCGCCGCGCTCCTCGGTGGCGCTGAAGCGGGTGATGGACGTCGCCGTCTCGGCGACCCTGCTGGTCGTGCTCTCGCCGCTGCTGGCGCTGATCGCGCTGGCGATCCTGGTCGACTCGGGCCGGCCGGTGCTGTTCCGCCAGCGCCGGGTCGGCGAAGGCGGACGGCTGTTCAACATGGTCAAGTTCCGCACGATGGTCACCGACGCCGAGCAGCGTCTGCCCGAGCTGGTCGACCTCGCGAGCCTGGCCGAGCCCGCCTTCAAGATCCCCAACGACCCGCGGGTGACCCGGATCGGCCGGCCGCTGCGCCGCGCCAGCCTCGACGAGCTGCCGCAGCTCTTCAACGTCCTGCGCGGCCAGATGTCGCTGGTCGGCCCGCGCCCGGAGGAGGAGGCCGTCGTCGCCCTCTACGACGAGCGCCAGCGGGGCAGGCTGGCGGTCAAGCCGGGGCTGACCGGCCCGATGCAGGTCTACGGCCGCAGCGACCTCACCTTCGAGGAGCGCCTGGCGATGGAGCGCGACTACCTCGACAACCTCTCGCTGGTGACCGACCTGCAGATCCTGATCCGCACGCCGCGGGCGATCATCCGCGGCGACGGCGCCTACTGAGGCCGATGGCCGCAGACGAGCCGCTGGTGGCGATCTGCATGGCCACCCACGAACCGGAGCCGGCGCTGCTGGAGCGCCAGCTCGACTCGATCCGCGCCCAGACCCATGCCAGCTGGGTCTGCCTGATCAGCGACGACGGGTCGGAGGGCCGACGGTTGGAGCGGCTGCGCGAGCTGACCGCCGGCGACGCCCGCTTCGTCCTCTCGCGGTCGGCGAGCCGGCTCGGCTTCTACCTCAACTTCGAGCGCGCCCTGACGATGGTGCCGGCGGAGGCCGAGTTCGTCGCGCTCGCCGACCAGGACGATCGCTGGTATCCGGAGAAGCTGACGGCGCTGCTGGCGGCGCGGGGCGACGCCGAGCTCGTCTACAGCGACATGCGGATCGTCGAGGAGGCGGGGGGCTTGCTCTCGGAGACCTTCTGGCGGGGGAGGCGCAACAACCACACCGACCTCGGCTGGCTGCTGCTGGCGAACACCGTGACCGGCGCCGCCTCGCTCTTCCGGCGGCAGCTGCTGGAGCGGGCGCTGCCCTTCCCGGCGCCGGTCGGGGCGCCGTTCCACGACCAGTGGATCGCCGCCGTGGCGCTCGCCTCGGGCGACCTCGCCTACCTCGATCGGCCGCTCTACGACTACGTCCAGCACGACGCCGCGGCCGCCGGCCACGAGCTCGCGATGGGCCGCTGGCAACCGGGCCGGCGCCTGCGCTGGCGCCGCCCGCGCGCCTCGCTCGCCGCGATCGCCGCCCACGGCGAGCGCTTCTACGCCGCCGACCTGCGCCGGATCGCGCTCAACGCTCGCGAGCTGGAGGCGAGGCTCGGCCCCGAGCTGGGCGGGGAGAAGGCGCGGGCAGTGGCGCGGCTGGCGCGGCTCGACGGCCGCCGGCCGCCGCTCGGCTGGCTGGCGCTGCGGGCGCTGCGCGAGCTCGGCGGCCGCCACGAGGAGACGCTCGGAATCGAGCTGGCGCTCCTCAACGCGATCGTCTGGCGCGGGCTCGGCTCCGCCCGCGCCCGGCTCAGCGGCGGCTCCGCCGGGCAGGAGTAGCCTCGCCCGATGCCGAGCGTTCTCCACGTCCTGCCCCACCCCGGCGGCGGCGCCGAGACCTACATCGACCTGCTGGAAGCGCTGCCGGGCTACCGCCACGAGCGGGTCGCGCTGAGCCTCACCCGCTCGCGCCGGCGCGGCGTCCTCTCGGTGCTGAAGCGCCGGCGCGAGATCCTGCGCCGGGCCGGCGACTTCGACCTCGTCCACGTCCACGGCGACATGGCGGCGATGCTGGCGGCGCCGCCCCTGGCCGGCCGAGCGCTGCTGATCACCAGCCACGGCCTGCACCGCCTGCGCCGCTCCCACGGCGCCGCCGGCTGGCTGGTGCGCCGGCGGCTGACGGCGGCGGTCGCCGCCTCCTCGCGGACGATCTGCATCGCCCGTGACGAGCGCGCCGACCTCGCGGCGGCGCTGCCGCCGGCCCTGCACGAGCGGCTCGCGGTCGTGCCGAATGGGGTCCCGGTGCCCGACCCCGTCGAGCCGGCGCGGCGGGCCGAGCTGCGGCAGCGGTTGGGGCTGGCGGAGACCGCCGTCGCGGTGCTGTTCGCCGCCCAGCTGGAGGCCCGCAAGGACCCGCTGGGCGCGATCGCCGCGGTGCGGGCGGCGCGCCGGCGCGGTGCCGAGCTGGTCCTGCTGCTCGCCGGCTCGGGACCGCTGGCGGCCGAGGTCGCGGCCGCCGCCGGCGACCCGGCCGGCGGCGGCGAGGTGCGGGTCCTGGGCCAGCGCCCCGACCTCGAGGAGCTCTACGCGGCGGCCGACGTGTTCCTGCTCCCCTCGCGCCGCGAGGGGATGTCGTTCGCGCTGCTGGAGGCGATGGCCCACGGCCTGGCGGTGGTGGTCGCCGACGGGCCCGGTAACCGCGAGACGGTTGCCGAGGCCGGCGCCGTCTTCCCCGCCGGCGACCGCGGCGCGATGGCCGCGCGCCTGGCGGAGCTGGCCGCCGACCCGGCGGCCAGGGAACGGCTCGGCGGCGCCGCCCGCGAGCGGATCCGGGCCGAGCTCAGCGCCGAACGCTTTCTGGACGGGACGCGCGCGCAGTACGAGGCGGCGCTGGCCGCGGCGCCGCTCAGAGCGCCTGGCCGCGGCGCCGGCGCAGCGCCCGTTTGAGCCCGCTCGGCAGCGCGTAGGAGAGCGCCGGGCGCAGCAGGCCGGTGGCGCCGCGCAGGGTGCGGCGGCGGCGGAGCGCCCGCGCCCTGATCCCCAGCGCCTCGGCGAGCTGGGCCCGCTCGGCGCGGGCGGCGACGTTGCCCCCGCCCATGACCCGGGTGCAGAGCTCCTCGTCGATCGTGACCAGCCGGTGGCGGTCGGCGATCCGCAGCCAGAGGTCGTACTCGGTGGCGTACCGGTAGCGCGGGTCGTAGCCGCCCAGTGCGAGGGCAACCTCGCGGCGGAAGGCGGAGCAGCCGTTGGGGATCGGGTTGAACCGCGGCAGCACCGCGCCGACCTCGCCGGCGGCGAAGCTCGTACGCGGCCGCAGCCGGCGGCCCTCCGCATCCACCTCCCGCATCCGGGTGCCGACCACCGCGACGCCCGCGTCGGCCTCGAGTACCTCGAGCTGGCGGCGCAGCCGCTCGGGCTCGGAGTAGTCGTCGGCGTCCTGGATCGCGACCACCGGCGCCGCCGCCTCCCCCAGCCCCCGGTTGAGCGAGCGGGCGATGCCCTCGTTGCGCTCGAGCCGCAGGACGCGGCCGCGCTGGTCCTCGCCGATCGCCGCCGTGGCGGCGGCGCTGGAGCCGTCGGCAGAGCCGTCGTCGATCACGATCAGCTCCAGCCGCCGCTCGGTCTGGGCGAGGATCGAGGCGATCGCGCGGGCGACGGTGTCCTCGTTTTCATAGGCGCCGATGAGCACCGTCACGGCTGGCTGGTCGGCCATGGGCGAGCGAGCTTGCCAGATGGGCGCCCTGCCGTCCGCGGCGGTTACCGCTTTTCACCCGCCATGGGGGGTGAAAAGCGGAAACGACGGGCACCCGGGCCGCCGATCAATACGCTGCTCGGGCGATGAGCGGCGCGAGCGTTCCTTGGGCGGGGAGGCCGGTGGCGATCGTGCACGACTGGTTCCAGGGATTCCACGGCGCCGAGCGGGTGGTCGAGGTGCTCGCCGACGACGTGCTCGCCGAGGCCGGGCGGGTCGACGTCTTCACCTTCCAGGCCGCGCGGGAGCTGCTGCCGGCGCGGCTGGCGAGCCGGATCGTGCGCGAATCGCGGCTCGCCCGGCTGCCGGGGATGAGACAGGTCGGCCACGACCCCGGGCGCTGGCGCTACCTGCTCCCCTACATGCCGCGCTACTTCCGCTCGCTCGACCTCTCCGGCTACGCGGCGGTTCTGGTCTCCTCCCACTCGTGCGCGATCAACGCCCGACCGCCGGCCGGGACGCCGACGCTCTGCTACTGCCACACGCCGATGCGCTACGCCTGGCTGAGCGACACCGAGCGCGGCCGGGTCGGCGGGCCGCGCGGCGCCGCCCTGCGGGCGATCTCGGGCTGGCTGCGGCGCCAGGACCGCGCCGCCGCCCGGCGCCCGGACCGGATGGTCGCCAACTCGAGCGCCGTGCGCGAGCGGATCGAGCGCTTCTACGGCCGCGGGGCGGACGTCATCCACCCGCCGGTCGAGGTCGAGGAGCTGCGGGCGGCGGCGAGCGCGGCGGCGCGGCGGCGCTTCCTCTGGGTCGGCCGCCTGGTGCCCTACAAGCGCCCGCTCGAGGTGGCCGAGGCCTTCCGCGGCCTTCCCCACCAGCTGACGATGGTCGGCATCGGGCCGCAGGAGGCCGAGCTGCGCGCGGCCCTGCCCGAGAACGTCGAGCTGCGGGGCTGGATCTCACGCGAGGAACTGGTGGCGCTCTACGGCGAAGCGGCCGGCTTCATCCACGTCGGCGAAGAGGACTTCGGGATCTCGATGGTCGAGGCGCTGGCCGCCGGGGCGCCGGTGATCGCGCTCGACGCCGGCGGCGCCCGCGACATCGTCCGCGCCGGCGTCGACGGCGTCCTCGTCGGCGAGGCGACGGTCGCGGCGCTGCGCGAGGCGGTCGCCCGGGTCGCCGCCACGCCCTGGGACCGGGCGGCGCTGGGGGCGCGCGCCGGCGAGTTCTCGAGGGCGAGCTTCGGCGCGCGGATCAGGGAGCTGCTCGCCGAGACGATGGGTCCCGCAGGCTGAGCTCCGGCGGTCGGCGACCCCGGGCAGCCGGCGTGCCGGCAGCCGCGCCTAGACTGCCGCCGGTGAGCGGCGAGTCCCAGTCAGCCGGTCCGGCGCCGGCGGGCCACAGCCTCTGCGAGCGCGTCCTGGTCGAGGTCGGCCGCGAGATCGAGCGCCTGCTGCACGGGCTGGCGACGGCGCACCCGGCGGCGACGCTGCTCGACGTCGGCTGCTGGGATGGCGGCTTCAGCCAGCGCTGCGGTGCCGCGCTCGGCGCCGAGCGGATTCGCGGCGTCGAGGTCTACGCCGGGCCGGCGGCCGCCGCCGAGGCGCGGGGCATCGAGGTCGCCCGGATCGACCTCGAAGCCGAGCGGCTGCCCTGGCCGGACGCGAGCGCCGACGTCCTCGTCTGCAACCAGGTGCTCGAGCACCTGAAGAACCTCTGGCTGCCGATGAGCGAGATGCACCGGGTCCTGCGACCGGGCGGCCACGCGGTGCTCTCGGTGCCGAACCTGGCCAGCCTCCACAACCGCGTCCTGCTCGGGGTCGGCCGCCAGCCGACCTCGATCCGCACCCTCGGCCCCCACGTCCGCGGCTACGCCTTCGGCGAGTTCTGCGCGCTGGTCGAGCTCGGCGGCGCCTACGCGGTCGAGCGGCGGCTGAGCGCCGGCTTCCACCCCGTGCCGCCGCCCTGGAGCCGACCGCTGTCGCGGCTCTGGCCCGGCGCCGGCCACACCACGATCGTCCTCGCCCGCAAGACCGCCGCCCCGGCTCCCTGGCTCGCCTACATCGACGGCGAGGTAGCCGGCGGCATGCAGACCTTCTACGGATCGGCCTAGGCGCTGTCCGCGACGTGGGCGGAGGCCTCGGGCGGCGGCCGTTTGGTGATCGCCGACGAGCGTCCCTGGGTGGCTTAGATCCAGCGCGAGCGGCGGCTGAAGACGCGGGCCGCCGAGAGCCGGTCGCTGCGGCGGACGAGGACGAGGCTGACCAGCGCGCCGAGCAGGGCGATCCCGGCCGCGACCGCGAAGAGGATCGCGCCCCAGACGAAGACCCGGCGCCGGCCGAAGAGGTCGCCGAGGCGGCCGCCGAAGACCATCAGCGCCGCCAGCGGCAGGATGTTCGCCGTCATCAGCCACTGGCCTTCGGAGACGCCGCCGCCGAGGTCGTGGATCGCGGCCGGCGAGGCGAGCGGGACCGCGGGCTGGTCGACCAGGACCATCGAGCTGGCCAGCGTCATCGCCGCCAGCGTGACGTTCATCTGCCGCCGCGAGACCTCCACGCAGAGAAGCTAGGTCAAAGCTCGAACGGCAGGGTGTCGGCGACCTCGGCCAGGCGCGGCGCGCTGCGGTCGCGCTCGGAGAGCTGGGGGTCCTCGACCCCCCACTCGACGCCGACCTCGGGATCGTCCCAGGCGATCCCGGCCTCGGTCGCCGGGTCGTAGTAGCTGGAGACGAGGTAGTTGACGTCGGCGACCTCGCTGAGCACGACGAAGCCGTGGGCGAACCCGACCGGGACGAAGAGCTGGCGGTGGCGCTCGTCGTCGAGCACGTGGCCCTCCCACTGGCCGTAGGTCGGCGAGCCGCGCCGCAGGTCGACGGCGACGTCGAAGATGGCGCCGCGCGCGCAGCGCAGCAGCTTCGCCTGCCCCGGCTCGGTCTGGAAGTGGAGCCCGCGGAGGATCCCCCGTCCCGAGCGCGAGTGATTGTGCTGGACGAACTCGGCCTCGACGCCGAGCTCCGCCCACCCCTCGCGGCTGAAGGTCTCGACGAAGAAGCCGCGCTCGTCGCCGTGCACCGCCGGCTCGAGCAGGACGACCCCGTCGAGCTTGGTCGCCAGCCGCTCGGGCACTAGCCGAGCGCCTTCCCGTACTGCTTTTCGTAGTACGCGCGGTACTCGCCGGAGCGGATCGGCCCCCACCACTCCTCGTTCTCGCGGTACCACTCGACGGTCCGCCGCAGGCCCTCGTCGAAGTGGACCTGCGCCTCCCAGCCGATCTCGGTGCGCAGCTTCTCGGAGCTGAGCGAGTAGCGGCGGTCGTGGCCGGGGCGGTCGCTGACGTACTCGATCAGCGACTCCTCGCCGCCGGTCAGCTCGATCACCCGCTTGACGACCTCGATGTTCTCGCACTCGTCGGGGCCGCCGACGTTGTAGGCCTCGCCGGCGCGGCCCTCGGTGAGGACGGCGTGGATGCCGCGGCAGAAGTCCTCGACGAAGAGCCAGTTGCGGACCTGCCTGCCGTCGCCGTAGACCGGCAGCGAGTCGCCGTGCAGGGCATTGAGGATCATCAGCGGGATCAGCTTCTCCGGGTACTGGCGCGGGCCGTAGTTGTTGGAGCCGCGGACGATCGAGGCGTCGATCCCGTAGGTGTGGAAATGGGCGGAGACCAGCAGGTCGCCGGCCGCCTTGGTCGCCGAGTAGGGCGAGGAGGGGTCCAGCGGCGAGGTCTCGGTGAACGAGCCGGACTCGATCGAGCCGTAGACCTCGTCGGTCGAGACCTGGAGGTAGCGCTGGACGCCGAGCTCGCGAGCGGCATCGAGCAGGGTGCCGGTCCCGATCACGTGGGTGCGGGCGAAGGCGTCCTGGTCGTCGATCGAGCGATCGACGTGCGACTCGGCGGCGAAGTTGACGACGGCCTCGACCCCGCTCATCGCCTCGCGGACGATCGCGGGATCCTCGATCGCGCCCTCGATCAGCCGCGTCCCCTCGGGCAGGTTCTCGGGCCGGCCGGCGTAGGTCAGCTTGTCGAGCACGACGACGTCGTGCTCCTCGCCGACGAGGCGGACGTAGGTCGAGCCGATGAAGCCGGCGGCGCCGGTGACCAGCAGTCTCATTCCACTTCCTCCGCTTCTCGTTGGGCCAGGTAACCGGCGAGGCCATCGTGCCAGGAAGGCAGCCGGATCGCGTGCTCGCGCTGGCTGCTCAGGGCCGAGTAGGCGGGCCGCGGCGCGGCGGCGCCGAATTCGGCGCTGGTGATCGAGAGCACGCTGCACTCGACCCGCGCCTGCTCGAAGATCTCGCGGGCGAATTCATACCAGGAGCACCTGCCGGCGGCGGCCATGTGGTGGATGCCGTACTCGATGCTCTCGATCAGCCGGGTGATCCCGTAAGCGAGGTGCCAGGTGTAGGTCGGCGAGCCGACCTGGTCACGGACCACGGTGACCTCGTTCTGGCGCTCGGCGAGGCGCAGCATCGTGTCGACGAAGTTGCGCCCGCCGATCCCGAAGAGACCGGCTGAGCGGACGATGAAGTGGCGCTTGTTGGCCGCCGCCACCGCCTCCTCGCCGGCCAGCTTGGTACGGCCGTAGGCGGAGAGCGGCGCCGGCTGGTCGCTCTCCACGTAGGGCTCGCGCTTGCTGCCGTCGAAGACGTAGTCGGTCGAGACGTGGACGACCCGCGCTTCGATCTCCGCGGCGGCGGCCGCGACGTTGCCGGCGCCGGCGCCGTTGACGGCGAAGGCCGCCTCCTCCTCGGCCTCGGCGCCGTCGACGTCGGTCCAGGCCGCGCAGTTGATGAGGACGTCGGGGCGCTCGAGCTCGAGCCGGCGCCGCACCGAATCGGGGTTGGTGACGTCGAGCTCGGCGCGGCCGAAGCCGGCGACCTCGTGGCCGGCGTTGCCGGCCGCCAGCATCACGTCGCGGCCGAGCATCCCGGCCGCCCCGGTGACGAGGAGCTTCATGCCGCCCCCGCCACTAGACGATTTCGATCGTCGAGTTATCGCCGACCAGCAGCCGCAGGGTGCGGGGGATGCCCTCGCTGCGGGTGAGCTTGACGTTGCGCCCGAGCAGGCTGGCCTCCATCCGCGTGGCGAGGTCGGCGACGGTCGAGCCGGCGAGGATGATCGAGTGCTCGACCTCCGAGCGGCTGATCCTGACCTCGTCGCCGATCGAGGTGTAGGGGCCGACGTAGGCGTCTTCGATCAGCGCGTCGGCGCCGATCACCGCCGGGCCGCGGACGACCGAGCGGACCAGCGAGGCGCCGGGCTCGAGCACGACCCTGCCTTCGACCGTCGAGGCGTCGTCGACGCTGCCCTCGAGCCGCGTCTGCACCTCCTCGAGCACCAGCCGGTTGGCCTCCAGCATGTCGGCCAGCTGGCCGGTGTCCTTCCACCAGCCGGTGACGATCTCCGAGCGCACCGTGCGGCCGTCGTCGATCAGGCCCTGGATCGCCTCGGTGATCTCGAGCTCGCCGCGCCAGGAGGGCTCGAGCGCCCGGGCGGCCTCGAAGATCGCCGCCGTGAACAGGTAGACCCCGACCAGGGCCAGGTTCGAGGGCGGGTCCTTGGGCTTCTCGACGAGGCGGACGATCCGTTCCCCGTCGAGCTCGGCGACCCCGTAGTGCTGCGGCTCGGCGACCGGGGTGAGCAGGATCAGCGCGTCGGGTTCCTCGCTCTCGAAGGTCGCCACCAGGCCGCGCAACCCGTCGCGCAGGAGGTTGTCGCCGAGGTACATGACGAACGGTGAGTCGCCGAGGAACTCGGCTGCCGTGAGCACCGCGTGGGCGAGCCCCCTGGGGGCGTCCTGGACGATGTAGGTGATGCGGGCGCCGAAGGCTGAGCCGTCGCCGGCCGCGGCGCGGATCTCCTCGCCGGTCTCGGGCGCGATGATGATCCCGATCTCGGTGACCCCGGCCTCGACCAGGGCCTCGATCCCGTAGAAGAGCACGGGTTTGTTGGCGACGGGCACCAGCTGCTTGGCCGACGTGTGGGTGATCGGCCGCAACCGCGTCCCCGCGCCGCCGGAGAGGATCAGTCCCTTCAGGGGCTCCATGCCAGGCTGCAACCCTACCCGCTGGCAAGAGCTGCCGTTCGGCGCCTCGCCGATCGGCACCCCTGCTCCCGCGCAGTCTGCGAGACCGCCTATCGTCCCCGCGATGCGAGCAAGGTGGGCCAGCGCTGTCGGTGCGCTGCGGGGGCAGCTCGACAGCACGCTGTTCCCCGCGCCGGCGCGCGGGGAGAGGCGGTTCGGGCGCGGCGAAGCCGCGCTGATCGTGCTCGCCGTGCTGGCCCTGGCGATCGTCCTGCAGATGTTCCGGGTCGGGCCGCACGTCTCGGTCGACTCGCTCTGGGCCGAGGACGGGGTGATCTTCCTCCAGGGCGGCCTCGAAGACGGGTTCGCCGCCACCTTCCACACCTACGCGGGGTACCTCGTCTTCGTGCCGCGGCTGATCGGCGAGCTGGCGGCGCTGGTGCCGCTGCGCGACGCGCCGGCGGCGATCTCGGTCGTCTCCGGGCTGCTCGTCGGGCTGAGCGGGATCGCCGTCTGGTTCGGCAGCGCCGGGTTGATCCGCAACCCCTACCTGCGCGGTCTGCTGGTGGCGCTGACGGTGCTCTCGCCGGTTGCCAACCTCGAGTCGGTCGCCTCCGGCGCCTACGTCCCCTGGTACATGCTGTTCGGCACCTTCTGGCTGCTCTTCTGGCGCCCGGCGAGCACCGCCGGAGCGCTGGCCGGAGCGGCCTTCATCCTCGCCACCGGCCTCAGCACTCCGGGCGTCTGGTTCTTCCTCCCGGTCGCCCTGCTGCGGGCGGTGAGCGCCCGCGACCGGCGCGAGCACCTGCTGCTCGGCGCCTACTTCCTCGGCGGCCTGATCCAACTGCCGGTGATCGCTGCCAACAACGAACCGAACGTCGAACCGGCCTGGAGCAGCGACATCTGGCCCGCCTACCTGCAGCGCGTGATCGGCGGCGGCACCTTCGGCGAACGCCTCGCCGGGCACGGCTGGGAGCATCTCGGCTGGACGCTGATGATCGGCCTGCTCGTCTTCCTGGCGGCGGCGCTGGCGGTCGGCCTCTGGCGCGCCGGGCGCACCGAGCGCTGGTTCGCGGCGCTGGCGATCCCGATCTCGCTGGTGATGTTCATCGTCTCCGCCTACCAGCGCGGCGTCGGCCCGCTGCTGATCTGGCAGCACGGCACCTACACGGGCGGCGGCGGCCGCTACGTGATCGTCCCCGCCCTGCTCCTGGTCAGCATCGCCCTGCTGATCGCCGACCGGGCGCGGCGGCGCAGCACGGTGGTGCTGGGCCTCGGCTGGGGCGGGCTGGCGGTGACGGCGCTGATGCTGGTCGGCCTCGCGACCTCCTTCGACGTCGAGAACACCGAAGGCCGCGGCAACCCGACCTGGGGCTCCTCGGTCGATCTCGCCGAACTCGCCTGCGCCACGGGCAAGAAGGAAGCGGTCGCGGTCCCGATCGCGCCGCCGGGGTTCGCCATGCTCGTCCCCTGCGACGAGGTTTCCAGCGCGGCGGCCGCAACCCAGGGCACTCGATAGCGTTGGCAGGCCCAGTCGCCCCGCAGGGGGCGGCTTCGAACCGAACCGGACCGACCGCCGATGACAACCGATGACGCAATCGCGGCCCCGCCGAGCCGCCACCGTGCCTCGCCCGGCCCCCAGACGCCGACGGCGGTCCAGGTCGAGGACCTGCACAAGGCCTTCCGGGTCCCGACCAACCGGGTCGACTCGCTCAAAGAGCGGGCGGTGCACCCCTTCGCGGCGCGCGAGTACCGCGAGCTGCAGGCGCTGCGCGGCGTCTCCTTCGAGATCCACCAGGGGGAGTTCTTCGGCATCGTCGGCCGCAACGGCTCGGGCAAGAGCACGCTGCTGAAGCTGCTGGCGAGCATCTACCGCGCCGACCGCGGCACGATCCGGATGGCCGGGCGCCTGGCGCCGTTCATCGAGCTCGGCGTCGGCTTCAACCACGAGCTGACGGCGCGCGAGAACGTCGTCCTCAACGGCGTGATGATGGGCCTGCCGCCGAACGAGATGCGGAGCCGTTTCGACGCGGTGATGGAGTTCGCCGAGCTGACCGAGTTCGCCGACATGAAGCTGAAGAACTACTCGTCGGGGATGCTGGTCCGCCTCGCCTTCGCGGTGATGATGGAGGCCGACGCCGACGTCCTGCTGATCGACGAGGTGCTGGCCGTCGGCGACGCCTCCTTCCAGCAGAAGTGCGCCGACGCGTTCCACGAGATGAAAGCGGCGGGCAAGACGATCGTCCTCGTCACCCACGACATGGCGACGGTCGAGACCTACTGCGACCGGGCGATGCTGATCGCCGACGGCGAGATCCAGCACATCGGCGACCCCGGCGACGTCGGCCGCGAGTACCTGCGGCTCAACTTCGAGGGCGGCGAAGCGAGCGCCAAGGTCACCTCCGGCACCGACGACCTCGCGCTCGAGGGAGTCTGGCTCGAGGGCGCCGACGGCAGGCGGCTGACCAACGTCGAGGTCGGCGAGGAGATCCGGCTGCAGGCCGAGATCGCGGTCCGCGCCGCCGCCCCCGGCCTCCAGATCGGGTTCACCCTGGTCGACGAGGACGGGTTCGGCGTCTTCCAGTTCGGCACCGCGACCGAGCCCGACGGCGGCCTGGCGGCCGGCCGCCACGTCCGCGTCTCGGCCCGGATCGAGAACCTACTGACGCCGGGCCGCTACTTCGTCCACTTCGGGGTCAAGCGCCACCCCGACCCGCGCGCCGTCGTCTTCCACGTCGAACGAGCGCTCGACTTCCACGTCTTCGGCGGCGTCCCGACGCAGGGCGTCGTCGTCCTCCCGCACACGATCGAGACCACGGTGGAGGGGGCCGGATGAGCTCCGAGCTGCCGATCCACCCCCCCACCGCCCACCAGCTGCGCGAGGTCAACGGCCCCTCGGCCCTGGGCGGCGGGCCGCGCCGCTTCTTCGACCTGCTCTGGCTGATGTCCGTCACCGAGTTCAAGCGGATCTACTTCGGCACGATCCTCGGCTATCTCTGGTCGCTGATCCGGCCGCTGCTGTTCTTCGGGGTCCTGCTCTTCGTCTTCACCAAGGTCTTCCGCGTCGGCAGCGAAGAAGTCGAGCACTACCCGGTGATGCTGCTGCTCGGGATCGTCCTCTACACGTTCTTCCAGGAAGCGACGAGCAACGCG
The DNA here is from genome assembly GCA_046330305.1 of Solirubrobacterales bacterium. Lineage (GTDB taxonomy): Bacteria > Actinomycetota > Thermoleophilia > Solirubrobacterales > 70-9 > VAYN01. Next base: position 108,122 of record JAXLTA010000010.1, on the reverse strand, counting down.
GTGACCTCGGTGGTCGGCCAGGAGGGGATCGTCCGCAAGACCCAGTTCCCGCGCCTGGTGATCCCGCTGGCGACGGTCCTGACCGGGATCTTCAACCTCGGGCTCAACCTGGTCGTGGTGCTGATCTTCATGCTCGCCTTCGGCGTCGAACCGGCCTGGTCATGGCTGCTGTTCCCGTTCGCGGCGCTCGCCCTCTTCGCCTTCACGGCGACGGTCAGCATGGCGCTCTCGGTGCTCTACGTCCGCTTTCGCGACGTCGCGATCATCTGGATCGTCCTCGCCCAGGTGCTCTTCTACATCACCCCGATCCTCTATCCCGTCACCGCGTTTCAGGGATCGGACAACGGCACCACCTACGAACGGCTGCTGATGCTGAACCCGCTGGCGGTGATCTTCGAGCAGGTCCGGGTCTGGATGCTGCACGAACCGTCGGCGCCGACCGCGGTGGAAGCGGCCGGCGGCTGGCTCGGCCTGCTGCCGGCGGCGGCGATCTTCGCCGGGGTCTGCGTCTTCGGCGCCTGGATCTTCAGGCGCGACGCGCCGCGCGTCGCCGAGGAGCTCTAGCGCCGGGCGCCGGTTGCGCTAGGTTCTGCCGCCGTGAGCCCGCTGAAGCCCACCGATCTGCCGATGCCGCCGCGCGACCTGCTGCGCCGGATCGGGCCGATGGGCGAGGAGAACCCCGAGGGCGTCTACGAACAGACCGGGCAGCTGCACCGCACCCTGCTGGAGAACATCCTCCCCGACGACTGGACCTGGCAGGGCAAGCGGGTCCTCGACTTCGGCTGCGGCGTCGGCCGCGTCCTGCGCCAGTTCGCGCCCGAGGCCGAGGAGGCGGAGTTCTGGGGCTGCGACCTCGACCGGCCCAGCCTCGACTGGCTCGAGAAGAACCTCGTCCCGCCCTTCCACGTCTTCGAGTCCGGCGAGGAGCCGGGGCTGCCCCAGGACGACGACAGCTTCGACCTGATCTACGCCTACAGCGTCTACACCCACTTCACCGACAACTGGGCGGGCTGGCTGCTCGAGCACCACCGCGTCCTGCGCGAGGGCGGCCTGCTGTTCGCGACCTTCCTCGGCCGCGGCATGCTGGAGCCGCTGACCGGCGAGGAGTGGGAGGAAGACCAGATCGGGATGAACCCGCTGATGCACGGCTATCCCTGGGACAAGGGCGGGCCGATCGCGATCAACTCGCCCTGGTGGCTGCGGGCGCACTGGGGACGCCTGTTCGAGATCGTCGAGCTGCTGCCGGTGATCGAGGAGGGCAAACCGAGCCACGGCGTGATCCTCGCCCGCAAGAAGGCGGTCAACCTGACGATCGAGGACCTGACCGCGCTCGAGCCCGACGAGCCGCGCGAGATCCAGTCGATCCGCCACCACGTCGACCAGCTCGCCGACGAAATCTTCCGCCTCCGCGTCGCCCACGAAACCCAGGCCACCGAGCTGAAGAAGATGGATGGCCTCAACGAACGCCTGCGCAACCTCGAGACCTCGCGCTCCTGGCGGCTCACCGAGCCGCTGCGGCAGGCTCGGGCCCGGCTTCAGGCGCGTCGCTGAACCGCGCCAGGACCAGGCAGAAGCCGGCCAGCGCCAGCGCCGCCAGCAGCGCCGCCGCAACCGAGTAGGAGGTTCCCGGCAGCGGGTCGAGAGCCGGCGTGTAGATCGCCAGCATCGCGACCGCGGTCGCCGCGACGCACCAGGCGGCGAAGCGGGGGACGGTCGCGCGCAGCCCGCAGACACAGCCGCAGATGCCGAGCACCGGCAGCAGGAAGCTGCCCTGGTGCATCACCGTTCGCGAGGCGTCGTTGCCGAACATCGCCAGGGACCAGAAGACGATGCCGACAGCGAGGACCCAGAAGCAGCGCAGCGCCAGCGACCACTCGGCGCCGTGCGGCGGGCCGCGGCGGCGCCAGACGAGCATCGCGAAGGGGGCCAGCAGGAAGAGGCCCAGCGACGGCACCAGGTTGTAGAAGAGGTCGGTCCGGATTTCGCGCAGGAAGCCGGCCGGGTCGCCGGCGGTGAGATCGTCGACGGCGGTGCGGACGTGGTCGAGCCAGGGGCCGCCGCCGAAGATCGTGACCAGGTTCTGGCCCTTGTTGTGCAGCGCGCCGCCAAGCCCGGCCGCCTCGTAGGCGTCGACGATCGTCGCCAGCGAGCCGCGGTCGTCGATCCCGGTGAAACCGGCCAGCTGGTACTTGATCAGCCGGTTGCCGGGCGGCTCCCCGAAGCGCTGGTAGGCCGACCAGGGCAGGGCGAGGAGGAGGAAGGCGAGAGCCGCCGTCGCGATCCAGCGCCATCCCGGAAGGCCCCTGAAGGCGGCGACGACCGCCAGCGGCACCGCGCCGAAGACGCTGCCGCCGTGGGCGAGGATCGAGAGCGCCAGCAGGGCCGCGAGGAGCGCCGCACCCCAGGCCCGGCGGCGGACCTCCTCCCACAGCGGGGTCAGGACGAGCGCCGCCGCCGCCAGCAGCAGCGCCGTCGGCAGCAGCTTCGGCCAGACGTAGAACCCGTTGACGATCGCGACCCCGCTGGTCAGGACCGCGACCGTCACCAGGGCGCGGGTCAAACGCCCGAGCCGCGCGGCGACCAGCAGCGCCCAGAGCCCCACGACCCAGAGCTGCTGCAGGACGACGCCGAGGACCTGGTAGTCGCGGGCCTGGGATTCGAGCCCGAACAGGCGCTGGGAGAGGACGTAGCCGGTCTGCAGCGGCGGTCGGTCGCTGGCCAGCCAGCCCGGCGCCAGAACCGGGTGGCCGGAATGGCCGTGGGCGAAGAACCAGTCGGCGAAGTAGGCGGGGATCAGGTTGTCGCTCGGCAGCGGACCGTAGAAGCGGGAGGCGGCCATCGCCAGCGAGTCGTCGATGCCGCCATGCAGGAAGCCGAAGAAGACGAGGAAGGCGGAGGCGAGCGCCCAGAGGGCCGCGGGGACGGCGAGCTGGCGCAGGAGGCCGCGATCGACGCCCGTCGCCAGCGTCCAGACCACCGCGGCAGCCGAGGCGAAGACCGCGAAGTAGGAGAAGGATTCACCGAGGGTGCGGCCGCCGTAATAGGCCCAGAAGGCGAGCAGGGCGACGAGTCCGCTGACGAGGAGGGCGAGGGCCAGCAGCAGCGGGATCGAGTCGACTCCGCGACGCGCGGCGAGCAGGGCGGCGGCGGCACCGGGGAGGCCCGTGAGCAGGAGGTGCGCCAGGAGCAATCCGAGCAGCTGGACGATCAATGCTTCGGTCCCGGCATCGGGGCGCCATCTTGCCATAGGCGCGGCCGGCTCCCCGGTTCTGCGTAGACTGCGGGCGATGGCTGAACGGTCGACTCCGGTTTCTCCGGTCGAGGGGGAGCCCAGGGACGGCGCGGCCGTGTACGGGGAGCATTACTACCGGCACGATTGCGGCGTTCCGTACGAACGCAACGAGCACTGGCTGAGCTTCTTCGGTGCGGTCGCCGACGGCATCGTCCGCGACCTCGGCCCGACCTCCTTCATGGATGCCGGCTGCGCGATGGGGTTCCTGGTCGAGGCGATGCACGAGCGCGGCGTCGACGCCTGGGGCGTCGACATCTCCGAGTACGCGATCTCGAAGGTGAACGAGTCGGTCGCCGACCGCTGCAAGGTCGCCTCGCTGACCGAGCCGTTCGACCGCCGCTACGACCTGATCGCCTGCATCGAGGTGCTCGAGCACATTCCCGCCGAGCAGACCAGCGCGGCGATCGCCAATCTCTGCGCCGCAACCGATCGGCTGCTGATCTCGACCACCCCGTCGGACTTCAGCGAGCCTTCCCACCTGAACGTACAGCCGCCGGAGGCCTGGGCGGCGGCGCTGGCGAGCGAGGGCTTCCTGCGCGATCCCGAACGGCAATTCCCGTACCTGACGCCCTGGGCGACGCTCTACGTGCGCCTCGAGGAGCCGCTGGCGGAGACCGTGCGCCGTTATGACCGGGCCTGGTCGCGGCGCCGCCAGGAGTCGATCGAGGTGCGGGAGGCGCTGCTGCGGGCGCAGGACCGGATCGCCGAGCTGGAGGCGGAGCTGGGGAGCAGGGACGAGGAGGGAGAGCGGCGCCCGGAGCTGCTCGCGCAGCTCGACGCGCTGCGCGAGGAGAACATGCGGCTGCGCGACCTGCTGGTCGGCAGGGACGCCGAACTGGGCCGGGCCCGCGGGCAGCTCGCGGTCCACGAAGAGCAGTCCCAGCGGCTGATGAACGCCGTCGGCCGGGTCCAGTCCCGCCTGCCCGGCGCGATGCGGCTCGGCGGCGCGGCGCTGCGCCGGCTGCAGGGCCGGCGGAGCTAGCGGCGCCTTGGCGGCACCGCGCTTCTCCGTCCTGACGCCGGTCTACAACACGCCGGCGCCGGTGCTGTGGGCGATGCTGGAGTCGGTCCTCACCCAGACCTTCGGGGACTGGGAGCTGTGCCTGGTCGACGACTGCTCGACCGAGCCGCACGTCGCGCAGATGCTGGCGGCCGCGGCGGCCCGGGACCCCCGGGTCCGGTTCGAGCGACGGGCCGAGAACGGCGGCATCGTCGCCGCTTCCAACGACGCCCTGGCGATGGCGCGAGGCGAGTTCCTGGCGATGCTCGACCACGACGACGAGCTCCACCCCGACGCGCTGGCGCTGGTCCACGAGGCGATCCTCGCCACCCCGGAGGCCGACTACGTCTACACCGACGAGGACACGATCGACGAGAACGGCCGCCACGCCGGCGGCTTCTTCAAGCCCGACTGGTCGCCGGAGCGGATGCGGACCCAGATGTACACCTGCCACCTGAGCGTCTTCCGCCGCTCGCTGGTCGAAGAGGTGGGCGGCTTCGACCCCGAGTTCGAGGGGTCCCAGGACTGGGACATGGTGCTGCGGGTGACCGAGCGCGCCCGCCGCGTCCTCCACGTGCCGCGCGTCCTCTACCACTGGCGGACGCTGCCGACCTCGGCGGCCGGCGGCGGCGAGGCGGCGAAGCCGTGGGCCTTCGAGGCGGGCAAGCGGGCGGTGCAGGCGCACTGCGAGCGGATCGGGCTGCAGGCCCGGGTCGCGCGCGACGCCGAGGACCCGGGGGTCTACCACCTCGAGCCCGCGCTCGAGGCCGAGCCCCTGGTGAGCATCGTGATCCCGACCAGGGGCTCGGTGCGGGAGATCCGCTATGAGCCGGTCGTCCTGGTCGAGCACTGCGTCCGCGAGATCGTCGAGCGCTCGACCTACGGCAACTACGAGATCGTCGTGGTCTACGACACCTCGACGCCGGCCGACGTGACCGCGAGCCTGCGACGGATCGCCGGCGACCGGCTCACGCTCGTCCCCTACGACCGCCCCTTCAGCTTCTCGGCGAAGATCAACCTCGGCGCGATCCGCAGCCAGGGGGAGCACCTGCTGCTGCTCAACGACGACATCGAGATCAGCCCGACGCCCGACTGGATCGAGCGCATGGTGATGTACTCGGGCCTGCCCGAGATCGGCGCCGTCGGCGGCCGGCTGCTGTGGGAGGACGGCCGGCTCCAGCACGTCGTCGTCCGCTTCCATGGCGGCCTGCCGGGACACCTCTACCGCGGCTTCTCAGGGGATTTCCCGGGCTACGCGAACAACGTCCGGATCGCCCAGAACTCGCTCTCGGTGACCGGCGCCGCGCTGATGACCCGGCGTGAGCTGTTCGATGAGGTCGGCGGCCTCAGCACGGCGTTCCCGGTCAACTACAACGACATCGACTACTGCCTGAAGCAGTACTCGAAGGGACGCCGGATCGTCTACGACCCCGACCTGATCCTGCTCCACTTCGAGTCCTCGAGCCGCTCGACCGACGTCGAGGAATGGGAGATCGAACGGCTGAGCGACCGCTGGCTGCCGTTCACCGCGGTCGACCCCTTCTCCAACCCCAACCTGGTGTTCGGCGCGCCGCGCCTGCTCTCGCCCTTCGCCTGGATGAGGCGGCGCCGGCCGCGTCTGCGGCGCAGGATGCGCGTCTAGGCCGATGACCAAGCCGCTGGCGCTCGGGTTCCTCGATACGCCGGCCGCCGGGGATACCGTGCACCCGGGAGCGCTCACCGTCTCCGGCTGGGCGCTGTTCGACGGCCTTCCCGCATCCCGCGTCGAGGTCTTCCTCGGCGACCACCGCCTGGGGCGGGCGCTGACCGGCATCGATCGGGCTGACGTCGCCGCGGTCCACGAGGGGCCCGGCGCCGCGGTCTCCGGGTTCTCGCTGACCGTGGACCTGGACGAAGGCCGGCCGGCTCCCGGGCCGACCCGGGTCCACGCGCTCGCCACGGGCGTCGACGGCACCCGCCTCGAGCTGGCCCACCCGGTGCGCCTCGCGGCCGGCGCCGATCCCGAACCCGAGCCGGCGCCGCCGCGCACCGCGCCGCTCGCGAGCGGCCCGCGGCGCGGGCTGCGCACGCTCGTCTGCACCCACCAGCTCTGCCTGGGGGGAGCCTCGCAGTACCTGGCTGAGACGCTTGCGGCGCTGCGCCGGCTGGGGGCGATCGACCCGGTGGTCATCAGCCCGATCGGAGGGCCGCTGCGCGAGCGCCTCGAAGCGCTCGGCATCCCGGTGCACGTCTCCGGGCCGGCGCCGCTGCACGATCTCGAGGCCCACGACGGCCGGGTCGCCGAGATCAGCGCCTGGGCGGCGACCCAGGGGTTCGAGCTGGCGCTGGTCAACACCGCCTCGCCCCTGACCCTCGCCGGCGCCGAGGCCGCCGCCGTCGTCGGCCTGCCGGGGATCTGGGTCACCCACGAGACCTACCCGCCGGCGGTTCTCTGGGCGGGCTGCGGGCCCGGCTTCGAGCCGCGGCTGGGAGCCGCCCTGGGGTGGGCCGATCGGGTGATCTTCCAGGCCGGCGAGAGCGCCGCGCTCTTCGCCCCTCTGGTTTCCGAGGAGCGCCGGCTGACGCTGCCATACGGCATCGACCTCGAGCGGATCGACGCCAGCCGGGCAGCCCTGGACCGCGTCGCCGAGCGGCGGCGGCTCGGGCTGCCGCTCGACGCCGACCTGCTGGTCTGCCTCGGCACGGTCGAGCCGCGCAAGGCACAGGCCGCCCTCGTCCAGGCCTTCGACCTCGTCGCCGACCAGCACCCGCGCGCTCACCTGGCGCTGGTCGGCGGCGTCGACACCGGGCATTCCGCGGCGGTCGCGAGCTGGGCGTCGGCCTGCCGGTCGGCGGGCCGGATCGCCGTCGTCCCGACCACCCCGGACGTGCACAGCTGGCTCGGCGCCGCCGACCTGCTGGTCTGCTCATCGCGGATCGAGACCCTGCCGCGGGCGGTGGTCGAGGGGATGGCCTTCGAGCTGCCGGTCCTCGCCACCGCGATCTCCGGCCTGCGCGAGCTGATCGACGACGGAGTCGACGGCTGGCTCTGCGAGCCCGGCGACACCGTGGCGCTGGCCGCCGGCCTGCGGCGTGCCCTGGCGGCCGGCCCCGGGGAGCGACGCCGCATCGGCCGCGCCGGGCGGGACCTGGTCGAGCGTCGCCACGAGGTCGGCGCCTACGCCCGGCGGCTGGCCGCGGTCCTGCAAGAGGCCGCGCGGCGGCCGGCGCCGGGCGGCGGGCCTCAGCTCGGGCCGCCGGCCTCGGTCGGCTGAGCTAGGGTCGGCGGCGGCGCGGCCGCCGGCTCTCCCTCGGGCGCCTCGGCCAGCTCGAGCCTGCCGCGCTTGACGCGGCTGAAGGCCTTGACGCTCTTGGCGCGCTTCATCAGCGGCTTCTCGACCAGATACCAGGAGGCGGTGGCGAGAGCCAGCGTGGCGGCGGTGGCGAGCACGCCGAGCGTCAGCACCGGGCTGGGTGAGTCGAGGACGACGCTGCTGCCGTCGAGCCAGCCCAGCATGCTGTAGTGCCAGAGGTAGATGCCGTAGGAGACCGTGCCGATGAAGACCAGCACCGGGTTGGCGGCGAAGCGGGCGACGGTGCGGCCACTGTCGCCGACGATCGCCGGCGCCAGCAGCAGCGCCGCCGCCAGCCCGTAGAAGACGGTCTGCAGCAGGATCACCGCCTTGATCGGCAGGCCGAGGTCTTCGTGCACGCCGAGCACCAGGAGCGCGAAGAAGAAGATCGCCGCCGGCCAGCAGATCAGCGGGCGCGAGAGCCAGCGCCGCAGCTTCTCGAGCGAGAGCGGATGAGCGACCTCGACCACGGCCAGGAGCATCCCCGAGCAGAACCAGGTGGCGGTGCCGAGCAGGTTGACGTTGAGGTGGCTGGTCGACGGGCGGGACCCCATCACGATGCGCCAGGCGAGGCTGAGCAGAGCGATCCCGCCGATCAGGGCGAGCTCCCAGCGCAGCCCGTGGCGGTTGCCGCTGCCGACGCCGCGGCTGGCCAGCGCCCACGCCACGAACGGGAGGGCGAGGTAGAAGCTCGCCTCGATGCAGAGCGACCAGGCGATCGGCAGGCCGCCGATCCAGGAAGGGTCATAGGTCTGCAGCAGGCCGAAGTACACCCACCAGTGGGAGCCGAAGGTTTCGGCCCACCCGATCCACCAGGTGGCCAGCGCGAGGGCGACCCAATAGGCGGGCAGGATCCGCACCGCCCGGCGCCACAGGTAGGCCGGCGCCAGCTCGCCGACGCGCTCGGACGCGAAGCGGGCGGCGAGGAACTGCCGGTAGAGCAGGAAGCCGGAGATCCCGAAGAAGATCACGACCCCGAACGGGGCGAGCCAGTCGGCGAAGGTCGCCAGGTCTCCCCCGATGTTGGCGGAGAGGATCACGTGGCCGACCAGGACGCAGAGCACGGCGATCGCCCGCATGCCCTCGACGGCAGGGAAATAGCGGCGGCGAACCGACCACGTGGGGTCGGCCGTCACGGGCTGCTCTCCCATCTGTGGAGCCTATCTCTCAGCGCGCGGGCGGTTCTCGACCCGGTAGTCACCGCGGCTGAGGAAGCTCTCGAGCCAGACGTAGAGGACGATGAAGAGGTAGCGGCTGCCCATCTCTTTCATCGCCAGCTTCGCCTCGCCGCTGGTGCGGTTGGTCCAGTCGGTCGGCACGACCTTGAAGGTGTGGCCGCGCACGACCGCCTTCAGCGGCATCTCGACGGTCAGGTTGAAGTGCTTGGAGAGCAGCGGCTGGATCGTCTCGATGACCTCGCGGCGGTAGGCCTTGAAGGCATTGGTGGTGTCGTTGTAGCGGTGGCGGAAGAGGAGCCGGATGAACTGGTTGGCGAGTCGGTTCAGGATGTACTTCAGCCGCGGGTAGTCGTAGACCTTGGCGCCGGGCATGAAGCGGGACCCGAAGGCGCAATCCCAGCCTTCCTCCAGGACCCGGTAGTACATCGCCAGGTCCTCCGGCTTGTCGGAGGCGTCGGCCATCACGATTGCGACCGCGTCGCCCTCGTAGACGTCGAGCCCGGCCCGGATCGCGTTGCCGAAGCCGCGTTCGAGGTGGGAGCGGTGAACCCGGACCCGCGGGTTCTCGGCGCCGATCGCCGCGACCACCGCTTCGGTCGAGTCTTCGGAGTCGTCGTTGACGACGACGACCTCGTAGTCGATGCCCTCGCGCTCGAGCACGGCGACGACTCCTTCCACCGTGGCGCCGACCGACCCCTCCTCGTTCTGGGCCGGGATCACGACCGAGAACTTCACGCAGCGACCGTCCAGCGCTCGACGTTCTGCTCGTACATCTCCTGCAGGATCTCGTCGATCCCGTAGCGCAGCTCGAAGTCCGGGTAGTCGGCCTTGAATGGCTCAAGGTCGGAGATCCACCAGCGGTGGTCGCCGATCCGCGGCTCCTCCCCCATCTGCCAGTCGAGTTCGCGGCCGGCGATCCGCTCGCAGGCCTCGATCGCCTCCAGCATCGAGCAGTTGGAGAAGCGGCCGCCACCGATGTTGTAGACGGCGTGCGGGCGGGGCGCCCGGCGGAAGGCGTCGAAGGCGGCGATCAGGTCGGCGCTGTGGATGTTGTCGCGGACCTGCTTGCCCTCGTAGCCGAAGACCGTGTACGGCGTGCCGGTGACGGTGCACTTCATCAGGTAGGCGAGGAACCCATGCAGCTTGGCGCCGGCGTGCTGGGGACCGGTCAGGCAGCCGCCGCGGAAGCAGACGGTCGGCATCTCGAAGTAGTACCCGTACTCCTGGACGAGCAGGTCGGCAGCCGCCTTGGAGACGCCGAACAGCGAGTGGGTCGAGGTGTCGATCGACATCGAGGTGTCGATGCCCTTGTAGTAGGGATGGTCCGCCGGCAGCTCCAGCCGCTTCTCCAGCGACTGCAGCGGCAGCCGGTTCGGGGTGTCGCCGTAGACCTTGTTGGTCGAGCAGAAGACGAAGGGTGCGTCCGGGCAGTGGCCGCGCGCCGCCTCGAGCAGGTTGAGGGTGCCGTTCGCGTTGACGCCGAAGTCGGTCTGCGGGTCGCTCGCCGCCCAGTCGTGGGAGGGCTGGGCAGCGGTGTGGACGACGACCTCGATCCGCCCCGCGTGCGCGGCGAAGATCGCCATGATCCGCTCGGGGTCGCGGATGTCAGCCTCCTCCCAGCGGAACTCCGAGGCGTAGGTGGAGACGAGGCGCTCGGTGACGTGGGCGGTCGAGGACTCGGGCCCGAAGAAGCGGGCGCGCATGTCGTTCTCGATCCCGACCACGTCGAAGCCCTGGCCGACGAAGTGCTCGACGGCCTCCGAGCCGATCAGGCCCCCTGCCCCGGTGATGATTGCGACCGGCATCTGCCTACTTCCTCCCTCCCCCGGCGGGGGCGTCGATGTTGAGCGCCTGGGCGATCCGCTCCTCGTCGGCCGCGATCCACTCGTGGATGTCGGCCAGCGCCTGCTCGGCGCTGCGCCGTGGGCGCCACTCGTCGAGGCCGAAAAGCCTGCTGCAGTCGGAGAGGTATATCGGCACGTCTCCCTGACGGGTCTCGGCCACGGCGCCGATCGGCAGCTCCCGGCCGGTGAGCCGGCGGCAGATCGCGGTCGTCTCGCGCAACGAGAGGCTGCACTCGCGGCCGCCGCCGACGTTCACGGTGCGCCCGTCCCACTCGCCCGGGGCGAGCAGCTGGCGCTCGACCAGGTCGACCAGATCCTCGACGTGGAGGAGGTCGCGGACCTGCTTGCCGGTGCCGCCGAAGCCGATGTAGCTGAGCGGCTGATCGAAGTGGTGGGCGAGCATCCAGTGGGTGAATACCCCCTGGTCCACCTTTCCCATCTGCCAGGGGCCGGCGATGACGCCGCAGCGGTCAATCACCGCCGGCACGCCGAGCCCGCCGCGGTACTCCGCGATCAGCAGCTCGGCCGCCAGCTTCGTCGCGCCGTAGAGGGTGCGGGCGCCCTCCAGCGGGAAGCGCTCGGAGAGGCCGGCCGGCGAGACCCCCGGCAGCGCCTGCTCGGCGGCGAGCTCGAACCGGGTCTCGGTCTCCTCCAGGGCCAGCTCGAGCTGCGGCGCCACCGGGTAGACCCGGCTGGTCGAGAGGAAGACGAGGAAGGCGCCGTCGCGACGGGCGAGCTCGAGGCAGTTGTAGGCACCGGTGAGGTTGGTGTGGACCAGGTAGCGGGTGTCGCCGTCCACCCCGCTCATCACCGACGGCTCCGCCGAGCACTCGATCAGGGCGGCCACCTCGGGCAGCTGGTCGAGGTCGCCGGGCTCGCGGACATCGCCCTTGAGGAACTCGACGCCGGCCTGCTGCAGGCGCGGCAGGTTCAGCTCCGAGCCCTTGCGGTACAGGTTGTCGAGCGCGAGGACCTCCCACTCCGGGTGGCGCTCGGCCAGCGAGACGGCCAGGTTGGAGCCGACAAAACCGGCCCCGCCGGTGATCAGGATGCGCTCAGTCAAGACCGGTCACGCTATCGGACGGCAGCGGCGCCCGAGGCGCCCCGGTCCGCCCCGTCAGGGCCGGGCCCGGCCGCCGGCGAGGCGGACGAAGGTGCGCCAGGCCGGCTTCGGCTTGAACCGCGGACCTTCACGGAAGAAGCCCACCGAGTCGCAGAAGTCGCAGCTGTCGCGGAGGTCCTTCCAGGAGAACCAGTAGACCCCCTTGAGGTTGAGGCGGCGCTGGTTGGCGAGCAGGTAGGAGTAGGCGTCGCGCAGCTGCAGGGCCTGGCCCTGCGGGCCCTGCTCGAAGGCGTCGTGCTTGAAGTTGTTCTGCGAGCCCCAGCCCATCTCGGTGATGTAGAACGCCGGCTGGTCGTGGTTTTCGACCAGCACTTCGTGGAAGGCTTCGACCAGTTCTTCCAGCTTTTCGGTGTCGACGGCGTAGGGGTGGAGCGAGACGGCGTCGAAGCGGCTCTTGATGCCGGGGTAGCGGTAGAAGCGACGCAGGAAGGTGGTGGCGGGCATCCCCCGGGCGCCGCTCGCCGTCGGTTCCCCAAACAGCCCCGAGAGCATGATCTTGGCGCCGGGCTGCACCGCTTTGATCGCCTGGCTGGAGATCGTCACCAGCTTGGCGTAGCGGGTCGGCGAGACCGGGAAGGCGAAGTAGAAGAAGTTGGACTCGTTCCAGATCTGCCAGGTGCGGATCGGCTGGGCCCGGGCGAGTTCCGGTTCGTAGCGGACGCCTTCGACGAATTTCGGCTGGGTCCGTTCGCGCCAGAATTCGCCCCCCGGGCCGTACCGCGCGGCGGCGGCGGCGAGGAACTTCGTCCAGGCCTGGCGCTGGCGGGCGCTGTTCACCGGCATCGTCGTTTCCTTGCCGGCGACCCAGTGCGGCACGGTCGTGATCACCGGCAGCACCGAGAGGCCGCCCTTGGCGGCGACTTCGACGAGCGAGTCGAAGCCGCTCCAGTCATAGGCGCTGTTTCGCGTCGGCTGCACCGATGACCAGAGCAGCGGCAGGCGGATGCTTTCGATCCCGCCGGCCTTCATGTAGCTGATGTCGCGAGAGGTGAGTTCGGTCTGCGGGCCGATGCCGAAGAAGCCGGGCGGCGCCGACGGCAGCGGCTTGGCGTTGCCGGGCCCGGTGGCGACGATCACGACCAGCCCGACGGCCAGACAGGCAGAGAGGACCGCGGTGATGGGTCGAAGTCGCATGCTGGGGTCTCCCCGGCGGCAGTGGTTGACTGGCGTCGCGCGCAGGCGCTGCGCGCGAGCACCTTCTAACACGGCGAAGCCGGGAATGTAGCGAACCGGTGATGACGCAACCGGCGGCGCACGCCTGGCCGGACGATCGACCCGTCGAATCGAGTTCGTACCCTGGGGGTTACTTGAACATGGTTCGCGCAATCCTCGTCGGCGCCCTCGCGGGCGCGCTCGGGCTGCCCGCCCTCGCCGCCCCCGCCGGGGCCATGACCGTGGAAGGGATTGGCCGCTTCGACGAACCGATCTACGTCACCTCCGATCCCGGCGACGCCAACCGCCTCTTCGTCGTCGAGCGGGCCGGCACCGTGCGGGAAGCGCGCCCGGGCACCGCCCCCGTTCTCTTCGCCGATCTCGGCGCCGCGGTCGGCTGCGGGAAATCGGGCTGCCTCGGCGAGCGCGGCCTGCTCTCGATCGCCCTCGCTCCCGACTTCGACACCAGCGGCCGGCTCTTCGCCGACTACGCCGGCGAACCCGACGGCACGATCCACGTCGTCGAACTGATCGCCCCGCTCGGCGGCACCGCGGTCGGCGCCCCGCTCCGCCAGGTGCTCGAAATCCCGCACCCGGGGAAGTCCAACCACAATGGCGGCCAGCTCCAGTTCGGACCGGAAGGCGACCTCTTCATCTCGACCGGCGACGGCGGCGGCGCCAACGACGAACTCGAAAACTCCCAGGACCTCGGAAGCCTGCTCGGCAAGATCCTCCGCATCGACCCCACCGACCCGGACGGGGCCGGCCCGCGGACATACTCGGTGCCAGCGGGCAACCCGTTCGCCGGCGAGGTTGCCGCCCCCTACGACACGATCTGGAGCTACGGCCTGCGCAACCCGTTCCGCTTCTCCTTCGACCGCGGCGGCGGCGGGATCTGGATCGGGGACGTGGGCCAGAGCGCCCGCGAGGAGATCGACTTCGGCGCCGCTCCCGGGCTCGGCGGCGGCGCCAACTACGGCTGGAACTGCTTCGAGGGAAGGATTCCCGGGCCCGCAACCGACCCCGGCTGCTCGACGCTCAGCGGCGCCGTCGCACCGATCTTCGACTATCCCCATGCCGACCCCGGCGGCGGCGGGGCCCACGGCTGCGCGGTGATCGGCGGCTACCTGGTCCGCGACCGCGGCCTCGGCACCCTCTATGGCCGCTACCTCTACGGCGACCTCTGCGGCGGCGAGCTGCGCTCCTTCGACCCGTCCGCCCCCTACGCCACCGACTGCGACGAGGGCGTCGCGGTCGCCAACCTCAACTCGTTCGGGGAAGACGCGGCCGGCCGCCTCTACACCGTCTCCGGCGATGGCGTCGTCGGCCGCCTGGTTGCCTCCGGCAGCGACCGCTGCGCCGCCGCCGAAACATCGCCGACGCCGCCGCTGCGCCCTGCCTACGCCGGGATCCGGGCCTTCAGCCGCCACGTCCTGCGCGGCGACCGCGCCCTGATCACGGTCTGGGTCTCACCGTGCGCCAACCGGCAGGGCGAACGGGTCAAGCTCTTCCGCGGCCCGCGGGCGATCGCCGGCCGCCCCCTGAGCCGGGCCTGCACCGCCCGCTTCCGGCCGCGGATCCGCAGCCGCGCCAACTTCCGCGCTCGGATCACCGAAGGCGGCGGCTTCGAAGCCGCAACCTCGCGGCAGCTGACGATCAAGCCGCGCCGCGCCGTCCACCGCAAGCGGCGCCACCACCGCGCCGCTCAGTAGACGCCGCCCAGCTTGCGGTGGTCCCAGCTGGCGGTGCGGATCGGCTCGAACCGGATCGCGACCCGTTTCGGCGCCTGCGCCGCGAGCGCCGACCGCGCCTCCTCGTTGAGGGCGTCGAGGCCCTCGGCGTAGCGCAGGGTGAGCTCTTCGGCAAAGCCCAGCACGGTCTCGCGGTCCCGGTGCAGGTGCGCCCGCGCCTCGATCATCACCCCACGCAGCTCGCTGTAATCGGTGCCGGTCTCGACCAGGACCGTGGCGCGCGGGTCCCGTTCGAGGTTGCGCACCTTCTGCGACTTGGCGTAGGTCCAGATCCAGACCTCGCCGGCGCGGGCGACGAACCAGAGCGGCATCGAGTGGGGCCATCCACGCGGTCCGAGGCTGGAGATGACGGCGACGCGCTGCTCGGCAAGCAGGAGGTCGATCTCGGTGGGGCTGAGGACGATCTGGTCGCGGCGGCTCACCCGCGCAACGCTATCCGGCGCAGGCCGAGAGAGCCGCGCAGGCCCCGGTGGCGCCGGCAGAAGGCCTCGACCACGGCGGGGTCGAGCTGCTGACCCGCCGCCTCGCGCAGCCGCCCCAGCGCCTCGCGCCACCCGATCGCCGGCCGGTAGGGCCGCGCCGAGGTGACGGCGTCGAAGGTGTCGGCGACGGCGATGATGCGGGCGCCGATCGGAATCTCCTCGCCGGCGAGACCCTCCGGGTAGCCGCCGCCGTCGAAGCGCTCGTGGTGGTGGCGGACCATCGCCGCCAGCCGCTCGTCGCCCCAGCGGGCGACGATCCGGCCGCCGGCGACCGCGTGACGCTTGACGATCGCGAACTCCTCCTCGCTGAGCGGTCCCGGCCTGTTGATGATCTCGTTCGGGACCTCGACCTTGCCGACGTCGTGGAAGGCGGCGGCCCGGCGCACCCGCGTCGCTTCCTCACGGTCGAGCCCGAGCTCCTCCGCGGTCGAGCCGGCGAGGCGCGAAACGCGCCGCGAGTGGCCGAAGGACCCCGGGATGTGGGCGTCGAGACGGCCCGCGGTGAGGCGGTCGAGCGCGTAGAAGTCAGCCGTCCAGTCGACGAGCGCGCTGGCGTCGAAGCTGATCAGAGCTGAGCTGGTCAAGGCGTTCATGGCGAACCTGGCAGGAACGACCGCGGCGAGCGGAACTCCCTTGGCGAATGCCTTCCCGCTCGCAAGGCTTCTCAAACCAGCTGGCGCCGCCGGGCGCGGCCAGCATCAAGGCGGTACCGCCGTCCTCGATCCCGAGCGCCGGGACCGTTCGCCGGGAAACCGTTGCGCTGGAAATCTAGGCCGGGACGAGCTCCAGCTCCGACCACGGCCCTTCGCCGCACATCGCCTGGGTACGGCCCTCCAGCCAGTCCGCCTGGAGGTCGTCGTAATGGCGGCTGCCGGGGTGCCCGGACTGGCCGGTGAACATCTGCCAGCGGGAGCGGTCCGGGTCGGCGGGGTCGGCGACCATCCGCCAGCTCGGCGCCCAGACGGCGCGGTAGGGATCGTTCGGGTCATAGGCGATCTGGCTGACCGTCTCCTGGGCGCCGCCAGCCCGCAGGCGGCGGTTGAAGAGCCGGCGCAGCAGCGGGTTGGAGCCGCCCAGCGGGTGCGGGAACTCCATCTCGTGGACGCGCCCCCAGCGCCAGGCACCCGGCTCGGGCCCGAAGCGCTCCTCGAGGTCGTCGAGGGCGCCGGCGAGGGCCTCGAGGACGAGGCCGTCCCAGTCGCGGCCGATCAGGCTCTCGTCGCCCTCCTCCCAGAGCGCCATCAGGTGCGAGTGCCAGCGCCAGGGAGAGGTCGTGTGGGGGGTGAAGCCGTTGTCGGCGCGGTCGAGCCAGCGCTCGCAGAGGTCGCGGTCGCCGATCGCGGCGCGGGCGACCTCGCGCGCCAGCCGCAGCAGGAACGCCTGGTAGACGGTGCCGGCGATCGTCTCTCGGTCGAGGCGCCCGTCCCAGCTGCGCAGGCGCTCGATCGCGCTGCGCTCGCGCTGTCCGCGGGGGCGCAGCCGGCCGAGCCGGCGAGCGGCCTCCAACCCTGGCAGCGAGAGGTCGTCGACCTGGATCGCCTCGAAGCTGTCGAGGTCGTGCCGCTCGGTTTCGTTCAGCAGCTGCTCGATCCGGGCGGCGCGGAAGCCGTCGAGCCACTCGCTGGTGATGTGGTGCGGGTAGGAGTCGCCGACGATGCGGTTGTTGGCGGTGACCAGGTAGCCGCTGTCGGGATCGGTCAGCTCGGGCAGCTCCTCGTAGGGGACCGTGCCCTCCCACTCGAACTCGCCGGTCCAGCCGGGCTTGGGAAGGTCCGGACAGCCGCCGCGGCGCACCGGCAGCCGGCCGATCAGCTTGTAGCCGATCGAACCGCCGCGATCGGCCCAGATCAGGTTCGAGGCGGGCGAGGTGTGGCCGGCGAGCTTCGCCACCAGGTCCGGGCCGGACTCGATCTCCAGCAACTCGAACATCCCGGCGAAGGCGGTGGGTTCGGCCAGCGTCTGCCAGGCGAGGGCGAGCGGCTCGTCGGCGTCGGCGCCGAGCGCGGCGTTGACGATCGGCCCGTGGTGGGTGAGCCGGATCTCGAGCGGCTCCGGCTCCCCTCCCTTGACCGGGATCTCCTCGTGGATCACCTCGAGCGCCCGCCACCGGCCCTCGAACTCATACCGCTCGCCCTCGATCCGCTCGACGAACAGGTCCTGGACGTCGGCCATGACGTTGGTGAAGGTCCAGCAGACGTCGTTGTTCTGCCCCATGTAGATGCCTGGCATCCCCGGCAGCGAGGCGCCGCGCACGAAGCGCTCGCCCCGGCGCAACCCGACCTCGTACCAGATGCCGGGCATGCTCGGCGGCAGGTGCGGGTCGCCGGCGATCAGCGGCGACCCGGTCGCCGAGCGGGCGCCGCTGACCGCCCAGTTGTTGGACCCGCTGGCCTCGGCGGCGAGGCCGAGCGCGCGCCGCACGGCGTCGATCTGCTCGACGATCGCCAGCCCGTCGCCGCTCCATGCTTCCTGGTCGACGATCGGGTTCCCGGCGGGGTAGGTCGGGTCGAGCCGCGCGGTCAGCTCGGGCCCGAGCGCGCGCACCATGTCGGCCCGCAGCAGCTCGCGCTCCCAGTTGGTCGAGAGGCCGAAGGCGAGCAGCTTGCCGAGGCCGAGGATGTCGGCGGGCCGCCACGGCTCCCAGGAGAGCCGCAGCAGCTGCATCTCCAGCGGCCGCGCCCGGGCGGCGGCGGCGCCCTCGTTGACGCCGGCGCAGAAGCGCTCGAGCAGGGTCCGCAGCTCGGGCGCCAGCGCCTCGGCCTCGGCCTCGGCGACGCGGCGGATGCCGAGCGTCCGCATCAGGCGGTCGACCGGCAGCGCCTCCGCCCCGGCCATCTCGGCGACGCGGCCGCTGACCACGCGGCGATAGAAGTCCATCTGCCAGAGCCGGTCCTGAGCGTGGCAGAAGCCCTGGGCAAAGTAGAGGTCGGCCGCCGCAGAGGCCTCGATGTGGGGTACCCCCCAGCGGTCGCGCCGCACCCGCGCCGGCGCCCCGAGGCCGGCGAGCTCGACCCTGCCCTCGACCTGCGGCAGCGGCCGCCGCGCCAGCCGGTGCCAGGCGATCGCCGCGGCAGCGCTGAGCACCCCGCTGCCGGCGATCCCCGCGATCAGCCCCGCCCGGGCCGCGCTCTGCTTCCGGTGCCTGCCCACCCCTCGATTATGCATGAGCATTGGCCGAGCGACCACGACGGGCCAGGGGCGCTCGCTACTCGCTGAGCCCGTCGGGCAGGCGGCCCTCTTCCTCGAGCTTTTCCAGGTGGGCCTCCATCGCCATCGCCGCCATCGGCAGCAGCTCGGCCGGGACGTCGCTCCACACCTCACCCAGCAGCGCCAGGCGCGAGCGCTCGCCGGCGGCCAGCGCGTCGAGCAACCCGCGCTCTCGCATCTGGCGGTGCTCGACGTATTCGGCCAGCTTCGCCGCCGGGTCGGTGATCCAGGGGCCGTGGCCGGGCGCGATCAGGTCGAGGTCATGCGCCTGCAGGAGGGCGAGCGAGTCCATGTAGGCGGCGAGCGCACCGCCGCCGGGCGGGACGATCGTCGAGCCGAGGCCGAGCACGAGGTCGCCGGCGAAGCAGACGCCGCCGGCGATGAAGGCGACGTGGTCGGCGGCGTGGCCGGGCGTCGCCACCGCCAGCAGCCCGAAATGCTCCTCGCCGTGGGCGGGGAGGACGACCTCGACCTCGAGCTGCTCGGCGCCGGCGGTGTGGTCGCCGTGGGAGTGGGTGAGGAGCACGCGGCCGATGCCGCCGCGTGCCGCGGCCGCGGCACGGATCGCCTCGAGGTGGCCGGGGTCCTCGGATCCCGGGTCGACGACCACGCAGGGGTCGGAGCCGACCAGATAGGTGTTGGTCCCTTCCAGCGTCATCGGCCCCGGATTGGGGGCGACGATCCGGGCCACCTCGGGGTGGCCGGGGGCCTGCTCCGCGGTCAGCCCGCGACCTCTTTGGCGATCGCCTGGCGGGCGTCCTCGGGCTCGAGCACGACGAGGTCGCCGGCGCCGCGCAGGATCTCGCGCACCAGCCAGGGCTTGCCCGCGTAGGGCAGCTCGACGACGACGGCGCCGTCGGCCAGCTCCTCGACCACCGTCCGCTCCTCGCGCAGCCAGCGGGCGCGCTCGGGGGAGACCCAGACGCGGGCGACCTCGGCGGTCGGCACCTCGCCGTGGGTCATCCAGCCCTCGACGCCGGCCAGCTCCTCGACCTCGGGCCGCGGCTCGAAGCTCTCCTCGGAGAGGCTCGCCTCCTTGATCCGGTCGAGCTTGAAGTGGCGCACGCCGCCTTTGGTCAGGTCGTAGCACTCGACGTACCAGCCCTCCTTGCCGTTCTCCAGCCGGTAGGGCTCGACGCGGCGATCGGTGAACTGGTCCTCGTTCTCCTTGTAGTAGGCGAGCTCGAGCACCCGGCTGGCGGCGATCGCATCGTTGACGCGGCGCGCGACCTGGGCGTCGCCGCCGCCGGAGGGCGCGATCTCCAGGCCCTCCTCGGAGGGATCATGGCCGAGCGCCTTGACGATCTTGCGGCGGGCGCTCTGC
Organism: Solirubrobacterales bacterium; assembly: GCA_046330305.1. Lineage (GTDB taxonomy): Bacteria > Actinomycetota > Thermoleophilia > Solirubrobacterales > 70-9 > VAYN01. Next base: position 88,437 of record JAXLTA010000010.1, on the reverse strand, counting down.
AGGTCGGACTGCGGCAGGTGGTCGCCGAACAGGTCGATCGCCGCGACCAGCGCCTTCGCCTCGAGCGGCAGCAGCCGCGCCGGGCGGGCGAAGTTGTCGCCGTAGGGCTCGGAGTCGACCTCGATCTCCTCGCCGAGGATTTCGGCGTAGAGGACGTAGGTGCCGCCGCCGAAGTTGACGACGTTGAGCAGCTCGACGTCCTCGCGCAGCTCCTCCTCGGTCAGCTCGAGGCGCTGGCGGAGGTCGGCGATCCGCAGCCGCTCGCCCTTTTTGGCCGCTTCGATCAGGAGGCCGGCGAGGGTGACGAGGCGGGCGAAGCGCTCGGGCCGGATCGCGGTCTCGCCGCGGCCGTTGGAGCGCGCCCGCCGGGGCTGCTCGCGCAGCGGCCGGTCGACGACCTTGGCCGGGTTGAAGCCGTTCTCGTGGCGCTCGCGCAGCAGCGAGAGCCGGCTCTCGGCCTCCTCGCGCAGGTCCTCGGGGGAGAGCACGCGGGCGTTGGCGCGCCAGCGCAGGACCCAGGCGATCAGCTCACGGTGGGAGGCGTAGTCGGTTTCGAAGATGCGGCCCTTGCCGGGGGCGCCGTCGGACCGCTTCGCCTCGCGCAGCTCGCCGTAGGCGCCGAAGTCGCGCTCGATCAGCCAGGCGATCCGCTCCTTGATGAAGATCCTGGCGCGGCCCTGGATCTCGCCCAGCTGCCAGTCGGCGCGGCTGCCGTAGTCGCGGCGGTCGAAGTCCTCGGGCGGGGAGAAGTCGTGCTCGGCCTTGGAGGCGTAGCCGACCTTGCCCTGGATCCGCGAGAGGCGGAAGACCCGCACCGCCTCGCGCTCGTGGGAAAGGCCGATCAGGTAGAACTGGCCGCCGCGGAAGACGAGGTGGTAGGGGTCGACCTTGCGCTTCTCGGTCTCGCCTCGCTCCATCGTGTAGTAGGTGAACTCGATCGTCTTGCGGCGGCTGATCGCGGTCTCGATCTTGGAGAGGCGCTGGGAGAGGTCGCGGCCGCCGGCGGAGGCGGTCATCGCCATCTCGACCGGGGCACGCTCGCCTTCGACCAGGGGGTTGGGGTGGCCCCACGCCACCTGCTGCAGCGCCAGCCGCAGCGGCTCGGCATAGGCGAAGCCGCCGTCGGTGAGCAGCAGCAGCGCCGTGCTGAGCGCCGCCAGCTCGTCGTCGGTGAACTCGATCGCGTCGAGGTAGAAGTTCTCCGGGGGCAGCGAGTAGAGCTCGGCCTCGAAGAAACCCTCGCCCGGCTTCTCGACGCCGAGCACGATGCCGAGGCTCTCCAGCTCGGCGCGGTCGGCGTAGAAGCGGCGCGCGAAGGCGTCGTCGTTCATGTCGCTGTAGCCCTCCACCTCGCGCTTGATCTCGAGCGCCGAAACCGGCCTTCCCTGGGCCATCAGAAACGAGATCAGCGAGAGCTGGCGAATCAGCTTCTCGGTGTCCTTTGCCACGTTGGGCAGGATAGTCTGCGGCCAGCGCCATGGACATCCTGCGCAACCTCTTCGGCAGCCTGACTTCCGGCATCATCCGGCTCGCGGTTGCGGTCGGCATCCTCGCGGCGGCCTACTTCTTCCTGGTAAAGCCGGTTTTGCACACCACCGACAAGGCGATCGAAAACGCCAACAAGTCGTTCGAAAAAACCTTCGGCAGCGAAGGCGCCGACGTCACCGACATCGCCAAGACCCTGAAGCAGGTCAACCGCCAGGTCCAGCGCGAAGTCAACAAGGCTTTCAAGACGTCACCCAGCAAGGCCGAGGCGAAGAAGCTGATCCACTGCATCCAGCACGCCAACGGCAGCGTCAACCGGATCGAACGCTGCACTCGGAAGTACTGACGGCGCGCGGCGTCCGACGGCCGCGGGCCGCCAGGTGCTCAGATCTGAGTGCCGAGGATCCCCAGCAGCGCGGCCACGATCACGAACATGCCGCCCAGCAGCGAGCGGTTCATGACCGTGAATTCGCCGATCATCGCCTCGAAGCGGGCATCGATCTTCTCGAAACGCCGATCGAGCGCGTCTTCGAAGCGGTCGAAGCGGCCGCCGAACTCGTCGAAGCGCCGGTCGACATCGCCGAAACGCCCGCCGAATTCGTCGAAGCGCCGGTCGATGTCGCCGAAGCGGCCGCCGATTTCGTCGAAGCGCCGGTCGACGTCGCCGAAGCGCCGGTCGACTTCGCCGAACTTCTCGTCCATGCGGGCAAAGCCGCTGTCGACCTTGAGTTCGAGGTGGTCGACCCGGGTGGCGATGCCGTCCACCTTGGCCTCCAGGCGATCGAGGCGGTCCTCGGTGGATTGCTCTTTCGTCATCGCGGTCATCAGCCTACCGTAAGGTTCTGTCTGCAACGAGACAAGGCGCCTTTGGGCAGACTCTCGCGCCGGAGTCTGCCGGCTTGCGCGCGGCGGGCCCCTCAGGCGGCGCGGGGGGCGGCCTCAGCGGCCGCCGGCGGGCGCTCGCGGCCGGCGAAATAGGCGGAGCCCGAGAGGGCGCGGTCGAAGCCCGACCAGGACTCGCCCTCCGGCAGCTGGCGCTCGAGCCGGTCGAAGGAGCCGAGCCGGCCGCCGAGGTTGTCGATCATGTGGACGAGCACCGCCTCCCGTGTCGCCGGAACGACCGGCGAGCCGTGCTCGAGCGAGCCGTGGTGGCTGAGGATGATGTGAAGGACGCACTGCGCGAGGTGGGGATCGAAACCGGGAATGTCCTCGATCGCCCGGCGCACGGCGTAGTAGCCGAGCGGGATCTCGCCCTGCAGGCGCCCGGCGTCGGTGAGGTCGATCGCCAGCGGGTCGTCGTTGTAGGCGACGGTCTTGCCGATGTCGTGCAGGAGGGCGCCGGCGACGGCGACGTCGCGGTCGATGCCGGGGAAGAAGTTGGCGGCGGCGGAGACCGCCTGGGCGACCGAGAGCGTGTGCTCGAGCAGGCCGTGGCAGTAGGCCTGGTGGTAGGTCTTGGCCGCCGGCGCCAGGCTGAACCGCTTCCACGACGGCGAGCCGGGGGCGAAGAAGACGTCCAGCAGCTCGCGCAGCGCCCTCTCCTGGACGGTCTCGAGCAGGTCACGCAGGTCTGCCTCGAGCCGCTCCAGCGGGATCTCCGAGGCGACCGCCAGCTCGGCGTGCTCGTACTCGCCGTCCTCGGCGAGGCGCAGCTCGGCGATCTTGATCTTGGCGCCCCAGCGGTCACTGATTTCGAAGACGCCGCCGACGAAGACCGCCGCGCCCGGCGCCGCCAGCGCGTACATCTCCTCGACGCCGTCCCAGGAGACCGCCTCGGCGCTGCCGCTGGCGTCGCCTACCAGCAGCCGCAGCCAGGGGTCGCCGTTGCGCTTGCGCCGCAGCTCGCGCTGGCGCACGGCGTAGACGCCGCTGACCCGCTGCCCGTCCTCGCACTCGGCGAGCGGCGTGCGGGCGAGGGGCGGGGCGGGGTCCCCGTCGGGCGCGGCGAAGGGCACGTTCTCGGCGGGCGGCGCGAGCTCCGAGTCGATCGGCAGCGGCGGCATGATCCCGTCCATCTGCGTCTGTCCATCCATCGCGCTTCACGGTAGAGCGCGGGCCGGACGCGCCGGCCGGTCGCTCAGCCCATCCGGACGGCCCGCTGGCAGTCCGGGCAGAGGCCCCAGAAGGTGACCTCTGCCTCGTCGACGGCGAAGCCGCCGGTCGCCGGCCCGGGCTCCAGGCAGGGGGCGGCCCCGATCGCGCAGTCGACGTCGCGCGCCGCGCCGCAGGCGCGGCAGACGATGTGGTGATGGTTGTCCCCGACCCGGGCCTCGTAGCGGGCGGGGCTGCCGGCGGGCTCGATCCGGCGCAGCAGACCGGCGCCGGTCAGGCTCGCCAGGCAGTCGTAGACCGCCTGGGTGGAGACCGCGTCGCCGCTGGCGCGGACGGCGGCGACGATCCGCTGCACGTCTGGATGGCCGTCGAGGCCGGCGACCGCGGCGTAGACGGCGACGCGGGGCCCGGTCGCGCGCAGGCCGCGACGGCGCAGCTGCTCGGCGATCTGCTCGGCGCTGGCAAGCACCCCACCAGCCTATCCAGGTTGGACTGGTTCCAAACTGAAGCGCCGCGGGACGCGCTCGACGGTCAGCAGCCCGGTCTCCGCGGTCAGCTCGGTCGCGATCTCCAGCCAGCGCCGCGAGCGCTCGGCCGAGTCGACCACGGTGAGGACGATCGGCACCCGCCGGCGCAGCCCGAGCAGCCGGTCGCCGTGCGGCTCGTGGTCGCCGTGGTAGCCCCAGACGCCGCGCAGCGCGGTGGCCCCCGCCGCGCGCTCGGTGCGCAGCCGCCGGATCAGCTCCAGGTAGAGCGGCTCGCCGCCGTGGCGGGAGGCCTCCGAGCAGTAGACGGTCAGCTTCCGCGCCATCCCCTCCCCCGGCTCGCGGTCCGACCCGGCCGAGCGGCCGTCCCGGCGCAGCACGGTGACGGCCTCGAGGGTCGCCAGCGGCGGCTCGCCCGCTGCCTCGAGCTCGGCGAGGGCGGCCGCGATCCGTTCGCGCTCGCCAACCGCGACGACCAGCGCCGGGACCCAGGCGTTGGCGGAGAAGAAGCGGGCGCGGAGGCGGCGGCCGGAGGCGGCTCCGTCGACGCCGACCAGCGCCGTTGCGCCGGCGACGCCGTGGCGGTGCAGGGCGGCGACCACCTCGACGTGGGCGGGCCGCCCTCCGCGGCGGGCGCCGCGGCCGGTGTAGACGGTCAGCTTCACCTCCTCGTGCGGCTCTTCGCCGGCCCCCCTCGCGGTGGCCGCGAGCCGGGCTCGTTCGAGCGTCAGCAGGCCGCCGGAGTGGATCTGCCGCAACTCCTCGGCGCAGGCGGCGACGGCCCCCGGCTCGCCGACCCCGACCGCGACCAGCGGCAGGTCCTCGGAGAGCGAGAGGAGGCGGTCGGTGCGCAGCAGCTGGGCACCGCCGAAGCCCTCCGCGGCCCGCAGCAGCACCCCGGCGGCGAGGCCGCGGCGCTGGAAGAGGTCGAGCACCGCCTCGGAGAGGTAGCGGCCCTGGTGGCGGTCGTGCTCGCCGAAGTAGAGGCCGAGCTTGAGCGCCTCGCCGGCCGGCGCCGCCCCGGCGCTCACAGCGCCGCCCCCAGCCAGTGGCCGAGGCTGACCGCGAGCAGGCCGGCGGCGAGCGAGAGGGCGATGTTGAGCCAGGCCGCCCGCGCGGCCCCGGCCTCCCCCAGTCGCTGGGACTCGAACATCCAGGTCGAGAAGGTGGTGTAGGAGCCGAGGCCGCCGCCGGCGACGATCGTCAGCGCGGCGCCGTGCAGGGCGGCCCCGGCGACCAGCCCGAGGACGACGGCGCCGCTGAGATTGACCGCCAGCGTTCCGGCCGGGAGGGCGCCGGCGAAGCGCTCGGAGACGGCCGCGTCGAGGCCAAAGCGGAGCAGGGCGGCGAGGCCGCCGACCAGCGCGACGGCGATCCAGGTCGCGGCGCTCACCGCAGCGTCCTCGTCCGCCGCACCGCGGCGGTCGCCAGGTGGACGCAGGCGAAGCCGCCGGCCAGGGTCGCCGCGGCGTAGGCGAGGGCGAGGCCGAGCTCGCCGGCGTCGAGCATCTCGAACAGCTCCAGCTGCAGGGTCGAGAAGGTGGTCAGGGCGCCGCAGAAGCCGGTGCCGAGGAAGGGCCGGCGATAGGCGGAGGGCGGCAGCCGCTCCTGCAGCCGGGTGACGAAGAACCCCAGCGCCGCCGCGCCGAGCAGGTTGGCGATGAACGTCGCCCAGGGCCAGGCGGCGACCCCGTGCGGCGCCGCCTGCGCCAGCCCGACCCGGGCGAGGGCGCCGACCACGCCCCCGGCGTAGATCGCCGCCAGCTCCCTGCGGTCGAGTCGGGGCAGTCGCATTTGGGGTTGCCTCCTATCAGCGTCGGTGGACGGTTGAGAGGAGCCATCAGCGGTCGATGCCGCGGTTATGAAGGAGCGAGCCCCATCGCTCGCCGCGGAGGATAGCCGCGGCCCGTGGCGGTCCGCGACGTCGGGAAGCGGCGGCCGACTGATTACATGGTCCGATGCTCCGGGTCCCGCGCCTGCTGCCAGTCGTCCTCGTCGCGCTGGCCGGGCTGGCCGCAGCGGCCCCCGCCGGCGCCGCGCCGCCGTTCCGCGCCCACGCACGGCCGCTCGATCGGGCGCTGCGCGAGCGGATGACCGGGGTCTCCTGGCACCCCGGCTGCCCGGTGGGGCTGAACCGGCTGCGCCTGCTGAGCGTCCGCTACTGGGGCTTCGACGGCCGGCCCCACGACGGCCGGCTGGTCGTCAACCGCGATGCGGTGCAGGCGCTGGCGGGGGCGATGCGGTCGCTGTACCGGCACCACTTCGAGATCCGTCGCATGCGCCTGGTCGACGCCTACGGCGCCGACGACCACCGCAGCATGGAAGCCGACAACACCTCCGCCTTCAACTGCCGCTTCGTCTCCGGCACCACCAGGTGGTCCCAGCACGCCTACGGCCGGGCGATCGACCTCAACCCGGTCGAGAACCCCTACGCCGACTCCGACGGCTACGTCTCGCCGCCGCAGGGGGCGCAGTTCCGCGACCGCCATCAGCAGCACCGGGGCCTGGTCCACTCCCACGGCGCCGCGGTCGCCGCCTTCGCCCGGGTCGGCTGGGGGTGGGGCGGAAGCTGGTCGTGGCCGAAGGACTACCAGCACTTCTCGGCGACCGGCACCTGAGCCCGAGCCCCGTCAAGAATCCGTTCAAGGCCCCGGCCTAGGTTGCGCGGCGATGACTCCCCGCCGCGCTCGCCCGCTTCTCGCCCTCGCCGCCCTCGCGCTGCTGACGTCGGTGGCGGCCCGTCCGGCGCATGCCGCGACGCCCACCCGGCTCGCTGTCTTCAGCGTCGGGGTGCGGGCGGAGATGAAGGTCACCTGGAGCAAGGACCTGAGCGCCAGCTGCGGCGGCAGCGGCCTGCTGCGGACGCTCGGCAACGGCGAGACGACGGCCAGGCTGCACTCGACCAGCAGGCGGACGGTGATCCTCGAACGCAACGGCGGCGGCGTCGCGCTCAGCTTCCCCGACGGCGGGCTGCCGGTCGCCGGGTCCGTCGCCCGCCGGGCCTCGGTCGAAGGCTTCACGGTGGCGGCGCCAGCGACCGGGGCGTGCCCGGACCCGCTGCCGGTCGCGCCCGACTGCGGCAGCCGCCCCTACCCCGCCGACGCGACCGTCGCCGTCGCCTACACCAGCCCGGACCGCTGGCCCTACGCGGGGCCACCTCCGCTCACCGACACCCTCGTCGTCACCGGGCCCTCGAGCGAGGAACGCGCCAGCGGCCCGGCTTTCGTCAACTGCCCGACGGTCGGCCGCGACGACCAGATCGGCGCCCAGGAGGGAGCCGAGGCGACCCCACCGGTGGCGATCCCGGTCTCGGTCCGCTCGTTGCTGCGCCGCGAGCGGTTCGTGCTCCGGCGCCGGGACCTGGTGCGGCTCGACGCCGCCGAGCTCACGACCGGGATCGACGGCACGATCCCGGTCAGGTTCGAGACGAAGGTCGCGCTCAGCTTCGTCCGGCTGCGGCAGCCGCGGCGCTGAGCGGCAGCAGGTCCTGGAAGGCGAACCCGTCGCGGCTCACCGTCTCGCCGAGCGCGACGCCGACCGGCGCCGAGAAGATCGGGCCGGCGTGGACGAAGGTGTGGAACTCGCCGTTCTCACCGCAGGGGTCGACCGCGGCCGGCAGCTCGGCGAGCATGGTGCGGTCGAAGCGCCGGCCGACGAAGGCGGCGTCGAGCTGGGAGGGATCGACCGAGACCAGGGTCGCCTCGAAGCCGGCCGCGATGAACTCGTCGGCGAGGGCGGTGGTGTCGCGACGCCAGAGGGGAAAGCTGGCGCGGCGGCCGATCCGGCCGAGCCGCTCCTCGCGGTAGGCGCGGATGTCGGCGAGGAAGAGGTCGGCAAAGGCGATCTCCTCCACAGCGTCGAGCGGCGGCGCCTCGAGCGCCGCGCGCATCCGCTCCTCGTAGAGCTCGTTCGGGCAAGCCGCCGGGATCCCGACCTCGACCAGCGGCACGCCGACCGCCCGCGCCTGCGCGCGGAGGAGCTCGCCGCGCACCGCGTGCATGCTGACCCGGTCGTGGTCCTCGGTCACCGTGGTCAGCAGCGCGACCGGCTCGATCCCCGCCCGCCGCAGCTCCCACAGCGCCAGCGCCGAGTCCTTCCCCCCGCTCCACGACAAGGCGACGCTCACGCCGCGAGCCTACAGGCGCTGGGCGGCCGGAGCTGCCGCCGCCGGCGCCTCGTCTGGACGCCCCAGCGCCCGCACCATCGCCGCCGTGGCGTCGACCGCGGCGGCGAGCAGGGCGAGGTCGCGCAGCACGATCAGCTCCGGGTTCCTGAAGGTGGCGGTGGAGACGGCGGTCGCGCCGACCACGATCCAGGCCGGGCGGCGCAGCCGCGGCGAGCCGGCGCTGAGGACGACCGCGGCCAGCCCCAGCAGCCAGACCATGTACTGGGTGCTGAGCACCGGGCTGACGACGACGATCACCAGCACCAGGGCGAAGACGAAGTCGCGGCTGACAGCCGCCTCGCCGAGCTGCGCCCGGCCGGCGCGAATCGCCCGCGCCCGCAGCCACCACCAGGTCGCGGCGGCGAGCAGCGCGGCGAGGCTGAGGACCCTGAGCAGGTTCGCGACGTCACCCGCCACGCCGCCCGCGACCTCCCAGGCACCGAAGCGGATTTCGCGCGCATAGGGGTCGCCGCTGACGATCTGGCCCACCTGCCAGGGGATCGTCGCCACCGCTTCCTCTTGCAGGCCGCGGTCGCCGCCGTTGGTGAGGAAGCCGACGCTGTCGCCGAAGGCGATCGTCGAGGCGACCAGCACCAGTGCGCCGACCGCGAGCGCGGCGAGCACCGCGGTGCGCAGCCGCGAGCGCTGCCACTCGGCGAACAGCAGCAGCGCCGGCCAGAGCTTGATCGCCGCCCCGAGTCCGGCGAGGGCGCCGAAGCGGCCCGGGCGGCGGTGGACGACGAGCAGCGCGCCGATCACGATCACGGTCGGGACCAGATCGAAGCGCAGGACGGCGAAGGGGCCGAGCAGGGGCATCGCCAGCAGCCAGACCCAGACCCCGGTCCGGTTGCCGGACTCACGGCCGAGCCGGGCGAGCAGCACCAGCCCGACCAGGTCGGCGACGAGCATCAGGGCGACGAACGCTTCGCCGTAGCCGAACGGCGCCAACCGCGGCAGCAGCATCAGCAGGCCGGCGCCAGGCGGGTACTGCCAGGCCGGCCCGTCCGGGAAGGCGAGCAGCTGGGTGAGGTGGTGCGACCAGGCGTCGTAGCGGGCCACGTCCTCGAGCCGCGGCCCCCGGCTCCACCAGAAGCCGACCTCGGCAACGGTCAGGGCGCGGGTCACGACCCAGATCGCGAGCCAGAGCCAGGCCTGGCCCGCGCCCCCCGGCCCGCGCGCCGCCGTCCTCGCCTCGCCGCCCGCATCGGCTCCCGTCATGCCCGTAACTCTTGCGAACTCACCCGCCAGGCGACCGCCCCCCGCGCTCCGCCCTAGAGCGCCAGCGCCAGCGGCTCTTCGAGCAGCTCGCGCACCCGGGCCAGGAAGCGGGCGCCGTCGGCGCCGTAGAGGATGCGGTGATCGCAGGCCAGGGTGGCGCCCATCATCTGGGCGGTGATGATCTGCCCGTCGCGCACCACGGGCTTCTCGACGATCGCGCCGACGGCGAGGATCGCGGCCTGGGGGAGTTGATCACGGCGGCAAAGCGCTCGATCCCGAACATCCCCAGGTTGGAGACGGTGAAGGTGCCGCCGGAGAGCTCGGGCGGGGTGATCGTGCCCTCGCGCACGCGCTCTGCCAGGGCGCGGGACTCGGCGGCGATCTGGGCAAGGCCCTTGCGGTCGGCATCAAAGAGGGTGGGGACCACCAGCGCCTCGGAGGCGGCGACGGCGATGCCGACGTTGATCCGCGAGTAGAGCTCAAAGCGGGCGTCGCGGTAGGCGCCATTGGCGCGCGGGAACTCGCGCAGGGCAAGGGCGCAGGCCTTCACCACCATGTCGTTGAAGGAGGGGAGGATCTGGCCCTCCGGGGCGCTGGCCTTGAGCCGGGAGCGGGCCGCCACCGCCCGGCTCATGTCGATCTCGATCTCCAGGTAGAAGTGGGGCGCGGTCGCCTTTGACTCCGCCATCCGCCGCGCCACCACCTGCTGCAGGCGGGTGGGCTCCTGGATCGTGATGCTCCCCTTGGCGCTCTCGCCATCGGCGGGAGTGGATGGGGAGGGCGGTGGCGTGGCGGGAGTGGGAGCAGGAGCGGGGGCGGCGGAGGGGACCGAGGCGGCGGGCGCCTGCGTCCTTTGCCCGGCTGCCGCCTCGACGTCGCGGCGCACGATCCTCCCGCCCGGCCCCGAGCCGCTGAGGGAGGCGAGATCGACGCCCGCTTCCCTTGCCAGGCGCCGGGCGACCGGTGAGGCCTTGACCCGCTCCCGGCTCTGGGGGGCGCCGTCGGCGGGGGCGGGGGCGCCTTGGCTTGGGGCCTCGGCGCCGGGCGGCTGGGTCTCCGGCGCGGTCGGCGGCTCGCCTGCGGCGGGCTCTCGCGAGGAGGTCTCGTCCTCAGCGGCGCCAGGAGCCGCCGGCTTGGCGCCAGGTCCCGCGCCCTCTCCGACCACCGCGATCGGCGCCCCGATCGGCAGCGTCTCGCCCTCCTGGGCGAGGATCTCGGTCAGGGTGCCGGCGACGTCTGCCTCGTAGGCCATGTTGGCCTTGTCGGTCTCGATCTCGACCAGCTCCTCGCCGACGGCGACCTCATCGCCGACCTGCTTCAGCCAGCTCAGGATCGTGCCCTCCTCCATCGAGTCCGAGAGGCGGGGCATGACGATCTCGGGCATCAGGCCTCCCCGAGGCAGGAGAGCACGGCGCTCTCGATCCGGGCCTCGGTCGGCATCGCCGCCAGCTCCAGCTCCTTCGCGTACGGCAGCGGCACCTCGGCCATCCCCAGCCGCTCGACCGGGGCATCGAGGTCGTCGAAGCAGGCGTGCTGGATGCGGGCGGCGAGCTCGGCGCTCACCCCGTAGGTGGGCCAGCCCTCCTCGACGCAGAGCGCCCGGTTGGTCTTGGCGACCGAGGCGGCGACCGTCTCGACGTCGAGCGGGCGCAGGCTGCGCAGGTCGACGACCTCGACCGCGAGGCCGCGCTCGGCGGCGAGCTTCTCGGCCACCCGCAGCGCCCGGACCGTCGCGAACGAGTGGCTGACGACGGTGAGGTCGGCGCCCTCGCGGGCGACGCGGGCCAGGCCGAGCGGCGTCGTCAGGTCCGGGTCGAGGGGAACCTCGCCCTTCTCCTTGTAGATCGGCAGGTTCTCGATCACCAGCACCGGGTCGTCGTCGCGGATCGCCGCCTTCAGCAGCCCCTTGGCGTCGGCCGGGGAGGCGGGGGCGACCACCTTCAGACCGGGGGTGCCGGCGAACCAGCCGTCGAACGACTGCGAGTGCTGGGCCGTGAGCTGGTTGCCGGCGCCGTTCGGGGTGCGGATCACCAGCGGACAGCGCACCTCGCCGCCGAACATCGCGCCGATCTTGGCCGCGTGGTTGACGACCTGGTCCATCGCGACGAGCAGGAAGTTGAGGGTCATGATCTCGACGATCGGCCGCTCCCCCATCATCGCCGCGCCGACCCCGGCGCCGAGGAAGCCCTCCTCGGAGATCGGCGTGTCGCGGACGCGGTCGGGCCCGAACTGCTCCATCAGCCCCGCCGTCACCTTGTAGGAGCCGTCGAAGAGCCCGACCTCCTCGCCCATCACGAAGACCCGCTCGTCGCGTTCGAGCTCCTGGCGCATCGCCAGGCGCAGCGCCTCGCGGTAGGTCATCGTCTCGACCGCCGCCGGCGAGAGGGCGACCGCGGGGTCGGCGAGCTCGGCGCTCACCGGCCGAGGCCCCCGGCGAAGACGAGCTCGCGCTCGTCCCGCGGGCTGCCCGGCAACATCCGGGCGAACTGGTCCTCGCTGCCGGAGGCGTAGACGCCGGCCGCGAGCCGGTCGAGCTCGGGAGCGGGGTTGGACTCCGCGAACTCGACGGCTCCAGCGACCGCGTCAGCCGCCTCGCGCTCGGCGGCCTCGATCTCCGCCTCGGCGAGCCCGAGCGAGCGCAGGCGCTCCTGGACGCGGACCAGCGGATCGAGCCTGCGACGCTCCTCGATCTCCTCGCGCGTGCGGTAGGCGAGCCCGGCGTCGGCGACGGAATGACCCCGGTAGCGGTAGGTCATCGCCTCGAGGACCGCCGGCCGCCGCTCCTCGCGTGCCGGCTCGAGCAGCCGCGAGGATGCCGCCAGCACCTCCTCCAGGTCGTCGCCGTCGACCCGCTCGCCGTCCATCCGGTAGGAGGCGGCGCGGCGGAAGAACTCCGGCTCGGCCGAGGCGCGCTCGACGCTCGTCCCCATCCCGTACTGGTTGTTGATCACGAGGAAGACGATCGGCAGTTGCCAGACGGCGGCGAGATTGAGCGACTCGTGCCAGGCGCCCATGTTGACGGCGCCGTCGCCCAGCTCGCAGAGGACGGCCTGGCGGGCGCCCCGGCGGACCAGCGAGAGCGCCATCCCGGTCGCGATCGGCAGCTGGCCGCCGACGATCCCCCAGCCGCCGTAGTAGCCGCGCGAGACGTCGAGCAGGTGCATCGAGCCGCCGCGGCCGTGGGCACAGCCGTCGCGGCGGCCGAACAGCTCGGCCATCACCGCCTCCGCGGGGACGCCGCGGGCCAGCGCGAAGCCGTGGCAGCGGTAGCCGGTGACGAGCAGGTCCTCCGGCTCCATCGCCTCGACCGTGCCGACCGTCGCCGCCTCCTGGCCCGAGGAGAGATGGCAGTAGCCGCCGATCCGGGCGGCCTTGTACTGGCGCTCGGCCTCTTCCTCGAAGAGCCGGATCAGGTACATCGTCCGGTAGCGGCTGAGCCCGTGCTCGAGCTCGACCGGCGCCGCCGTGGTCTTGGTTGCCATTCCGTCTCTCCTTCGATTCCCCGGGGCGTTTCGACCTTGAATACTAGTATACCAACCACGGGCGACGACTGGCCGAGGCGTCCCCCTCTCGCGCTGGGCGACACTAGAAGACGCAGCTCACGGCGGATCACCCACCGCGCAGCTCGGCGAGCAGAGCCTGTGGGGTCAGGATCCGCACGCCGCCGTGCTCGCCTGCGGGCAGCAGATGCTTTCGGTCCCCCGACGCCAGCACCTCGACGCCGGCATCGACCGCGCAGGCGAGAACCACGTCGTCATCTGGGTCGCCGGTCACCGGCGGGGGAGAACCCGAGGGAGCGGCGACCGATTCCACCGCCAGCTCCCTCAGAAGCGAGTCGACCTCTCGCCACCGCGATGGCTCGAAGCTCAGCTTCTCGACGAGGGCCCGCTCCAGCTCAGCGGCCACCGGATCGAACAACACAAGCTGCAGACGACCGTCGATCGCCTCCTCCAGGAGCCTGCTCGGAGGTCCCGCCGCGATGAAAGCGGAGACGAGGACGTTTGTGTCGAGACCCGCTCGCAGCCTCAGCGCCGCCGGGCTCGCAGCTGATCAACCAAGGCCTCGCTGTCTTCGGGGCCGATCCCGAGTTTCTCGGCGCGCTCACGCCCGTAGCGCTGCAGAGCGCCAAAGCGCTCCACCTGCAGCTGCCGGCGCAGTGCGTCGCGGACGATCTCGCTCTTGGTCTTGCCAATGCTCTGGGCAAGGGCCTCGGTCTCTTCAGCGAGATCGTCGGGAAGGGACACGGACAGCAGGCGGCTCATATGAAGACATCATATCGGATGGGAAGAAGGCCGATTGTCGTGCGACATCGAGCCGTCTCCGTGCCTTCCAGGCCACCGAACCGGCGACGTTTTGGCGAACGGCTTTTCGTCGCCAAAACCAACGCCGTTCCTCCGAGGCGCGTCCTGCAGGGGAAAACTTCTATGGCGAGGGTGGGAATCGAACCCACGACACCACGATTTTCAGTCGTGTGCTCTACCAACTGAGCTACCTCGCCCGGGCGCGACGATGGTCGCGCAGCGGGAAGGCTAGCGGCCGGGCGGGGTGGTTGGCTGATTGCATTGGGTCGTGGCCTGGACCAGGGCAGCATTGGCGGTGACCGCCGCGGTGGCGGTGGCGATCCTGGTCGTCTCCGGCGGCTCGAGCGCGGATCCGAGGACGCCGGCCGGGCCGGCCGGGATGCCGCCCCCGTTCCTGGGGACGGCGGTGGCGGGCGGGGGGCGGCTGACGGCCGCGGTCGACGCCTACGGGGACGTGGTCGACCTGCGGGCCGCGCCGGCCGGTCCGGCACTGATCGACAACTCCGCGGCGCGGCAGGCGGCGGGGACGGTGCCAGCCGACACCGGGATCGTGCCGCGGGTGCGGATCGGCGGCGGGCCGGCACAGCCGCTGTGGCGGGCCGACGCGGTCACCCAGCGCTACCTGCCCGGGACGAACGTGGTCCGGACCGTGGCGCGGTTCGGCCGCATGCGGGTGGTGGTTCTCGTCGCCGCGGCCGGCGAGGAGCTGGCGGTCGCGGTCCGGGCGCCGGCCGCGGTGGGAGTCGCGCTCTCGGTCGACGCCGACCGCACCGGCTGGCGGCTCTGCCGGGAAGGCTGCGGTGGCCTGATCGAAGCCGCGGCCGCCGCCGACCGGCGCTGGCTTGCCCGCGCGCGCCCGCTCGGCGCCGGCGCCCCTGCCTGGGCGCGGGCGATGTACGAGCGCTCGCTGCTCACTCTGCGCGCCCTCACCGCCCGCCGTACCGGCGCGCTCGCCGCCGGAGCGCGCGACGGCTGGGCCTACGTCTGGCCGCGGGACGCGGCGACCGCGGCGCTGGCGCTGCAGAGTGCCGGCTACGACGACGAGGCGCGCCGCGTGGCCCGCTTCCTCGCTCGGCTCGACCTCGACGCGGCGGCCCGCTTCAGCGGCGCCGGTGAGCCGGTGGCGGGCAGGACGGCCCAGGGGGACGCGGCGGGCTGGCTGCGCGCCGCCGCCGCGGCCACCGGCCTCCGCGCTCGCCGGGCGGAACCAACCTGGCGGGCCGCGGCCGATTACCAGGAGGGCGAAGCCGGCGAGTACCTCGGCAACGCGATCGCCGCCGGCGCCGGGCTCGGCCCGTTCGCGACGCCCCGCGGCCTCGTGCGCCGCGCCGGCGACCCCGGCTCCGGGCTCGACTCGGCGGCGGCCTGGGCGGTGCGCCCGTTCGCGCGGCCGGCGGCCTTCGCGGCGGTGCGCCGCACCCTGCTGCGGCTGCTGGGCGCCGGCACCCCGTACGGGATCACCCCCGGCGCCGGCTGGGGCGGCGGCGCCGACCCCTGGACCGCGCCGACCGCCTGGAGCGCCTGGGCGCTGGCGGCGCTGGCGAGGGAAGAGCCGGGATCGGCGAGGCGCCGAGCCGATCGCGCCGCGGCGCTACGGCTGCTCGCCGACCTGCGCCGCGCCGCCACCGCCGCCGGCTCGCTCCCCGAGCGGGTCGACGCCACCACCGGCGTCCCCCGCTCCACCACCCCGCTCGCCTGGTCGCACGCCTTCGCGGTCCTCGCCCTGCGCCAGCTCTGGCCCCGGCGCTGACCGGCGGCGCTCTCGTGGGATACGTCCGCCGATGCTCTCCCCCGCCCGGCGCGGACTGTCAGCCCAGCGCGGCGAGGGCGGCGGCGACCGCCTCCTCGGCGCTGGCGACCGCGACGACACCCGGGGAGTCGGTCATTTCGCCGTGGCCGCTCAGCTCCCAGCTGCGCAGGGCGACGACCGTGCGGCCGATCGTCCGCGCCATGCCGATCTCCGAGAGCGTCCCCCACTCGCCGCCGACCGCGACCACCGCCTCGCCGGAGGCGACCACGGCGAGGTTGCGGGCGTGGCCGATGCCGCTGGCGACGACCTCGGTGCAGTGCGGGTTGGCGGCGGCGACCGACTCCCCCTGGACGATCCCGATCACGCGGCCGCCGGCCCCGGCCGCACCCCGGGCCGCCGCCTCCATCACGCCCCCGCCGGCGCCGCAGACCAGAGTCACCCCGGACTCGGCCAGGCCGCGGCCGACCGCCTCGGCGAGCGCCGGCAGCTCGGAGCCCGGCGCGCAGCGGCTGGAGCCGATCACGGCGACCTGGCGATTCACCGCAGCTGCCCCCGCATCTGGCCCATCAGCTCCAGCGCACCCGCCTTGTGCAGCGGTTCGTTGAGGTTGCCGCACTTGGGGCTCTGCACGCAGGAGGGGCAGCCCGACTCACAGGGGCACTCGCCGATCAGCCGCTCGGCGTCGTCGAGCAGGCGCTCGAACTCCTGGTAGCCGCGGCGGGTGATCCCGACCCCGCCGGGATGACCGTCGTAGATGAAGATCGTCGCCCGGCCGGTCTGGAAGTGGACGTTGGTCGAGAGGCCGCCGATGTCCCAGCGGTCGCACATCGCGATCAGCGGCAGCACCGCGATCTGGCTGTGCTCGGTCGCGTGCAGCGAGCCGAGCAGGGCGTCGCTGGGCAGCGCGCCGGTGAGCCGCTCCGGCAGCACGTACCAGAGCGCCTGGGTGACGAAGCTCTGCTCGGGCAGCTCGAGGGCGACGATGTCGATCGGTTCCTGGTCGGAGATGGAGACGCGCTGGAAGGCGATCACCTGCTCGGTGACCGAGACCTCGCCGAAGTTGAGCTCGACCCCGGCCACCTGGCGCTGCTCGTGGATCCGCTCGATGTAGATGTCGGTCTCCTTCTTCGGCCGCGTGTACCAATCGCCGTCGAAGGCGGAGACGATCGCCCGGCGCTCCTCGACGTCGAGCCGCTCGACCTCGTAGGAGCGGCCGAGGTGGAGGTAGACGGCGCCGGGATGGACAGTGGTGAAGGCGCGCTCGGCCTCGACCAGTCCCAGCATCTCGCCCGAATCGCGCTCGATCACCGCCACCGAGTCGGCCGAGGCCGAGCGCAGCGCGATCCGGCCGGCGGCGAACTCGCTGCGACGCGGCAGCAGCCTGTCGCCGAGCGCGCGCAGCTCTCCGGCTTCGACCAGCCGCTCGGCTCGCCCGCGCCAGTCGGGCCCGAACACCTCGTCGTCCTCGTCGGTCAGCGGCAGCTCGTAGGCGGCTGCGATCAGGTGGCGGGCGGCGATCTGCTCGTTGCCGTGATCGAGGATCGCCGCCTCGACCGGCCGGCCGAGGAACTCCTCGGGGTGGCGGCAGAAGAACTGGTCGAGGGCGTCGGCGCCGGCGACGTAGACCGCGAGGCCGCGCCGCCGCCGACCCGCCCGCCCCCACATCTGCCGCAGGCTGGCGACGGTGCCGGGGAAGGTGACGCAGATCGCCGCGTCGAGCTCGCCGACGTCGATGCCGAGCTCGAGCGCGTCGGTGGCGACCACCGCCAGCAGCTCGCCGCGCGCCAGCCGGTCCTCGATCTCGCGCCGCTGCTGCGGCGTGTAGCCGCCGCGGTAGGGGGCGATCCGCTGCGCCAGCTGCGGCCGCCCGCGGCGCTCCAGGTTCTCGCGCGCGAAGCGCTGGATCAGCTCGATCCCGCGGCGCGATTTGAGGAAGCAGATCGTCCGCACCTCGTGGCTGACCAGCTCGGCGAGGAGGTCGGCCGCCTCCGAGAGCGCCGAGCGCCGCGTCCCCGTCGCCCTGTCGATCAGCGGCGGGTTCCACATCGCGACCTCGCGCCCGGCCCGCGGCGCGCCGTCGTCGTCGACCAGCTCGAACGGGGTGCCGACCAGCCGCTCGGCCAGCTCGACCGGGTTGGCGATCGTCGCCGAGGCGAGCAGGAAGCGCGGCTCGGACCCGTAGGCGCGGGCCAGCCGCCGCAGCCGCCGCAGCACGTTGGCGACGTGGGAGCCGAAGACGCCGCGGTAGGTGTGGGCCTCGTCGACCACCACCCAGCGCAGGTTGGCGAGGAAGTCGCCCCAGGCCCGGTGGTTGGGGAGGACGCCGACGTGGAGCATGTCCGGGTTGGTGAGGACGAGGTTGCCGCGGCGCCGGATCGCCGGTCGCTCTTCCTTCGGCGTGTCGCCGTCGTAGATCGCCTGGCGCAGGTTCGGCGGCCGCAGCTGGGCCAGCTTGCGCGCCTGGTCCTGGGCGAGCGCCTTGGTCGGGTAGAGGTAGAGGGCGCGCGCCTTCTGGTCGCGGGCGATGCCGTCGAGCACCGGCAGGTTGAAGGCGAGGCTCTTGCCGGAGGCGGTGCCGCTGGTGATCACCAGGTTGGCGGCGGGGGCGGCTTCGTAGGCGGCGAGCTGGTGCGAGTAGAGGCTCTCGATGCCACCGGCGAGCAGCGCGGCGGCGAAGCCGGGCTCGAGCGAGGCGGGGAGCGGCACCGGCCGGGCACGCCGCTCGGGCTCGGAGGTCTCGGCGACGATCCGCTCGTCGCGGCGGGCCGGGTCGATCGCCACCGACCAGGGATGGGCGAGCAGGCTGGCGGCCCGAGCCGCCGTCATGCGGCGCCCTCGGACGCGCCCGCAGCGCGGATCTGTCCGGCGACGCGCATCGCCTGCAGCGAGGAGCGGTCGTGGAGGCGGAGCACGTCGGCACCGGCGCGGACCGCGAGCGCCGTCGCCGCGACCGTCCCCCACTCGCGCTCGCCGGCGGGCCAGCGCCGCTCCCAGGAACCGGCCAGGACGGCGCCGATGAAGTCCTTGCGGGAGAGCGAGACGTAGAGCGCCAGGCCGAGCTCGCGCAGCTCGCCGAGCCGGCTCAGGATCTCGAGATCCTGCTCCGGGCTGAGGTCGAAGTCGAGGCCGGGGTCGATCGCGATCTGCTCCTCCGCGACGCCAAGCTCCCGGGCCAGCCCGACTCTCCCCTCGAACCAGGCCTTGAGGTGGTCGACGACGTCGTCGTACTCACGCCAGGGCCGGTCGACCCGGGGCGGGCCCTCGATGTGCATCAGGACGTAGCCGCAGCCGCTCGCGGCGATCAGCTCGAACATCTCCTCGCCGCCGCCGGAGATGTCGTTGACCGCCTGCGCTCCCGCCGCCAGCGCCCGGCGCGCGACCTCGACCGAGAAGGTGTCGGCCGAGACCGGCACCCCGGCGCCGGCGACCAGGCCCGCGACCGTCGGCACCAGCGCCGCCGCCTCCTCCTCGGTCCCCACCGGCGGCCCCGCCTTGGCGGCGACGGCGCCGACGTCGACCATCCCGAACCCGGCCTCGGCCAACGCCAGGCCGTCGCGTATCGCCTGCGCGGGGGTGCCGCTGCGCGCCCCCTCGAACATCGAGTCGACGGTGACGTTGACGATCCCGGCGCCGAGCGGGGCGGCGAGGTCGAGGGTGCGGTCGGCGAGGCGCCAGGCGCGGCGAGGGACGGTCACCCTCCCTTTCTAGCTGACCGGCCACGCGGCCCGGGCCGGGCGTTCCGCGCAGCGAGCGGATCAATACGCTTGGACCGATGCCACTCGCCTGCGTCTACACCGATCTCGACGGGACCCTGCTCGGCCCCGGCGGCGTCCTCTTCCGCGACGCCGAGGGCGGCTTCTCGATGGCGCAGGCCCGGGCGCTGGAGGCCTGCCACCGGGCGGGGGTCGAGGTCGTGATCATGTCGGGCCGCCGCGAGCCGCAGGTGCAGGAGGCGGCGCGGCTGATGGGCCAGGGCTCCTACATCTACGAGGCCGGCTGCGCCTACTCGATCGACCGCGAGACGACGCTGCTGACCGGCGACCTGCAGCCCGGCGAGGACGGCACGA
Source organism: Solirubrobacterales bacterium (assembly GCA_046330305.1). Lineage (GTDB taxonomy): Bacteria > Actinomycetota > Thermoleophilia > Solirubrobacterales > 70-9 > VAYN01. The sequence goes on along the minus strand of JAXLTA010000010.1, from coordinate 68,914 downwards.
TCTACGAGCAGATCGAGGCCCGCGGCCTGCCGCGCCTACTCTTCGACCGCTTCCCCGGCCGGCTCGAGTACCACGCGCCATGGCACCACGGCCGCGTCCTCTCCCACCTCTTCCGCGGCAAGGTCGACGTCGAGGAGGCCAACGAGCTGCTGGCGGCCAACGAGGCCGGCGACCTGCGCCTGCTCGACAACGGCGCGATCGGCACCCCGATGGCGGCGATCGACGGCCCCACCCACGCCTACCACCTGGTGCCGCGGATGGTCAGCAAGGCCAACGCTGTCGCCGCCCACGCCCGCGCCCGCGGCTACGCGCCGCAGGAGTGCATCGCGGTCGGCGACTCGGTCGAGGATCTCGAGGTCGCCGCCGCGGTCGGCCGCTTCTTCGTCGTCGCCAACGGCCCCGAACGCGACCCCGGCCTGCGGGCGCAGCTCGGCAGGTGGGAGAACGCCACCGTCACCGAGGGGCGGATGGGCGACGGCTTCTACGAGGCGGTCGTCTCGACCCTGATGGAACGGGGCTGAGCCGGCCGGCGCAGGGCTTCGCGCCGCGGCCGCTTCACCTTGATGTACTCGGCGCCGAAGTAGGAGCCGAGCACGAGGCCGGCGGCGAGGACCTGGGCGACCAGCCCCTCCAGGGTCGGGAAGACAGCGAACCAGAGGCCGACCCAGCCCGGGATCGCGAGCGGCACGGCGGTGGTCGGCAGCCAGCCGGCGAGCTGCATCTCCTGGACGCTCTCGCCGACCATCACGATCAGGACGACGCCGAGCATCACCCCGGTCAGGACCAGCATCCGCTTGTAGTGCAGCCTGCGGTGGGCGAGGAAGGTGAGGCCGCCGACCGCCAGGGTCAGCGCCAGCCCGATCCCGGCGCCGGCCAGGACCGTGCCCGAGCCGTAGCTGAGGCGCAGGTTCTGCAGGAAGAGCACGACCTCGAAGCCCTCGCGGTAGACCGAGGTGAGGCCGAGGACGACGAACCCGGCGAGCGCCGCGCGGCGCCCGTCGACGCCCTCGCGGTCGAGGATCTTGCGCCGCTGGCGGTTGCGGTTGGAGATCCAGCCGGTCCAGTAGACCTTGTGGAAGAACCAGTTCATCACCACCAGCAGGACGATCACCGCCAGCAGCCCGGTCGCGGCCTGCACGGCGAGGCCGCCGGCGCCGAGCTGGCCGATCGCCCAGGCGGCGAGGAACCAGGTGACGACGGTGGCGGCGAAGCCGGCGAGGGCCCCGGCCGCGATCGGCCTGCGGTAGCCGGAGCTGGCGCCGACCAGGCTGGCGGTGACGGCGGCCAGGACGAGGATCGTCTCCAGCCCCTCGCGGAAGACGAGCAGGCCGCTGTCGAAGATCACCGCACCCTTGCTGAGGTGGTCGGTCGCGGTCGGGTCGGGCACGCCGCCGGAGGCGGCGAGCGCGCTCCAGGCGAGCAGGGCCGCCAGCAGGCCGCCCGCGTAGAGGGGCCAGCGGCGCTGCACGGAGTCGAGGACGGCGGCCATTCGGGCACCCATATTAGGCGAACCTAAGCCCCGGCCGCCACTACTATCGGTGGCCAGGCCCGCGGAACTGGAAGGAGCGCAACCTTTTGTCGTCCGAGCAAGCGACCGTCGCCGAGCAGGAGTACCTGGAGACGATGTTCTGGATCGAGGAGGCGGGGCTGCCGATGACCGGCGCCAACATCGCCCGCGCGATGCAGCTCTCGCCGCCGACGGTCCACGAGATGGTCGGGCGGCTGGTCGAGGACGGCTACGTCGAGCGCAACCCGAACAAATCGCTGAGCTTCACCGAGTCCGGCCGTGAGCACGCCAGCTTCATCGTCCGCCGCCACCGCATGATCGAGCGCTTCCTCACCGACGTCCTCGGCATCCCCTGGGACGAGGTGCACGAGGAGGCGGAGCGGATCGAGCACGCCATGTCGCCGGTCCTGGAAGAGAAAATGCGGCTCGCGATCGGCGACGCGACGACCTGCCCCCACGGCCACCCGATCGTCGAGGGCATCCGCGAGCAGGGCTCGCTGCTGGCCGACGTCGAGGTCGGCGCCGACGTCACCGTGCTGCGCTTCGAGAACGAGGCGGAGGAGCTGCTCCACTACCTGCGCGACGCCGGTCTCGAGCCGGGCGTCGAGGGCAAGGTCGACAGCTCCGACTCCGAGCGGGTGGTGATCGCCTCCGCCGACGGCAGCCACGAGGTCACCCGCAGCGTCGCCGAGACGGTCTCGGTCCGCGCCGACCCGGCGCCGCCGCCGCGGGCGGCGATCCCGGAGCAGCTCGTGCTGAGCTCGGACCGCTACGGCCGCTGACCGACGCGCGATAACCGGCGTCGGTGACCCTGGGCGGGCCGGCGCTTCGGCCCAAGCTCAGCTCTGGATCGGGACCTGGACGATCGGTTCGCCGGTCGGCTTCATCGTGCCGCCGGCGGGCTCGCGGGTGACCATCACGATTTCGACCCCGTGCATGTCGGCGATCGTGGTCGAGGCGTTGCCGTCGCGGTCGGGCACGAACAGCGCTTTGACGGGTTCGACCTCGCCTTCGCGCTGGACCCAGGCCTCGAGCACGCGATCGGGGGGCAGCGCCTCGACGTGGGCGAGGTTGAGCTCGGCGCCACCGCCGCTGCTGACGACTTCAGCGGTTACCGCGCCATGGGCGCCGGTCCAGGTGGCGCCCCCGCCACCGCCACCGTCGTTGCCGACCTCGTAGCCGACGAAGCCGGCGACCAGGACGACGACCACGGCCAGCGCTGCGGCCGCCGGGCGCCAGCGGGTGCCGGGCCCGCCGCCGCGCAACCAGGTGCCGAAGCGGTGCCGGGCGGCGGCGAGGCCGCCCTCCGGCTCCGCCTCGACCCCGGCGGCGCGCGCCCCGGCGCGAACCTCCGCCAGCAGGCGCTCGCGCAGCTGCGGAGGCGGCTCGCGCCGCGGCGCCGCCTCGGCGATCGCCGCGACCGCCGGCTGCAGCCACCGCAACTCGTTGCGGCAGGCCTCGCAGCCCTCGGCATGGCGCTCGAGCTCGGCCACCTGGCCGGGCTCCAGCGCCCCCAGCACGTAGGCGGCGACGTCCTCGCTCCAGCGATCGTGCTCGTGTCCGTTCATGCCAGTCCCTCCGCCAGCTCGCCGCGGATCTTCTCCAGCCCCAGCCTCATCCGGCCCTTGACGGTGCCCAGCGGCACCCCCAGCATGCGGGCGATCTCCGACTGGCTGAAGCCACCGTAGTAGGCGAGCTCGATCACCTTCGCCTGCTCGCCGGGGAGGCCGCCGAGCGCGCCGCGCAGCTCGCCGGCGGTCTCGCGCTGCAGCGCCTGCTCGTCGGTCCGCTCCGGCGCCGGGCGCTGCTCGAGCACCGCCTCGTCGTCGAAGTCGAGCTTCGGCGCCTTGCCCGCCCCGGCCCGCAGCGCGTCGATCGCGCGGTTGCGGACGATGCTCAGCATCCACGAGCGGACGCTGCCGCGGGTGCGGTCGTAGCGGGCACCGCTGCGCCAGAGGGAGATGAACGCCTCCTGGGTGACGTCCTCGGCGGCGCCGGCCTCCCCTACGATCCGGTAGGCGAGCGAATAGGCGGCGCCGCCGTGGCGGTCGTAGAGGACCGCGAAGGCCTCGGGGTCCTTGGCCCCGATCAGCGGCATCAGCTCCTCGTCGGCGAGCCGCTCGGCTTTCTCGCGCTTCACCGCCATCCTCGTAACGACCCTACGGCAGCTTCCAGCAGGTGGATCAGAAATCGAACATGGCGGTGACCGCGAAAACCCATGCGAGCCGGGACGTCGCCGTGGCGTTGACCCTGAGCTCGATCGTCGCGGTGCAGTCCGGGTCGGCGCTGGCGACCGGCCTGTTCGCCGCCCTCGGGCCGCTCGGCACCGTCTTCCTCCGCGCCGTCTTCGGGGCGCTGGCGCTGGTCGCGCTGACCCGCGGCGCGACCTTGCGCTGGCGCGGGCGCCCGCACCGCGACGTGTTCCTCCTCGGCCTCGCCGTGGCCGGCGTGAACCTCTTCTTCTTCGCCGCCCTCGATCGGCTGCCGCTGGGGATCACGGTGACGCTGGAGTTCGTCGGGCCGCTCGCGGTCGCCCTGCTCGGCTCGCGGCGCCCGCGCGACCTGCTCTGGGCGCTGCTGGCGGCGGCGGGGATCGTCCTCCTCACCCGCGGCGGAGGCGACATCGACCCGCTCGGCGTCCTCCTCGCGCTCGCCGCCGGCGCCTGCTGGGGCGCCTACATCGTGCAGAGCGACCGGGTCGGCGCGGTGGCGCCCGGCATCGGCGGCGCCACCACGGCGGCGGTGATCTCGGCGATCCTGGTGGCCCCCTTCGGCATCGTCCAGGGCGGCGCCGAGCTGCTCTCGCCGCCGCACCTCGCGGTCGCCGCCGCGGTCGGCCTGCTCAGCACCACCATCCCCTACGTGTTCGAGATGGAGGCCCTGCGGCGGCTGCCGCGGCCGACCTTCGGGGTGCTGATGAGCCTCGAGCCCGCGGTCGCGGCGCTGATCGGCCTGATCGCCCTCTCGCAGGGCCTGAGCGGGCTGGAGGTCGTGGCGATCGGGCTGGTCGTCGTCGCCTCGGCGGGCGCCCTGCGCGAGGCCGGGGCGCCGCCGCCGCACGACGGCTGACCGTCGCTCAGGCGGGTGAGGCGCTGCGCAGGCGATCCAGCGCGGCGGCGATCCGCGCCACGCCCTCGGCGGCGCGGTCGGCCGGGACCGGGGCGAAGGAGAGGCGCAGGCTGTTGCGGCCGCCCTCGATCATGAAGTCGGGGCCGGCGACGAAGGAGACGCCCTCGGCTTTCGCCTCGGCCAGCAGGGCGACCGTGTCGGTTCCCTCGGCGAGGTCGAGCCAGAGGAAGTAGCCGCCGCCGGGGACGACGAACTCGGCCTCCGGGATCTGCTCGCGCAGGGCGGCGACCAGCGCCTCGCAGCGCGCCTTCAGCTCGCCCTTGACGAACTCGATGTTGCGGTCCAGCTCGCCGGTCCGGCAGAGGTCGAGGACGATCGACTCGGCCAGCATGTTGGGCGAGATGTAGGTCTCGTTGGCGCGCTTGGCGAGCTTCGCGATCTCCGCCACCGGGCCGGCCAGGTAACCGACGCGAATGCCGGGGCTGACCGTCTTCGAGAAGGAGGAGGCGTGGACCACCCGATCGTTGCTGTCGATCGAGAGCATCGTCTCCAGCGGCTCGCCGGCGAAGGGCAGCTCGCGGTAGGGGTCGTCCTCGAAGATCCAGAAGTCGTGCTCGGCGGCCAGTTCGACCAGCCGCACCCGCTTCGCCGCCGAGAGCGTGCAGCCGGCGGGGTTGTGGGCGTTGGGGATGACGTGGGCCAGCTTCACCGGCCCCGCGGCGAGCGCCGCCTCGAGCGCGTCGAGGTCGAGGCCATCCGCCTCGAGCGGCACCGGCACCAGCTCGACGCCGATCCGCTGCAGGAGCAGCAGCGTGCGGTCGTAGGTCGGCTGCTCGACGACGACCCGGTCGCCGGGGCCGAGCAGGTGGGCGAACAGCATCGCGCCCGCCTCCAGCGAGCCGTTGGCGATCATCACCTGCGCCGCGTCGAGGCCGCCGTGGCGCTCGGCGACCCACTGGCAGAGGCCGGGATGGCCGATGCCGACCCCGTAGGAGAGCGCGGTTTCCCAGTCCTCGGCGAGCGCCCGCGCCGCCGCCTCCCGCACCTGCGCGTGGGGAAGGATGTCGGCGCTGGGAGCGCCACGGGCGAAGGAGATCGTCTCGACGGCCATCGCCCTCGACCCTAGCGAACCGCGGGTCGCCTCCACCCGACGCCCGGTTGCTCAGGGAATGCCCGCCTATACTCGCGCGCCATGGCGGTCCCCGCGCGCGCCCGCGTCGCCCTCGCGCTCCTCGGCCTGCTGGTGGTCACCGCCGCCGCCCTCGGGGTTGCCGGCGCCGCGGCTGCGCTCGCCGGGCCACAGCCTTCGATGCTGGTCCTGCGCCTCCACGATCTCCCGGCCGGCATGCAGATCGGCGACGACAGCGGCTGCGGGCCGATGGACCCGGAGGGTGCCAGCGCGGAGGTCGCCGAGTGGATCCTCGCCAACCGCCCCGAAGGGTGCGAGTTCCAGTACCAGCGGGTCTTCGCCGTGGCGGGCCCTGGGGTGGTGCCGCCGCTGGTCGAGAGCGACGCGATCCGCGTGGGCGAGGAAGCCGGTGCCACGGCCGGCCTCGCCATCGCCCCCGGCCTGGCGAGCGCTCGGACCGGGCACCACACCGTTCCCCGCGAGGCGCGAGCCCCGGCGATCGGGGCGCAGGCCCGCCTCTTTCACAGCCACGACGTCGGCGTCAACGGTCGGTCCCGGGGCAACGGGACCTTCCTCTACTGGCGCCAGGGCGACGTCCTCGCCTCCCTCCTGGTTGCCGGCGGTGCTCCGGCGGTCAACGACCGCGTGGCCGCCCGACTGGCCCGCGTCCAGCAGGACCACATCGAATCCCCCACCCCCTACACGGCGGCCGAACAGGATGACACCGAGGTCCCACTCGACAACCCGCGCCTCGGCTACCCGGTCCCCTGGCTCGGTCGCACCTTCGCTCCCGGTCACGGGCTGCCGGCGACAACCCTTGCGGAAGCCTGGGCCGGCAACGGCACGGTGGGGCCGCCCGGCGAAAAGGCGAGGCTCGAATACGACAGGCTCGCGCTCAGCATCTTCACCCGCGGCAGCTGGAGGCGCTATCTGCGCAGCCCCCTGGCGGATCTCGTCGCGGGCTGGCACTGCACGAAGCGAACCTCGATCTCCGTGCCCGGCGGCAGCGCGATCATCTACGGCGGCTACCGTAAGGACTTCGACCGCTGCCCGTCGCGGCGGCCCGACGTCTGGACCGGCCGGGTCTTCCTCGGCTCGACGGTGGTGACGATCGACGCTCCCGTGTGCCTGCCCTGCGTTGCGGCCAGCGTGGGTCCCTACGGGTCGATGCGCGGGATGACCGCGGTCGCGCGCGGGCTGCGGCTGCGCCGGCAACCGCGCCTCTCGAGCCGGCTGCCCTAGAGCGTGCCGAGGACCTCGGCCGCGATCGCCGCGGTCTCGGTCGGGCTTTCGCCGACCCGCACGCCCTTGGCTTCGAGGGCGTCCTTCTTGGCCTGGGCGGTGCCCGAGGAGCCGGAGATGATCGCGCCGGCGTGGCCCATCTGCTTGCCCGGGGGGGCGGTGAAGCCGGCGATGTAGGCGACGACCGGCTTGCTCACCTCGCTGGCGATGAACTCGGCGGCCCGCTCCTCGGCGTCGCCGCCGATCTCGCCGACCATCACGATCAGCTCGGTCTCGGGGTCGGCCTCATAGAGGCTGAGGATGTCGATGAAGTCCGAGCCGATGATCGGGTCGCCGCCGATGCCGACGATCGAGGAGTTGCCGGTGCCGGCCTGCTTCAGCTCGTTGCCGATCTGGTAGGTCAGCGTGCCCGACTTGGAGACGACGCCGATCGGGCCGGGGTCGAAGAACTGGGCGGGGATGATGCCGACGTTGGCCTTGCCCGGCGAGAGGACCCCCGGGCAGTTCGGCCCGATCAGCCGCACCCCGGCCTCCTTCGCCTTCCAGTAGGTGCTGAGCATGTCGAGGACCGGGATCCCCTCGGTGATCGCGATCACGGTCTCGACCCCGGACTCGATCGCCTCGTCGATCGCCGGCGCCGCGAAGCGGGCGGGGACGAAGATCATCGAGGTGTTGGCGCCCGCCTCCTCGACCGCCTCCCTGATCGTGTCGAAGACCGGCACGCCCTCGACGTCCTGGCCGCCCTTGCCGGGCGTGACGCCGGCGACCAGGTCGGTCCCGTAGGCCTTGTTGCGCAGCCCGTGGAAGGAGCCCTCGCGGCCGGTCAGGCCGGAGACGGCGAGCTTGGTCTCGTTGCCGACGATGATGCTCATGCGGCCCCTCCGGCGAGCTCGACGACGCGGCGAGCCGCGTCGAGCATCGTCTTCTCCTGGTGGAGATCCGGCAGCTCGGCTTCGGCGAGGATCGCGAGGCCCTCCTCGGAGTTGGTGCCGTCGAGGCGGACGACCAGCGGCACGCCGAGGTCGATCTGCTGGGAGGCGGTGACGATTCCCTTGGCGATCTCGTCGCAGCGGGTGATGCCGCCGAAGATGTTGAAAAGGATCGCCTTCACCTTGGCGTCGGACTTGATCACTTCCAGCGCGTTGACGATCGCCTCGGCTTTCGAGCCGCCGCCGGCGTCGAGGAAGTTGGCGGGAGCGCCGCCGGCCTGGGCGACGACGTCGAGCGTCGACATGCAGAGGCCGGCGCCGTTGGCGAGGATGCCCACGTTGCCGTCGAGTTTGACGTAGGTGAGGCCCTTTTCCTTGGCCATCTGCTCCTGCGGGTCGTCGACGACGTCGGCGACCGCGGCGAGGTCCTCGTGGCGGAAGAGCGCGTTGCCGTCGATCGTCACCTTCGAGTCGAGGGCGACGACCTGGCGGTCGGCGGTGACGATCAGCGGGTTGACCTCGATCAGCGTCGCGTCCTCCTCGCGAGCGACCTCGGTCAGCTTCACCAGCACCTCGGCGGCGGCGTCGAGCGCGTCCGCGGCGAGGCCGGCCGCCTCGACGATCGGCCGCGCCGCGGCGGCGTCGAACTCGGCGGTCGGGTCGATGTGGACTTTGACCAGCGCCGCGGGGTCCTCGGCGGCGACCGCCTCGATGTCCATGCCGCCCTTGGCCGAGACCATCGCCAGCAGCTTCTTCTCGCCGCGGTCGAGGATGATCGAGGCGTAGTACTCCTCGGCGATGTCCGAGCCGCCCTCGACCCAGACCTGGTCGACGCGGAAGGGGCCCTCGCCGTGGGGGCCGACGATGTCCATGCCGATGATCGCGGCGGCGTGCTCGCGCGCCTGCGCGGCGTCCTGGGCGATCTTGATCCCACCCGCCTTGCCGCGCCCGCCGATCAGGACCTGGGCCTTGATCGCGCAGGGGTAGCCGATCCGCTCGGCGGCGGCGACCGCCTCCTCGACCGTGCCGGCGACCTCACCGCTGGGCACGGCGATGCCGTGCTTGGCGAACAGCTGCTTGCCCTGATACTCGAGGAGGTCCATTGGGGGGATCGGTGGTGCGGTCGCGGACCCTATAGAAGTTCCGAGCCGGGGCGCCATCAGGTGCCCGCCCCGATGGGGGAAGTCCCAAAACGCCCGCAATTGGCATAATGCCGCGGCTCCATGGCCCTGCCGAGTCTCAAAACCATCAACTGGGTGACCACCGACTGTTACGGCACCCTGATCGATTGGGAGAAAGGCATCGTCGATGCCTGCAAGAAAGAGGCCGCCAAAGACGGGTTCAGCTTCGAGGAGGAGCCCTTCCTCGCCCGCTTCATGGAGGTGCAGTCGGAGATCATGGCCGGCTCGTATGAGCTCTACGCCGAGGTGCTGCGCCGCACGGTGGTCAAAGTCGCCGGCGAGCTGGGCTGGGAGGTCGAGCCCTCGCGGGCCCAGTTCCTGCCCAACAGCGTCGCCTACTGGCTGCCGTTCCGCGAGGCCAACGCGGCGATGGACCGGCTCGGCAAAAAGTACGAGATCGGGATCATCTCCAACATCGACGACAAACTGCTGGGGATCTCGCGGCGCCACCTGCGCACCGAACTCGACCTCGTCGTCACCGCCCAGCAGGTCCGCAGCTACAAGCCCGACCCGGTCCACTTCAAAGAGTGCGCGCGGCGGATCGGCGGCAAAAAAGGCTGGGTCCACATCGGCAGCAACTACGCGACCGACATCGCCCCGGTGATCAAAATGGGCGTGCCGACGATCTGGGTCAACCGCCACGGCGAGAAGCTGGAGGGCCGCAAAGCCCCCAGCGCCACCGTGAAGAACTTCCGCGAAGCCGCGAAAAAGCTCGGCGCGTCCTGAGCGTGTTCTAGCTTGCAGGCGCAACTCCGGCGCCGGCGGGAGGTTGTCGGGGTGGAGCGCTTCACCCAAACGAGCATGTACCCAGAGTCACAAATCCGGTCGCGTGCGGGCGCGTCGCTGTTGACCGCGGCGTGCGTGCTGACCCTGCTCGTCCTCGCCATGCTCGTCGCCGCCGGCCGGGCGCCGGCGGCGGTCGAGAGCCGGCCGCGCCCCAGCTTCGTCGTGATCCAGACCGACGACCAGACGCTCGACCAGCTCTACGCCGCCTTCACGCCGATCTCCGGCGTGACCTATGACGCGATGCCGAACACCCTGGCGCTGATCGCCGACCGCGGCGTCACCTTCAACCGGTACTACACGCCCTACTCGCTGTGCGGGCCCTCGCGGGCCTCGCTGCTGACCGGCCGCTACGCGCACAGCAACGGCGTCCGCGGCAACGTGCCGCCGAACGGGGGCAACACCGGCTTCGAAAGCCGCCCCGCCAACACGCACAACATCGCGACCTGGCTGCAGGCCGCCGGCTACCGAACGATCCACGTCGGCAAGTACCTGAACGGCTACGGCGACGCCCCCTACTCGACCGGCGAAAACGTGCCGCCCGGGTGGACGGTCTGGAACACCGTCCTCAACACCGACACCGACCATTACTTCTACGGCTACCGGCTCAACAACAACGGCGTGGTCGAAGGGCCCTACGGCGATTCCGGCAGCTGGGAAACCCGCGAATACGGTGAACGCGATGACTTCGGCTGCCCGACCGCGCCACTCAACGGCAAACCCTGCTACTACCAGACCGACGTACTCAGCGAAATCGCCGCCAACGACGTCTGGGCGACCTCCCCCGAACAGCCCTTCTACCTGCAGCTCGACTACACGGCTCCGCACGGCGACTACCGCCGGCCGGCAGGGCCCGAGCCGCCGATCCGCTACTACGAAACCTTCGACGGGGCGCCCTACCCGCACAACGCCTCGCAGGGCTTCAACGAGGGAAACGTCAACGACAAGCCCCGCTTCATCCGCGAAGCGCCGTACCTGTCACCGGCTGAAATCCACACCTACCGCGTCTACTACGACAAGGCGCTGGCCTCGCTGCGGGCCATCGACGACGGCGTCAAACGCCTCTACGACACGCTCGGCGCGATGCACCGGCTGCGCAACACCTACATCATCTTCACCTCCGACAACGGGTTCTTCTACGGCGAGCACCGGCTCACCGGCGGCAAGTTCCTCGCCTACGAGCCCTCCACCCACCTGCCGCTGCTGATGCGGGGGCCGGGGATCAAACCGGGCACCGAAACCGGCCAGCTCGCCTCGACGATCGACATCGCGCCGACGATCCTCGAACTGGCCGAAGTCGAACCCGACAAGAGCGTCGACGGCACCTCGCTGTACCCGTTCGCCCACGACCCCTCGCTGCGGACGCGGCGGCCGCTGCTGTTCGAGTCCTTCGTGCAGACCAGCGACGTCGAAGAAGAAGGCGGCACGCGTCCGATCACCCCCGCCAAGGCCGCGAGCGCCGCGCTGCGGGCGCGACCGGGATCGGCGCAGCGCGGCGGCGGCGAAGACGCCAGCGCTCACGCCTCGATCGTGGCGCCGCCCAAGAACTACTACGGGATCCGCCTCGGGCCCTACAAGTACATCGAGTGGCCCGACGGCGAGAAAGAGCTCTACGACATCACCAAGGATCCCTACGAGCTCAACAACATCGTCCGCGACCCCAACTACTTCCCGATCCGCGCCTTCCTGCATCGCGAACTCGTCCGCCTCGAGACCTGTCACGCCGCGGTCTGCCGCGAAGTCTCGGAAAAGATGCCGCTGACCAAGAAGGAACAGCTGCGGATCAAACGCAAGCACGAAAAGGAACAGCGCGAACGCGAACGCGAACGCGAAAAGAAGGAAAAAGAACGCGAAAAAAAGCACCACAAATAGGCGCCGGCCGGGACGCCTATTCGGTGGAAGGACCGCCTACGTCGAGGGGGCGTCGAGCACGCAGCGAAACCCGATGTGGCTGGTCGAGCTGTCGAGGGCCTCGGCCTGGCGGGCCGCCGGGCGGTAGCGGAAGCAGTAGCTGGGGGCGCAGAGGTGGGAGCCGCCCTTGATCACCTTGCGTGGGATGTGGGCGGCGGGCGCGCCGACCTCGTAGCTGTCCTCGGGCGAGGAGACGCGCGGGTTGTGCGGCACGCAGCATGGGCTCGGAGCCTCATCGGGGTGGCGGGTGGTGAAGAAGTCGGAGGTCCACTCCCAGACGTTGCCCGCCATGTCGTAGAGGCCGTACCCGTTGGGCGGGAAGGCGCCGACCTTCGAGGTGCCGCGCCAGCCGGCGGCGCCGAGGTTCTCCCAGGGGAAGCGGCCCTGCCAGGTGTTGGCGAGCAGCGTCCCGGTCTCGTTGTGGTCGACCTCGCCCCAGGTGAAGATCGCCCCGTCGAGCCCGCCACGGGCGGCGAACTCCCACTCCGCCTCGCTCGGCAGCCGCTTGCCGGCCCACTCGGCGTAGGCGGCGGCGTCCTCGTTGGCGACGTGGACGACGGGGTGCAGGTCGCGGCCGCGGAGGTCGCTGCCCGGCCCCTCGGGGCGCTTCCAACAGGCGCCTGGGACGAACGCCCACCAGGCCCGGTAGTCGGTCAGCGGCACCGGCCCCGGCGTGCGCTGGAAGACCAGCGACCCCGGCACCAGCAGCGCCGGGTCGATGCCCGGGTATTCGGCCGGATCCGGCTTGCGCTCGGCGACGGTGACGTAGTCGGTGTCGCGGACGAAGTGGCGGAACTCGCGCACGGTGACCGGCTTGGAGTCGATCCAGAAGGCGTCGACCCCGACCGTGTGGACGGGCGCCTCCTCGGGGTAGAAGTGCTCGCAGCCCATCTTGAACTCGCCACCTTGGATGAAGGTCATGCCGCGGGTGCTCGGCTGGTCGGTGGCGCTTGCCATCTGGTTGGAGTCTAGGAGGGTCGGGGCTTGGCGAGGTGGGGAGAAGGGTGTCCTCGTCTACGCGGCACACCCGCCCCGCCCTCACGCAAAGCCGCCTACTCGATGGTCGCCAGGACGTCGCCGCTGTTCACGGAGTCGCCCTCCGTCACCGCCAGGCTGGTCACCTTCCCGGTCCGGTGGGCCGTGATCTCGTTCTCCATCTTCATCGCCTCGATCACGCAGATCAGGTCGCCTTCCTCGACGCTGGCGCCCTCCGTGACGACGACTTTGAAGACCGAGCCCTGCAGCGGCGAGGTCAGCTTCTCGCTCGAGCCGCCACCGCCGCCGCCGGACTTGCGCTCGCGCCGGGGGGGTTTGCGGCCGCCCGCCGCGGCCGGGGCGGCGCCGGCGAGGGCCTCGCCGATCACCTTGACGTCGAAGAGCTTGCCGCCGACCTCGACCTTGTAATCGCGGCTGACGAGCTCGCCGCCCTCCTTCGGCTCGGGCGGGGTGGCGTCGGCCGGCGCGGTGGATTTCAGCCACTCCGCGTCCTCCATCAGGTCGCGGCAGGTCTCGCCCCTGGCCCACTGCTCGGTGGCGAGGATCTTCTCGTGGAACGGGATCAGCGTCGTCAGGCCGCCGGAGTCGTATTCGGCCAGCGCGCGCAGCATCCGCCGGGTCGCCTTCTCCCGGTCGACGTCCCAGACGATCAGCTTGGCGACCATCGGGTCGTACATCGGCGAGACCTCGGAGCCGGCCTCGACCCCGGAGTCGACGCGCACGCCCGGCCCGGACGGCTCGCGGTAGGACTCCCCGATCGGCCCCGGCGCCGGGGCGAACTTCTTGTGCGCGGCCTCGGCGTTGATCCGGCACTCGATCGACCAGCCGCGCAGCTCGACTTCCTCCTGGGCGATCGAGAGCGGCTCGCCGGCGGCGACCAGGATCTGCTCGCGGACGATGTCGATGCCGGTGACCATCTCGGTCACGCAGTGCTCGACCTGGACGCGGGTGTTCATCTCGAGGAAGAAGTACTCCTCGCCGACCTGCATCCCCTCGATCGTGCCGGCGCCCCGGTAGCCGACGGCGGCGGCGGCGTCGGTCGCGATCTTGCCGATCCGCGCCCGCATCTCCTCATCGACGTGCGGGCCGGGCGCCTCCTCGATCACCTTCTGGTGGCGGCGCTGGATCGAGCAGTCGCGCTCGCCGAGGTGGATCACGTTGCCGTGCCCGTCGGCGAGCACCTGGACCTCGACGTGGCGCGGGTCCTCCAGGTAGCGCTCGACGTAGACGCGCGAGTCGGAGAAGAACTTCTCGCCTTCCCGCGCCGATCCCTCGTAGGCCTCCCGCAGGTCGTCAGGGGTCATCGCCACCCGGAAGCCCTTGCCGCCACCGCCGCCCGCTGCCTTGCAGGCGACCGGGTAGCCGGCTTCCTCGGCCTGCTTGCGGGCGTCGTCGAGATCCTTGGCGACCTCGGTCGAGCCGGGCACGATCGGCACCCCGGCCTGCTGCATGATCTCGCGCGCCTTTGTCTTCGAGCCCATCGCTTCGATCGCCTCCGGCGGGGGCCCGATCCAGGTGATCCCGTACTCGGCACAGGCGCGCGCCATGTCGGCGTTCTCGGCGAGGAAGCCGTAGCCGGGGTGGATCCCTTCGGCCCCGGCCTCGCGGGCCGTGTCGATGATCTTCTGGATGTCGAGGTAGCTTTCGGCCGCCACCGCCGGGCCGATCAGGAACGCCTCGTCGGCCTCGCGCACGTGCGGGGCATCGCGGTCGATCTCCGAGTAGACGGCGACCGAGGCGATCCCCATCTCCCTCAGGGTGCGGGCGACGCGGATCGCGATCTCGCCCCGGTTGGCAATCAGCACCTTCTCGAACACGGCGGCGCAGTCTATTTATGTAGGCCAGAGGAGGTCGGGAAGCCCTGCCGAAACGCTCGCTTCGCTCGCTGGAGTGTTCTCGGCAGGGCTTCCCGACCTCCCCCACTCGGCACGGCTAGGCTGCGCGGCCATGGGTCGGATGCCGATTGTCACCGGGACCGAGCTGGGCCGGAGGGTCGGGTGCTGATCGAGCTGCAGTCGCATTCGACGGTCTCCGACGGGCAGCTGGCGCCGGCGGGCGTGGTCGAGGAGGCCGCCAGGGCCGGCGTCACGACGCTGGCGCTGAGCGACCACGACGCGATCGCCGGCGTCGAAGAGGCGGCCGTGGCCGCCGAGCGGGTCGGGATCGAGCTCGTCCCGGCGACCGAGATGTCCTGCGTCCACGAGTACGCCGAAGACCTCCACGTCTGCGGCTACTGGGTCGACCTCGGCAAGATCGCCGCCGCCTGCGAGCGCGCCCAGCACGAGCGGGTGGCGCGTGCCGGCGAGATCATCGAGCGGCTCCGCGCCGAGGGCTTCGACCTCCACCTCGAGGACGCCGTCCGCGAGGCCGGCGACGCGCTCTCGATCGGCCGCCCCCACATCGCCCGCGCCGCCGGCGCCAGCGGCGACCTCGGCCCCTTCTTCGAGGAGTACCTCGTGCCCGGCGCCAAGGCCTTCGTCCCGCGCCGCTGGCCGACCGCGGCGGAAGCGATCGCGCTGATCCGCGAGGCCGGCGGCGTCGCCGTGATCGCCCACCCCTACTGGGACATCGACGCCCCCGGCGAGGTCGACGACCTGATCCGCAGCCTCGGAGCCGACGGCATCGAGACCTTCTACCCCACTCACAGCGAGCAGCAGACCGCCCACCTCCTCGAGCTCTGCGACGAGCTCGACCTCATCCCCACGGCGTCCTCCGACTACCACGGGCCGACCCACAAGACCTTCTCCCGATTCGGCGCCTATGAGACCTACGGCCTCGGCGAGCCGCGGGTGCCGCCGCGCCCGGCATAGGGCTCTCGTCGTCTTGCCGGGCTAGCTCGGTTTGGTGCGCTTGAGCACGACGGCCTTGGTGAGGCTGGCCGTCGTCCCGCCCCGGCGATCGCGGTCAAGGGCCGCGCGGTCTCCGTCGCAAGCTGGGCAGGCGACGCTCGGAGGGGAGACGAACTTCGAGTGGAGGCGAGGTCAGCCGAGCAGGCCGATGACCTGGCGGACAGCGGTCTCCAGATCGGCGTCGGGGACCAGCTCCGGGGAGGAGGGTGCCTCGTAGGGGGCGCCGACGCCGGTCAGGTCCTTGATCTCGCCGGCCCGGGCCTTGGCGTAGAGGCCCTTGGGGTCGCGTTCTTCGCAGATCTCGAGCGGCGTATCGACGTGCACCTCGTAGAAGGGGATGCCGGCCTCCTCGTGGATGCGGCGGACGCGGTCGCGATCGGCGGCGTAGGGGCTGACCAGGGAGACGATCGCGACGTTGCCGGCTTCGGCCAGGACCTTGGCCAGCTCGCCGGTGCGGCGGACGTTCTCGGCCCGGTCCTCGGGGCTGAAGCCGAGGTTGGAGTTGAGGCCGTGGCGGAGGTTGTCGCCATCGAGCATGAAGGCGGCGCGGCCGCCGGAGACGAGGCTGTGCTCGACCGCGGTCGCGATCGTCGACTTGCCCGAGCCCGAGAGCCCGGTCATCCAGATCGTCGCGCCGGCGGTGGCGAGCGCCGACCAGCGCTCCTCGCGGCTCAGCTTGCTGGGGTGGAAGGTGATGTTCTCGGCGACGATTTCGCCGCTCGGCGACTCGCCGGTGGCGGAGATGATCATCCCCGCGGCGACCGTCAGGTTGGTGGCCGGGTCGACGAGGATGAAGCTGCCGGTGTTGCGGTTGAGCCGGTACTCGTCGAAGAAGAGCGGCGAGCTGGCGTGGACCGAGATCCGGCCGATGTCGTTGACCTCGAGCGTCTCCGCCTCGAGGTCGCGGTGCAGGGTGTCGACGTCGAGCTGGTAGCGCAGCGCCTCGACTTCGACCGGGACCCACCGGGTCGTGTGCTTGAGCATGTACGGGGCGTCGGTGCGCAGCGAGCTGGTCTCGTCGAACCAGCAGACCATCGCCTCGAAACGGCGGTTGGCGGTCGGCTGGTTGGTCGGGCGGCAGATCATGTCGCCGCGCGAGACGTCGATCTCGTCCTCGAGCAGCAGCGTCGCCGCCATCGGCGGGAAGGCCTGGTCGACCGGCCCGTTCGGGGTGTCGATCTGGGCGATCTTCGATTTGCGCCGCGAGGGCAGCACGATCACTTCGTCGCCCTGCTTGAAGATGCCGCCGGAGACGGTCCCGGCGAAGCCGCGGTAGTCGAGGTGCTCGGAGGTCTGCGGCCGGATCACATACTGGACCGGGAAGCGGTTGTCGACCAGGTTGCGGTCGGAGGCGATGTGGACGTCCTCGAGATGGGAGAGCAGCGGCTGGCCGTTGAACCACGGCATGTTCGGCGAGCGTTCGACGACGTTGTCGCCCTCGAGCGCCGAGATCGGGACGAAGCCGAGGTCGGTGATGTCGAGCTTGGCGGCGAAGGCGGTGAACTCGTCGCGGATCTCGTCGAAGATCGACTCCTCGTAGTCGACGAGGTCCATTTTGTTGACGCAGAGGACGAGGTGCGGGACCCGCAGCAGCGAGGAGAGGAGGGCGTGGCGGCGGGTCTGTTCGAGCACGCCTTTGCGGGCGTCGACCAGCAGCAGCGCCAGATTGGCGGTCGAGGCGCCGGTGACCATGTTGCGCGTGTACTGGATGTGGCCCGGGGTGTCGGCGATCACGAACTTGCGCTTCGGCGTCGCGAAGTAGCGGTGGGCGACGTCGATCGTGATCCCCTGCTCGCGCTCGGCCCGCAGGCCGTCGGTCAGCAGCGCCAGGTCGGTCTGCTCGTTGCCGCGTTTCTGCGAGGTCAGCTCGATCGATTCGAGCTGGTCCTCGAAGATCGATTTGGTGTCGTGCAGGAGGCGGCCGATCAGGGTCGACTTGCCGTCGTCGACCGAGCCGGCGGTGGCGATGCGGAGCAGCTCGGAGGCCACTAGAAATAGCCTTCCTTCTTGCGATCCTCCATCGCCGCTTCGGAGAAGCGGTCATCGCCGCGGGTCGCGCCGCGCTCGGTGATCCGGGTCGCCGCTGTCTCCTCGATCACCGCCTCGTAGTGGGTCGCCTCCGAGCGCACGGCGCCGGTCGCGGTGGCGTCGCCGACCGTCCGGTAGCGCACCATCAACCGCTCCACCTCCGCCCCCTCGGGCAGGGGGAAGAACTCGTTGACCGCCATCAGCAGCCCCTCGACGTCGACGACGTCGCGCTCGTGCGCGAAGTAGATCGGCGGCAGGTCGACCTGCTCGCGGGCGAGGTAGCGCCAGACGTCGAGCTCGGTCCAGTCGGAGATCGGGAAGACGCGGATGTGCTCGCCCTTCTTGTGGCGGCCGTTGTAGAGGTTCCAGAGCTCCGGGCGCTGGTTCTTCGGATCCCACTGGCCGAAGCTGTCGCGGAAGGAGAAGACCCGCTCCTTGGCGCGCGCCTTCTCCTCGTCGCGGCGGCCGCCGCCGAAGACGGCGTCGTAGCCGCCGTTCTGGATCGCCTCCAGCAGCGCCACGGTCTGGTGGCGGTTGCGGCTTTCGAGCTGGTGGCCGACCTTGATCCGGCCGGCGTCGATCAGCTCCTGCACCGAGGCGACCTCGAGCCGCAGCCCGTGCTCGGCGACGACCCGGTCGCGGAACTCGATCACCTCGGGGAAGTTGTGGCCGGTGTCGACGTGGAGGATCGGGAAGGGGACCGGGGCGGGCGCGAACGCCTTGCGCGCCAGGTGCAGCATCAGGACCGAGTCCTTGCCGCCGGAGAACAGCATCACCGGGTTCTCGAACTCGGCCACCACCTCGCGGATGACGTGGACCGACTCGGCTTCGAGCGTGTCGAGGTCGGTGAGCTCGACCACGGCCTGGCGAGTCTTCGCCAACTCCTCCATCAGCTGCTCACCGCCCGCGGCAGAGAGGCGCTAGTTGATCCCGCACTCGTTCTTGGACAGACCCGCCCAGCGGCCGTCGCGCGAGTCGCCGCCCGGGGCGACCGGCTGCGTGCAGTGGGTGCACCCGATCGAGGGATAGCCCTGGTCGTGGAGGGGGTTGTATGGAAGACGGTGCTCATGGATGTAGTTCCAGACGTCGCGCTCGGTCCAGTCTGCGAGCGGGTTCAGCTTCCAGAGGTTGAACTTCCTGTCCCAGGCGAACTTAGGCGTCTTGGAGCGGCTGCTGGAGTCACCACGTCGGACCCCGGCGACCCAGCAGTCTACGGAAGAGAGCGCCCTGCGCATCGGCTCGACCTTGCGGATGCCGCAGCAGGCGTCGGGATCGGTCTTCCACAGCTCCTCGCCGTACTCGGCGGCCTGCTCGGCCGGGGTCAGGTTGTGGTAGCGATCGAACTCGATCCCGAGCCGCTCGGCGAGCCGGTCGCGGGTCTCGTAGGTCTCCGGGAAGAGGAAGTCCGTGTCCAGGTAGAAGAAGCGCGCCTCGGGGTTGATCTGGGTCGCCAGGTGGGCGGTGACCGAGCTCGTTTTCTGGAACGAGCAGGCGATGTAGTGGTTCTCCCCGAAGCTGTCGAACATCCACTCGATCGTCTCCGCCGCGCTCAGCGCCTCGAGCTCGGCGGCGATCGCCTCGTGGTCGAGGTCGGTGACTGTGGGCACCGTGCCCGACAGCGTGACGGGAGGGGGTTTCATCGGCACCGGGCGCGACTCAGATCGCGCACTCCCCCTCGCCGCGCTCGACCTTGTACGGGCTCTGCCGGTTCCAATCGATGAACTGCTGCATGGTCTCGAGCGAGAACTCGACGGGCAGCGTCAGGTCCTTGACGGTCGCTTCGAAGCTGGCCGGTCCGACGCGCTCGGCGAAGGCGTTGAACTCCTCGCCGTCGTCGCGCTCGGCCTCGTAGAGCCGCACCCAGCGCTCGACCGCCTCCGGCACCCGTTTGGCGGGCAGCCGCGATTTGAGCCGCGTCCCGAAGGCGACCTCGCCCCCCTCGAAGTTGCCGCCGATGTGCGGGATGTAGGCCGGCAGCTGCCGCTCGCCTACCTTCAGCGAGGCGCCGTAGAAGCCGATGTTGGCGATGTGGTGCTGGCTGCACCCGTTCGGGCAGCCGCTCATTTTGATGTGGATCCGCCTGGTCAGCTCGTCCTCGATCCGCATCGAGTCGACCCGCTCCTTGATCGCCCGGTTGAGGCCCATCGAGGCGGTGATCCCGAGTTTGCAGCTGTCGGTGCCGGGGCAGCTGACCACGTCGGTGATCTCGCGGGCGCCGGCGTCGCCGAGACCGAGCGCGGCGAGCCGCGCCCAGACGTCGTAGAGCGCCTCGTCGCGCACCCAGCGCAGGACCAGGTTCTGCTGCACGGTGCTGCGGGCGTTGCCGCCGGTGTGGTCGCGCATGATCGCGGCGAGGCCGCGGAACTGCTCGGGGCTGAGGTCGCCGCGGTCGATCTTCACCTCGACGCTCGAGAAGCCGTCCTGCTTCTGCGCCTGCACGTTGGCGGCCAGAAAGCGCTCGAACTCGCTGCGATCGCCGTTCGGCGAGGCGGCGGTCGGCGGCGCCTTCGGCGCGCGGGCCTCCTCGTCGTCGTCGAAGCGCAGGCGGTCGACCAGCTCCGGGCCGAACTCGCGCTCGGCGACCCAGTCGCCCTCGAGCTCCTCGTCGAGCAGCTCGCGGAAGGCCTCGACGCCGATCTTGTCGAGCAGGACCTTGATCCGGGCGCGGGCGCGGTTGACGCGCAGCCAGTCCTGGCGGTCGAAGATGCGGAAGACGGCCTCGGCGACCTTCAGGTAGTCGCCGTTGTCGGCCTCGACGAACTCATAGACCGTGGGCGCGACGCGGGCCATGATCGAGGTGCCGCCGCCGACCCGCAGCTCGAAGCCCCTGACCCCGTCCCGTTCGCGGGCGAGGAAGGCGACGTCATGGATCCCGGTGATCGCCCGGTCCTCGTCAGAGCCGCTGAAGGCAGTCTTGATCTTGCGCGGCATCAGCTGCGTCGTCGGGTGGCGGACGAAGTAGCGGACGTAGGCGCCGGCATAGGGCGTCGGGTCGAAGATCTCGTCCGGGGCGATGCCGGCCCAGGGATCGCCGGTGACGTTGCGGACCGTGTTGCCGCAGCCCTCCCGC
Organism: Solirubrobacterales bacterium; assembly: GCA_046330305.1. GTDB lineage: Bacteria > Actinomycetota > Thermoleophilia > Solirubrobacterales > 70-9 > VAYN01. The sequence goes on along the minus strand of JAXLTA010000010.1, from coordinate 48,220 downwards.
GAGGAGAGGCCGACGGCGGAGATCTGGCGGATCAGCCCCTCCATGTCGCGCAGCGGCACGTGGTGGATCTGGATGTTCTGCCGGGTCGTGATGTGGCCCTTGTTGAGCGGCGCGTACTGCTCGACGACGCTGGCGAACATCTCCATCTGGGCGGGGGTGACGCCGCCGAACGGCAGCTTGACCCGGACCATCTGGACGTCGGGCTGGCGCTGTCCGTAGACGCCCTGCTTGAGGCGGAAGCCGATGAACTGGTCTTCGGCCAGGCGACCGGCGAGGAACTCCTCGGCTTCGTTGTCGAAGTCGTCGAACTCGCGCTCGATGATCGGGATCACGTGCCCCGGAACGTTCTCGTAGGTCTCCGGGTTCTCAACCGTGCCGATCCGGCCCTTGCCCCGCTGCTCCTTGTTCTCCGCCATGGCTAGCTCCATGCGGAGCAAAATAGCAAAACCTGACAGGGATTCAGGTATTTAGCAGCAAACCCGCTTCAGGAGCCGCTGTGGGCGCGCTTTCGCGCCTGCAGGACCGCCGCCGCCTCGCCTGACTCGGCCACGTAGCCGTCCTCCGGCTCGACCGGCAGCCCGGCCTCGATCCAGCCGACGATCCCCTCCTGCAGCTTCGCCGCCCGATAGCCGGCGTCGGCCAGCGCCGCCGCCGCCATCGCCGAGCGGTTGCCGCCCCGGCAGTAGACGACGACGGGCCGCTCGCGGTCGATCTCCCCGGCTCGGCCGGCCAGCTCGTCGAGCGGCAGGTGGGTGGCGCCGGCGATCCGGCCGGCGTCCCACTCGTGGGCGGCGCGCACGTCGACCAGCTGCGCGCCGTCCTCGAGCAGTCTCTGCGCCTCCTCCCGCGACACTTCCTTCCCCGCCTCGGCCATCAATCGACCTCGGTGCCCTCGATCAGGAAGGCGACGCGGACGTGGGCCCGGTACTCGTCGAGGTTTTCGCCGCGGATGCCGGTCGAGACGATGTCGACGGCGCGGATGTTGCGCAACGAGCCTTTCGCCTGCTCGAGCGCCTGTTTCGCCGCGTCGTCGGTCGAGGTCTTTGAGCTCCCGACCAGCTCGATGATTTTCACGACAGCCATGTCGATCCCTTTCCTTTCGACTCCTGGACCGCCTGCTTGGCCCGCACCCCCTCCAGCAGCGCGGCGCGCTGCCACGGGCCGACCCGCACCGGCTCGGCCGGTGCAGTCGCGCTCTCCGCCTCAAACCGCGCCACGGCGGCCGCGATCGCCGCCGCCTCGTCTCCGCTCGCGGTCTTCCGTGCCATCGGCCAAGCCTATGCCAAGGGCGCGCCAGGGTTCCCTGCGGCCGGGTCGCGCGACGCCCATCGAGGGTCGTCAGCCGCTCGGGTGGCGAGCCTCGGCTCCGTGGCGGCCGGGGTGCAGGCCCGGGACCGGCGTGCCGTGGACGGTGACCGCGCATTTGAACGGCACCGGGTCGAAGCTGTCGGTGAGGGCGCGGCCGGCGGCGACGCCGGTGGCCTTGGTGAAGCCCTTGCCTTTCTTCTTCTTTTCGGGGCGGGTGCCGCGGCCACACTGGATCGAGGTGTCGCGGACGCCGTCGCGGGCGTCGATCACGTCTTCGCCGCCGTTGCCGATGAAGACGTCTTCGCCGGGCTGGCCGAGGATCGAGTTGGGGCCGGAGTCACCGATCAGGACGTCGTTGTCGAAGGAGCCCTCCATGTCCTCGTCGGTGGGCGAGAGGTGGACGTGGCGGCAGCCCTTGACCGTCGTCACCCAGGCGCTGTGCTGGGGGAAGGAGACGATCAGCAGTCCGGGGTGCGCTTGGGTCTCGGCGAAGGAGGCGTCGTCGCGCCCGGGGCCGCCGACCAGAGCGCCGCCGGCGCAGCCGCCGCCGGCGGCCAGGAGATCGCCGTTGGGCCCGCCGTAGAGGTAGGTCGGGCCGGGCAGGCCGCCGACCAGGCCATCGGCGCCGGCGCCGCCGTAGAGCTTGTCCGCACCCGGCCCGGCCTCGATCAGGTCGTCCTCGGGACCGGCTTTGATCGTGTCGTTGCCGAGGTTGCCGGCGAAGCGGACGCTCCCCACCGCCAACAGCGAGCCTTCGACCTCGAGGCTGTCGTTGCCCGGCCCGAGATCGGCCATCAACCAGTGGCCGGGGCCGCCGGCCGGGCAGGCCACGCGGTCGGGCGAGCGCCCCGGGCGGGTGCAGTTGCCGCCGATCGCGATGCCCTTGTCGGCGCTCACCTCGAAGGTCTGGGTCGCTTCTTCGAAGCCGACCGTGAAGTGGTCAGCGCCGCCGCCGCCGACGATCTGCAGCCCGGCGCCGGCGCCGGCGATCGGGTCGAGCCGGACGTAGGCCGAGGCCTTCGGCGCCCTTTCCCTGCCGCACGAGGTGGTCCGGCCCTTGGCGCCGGTGCAGCCGTCGCTGCCCTCGCCGCCTTCCAGGGTGTCGTGACCGCCGCCGCCGATCAGCTGGTCGTCGCCCGGGCCGGCGTCGATTGCGTTGTCGCCCTTGCTGCCGATCAGTGTGTCCTGGAAGGCCGAGCCCTCGAGGCTCTCGAAGCCGAACAGCTTGTCGTGGCCGTCGCCGAAGGCGCGGTGCTTGGCGAGCGAGGCCCAGACGCCGGCCACGCCGCCCTTGCCGCCGCCGACGTCGGTGGCGAACGAGGCGATGTCGCCCTTGCCGGCGCCGCCCGACATCCGGTCCCAGCCGTAGTCGCCGTGGACCAGGTCTTCGTTGCCGGGGCCGCCGTTGACGATGTCGATTCCGAGGTCGCCGGCGACGTCGTCGCGGGGCCCGGCGCCGCCCAGCACCTTGTCGTCGCCGAGGTCGCCGGCGACCAGGTCGGTCCCCTGCCCCCCGTCGACGGTGTCGTTGCCGCGACCGCCGTGGATCACGTCGTTGCCCGGGCCGCCGCAGATCAGGTCGTTGCCGAGGCTGCCGTAAACCGTGTCGTCGCCCTTCCCCGCCCAGATCACGTCCCTGCCGGGCGTCCCCCGCAGCACGTCGTTGCCATCGGTCCCGACGATCCCCGCCTTGCGCCCATGGCAGCTCGGCGCGGTGATCGTTTCCCCCGCCTCCGGCGCCGGCCCTTCCGCCGCCCCCGCCAATGCCACCACCCCGCAGAGCGCAGCAAGCGCGAGAACGGCAAGACCAATGAGCTTTCTCATTTCTGTCTCTAACGCCGAAAAGAGTGGGTCGGTTCGTCGGACTGGCCAGGCTCTGGCGAGACGCTCTCGCTGCCAGACAAGGACGCAGGGCGCCCGAATAGCAGCGCTATTCGGGCAACCGAGGACGCAGTATGGCGGCGAGAGCGGCCGCCAGAGACGGCCAGGACGGCGAATCGACCCACTATTGAAGGTTCAGCATCACGTGCTTGATCCGCGTGTAGTCCTCCAGCCCGTACATGCTCAGGTCCTTGCCGTAGCCGGATTCCTTGAAGCCGCCGTGCGGCATCTCGGAGACGAACGGGATGTGGTCGTTGACCCAGACGCAGCCGAAGTCGAGGGCGTTGGTGACGCGCATCGCGCGGCCGACGTCGCGGGTCCAGACCGAGGCGGCGAGGCCGTAGTCGACGCCGTTGGCCCACTCGATCGCGGTCTGCTCGTCGCTGAACGGCTGCACCGTTATCACCGGCCCGAAGATCTCCCGCTGGATCATCTCGTCGCTCTGCTCGAGCCCGGCGACGACGGTCGGTTCGAAGAAGGACCCCGGCAGGTCGGGCTGGCCGCCACCGGTGACGACCTCGGCGTTGGCCGGCCTGCGCTCGAAGAAGCCGGCGACCCGCTCGCGCTGGCGCATGCTGTTGACCGGGCCCAGCGTCGTCTCCGGCGCCAGGGTGTCCCCCATCACCTGGCCCCTGGCCTCCGCCGCGAGGCCGTTGACGACGTCGTCGTAGACGCCCTTGGCGGCGAGCACACGGGTCGCCGCGGTGCAGTCCTGGCCGGCGTTGTAGTAGCCGGTGGCGGCGATCGTCTCCAGCGCCGTCGCCATCTCGACGTCGTCGAAGACGATCACCGGCGCCTTGCCGCCGAGCTCGAGGTGGACGCGCTTGAGGCTGTCGGCGGCCGCGGCGGCGATCCACTTGCCGGTGCCAACAGATCCGGTCAGGGAGACCATCTCCACGTCTGGGTGCGTGACCAGCTCCGAGCCGGCCGGCTGGCCGTGGCCGCCGATCGCGTTGAAGACGCCGGGCGGCAGGATCTCGCTGCACCATTCGGCGAACTTGAGCGTCGTCACCGGCGTCGTTTCGGCCGGCTTGACGACGACCGTGTTGCCGGCCGCCAGCGCCGGCGCGATCTTCCAGATCATCATCATCATCGGGTAGTTCCAGGGCGTGATCTGGCCGATCACGCCGACCGGCTCGCGGCGCACGAACGAGGTGTGACCCTCCATGTACTCGCCGGCCGAGCGGCCCTCGAGGCAGCGGGCGGCGCCGGCGAAGAAGCGCAGCTGGTCGGCCATCGGGCCGATTTCGTCGTCGACGACCAGGGTGCGCGGCTTGCCGGCGTCAGCCGACTCCAAGTCGGCGATCTCCTCGGCGCGCTCCTCGATCAGGTCGGCCATCCGCAGCAGCGCCCGCGCCCGGTCCGCCGGGGTCGTCGTCGCCCAACCGGGGAAGGCCTTCCTGGCCGCCGCCACCGCGCGGTCGACGTCGGCTTTGGTCGAGAGCGGCGATTCGGCGATCACCTCGCCGTTGGCCGGGTTGACCACGTCCTCGAACGCGCCGTCGGCGGGATCGACCGCCTCGCCGCCGATGAAGTTCTTCAGCTTCGTCTTCGTCACCGTCGCCACTCAGACAACCTCCGCTTCGCGGTTTGCACTTTCTCCGCCCCCGAGGTCGAGTGCCTCCTCGACCGGCACATAATCCATCCCCACGCCCTCGGCCACCGCCGGGTGCGTGACCTTGCCGTTGGCGACGTTGACCCCCGGCCGCAGGCCGGGGTCGCGCCGGATCGCGCCGGCGACCCCGAGGTCGGCGATCGCGATCGCGTAGGGCAGGGTCGCGTTGGTCAGCGCCTGGGTCGAGGTGATCGGCACCGCCCCGGGCATGTTGGCGACGCAGTAGTGGGTGACCCCGTCGACCTCGAAGGTCGGGTCGTTGTGGGTCGTCGGCCGCGAGGTCTCGAAGCAGCCGCCCTGGTCGATGGCGACGTCGACCAGCACCGCCCCCGGCTTCATCAGCCCCAGCTGTTCGCGGCGGATCACGAACGGCGCCCGCGCCCCGTGGACGAGGACGGCGCCGATCACCAGGTCGGCCCGCGGCAGCATCTCCTCGACCGCCAGGGTCGTCGAGTAGACGGTCGAGCAGCGGCCGCCGAAGGTGACCTCGAGTTCGCGCAGGCGGTCGATCGAGCGGTCGAAGACGAAGACGTCGGCCTCCATCCCGATCGCGATGAAGGCGGCGTTCATCCCGACCACGCCGCCGCCGATCACCATCACGTTGGCGGCGGCGACGCCGGGGACGCCGCCGAGCAGGATGCCGCGGCCGCCGTGCGGCTTCTCCAGCGCGTGGGCCCCCGCCTGGGTCGCGATCTTGCCGGCGATCTCGCTCATCGGCGCCAGCAGCGGCAGCCGCCCGCGCGAGTCCTCGACCGTCTCGTAGGCGATCGCGGTGACGCCGCTGCCGCAGAGGCCGCGGGTCTGCTCGGGGTCGGGCGCCAGGTGCAGGTAGGTGAAGAGCAGGTGGTCGGGCCGCAGCATCTCGATCTCGGTCGGCTGCAGCTCCTTGACGTGGAGGATCATCTCCGCGGCGCCGAACAGCTCGGCCGCTTCGGGGACGATCGTCGCCCCCTGGGCTGCGTAGTCCCCGTCGGCGATCGCGCTGCCCTCGCCGGCGCCGGCCTGGACCAGCACCTCGTGGCCGTGCTCGCTCATTTCGCGGACGCCGGCCGGCGTGATCGCGACCCGGTACTCGTCCGCCTTGATCTCGGTGGGTACGCCGACCTTCATCTGTCACCTCGGAATGTGTTCATGCGATCAACTCCCTCGCTCGCAGGGCCAGCCAAAACTCGATCCGATCGTGCGCCCGCGAGAGGTCGCGGCCGGTCAGCTCTTCGACCTTGCGCATCCGGTAGCGCAGCGTGTGCCGGTGGCAGTAGACCTCGCGGGCGGCGCGCTCCCACTGGCCGTTCTGCTCGATGAAGGCCTCCAGCGAGCGCAGCAGCTCGCCGCCGTACTCCTCGTCGCCCTCCTCGATCGGCCCGAGCACGCTGTCGCAGTAGAGGCTGAGCGCGTCGTCGTCCTGGATCGAGAGCAGCAGGGTGAAGGCGCCGAGGTCGCGCCACGAGGCGACCTCGGGGGCGGCCCCGTTCTGCATCGCGGTCGCCTCCAGCGCGCAGCGCGCTTCGTGGAAGGAGTGACGCAGGCTCTCCGGCGCGGCGGCGCGGCTGGCGGCGGCGCGGACGCCGCGCAGCTCGGCGGGGAGCGTGCGGCGGACGTCGGCAGCAACCTCGATCGGGTCGCGGTCGGCGGCGTCGATCACCGCGCAGAGCAGCTCGCGGCCACCGACCTCGTGCGGCGCGACGACCGCGGGGCAGCCCTCGCCGGCAAGCGCCCGTTCGAGCGCCCCGACGGCGCCGGCGGGCTCCTCGAGGGCGAAGACGAGGACCGCGGCTTCGTCACCGATCCCGAACGGCTCCAGCCGGCGGCGCAGCTCGGTCGCCTCCATGCGGCCGCTGAGGGCGCCGGCGAGGACGTCGCCGGCGAGCCGCCGCTCGGTCTCGCGCGCGACCCGGCGCCGCATCAGCTCGAGGGCGACGATCGCCACCGCCTGCTGCAGGATCAGCCGCTCGAAGTCGCCGAGGCCGCCCGAGTCGCGGACGATCACCACCCAGGCCTGCGGCGGGCCGCCACCCGGCGAGACCACCGGGTGGGCCAGCGCCCGGCCGGCGACCGAGGGATGCGAGGGGACGAAGGGGTGGCCGTCAGCGGCGTGGCCGAGCGCCTCTTTGCGGATGCCGCCGATCGCCTCGGTCGAGAGCTGGCGGCGGAAGCCGCGCCCGGCCAGGCGCTCGCCGCGGGCGTCGAGGATCGCGACCGTGCCGCCGACCGCGGAGGCGATCGTCGCCGCGATTTCCTCCAGCCCGCGCTCCTCCAGGACCAGCCGCTCGAGCCGGCGCTGCACCGCCAGGCCGCGCTGGAGGACCTCGTACTGCTCGTTGACCAGGCGGGTGAAGGCCTTCTCGGTGATCGCGATGAACGGGGTCGAGTAGGGGACCTCGAAGAGCGGGAAGTCGCGCTTGTCGGCCTCCTCGACCAGCGCCTCGGGCAGCGACTCGTGGCTGAAGCCGGTACCGAACCCGAGCCCGGCGAGATTGCGGTCGGCGAGGATCTTGACGAACGAGCGCTGCTTGGCGGCGGTGTCGAGCGGGATGCCGGTGGTCAGCATCAGCTCGCCGCCGGAGAGCCACGGCGTCGGGTCCTGCAGCTCGGAGATGTGCACCCACCGCACCGGCGCGGCCGCGGCCTCGCGTCCGGCAGCGAGGTCGAGGTCGAGCTCGTCGAGGAGGCTCTGGACGGTGAGCACGTCGCCTCAGATCATCAGGCTGCCTGGTGGACGACCTTGTCCCAGGCGTCGCTGAGGACGCCGCGGAGCACGTCGTGGATCTCCTCGAACTGCTCGCTGTCGGCGATCAGCGGCGGCGCCAGCTGGACCACCGGGTCGCCCCGGTCGTCGGCGCGGCAGATCAGCCCCCGCTTGTACAGCTCGCCGGAGAGGAAGCCGCGCAGCAGACGCTCGGACTCCTCGTCGTTGAAGCTCTCCTTGGTGTCCTTGTCTTTGACCAGCTCGATCGCGTGGAAGTAGCCGGCGCCGCGCACGTCGCCGACGATCGGCAGGTCGCGCAGGCTCTCGAGCATCTGCCGGAACTCCGGCTCCTTCTCGCGCACGTGGCCGCAGAGGTCCTCGTTCTCGAAGACGTCGAGGTTGGCTAGCGCGACCGCCGCCGCCACCGGGTGGCCGGCGAAGGTGAAGCCGTGGGAGAAGGAGTTGGTCCCCTCCATGAACGGCTCGGCGACGCGGTCGGAGGCGATCACCGCGCCCATCGGCGCGTAGGCGGAGGTCAGCCCCTTGGCCGAGGTGATGATGTCCGGCTGGTAGCCGAACCGTTCGCAGCCGAAGTAGTGGCCGAGGCGGCCCCAGGCGCAGATCACCTCGTCGGAGATCAGCAGGACGTCGTGGCGGTCGCAGATCTCGCGCACCCGCTGGAAGTAGCCGTCGGGCGGAACGAAGCAGCCACCGGCGTTCTGGACCGGCTCGAGGATCACCGCGGCGACCGTCTCGGGGCCCTCGAATTCGATCCGCTCCTCGATCGCCGTCGCCGCCCACAGCGGGTGCCGGTCCTCGGGCCAGCGGTAGACGTTGGTGTTGGGGACGTGGCAGGCGCCGGGGGTGAGCGGTTCGAACTGGTTGCGCAGCTCGGTGATCCCGGTCGCCGAGAGCGCCCCCAGCGAGGTGCCGTGGTAGGCGACCTCGCGGGCGATCAGTTTGTGCTTCTGCCCTTTGCCGTGCATGCGGTGGTAGTTGCGCGAGAGCTTGATCGCCGACTCGACCGCCTCCGAGCCGCCGGAGGTGAAGAAGACGCGGTTGAGGTCGCCGGGCGCCAGCGAGGCGATCCGCGCCGCCAGCTCGATCGCCCGCGGGTGCGCGTAGCTCCAGAGCGTGAAGAAGTCGAGCTCTTCGACCTGGCGGGCGGCGGCGGCGCCGATCTCGGGGCGCCCGTGGCCGGCGTTGACGCAGAAGAGCGCCGAGAGGCCGTCGAGGTAGCGCTTGCCGTGCTGGTCGAAGACGTAGCAGCCCTCGGCGCGCGAGATGACCGGGATCTCGTGGTCGGAGTCGTACCCACCCATCCGTGAGAAGTGCATCCAGAGGTGCCGGCGCGCCAGCTCCTGCATCTCGGTTCCAATCTTTTCCTGCGGCATGGTGGCCATTCCCGCTCTCCTCTTCGCTACGACGATCTGGACAACGCTAGACCCACGATGGCACATTCGCAAGTGTTCGTTGGGTCAAGCAAGGGCAGCGGACATGTACGCGGTGTACAACCGAAGCCTGTGCTTTTGGGACATCCGCCACTTGCGGCGTCGTCCGCCGGGGCTTACGGTCGTCAGAAGCCGGACGGTCGTGAGCCGTCGGCTCGCGTCCCGGCAGACAGAGGAGAGGGATAGTTGGAGAGCGCCGCGGTTCCCGTTTCGGCACCCGAGCCCCACCAGCATGGGGTCGAAGACAAGGGGCTGAAGAAGAACGCGATCGGCTTCGTCTCCAGCGTCGTGATCGGGGTCGCCTCGACCGCTCCCGGCTACAGCCTCGCCGCCACGCTCGGCTTCGTCGCCGCCGCGGTCGCCCTGCAGGCGCCGGCGGTGCTGCTGATCAGCTTCGTGCCGATGTTCCTCGTCGCCGGCGGCTACTACTACCTCAACAAGGCCGACCCCGACTGCGGCACCAGCTTCTCCTGGGTGACCAAGGCGATGGGCCCGCAGCTGGGCTGGATCGCCGGTTGGACGATCGTCGTCGCCGACATCATCGTGATGGCGAACCTGGCGCAGATCGCCGGGCTCTACACCTTCGAGCTGTTCAGCTGGGAAGCGGCCGCCAACTCGACCGCCGCGGTGACCGCGGTCGGCGTGATCTGGATCGTGATCATGACCGCGATCGTCGTGATCGGGATCGAGCTCTCGGCCCGCACCCAGGTCGGGCTGCTGGCAGCGGAGATCTTCACCCTGGCGCTGTTCGCGGTGGTGGCGCTGATCAAGGTCTACGCGGGCGAAGCCGGGCCCAACGCGGTCCACCCCGACATCAGCTGGATCAACCCGTTCTCGCTCAGTCCGAGCGAGATCTCGGCCGGGATGCTGCTGGCGGTGTTCATCTACTGGGGCTGGGACACGACGGCGACCGTCAACGAGGAGACCGAGGACCCGGGCGAGGCACCGGGGCGGGCGACGGTGATCAGCACCCTGATCCTGCTCGGGATCTACGTCGTCGTCGCGATCGCCGCCCAGTCCTACGACGGGGTTCAGGGCCTGGTCGCCGAACCCGAAGACGTGCTCAGCCACCTCGGCGCCGAAGTCTTCGGTTCGCCGCTCGACAAGATCCTGATCATCGCCGTGCTCACCTCGGCGGCGGCCTCGACCCAGACGACGATCCTGCCCACCGCGCGGACGACGCTCTCGATGGCCCGCGCCCAGGCGATGCCCGGCAGCCTCGGCCGCATCCACCCGCGCTTCCTCACCCCCCACATCTCGACGATCCTGATGGGGGCGCTCTCGGTCGTCTGGTACGTCGGCCTGACCCTGGTCAGCGAAGACATCCTCTACGACTCGCTGGCGGCACTCGGCCTGATGATCGCTTTCTACATCGGCCTCACCGGTTTCGCCTGCACGGTCTACTACCGGCGCGAGCTGCTGCGCAGCGTCAAGAACTTCTTCTTCGTCGGGGTCGGGCCGCTGGTCGGCGGCGTCATCCTCTTCTACCTGCTGGTCAAGAACGCGATCGAACTCGCCGATCCGGCCAACTCCGAATCCGGCAACTCCTGGTTCGGGATCGGGCCGCCGCTGGTGATCGCGGTCGTCTTCCTCCTGCTCGGCGTCGTCCTGATGTTCGTCCAGTGGGCCAAGTTCCCCGCCTTCTTCAAGCGCCGGCCGCAGGTGGTGCCCGCCGGCTTCCTCGAGGGCGAAGCGCCGCCGCCCGGGCCGACGGGGGTGGCCGAGTGAGCGCCGGGCTGGTTGTCGGCTACGACGGCTCCGCCTGCGGCGAGGCGGCGCTCGACGCCGCCCTGGAGATCGCCCACAAGCTGAGCGAGCCGATCGTCGTCGTCTTCGGCTACGCGCCGCCCGGGACCTGGGGCGGCGAGATCGCCGAGCACGAGGAGGCGATCGAGGAGCTGGGCGAGAAGGTGACGGCTCAGGCCCGCAGCCACGCGGCGGCCGACGGTCTCGAGGTCGAGGTCGAGCTGGTGGCGCAACGGGCGGCGGAGGCGCTGATGGAGGTCGCCGAGCGCCGCGACGCGCGGATGATCGTCGTCGGCAGCTATGGCGAGCAACCGCTGAAAGGAATCATCCTCGGCTCGACGCCGAACCGGCTTCTTCATCTATCCGAGCGGCCCGTCCTCGTCGTTCCGGCGTCAGAGAGCTGACAACGGGTACCAGGCCTGGAGCGAAAAGTGAAAGGACATGTAGCAAAGTGAACGAGGTGGACCAGACTCCGAGCGTCTCGCTGCGATCGGTCACCAAACGATTCGACGACTTCGTCGCGGTCGACGACCTCAGCCTCGACCTCGCCCAGGGGGAGTTCTTCACCCTGCTCGGCCCCAGCGGCTGCGGCAAGACGACGACGCTGCGGATGATCGCCGGCTTCGAGCAGCCGACCGAAGGCGAAGTGCAGATCGACGGCGAGAACGTCGCCGGCCTGCCCGCCCACAAGCGGCCGACCAACACGGTCTTCCAGAGCTATGCGCTCTTCCCGCACCTCAGCGTCGAGGCCAACGTCGCCTTCGGGCTGAAGCGCAAGAAGGTGAGCAAGGACGAGATCGCCGAACGGGTCAAGACCGAGCTGCGCCGGGTCGGCCTCGCGGCCGAGGCCAGCCGCCGCCCCTCCCAGCTCTCCGGCGGCATGCAGCAGCGGGTGGCGCTGGCGCGGGCGCTGGTCAACCTGCCGAAGGTGCTGCTGCTCGACGAGCCCCTCGGCGCCCTCGACCTGAAACTGCGCAAGGGGCTGCAGGTCGAGCTGAAGCAGATCCAGCGCGAGGTCGGGATCACCTTCGTCTACGTCACCCATGACCAGGAGGAGGCGCTGACGATGAGCGACCGGATCGCGGTCATGAACCGCGGCCGGGTCGAGCAGGTCGACGTCCCCGAGGAGATCTACGAGCGGCCGACGACGACCTTCGTCGCCGGCTTCATCGGCGTCTCCAACCTGATGCCGGGCTCGGTTGCCACGCCGGGCCGGGTCAAGCTCGACAGCGGACCCGAAGTCGCCGCGGACACCGGCAAGCTGATGGCCGGCGAAGGCTGCGCGGCGGTGGTCCGGCCCGAGAAGCTGCGGGTCGAGCTCAGCGATGGGGCGGCGCCGGCCAACGGCTCGCCGCGGGTCGAGGGCGTGGTCGAGAGCTCGGTCTACCTCGGCACCGCGACCCAGCTGATCGTCGACCTCGGCGGAGAAGTGCGGATGACCGTCCTCGTCCCCAACGCCGATGAGGCCGAACGCCAGGCGCTGCCGGGAGGAGGCGCCCGCGTCGTGCTCAGCTGGGAGCCCGAGCACATGCACGTCGTGATCGACAAGGACGAGGAGGGCGCCAGGAATGAGGAGCCGACTGAGATGGCGGGCAAGGGTGAGTAGCGGCGGGCGGCGGGCGGCGGTCCGGGTCGGGCTGGCGCTGCTGGCGCTGGCCGGGGCGATCCTGCTGGCGGCCTGCGGCAGCGGCATCGAACAGCCGCCCGAAGAAGCCTCGGGGGGCGGCAGCGGCAACCGGGTGAAGATCGAAGGCAAGCCCTCGGGCCAGCTGACGATCTCCAACTGGCCGCTCTACATCGACAAACAGACCGTGCCGGACTTCGAAAAGGCGACCGGGGTGTCGGTCCACTACGCCGAAGACGTCAACTCGAACGAAGAATTCTTCGCCAAGATGCAGCCGCTCCTCTCCAACGGTCAGTCGGGCGGGCGCAGCCTGATGGTCGTCACCGACTGGATGGCGAAAAAGATGAAGGAACTCGGCTACCTGCAGGAACTCGAACCGGCGGCGATCCCGAACTTCGAGAAAAACCTGGTCGACAACCTGCGCGGGGTCAGCTACGACCCCGGGCGCGACTACGCCGCGCCGTGGCAGTCGGGGATGACCGGGGTGATCGTCAACAAGGAACTGGCCCCCGAAATCCGCTCGGTCTGCGACCTCTTCGACCCGAAGTACAAGGGTAAGGTCGACATGCTGAACGAACTCCGCGACACGGTGCCGCTGGTGATGAAGTGCGAAGGCGTCGACGTCGAAAACGCGACCGAAGCCGACTGGCTGAAAGCGATCGAAAAAATCAAGGGCGCGGCCGAATCGGGACAGATCCGGCGCTTCACCGGCAACGACTACTCGACCGACCTGACCAACGGCAACGTCGTCGCCGCGATCGGCTGGTCGGGCGACGCGGTGCAGCTGCAGGCCGACAACCCGAACATCGAATGGCGGATGCCCGAAGAAGGCTGCATCCTCTGGTCGGACAACATGGTGATCCCGGTCGGGGCGCCCAACCCGACGGCGGCCGAGGCCTGGATCAACTACGTCTACGACCCGGTCCACCAGGCCCAGATCGAGGCATACGTGAACTACGTCAGCCCGGTCGAAGGCACCAAGGAGGAGCTGCTCAAGACCGAACCCGAAGTCGCCAAGAACAAACTGATCTTCCCACCGGCCTCGTTCACCAAGAACTGCTCGATCCAGCCCTCGCCGAGCGGCCAGGAAGAACAGAACATCAACCGGGCCTTCAACGCGGTGCTGAACGGCTGAGCGGATGGAAGCGGTAAGGCGACGAGCGAGCGCCTACGGCCTGCTGGCGCCGGCGACGATCTGGCTGATCGTCTTCTTCCTGATCCCCCTCTACTTCCTCGGGCGGCTCTCGCTCAACGTCAACCTCGGCACCTACTACCCGTTCGACTGGCACTGGCAGAACTACTCCGACGCGCTCAGCCTCTACGACACGCAGTTCATCCGCAGCTTCGTCTACTCCGGGCTGGCGACGCTGATCTGCCTGCTGCTCGCCTACCCGCTCGCCTACGCGATCGCCTTCAAGGCGGGCCGCTGGCGGCACGCGATGCTGCTCGCGGTGGTGGCGCCGTTCTTCACCACCTACCTGATCCGCACCATCTCCTGGGTGACGATCCTCTCCGACGAAAGCCCGGTCACCGAACTCCTCACCACCCTCGGGCTGACCTCCAACGGCCGCATCCTCGCCACCGCGCCGGCGGTGATCGCCGGGCTGGTCTACAACTTCCTGCCCTTCATGGTGCTGCCGATCTACGCCAGCCTCGAGCGGCTGGACACGCGGCTGATGGAGGCGGCCAAGGACCTCTACGCCAACGCCGCCACCACCTTCTTCAAAGTGACGCTGCCGCTCTCGGCGCCGGGCGTCGTGGCGGGGACGCTGCTCACCTTCATCCCCGCCACCGGCGACTACGTCAACGCCCAGTTCCTCGGCGGCTCCAACAACCAGATGATCGGCAACGTGATCCAGTCGCTCTATCTGAAGCAGAGCGACTACCCGGCGGCGGCGGCGCTCTCCTTCGTGCTGATGGCAATCATCCTCGTGATCGTCCTCATCTACATCCGCTTCGCCGGCTCCGAGGCCCTGATGGGCGAGGAGGGTGCGGCGATATGAGCGCGGCGGCACCGGCCCCGGCGCGGTTCTGGCACTGGCTGAGGGAGCACGCGGTCCTGATCGTCGGCGTGCTCGTGATCGTCTACATGCTGGTGCCGATCGCGGTCATCTTCTTCTTCTCGTTCAACAACCCGGCTGGCCGCTACAACTTCACCTGGGTCGGCTTCACCCTCAAGCACTGGGAAAACGTCTTCGGCATCCCGGAACTGAACGAAGCCCTCTGGACCTCGATCAAGCTGGCGGTGCTGGCGACCCTCGTCTCGACCATCATCGGCACGATGATGGCGCTCGCCCTCGTGCGCCACCAGTTCTTCGGCCGCCGGGCGGCGAACTTCCTGATCGTGATCCCGATGGCGACGCCGGAGATCGTGATGGGCTCCTCGCTGCTCTCCTTCTTCCTCATCCTCGGCACGCCGCTGGGCTTCACCACGCTGTTCATCGCCCACGTCATGTTCTGCATCAGCTTCGTCGTCGTCGTCGTGCGCTCGCGGCTGATCGGCTTCGACCGCCACCTCGAGGAGGCGGCCAAGGACCTCGGCGCCTCCCCCTTCACCACCTTCCGCCTCGTCACCCTGCCGCTGATCATGCCCGGCATCTTCGGCGCCGCGATGCTCGCCTTCGCCCTCTCGATCGACGACTTCGTCATCTCCAACTTCAACTCCGGCACGACGGTGACCTTCCCGCTCTATATCTTCGGCGCCTTCCAGCGCGGCGTCCCGGTCGAGGTCAACTGCATCGCGATGATCCTCTTCGGCCTCACGGTCGCGGCGATGATCGTCACCACCTGGCAGCAGCGCCGCGCCGAACGCATGACCGCGATCCGGCCCGACCAGGAGGGCGAGCCGCCGCCGATCCCGGTCGGGGCGGTTGAGGCGACCTGAGCGACGGGCCAAGGGACGAAGGCTTCGCGAGGGGGAGGGGTGGGGTGTCCCTCTTCACTCGGCCGTGTCGTCGGGGGGAAGCTTTCAAGCTCCTCGCCCGCAGCCCAGCCCTCCTCAGCCGCAAAACGCTCAGAGGAACACCCCACCCCTCCCCTGGCAACAAGAACCGCCGCCCGCGCCCGCTCCCAAAGCTTCAAAGGGACGAAGGCGCCCCGCCGAAAACGCAGTTCCGCTCGCTATGCGAGTGAAAGTGCGTTCTCAACGGGCGGTGATGGAAGCGCGTTCTCAAGCACCGTTGAAAGCGCCAAGGCATCCCGTGGTTCCTTGTGGACGCTCTGGGTCCGAAAGGAACCACGGGATGGGAGAACGCCGGCTTTGCGGAGAGCGTGGTTCGGAACGGTCGCCTGGCGACCGTTAGGAACCACGAAACGGGGGGCTTGGTCCCTTGGGAGCTTTCCGGGAGACGGTGGGCCTGGTCCCTTTCAAGCTCTGGGCAAGGGGCGGGGCCTCGTCTTGTCCGGGAGCTTCCGGGGTTGGGGGGCCGTGGAACTCTTCAGGGAGGGTCGGGTGACCCTCTGAACGTTTTGCGGCTGAGGAGGGCTGGGCTGCGGGCGACAGCTTCCCCAACTCCCCGACGACGACACGGCCGAGTGAAGAGGGTCACCCGACCCTCCCGACCAGCCCCTCGTCCCCCGCCCCCTGCGAGCCCCCGTCCCTTACGGGGGGCCCCGCGAGCCCCGGTCCTTTTCAGCGCCCGATGTGGAACCCGATCAACTCGGGAACCCGGGCGACGCCCGCGGCGATCCTGCCGGGCGGCCTTTCGTCCATCTCGGCCTCCTCCTTGGCCAGGATCCCGAGCCTGATCGCCTCGCCGCCGACCCAGTGGAACGGCTCGGGCGGGACGCGGTGGGGGGCGGGGTCGACGAAGGCGAGGGACGCGGCGGCGTCGCGGCGGTCGAGGGCGAGCGAGGCGAGGGTGCGGCCGACCATGTTGGTCGGTCCGACCCCGTTGCCGGTGTAGCCGGCGGCGGCGAAGGCGCGGCCGTGGCGCAGCGGCAGGACGAAGGGGAGGTGGGTCGGAGAGGCGTCGATCGGGCCGCCCCAGGCATGGGTGACGCGCCTGCCGGCGAGGCCTGGGAAATACTCGAGCAGATGGCGGCGGATCGCCCCGACGACCTCGCGGTCGAGCTCGGCGCGCCCGTGGGTGCGGGCGCCCCAGGCGATGCGGCCGCCGCCCCAGCCGAAGGCGATGCGGCCGTCGGGGGTGGTGCGGAAGTAGTGGACGAGAGCGCGCGAGTCGGTGATGCACTCGCCGCCGGTCCAGCCGATCTCCTCGATCAGCTCCGGCACCGGCTCGGTGAGCACGATGTGGGAGGAGGCGATCGTGAGCCGGCTGCGCAGCGGCCCGTGCGGGCCCTTGGCGGCGGCCCCGATCGCGATCGCCCCGCGCGGGGCCCGGATCGAGCCGGCGGCGGTCCGGACCAGGAGACCGTCGCGGCCTTCGCGCAGCTCGCGGACCGGGGAGCGCTCGAAGATCTGCACCCCGGCGGCGAGCAGGCGCTCGCGCACGCCCAGCGCCAGCCGTGCCGGCTGCACGCTGGCCGAGCCGGCACAGGCGGCGCCGGCGCGGAAGGCCGGCGAGGAGCAGCGGGCGGCGACCTCGGCGGCGCTCAGGGGACGGACCGCCTCGGGGTGACCCAGGTCGCGGCAGGCGGCGACCGCGGCGCTCCAGCTGCCGTCGTGCGCCGGCGCCGTCGAGACCTGGAGGTAGTCGGTGGGACGGAACCAGGCGTCGACGCCCTGCTCGGCGCAGAAGGCGCCGATCCGCGCCACCGCCTCGTCGCCCGCGGCGGCGACGTCGAGCGCCGCGCCGTCGCCCCAGCGCGCCCGCATCGAGGCCAGCGAGATCCACATCCCGTTGCAGAAGCCGCCATTGCGACCGCTCGGCCCCCGCCCGCAGACATCCGCCTCGACCACGGCGACGCGGGCGGACGGCTCGAGCTCGTGCAGGTGCCACGCGGTCCACAGGCCGGTGAAGCCGCCGCCGACGACGACCGCGTCGAACTCGTGCTCACCGGCCAGGGGCGCGGTGGCGTCGACGGGTCCCGCCTCCTCGATCCAGTAGCCGTGGGCGGTGTGGAGCACGCTCCGATTGTCCTCCACCAGGCCAGCCCGGAGTGTCCAACGCTGACGCCGATGATTGTCCAGTCCCCGCAGGGGGCGATCCCTAGACTCGGCGGGATGCCCGCTCGCGACCCGAACTCGACGCCGTACGTCGACGCGCTGCTCGCCTACTCAGCGCTCGACACCGGCCGCTTCCAGGTGCCCGGCCACAAGGGCGGGCTGGCGGCCGACCCGGCGATGCGCGAGCTGGTCGGCGAGACGGGGCTGCGCAACGACGTCCCCTCGATCACCGAGGGGGTCGACATCGGCCCCGAACCGACGCCGTTTCAGCAGGCGCAGCTGCTCGCCGCCGACGCCTGGGGCGCCGCACGCAGCTGGTTCCTGATGAACGGTGCCTCGCAGGGCAACCACAGCACCTGCCTCGCCCTCGCCCACATGGGCGAGCGCGTCGTCGTCCAGCGCAACGTCCACTCCTCGGTGATCGACGGCCTCGTCCTCAACGGGATGCGCCCGACCTTCGTCGCGCCGGAGCTCGACGAAGAGCTGGGGATCGCCCACGGCCTGACGCCGGACTCGCTCACCGCTGCGCTCGACGCGACGCCGGGAGCGGTCGCGGCGATGGTCGTCTCGCCGACCTACTTCGGCGCCTGCGCCGACGTCGCCGCCCTGGCGGAGGTCGCCCACGGGCACGGCGTGCCGCTGGTCGTCGACGAGGCCTGGGGCGCGCACCTGCACTTCCACCCGGACCTGCCCGAGGACGCGCTCGCCTGCGGCGCCGACCTCGTCACCTCCTCGACCCACAAGATCGTCGGCAGCCTCACCCAGGCGGCGATGCTCCACCTCGGGCACGGCGGCCGCATCGATCCCGCCGTCGTCGACCGCTGCGTCAGCCTGGTCGAAACCACCAGCCCGAGCGGCCTGCTCACCGGCTCGCTCGACGCGGCGCGCCGCCAGGCCGCCGTGCACGGGGTCGACCTGCTGGAGGAGACGCTGCCGGCGCTGGCGGCGACGCGGGCGGCGATCACCGAGATCCCCGGCCTCGCTGTGCTCGACGACTCGCTCGTCGGGCGGCCCGGGATCGCGGGCTGGGACCCGATGCGGCTCTCGATCGACGTCCGCGGCACCGGCTCGACCGGCTACCGCCTCGCGCAGAAGCTCTTCTACTCGCACGGGATCGACCTCGAGCTCTCCTCCGAGAACGTCGTCGTCGCCGTCTTCGGCGTCGGCGAGCCGGTCGCGAGGACCGGCGAGCGCCTGGTCGGCGCCCTGGCCGTGGCGGTCAACGAGCTCGAGGGCGAGCAGGTCCCGCCGGAGTCGAAACTGGCGCCGCCGCCGCCCTGGGGCGAGCTGGTGATGACCCCGCGCGAGGCGTTCCTCGGCCCGCAGGAGGTGATCCCCTTCGAGCAGGCCGCCGGCCGCGTCGCCGCCGAGGGCCTGGCCGCCTACCCGCCCGGGATCCCCAACGTGCTGCCCGGCGAGCGGCTGACCGCCGAGACGCTCGACTACATCCGCGAGTCCGTCGCCCACGGCGGCTACGTGCGCGGCAGCTCCGACCGGGCGCTGAAGACGCTGCGCGTCGCGCTCGCCTAGCGGCGCCGGATCGGTTTCCCGATCTAAAGCCCCGCCGCCGCGGCGCCGATAGCGGTCGCGTGCCGCCGCCTCGGACCCGCGCCCTCGCGCCGCTCGCGCTCGTCGCGCTCGCGCTCTTCGCCCTGACCGCCAGCGCCGCCGCGGCCGGGCCCGCGCCGCCGCGGACGATTGTGGTCCGCGCCCTCGCCTCCGGCGGCTGGCGGGCGCTACCGATCCGCGGCGCCCGCGTCCGCGTCCTCGCCGGCGGCGAGACGATCGCCCGCGGGCGACTCGGCTCACTGGGAATGGCGACGCTGCGCACGCGCGGCCGCAGGCCGGCCGGCTTCCGCGTCGTCGTCGCCGGCGGCCGCATCGGCAAGCACCGCTTCCGCGGCCACACCAGCGCCACGGTGCGCCGCTACGCGTGGCCGCGGACGGTCCACGTCGATTTCGTCACCACCCTCGCCGACCGCTACCGCCGCGCCCACGGCGGCTCCGCCCACCGGGCCGCCCGCCGGACCAAGCGCTTCCTCGATCTCCCCTCCTCCTACGTGCTCGGGCTCGACGGCACCGGCAACGCGCCCTTCGACGGCCGCCGCTTCCTCGCCGCGGCCGGCACCGGCAGCCGCTACGGCCGCTTCGTCAGCCGGCTGGTCGGCAGGATGGAGCGCCGGGGCGCCCACCGCTCCTTCCGGCACGTCAACCGCCGGCGCCACGGCTCGGCCCGCGCCTCCGGGGTCCTGCCGGGCCCCTCGGAACTGGCCAAGGTGGCCCTGCAGATCGCCGGCGGCAGGGGGATCTTCGAAGCGCTCGAGAGCGCCACCGGGCTGGGCGGGATCGCGAAGACGGTCCTCGGCATGGCCGGCCTGCAGAAGCAGCCGCCCTCGCAGCTGCAGCAGGAAATGCAGAAGGTGCTGGCTGACCTGCAGCAGATCCAGCAGTCGATCTCGGTGGTGCAGACGACCGTCGACGAACTGCGCGAAGAAGGACGTCAGTTCCACTACGAAAGCAAGGTCGAAAACGCGCACGCCTTCTTCCGCGCCGGCTACGACGGCATCGACACGCTCAACTCGGCGACGCTGACCGCGATTCAGGACGGCTGCGCGACCGAAGCGCCGCAGCCGGGCTGCGAAAGCGTCGCTGAGATGCTCACCGGGCCCAGCGGCTTCGTCCACACCGTCTTCGAAAAGGGGCTCGGCAGCGCCGCCGGCCTGACCGAATACGCCGAACAGATCGGCGGCGACGCGTTGAAGGGCGCCGCCCCCGACTACAACGGCATCATCCAGGCGGGCTCGGCGCTGGTCACCGACGGCGGCAGCCAGACCTTCTTCTCGGCCGCGGAATCGGCGCGGCTGCGCTCGCTCGCCGCCTACTGGATCTCCTCCTACGCCGAGACCGCGGCGGTCGCGGCAAGCGCCTGGGGCCTGGCCGGCAACGACGAAGCCGTGCTGCACGAGAACGTCGAACAGGCGACCAGGTTCGCCACCGGGATCTCCGCGATGGTCCCCGAAGCGGTTCCCCAGCGCGCCGTGGTCGACATGCGGACCGGCCAGATGTGGCCGACCACCAACTCGGCGACGGCGAGCACCTGGATCACCCCGGAAGCCCTCGCACGCCAATGGAGCTTCGACACCGGCAGCGACGAATGGGTGACCGAACCCGCCGCCGGCGAAGCCAAGCAGCAGGTGGAATCGCTCGAACGCCTCGGCGGCAAGGGCGGCGAGCTGCCGTTCGCCGACTGGCGGGTGCCGAAGGCGGCGCAGATCAACCAGCTGCTCGAATCGGTGACGCCGAAGCCGGGGCAGATGGCGGGAGAAGCGGTTCTCGAACAGGCCGGAATCGAACCCTCGGTCTTCGTCACCCCGTGGGGCGAAGAAGGCAGGGTCCGCGGCGTCTTCACCGGCCGGACCGATGCCACCACCCTCGCCTCCCAGCAGGCCTGCCCGAAGGGAAACTCGAATCCCGCCTGCTACTGGCCGGTGATGGTCGGCACCGGCTCCTACTGGCAGGACGTCTGGGTGGCCAACGCGCGCCAGGTCGGTCCCGTCTACAGCTACGTCGACGGGAGCTTCGAAGCCGGCTACAACGAAGCGGACTACGGGGCCTTCGGCGAATTCCTCTACAGCGGGCTGAAGACGGAAATGTCCTGGAACGAAGGCGAACGCTGGGGCGGCGTCCCGGTCCTCTTCTACCGCGAGATTCCGCAATCGGCCTGCTTCTACTACCCGGCGCCGGGCAACCCCGCGACCGGGTCCCCCGGCTGCCCCGGAAGCTGAGACGCGGCGCGGCCGATCCTCTAGGGTCATCGCGATGGCCTCCTTCGACGCGATCGCCGACCTGCCGCTCGAGATCGAGTCCTGCGAGTTCGACGGGCTCGAATTCAAGCTCGGCGAGTTCGAACGGCTGACGACGGTGATCCGGCTGCGGGGCGGCGGCGAGGAGGGGATCGGCGAAGACGTCACCTACGACGGCATCGACCACGTCGCCCAGCAGGGCCACGGCCCACCCGCGGGGCTGGCCGGCAAGTTCACCTTCGCCGACTTCTCCGACGCGCTCGACGGGATCGACCTCTTCCCGGCCGGGGCTCCCGCCCGCGACGTCTCCCGCGAGTACCGGCGCTGGGCCTTCGAGTCGGCGGCGCTCGACCTGGCACTGCGCCAGGCCGGGACCAACCTCGCCGCGGCGCTGGGGCGCGAGGCGCGCCCGCTCAACTTCGTCAACTCGATGCGGCTCGCCGGCTTCGGCGAGGACGAACGCTCCTCGATCGAGCCACTGCTCGCGCGTCTCGCCGTCTACCCGACGCTGCGCTTCAAGCTCGACCCCGTCAACGACTGGGACGACGAGTTGATCGCCGCCCTGGTCGCGACCGGCGCCGTCGACTCACTCGACCTCAAGGGCTTCTACAAAGACACGCCGGTCGACGTCAAGACCGACCCCGAGCTCTACGCGAAGCTGATCGAGGCCTTCCCAGAGGCCTGGCTCGAGGACCCGGACGTGACCGAGGAGACCAAACCCCTGCTCGACCCGGTCTCCGACCGCGTCACCTGGGACGCCCCGATCCACTCGATCGCCGACATCGAGGCGATGCCCTGGTCGCCGCCGAAGACCGTCAACGTCAAGCCCTCGCGCTTCGGCCCGATCAGCGACCTCTTCGCCGCCTACGACTACTGCGAGGAGCGGGGGATCGGCGCCTACGGGGGCGGCCAGACCGAGCTCGGTCCGGGCCGCGGCCAGATCCAGTACCTGGCCTCGATCTTCCACCCCGATACGCCCAACGACGTGGCGCCGGGCGGCTACAACGACCCCGCCCAGGCGACCAAGCCGGGGCTGCCGTCGAGCCCGCTGGCGCCGGCCCTCGAGCCGCTCGGCTTCCGCTGGCGCGGCTGAGAGCGGGCGCTCCTTCGCGCCGGCTCAGCCCTCGCCGGCGACCGGCGGCGCGGTCGGGTCCGCACCCTCCTCGCCGAGGCTCTCACGGACGATGTAGTCCTCGGCCAGCAGCAGGTTGTCGCTCGAGCGCTCGACGACGTTGAGGAGGTCGCTCATCAGCGCCACCTCCTCGACCTGCTCCTTGACGAACCAGCTGAGGAACTGCTCGGCGCGGTAGTCCTTGGTCTCGCGCGCCAGCTCGAACAGGGCGAAGATCTCGTCGCTGACCCGTTTCTCCTGCTCCAGCGCCATCCTCACCGGGGCGCTGCCGTCGCCGTAGGTCGTCTCCTGGGCCTTGATGTCCGGAATCCGGACCTCCTCGCCGACGTCGAGCAGGTAGCGGATCATCATCATCGCGTGCTCGCGCTCCTCGAGCGCCTGGCGGTAGAAGAAGGCGGCCAGCCGGGGCAGGGTCTCGGCGTCGTAGTAGACGGCGGCGCCCACGTACTGCTGCGAGGCGGCGAACTCGTTGGAGATCTGCTCGTTGAGGGCGTCGGCGAAGGACTTGTCGGGCATCTGCGCTCCTTGTCGAGGGGGCGGGCGTGGGACGGACCCCAGGCAACGTAGCCGAAACCCCGCCTTCGGCCCGCCGAACCGGCCCTTCGGCCCGCCGAAGGGCCGCTGGGCCGCCGGACCGACCCGCGGTCCCGAGAGGCCCGCTCGCTCGCACTGACCTTTTCAGCCCGGAGGTCCTTCGCGCCCATCCCCGCTCCCTTCCCCGGGCCAAAGCCCATCCCGGGTTCCTTGTGGACGGTGGGCGACCGTTTCGAACCACGCAACGGCCAAAGCGCCGGGCTCGCGAACCCTTGGTTCCTTGCGGTCGCCCACCGTCCACAAGGAACCACGACCGGGAGGTGGTGGGGCGCCGGAGGACGCGCGCGGGGTCGCGGCCGGGCCGGGCCGGATGTCAGCCGAGCCAGCCGGCGCGTTTGCGCATCGTCTTGATGCGGCGGAACTCGGCGATGTCCTCACGCAGGGCGGCCGGCGCCGGGGCCGGCAGGAAGCGGGCCGGAAGCGGCGACTCGGCGGCGCCGTCGGCGAGGCGGCAGACGCGGTAGGCGCGGGCGCCGCGGCGGGCGGTCAGCGCCGAGGGCGAGTCCTCCCCCTCCCAGAGCAGCCCCGCGTAATCGTCGAGGCCGTAGCCGTCCGGCATGCCCCGGCCGACCGCCTCGAGGTAGGCGGCACGGCGCTCGGGCTCGTTGTTGTAATGGACGCAGAGGCTGCCGGGGAGCAGGCCGAGGCCGGCGGCGGCCCGCGGCCTGCCGGAGGATTTGGTGATCCCGGCTTCGAACCAGCACATCGCCCCGGCGCTCTGGCCGGCGAGGACGATGCCGCGGCGCCAGGCGAGGTTGAGGATCGAGGCGATGTCGTGCGCCTCCCAGACCGCCAGCAGGTTGACGAGGCTGCCGCCGCCGACGTAGATCAGGTCCTGGGAGAGGAGGTGGTCGCGGAGCGCCATCGGCCGGCGGCCGAGGCGGAAGAGACTGACGTCGGAGGGCTCGCAGGCGCGCTCGCCGAAGGTCGCGTAGAAGCGCCCGATCAGATCCGAGGTGTCGCCGCTGGCGGTCGGCAGGATGCAGAGCCGCGGCCGCGAGGCGCCGCGTTCGCCGGCCAGCCGCAGCAGCAGCTCGGAGACGGCGCGGTCCGGCGGCCGCGAGCTGAAGTCATGGCCGCCGAGGGCGAGGATCCGCCGCACCGCGGTCGACGGCGGGGGCGGGATTCCCCCGCCCTCCCCGTTGAGCCCCGCTGGCCGCATCAGGCAACGACCGCGGTGGAGAGCGCCTCGGGTAACGGGGGCGCGGCGACGTCCCCGTCCGCGCCGAGGTAGGTGGTCGCGATCCGCATCTCGACGACCCGCTGCCCGGAGACGTCGAGGCGGTAGCCGCGCGCCTGCGGGCGGGAGGAGATCACCCGGCTCAGTTCCTGCCCGGTGAAATGCAGCGCAGCGCCGTCTTCGGCGGCGTAGCCCGGCCTCATCCCCTCGCGCAGGAAGCGGTGGTAGGAGTCGCGGCGCTTGGAGCCGGGCTCGTAGTGGACGCAGTTGCTGAACGGCAGCAGGCCGAGGCCCTCGAGCCGCTGAGGGGAGCCGTGGAAGCCGGTCACCGCCTCGGCGAACCAGCACAGCGAGCCGGCCGAGAGCCCGCAGAGGATCACGCCGGCTTCCCAGGCTTCGCGCAGGATCACGTCGATCCCGTGCGCTTTCCAGACCCCCAGCAGGCTGATCACGCTGCCGCCGCCGACGTAGATCAGGTCCTGGGAGAGCAGATGGCGGCGGATGTCCTCGGGGCCCTGCTCGCGGCGGAAGAGGGAGATGTGGCTGGCCTCGCACCGGTGCGCCGAGAAGGCGCGGTAGAAGCGGACGATGTAGTGGTCGGCGTCGCCGCTGGCCGAGGGCAGGAAGCAGACCCGCGGCCGCTCGGCCCCCGTCAGGGCGAGGACGTAGTCGTCGAGAAGGGGGTTTCCCGACTCCATCGAGAAGCCGCCGCCACCGAAGGCGACGATTTGCCGCGGCGCGGTCTTCATCACCCGATACTCGCGCCCGCGCCCCGCCGCGTCGTTATCCAGCGGTCCGAAGTTCCCCCCGCCCCGCTCGCCCCCGTGTACAGGGCCCGCCTGGGGCCTACTGGGGCACGTAGACGCGGCGCAGGTGGGCGCGCGCCCGGTGCAGGCGCACCTCGGCGGTTCCTTCCGGGACGCCGAGCGCACGCGCGATCTCGGCCTGGCTGAGGTCGAGCTCGTAGCGCATCGCCAGGAGCTCGCGCTCGCGCCGGCTCAGCCGCTTCAACGCCGCCTCGAGGTCGGCGAGCTCGACCGCCGCCAGCACCCGCTCGTCCTCGGCCCCCTCGAGCGCCTCGATCGCCGCCGTCGGGTCCGCCCGGCGCCGACCGTGGTTGCGAAAGGCCTCGTTGCGGACGATGCTCGCCAGCCACTGGTCGCGCCGGCCGCGGTCGCGCAGCGTCGAGCGTCGGCGCCAGGCCCGCAGCAGCGCCTCCTGGGCGATGTCCTCGGCCTCGCTGGGGTTGCTCGCGTAGCGGTAGGCCAGGCGCAGGCAGACCCGGCGCGCCTCCCCCCACTCCCAGCCGTCGTCGTTCCCAGACCGAACCAAGCACTGAAACTATCTCAAGCAAAACCCGGTCTTAGATCCATGGCCCCGGTCGACGGCTCCCCGCAGGCCCCAAGCACGGCGAAAATGGCCTACGAGGCGCTCGCCCCCGCCTACGACGATTTCACCCACTTCCACGACTACGACCTCTGGATCGCCAACCTCTGGCCGAAGATCGAGGCCCGCGGAATCCACGGCAAGCGGCTGCTCGACGTCGCCTGCGGGACCGGGAAGAGCTTCATCCCGCTGCTCGAACGGGGTTGGGAGGTGACCGCCTGCGACATCTCCCCGGCGATGATCGAGGTCGCGCGCGCCAAGGTCGGGGGGCGCGCCACGCTCGCGGTCGCCGACATGCGGGCGCTGCCCCGCTTCGGCGAGTTCGACCTCGTCTGGTGCCTCGACGACGCCCTCAACTACCTGCTCGATCCCGGGGACCTGGTGCGGGCGCTAACCGGGATGCGGGCCAACCTCGCCCCGCGCGGCCTGCTCGTCTTCGACCTCAACGCGATCGGCTCCTACCGCGGCTTCTTCGCCGAAGAGATGGTGGTCGAGCGGGGCGGCCGCCGCCTGGTCTGGCAGGGCCTCACCGCTCCCGACTTCACCGCCGGCTCGATCGCCGAAGCGCGCCTGGAGGGGGAGCCGCTGCCGGGCAGCGGCGCGGCGCCGGTCCCGCCCGAGCTGCACCGCGAGCGCCACCACCCGGAGGCCGAGGTGCGGGCGGCGCTGCGCGCCGCCCGCCTCGAGTGCCTCGACGTCTGGGCCCACGGCGAGGACGCGGTCCTCGAGCAGCCGCTCGAGGAGGAGCGGCACTCGAAGGCCGTCTACATCGCCCGCGCCGCCTGACGCTCCCGTCAGGCGGCCTCGGAGGAGAAGGCGGGCTCGGGGAGCTCCGTGGAGTCGAAGTCGGGTTCGACCGCCGTTGCCTCGGCCGGCGAGCGGAGTGGCTCCAGCACCAGCGCCGCGACGCCGATCGCGACGGCGACGAGGCCGCCGGCGATCAGGAAGGCGAGGCTGTAGCCGCTGGTCAGCGCCGCGTTGGTGGAGTCGCCGCCCGCCAACAGGTCGATGCTGCGGTTGGTCGCCAGCGTCGCCAGCACGGCGAGACCGAGGGCGCCGCCGACCTGGAGGCTGGTGTTGACCAGACCGGAGGCGAGGCCCGCCTCCGCCGGCGCCACTCCACCCATCGCCAGGCTCATCAGCGAGGGGAAGGAGAGGCCGGCGCCGGCGCCGATCACGACCATCGCCGGCAGGACTTCGGACCAGTAGCTGCCGCCGGCGGAGATCTGCGAGAGGTAGAGCAGGCCGGCGCTGATCAGGCCGAGGCCCGGCAGCAGCGTCGCCCGCGGCCCGAAGCGCAGGTTCAGTTTCGCCGAGAAGCCGAGCGAGAGGAGCCCGATCAGGCCGGTCACCGGCAGGTAGGCGAGGCCGACCTCGAGCGAGTCGAGGCCGAGCACGCGCTGCAGGAAGAGGGCGCCGAGGAAGAACATCCCGAACATCCCGGCGACCATCAGGCTCTGGATCACGTTCGCCCCGGCCAGGTTGCGCGAGCGGAAGATCCGCAGCGGCACCAGCGGGTTGGCCGCCCGCAGCTCGCGGACGATGAAGCCGGCGAAGAGGGCGAGCGCGCCGGCGCCGAAGCCGAGCGTGTGGGCTGAGCCCCAGCCGTAGTTGGTGACCTCGACGATCGCGTAGACGCCCATCATCAGGGCCGCCACGATCAGCGCCGCGCCGGGGACGTCGGCGCCCTGGGAGAGGCCCAGGCCCGCGTCCTTGCGCAGCAGGCGCAGGGCCAGCACGCCGGTGACCGCGGCGATCGGCAGGTTGACGAAGAAGATCCAGTGCCAGCTGATCGCCTCGGTGAGGACGCCGCCGAGCAGGAGTCCGATCGAGCCGCCGGCGGAAGCGACGAAGCTGTAGACGCCGATCGCCTTGGCCTGCTCGCCCGGCTCGGGGAACATGGTGACGATCATGCCGAGGATCACCGCCGAGGTGAGGGCGCCGCCGACCCCCTGGACGAAGCGGGCGACGACGAGGACCTCCTGGCTCTGGGCGAGGCCGCAGGCCAGCGAGGCGAGGGTGAACACGGTGAGGCCGGTGAGGAAGACGCTGCGGCGGCCGACGAGGTCGCCGAGCCGCCCGGCCAGCAGCAGCAGCCCGCCGAAGGCGATCAGGTAGGCGTTGACGACCCAGGCGAGGCTCGACTGCGAGAAGCCGAGGTCGTCCTGGATCGAGGGCAGGGCGACGTTGACGATGGTCGCGTCGAGGACGATCATCAGCATCCCGACGCAGAGGACGACGAGGGCGATCCAGCGGGATCGGTCGGAGGAGGACGAACTGGGATTGAGAGCTTGATTCATGTGTGCCATGGGACGATCACTGTAGCAGTGATTATCGTTGGAGGAGTTAAGATCAGTTAACAAATGACCGATATGCTTGGAGACAGGCGATGAACCCAGCAACCGCAACCGGCTCGATCGAGCTCCTCACGCAGCTCTCCCGCGTCGTCTACAAGCGGGCCACCGAGGACGTGATCGGGATGCGCCTCAAGCAACTGATCGCGCTCGACCACCTGCGCGACACCGAGAGCTGCCTGCAGCAGGGGCTCGGCCAGATGCTGATGCTCGACCCCAACAACTGCGTCCTGCTGCTCAACGAGCTCGACGAGCGCGGCTACGTCGAGCGCCGCCGCGACCCCGCCGACCGCCGCCGCCACATCGTCGAGATCACCGAGTCCGGCCTCGACGCGCTGACCGAAGCCGAGCGCAAGCTGGAGACCCTCGAGGACGAGGTCCTCGGAGCCCTCACCCAGGCCGAGCGCGCCCAGCTGCACGAGCTGCTGGCCAAGGCGATGGCCGGCCAGGACGGCGACGGCTGCTGAAGCGCCCGGCGGGCGCCGCGCCTACTCGGTGCCGAAGCCGACCCGGCTGTTGCCGGAGACGATGCGCAGGAAGGCGACCTTGCCGAGGTAGACGGCGATCACGCCGTCCTCGGTGTGGAGGTCGTGCCAGCCGCCCTTCTCGAGCTGTGCCCGGAGGTCCTTGAGGTCCTCCTCGGCGAGCCGGGCGGAGATCACCTGGCCTCCCTCGAAGCCGATCTCGACTCGCTGCGCGTCTGCCATCAGTGCCCTCCCGCGGGTTCGACGATCTCGGTCAGCACCCCGCCGGTCGAGCGGGGGTGCAGGAAGGCGACGCGGCTGGCCCGGATCCCGACCCGCGGCTCGGTGTCGATCAGCTCGATCCCGGCGGCAGCCAGCCGCGCGAGCGCCGCGTCAATGTCGTCGACCGCGTAGGCGACGTGGTGCAGGCCGGTGCCGTTCTTGGCGACGTACCTGCCGACCGGGGTGTCGGGGCCGAGCGGCGCGAGCAGCTCGACGTGGCCGTCGCCGACGTCGAGCAGGACCGCGTCGACGCCCTGCTCGCTCACCGTCTCGCGGTGGACGAGCTCCATCGCGAAGCTCTTCTCGTAGAGCTCGATGGCGGCATCGAGGTCCGCGACGGCGATTCCTATGTGGTCGATCCTTCCGAACACGGAAGGCAGTCTATGCGGCCGGCGGCAGCGGGTCCTCGCCGCCACCGCCCTGCTCGACGCGGAGGATCTCGGCCATCGCCGCCAACCCCACCTCGAGCTGTTCCGGCGTCGGCTCCTTGGTCGCCCAGTGGCGCTGGATCTCACGCCCGGGCGTGTGGAAGGCCTCGGCCAGCGGCTCGCCGTGGTGGCGGTCCGACCAGGCGAACATCTCGACCGCGAGGGAGGCGCCGGCGAGGCCGACGCCTGCGCGCAGGGCGCTGCTCGGCTGCTCGACGACCCGCTCGAGCAGGATCGTGCCCCCGGCGGAGAGAACCGTCATCGGCACGATCAGGTTGGAGCCGCAGCGGTCGTGCTCTTTCGGGACGCTGGCGACGTCGGCGACTCCCTGCTCGTGAGCGGCGATCGCCTTGTGCTCGACCCCGTGGTAGGCGGCGAGGTCGCGGTCGGTCAGCGCCACCATCGCCGGCACGGCGCCGATCGCCTGCAGGAGCACCTCGCGGGCCGCGCCCGGCGCCAACCGGCGGCGCAGCAGGCCCGAGATCGCCAGCGTCGCGGCGACCGCGCCGAGCACGCGCCAGTCCTCGAAGGGCAGCCGGGCCGCGCGCAGGCGGCGGCGCGCCAGCGGCAGCACCGCCATCGCCTCGGCCAGTTTGACCGGGCCGCGCAGCCCCGGGGCGCGGGCGATCAGGCCCGGCGCCAGCTCCGGCTTGGGCGCGGAGGCGACCTCGATCTCCCCCTCGCGGTTGCGGACGGCGGCGGCCCAGTGGGTCGGCCCGTGGATCAGAAGGCCGTTGCGGAGCGCCATCCCGCCCAGCCGCAGGGGCTGCTCCTGCTTTACCTCGGCACTGGCCCCGTTCGTGC
Organism: Solirubrobacterales bacterium; assembly: GCA_046330305.1. Lineage (GTDB taxonomy): Bacteria > Actinomycetota > Thermoleophilia > Solirubrobacterales > 70-9 > VAYN01. The sequence goes on along the minus strand of JAXLTA010000010.1, from coordinate 18,414 downwards.
TCATCCCGGGCACGATACGGGGTGGCGCCGGCCGTCCTCATGACCTTTTTCGCCCAGAGGGCGAAAAAGGTCATGAGGAGGAGGCAGGGCGTCGAGAGGGCGCCGAGTCCAGTCATCTCAGCGCCCTCTCTCCCCCCTGTTTTGACCCCCGGCCGGGAGCCCCCAGTCCAGGCCCCCGGCCGGAGTTGTCGGCTCTCCCTGGCTCTAGCTTGGAAAGCCACTCCTGAAAACACTCCTTTCCCAAATAAGTTGCGGCCCGCTCAGCGCTTGCCGAGGCGGCGGCGAAGCTCCTCCAGCCGCCGTCCCAGCTCGGCCTCGTGGCCGCGATCGGTCGGCTCGTAGAAGCGGCGCCCGGCGAGCTCGTCGGGGAGCAGCTGCTGGTCGGCGACCCCGTCCGGCTCGTCGTGCGCGTAGCGGTAGCCGCTGCCGCGGCCGAGCTCGGCGGCACCCGGATAGTGGGCGTCGCGGAGGTAATCGGGCGGCGTCTTGGCGCCGTTCGCGCGAACCTCGGCGCGGGCGGCGGAGAGCGCCTTGTAGGAGGCGTTCGACTTCGGCGCCAGGGCCAGGTGGACGGCGGCCTGGGCGAGGTTGAGCGCCGCTTCCGGGAGGCCGACGCGGTCGACGGCACGGGCGGCGGCGTCGGCGATGAGCAGCGCCTGGGGGTCGGCGTTGCCGATGTCCTCGGAGGCGAGGATCACCATCCGCCGGGCGATGAAGCGCGGGTCCTCGCCGCCCTCCAGCATCACCGCCAGGTAGTAGAGCGAGGCGTCGACGTCGGAGCCGCGGGTGGCCTTGATCCAGGCCGAGATGAAGTCGTAGTGGCGGTCGCCCTGGCGGTCGTAGTCGAGCGCCTTGCGCTGCAGCGCGTCCTCGATCGCGGCGACGTCGAGCTCGGCGCCGCGGGCGCGCGCGGCGGCCCGCTCCAGCGCCGACAGCGCCACCCGGGCGTCGCCCCCCGAGCGCTCGGCGAGCATCGCCAGGGCGGCCTCGGTGACCGGCGGCGGCGCGGCGATGCCGCGCTCGGGGTCGGCGAGCGCCCGCCGCAGCACCGCTTCGACCTGCGCCGGCTCGAGCGGCTTCAGCTCGTAGATCTGGGCGCGCGAGAGCAGCGCCGAGTTGACCTCGAAGAAGGGGTTCTCGGTGGTCGCCCCGATCAGCGTCAGCGTGCCGTCCTCGACCGCCGGCAGCAGCGCGTCCTGCTGGGCCTTGTTGAAGCGGTGGATCTCGTCGAGGAAGAGGATCGTCGGCCGCCCGTTGGCGCGGCGCCGCTCCCGCGCCCGCTCGATCACGGCGCGGATCTCGGCCTTGCCGGCGTTGACGGCCGACTCCTCCTCGAAGGCGCCTTCGGCGCCGGCGGCGGCGATCCGCGCCAGCGTCGTCTTGCCCGCCCCGGGCGGCCCGTAGAGGATCGCGCTGTGCGGCCGGCCCGCCTCGATCGCCGCCCGCAGCGCCGAGCCCTCCCCCACGACGTGCTCCTGGCCGACGATCTCATCGAGGCTGCGCGGGCGCATCCGGACCGCCAACGGCGCGTCGGGCGGGGCCGGCGGCGGGGCGCCGGCGGACGCGCCGCCCTCTTCCGGTCCGGTGTCGAACAGCTGCTCGGCCACCGCCTGAGTATGAGGGACGCTCAGACGTCGCCCTCGCGCCGGTAGCTGAGCAGCACCACCCCCGAAGGGAAGCGACGGCACTCCAGCAGGTCGAGACCGGTCCGCTCGGCGAAGATCGGCAGCCCGGCGCCCAGAGCCACCGGGTGGACGAGCAGGTGGTATTCGTCGATCAGCCCGGCGGCGGAGAGCGAGCGGGCGAGCGCGGCGCCGCCGTGGACGAGGACCGGCTTCTCGTTCTCCCGCCTGAGCCTGGCGATGCCGGCGCCGAGCGGCCCCGAGTCGACCCGAACCGGCCCCCACCCGGGGTCGCTGAGGGTGGCCGAGAAGACGACCTTCGGGATCTCGTTCATCGGCGCCGCGAAGGGGTCGGTGGAGGAGGGCCAGAACCCGGCCATGTGGTCGTAGAGGACGCGGCCCATGACGTGGACGCCGGCCCCCCGGACCAGCTCCAGCTGCCAGTCCCGGGCCTCCTCGTCGCGGTGCACCATCAGGCCGCCGATGTCGCCGTCGGGGGCGCCGACGAAGCCGTCGACGGACATGTGGATCTTGAAAACGACCTTCGCCATCTCGCTCCTTCGCTTGGTTTCTCGGTAAGACGGCCGAGCGACCCGGAACTCATCGTCGCCGAGCCTAAGATTCGGGGCATGGAGAGCGCCACGCAGGTACCAGAGTCCGTGTCCACCCTGGAGTCCTTCAACCCGGCGAGCGGCGAGCTGGTCGGCAGCGTGCCGACGATCGCCCCCGCGCAGGTCCAGGGGATCGTCGAGGAGGTGGCGCGCGTGCAGCCGGCCTGGGCGGAGCTGCCGGCGCGGACGCGGGCGACCTACATGCGGCGCACCGCGGAGGTGCTGCTCGACGAGATCGACGAGATCGCCGAGCTGCTGGTGCGCGAGCAGGGCAAGCCGCGGACCGAGGCCTACACGATGGAGCTGCTGCCGACGATCGACGCGCTGCACTGGTGCGCGAAGGCGGGGCCGAAGATCCTCGCCGACGAGAAGCTGCCGATGCGCCAGGCGATCGTCCTCTCCAAGAGCGCCCACTTCTCCTATGAGCCGATCGGCGTGGTCGGCGTGATCGCGCCCTGGAACTACCCCTGGTCGATCCCCTTCGGCGAGGTCGCGATCGCGCTGATGGCGGGCAACGGCGTGGTCCTGAAGCCGGCCAGCCTGACGCCGTTGCTGGGGGAGCGGATCCGCCAGGTGTTCGAGCGCGGCGGCGTCCCCGAGGGCCTGGTCCGCGTCGTCCACGGCGGCGGCCCGGTCGGCGAGGCCCTCTGCCGCTCGAGCGTCGGCAAGGTCTTCTTCACCGGCTCGGTCGAGGTCGGCCGCCACGTCGGCCAGGTCTGCGCCGCCGAGCTCAAGGGCAGCGTGCTCGAGCTGGGCGGCAAGGACCCGATGATCGTCTGCGCCGACGCCGATCTCGACCACGCGGTGGCCGGCGCACTCTGGGGCGGCTTCGCCAACGCCGGCCAGAGCTGCTCGGGAATCGAGCGCGCCTACGTGCTGCGCGAGGTCGCCGACCGGTTCGTCGCCGGCGTCGCCGCCGGGGCCGAGCGGATGCGGGTCGGCGACCCGCTCGAGTGGGATACCGAAATCGGGCCGATGAGCTCGCTCGGCCAGTACGAGATCGTCGAGGAGCTGGTCGAGGACGCGGTCGCGGCGGGCGCGAGGAAGCTCTGCGGCGGGCCGACCGAGGTCGCCGGCATGCCGGGGAAGTTCATCGCCCCGATCGTCCTCACCGACGTCACCGACGAGATGCGGATCATGCGCGAGGAGATCTTCGGCCCGGTGCTGCCGATCGTCGTCGTCGACTCCGAGCAGGAGGCGATCGCGCTCGCCAACGACTCCGAGTTCGGCCTCGGCGCCTCGGTCTGGACCCGCGACCGCCAGCGCGGCGAGCGGATCGGGCGGCGACTGCAGTCGGGGATGGTCTGGATCAACGACCACACCTTCAGCCACGGCGTCTGCCAGTGCGCCTGGGGCGGCGTCAAGGACTCCGGCCTCGGCCGCTCGCACTCGAAGTTCGGCTTCTACGAGTGCGTCAACGTCAAGACCAATGCCTGGGAGCCGGGCCTGGCCCGCGACTTCTGGTGGCACCCCTACGACCGCACCCTCGGCGAAGCGGTGCGCGCCTCGACTCAGATCCTCTACGGCAAGGGGCAGAGCCGGGCCAGGGCCCTGCGCGAGGGGGCAGCGCCGCTCCTGCGGGTCGGCCGCCGCACCCTGGGCTCGCGCAAGGGCTGAGGCCGGGCGGCGCCCCTCGCCGCCCGGCCCGCCGCTGGCGGTTCAGCCGCCGCTGATCGTCACCGTCCGCGAGGTGGCGGCCAGGCACTTGTAGATCGGGCCGGCGGTGGCCTGCGTCATCGGCTTCACTTCCGCGAACACCTTGGCCGGGATCTTGATGTTGGCGTTCAGCTCTTCGAGGTCGGCCTTCCAGTTGCCGTTGGGCTTCGACTTGACGCGGCTGAGGACGCCGTGGCCCTTCTGCTTGAGGACGACGGTCCGTTCGCCGACGCAGTTCGCGTTCTTCGCCGTCACCTTGCCCTGGTAGCCGACGTTGCCGATCGTCACCTCGGACTTCACCTTGACCACTTCGCCGGGCCCGGCGCCGGCGCTGGAGAGCGCCGGCACCGCCAGCGCCAGCACGGCGACCGCGGCGACCGCGGCCGCGACTCGATTCCTCTTCTTCATCCGCTCCTCCTGTAGGGCTCGCGGCGCCTCCGCGGCCGCATTTGCGGCGGCAGCCTATTCGCCGCCGCGGCCGCGGGCGGGTCAGGTGGTCGGCTTGATCGTCTTCGACCGCGCCGCCCGGCAGACGTAGATCGTGCCGGCCGTCCCCTGGCTCTCCTTCTTCACCCGGGCGAAGAAGCGCGACATCGAGATCCCGGCCGAGCCCTGCGGGGTGATCGTCCAGCGGCCGGCGTCATCGGTGCGGGTCTCGCCGACCGCCTGGTTGGAGCCGTCGGAGAAGACACGGAAGAGGATCACTTTGCGCTGCTGCACGCACGGCTCGTATTTGCCGGCGGTGACCTTGCCGCTGAACTTGAGGCTCTTGCTGTGGATCGAGATCTTGGACGGGATCCGGACGGTGCGGGTGGCCGTCGCCGGCGCGGCGACGAGCGCCACGGCGAGCGCGGCGACGGCGAAAGCCGCCCCCAGCGCGGCGAGCTTCCTGCTGGCGTTCATTCATCTCCTCCTGGAACGGGGTGCAGGCACAGCGTAGACCTTCACAATCCCTGCCAGTGGGCCACTCTCAGCCAATATCCGAGCCGGCGCTCGCGGTCGCCGGGCTGCGCCGCGACTACGGCGAGCGCACCGCCCTGGCCGGCGTCGACATCCGCCTCGCGGCCGGCGAGACGCTGGTCGTGCTCGGCCCCAACGGGGCCGGCAAGTCGACGCTGCTGCGGGTGCTAGGCACGCTGCTGCGGCCGACCGCGGGCGAGGTCAGGGTGCTCGGCTGCGAGCTGCCGCGCGAGGCCTGGAAGCTGCGCGGCCGGATCGGCTACCTCGGCCACGAGCCGCTGCTCTACCGCGATCTCTCCGGGCGCGAGAACCTGCGCTTCCACGCCCGCCTGCACGGGATCGCCGGGGCTGCGGCGGAGGCCCGGATCGAGGAGCTGCTGGCCGCGGTGAAGATGGAGCGCCGCGCCGACGGGCGGGTCGCCGAGCTCTCTGCCGGAATGCGCCAGCGGCTCGCGATCTGCCGCTGCGTCCTGCACCGGCCGGCGCTGCTGCTGCTCGACGAGCCCGACTCCAACCTCGACCTCGAGGGACGGGAGCTGGCCCGCGGTCTGATCGGGCCCGGCGCCGGCGATCGCGTCGCGCGGGTCCTCGTCACCCACGACCCCGAGCGCCACCTGCCCGACGCCGACCAGGTCCTGGAGCTGGGGATCTCCGAGCGGGCGGTGCTGGCGTGACCCCCTCGCGCGTCGCCTTCGCCGCGATCCTCGCCAAGGACCTGCGGGCCGAGCTCCGCACCCTGCAGTCGCTGCCGGCGATGGCGCTGTTCGCGGTCACCACCTTCGTCATCTTCCGCTTCGGCCTCGACCGTACCCAGCTGTCCGGCAGCCTCGCCGCGGGCGTGCTCTGGGCGACGCTGCTGTTCGCCGCGGTCCTCGGCATCAACCGACTGTTCGTCGCCGAGCGCGAGGAGGGCGGCTTCGACGCGATCCGGCTGGCGCCGATCGACCGCAGCGCCCTGTTCGGCGCCAAGGTGGCGGCGCTGCTCGTCTACCTGGCGGCGCTCGAGCTGGTCGCGGTGCCGGTCTTTGCCCTCTTCTTCCTGCAGTCGGCGGCGGCGCTGGGGCCGCTGGTCGCCGTCCTGGTGCTGACCGACCTGGGGCTGGCCGCGACCGGGACGCTGATCTCCTCGATGGCGGTCAACTCGCGCGCCCGCGACCTGCTGGTGCCGCTCGTCCTGCTGCCGCTGGTGGTGCCGCTGATGATCGCCGCGACCGGCGCCACCGAGCCGCTGATGGCGGTGGGCGGTCCCGGTTACCACCGCTTCGGGACCTGGCTCTTGGTCCTGGGTCTATACGATCTGATCTTCACCCTGGTCGGCTACGCGGTATTCGACTTCCTGCTCGAGGACTGAACCGCCGGCGCCGGCCGACCGCCCCTCCGCGGCATGTACGGCAAAGGACTGAAACCACTCTCGATCGCCACCGTGGCGCTGCTCGCGGGCGGGCTCTCGCTGGTCTTCTTCTACGCCCCGCTCGACGCCGACCAGGGCTTCATCCAGAAGATCTTCTACCTGCACGTGCCGCTGGCGATCACGGCGCTGGTCGGGTTCGTCGTCGGCGGCGTCTTCGCGATCTTCCACCTGCGCAGCGGCGACTCCAAGTGGGACGCCTACTCCTACGTCGCGATCCACATCTCGGTGATCTTCGGCGTCGCGGTGCTGATCACCGGCTCGATCTGGGCGAAGGCGTCGTGGGGGCACTGGTGGGTCTGGGACGAGCCGACCCTGGTCAGCTTCCTGATCGTCTTCCTCCTCTACGCGACCTACTACCCGTTCCGCTACGCGATCGAGGACCGCCAGCGCCAGGCGCGCTACGCCTCGGTCTTCGCGATCACCGCCGGCGCCTTCGTGCCGCTCAACTTCATGGCGGTGCGGATGGCACAGAGCCTCGTCCACCCGCGGGTCTTCGCCACCACCAACGGCGGCCTGCCGGGCTCGATGATGCTGACCTTCCTGGTCTGCCTGGCGGCGGTGGCGGCGCTCTGGCTGACGCTGGTCAAGTTCGAGCTCTCGGCGAAGAGCGCCTCGGGTCAGGTCAAGCGGCTGCGGCGCGCCCTCGACGCACCCAGCCCGCACTCCAGCTCGCGGATCGCCCCGGAGGTGAGCTGATGCCGGGCCTGCTGCTGGCGGAGGCCCCGGCGCTGCCGCTCGACGAGGCCGGCAAGTACGTCGCCGGCGCCTACATCGTGTTCGTCCTCCTGCTGGTGGTCTACGTCGCGATCATGGCCTCGAAACTGAGCCGGATCGAGCGCGAACTGCGCGAGGTGGCCGCGGTCGCGGAGGCCCGCAAGGAAGAAGGAGCCGCTCCGGCAAGCGCGAGCGAGGCGCCGTCGGTGCCCGATTCCGTGGCCTCGCCCGGCAGCGGCGGAGGCGGCGGCTGAGATGAGCGAGCTGCTGGCGCTCGGCATCTCGCACAAGACCGCGCCGCTGGAGCTGCGCGAGCGGCTCTCGCTGACCGAGGGGCGGGCCGTCGGCGTGCTCAACGAGCTGGGCGCGGCGGCCGGCATCCACGAGGCGGCGGCGATCTCGACCTGCAACCGCACCGAGCTCTACCTGATCGTCTCCGACCCGGTCGAGGCCGAGTCGACGGCGTTGCGGATCCTCACCAGGATGGCCGAGATCCGCCCGACCGAGCTGCTCGGCCACCTCTACTCCGAGCGCGGCACCGGCGCCGCCCGCCACCTGATGCGGGTCACCGCCGGCCTCGACTCGATGATCCTCGGCGAGGCCGAGATCCAGGGGCAGGTCAAACGGGCCTACGAGCTGGCGCTGGTCGAGGGCGCGACCGGCCCGATCCTCAACCGGCTCTTCCGCGGCGCGCTCTCGGCCGGCGGCCGGGCCCGCGAGGAGACCGGGATCAGCGAGACCGGCGTCTCGGTGCCGTCGGTCGCGGTCGAGCTGGCGCGGCGGGCGCTCGGCGACCTCGGCGACCGCCGCGTGCTGATGGTCGGCGCCGGCGAGACCGCCGAGCTGGTCGCCCGGGCGCTCTCGGCGCGTGGCGTCGCCACCGTCTTCGTCGCCAATCGCCACTACGACCGCGCGATCGGCCTGGCGCAGCGCTTCGACGGCACCGCGGTCCGCTTCGAGGAGCTGCCGGCGCAGCTGATCGCGGCCGACATCGTCGTCTCGGCCACCAACTCCCCGCACCACATCGTCGAGCGCGACGGCCTCAGCCAGGTGATGGCCGAGCGCGGCGGGCGCTCCCTGGTCGCGATCGACCTGGCGGTCCCGCGCGACATCGAGCCGGCCTGCCGCGAGCTACCCGGCGTCGAGGTCTTCGACATCGACGACGTGCAGTCGATCGTCGAACGCAACGCCTCCGGCCGCGAGGCGGAGGCACGGCGGGCGGAGCTGATCATCGAGGCCGAGCTCGACCGCTTTGAGCGCTGGCTCGCCGCCCTCGAAGTGGTGCCGACGATCAGCGCCCTGCGCGAGCGCGGGGACGAGGTCGTGCGCCGGGTCCTGGCCGAGAACGAGAACCGGTGGGAGAACCTCAGCGAGGCCGACCGCCAGCGGGTCGAGGCGATGGCGAAGGCGGTTGCCTCGCGGTTGCTGCACGAGCCGACCGTGCGGATGCGCCGCGCGGCCGCCGACGAGGACGCCTACGCCCACGTCAGCGCCCTGCGCGAGCTGTTCGGGCTCGACGTCGAGACGACGCCGGAGGACGGCGCCGGCGCCGGTGGCGAAGTCCGGCAGCTGCGGCGCCAAGACGGCTGAGCGAGGCCTGCTTGGCGCTGCGAATCGCGACTCGCGGTAGCAAGCTGGCGCTGACCCAGGCGGGGTGGGTGGCCGGGCTGCTCGGTGGGGCGGAGCTGGTCGAGGCCAGCTCGGACGGCGAGCCGGGCGACAAGTCGCGCTTCGTCCGCGGCGTCGAGCGGGCGCTGCTCGCCGGCGAGGCCGAGATCGGCGTCCACTCGGCCAAGGACCTGCCCGGTGAGCTGCCGGCCGGGCTGGAGATCGCCGCGGTGCCCGCCCGGGAGGACCCGGCCGACGTCTGGATCGGCAGCGGCGGCTCGCTCGAGGAGGTCCCCGAGGGGGCTCGGGTCGGCACCGCCAGCCTGCGCCGGCGCGCCCAGCTGCTGGCGGCGCGGCCCGACCTGCGGGTCAGCGAGCTGCACGGCAACGTCGACACGCGGCTGCGCCGGCTCGCCGAGGGCGAGCTCGACGGCATCGTCCTCGCCGCCGCCGGCCTGCGCCGGCTGGGCCGCGAGAGCGAGATCGGGTTCGCGCTGGCGACCGAGGCGATGGTGCCGGCGCCCGGGCAGGGGGCCCTGGCGCTGCAGGTGCGGGCAGGCGACGAGGCGAACGTGGCGGCGGCCGGGACGGTGACCGACCTGCGGGCGATGCGTGAGCTGACGGCCGAGCGGGCGGCGGTGGCGCCGCTGGGAGCCAGCTGCGCGACCCCGATCGGCGTCCACGCGCGGGTCGAGGGCGAGCGCCTGGAGCTGGTCGCGTTCGTCGGCCTACCCGACGGCAGCGAGTGGATCCGCGACCGCCTCGTCGGCGCCGCCGAGGAGCCGGTCGCGGCCGGCTACGAGCTGGCCGAGCGCCTGCTCGGCGCCGGCGCCCGGGACATCCTCGACCGCGCCGAGGCGGCGGCATGAGCGCGCGGGCTGGGGTCGTCTACCTGGTCGGCGCCGGGCCGGGCGACCCCGGGCTGATGACGGCGCGATCGCTGGCGCTGATCGCCGCCGCGGACTCGGTCTTCTACGACCGGCTGATCCCGCCCGGCGCCCTGGCCGGCGCCCGCGAGGACGCCGAGCTGGTCTACGTCGGCAAGCAGCCCGGCGTCCCCTCGGTGCCGCAGGAGGAGATCGGCGAGCGCCTCGTCGCCGCCGCCCGCGCGGGCCGCAGCGTGGTGCGGCTGAAGGGGGGCGACCCGTTCGTCTTCGGCCGCGGCGGCGAGGAGGGCGAAGCGCTGCGCGCGGCCGGTGTCGAGTTCGAGGTCGTCCCCGGCGTCACCGCGGGCGTCGCCGCGACCGCCTACGCCGGCATCCCCGTGACCCACCGCGACGACGCCTCGGCGGTCGCCTTCGTGACCGGGCACGAGGACCCGGCCAAGGCGGAGACGGCACTCGACTGGCCGGCGCTCGCCGCCTTCCCGGGCACCCTCGTCTTCTACATGGGCGTCAAACGGCTGGCCGAGAACGCGGCGGCGCTGATCGCCGCCGGCCGCGACGCCGGGGAGCCGGCGGCGGCGATCGAACGCGGCACCTGGCCTGGGCAGAGGACCGTCACCGCGACGCTCGGCACGATCGCCGACACCGTCGCCCGCGAGGGCGTCAAGGCGCCGGCGCTGATCGTGGTCGGCGCGGTCGCCGGGCGCCGCGCGGAGCTCGAATGGTTCGAGCGCCGGCCGCTGCACGGGCGCACCGTCGTCGTCACCCGGGCCCGCGCCCAGGCCAGCGGCCTGGCCGCGACCCTGCGCGAGCTCGGGGCCGAGGTGGTCGAGCTGCCGGCGATCAGGATCGAGTCGCGAATCGAGCGCGAGGAGGCGCGGGAGATGGCGGCCGCGATCGGCGAGTACTCGCTGATCTGCCTGACCAGCCCGAACGGGGTGCGGTTGCTGTTCGCGGCGCTCGCGGCGGCCGGCCGCGACGCGCGGGCAATGGCCGGCGCCACGGTCGCGGCGATCGGGCCCGGCACCGCGCGAGCGCTGGCGGAGCACGGCATCGCCGCCGACGTCGTCCCCGAGCGCTTCGTCGCCGAGGGGCTGATCGAAGCCCTCGGCGAGCTCGAGGTCGCAGGCCGGCGGGTGCTGATCGCCCGCGCCGCCGAGGCGCGCGACGTGCTGCCCGAGCACTTCGCCGAGCGTGGCGCCGAGGTCGACGTCGTCGCCCTCTATGAGACCGTGCGCGAGGCCCCCGACGAGGCGGCGGTCGCCGCCGCGCAGGCCGCCGACTACGTCACCTTCACCTCCTCCTCGACGGTCGTCAACCTGACCGAAGCGCTGGGGGAGCGCTTCCCCGCGGGCGCCCGCGTCGTCTCGATCGGCCCGGTGACCAGCGAGGCGGTCCGCGCGGCCGGCCTCAGCGTCGACGTCGAAGCCGAGCGCCACGACATCGACGGCCTCCTCCAAGCCCTCCTCCGGGACGCCGCCCCGTGAACCCACCGCTCCTCATGACCTTTGTAACCCAGAGGGTTACAAAGGTCATGAGGAAGGAGGGGTGATGGGGTTCGGGGCGCCGTGGCGGCACTTTCGGCGCACGGATTCGACCAATTCGCGGGCCCGGGAGCTGGCCGAGGCGGGGGCGCCGCACGGGACCGTCGTCACCGCCGGCGAGCAGACCGCGGGGCGGGGGCGCCAGGGACGAGGCTGGACCGCACCGGCGGGGAAGGCCCTCCTCTACTCGGCGGTGGTGCGCCCCATCGACGAGCGCCACGCGCTGCTGCCGCTGGCCGTCCCGCTCGCCGTCTGCGAGGCGGCGGAAGAGCTCGCGCCCGGCACGCCGTGCCGGGTCAAGTGGCCCAACGACGTCTGGGTCGAAGGCCGCAAGCTGGCCGGCGTCCTGATCGAAGGCCGCCCGCAGGAGGGCTGGGGGGTAATCGGCGTCGGCCTCAACCTGACCATCGCCCCAACGGAGTTCCCCCCGGAGCTTCGGGACACGGCGACCTCGCTGCTCTCCGCGGCTGACGGCCGCTCCCTCTCCGACCCCGGAGGGGCCGCGGCCGAAGCGTTGAGCCGCCGCCTCGACGAATGGGTCGAGGCCGACCCGCGCTCGGTGCTGCTCGCCTGGCGCGAGCGCGACGCGCTGCGCGGCCGGCAGGTCAGCTGGGACAGAGGTTCAGGAATCGCCGACGGCGTCGACGATCGCGGCTACCTCGTCGTCGTCACCGCTGCCGGCGACCGTCTCGCCGTCGGCGCCGGCGAGGTCCACCTCGCCGTCGGCTGAAGCGGCCGGCGTAGCGTCCTCGCTGTCCCCGGCCCCGCCGTTCTTCGCCACGACTTTGCGTCTGCGGCGCGCTTTGCGGCGCGGGGCTTTCCTCGGCTTCTCCTCGCCCGAGGCCTGATCGCCCGCCTCGCTCTCGTCCTCCTCGCCGCGCGCCTCGGAGTCGCTCGCCTCGCGGTCGCTCTCCTGCTCTTCGTCGCCCGCCTCGCCGCCGCCCGCGGACGGCTCGTCCTCGCCCGTTCCGAGCTCCTCGTCCGGCGCCTCGGCGCCGCCCGAGGCGAGCACCGCCGCCGCGGCCTCCTCCGTCTCGGGCGCGCCGCCGTTCTCGCCGCCGCCGCGCTTGCGCTTGCGACGGCGCTTGCCGCCCTTGGGGAAGTTCCGCAGCAGCTCCCGCGCCACCGCCGCCGGTTTCCTCGCCATCCGCATCCGGGCACCGCGCAGGACCTCCTCGCCCTCCGGCGTGTGCGAGACCGCGGCCGCCAGCAGCGCCACCGCGAGACGGCGGTCCTGTTTGCGCGCCGCGTGCACCAGCCGCCGCGCGTTGCGGCCGTGGGCGCGGCCGCTGGAGTTGACGAGCAGCCCGAGCAGGCGCTTGGTCTCCGGCCAGCGCTGCACCGCGTACTCCTCGTGCAGCTCGCGCGTGTAGGAGGCGAGGCGCCAGACCCACGCCTGGGCCTGGTCGCGGCGCCCGATCCGCTTGTCGACCAGCGCCTGCAGCAGCGTCTTCGTTCCCGCCCGCTTGTCCTCGCGGCTCCAGGTGCCGACGATGTCGATCGCGTCGTCGAAGGCGTCGGGGTCGCCGAGGTCGGCGATCTCGCCGAGCGCTTTGAGCCGCAGCTGGGCGTTGCGGTTGCGCTGCACGCAGGTCAGCAGGAAGCGGCGGCGCAGCTCCCTGGTGCGGTCGTTCTGCAGCATCGCCCGGGCCCGGCGCCAGCCCTGCGTCGTCACCCGCGCCCCGGCCAGCGCCGCCCAGGCGTGCTGCTCGGGGTAGTCGAGGTTCTCGACCGCGATCCGCCAGAGCTCGCGTTCGAGCACCTCCATCCGTTTCTCCTCGGAGTCGGAGACCGGCACGATCCGGCGCTCGACCCGGACCTTGCGCCCGCGCCCGCGCCGCACCGGCCCGACGACGATCGCGCCGCCGCGGTAGACGTCGCGGTCGAGCAGGCTGTGCAGGGTGACGATCGTCTCGTCGTGGGTGGTCGCCGGGTGGACGAAGTCGAGCACGAGGCCGGCCTCCTTGCCGGGCGCGCGCCGGGTGACGCGGCCGACCCGCTGCTGGTAGATGCGCCGCGAGGCGGTCGGCGCCAGGTGCATGCAGATCGTCGCCCGCGGGCTGTTCCACCCCTCGGCCAGCAGCATCGCGTTGCAGAGCACGTCGACGTCGCCGCGTTCGAAGCCGGCGAGGATTTCGGCCAGCTCGCGCTTCGGCGTCTCGCCGGAGACGGCCTGGGCGTTGATCCCGGCGTCGCGGAAGGCTTTGGCGACGTTCTTCGCGTGCTGGACGCCGGCCGTGTAGACGACGCCGGGAACCTTGCGGAAGCGGGACCGGTAGAGGTCGGCGATCGCGACGTTGAACGGCTCCTGGTCGAGCAGCGCCGCCAGCTCCTCCTGGTCGAAGTCCTGGTCGACCTCGCCTTTGCGCAGCGGCACCTTGGCGATCGTCCGGACCCCCGGCCCGGGCGGGATCCGCAGGCAGCGCAGCGGCGAGATGACTCCGCGCCGCGCCGCCTGGGCGAGGTCGAAGCGCGAGGTCTGGGTCGGAAAGAGGTCGGTGACGTGGCGCGCGATCAGGGCTCCGGTCGCGGTCATGCCGATGAAGACGGGTCCGTGCCAGGCGCGGATGCAGGCGCTGGTTTTCTCGCCCAGGGCGGTGTGGGCCTCGACGCAGATGACGATCGAGTAGGCGTCGGAGACGCGCTTGTGGTTGCGCACGAACCACTGGTAGGTCTCGACCGTGACCGGGCCGTCGGGGTCGTCGCGACCGTCGAGCAGGGGCGGGCGCAGCCGCTCCTTGTAGCCGCGGTCGGAGATCTCGCCGATGAACTGTTCGACCAGGTTGCGGCGGTGGGTAAGGATGAGGACGCCGCCGGTGCGGGTCGCGTCGATGAAGCCGACCGCGGCGACGGTCTTGCCGGCCCCGGTCGCGTGCTCGAACCAGAAGCGGCGGGCGGCGCCGGGGTCGTCGGGCGCCTCCTCGACGACCTCCTCGTCCTCGGCGGAGCGGTCCTCCCAGTCCTGCGGCTCCTCGTCCTCGAGCTCCTCGTCCTCGTCCTCCTCGCCGGCACCGTCCTCCTCGCCGGCGTCGGGCGGAGCCGGCGCTTCCTCGGTGTCGGGCTCGGCGAGCGCGGCGGCGCCATCGCCGTTGGGGACGCCGTCGATCCCGCCCACCTGCTGCTGAGCCATCAGCTCGGCCAGCGTCCCGGACAGCGCGTCGACCTGGTGGGGGTTGAGCTCGGCCCCGTCGCGCAGGGTCGGCGGTTCGGTGGCGAGCAGGCGCTCGAGCCCGAGCAGCAGGGAGAAGTCGCGGCGCCACTGGATCGAGGGGTGCTCGGCGCCGGCGTCGAGCTCGGCCAGAGCGGCGTCGAGGGCGCGGCGGCGGGCGGTGCCCGGGGCAAGGGCCTCCGGGCCCTCGCCGTCGAGCAGGAAGGGCTCGCGCACGAACGCGGCCGCACGCTCGATATCGGCGCTTGAAGGAACTGCCGCCACCGCGGCAACGTCGCTGGTCTTGGCCATAGAAGGCTTCTGGGTCTCCCCCGGCCGAACACGAGACAACGGCTGGCCGGGGCAAATGAACGAGGCTGCCGGGGAATCGGACTCCGTCTCCCCCGACGTTCTCAGCTGTCCGCGATACCCGCGGACCGAACGTACGTATTGTAAGCACGGATCGGATGACGAAGCGACGCACCCTCTCGATCGCGCTCGCGCTGGCGGGGCTGCTGGCCTTCCTCGCCGCCGGCTGCGGCAGCGGCGAACCCGAACAGGACTATGGGGGCTCGCACCCCGACTACGCGAAGGCGCTGGCCGGTTCGCCGCCGCCGCTGGCGGCTCTTCACCGGCAGGCCGACCAGCTGCTGCCGGGCGGCCGCAGCGCCTATGAGAAGCGGCTCGCCGAGCTCCGGGGATACCCGGTGGTGACCAACGTCTGGGCCTCCTGGTGCGACCCCTGCCGCGCCGAGTTCCCCACCTTCCAGAAGCTCTCCGCCCGCTACGGCAAGCGGGTCGCCTTCCTCGGTGTCAACGCCGAAGACTCCAACGACGCCGCCAGCACCTTCCTGCGCGAGGCGCCGCTCTCCTATCCCAGCTATACCGACCCCGAACGCGAGATCGCCGACTCGCTGAAGATCCTCGGCTTCCCGGGCACCGCGTTCTACGGTCGCGACGGCCGCCTCTGCCACGTCAGGTTCGGGCAATACCCCTCGCAGGCCGACCTCGAAGCCGAAGTCCGCGAATACGCGCTCGGAAACGGCTGCGAAAGCGCATAATCAGGCGATGGAAGCCTTCGCGATCGTCGCCCTCATCGGCTTCGGCCTGCTGCTGGCCGAGCTGCTGCTGCCGACCGGCGGCGTGCTGGCGGCGATCGGGGTCGCCGGGCTGGTCGCCGCCGGGGTGATCGCCCTCGACTCCAACACCACCGACGGCGACGTGATCGGCGCCGCCCTGATCACCCTCGGCGTGCTCTCCGCGATCACCTTCTTCTTCGTCACCCGCAAGGTGCTGGCGGCCCACCGCGACCAGCCGCCGCGGGGCGGCCCGGAGGAGATGATCGGCCAGCTGGCGGAGGCGCGCAGCTCGATCGCGCCCGAGGGCCAGGTGTTCATCGCCGGCACGCTCTGGGCCGCGCGGCTGGCCGACGACGGCGAGCCGGCGCGGCTGGGAGATAGAGTCCGGGTCGAGGCGGTCGACGGGCTGACGCTGGTGGTGCGCCCCGCATCGTCGTCCGCGCAGGCGCGAACAGAGGGAGTCACCTGATGGCTGTAGTCGGCGGGATCCTGATCATCCTCGCGTTCTTCGCGCTGATCGCGGTGGGCACCTCGGTGCGCGTCCTGCGCGAGTACGAGCGCGGCGTCATCTTCCGGCTCGGCCGGCTGATCGCGACCAAGGGCCCCGGCCTGATCCTGCTGATCCCCCTGATCGACCGGATGGTCAAGGTCGACCTGCGGACGGTGACCCTGAACGTGCCGCCGCAGGAGGTGATCACCCGCGACAACGTCCCCTCCCGGGTCAACGCGGTCGCCTACTTCCGCGTCACCGACTCCAACCGGGCGATCGTCGAGGTCGAGAACTACCTGGTCGCGACCTCGCAGATCGCGCAGACGGCGCTGCGCTCGGTGCTCGGCAAGGCCGAGCTCGACCAGCTGCTCTCCGATCGCGAGCGCCTCAACGAAGAGCTGCAGCGGATCATCGACGAGTCGACCGAGCCCTGGGGCGTGAAGGTGACCGCGGTCGAGATCAAGGACGTCGAGATCCCCGAGCAGATGCAGCGGGCGATGGCGCGCCAGGCGGAGGCCGAGCGCGAGCGGCGGGCGAAGATCATCAACTCCGAGGGCGAGTTCCAGGCGGCCCAGAAGCTCACCGACGCCGCCGACATCATCAGCACCAATCCCGCCTCGCTGCAGCTGCGCTACCTGCAGACGCTGCTGGAAATCGGCAGCAACCAGAACACGACCGTGGTCTTCCCGCTGCCGATGGACGTGCTCGAGCCGTTCCTCGGCGGCGGCCCCGGGGGTGGCGGCCGCAAGCCGAGCCCGGAGCCCGGGCCCCGGCCGCCGGCGCCGCCGCTGCCCGAGGAGCCGGCCGCGCCCGAGCCGGAAGATCTGCCACCCTCCCGCTCCTGAGCGCGCCGGAGATCCGCATCGACCAGCTGAGCGGGCTGAGGACGATCCTCGCCCCCGGCCGGGCCGCCCGCCCGGACCAGTTCGGCACGGCCGCCAGCTCGCGCGCCGGCGAGGGCAGCGCCGAGAAGATCGCCAGCTGCCCGTTCTGCGAGGGCCGCGAGGACCGCACGCCGCCGGAGCTCTACGCGCTGCGACCGGGCGGCGGCGCGGCCGACACGCCGGGCTGGCGGACGCGGGTGGTGCCGAACCTCTACCCGGCCCTCGGCAACCCCAAGGCCCCGGGCGACCCATCCCGTGGTTCGGACCGGACCATTGGCGACCGGAGCGAACCGCGACCCGGGAGCCCGGGGGCGGAGGCGGGCTCGTTTGCCTCGACGGGCGATCCGCTGCTGGCCTCGCGCCGGGCCGGCGAACCGGACCTCTTCGGCTCGCGCCCGGCGAGCGGCGCCCACGAGGTGCTGGTCAACTCGCCCCGCCACGTGACCGCGATGGCGCGGCTCGAGGACGAGGAGCTCGACGCCGCGGTCGCGACCTGGCGCGAGCGGATGCGGGCCCACGCCGACGCCTCCTACGTGCAGCTGATCGTCAACGAGGGCGGCGGCGCCGGCGCCTCGCTCGAGCACAGCCACGCCCAGCTCTACGCGCTCCCCTTCGTCCCCGCCGACGTCGCCCGCGAGCGCGAGCGGGCCGGCGCCTACGGCGAACGCACGGCCGGGGCCGGGCTGCTCAGCGACGTCCTCGTCGAGGAGGTGCGCCGCGGGGAACGGCTGGTCGCGATCGACGACGAGGCGGCGCTGATCTGCCCCTGGGCCTCGCGCTCGCCGTTCGAGCTGCGGGTCGTGCCCCGCCGCGAGGCCGCCAGCTTCGCCGACGACGGCGGCGGCGCGGCGATGATCCGCACCGCGATGCGGGTGCTCGCCACCCGCTTCGACGGCCCGCCGCAGCTCAACCTCTGGGTGCGCACCGCCCCGCGCGGAGCCGAGCCCTTCCACTGGCACGTCGACATCGCGCCGCGGCTCACGATCAAGGCCGGCTTCGAGCTCGGCACCGGCGTCGACATCAACGTCTACCCGCCCGAGCAGGCCGCCTCAGACCTCCGCGACTGCCTCTGAGCGCCGCGGCGCCTCAGAGGACGGCGTCGAGCAGGCCCGGGAAGCGCCGGTCGAGATCGTCGCGGCGCAGGACGCTGAGCTTGCGGGTCCCGTCGCGCTGCTGTTCGATCACGCCGGCCTCGCGGAGGACGCGGAAGTGGTGCGTCCGGGTCGATTTGCCGACGTCGAGGGCGAAGCTGCCGCAGGCCAGCGGCTCCGGGCTGGCGGCCAGCTCGCGCACGATCCGCAGCCGCTGCGGATCGCTGAAGGCGTGCAGCACCGCGGTCAGCTCGATCTCGTCCGCTCTGGGATACGGTGGCTGCGGCGGGTCGAGAACGTGGCCCATGGCCGGATTATACGCCAAGGTTCGATAACCATCGCACTTTGGTACGGTATCCGTCGTACTACCCGGAGACCTCACGCCGGTCCCCTCCCCCAGGTTGGATACCCGGATGCCCGCAAGAGAACACGGCAAGACCTCCGACCTGCTGCTGGTCCTCGTCTGCCTGGCGCAGTTCATGGTCGTGCTCGACGTCGCGATCGTCAACGTCGCCCTGCCCTCGATCCAGGACGACCTCGGCTTCTCCGACACCGGCCTGCAGTGGGTCGTCAACGGCTACACGCTGACCTTCGCCGGCTTCCTGATGCTCGGCGGCCGGGCCAGCGACCTGTTCGGCCGGCGCGAGGTCTTCCTCGCCAGCACCGCGCTGTTCGCGCTCGCCTCGCTCTTCTGCGCGCTGGCCGAGTCGCA
>JAXLTA010000001.1:0-1335 GCA_046330305.1 Solirubrobacterales bacterium | reverse complement strand
AGTACCAGCGGTTGACGAGGAAGCGATGGATGCCGGGGAAGCGGTCCCGCAGTCGCAGCGTCGCGCCGGGGGCGACCATGTAGAGGTAGAAGGCGGCGCCGATCCCGAGCAGCGAGCAGAGGCCGCCGACGAGCATGCCGATGTAGGCGTCCGTCGTCGAGACGTGCACCGCGCTCGCGATCGGCGAGGCGGCGAAGACCGGCTCGAGGAAGCTCTCGAGGACGTCGGTGACGCCGGGGATCTGGATCAGCCCTCCGAACAGCGCTCCGAACGCGAGGACCGCCATCGCGACCTTCATCGGCCACTCGCGCTCGGCGATGTGGTGCTCGGGGCCGGGGAAGCCGACCGCGGTGTCCTCGGCCTCGCCGGTCGCCGGGTTGGCCGGCTCGGCGTGGGCGAGGTGGCCGCCCTCGAGCTCCTCGGCCTCCCGGCAGGGCTCGCCGTAGACGACGCGGAAGACGATCCGGAACGCGTAGACGGCGGTCAGGATCGCGCCGAGGTAGCCGCCGATCGCGAAGATCCAGTACATGCCGCCGCGCTCGGCCGCGAACGTGAGGATCTCGTCCTTGCTGAAGAAGCCGGAGGTGCCCGGGAAGCCGGCGAGCGCGAGGGCGCCGCAGATCAGCGTCGCCGAGGTGAACGGCATCGCCCGCCGGAAGCCGCGCATCCGATCGATGTCCTGGATCGCCGCCATCGCCGCGATCACCGAGCCGGCCGCCATGAACAGCAGCGCCTTGAAGAAGGCGTGCGTCATCAGGTGGAAGAGCCCGGCGCTGTAGGCGCCGATCGAGACGCCGACGACCATGTAGCCGATCTGGCTGATCGTCGAGTAGGCGATGATCCGCTTCAGGTCGGTGACGACGAGGGCGATCGTCGCCGCCATCAGCAGGGTCGCAAGGCCGACGAACGCGGCGATGTCGGCGGCGGTCGGGGCGAGGTCGAAGAGCGGGTAGGAGCGGGCGATCAGATAGACCCCGGCGGTCACCATCGTCGCCGCGTGGATCAGGGCGCTGACCGGGGTCGGGCCCTCCATCGCGTCCGGCAGCCAGGTGTGGAGCGGGATCTGCGCCGACTTCGCGAAGGCGCCGACCAGCAGGAGCAGGCAGATCGCGACGATCGTCCACTCGTTCGTGGTGAACGCGTCCGGGGCGCGCTCGAAGACCGACCCGAAGTCGATCGCCCCGATCTCCCTGATCAGCAGGATCGCGGCGAGGACCAGGCCGATGTCGCCGACGACGTTGATCACGAAGGCCTCCATGCCGGCCCGCGTCGCGGTCTCGCGCCGGTACCAGAAGCTGATCAGCGCGTAGGAGGCGAAGCCGACGAAGGCCCAGC